>NZ_BAAAPM010000003.1:669978-764783 GCF_039531145.1 Isoptericola hypogeus
TCCGCGGACGACGCCGCCCCCGCGCCCTCCGCGGCCGCGCCGCCGGGAGCGCCGGCGCCGACGGCGACCGGCCTCTGCGCGTCGGCCCGGGCGACGGTGCGCTCCTCGGTGCGGCGGCCCAGGTCCACCGCGAACGCGACGAGCGCGATGGTCAGCGCGGTCGCGGCAGCCCAGACGAGCAGCACGCTCAGCTCGGCGATCTGCATGGTCAGTCCTCCGTGGTGGTGGAGCGTTCGGGGATGGCTGCGAGCACCTTGTCGACCTCGCGCTGCAGCCCGGCGTCGTCGCCGCGGGCGAGCCCCGCGAGCTCGACGCGGGTGGTCGTCACGCCGTCGTCGTCGGCCTGCACCCATGCTCGCACCCAGACCCGCCGGCGCGGGGTGAAGAGCGAGACGGCGAGCCCGGCGAGGGCCAGCAGCGAGAAGGTCAGCACGAACGCCAGCGACGGGTCGTGCCGCAGGTCGAGCGCGACGTAGCGCGGCACGTCCTCGGCCAGGGTGACCGACCCGAGGCCGTCCGGCAGCTCGACGGTCTCGCCGGGTCGCACCAGGATCTTGGCCGTCGACCCGTCCTCCTCGACCGACGGCGTGAGGCTCGCGGTGTCGAGACGGTAGACGTTCTGCGGCACGCCCTCGTCGAGGCCGAGGTCGCCGCGGTACACCTCGAGCACCAGGAGCGGGTTGTTCGGCTGCGGGAAGACGGACCGCGCGGACCCGTCCTCGGCGACGACCGCCGTCGGCAGGAAGTACCCGACGAGGCCGATCTGCTCCTGCCCCGGCGAGACGTCGGGCACCTTGACGACGCCCCGGGACGTGTACATCTGGTCCTCGGGCAGGAACGGCACCCGGCCCGAGAACGCGACCTGCCCCTCGCCGTCCTCGACCGTGATCTCCGGCGCGAACCCGTTGCCCTGCAGGTAGATCTTGGAGCCGTCGACGTTCAGCGGGTGGTTGACCTTGATGGTCTCGGCATGCTGGTCGCCCTCGGGCTCGGTCACGGTGACGTGCGCGGTGAAGTCCCGGGCCTGGGCGAACGCGACCGTGTCGGAGGCGAACTCCGAGTCGAACTCGTCGAGGGTCATCGAGAAGGGCACGAGCGACGACGGCGAGAACCACGCGCCGGACTCGAACGTGTCGTAGTCGACGACGGCGTTCGCGAAGCCCCGGCCCTCGGTGACGATCGCCTGCCCGCGGTAGTGCAGCAGCTGCCCGAGCGCCACGGAGACGAGGAGCCCGAGCAGGGCGAGGTGGAACAGCAGGTTGCCCGTCTCGCGCAGGTAGCCGCGCTCGGCGGCCACGGTGCGGGTGGCCGGGCGACCGCGGCGGGGCTCCTCGGCGCCGACGTCGACGCGGAACGTGGGCAGCCGGCGCAGCGGGCCGCGCAGGAGGGTCGCGGCGGCGTCGACGACGGCGCCCGGGCTCGCGGCGGTCGTCGCCGACGCCGTCGCGGGGAAGCGGTCGAACCGGGCCGGCGTCCTCGGCGGGCGCCCGCGCAGGTTGCGCGCGTGCACCAGGGTGCGCGGCACGATGCAGCCCACGAGCGAGACGAACAGCAGCAGGTAGATCGCCGAGAACCACGCCGAGCTGTAGACGTCGAAGAACCCGAACCGGTCCAGCCACTCGCCCGTCGTCGGGTGGTCGCCCAGGTACTCCAGCACGGCGGCAGGGTCCTGCCCGCGCTGCGGCAGCACCGAGCCGGGCACCGCCGCGACGGCCAGCAGCATGAGCAGCATGAGCGCGACGCGCATGCTGGTGAGCTGGCGCCAGGTCCACCGCAGCATGCCGCGCCAGCCCAGCGTCGGCAGGGTCGGGCGGCCGGACGACGGGCCGCCGGGCGACGCCGCGTCCGCACCCGTGCCGCCCTCGGTGAAGGCGTCGTGGATGCCCTCGGGGCGGTAGGTCGTCTTCTCGCTCATCACACCACCGTCCCGAATCCGCCGATCCAGCCCTGCAGCTGGCTGGTCCACGCGGACCACAGGCCCGTGACCAGCGCGAGGCCGACCAGCACGAGCAGCCCGCCGCCGAGGCGCTGGATCGCCAGGCGGTGCCGGCGCAGGAAGCCCAGCATCCGCTGCGAGGACTGCAGGCCGAGGGCGACGAGCAGGAAGGGCACGCCCAGCCCCACGCAGTACGCGACGCCCAGCACCAGGCCGCGCGCGGCCGAGGCCTCGTCGAGCGCGAGCGTCTGGACGGCCGCGAGGGTGGGGCCGATGCACGGCGTCCAGCCCAGCCCGAACACGACGCCGAGCAGCGGCGCGCCCCACATCCCTGCCCGGGGGCTGAGGTGCAGCCGGCGCTCGCGCTGCAGGAACGGCACGGCGCCGAGGAAACCGAGGCCCATGAGGATGACGACGACGCCGAGGACGCGCATGATGACGTCCTCCCACCGCACGAGGTAGGACCCCAGCGCGCCGGCCGCCGCCATCAGGGCGACGAACACCGCCGTGAAGCCGAGCACGAACAGGCCCACCCCGACGACGACCCGCCGGCGGCCGGGCGCCACGCGCGGCGCGCCGCCCGTCCCGGACGCGGGCCCGGTGGACGCGGCCGCCATGCCGCTCACGTAGCCGACGTATCCCGGCACCAGCGGCAGCACGCACGGCGACGCGAACGACACCAGCCCGGCGATCAGCGCGACCGGCAGCGCCAGCAGCATCGAGCCGCTGAACGCCGTGGTCGCGAAGGCCTCACCCATCAGGCGTCCTCCGCGCCGCCGTCGCCGCCGCCCTCGGCGCCGATTGCCGAGGATGCCTGCGCCTCCGCTGCGGGCGAGTGCCTCGTTCCTCGGCCCTCACCCTCCGCTGCAGCTCCGTCATCCTCGGCGAGGAGCTCGTCGACGATCGCCTCCAACGTGGAGCCGTCGGCCTGGCCGATGACGCGCGCCGCGACGCGACCCTCGCCGTCCAGCACGACGGTGGAGGGCACCGCCTGCAGCGGCACGACGCCCGACAGCTTGGCCACGACCTCGCCGCTGCGGTCCTCGATCGAGGGGTACGGCACCTCGAAGGTGCGCTGGAACGCCTCGGCGGCGCCGGCCTCGTCCTCGGTGTTGATGCCGAGCACCCGCACGCCGTCGGCCTCGCGCTGGTTCGCCAGGTCCACGAGGTCCGGCGCCTCGGCGCGGCACGGCGCGCAGCCGGCGTACCAGGTGTTGACGACGACGACGTCGCCGAGCCAGTCGGCGCTGCTCACGTCGTCGCCCTCGAAGGTGGTGCCCTCGACGGTCACCGGGTCCTCGCGGTCGGACGCGTCCCACTGCTTGACGGACCCGTCGCCCGAGACGAAGCCCTGGCCGACGACGTCCGCGCCGGAGTCCTCGGCGCCGCACGCCGCGAGCAGCCCCGCGGTCACGACGGCGGCGAGCGCGGTGGCGGCGGCACGACGAACGGGAGCCCCACGGGGGACGGCGGGGCGGGCGACGCGCATCATGCCCCCGGGACGGGGTCGGCGCCGGCGAGCAGCGCCGCGGCCGGCTCGGTGTAGTGCAGGCCGACGAACCGGTCGTCGTCGAAGCGCAGCGAGGTGAGCGACGCCAGCGCGCACTCGCGGCGGCGCGGGTCGTGCGCCAGCGACCGGCCCTCGAAGGAGCGGCGTGCCATCCAGACGGGGAGCTGGTGGCTGACCAGCACGACCTCGTGACCCGCGTACGCGCGGCGGGCGTCGTCGACGGCGGCGCGCATCCGGGTCACCTGGTCGGCGTAGGCCTCGCCCCAGGACGGCCGGACCGGGTTCCACAGGTACCGCCAGTACCGGGGGTGGGCGAGCTGGCCGGGGTTCGACCCGATCGTGGTGCCCTCGAAGTGGTTGCCGGCCTCGACCAGCCGGTCGTCCGTGGCCAGCTCCAGGCCGAACGCCCCGGCGACGGGGGCCGCGGTCTCCTGGGCACGCTGCAGCGGCGAGGCGACGACGCCGACGACGTCGCGGCCCGCGGTCGACAGGTGCTCGGCGACCCGGCGGGCCATCGCCTGGCCGCGCTCGGACAGCCGGTACCCGGGGATGCGCCCGTAGAGCACCCTGTCCGGGTTGTGGACCTCGCCGTGCCGCAGGAGATGGACGGTGGTGGTGGCCATGGCTCCCAGTGTCCCAGACGGCCGGAGCGCCCAGGTCCCGCTCAGCGGGCCTCCGGCCCCGGGGTGACGAGGTTCACGCGGCGCGGCAGGCCGGCCCGGCGGGCGGACGACAGCGGGCTACTCGGCGCCCTTCGCCGCGTGCGCGACCTTGGACATCGCACGGCCCAGGGTGGTCATCTCGTCGGCGTCGAGCACGTCGACGAGCAGGCGCCGGACGGCGGTGACATGCCCGGGCGCCGCGGCGACGAGCGCGTCGTACCCGGCGTCGGTCATCACGCAGCGCACGCCGCGGCGGTCGCCGGGCACCGGCTCCCGCGTGACGAGTCCCCGCTTCTCCATCCGGTCCACGGTGTGCGTGAGCCGGCTGCGCGAGAGGGCGAGGAAGTCGGCCAGGGCCGACATGCGCAGCGCGCGTTCAGGCGCCTCGGAGAGCTGCACCAGCAGGTGGTACTCGCCGAGCGTCACGGGCAGGCCCTCGTCGTGCGCGTCCCCGAGCGCCTCGAAGAAGCGCGACGTGCCCTCGAGGAAACGGCGCCACGCCCACTGCTGGTCCTCGTCAAGCCAACGCACCGCGTCGTGATCCATCGAGCCCCCGTCGTCGTCCCGCACACTCGTGACCGCACCCACGGGAATAGGTTACGAGACCCGGGTGTTGACGCCTCACGACCGCGATAGTTGAGGGCTCAACTATCTTGGTCGCGCCAGCCCGCTCGCCCCACACCGAGGAGAACCCATGACCGCGCTTCCCGCAGGCCTCACCGCCGGTACCTACGCCATCGACGCCGCGCACTCCACCGCCTCCTTCTCCGTCCGCCACGCGGGCATCGCGAAGGTCCGCGGCACGATCGCCATCACCGCCGGCACGATCGTCGTCGGCGACGACCTCGAGTCGTCCTCGGTGACCGCCGAGCTCGACGCGGCGTCCGTGAGCACCGGTGACGAGAACCGCGACGGGCACCTCAAGAGCGCGGACTTCTGGCACGCCGAGGAGAAGCCGGTCTGGTCGTTCGCCTCCAAGGGCATCTCGTTCGACGGGGACGACTACACCATCCACGGCGCCCTCACGATCAACGGCGTGACGAACGACATCGAGCTCCCCACCGAGTTCGCCGGCACCGCGACCGACCCGTTCGGCAACGCCCGCGCCGGCTTCGAGACCGAGCTGGAGATCTCCCGCAAGGACTACGGCCTGACCTGGAACGCCGCCCTCGAGACCGGCGGCGTCCTGGTGGGCGACAAGGTCAAGATCGCCCTCGACGTCTCGGCGATCAAGCAGGCCTGACCCTGGACCGCCCTCGTCGGTCGAGCCCGTCGAGACCCTCCCCTGGTCTCGACGGGCTCGACCGACAGCGTCTTGCCTATCTCGGCGAGGCCGGCGAGCCGTCCGTGGCCGCGCGCGCGGCGGCGTGGAACGCGAGGATCTGCAGCTCGCCGGCCACGTCGACGGAGCGCACGACGACGTCGTCGGGCAGCTGCAGCGCCACCGGCGCGAACGACAGGATCTCGCGCACCCCGCACGCGACGACCCGCTCCGCGAGGCCCTGCGCGACCGGCCCCGGGGTGGCGAGCACCACCATCGAGATGCCGCACCGCGCGAGCACCTGCTCCAACGCGTCCACGTGCTCGACGACGATGCCGGCCGCGGTGCGCCCCACGACCTGCGGGTCGGCGTCGAGCAGCGCCGCCACCTGGAAGCCGCGCGCCGCATACCCGGAGTAGTTCGCCAGCGCGTGGCCGAGGTTGCCGATGCCGACGATCGCGAGCTTGTGCTCCGACCCCAGCCCCAGCGCCGCGGCGATGTACGACGCGAGCGACTGCACGTCGTAGCCGACCCCGCGGGTGCCGAAGGACCCCAGGTACGACAGGTCCTTGCGCAGCTGTGCCGACCCGACGCCGGAACGCTCCGCCAGCTCCGAGGAGGACGTCGTCGTCACCCCCGCGTCCGCCAGGTCGCGCAGGGCGCGCAGGTAGTAGGGCAGCCGCGCCACCGTCGCGGCCGGCACCGTCGCCTCACCGAGCTCGATCACGTCCGATTCCCTCCCCGGGCTAGGCGGCCAGCCGCCGCGCGAGCCGCGCGCCGTCCACCCGCCAGAAGCCCTGCTGCACGCCGTCGACCTCGACGACGGGCACGTAGTCCCCGTACTTCGCCACCAGGTCCGTCCCGGAGGCTGCCGCGCCGCCCGACGCGCCGTCCGACCCACCGCGCGCCGCGTCGCCGACCTCGATGTCGACCTCGCGCCACGCCTCCCCCGCCGCCTCGCACACCTCGACCACGACCGCCCGCGCGTCGTCGCACAGATGGCATCCGGGCCGGGTGTACAGGACGACACGAGGTGCGTCGACGGATCCTGGCGGCCTGCTCACGAGCACAGCGTATCTGCGCCGATACAGTGGACCGCATGCCGTCGCCCGCCGAGTCTCCTCGACCGCCGGTCCGGGCCGCAGCGTTCTTCGACGTGGACAACACGATCATCCGCGGCGCCAGCGCGTTCCACCTCGCCCGGGCCCTCTACCAGCGGCGGTTCTTCGGCACCGGCGACCTGGTGCGGTTCGCGCTCATCCAGGCGAAGTACCTCGCGTTCGGCGAGTCGCGCTCCCAGATCGAGTCCGTGCGCAGCAAGGCGCTCTCGCTCATCGCGGGGCGCTCGGTGGCCGAGATCACCGCCGTCGGCGAGGAGGTCTACGACACCGTCCTGGAGCTGCGGATCTTCCCGGGCACCAAGCGCCTGCTCGACGAGCACCTCGCCGCGGGCGACCAGGTCTGGCTGGTCACGGCGACGCCGGTGGAGGTCGGCGGGCTCATCGCCCGCAGGCTCGGCGCCACCGGCTGCCTCGGCACGATCGCGGAGCACTCGGGCGGCTTCTACACCGGGCGGCTGGTCGGCGACCTCATGCACGGCGAGTCCAAGGGAGCCGCGGTGCGCGAGCTGGCCGAGCGCGAGGGCATCGACCTGTCCGCGTCGTACGCGTACGGCGACTCCCTCAACGACCTGCCGATGATGCGCTCGGTCGGGCACCCCTGCCCGATCAACCCCGACGCCAGGCTGCGCCGGCACGCCAAGGACGTCGGCTGGCCGATCCGGGAGTTCCGCGGCCGCAGCCAGCGGGTGGCCGGCCGGGGCATGAAGACGGCGTCCTGGGCGGGCGCCGCGTGGGTGGCCGGGCTCGTGCTGCGCACCATCAGCCGGCGGCTGCGCGGCCGCTGAGCCTGTCGCTGGTTGAGCCTGTCGAAACCAGGTCTCGACAAGCTCGACCGCCGGTGGAACGCGACGAGCCCGGCACCCTCGGGAGAGGGTCCGGGCTCGATGCGTGCGGCCCGCTCAGTGAGCGGGCGCGGCGTCACTTCTTGTTGCGGCGCTGGTGACGCGTCTTGCGAAGCAGCTTGCGGTGCTTCTTCTTCGCCATGCGCTTGCGGCGCTTCTTGATGACGGAGCCCATGAGGTCCTCACAATGCTGGTCGGATGGTGGAGCACGGTTGGTCCCTCGAGCCCTGTGACCAGGTGCAGCCGACCAACACGGAAAAGTCCGTCCCTCAGCGTACCCGATGCATCCCGTGGCCCCGAACGCGGGCCCGACGGGGACGCTCCCCGACCGCGCCGAACCGCCCGGGAACGAGTTGCACTCAACCTTGCATGCAACCTACGGTCCGGAGCGATGACGACTCCGCCCGGCGCCGCCGACCGCGCCTACCAGCACACCAAGGCCAAGATCCTCTCCGGCGAGATCCCGGGCGGAGAGCTCCTGTCGGAGGGCGTGGTGGCCGCCGAGCTGGGCATCAGCCGCACCCCGGTGCACGAGGCCTTCCTCCGCCTGGACGCCGAGCGCCTCCTCGTCGTGGCCTCCCGCCGGGGCGCTGCCGTCGTGCCCATGGCTCCCGACGAGGCCCGGGACGTGCTGGAGATGCGCGAGGCGATCGAGACCTCCACCGCGCGACGCGCCCTGGCGCACGGCGCCCCGCCCGCGGACGTGATCGACGCCATGCGGGAGAACCTGCGCGTACAGCGCGAGGCGGCGGTCTCCGGCGACGTCGACGCGTTCGCGGCGGCGGACGGCGCGTTCCACACGATCCTCGTGCGGGCCTCCCGCAACCAGGCCGCCCTGCAGTTCCACGACCTGCTGCGCGACCGGCAGCAGCGCCTGCGCAGCCAGCTGCTGCACGTCGGGCCGCAGGAGGTCGCGGCGTCGCTGGGGGACCACGAGGCGATGCTCGCCGCCGCCGAGCGCGGCGACGTCGAGGAGTTCTGCCGCCTCGTGGGCGAGCATGTGCGCCGCCACCGCGGGATCCTGTGATGCCGGCCTCCGCGGCCGGCTGGAAGGGCGTCTTCGGCGCCCTCTTCGTGTGCTCCTGGGCCGGCAACCAGTTCAGCCCCATGCTGCTGATGTACGAGGACGTGCGCGGCTACGGCGACGCGACCGTCAACGCGTTCCTCGGGGTCTACGTGCTGGGGCTCGCGCCGGCGTTGCTGGTGGCGGGCGCGCTGTCCGACCGACACGGCCGGCGGCCCGTGATGTTCGCCGGCACCCTGCTCGCCATGGCCGCGAGCGCCGTCCTCGCCCTCGGCGGCGTCGGCGCGCTCGGCCCGGTGCCGATCTTCCTCGGGCGGTTGCTGTCGGGAGTCACGGTGGGCACCGCGATGGCGGTGGGCACGAGCTGGTTGAAGGAGCTGTCCCAGGTGCCGTTCGACCGGTCCGCCGATGCCGGCTCCGGGGCGCGCCGGGCGTCGCTGGCCTTCACGCTCGGGTCCGGGGTGGGAGCGCTCGTCGCCGGGTCGCTGGCGCAGTGGGGCCCGTGGCCGGAGGTGCTGCCGTACCTGGTGCACCTGGTGGTGACCGCGCCGTTCGTCGTCCTCGTGCGGCGCGTCCAGGAGACGAGCACGGGCGGGGGCGTGCCCGGACCGCTCCGCGCCCGGCTGCGCTTCCCGGCCGCGGGGCACCGACGGTTCACCCGGGTGGTGCTGGTCGTCGCGCCCTGGATCTTCGCCGCCGCGGCGCTCTCCTACGGGTACGCGCCCGTGCTGCTGCGAGAGCAGACGGGCGACCTGGGCGTCGCCTACGCCACGCTCCTGACCGTGGTCGCGCTGGGCGTCGCCGCCGTGGTCCAGCCCGCCGCCAAGCGGCTCGACGCCGTCGACAGCGCGCGGGGGCTCATGGTGGCCGTCGTCGTCCTCACCCTCGCCGTGGCGGCGGTCGGCGCCGCCGTCACCGCCGGCTCCCTGTGGTGGGGCGTCGCCGCCGCCGCGGTCGCGGGCGCGGGCATCGGCGTCGGGCTCTCGTCCGGCCTGCTGGAGGTGCAGCGCATCGCCGGCCCGCGCGAGCTGGCCGGCCTGACCGGCGTGTTCTACGCCGTCGCGTACGCGGGGTTCCTGCTGCCCGCGCTGATGGCGGCGGTCACTCCGCCGTTCAGCACGGCCGCGCTGTTCGGCGTCCTGCTCGTGCTCGGCGCCGTCTCCGTCGTCGTCGTGGTGGCGAACTCCCGGCGGCACCTCCCGGCCGGGCCGCACAAGGCGAGCAGCTAGTCGCGGTAGGGGTCCAGGCCCCAGGTGGGGAAGACGTGCCGACGGGTGGCGAGGATCGCGCGGTCGACGTCGTCGGACGGGTCGTAGCCGTCGGACCACGGGCGCCACGCGACCTCTCTCCCGCCGAGCCGTTCCGCGGGGTCGAGGCCGGACAGCTCCTCGACCTCCCGCCGCCACGACTCCGGCAGCTCGAGCCCAGGCGGCAGCGGGACGTGCGCCGCCTCCGCGACGAGGCTCGCCCACACCAGCGGCACGACGTCGACCACCGCGTACCCGCCGCCCCCGAGGGCGACCCAGCGGCCGACGGCGACCTCGTGAGCCAGGTCGTGCACCCAGCGGGCGGCGGTGCGCTGCGCGTCGACGCTCACGTCCAGGTCGGTGAGCGGGTCGTTGCCGTGCGCGTCGCAGCCGTGCTGCGAGACGATCGCCTGCGGGCGGAACTCGCGCACCACGGCCGGCACGACGGCGTCGAACGCACGCAGCCAGCGCGAGCCGTCGGTGCGCGGCGGCAGCGCGACGTTCACGGCCGTGCCCTGGGCCGCCGTCCCGCCCGTGTCGCCGGGGTTCCCGGTGCCGGGGAACAGGGTGTGCCCGTCCTGGTGCAGGGAGACGGTGAGCACCCGCGGGTCGTCCCAGAAGATCGCCTCGACCCCGTCGCCGTGGTGGGCGTCCAGGTCGACGTACGCCACCCGCTCGGCGCCGAGGTCCAGGAGCCGCTGCACGGCCGCGGCGGCGTCGTTGTAGATGCAGAAGCCCGACGCCGCGCCGCGGTGGGCGTGGTGCATCCCGCCGGCGACGTTCACCCCGTGCGCGACCCGACCGGACCACACCGACTCGGCGGCGTCCACCGACGCCGCGACCAGCCGGGCACCGGCCTCGTGCATGGTGGCGAACACCGGGTCGTCCTCGGTGCCGAGGCCGCGCGCGGGGTCGGGCTGTCCGGTGGCAGCCGCGCGCCGCACGGCGGCGACGTACTCGGCGTCGTGCACGGTCTGCACGACGGCGTCGGGGGCGGGGACGACGTCGCCCACCTCCAGGGTGGGCGCCTCGAGCAGCCCGAGCTCGCGGACCAGCCGCATCGTGAGGTCGAGCCGGGCGGGGGCCATCGGGTGCCCGGGGCCGAAGTCGTAGCGCAGGAGCTCGGGGCTCCACAGCAGCCGGGCGACGCGCATCCCGTCACCGTAGCCCACGGCGTGGCAGGCTGGGGCCGCGCGGTCCGTCGCCGAGACGGGCCGCGTCGCGGGCGAAGGACGGTCGATCGACGAGGTCGAGAGGGGGGCGCGTGGCGACGACGTGGGGCGGCCGCATGCTCGCGCTGCGCGGCTGGGTGGACCGGGCCGCGCGCGAGTACCCGGCCCGCCTGGCGATGACGGTCTTCGCGGCCGTCATCACCCTGTTCACGCTGCTGCTCCTCCCGCCGTGGGCGACGGCGTCCGGCCGGAGCGCGTCGATCGTGGACGCGCTGTTCACCGCGACGTCGGCCGTCTGCGTCACGGGCCTCGTCGTCCACGACACCGCGACCTACTGGTCCGAGTACGGGCGCGTCGTCATCCTGCTCGGCATCAAGATCGGCGGGCTCGGGGTCATGACCCTCGCGTCCCTGCTGGGCCTGGCGGTGTCGCGCCGGCTCGGGCTGACGCAGAAGCTGCTCACCGCGTCGGAGACCAAGACCGAGCGGCTTGGCGAGGTCGGCGCCCTGCTGCGCACGATCATCATCACGGCGACGTCGATCGAGGTGGCGATCGCGCTGCTGTTGTTCCCGCGGTTCCTCGCGCTGGGCGACCCGGCGGGGCTCGCGGCCTGGCACGCGGTGTTCTACGGCATCTCGTCGTTCAACAACGCCGGCTTCGTGCCCACCGAGCACGGCCTGATGCCGTTCGCGTCGGACTGGCTCGTGCTGATGCCCATCGCCGTCGGGGTGTTCGTCGGCTCGCTGGGCTTCCCGGTGATCCTCAACATCATGACGCACCGCCGTCGTCGCCATCACTGGATCCGGAGCCTCTCGCTGCACACCAAGCTGACGGTGACCACCAGCCTCGGGCTGCTCGTCGGCGGGGCGCTGTTCATCGGCGCGCTGGAGTGGTCGAACCCCGCCACCCTCGGCGCGCAGGACGGCGCGACCCGGGTGCTGTCGTCGATCTTCGCGTCGGTGATGCCGCGGTCCGGCGGGTTCAGCACCGTCGACGTGCACGAGATGCACCAGGAGACGTGGCTGGTCACCGACGCGCTGATGTTCGTCGGCGGCGGGTCCGCGTCGACGGCGGGCGGCATCAAGGTCACGACGCTCGCCGTCATGCTCCTCGCGATCCTCTCCGAGGCGCGCGGCGACAAGGACACCGACGCGTTCGGTCGGCGGATTCCCCGGGACACGATCCGGCTGGCGATCGCGGTCGTGTTCATGGGCGCGACCGCGGTGCTCGTGTCGTGCCTCGCGCTGCTGCGGCTGACGCCGTTCAGCATGGCGGAGGTGCTGTACGAGGTGATCTCGGCGTTCGCCACGGTCGGCCTGTCCACCGGGATCACGCCCGACCTGCCCGACCCCGCCAAGTACTGGCTGAGCGGCCTGATGTTCGTCGGCCGCGTGGGCGTCATCTCGGTCATGGGCTCGCTGGCGCTGCGCGACCGGCGGCGCATCGTACGCTTCCCCGAGGAACGTCCGATCGTCGGGTGAGGCGCAACAGCGTTCGTCGGTCGAGCCCGTCGAGACCACTCCTGCGTTTCGACAGGCCCGACCACCAGAGAGGAGCATCGTGCCCGAGAAGAAGGTCCGCGAGCGGGACGCCGGTGTGCTCGTCGTCGGGCTGGGCCGGTTCGGCTCGGCGATCGCGTCGACGCTCGACCGGCTGGGCCAGGACGTGCTCGCCGTCGAGCGGGACGAGCGGCTGGTGGCGCAGTGGTCCGGCCGGCTGCCGCTCGTCGAGGCCGACGCGTCCAACCCGGAGGCGCTGGAACAGCTCGGCGCGCGGGACTTCGGCGTCGCCGTGGTCGGCGTGGGCACCGAGCTGGAGGCGTCCGTGCTGATCACGGGCAACCTCGTGGACATGGGCACGCCGCAGATCTGGGCCAAGGCGATCTCGGCCGAGCACGGCCGCATCCTCACCCGCATCGGCGCGCACCACGTCGTCTTCCCGGAGTCGGACGCCGGGTCGCGCGTGGCGCACCTCGTGAGCGGCAAGATGCTCGACTACATCGAGGTCGAGGACGGGTTCACGATCGTCAAGATGCGGCCGCCGAAGGAGATGCAGGGCTTCACGCTCGCGCAGTCGGACATCCGCAAGAAGTACGGCGTGACGGTCATCGGCGTGAAGTCGCCGGGCGTGGAGTTCGCGTACGCGACGCCGGAGACGCGGGTGAGCTCCAACGACCTGCTGGTCTGCTCCGGCCACGCCGAGCTGCTGGAGCGGTTCTCGGCACGACCCTGACGTTCACCCTCCGGCCATCGTCGCGCCTCCGGGCCGACGCCGGGTCGTCCCCGGGCGCGGCCAGGATCGGCGTCCATGCGATCACGACGACCTGCCCCACGTTCCGCGCTGCCGGCGCTCCTGCTGCTGCCGACCCTCGCGCTCGTCCCGGCGTCGGCCGCCTGGGGCCAGGGCGGCCAGGGCGGCCACGGCCACGGCTCGCGCGACGGCGTCGCCACGGTCACCACCGACGTCGAGACGCCGCCGCTGTACGACGACGCGGAGGGCGGCAGCGCGTCCGGCGACGACCCGGCGATCTGGGTGCACCCGGATGACGCGGACGAGTCGATCGTCGTCGTCACCGCCAAGGAGGGCGGCCTGCGGGTGTACGACATGCGCGCGCACGAGCTGCAGTCGGTCGCCGCCACCCCGGCGCCCCGCGCGGACGGCGTGGACGGGCGGTTCAACAACGTCGACATCGCCTACGGCCTGGAGGTCGGCGGCGAGACGGTCGACGTCGCCGTCGTCTCGGACCGCTACAACGACCAGCTGCGGTTCTTCGCCGTCGACCCGGACGGCGCGGAGGCGGACACGCCGCTCACCGAGATCACGGCACCCGGGCTGCCGTTCCTGTTCCAGCCCGACCGTGAGGGCGTCACCTCGGAGCACACGGCGTACGGCCTGGCGGTGTACCAGCCGGACCGCGGGCCGGCGTACGCGGTGGTGACGCAGGAGGGCACGACGCGGGTCGCGACGGTCCGGCTCGTGCCGGGCGGCGACGCCACGATCGGCTACGCCGGCGCCCGGCACCTGGACCTGCCCGCGTCGTTCGCCCTGCCCGGCGGCAGCACCTGGACCCCGTGCGAGGAGCCCGGGGTCGGGCCGCAGCTCGAGGGGCTGTCGGTGGACCAGCGCACGGGCGTGCTGTACGCCGCGCAGGAGGACGTGGGCGTGTGGCGCGTACCCCTGCCGCTCGGGTCGGGCACCCCGCGCCTGATCGACAGGGTCACCGACTTCGGCGTGCACGACGTGTACGACCCCGAGACCGAGGAGTGCGCGCCGGCCGGCGGCGCGTCCCAGGAGGACGCCGTCGCGTCGAACCCGTTCGGCGGCGACCTGCTCACCGCCGACGCGGAGGGCGTGGACGTCTGGCACGGCCCGGGACGCACGGGGTACGTCATCGTCTCGAGCCAGGGCGACGACCGGTACGCGGTCTACTCGACGACCGGCCGCAACCGGTTCCTCGGGTCGTTCCGCGTCGCGGGCGACGGCGTCGACGACGTGAACGGCTCCGACGGCCTGGCGGTGACCAACCGGCCCGTGGGCACCTACGACGAGGGCCTGCTCGTCACGCACGACGAGCCGGAGACCGGCGACGACGTCGAGGCCGGCCGAGGCGACGCGACCGGGTTCTCGTACGTGTCGTGGGGAGACGTCGCGCGCGAGCTGCACCTGGCGGTCGACACCCGCGCCGGCAACGACCCACGCTTCGCCGGCTGAGCGAGCACCTTCGGTCAAGCCTGTCGAGACCGTCTCCGGGTCTCGACGGGCTCGACCGGCGGGCGCTCAGGCGGTGCGACGTCGCAGCGTCGTGATGCCCAGCGCCACGGCGCCGACGATGAACAGCGCGATGACGCCGACGTCCCCGGCGACGTCGGCCCACTCGCCGCCGGCGGCGAGCCGCTGCATCGCCTCGACGGCGTACGTGAGGGGGAAGACCCGCGAGAGCCACTCGAGCACCTGGGGCATCTCGTCGCGCGGCATGATCAGGCCGCAGGTGATGAGCTGCGGGAAGATGATCGCCGGCATCATCTGCACCGCCTGGAACTCGCTGCGGGCGAGCGCGGAGGCCGCGAGCCCGAGGCAGCAGCCCAGCACGGCGTCGAGCATCGCCACCACGACGACGAGCCACAGCGGCCCGAGCACGTCCATGCCGACCGCGAGCGCGAAGCCGACCACGACGAGCGCCTGCAGCAGCGCCAGCGCCGCGAAGGCCAGCGCGTAGCCGGCCACGAAGTCGCCCTTGCGCAGCGGCGTCGTCATCAGCCGCTCGAGCGTGCCCGACTGCCGCTCGCGCAGGGTGGCCACGCTCGTGACCAGGAACATCACGATGAGCGGGAACAGCCCCACGAGCATGGGGCCGAACTGGTCCAGCACGGGGGTGCCGTCGAACATCCACGCGATGAGCCCGAGCAGCAGGCACGGCAGCACGAGGATCAGCGCCACGGTGCGGCGGTCGAACCGGAGCTGGGCGATCACCCGGCTCGCGGTGGTCGTGGTGAGCGTCATCGGGTCCCCTCCCCCTGGGCGGCGCGGCCGGCGCCCTCGGCGCGGTCGATGAGCGCGAGGAACGCGCGCTCGGCGTCGGGCGCGCCCGTGGTCTCCAGGAGGTCCGCCGGCGTGGTGTCGGCCACCAGCTCGCCGTCGCGCAGCAGGAGCAGCCGGTCGCACTGCGTGGCCTCGTCCATGACGTGGCTCGAGACCAGCAGCGTGCGACCCTCGGCGGCGAGGCGGCGGAACATCGCCCACAGGTCGCGCCGCAGCACCGGGTCGAGGCCGACGGTCGGTTCGTCGAGGACCAGCAGCTCAGGGTCGGCGACGAGCGCGGCGGCCAGCGACACGCGCGACCGCTCGCCGCCCGACAGCGTGCCGACGCGCTGCTTCTCGTGGCCGCCGAGGTCGACGGCGGCGACAGCGCGCCGGACGGCGGCGTCGGCGCCGCGACCCGGCAGGCCGGACAGGCGCGCGAAGTAGCCGAGGTTCTGCACCACCGTGAGGTCCGTGTACACCGATGCCGCCTGGGTCACGTAGCCGACGCGGCGCCGCAGCCCGGGCGACCCGGCGGGCTCGCCGAGCACCGTGACCTCGCCGGTGACGTGCGCCTGGACTCCGACGACGGCGCGCAGCAGGGTCGTCTTGCCGGAGCCCGACGGCCCGAGGAGGCCCACCACCTGGCCCGCGGGGACGGCCACGTCGAGGCCGTCGATGATCGTGCGCCCGCCGCGCACGACGCGCAGCCCCCGCGCCCGCACGGCGACGTCGTTATTCACCATGCGATGAATTCTGCTCCTCCGCGGGCCCGTGCGCAACGGCCGGGAGGGGATCGGTGAGGTAGCGCTGCAGCGTCGGCCCGACGAGCGCGGCGACGCGCTCCGGCGGCTGCGAGGCCAGCGGCTCGATCGGCACCAGGTAGCGGGTCATGAGGACGCCGGCCATCTGGGACGCGACCAGCGACGTGCGCAGGCGCGCGTTGGACACCTCGAGCCGCCGCACGATCGGGCCGAGCAGCTCCGCGCCGAGGAACTGCGGCAGCAGGGCGCGCAGCCCCGGGTCGGACATGACCGCGGGGATCACGAGCCGGACCGTGTCCCCGTAGTCCGTGTCCCAGACGGTCACGACGGCCCGCACGAGCCGCTCCCCCAGCCCGGCGACCGGGCCGTCGGTGGCAGCCCGCACGACGGCGGCCGGGTCGACGTCGGCCAGCCCGAGGGTGGCGGTGAACAGGTGCGTCTTGTCGCCGAACCAGTGCCGCACGGTGCCCGGGTCGACGCCGGCCCGGCGCGCGACGGCGCGCACCGACGCCGCCTCGTAGCCGCGCTCGAGGAACTCGGCGCGGGCGGCGTCGAGCACCGTCGCACGGGTGTCGTGACCGGCGGGACGACGGCCGCGGCGGGTCGCGGGGGCAGGCACTCGGGGCACCTCGCCATCGTGCCAGCGTCCCGCCCCGCGGGGCGGCCGAACGTGTCACCGCGGTGCTCTACTGTGTGGCCTGGCACACACCGGTCGCCAGGCCGGGGCGGCGCGGAGGCGATGGTGAGCAGCAGGTGAGCGACACGAGCGACGTGACGACTGCGGCGCGCACCCCGCCCTGGCGGTACGCGATCGGCATGCTCGGCACCTCGATCCCGATCAACCTGGTCCGAGGGTCCGTGATCCTCTACTACGTCGACATCCTCGGGCTGGACGTGCGCGCCTACGGGATCGTCATGACCGTCTACGCGGTGATCGACGCGATCGACAACCCGGTGCTCGGCTACCTGTCGGACCGCACCCGCACCCGGTTCGGCCGGCGCCGCCCGTGGCTCGTCGTCGCCGGCCCCCTGCTCGCGGCGAGCATGATCGCCCTGTTCTCGGTCCCGTCGGGCCTCGACGGCGTGGGGCTCGTGCTGTGGTTCGCCGTCTTCGCCATCCTGTGCGAGGCGTTCGACTCCATGCTCAACGCGAACTACGGGGCGCTGCTGCCCGAGCTCTTCCCCGTGGAGAAGAAGCGCGCGGTGGCGAACGGGCTGCGGCAGGGGTTCCAGCTCGTCGCGCTCGTGCTCTCGCTCGCCGTGACGCCGTTACTGACCACCAGCGTCTTCGGCACCGAGCAGACCACGGACGGGTTCCGGACCACGGCCGCGCTGTACGGCGTCCTCGCCTGCGCGGTCATCCTCTTCATGACCCTCGGGATCCGGGAGAACCCGCGGTACGCGACCCACGAGCGGCCGGCCCTGTGGTCCGGGATCCTCGCCATCCTGCGCAACCCGCTGTTCTGGAAGGTCGGGCTGGTCGGCGCCTGCTACGCCATCGCCATGGGCCTGGTGCTGTCGGGCGTGCAGCTGTACGTGCGGTACTCCCTCGGACTGCGGGTGGAGAACGCGCTGTACCTGCAGGCCGTCGTCATCCTCGTCTCGGCCGCCGGGCTCGCGGTGTGGACGCGCGTGGTCGCCCGCCGCGGCGCCCTGTGGACGTGGCGCGTCGCCTACGCCGTGCTCGCGGTGAGCTTCGCCGGGCTCTTCTTCGCGAACAGCCTGGTGACCGCCATGATCGCGGGCGCCGTCGTGGGCATCGGGTGGTCGGGCATGCTCGCCACCAACGACCTGATCGTGGCCCGCGTGCTCGACTCCGACGCCGCTACGCACGGCGAGCACAGGGAAGGGCTCTTCCTGTCCGCGTTCGGGTTCTTCGGGCGGCTCAACGGCGTCCTGATCGGCCTCGCGCTGACGTCGCTCGGGGTGTTCTTCGGCTACAACTCCGGCGCCGACCCGGGCGACGACCCTGGCCTCGCGTTCCGCATGTACCTGTGCGTGTACCCGTTCGTGCTCACGACGATCGGCGCCGTCGCGTCCCGGTTCGTGTCCGTGCCCGCTCCGCCGGCCGACCACGCCGTCGCCGCCGGCGGTGACGGGTCGGACGGCGACGCGGCGGGCGGCGGGTCGGACGGTGCCGGGCCGGATCCGGCGGACCAGGAGCCCGCGCGGTGAGGGGCCTGGTCATCACGGCCGACGACCTGGGCCGCGACACCGCCTCGACCGGCGTCGTCCTCGACCTGGCCGCGGCCGGGCACGTCACCGCCACCACCCTCATCCCCGCCGCCCCGGGGTCGGCCGACGCCGCGCGCCGGGCGCGCGAGGCCGGTCTCGTGCCGCACCTGCACGTCACGCTCAACGGCGAGCGCGGCCTGCCCCCGTGGCACCCGCTGTCCGGCGGCGCGAGCCTCGCCGGGCCCGACGGCGCGCTGCCCGACGACCCCCACGTCGTGGGCGCCCGGGCCGAGACCGCCGACGTCGAGGCCGAGCTCGACGCCCAGCTCGCCTGGGTGCGCGACCAGGGGTTGCGTCCGGTCGTCGCCGACTCGCACGCCGGCACCCTCTACGGGCTGCACGGCCGGTCGTTCCTCGCCGAGGGGATCGCGTGGTGCGCGCGGCACGGCCTGGCGTTCCGGCTCCCCCGCGATCCCGCGCCCTACCTGGGCGGGCCGCCCCCGGCGCCGCTGGCCGAGGTGCACGCCCGCGCGGTGGCGCTCGCCGACGCGCTCGGCGTCGCCCTGCCCGCGACCGTCTGGACCAACCGGCGCACGGCGGCCGACCTCGGGAGCTACGAGTCGCTGCGCGCCGACCTCGTCGCCCGCCTGGACGACCTGCCCGAAGGAGTGAGCGAGCTGTTCCTGCACCCCTCGACCCCCGACGCCCCGGGCGTCGCCGACGTCGTCCGTGCCTGGGAGGCGCGGCTGCTGCGCGACCCGACGTGGCACGCCGCGCTGGACCGGTCCGGCGTGGTGCTCACGAGCGGGTGGTCGTCGTGACGCGCCTCGTGCGGACGCTGCGTCTCGGGCTGGAGGACCTCCTCGCGGACGACCTGCGCACCGTCGCGTTCGAGGTGGACGGCGAGCCCGGCGTCGAGGTGACGGTGGAGTACGACCGCGAGGCCGCCGTCGTCGACCTCGGGCTCGAGGGGCCCGCCGGGTGGCGCGGGTGGTCCGGTGGGGCCCGGACCACCTTCGTCGTCGGGCGCGACGCCGCCACCCCGGGGTACGTCCCGGGCGAGCTCGAGCCCGGCGAGTGGCGGGTCCAGCTCGGGCTGTACCGGCTGCCGGTGGAGCCGGTCGAGGTGCGGGTCACCGTCGAGCTGACGGCGTCGCCCGGCGTGCCGCCCGAGCCGCCGGGCACCCCGCGGCCCGAGGCGCCGCGCGCCAGCGCGCGCCGCCTGCCCGCGCTGGACGGCCTCACCTGGTTCGCCGGCGACTTCCACGCCCACTCGAACCACTCCGACGGCGAGCAGTCCCTCGGGGAGCTGGCGGCGCTCGCGGTGGGCAACGGCCTGGACTTCCTCGCGGTCACCGAGCACAACACCGTCTCCCACCACCCGCTGCTGGCGGGGGTCGGCGCCACGCACGGCATCACGCTGCTGCCCGGCCAGGAGGTCACGACGGCGCGCGGGCACGCGAACGCGTTCGGCGACATCGGCTGGGTGGACTTCCGCGAGCACCCCGACCGCTGGGTCGAGACCGTCGCGGAGCGCGGCGGGGTCCTGAGCGTCAACCACCCGCTGCAGGAGGAGTGGGCGTGGCAGCACCCGCTGGCCGCCCTGCCCGACGCGCTCGAGCTGTGGCACGTCACCTGGTTCCGCGACCAGACGGCGACGGCGCCCTGGACGCTGCTGTCCCGCTGGCGCGACGACGTGACCCTGCTGGGCGGCAGCGACTACCACCACCCGCGGCACGGCTACCTGCCGGGGACGCCCGTCACGTGGGTCGCCGCCGAGGAGAACAGCCCCGAGGGCATCCTCGACGGGCTCCGGGCGGGCCGGGCGGCGATCACGCGCCTGCCCACGCCCGACGCGCCCGCGCTGGTGCGGCTCGGCGACGACCTGGTCGCCCTCGCCGCAGACGGGACCGTCCTCGGCGACCTGGACGGCCGGCGGCGGATGCTGCACGGCGACCGCGTGGTCGTGCCCGCCGAGCGGGCCGGGCGCGGGCCGTTCCGGCTGGAGAGCCCCGCCGGCGAGGTGCTCGCGATCACGCGGTGACCCCTGCCACGCCGGTTGAGCCTGTCGAAACCCGGGACGTGGTCTCGACAAGCTCGACCGACGAAGCTCAGGCGTGCTCGGCCGCCAGCTCGCGGGAGCGGTCGCGAGCGGCCTCGAGGGCGTCGAGGAACGCCGCCCGGACGCCGCCGTCGTCGAGCTTGCGCAGCGCGGCGACGGTGGTGCCGCCGGGCGAGGAGACCTTCTCGCGCAGCAGCACGGGGTGCTCGCCCGTCTCGTCGAGCAGCCTGGCCGAGCCGAGCACGGTCTCGACGGCGAGGCGGCGGGCGACGTCGCGCGTGAGGCCGAGCAGCACGCCGGCCTCCGCCATCGCGTCGACGACGTAGAAGACGTACGCCGGGCCGGAGCCGGCGAGAGCGCCGAAGGCGTCCATGTCCTTCTCCGCGACGCGGAAGACGTGCCCGGAGCCGGACAGGACCCGCTCCACCAGCGCGACGTCGTCCTCGCGGGCCGCTCTGCCGCCGACGACGGCGGTGACGCCCGCGCCCACCAGCGCGGGCGTGTTCGGCATCGCCCGCACCACCGGCGTCCCGGCGGGCAGGCGCTGCTCGAAGAACGACAGCGGCAGGCCCGCGGCCACGCTCACGACGACGGCGCCGGGCTCCAGCGCGCCCGCGACCCGGTCGAGCATCGCGCCCACGTCCTTGGGCTTCACGCCGACCACGACGACGTGCGCGCCCGCCACGGCCTCGACGTTGTCCGACGTCGTGCGCACCCCGAAGCGCTCGGCGAGGTGCTCCGCGCGCTCCTCACGCCGCGTCGTCGCCACGACGTCCTGCGGCGCGACGCCGGCCGCCAGCGCCCCGGCCAGCACCGCCTCGCCCATGTTCCCCGTGCCGAGGAAAGCCATCCTCACGCCGCTGATCTGCTGCTCCGTCTGCTCGCTCACGGGGACCACGGTACGTCCCCGGGAAGGGCCGCCGACCCTCTGGACCTCCCGCGGAAACCAGGACCGCGGAGTGTCACAGCGACTGCCGGTCCGGGTCCGCGTCCGGGAGCGAGACGCCGTGCCGCTGGGTCACCTCGAGGATCGCGGCCGTCGACTCCTCCGCCGGCCGACCGGCACGGTGCTGGCGAAGTCGGCGAAGAACCGGCCGGCGCCGTCGCCGGACGTGATCGCCAGGAACCGGGCGGACTCCCCGACGACCGCGAAGGTGCTCGGCGTCCCGGCCGGGAAGACGACCAGCCCGCCGGGCTCCACGTCGTACGACGTGCCGTCGACCAGCGCCGTGACCTGGCCCTCGAGCAGGAACATCACACCGGTCCAGGGCGAGACATGCGGGGGTGCCATCGGGCCTGCGGGCGCGATCACCTCGAAGACCTCGAAGGCCCCGGCGTCGTCCCGGACCACCGCCTTCGCGATGTGGTCGCCGTCGATCATCCGGTGGTGCCGGCCTTCTCCCGGCGGGACGTGGATAGTAATCATGGCTCCTCCTTGGGCCTGGATGGTGCGACCAGCCTCGGCCCGCGCGGCGCCCCGGTTGCGGGTAACGGACTACTCGATCCCCAGCACGGCCGGCAGGGCGGTGCGCTCGGAGACGCCGAGCTTGTGGCCGGCCCGGTAGAGGTGTCCCTCCACGGTCCGCACCGACACGGTCAGCCTTTCCGCGATGACCTTGTTGGACAGGCCCCGGGCGGCCAGCTCGACGATCTCGCGCTCGCGGACGGTCAGGGGCAGCGGTCGGACGGCGATCGCGTAAGCGGGCGTCCGGGCGCCCGACCGGACGGCCAGCCTCTCGGCGAGGGCTGCGGCAGAGAGGGCCGAGCCCTGTCGCCCCTGACGACGGAGCACGTCGGCCGCCTGTGCCGCCGCGTCGCCGGCGGCGACGAGATCACCGAGCCGGGTCCATGCCTCGGCGGTCTCGCACAGCATCGCGCCGTCGTCGGCCGTCCATGCCCGTGCGTGGGCGAGAGCCACGACGGCCCGGGGGCTGAGGGAGGCGAGTTCTTCGAGGCGGGGCAGTGCCGCCGACTCGTCGCCGAGCTGGACCGCAGTCTGCCACGCGAGCACCTCGAAGGCGGGAGCGTGACACTCCCGGGCGACGTGGGCCGCGGCGACGGCATGACCCAGGGACTCGGTCCTCGATCCCTCGGCGGCCGCTCCCCATGCCCGCGCCAGCAGGTCGTCGGGCTCGAAGATGCGATAGGCAGGATGGCGCTCGGCGCCGACGCCGGACACGTGGGGAGCAGCCTGTGTCGCCTGGCCCGCCTGCGCGAGGGCCATCGCCAGCAGAGTGCGGCAGCGGAACCGGAACTCGTGCCCGGAGCCCGACAGCCCGGCCCACGCCTCGCGAAGGAGGATCAGCGCGTCGCGGACCCGACCACCGGCAAGAGCGGCATGGCCGGCGACGACGAGCCCCATCAGCCGGGCCGGGCCCGGGAGGTCGGCGGAGGCGGCCCGGATCCTTCCGGCGAGGACGTCGGCGCGATCGGGAGTCCCGGCGAGCCGCCCGCCGAGCACCTGGTAGTCCGCAAGCCCGAACCCGGGAATGACGGTGGGCACCCGGTCCGCGGTGAGACCTCCGACGTCCGCGGCGTCGTCCAGCAGCGCGCGCTCTCCGGTGACGGCAGCTGCGGCAGACACCGCCGAGGCGACCAGGATGCGGGCCAGATCGTCGGGCAGCTCGTCGTGCAGCAGCCGTGGACCGCGGGTGAGCGCGGGAGTCAGGTCGCCCGCAGCGACTGCCAGGGCGAGGGACATCGCGGCGACGTGGAACGGGGCCGCACCGGTGGCATCGGCCTCGGCCAGTGCCTGGCGGGCCTCCTCGGGCCGGGACATGGTGAAGAGCAGGTTTCCCGTGCGGTACAGCTGCGCCTGGGCGCGCGTCCCGGGGTCCGGCGCGCTCCCGGCGAGGTCCGCGAGGATCGCCTCGGCCTCCTCGCCGCGGCTGAGCCAGGAGAGGGTCGCCGCGTGCACCAGCCGAGCGACGGGGACGGCGGTGGCCGCGGCGGCCCGGGCGAGCCGCTCGGCCAGCGGGAGGTCGTACAGCCGGGTCGCGGCCTCCGCGGCCCGCAGGAACATCTGGGGATCGGGGGGCAGGTCGGAGTCGAGGGTGAGCACGGCCCGAGGTATCGGGTCGGGCTCCTCGGCCAGGGTCAGCGCCACCCGGCCGCGGAGCCGGCGTGCGCGCAGCGTGCCCATCGCGGCGCGGCGGACCTCGCCGTACAGAGGGTGGGCCAGCCGGGCGACCAGACCATCGGTACGCACCAGACCACGGCCCTCCGCCTCCTCCACGTCGTCGGGCGAGGTCAGCGCGGACAGGGTCGGGACCGCCACCGGCTCGGCGAGGGCGACCACGTCCACGACGTCCTGCACCTTCGGCGGGAGCCCGCCGATCTCCTGCTCCAGGAGGTCGGCCAGCCCCGGGGAGATCTCCGGTTCGCTGGTCCAGCGCCAGATCCCGGACGACGCCGCGAACCGGCCCGCGGAGACCTCGCCGGCCAGCAGGTGCCGCAGGTACAGAGGGCTGCCCTCCGTGAGGACCCACAGCCGACGTGCGGACTCCGAGTCGACCGGACCGCCCAGCACCCGGGCGACCAGGCCGGTGGTCTCGACGACGTCCAAGGGCGCCAGGTCCAGGCGTGGGAGGTGCTCGTCCTTCCACAACGCCGTCACCGTGCCGGGCGCCGGCTCCCCCGACCGCAGCGTGACCAACGCCGGTGCCAGCCGTCGTTCCACGGCGCGGTGCAGCACGATCGCGGAATGCTCGTCGATCAGGTGCGCATCGTCCACGGCCAGGACCAGGGGGCGCATGCGGGCGAGCTGGTCCAGCGCCCTGCCGATGGTCTCGGCGGCGTCACCCGCCGGAACGTCGAGCAGGCCGGCGAACGCACCGAGGGGCAGGGGTCTGGCCGCCGCGCTGCCGTGCGCCCAGGCCACCGTGACGCCCCGGCCCTCGGCGAGGCTCGCCGCCTCGTGGGCGAGCCGGGTCTTGCCCACCCCGGCTCGACCCGCCACCACGATTCCCGCCGCACCGGGCCGGATCGCCGCCGCGACCCTGCGCAGCTCGTCGTCCCGCCCCGTGAGCGGCCACGACCGCTCCACGGTCTCAGGGTAGCGAGCCCGATTCGAGTAGCGCGCTACTCGGGGCCCCGGGGCAGGATCGCGCGACCCTCGGTGCATGAACACTCCGACCGCCCCGGGCGCCCGGGTTGCGCCACCCCGGCACCGTCGGGGCCGGGCGCCCGTGGGTGTCGTGCTCGCCGCGGTCGCACTGAGCGGTTGTACCGGATGGAGCGCCGCGCCGACGCCGGGCCCCGCGCCGTCACCGTCCCCGGGGCCCACGCCGACCTCCCCGGGACCGGTCCTCCCGCCCGCCCCGGCCGGGGAGCACTCGACCCGCGACGGCTCGGCGGCCAGGGAGCTGCGTGAGATCGAGCTCGAGCGCCTCGAGCATCTGGTCGCCGGCGACGTCGCCCGGGCCGCTCCGTTGCATGCGGACGACTTCGAGGTAGTTCCACCACCTGGAGGGCCGATGGGACGAGACCAGTTCCTCACGGCCGTGGAGTCCGGGGAGCTGGACTTCCTCGTGTGGAAGCCGATCTCGGACATCGAGGTGCGGGTCCACGGCACCGCCGCCGTGCTCTGGTACGAGTCCCGGATCGCCGTCGTCGTCGCGACGGTGGAGCTCCTCGAGCACGACACGTGGCACCTGTACTACTACGAGAACCGGGACGGCGCGTGGCAGGTGGTACGCGAACAGGCGACCGCCGTCGACGGCTTCCCACCGCCGCCCACCCGCTGATCTGCTCGACCTCACCCACCACGGAGGAGTCACCATGCTCGCCCCCGCCCCAGCCTGGTCACCGCCGCTGCCGGAGGCCGCGGGCTTCGAGCATCACGTCGTCGAGACACCCGGCCTGCGTACTCACGTCGCCGCCATCGGCGAGGGCGAACCGGTCGTGCTGCTGCACGGGGCTCCCCAGCACTGGTGGCAGTGGCACGCCGTCGCCCCGGTCGTCGCCGAGGCCGGCTACCGCGCCCTCTGCCCCGATCTTCGGGGGGCGGGCTGGACCGTCGCGGACGACCCGCGCATCGAGCGCGAGACACGGCTCCGAGACCTGCTCGCCCTCCTCGACGCCCTGCACGTCGAGCGCGCCCACGTCGTCTCCCACGACATGGGCGCAATCACCGCGATGCAGCTGACCTACGACCACCCCGAGCGTGTCAGGACGGCGGTGCAGCTCGCGGTTCCGCCGGGCTTCTTCACGTTCAGCCCGAAGATCATCCCGGCCTTCCAGCACCTGCCCAAGTACGTCTGGCACCGCCCAGGTGCCGTGCTGGACGGAGACTTCAACGAGCGATACGCCGCCCTTCCGATGTCGGAGGCAACCGTCAGCGCGCACCTCGCCCCGATGCGACGGCCCGACATCGACGCCGCGGTCCGCCCGCTCGCTCGCCGCATGGTCCTGCCCGAGGCCATGCGCATGATGCGCGGGGTCTACCGCCGCCGACGGCTCACCGTGCCGACCCTCGTCGTGTTCGGCCGCCGCGACCGCCCCTTCACCGCGGAGCTCGTGGGGCGCGTCTGCCGCGATCCGGAACGGTACGCCGATCGAATTGAGTTCGCCTACGTCGACGACGCCGCGCACTTCATCACCGACGACGCCCCAGCCGCGGTCGCCGCCCTCGCGATCGACTGGTTCCGACGAGCCGCGTGACGCCCGGCGAAGGCTGTCGCCGTCATCCCTACAGGGGGTAGGCGGAGTAGACGTCGTCCACGAGGTCCGCAGGCCCGGTGGCCTGCAGGACGGCGGTGCCGTTGCGCCAGGTGACGACGGCGGTGCCCGCGGCCGACCCGGGGGTCACGACGTACGCCCCGGTTGCCTGGTCCCCGACCGTGACCTCACCCTCGTCGGTGGGGTCCCCGGCCGCCTTGACCAGCGCCTCGTAGGCGCCGGCCGCGGCGTCGTCGTCCTCCCACTGCCCGGCGAGCACCTGCACCTTGGCGGCGTCCGCGCCGTCGCCGTCCGCGTAGGTGAGCTCCCACGCCTCGACCGCGCCGGCGTCGTCGACCCACGCGTCGTACGGCGCCGCGCCCCGCAGCGCGAGCTGCAGCACCGTGTCGGGCTGTGCCATGAGGAAGGCGGTCTGGTCCGCGGGCCGGCCGCTCGGCTCGATCGTCGGCGTGGGCGGCGGGGCCGTCACCGTGGCGGTCGGCTGAGGCTCGGGCTGCGCGAAGCCGGGCCACACGAGCGCCGTGACCAGCACGACCAGCAGCACCAGGGCGCCCGCCAGCGACCCCACCACGATCCGGCGCCGCCGGATCACCTCGGGCGACGGCCGCGGCGACCCCGTCCCCGGTCGGCCGTTACCGCCCGTGCGTGCCTGGCTCACGATGTCCTCCTGCGGGTGCGCGTGCGTCGGTGCACCCGCAGCCTAGGGGCCGCGCCGCCCGGCCGGCGGCGCCGTCCGGCGTGTGTCGAGCGAGGGCGCGGCGCACACCGGCACCCCGTTGCCGGCAACGGCTGTCGGTAGCGGCCCCTAGCGTGTGTCGGCGTGAGCACCTCGACGGCGTCCCGCACCCGTAACCGCCCGGCGTACCGCTGCACCGAGTGCGGGTGGACCACCTCCAAGTGGGTGGGGCGCTGCGGCGAGTGCCAGGCCTGGGGCACGGTCACCGACGAGGGGCCGGCGTCGTCCGGCCCGCGCACGGTCGCTGCGAGCCCGGCGCACACGCCCGCGCGCCCCATCGCGGAGATCGACGTCGCCGCCGCGCAGGCGGCCCCGACGCGGGTGGACGAGCTCGACCGTGTCCTGGGCGGCGGCCTCGTCCCCGGCGCCGTGGTGCTGCTCGCCGGGGAGCCCGGCGTCGGCAAGTCCACGCTGCTGCTGGAGGTCGCGTCCACGTACGCGCGCGGCGCCGACGGCCGCGACGACCGCACCGTGCTGTACGTGACGGGCGAGGAGTCGGCCGGGCAGGTGCGGCTGCGCGCGGAGCGGGTGGGGGCGCTGGCCCCGACCCTGCTGCTCGCGGCGGAGACCGACCTGGCCACGGTGCTCGGGCACGTCGAGGCCACCTCCCCGGACCTGCTCGTCGTGGACTCGGTGCAGACGGTCGCGTCCGCTGAGGTGGACGGCGCCCCGGGCGGCGTGAGCCAGGTGCGCGAGGTCGCGGCCGCGCTCATCGCCGTGGCCAAGGAGAAGCAGGTGCCCGTGCTGCTCGTCGGGCACGTCACCAAGGACGGCACCGTGGCCGGTCCGCGCACGCTGGAGCACCTGGTGGACGTCGTGTGCCAGTTCGAGGGCGACCGGCACTCGAGGCTGCGCATGGTGCGGGCGGTGAAGAACCGTTTCGGGCCCACCGACGAGGTCGGGTGCTTCGAGCTGTCCGAGACGGGGATCGTCGGGCTGAGCGACCCGAGCGGGCTCTTCCTCTCCCACCTGGGCGCCGGGGTGCCCGGCACCTGCGTCACCGTCACGCTCGAGGGCCGGCGGCCGCTGGCGCTCGAGATCCAGTCCCTGGTCGCGCCGTCGCCGCTGGCGAACCCGCGCCGCACCACCAGCGGGCTCGAGTCGTCGCGGCTCGCGATGATCCTCGCCGTGCTGCACCGGCACGGGGGTCTGCGGCTCGCCGACCAGGACGTCTACGTCTCGACGATCGGCGGCGCCAAGATCACCGAACCCGCCGCCGACCTCGCAACGGCCCTCGCGATCGTGTCCGCGCGGACGGGCGAGCCCATGCCCACCGGCACCGTGGCGCTGGGCGAGGTCGGCCTCGCGGGCGACATCCGGCCCGTGACCGGACTCGACCGGCGGGTCGGCGAGGCCGCCCGGCTCGGCTTCGTGCGCGCCGTCGTGCCCGCCGGGGCCGCGGTCAAGGCACCGCCGGGAATGCAGCTCCTGGAGGCCCGGCACCTCGCCGAGGCGGTCGAGCTCGCCGGCGTCGCCGACGCGCCGGACCGCGAACCTGGACGTCCCCGGGGCGAGCGCGGCTGACCGACGTAGGATTCGCATCGTGGCTCCCTCCTCCGCGCACCCCGACGCCCTGCTCCGGGAGACGCTCGCGGCCGTGGCGCCGGGGACGGAGCTCCGTGACGGTCTCGAGCGGATCCTGCGCGGCCGCACCGGCGCGCTGATCGTGCTCGGCCTCGACCAGACGGTCGAGGCGATGTGCTCCGGCGGGTTCGTGCTCGACGTCGAGTTCTCCGCCACCCGCCTGCGCGAGCTGTCGAAGATGGACGGCGCCGTCGTGCTCGACCGCGACGCCACCCGCATCCGCCGCGCCGCCGTCCAGCTCCTGCCCGACCCGACCAGCGAGTCCGGCACCCGCCACCGCACCGCCGAGCGCGTCGCCAAGCAGACCGGCCTGCCCGTCATCTCGGTGAGCCAGTCGATGCGGATCGTCGCGATCTACGTCGCCTCGGCGCGGCACGTGCTGGAGGATCCGGACACCATCCTCGGCCGCGCCAACCAGGCGCTCGCCACGCTCGAGCGGTACCGGTCGAGGCTCGACGAGGTGTCGGGCACGCTGTCGGCCCTGGAGATCGAGGATCTCGTCACGGTGCGCGACGTGTGCTCCGTCGTGCAGCGCCTCGAGATGGTCCGCCGCATCTCCGAGGAGATCGACGGCTACGTGGTCGAGCTCGGCGCCGACGGCCGGCTGCTCGCCCTCCAGCTCGACGAGCTGATCGGCGGCATCGGCGCCGACCGCGACTTCGTGGTGCGCGACTACGTCGAGCTCGAGCGGGCAGGCCGCTCCCTCAGCGGCGTGCACGCCGACCTCGCCGCGCTCGACTCCGGCCAGCTCCTCGACCTCGGCCAGATCGGCCGCGTGCTCGAGCTGCCCGGCGGCGGCGTCGCGCTCGACGCCGCGGTCGCGCCGCACGGCTACCGGCTGCTCGCCAAGGTGCCGCGCCTGCCCGCCGCGATCATCGACCGGCTCGTCGGGCACTTCGGCGGCCTGCAGAAGCTGCTGGCCGCCAGCGTGGACGACCTCATGGCCGTCGACGGCGTCGGGGAGCAGCGTGCCCGTGCCGTGCGCGAGGGCCTGTCGCGGCTGGCGGAGTCCAGCATCCTCGAGCGCTACGTCTGACCCGCCGGGTCGGGACGAGTGTCACCGTCCCGCAGCGGAAGGCGCCAGGCGACCTCCCGCCCGAGCTGTCCCGTGCGCTGGAAGAGCCGCACCTGGTGGGCGTCAGGGAGCGCCGCCGCGAGCTCGGCCGTCGTCGTCGCCTCGAACCCGAGGCGCTGCCAGAACGGCCCCGAGCGGCGGGAGAACAGCCATGCCCGCCGCGCCCCGGACTCCCGCGCGCGCTCGATCGCGAACGCGGCGGTCGCCAGCCCTGCTCCCCGGCCGCGCTGGTCGTGCCGCACGGCCGTGCTCCGCACGAGCGCGTGCTCGCCGTCCGCACTGAGCTCGAACCCGCCGCTCGCCACGAGCTTCCCGGAGTCGTCGCGACGCACCCACAGGCGCACGGAGGGTGCGTCGAGCCCCGCGAGCGTGAGGTCGGCGGCCTGCAGGAACGCGGTCAGGTCCGGCACGTCGGCGGGGCGCAGCGGTTCGAGCACCGCGTCATGCTAGCGACAGCCCGGGGCTCGGCCGTCGGTCCGTCGTGCTACGCGTCGTCGGACGCGTCCTCGCCCGCCGGGGCGACGTCCCGTGACTTCTTGCTGTCCCCTGAGTCGCCCTTCGCCGCGTCCTCGTCCCTCTTCGCCGCGTCGTTCTGGCCCGCGCCGGCCTTGCCGTCCCCGGACGACTCCGCCGACTCCCGACCGGCACTCTCCTCGGCGTCCGCACCGTTCGCGGACTCCGTGGGTGACGGAGACGCCGACGCGCCGCCCCCGGTCGCCGACGGCGCGGTGCTGGGCTCGGGGCCGGGTTCCCGCGCGACGACGGTGAACGTCACCGGGTCGCTCTCGGCCCCCGGCACGTCGGCGAGCGCGGCCGTCGCCCGGTACGTGCCCGGCTCGAGCGCGGCCTGCTCGCCCTCGCAGCCCGGCGCCGAGCGCTCGGTCAGCCAGCGCACGTCGTGGGCGGCGACGTCCTCGGGGCCCAGCAGCAGCATCGTCTCGCCGTCGGCGCAGTCGGACGACGACCACACCCGCTCCTTGCCCGACGAGTCCGTGACGGTGACGCTGCGGCTCGCCTCCGCGCCGTCGATCAGGCACGGCACGCGCCCGGTGTTCCTGACGCTCACGTCGAAGACCTGCGCCAGCCCGAGCACGACGGTCGGGCTGGTCACGGCCAGGCCGACGTCGACGGCGTCCGCCCGGCAGGCCGTGGCCGGCCCCGTGAGGTCGATCGGGTCCGGGGGCGCGGCCTTGTCCGCCGGCAGGCCCGGGTCGGCTCCCGGGAGCATCGCGCGGACCGAGTCGGCGGCCCGACCCACCCCGTAGCCGCCCAGCACGCCGACGCCGCACAGCAGCGCGACGACCGCCAGCGCCCCGACGAGGCGGGTGCGGGCCCGCGTCGCCGTCCGGCTCGGGGCGGGACGGCGACGCCCGCGCGGTGGCGGCGTGCGCCGCGCCGTGCCGGGCGCGACCAGCCCGTGAGCGGTCACGGTGGCGCGGCCACCCCCGCGGTTCCCGGCCGAGCGCGAGCCTCGGGCCGTCGCCGTCGGACGAGGTTGCGAGGACCGCGTGGACGCCGACCGCGACGACGTCGCGCGCGGCTGCGAGGACCGCGTGGACGAAGACTTCGTGGACGAGGACTTCGCGGACGAAGACTTCGCAGACGAGGGCGACGACGTCGAGCGAGGGCCGCCGGACCGCGGGGCGCCCGCTGCGTTCCCCGATCGCGCGGCGCCGGACCGCGAGGCGCCGGACGCCGCGCCCTTTCGGGGCTCGCCCGACCGGGACCCCGCCGATGAGCCCGCCGACCGCGAACCCGCCGACCGAGAGGACGACGTCGGCTGCTGGGGCGGCGCCTGCTTCGACGACCTGGGCGCCTGGGACGCCTTCGACCCTGAGGCCCCGGCCCGGGAGGTGCCGGTCCGGCGCGACGACGACCCGCCCCCCGCCCCGGACGCCCCGCTGCGCGCAGGGCGCGCGGCACCCCCGCGCGAGGTGCCGGTGCCTCGACGCCTGTCGTCCGCAGGTGCCACGGGCCACCCCTCCGTCTCGATCCGTGCCGGCGCCACCGTACGACGCGCCTCGGCGCAGGTCGGGGAGCCGCGCCGCCGTCGCTCCCACCTCCCCGACCTGTCAGGCCCGCCCGGGGCGGACCGCGCCCCGGCTCTGACGACTCACCAGGGAGGTGGGCGAGAATGGGTGACCGTGCCGCACGCCGATCCTCCGACCGTCCGCGATCCCGGGCACCGGCCCGTGCGCGGCCCCGACGTCGCGCCCGAGGGCGTGCGCGACGAGCTCGTCACCCGCACCACGACCTGGTTCGACGACGCCGCGCGCGACCTGCCGTGGCGGCGAGCGGGCCGCACGCCCTGGGGCGTGCTGGTCAGCGAGGTGATGCTGCAGCAGACGCCGGTGGCGCGGGTGGAACCGGTGTGGCGCGCGTGGATGGACCGCTGGCCCACCCCCGGCGACCTCGCCGCCGCACCGACGGCCGACGTCCTCCGTGCGTGGGGCCGGCTCGGCTACCCGCGGCGTGCCCTGCGGCTGCAGGACTGCGCACGGGCCGTCGCCGGCCGGCACGACGGCGTCGTCCCCGACGACGGGGAGGCGCTGCGCGCGCTGCCGGGCGTCGGCGAGTACACCGCGGCGGCGGTGCAGGCTTTCGCCTTCGGCCGCCGGTCGGTCGTCGTCGACACGAACGTGCGGCGAGTGCTGGCCCGCGCCCTCGGCGGGACGGCCCTCGGCGCCCCCACCCCCACGGCCGCGGAGCGGGCGCAGGCGGCCCGCGTGGTGCCCGACGACGACGCGGCCGCCGCCCGGTGGGCCGCCGCGTCGATGGAGCTCGGAGCCCTGGTGTGCACGGCCCGCGCCCCGCGCTGCCACGCGTGCCCGGTGGCCGATGTGTGCGCGTGGCGCGCGGCGGGGCACCCGCCCGACGAGCACGCGCACCGCCGTCGCACCCAGGCCTGGCACGGCACCGACCGGCAGGTGCGCGGTCGGGCGATGGCCGCACTGCGGGCGGCCGACGCGCCCGTGCCGCGGGCGCTCCTCGCCGACTCGGGACAGGACCCGGCGCAGGTCGAGCGGTGCCTCGGCAGCCTCGTCGAGGACGGCCTGGTCGAGCAGGACGACGCCGGCCGCTTCCACCTCCCCACCACCTGAGGCGTGTGAGCATGATTTTGGCCCACTTGCGGCGAAGCAAGTGGGCCAAAATCATGCTCACAGCACCAGGCGGTTAGAGCTCCAGGAGCATGCGCGAGTTGCCGAGCGTGTTCGGCTTCACGCGCGCGAGGTCGAGGAACTCCGCGACGCCGTCGTCGTGGGAGCGCAGCAGCTCGGCGTAGACGTCGGCGGTGACGGGCGTCCCGTCGATCTCCCGGAACCCGTGCGCGGTGAAGAACGCGACCTCGAACGTCAGGCAGAACACCCGGCGCAGCCCGAGCAGGCGCGCCCGCTCGACGAGCGCGTCCAGCAGCGCGTGCCCCACCCGGCGCCCGCGCCAGGCGGGGTCGACCGCGAGGGTGCGGACCTCGGCCAGGTCGTCCCACATGACGTGCAGCGCCCCGCAGCCCACGACCTCGCCGTCGGGGCCGGAGGCGACGAGGAACTCCTGGACGGCCTCGTAGTACCCGACCATCTCCTTGGCCAGCAGGATCCGGTCCGCCGCGTACGGCTCGACCAGGCCGCGCACGCCGCGCATGTCGGCCGGCAGGGCGGGTCGGACGGCGAACGACGGGACCTCGGGCACGCCGTCACTCTACGGTCGCGCGCGGGGCCGGGCGCGGGGGTCTCGCCGACGTCCGGTGTTGCACGGACGTTCACACACCGATCACCGACCCTCCACGAGCCGGGCGGCGGTCACCTCGTCGACGACGAGGTCGGTGACGACGCCCGCGGCGAGCGCCGCCCGCAGCGGGGCGACCTTGTTGTCGCCCGCGACGGCGCACAGGCGGCGCGGGATCCGTCGCAGCTCGGCCGGCGCGGGCCCGGTGGCGCGGGCGTTGAGCGGGATGTCGCGGTACGTGCCGTCGGCCCGCAGGAACACGGTGCACACGTCCCCGACGACGCCCTCCGCGTCCAGGACGGCGACGTCGTCGGGCTCCAGGTACCCGGCGGCGTACACGTGCGACGGCAGCCCGCCGGTGAGGGCCCCGACGGAGAACAGGGCGATGTCGGCGCGCGCCTGCACGTCGAGGACGCGGCGCACGGAGCGCTCCCGCCACATGGCCTCGCGGGTCTCGGCGTAGTCGAAGAACGCCGGCACGGGGAAGTGGTGCACGTGCGCGTCGAACGCCCCGCCGAAGCCCGCGATCAGGTCGCCCGCGTAGCTGACGCCCGAGGTCCGCGTGTTCGCGGCGCCGTTGAGCTGCACGACGGCGGAGCCCCGCGTGGGCTTGTGCGGGAGGTGGTGGGAGATCGCGGCGAGCGTGGTGCCCCAGGCGATGCCGAGCACCATGTCGGAGTCGAACCAGCGGGCGAGCAGCCGCGCCGTGGTGAGCGCGACCTGGTCGAGCCGCTCGGCGTCGCCCGCCGAGTCCGACACCGGCACGACGTACGCCTCGATGCCGTGCCGCTGGGTGATCTCCTGCCCGAGCCCGGGGGCGCGCGAGTGTCCGGGACGCAGCGTGATCTCGACGACACCCGTGTCCCGGGCGTGCTTGATGAGGCGCGAGACGGTGGAGCGCGACGTGCGCAGGTGGCGCGCGATCGTCTCCATCTTCATGTCCTGCAGGTAGTACATGGTCGCGGCCATCACCACGTCGCGTTCCCGGTCCGTCGTCACGCCCCCACCCTCACACGAAGCACGCCGATCTTGCACGTTCGTGCATCCAGGTTGCGCACACGTGCCGCCGATGGTCCGCTGGGACCGACGTCGAACGGAAGGAACACCGATGGCCTCCACCCGGCTCACGGCCACCTCGCGTGCCCAGGCCCTCGCCGCGCTCGAGGGATCCCAGACCGCCAGTGCCGAGCTGGACGTGCTCGTCGTCGGCGGCGGCGTCACCGGCGCGGGCATCGCGCTCGACGCCGCCACCCGCGGGCTGTCGACGGCGATCGTCGAGGCGCAGGACTGGGCGTCGGGCACGTCCAGCCGCAGCAGCAAGCTGGTGCACGGCGGGCTGCGTTACCTGCAGATGCTCGACTTCCACCTGGTGAAGGAAGCCCTCACCGAGCGCGACCTGCTCCTCAAGACCATCGCCCCGCACCTGGTCAAGCCCGTCCCGTTCCTGTACCCGCTCGAGCACCGGGTGTGGGAGCGGGCCTACGTCGGCACCGGCATCGCGCTGTACGACACCCTCGCCTCGCTCGCGCCGGGCCGCCGGGCGATGCCCCTGCACCGGCACCTGTCGCGCCGGCAGATGGAGCGGAAGTTCCCCGACCTGGCGCACGACGCGGCGATCGGTGCCGTGCAGTACTGGGACGCGTCGGTCGACGACGCGCGCCTCGTGACCACGCTCGTGCGCACCGCCGCCAGCTACGGCGCGTACGCGGCGGCCCGCACGCAGGTCGTGGCGCTGACCAAGAGCGGGACGGGGGCCGTCAACGGCGCCGTCGTCGTCGACCTCGAGACCGGGCGCGAGATCACCGTGCGCGCCCGCCACGTCATCAACGCCACGGGCGTGTGGACGGAGGACACCGAGGCGCTCGCCGGCGACGAGGGCGGGCTGCGGGTGCTCGCGTCCAAGGGCGTGCACATCGTCGTGCCGCGCGAGCGCATCAAGGGCTCCGTGGGGCTGATCCTGCAGACCGAGAAGTCGGTGCTGTTCGTCATCCCGTGGTCGCGGTACTGGGTCGTCGGCACCACCGACACGCCCTGGGAGCAGGAGCTCACGCACCCCGTGGCGACGGCGGCGGACATCGACTACGTGCTCGACCACGCGAACGCCGTGCTGGCGCACCCGCTGTCGCGCGACGACGTCATCGGCACCTACGCGGGGCTGCGCCCCCTGCTGCAGCCCGGCACCAAGGAGGGCACCAGCTCGGCCAAGGTCTCGCGCGAGCACACCGTCGCCAGCCCGGCGCCCGGGCTGACCGTCATCGCCGGCGGCAAGCTCACGACCTACCGGGTGATGGCCAAGGACGCCGTCGACTTCGCGATCGGCCAGCGCGCCGCCGCCCTGCCCTCGATCACGCACGACATCCCGCTGCTCGGCGCCGTCGGCCTGCAGGCGGCGCGCCGCCAGGCCCGCGCGTGGGCACAGCGGTTCGGGTGGAAGCCGCCCATGGTGGACCACCTGCTGCACCGCTACGGGTCGGCGCTCGGCGAGCTGGTCGAGCTGTGCGAGCAGGACCCGACGCTGGCCCGCCCGCTCGAGCACGCGCCCGCCTACCTGCGCGCCGAGATCCACTTCGGCGTGAGCCACGAGGGCGCGCTGCACCTCGAGGACCTGATGCTGCACCGCACGCGCCTCGTCTACGAGGTCGCCGACCGCGGGCGCGCGGCCCTCGCAGAGATCGCCGACGTCGTCGCCCCGCTGCTGGGCTGGGACGACGCGACCCGGAAGGCGGAGGTCGACGCCTACCTCGCCCGGGCCGACGCCGAGGATGCCGCCGGCCTCGCGCCCGACGACGTCGCGGCGGAGGCGGCGCGGCAGCGCGCCGACGACGTCGCCGCCATGCAGCCCTTGCGGGGCTGACACACCCGGGCCGGACCCGCCCACCGCGGGTCCGGCCGAACCACCCGCTGGGCTCCGCCCGTCGCGGGCTCTCCGTCCCGGAGAGGACAACGAGGTCCCGAGAAGAAAGAGAACCGACGATGGACTCATTGATGATGCAGGCGTTCTGGTCCGAGATCCTCGGCACCGCGACGCTGATCCTGCTGGGTGCCGGTGTGGTCGCCAACGTGATCCTGCCCAAGACGAAGGGCTTCAACGGCGGCTGGCTGCTGATCAACTTCGGGTGGGGCCTCGCGGTCTTCGCCGGCGTCTTCACCGCGTACAAGTCGGGCGCGCACCTCAACCCCGCCGTGACGATCGGCCTCTTCTCGGCCGACATGCCGTTCTACTCGGTCACGGGCCCGGGCGGGGCGGTCACGGCCACGATCGAGCCGACCGTGTCGAACATGTTCATGTACTTCGCGGCCGAGATGATCGGCGCGTTCATCGGCGCGGTCCTCGCCTTCCTCGCCTACAAGAAGCACTTCGACCTGGAGGCGCCCGGCGCCACCAAGCTCGCCGTCTTCTCCACCGGCCCGGAGGTGCGCTCGTACGCCTGGAACTTCATCACCGAGGTCATCGCGACGTTCGTGCTGGTCTTCTTCGTCGTCGTCTCCGGCATGACGCCGTCCGGCCTGGGGCCGCTCTCCGTCGCCCTCGTCGTGGTCGCCATCGGCGCGAGCCTCGGTGGCCCGACCGGGTACGCCATCAACCCCGCCCGTGACCTCGCCCCGCGCATCGCGCACGCCATCCTGCCGATCAAGGGCAAGGGCTCGAGCGACTGGGCCTACTCGTGGGTCCCGGTCGCCGGGCCGCTGGTCGGCGGCGTGCTCGCCGGCCTGCTCGGTGCCACCTACTCCGCCTGACCCCGACCTCCCGCCGACGGCGCCCGGCGGCCCGCGCCGCCGGGCACCGTCCCCACCGCACACCGACGTGAAGGGCAATCCCCATGGCTGACTACGTCCTCGCCATCGACCAGGGCACCACCAGCTCGCGTGCCATCGTCTTCGACCACTCCGGCCGGATCGTGTCCACCGGCCAGCTCGAGCACGACCAGATCTTCCCCAGGGCAGGGTGGGTCGAGCACAACGCCGAGCAGATCTGGAGCAACGTCCGCGAGGTCGTTGGCCTCGCACTCACGCGCGGCAACCTCGCGCACACCGACCTCGCCGCCATCGGCATCACCAACCAGCGCGAGACCGCCGTCGTCTGGGACAAGAACACCGGCAAGCCGGTCTACAACGCCATCGTGTGGCAGGACACCCGCACCCAGGCGATCGTCGACGAGCTCGCCGGCGACACCGGGCCGGAGAAGTACAAGTCGATCGTCGGCCTGCCCCTGGCGACCTACTTCTCGGGCCCCAAGGTCAAGTGGATCCTCGACAACGTCGAGGGCGCGCGCGAGGCCGCCGAGAAGGGCGACCTGCTGTTCGGCAACACCGACACGTGGGTGCTGTGGAACATGACCGGCGGGCCCGACGGCGGCGTGCACGTCACCGACGTCACCAACGCGTCGCGCACCATGCTCATGGACCTCGACACGCTGAGCTGGCGGGAGGACATCGCCGCCGACATGGGCATCCCGATGTCGATGCTGCCCGAGATCCGCTCGTCCTCCGAGGTGTACGGGCAGGGCCGCGCGCGCGGCCTGGTGCCGGGCGTCCCGATCGCCGGCATCCTCGGCGACCAGCAGGCCGCGACGTTCGGCCAGGCCTGCTTCGAGGTCGGCACCGCGAAGAACACCTACGGCACCGGCAACTTCATGCTGCTCAACACCGGCACGGAGAAGGTGGCGAGCAAGAACGGGCTGCTCACCACCGTCTGCTACAAGATCGGCGACCAGGACGCCCGCTACGCGCTCGAGGGCTCCATCGCCGTCACCGGGTCGCTCATCCAGTGGCTACGCGACAACCTCGGCATGTTCGAGGACGCCCCCGACGTCGAGTGGCTGGCGCGCAAGGTCGAGGACAACGGCGGCGCCTACTTCGTGCCGGCGTTCTCCGGCCTGTTCGCCCCCTACTGGCGGCCCGACGCGCGCGGCGCGCTCGTCGGCCTCACCCGGTACGTCAACCGCAACCACATCGCGCGCGCCTCGCTCGAGGCGGTCGCGTACCAGACCCGTGAGGTCGCCGACGCCATGCGCCTCGACTCCGGCGTCGACCTCACCGAGCTCAAGGTCGACGGCGGCATGGTCCAGAACGAGCTGCTCATGCAGTTCCAGGCCGACCAGCTCGGCGTCGACGTCGTGCGGCCCAAGGTCGCCGAGACGACGGCGCTCGGCGCCGCCTACGCCGCCGGCATCGCCGTCGGCTTCTGGAAGGGCGAGGAGGACGTCATCGCCAACTGGGCGGAGGACAAGCGCTGGTCGCCGGCCGTGGCCGAGGACGAGCGCGAGCGGCTCTACCGATCGTGGAAGAAGGCCGTGACCAAGACGTTCGACTGGGTGGATGCGGACGTGCAGTAGGCCGTCGTGCCCCCGCTGAGGGGGCGGCGTCGCTTCGTCCGGACGCGTTCACGGGCGCCAGGGCGCCCTCCACTTCGGGAGGGATACGTCCGGACGAAGCGACGCCGCCCCCTCAGCTCTGCGTCCGTCCGCCTGCTCGTGGGTGTGTGTGTGTTGGTTGAGCTTGTCGAAACCCGGGATGCTGGCCAGTGCTGTGTCCCGTCGCCGCGCGACGCCGTTAGCATGCGCCATGGATCACGACGACGCTCGGACGCAGCTGGCCGAGACGATCTGCCTGTTCCGCGACGAGGTGCTGCCGACGACCCGCGAACGTCTCGTCGAAGCGGCTGTCGACGCCCTCGTCGCGGGCCTCGACTCCCCCGCCCTCGCCGAGCTCGCCGGGTTGTCCCCCGACGACGCGTTCTCCGTGCTCGAGCTGACGGCGGAGACCGCAGCGACGGAGCTCGGGCTCCACGTCCCGCCGGCGGACCTGGTCGCGACAGTGAAGATGCGGCGTCGCGTCCAGGACCTGCTCGCCGGTTCGATCGCACCGGGCGAGCTGGCCGTGTGGGCCCATCGCGAGATCGGCCACGACGGGCTGCCGTCGGCGCAGTGGCTCGTCGAGGCCGACGATGAGTACGACGCCGTCGAGTACTCGTCTCTCACGGTCGAGGAGATCGACCGCTTCATCCTCACCCGGGCACGCGAGTTCCTCGCCGACCCGGCGAACGACCCGTGGGCTGACGATCGGCCAGCGTCCTCCTGAGCACCGACTCGCCCGTGGCGGCGACGCCCAGTGGTCACTCCGTGGCGGCTCGGTCTCCCACGAGGAACGCGCGTGCGGTAGCAACCAGGAGGTCGCGCTCGCCGTCGACGGTGAAGGCGGGGTCGGTGGCGACGCGCTCGAGGAAGCCGCCGGACAGCAGCGCCAGCCACGCGGCGATCCGGGCGGCGGACAGGTCGGTGCGCACCTCGCCGGCGGCCTGGCCGCGTTCGACCCAGGGGACGAGCAGCTCGCGCTGGGCGAGGTCGTCGGCCTCGAGCGCTGCCGCGACCGCGGGCAGGTGCATGACGCCCGCGACGGCGCGCACGAACCCGGGGATGCGGGGGTCCGCGGCGTCGTCGGCCCACCCACCTAGGACGTCGAGCAGCACGCCCGCCGGGTCCGTCCGGCCCTCGTGGGCGGCCGCCTTCTCGACCGTGTCGGCCGTGCCGAGCTCGAGGATCGCCAGCACCAGGTCCGTCTTGGTGGCGAAGTAGTGGAAGAACGTCCCAGACCCGATGCCCGCCTCCCGGCAGATCGCGGCCGTCGTCGCGCCCTCGTAGCCGCGCTCGGCCAGGACGGTCAGGCCGGCGTCGACGATCTGCAGGCGACGCGCCTCGTGGCGCCGCGGGTCAACCGGCCGCGCCACGGGCACCGTCCCGCGCCGGCGAGCTGACCCTCCGCACCTGCAGCCGGTCGTCCCGGCGCCGCGCCGCGACGCCCAGCGCGGCGAGCTCGGCGTCCACCTGCGAGACCGCGGCGGCGTCCTTGTGCTCGGCGTGCCGCCGCCGCAGCAGGGCGTGCTCGGCGGGCGAGAACCCCGGCCGGCCGTCCATCCACCGCACGTAGTCGGCCTCGTGGGGGTCGGCGTCGCGCCACGGCCAGCGGTGCGCCTCGAGAGCGGCGCGCAGCTCGGCCTTGCGCAGCGTGTCCGCGTCCAGCCGGGCACGCGGCTCCCCGGCCGCGCCGAGGAGGACCAGGTACCTGCCGTCGCGGAAGACGTGCCCGACCTCGGCCCGCTCGACCCAGCCCTCCCGGGCGTCGGTGCGGTGCTCCAGGTGGTCGTCCGCCACGCTCAGGCGCAGGGCCTCGCCGACGGTGGTCAGCGCCAGGAGCACCCCGGCGACCAGGCCCAGCCCGGTCAAGATCGGGACCGACCAGCCGAGCGGGAGGCCCGCGAGGAGCTCGACCGGCCCGAGCTCCGGAAGCGGTGTCGCCTCCAGCCAGCCGCGCACCACGCGGGCGAGCGGGGGCAGCGCGAAGCCCAGCCCGACGCCGAGCGCGAGCGTCGCGAGGCCGACGAGGAGGGGGACGGAGGCGGGCTGGCGCACCTCGGTGGCGGTCTGCACGACGTCATTATTGGAGCGCGCACTCCACTAACGCAACCCGGCCTACGCTTGGCGCGTGAGCATCACGGGCAGCACCTCGTACACCGTCCCCGGCGTCCACGTCACAGACCGCACCGTGCAGGTGCCGCTGGACTGGTCGCGGCCCGACGACGGGCGCTCCCTGTCGGTCTTCGCGCGCGAGCTGGTGGACCCCACCAAGCGCGGCGACGACCTGCCCCTGCTCGTGTTCCTGCAGGGCGGTCCGGGCGGCAAGGGGCCGCGGCCCACCGGGCCCGAGGGCTGGGTGGGCGAGGCGCTGAAGAGGTTCCGGGTCGTGCTGCTCGACCAGCGCGGGACCGGCCGCTCGACGGCGGTGCGGGCGGGCGCCCTGACCGCGCTCGGCGACGCGGCGGCGCAGGCGGAGCACCTGTCGCACTTCCGCGCCGACGCGATCGTCGCCGACGCCGAGCACGTGCGGAAGACGGTGTACGGCGGGCGGCGCTGGTCGACGCTGGGGCAGTCGTACGGCGGGTTCCTCACGCTCACGTACCTGTCGCGGGCGCCGGAGGGCGTGGCAGCGTCGTACGTCACCGGCGGCCTGGCGGGCCTGACGGCGAGCGCCGAGGAGGTCTACCGCCGCACCCAGCCGCGCGTCGTCGCCAAGAACGCCCTGTACCGCGAGCGCTACCCCGACGACGAGGCGCGGGTCGCGCGGATCGCCGACCGCCTCGCGGCCGGGGACGTCCGGCTGCCCGGCGGGGACCCGCTGACCGTCGAGCGGTTCCAGACCCTCGGCACCGCGTTCGGCATGGGGCCGGGGTTCGAGCGCGTGCACTGGATCGTCGACGAGGCCTTCGACCCGGGCGACGACGAGACGCTGACCGACACCTTCCTCGCCGAGGTCGAGGCCGCCACCGGGTTCGCGACCAACCCGATGTACGCCGTGCTGCACGAGTCGATCTACGCGCAGGCGGGCACGGGCGCGACGGCGTGGGCGGCGCAGCGGGTACGCGAGGACGACCCGGCGTTCGCGACGTCGGCCCGCCCGCTGCTGTTCACCGGCGAGATGATCTACCCCTGGATGTTCGACCAGGTCGCGGCGCTGCGGCCGTTCCGCGCCGCCGCGGAGGCGCTCGCCGCCCGCGAGGGCTGGGGCGACCTGTACGACCTCGACGCTCTCGCCGGCAACGAGGTGCCGCTCGAGGCGGCGGTGTACCACGACGACATGTTCGTCGACGCAGGGCTGTCTCTGGCCACGGCCGCGCACGTGGGGAACGCGCGAGCGTGGGTGACCAACGAGTTCGAGCACGACGGTCTGCGTCTCGGCGACGTCTTCCCCAAGCTGCTGGAGCGGATGGACGCCCGCGGCGGCGCCCGCCCGACGAGGTAGGGCACCCGTGCCCGAGCCACGCGACGAACGGCCGAGCCTCGGCTGGTACGCGTACGCGCCCCTGTCGGGATCGGTCTTCGTGCCTCGGGACCGGTCGGCCGGGGAGCCTGCGCCGGCCGTTCCTGAGGCGGACCGCCTCACGGTGATGCTCATGAACGACTACGGCGCCGACTGGCCGGTCTGGATGCTGTTCGACCCGGACGTCGACGCCGCGGTGGACGCCGCCGTCGACGACACCCTCGCCGCGCGGCTGCGCGCCTGGGCTCAGGTCTTCGACGAGCACTACCACTACGAGCGCGGTTGGGACGATCGCCGCGTGGCCGCCCAGCACCGCGCCGAGGGCGAAGCCCTCCGCGTCGCTCTGGCGGCGGTGCTGCCTGCACCCTTGCGCGTGCGGCTCGCCTACTGGGAGACGAACGGCGCGTGACGAGACGAGGTCGGACCACCTCGCTCGTCGGGGCGCTGGGGAACCGCGGGGTACCGTCGTTCGTCGGACCTACCGGCCGCGCCCGCCCGGGCCCGCGCCACGTGAACCAGAAGGCGACCTCATGAGCACCACCTCCCCCGCCCCGATCCTGCGCGCGACCGACCTCGTGGTCGGCTACGGGGGGCCCGCCGTCCTGCAGGGCATCGACCTGGAGCTGACGCCGGGCGCCGCGCCGGTGGGCATCGTGGGCGAGTCGGGGGCGGGCAAGTCGACCCTGGTGGAGGCGCTGCTCGGGCGCCTGCGTATCCGCGAGGGCCACGTCACCTTCGAGGGCCGCACCGTCTCGAAGCTGTCCCGGCGCGACAAGAAGCGCTTCCGCGCCGCCGTGCGGACGGTCGCGCAGAACGGTCTCGACATCGACCTGCGGTGGACCGTCGAGCGCGCCGTCACGGGCGCGCTGACCGACGCCCGTAAGGCCGGCCGCGCCAACGGCCGCTCGGTCGCCGAGCTCCTCGACGACGTCGCGCTCGAGCCGTCGTTCGCGTCGCGGACCGTCTACTCGCTGTCGGGCGGCGAGAAGCAGCGCCTCGCGCTCGCGCTCGCGCTCACCACCCGCCCCGACGTGCTGCTGCTCGACGAGCCCCTCACCGCCGTCGACCCCGCCATGCGCGGCGAGATCGCGCGCCGGCTGACCGACACGACGCGCAAGCTGGGCACCGCCGTGCTGCTGGTCTCGCACGACGTCGAGCTGGTCGGCCGGCTGTGCCCGACCGTGCACGTCCTCGCCGACGGGACCTTCGTCGCGTCGGGCGACCTGGCGGCCGTGTTCGCCGACGCCACGCACCCGGCCGTCGTCGGCCTGGCCGAGGCCGCTCCCCTGGCCGTGCAGCGCTTCGCCTGAGCCCGGCGCCACCGCCACAGCCACAGCCACAGGCGGTCCTCCCCCACGACGCCTGGCCCGGGCGTCGCTGAACCGTCGATGGCGTGCGCACGATGACGCCGTGAGCTCCGTCCCCGCCGGGCTCCCGCGGCGTCTCGCCGCCGCACCGGGAGGCCCTCCCCGACGTAGGCTCGGCGCGAAGCGACGCACCCGGCCGTCCCTGGGATCGAGAGGACACGCGTGCCCGGCACCAGCCCACTGCTCCGCGGCGTCCACGCCCCCGCGCCCCGCACCCTCGTCGACGTCCTGGCGGCCACGGCCACCGCGCACCCCGACGACCCCGCCGTCGACGACGGCACCCGCGCCTGGTCGTACGCCGAGCTGACCGCCGAGGTCCTCGACCGGGCGCGTGCGCTGGCGCGGCACGGCGTGCGGCGCGGCGACCGGGTGGGGGTCCGCGCCACGTCCGGCCGCGCCGACCTCTACCTGACGATCCTCGCGATCCTGCGGGCGGGCGCCGCCTACGTGCCCGTCGACCGCGACGACCCGGACGAGCGTGCGGACCTGGTCTTCGGCGAGGCCGGGGTCGTCGCCGTCGTCGGGGACGACGGCGCGATCGCGCCCGGCCCCGGCCCCGGCCAGCCGGCGTCGCCGCACGCACCGGCGGAGGCCGACCGCACCGGCGACGGCGCCGGCGACCCGCCGCCTCCGCGGCCCGCGGACGACGCGTGGATCATCTTCACCTCCGGGTCGACGGGCACCCCGAAGGGGGTGGCGGTGACCCACCGCAGCGCGGCGGCGTTCGTCGACGCGGAGGCGCGGCTGTTCCTGCAGGGCGCACCGCTGGGGCCGGGCGACCGCGTCCTCGCCGGGCTGTCCGTGGCGTTCGACGCGAGCTGCGAGGAGATGTGGCTCGCCTGGCGGCACGGCGCGTGCCTCGTGCCCGCCGACCGGGCCCTGGTGCGCACGGGTCTCGATCTCGGCCCGTGGGTGGCCGAGCGCGGCATCACCGCGATCTCGACCGTCCCGACGCTCGCGGGCCTGCTGCCCGCCGCGGACCTCGAGCGCGTGCGCCTGCTGATCTTCGGCGGCGAGGCGATCCCGCCCGAGCTCGCGACCCGCCTCGCGGGGCCCGGCCGCGAGCTGTGGAACACCTACGGCCCCACCGAGGCGACCGTGGTCGCGTGCGCGGCGCCGCTCGACGGCGTCGGCGAGGTCCGGATCGGCCTGCCGCTGGACGGCTGGGACCTCGTGGTGGTCGACGACGCGGGGCGGCGGGTCGCCGAGGGAGCGACCGGCGAGCTCGTCATCGGCGGCGTCGGCCTCGGCCGCTACCTCGACCCGGCGAAGGACGCCGAGAAGTACGCGCCGCTGGAGTCCGTCGGCTGGGAGCGGGCCTACCGCTCGGGCGACCTGGTGGTGAACGACTCCGGCGGCCTGCTGTTCGTCGGCCGCGCGGACGACCAGGTCAAGGTCGGCGGCCGGCGCATCGAGCTGGGCGAGATCGACGCCGCCCTGCTGGACGAGCCGCAGGTCTCCGCCGCCGCCGCGGCGGTGCGCCAGGCGGGGGCCGGCAACAAGGTCATCGTCGGCTACGTCGTCCCGACCGACCCCGCGACGTTCGACGCCCGCGCGCTCCAGGCGCACCTGCGCGAGGTGCTGCCGGCTGCCCTGGTGCCGCTGCTCGGCGTCGTCGACGAGATCCCCACGCGCACCAGCGGCAAGGTCGACCGCGACGCGCTGCCGTGGCCGCTCGACGACGCCTCCGGGACGCGCGCGCCGTCCGACGGGCCGGTGGGCGAGCTCGGCGGCGAGACCGCCACCTGGCTGGGCGAGCGGTGGGCCGCCGTCCTCGGGGTCGCGCCGACCGATCCCGACGACGACTTCTTCGACCTGGGCGGCGGCAGCCTCACCGCCGCGCAGGTCGTGTCCGCCGTCCGCGAGCGCTACCCGTCGGCCACCGTCGCGGACCTGTACGCCCACCCGACGGTGGCCGAGCTCGCCGCACACCTGACGGAGGCGTACGGCCCGCCCGCGGTCACCAGCGGCGGTCCCGCCGGGCCGGCGCCGACGACCCCGCCCGGCACGCACCTCTTCCAGCAGACGATGCTCGTGCTGCTGCGGATCGTGTCCGGGCTGCGCTGGGCCACCTGGACGGCGCTCGCGGTGGCCGCGGCCCGGTGGGCGGTGGACGCCGGGGTGCTGGCGTCCGGGACCGGTGGCGAGGTGCTGCTGAGCAACCTCCCGCACGTGCCGTGGGCCGGGCTGCTGGTCGCCTGGGCCCTGCTCGTCCTCCCGGCCGGCCGGCTCGGGCTCGCCGCCCTGGGCGCGCGGCTGCTGCTGCGCGGCGTCCGCGCGGGCGATCACCCGCGCGGCGGGTGGGTACACCGGCGGCTGTGGCTGGCCGAGCAGCTCGTCGACGCCCTCGGTGGCCTGACGGTCTCGGCCGCCCCGCTCGTCGGCCTGTACGCCCGCGCGCTGGGCGCCCGGCTGGGCCGCGGCGTCGACCTGCACACCCTGCCGCCGGTCACGGGCATGCTCACGGTCGGCGACGGCGCCGCCGTCGAGCCCGAGGTCGACCTGTCGGGGCACTGGATCGAGGGGGACGTCGTGCACGTCGGCCCCGTCGCCATCGGCCGCGACGCGACGATCGGCGCCCGCAGCGTGCTGCTGCCCGGCGCCCGGGTGCGCCGCGGCACGGACGTGGCCGCGGGCTCCGCCGTCGTGGGCTCGACGGGCAGGAACGAGTACTGGGAGGGGTCGCCCGCCACCCGTCGGCGCAGCCAGGTCAAGCACCCGTGGCCCGCCGAGCGCCCGGCGGGCGGCGGCGCCTGGGCCGTCGCCTACGGGGTCGGCGGCGTCGTGCTCGCGCTGCTGCCGGTGGCCGCCGTCGCGGTGGGCGTGCTGGTGCTGCTCGGCGGGCCCGGACCCGACGGGCCGACGACGCCGACGGCGGAGCTGGCCGCGGCCGCCGTCCGCCTGCCGCTCGCGGCGCTCGCCGCGTTCGCCACCTACGCGCTGGTCACGCTCGTCCTCGTCCGGCTGCTGAGCATCGGCATGACCGCCGGCTGGCACCCCGTGCGCAGTCGCGTCGGCTGGCAGGCCTGGTGCACGGAGCGGGTCATGGACTCCGCGCGCACGGCGTTGTTCCCGCTCTACTCGAGCGTCTTCACGCCCGGCTGGTTGCGGCTGCTCGGGGCCCGGATGGGCAAGCACGTCGAGGCGTCGACCGTCGTGGGGATCCCGTCGATGATGGAGGCGTCCGACGGCGCGTTCCTCGCCGACGACACCATGGTCGCGCCGTACGAGCTGGGCGGCGGGTGGATGCGCGTCGCCCGCGCCAAGGTGGGGCGGCGCGCGTTCCTCGGCAACTCCGGCATCACGGCTCCCGGCCGGTCGGTGCCCAAGAACGGGCTGGTCGCGGTGCTTTCGGCGGCGCCGCACAAGGCCCGCAAGGGCTCGTCGTGGATCGGGAGCCCGCCCGTGCTGCTGCGCCGCACGGCGGCCGACGAGGCCGACGAGGGCCTGACGTTCAACCCGAACCGCCGGCTGTGGTGGGCGCGCGGCGCGATCGAGGTGCTGCGCCTGACCGCGGTGGTCGTCTCGGCCGCGCTCGGCGCCGCCGTCGTGACCGTCGTCCTCGAGGCCGCGCGCGCCGGCGGCTGGGCCCTCGGCGGGGTGCTGGGCGGGCTCGCGCTGCTCGGCGCGGGGCTGGCCGCGGCGCTGCTCACGTCGGCGGCGAAGCGGCTGCTGGTCGGGAGGTTCCGGGCCGGGGACCACCCCCTGTGGAGCAGCTTCGTGTGGCGCAACGAGCTGGCCGACACGTTCACCGAGGTCGTCGCGGCGCCCTGGTTCGCGAACCACGTGCTGGGCACGGGGCTGCTGACCGCCTGGCTGCGCACCATGGGCGCAAGGGTCGGGCGCGGCGTCTGGTGCGAGACCTACTGGCTGCCCGAGGGCGACCTCGTGACGCTCGGCGACGGCGCCGCCGTCGGGCGCGGCACGGTGCTCCAGACCCACCTCTTCCACGACCGGGTGATGAGCCTGGACGTGGTGGAGCTCGCGCCCGGCGCGACGGTCGGCCCGCACTCCGTGGTGCTTCCCGCCACCCGGCTCGAGCGGGCCGCGGTGGCAGGGCCGGCGTCGTTGGTCATGCGCGGCGAGGTGCTGCCGGCGGGCTCGCGCTGGCAGGGCAATCCCGTGTCGCCGTGGCCCGCGGCAGGGTCCCGGGCGTCTGCGGGCCCCCCGGCGTCGGCCAGGCCGGGCGGCTAGGCTCACCCGTCATGCCGCACAGCCGCGCGACCGACCCCGACCCGTACCTGCCGGACCACGGCGCGCGCGGCTTCGTCGTCGACCACTACGACCTGCGACTGCGCTATCGCGTGGAGCCCAACCGGCTCGAGGGCGTGGCGACGTTGGCCGTCCGGGCGCTGGAGCCGCTCGACCAGGTGCGGCTCGACCTGGCCGGGCTGCGCGTCAGCCGGGTCGAGGCGGACGGCCGCGCCGTCAAGTACACCCAGCGCGGCCGGGCCCTGCGCGTCCGCCCGCCTCGGCCGCTCGAGCCGGGCGGCACGGTCGAGCTCGCGGTCACCTACGCGGGGAACCCCGGGCCGAGCCGCGGCACGTGGGGCGAGGTGGGCTGGGAGGAGCTGACGGCGGGCGTCATCGTCGCGGGGCAGCCCGACGGCGCCCCCACCTGGTTCCCGTGCAACGACCACCCGGGGTACAAGGCGACGTACGACCTCACGTTCAGCACCGACGCCCCCTACACGGTCGTGGCGAACGCCCCCGTGAGGCGGGTGACGCGGCGCGCGGGCACCCGGACCTGGACGTTCGAGCGCACCGAGCCGATGTGCACCTACCTCGCCACCGTGCAGGTGGGCCGCTACGACGTCGTGGCCCTCGGCGCGCGCGGCGAGGTGGCCCGGGAGGCGGAGCAGGCCGCCGACGTCACCCACGACCTCGACCGGCACGACGAGCTGTTCGAGGTCTTCGAGGGCCTGTTCGGCCCGTACCCGTTCGCCGCGTACACGGTGGTCGTCACTCCGGACGACCTCGAGATCCCGCTCGAGGCGCACGGCGCCTCCGTCTTCGGGGCCAACCACCTGGACGGCGAGCGCGGGTCGGACCGGCTGGTCGCGCACGAGCTCGCGCACCAGTGGTTCGGCAACAGCGTCTCCGTGCGGACGTGGCGAGACATCTGGTTGAACGAGGGCTTTGCCTGCTACGCCGAGTGGCTGTGGTCGGAGGCGGGCGGCGGGCCCACCGCCGACGACCTCGCGCGCGAGCACCACGAGCGGCTCGCCGCGCTCGACCAGGACCTCGTGCTCATCGACCCCACGCCGGCGCTGATGTTCGACGACCGCGTCTACAAGCGCGGCGCGCTCACCCTGCACGCCCTACGGCTGACGCTCGGTGACGACGCGTTCTTCGGGCTGGTGCGCACCTGGACCGAGCGCTTCCGGCACGGTCACGCCGCCACGGCCGACCTGCGGGCGCTGGTCCGCGAGGCCGGCGGCGACACGCCCGGCGGCGGTGACGACGGCGGCGGCGCGACCGGCTCCGCGCTCGACGACCTGCTCGACGCCTGGCTGGAGCGCACGGCCCTGCCCGGTCTGCCCCCACAGCCGGAGGCCCCCCGGCCCGACCTCAGGGAGCGCGCAGCGCGACGGCCGTGAGCACGGCGTGCGGCACCGGCGCGCCGGCGTCGTCCGCGTCCAGGACCTCCTCCACCCACGCCGCGGGGCGGGGCGCCGGGCCCGGGCCGTCCCAGCGCCGCAGCCGCGGCGGGGCGTCCGGCGGCCCCAGCACGATCCGCGCGGGGTCCACCGCCAGGCCGTGCCCGGTCGCCTTGAGCAGCGCCTCCTTGCGGACCCACGTGCGGGCGAGCCCCTCGGCCGACGGCTCGCCACCCGGACGGCGTTCGCGCCGTCGCTCCCGCGGCCCGAGCAGCACCCCGGCCACGGGCGCCCGCGCGACGGCCGCGACGTCCTCGACGTCGACGCCGCAGGGTGAGCCGGCCACCGCCACCGCCAGGCGGGTCGCCGTGTGCGCGACGCTCACGTGCAGGCCCGCCGCGAGCGCCGCGGGGACCTCCGGCTTGCCGTGGTCGGCGGCGCCGCACGTCGTGCACCGGCGGCGCAGCCCGACGTCGCCGGCGCCGGCGCCGAGGTCGAGCCCGGCCGCCGCGAGGGCCGCGCGCAGCAGCGCCGACCGGGCGGCTCCGTAGCCGTGGCCCACGGGCCCGCCCGGCAGGGCCGCCGTCCGCACCAGGGGCACGCTCATGACCGTCGACCGTCCAGGGAACGCCGGTAGGCACCGGGCGTGATCCCGGTGGTCCGGCGGAAGTCGGTGACCAGGTGGGCCTGGTCGGCGTAGCCGAGCTCCGCGGCGATCCTCGCCAGGTCGTCCACGCCCGGGCCGGCCAGGAGCCGGGCCACCTCCTGGAGCCGGATCCGTGAGGCGATCGCCTTCGGCCCCATGCCGAGCGTCGAGCGCAGGGCGCGCTGGACCGTGCGCTCGCTGACCCCGAAGCCGTCCGCGAACGGCGCGCCGGTGCGGTCCCGCACCGCGGCCACCAGCTCCGCGACCACCGCGTCGGCCAGACGCTGCGCGGGGCCGGGCGGGCGCTCCTCCAGGCACCGCGCCGCGAGCTCGTCGAACACGTCGGCCCGCGCCTGCGGGTCGCGCGCCCGCCCGACCGCCCGCAGCAACCCGTGGATCCCCGGGCAGAGCGCGTCGTCCGCGGGGACGACGGCGTCCACCAGGGTGGGGAGGGCCACCCCGCCGAGCACGTCGAGCCCGGAGGGCCGCAGCCGGGCGGCGAACACGTCGCCCGAGCCGCTGATGGTGCGCACCCACGCCCGCCTCCGCGGGCCGGTGACGACGAACGGCGCGACGACGTCGCCCGACTCGATCGAGAGCGTCACCGCCGGCCGGTCGACGATCGTCTGCTCGATGCGCTCCCCGTCCGGCAGCGCCCACCGCACGTGCCAGTAGGTCTCGACCACCCGCCCGGCCGGGCCCCGCGGGGTGATCCACCGCGCGTGGAACGTCCGCAGGTTCTCCGGGTGCAGGACCCCGGACCGCTCTCCGGCGCGGATCTCCTCGACGCCGCGGCGTGGCGTGCGCTCCATGCCGACAGTCTGCCGCGGGTGACCGGCCGCGGCCCCGCGACGGCTGTCGGGAATCTTCAAGACCGTGCCGCGCGCCGGCGCGACGATGGAGGGACAGCACTGCGACGGGAGGGACGCGATGGCCGAGGCGATCGGTGCGGTCGAGTGGCTCGCCGTCGCGGCGGCGACCCTCGCCTCGTACGTGCTGGGTGCCCTGTGGTTCACGCCGCTGTTCGGCCGGGCCTGGGACGCCTCGCTCGGTCACGACCGCGCCGCCCACTCGGGGTTCGGGCCGCTGTACTACGTCGCGCCCCTCGTCGGGAGCGCCCTGACGACGACGGCGACCGCGCTGGTGCTCGCGCTGGCGGGCGTGACCGGCGTCGGCGAGGCCGCCGTGGTGGGGCTCGTCCTGGGGGTCGGGTTCGGGACGGCGGTGACGTTCGTCGGCGCCGTCAACCCGCGGATCCCGCGCCCCGGGCTGTTCACGGCGGTCACGGGCGGGTACCAGGCGGCGAGCGCCGTCCTCGCGGCGGTGGTCCTGGCCGCCTGGGGATGACGCGCCAGGCCCTGCGGGTCCGCTCAGTCCGTGGGGGCGTGCTGCTGCAGGAACGCGAAGACCTCGGTGTCGTCGACTCCCGGGAACGCCCCGCGCGGCAGCGCGGCGAGGACCTGCTGGTGCATGCGCGCGCTGGGCCACGCGACGCCCTCCCAGCGCTCGGCGAGATCGGCGGGCGGGCGCTGGCAGCACGCGGGGTCGGGGCAGGTGGAGCTGTGACGCACGTGCGTGTCCCGGCCGCGGAACCACTTCGCGTGTGCGTACGGCACGCCCACGGTGACGGAGAACTGCCGCCCGTCGGCGCCGGTGCCGGTCTGCACGGAGTCCCAGAACGTGCCCGCCGGGGTGTCGGTGTACTGGTAGGACTCGGTGGCCCGGTCGCGGCGGGTGAACGCCTCGCGCCCCGCCCACCACCGGCACACCAGCTGGCCCTCGATCGCGCCGGTGACGTCGCGCGGCAGCGGCAGGCCGTCGTTCGCGTACCCGCGGAACAGCGCTCCGTCGTCGCCCACCCGCAGGAAGTGCAGCGGGATGCCCAGGTGCACGGTGGCGAGGTTGGTCAGCCGCATCGCGGCCGCCTCGTGCGTGACGCCGAACGCGTCGCGGAAGTCCTCGACGGCGAGGTCCTTCTCCCGCTTGCGCCGGGCGAGGAACTCCACGGCCACGGACTGCGGGATGAGGCAGCTGGCGGCGAAGTAGGTGATCTCGACGCGCTGGCGCAGGAACTCGGCGTAGCTCCGGGGACGCTCGTGCCCGAGGACGCGGTGCGCGATCGCCTGCAGGGCCAGCGACCGCAGGCCGTGCCCGCCGGGGATCGACGCGGGCGGCAGGTAGATCCGGCCGTGCTCGAGGTCCGTGACGGACCGGGCGGAGCGCGGCAGGTCGTCGACGTGCAGGATCGTGAAGCCGAGCTGTTCGGCCATGCGCGCCACGGTGCGGTGCGTGAGCGCGCCGGCCCCGGTGTAGCCCGCCTTGAAGGTCAGCTCCTCCGCGATCGCCTCGAGCTGCGGCAGGTGGTTGTCCCGTTCCTCGCGCTCGTGCCGCAGCTCGGTGTTCGCGCGCCGGGCCTCCTCCGGCGTCGCGATGGCCTCCTCCTCCCGGCGGGCCAGCTCCGCGTGCAGGCCCACGACCTGCTCCAGCACCGGCATCGGCAGCCGCTGGCTCGGCTTGATCGGCGGCAGGCCGAGCGCCCCGAAGAGCGGCCCGCGCTGCGCGCGCTCGAGCGCGATCTCGAGCTCGGCGCGGCGGGACGGCGGCTCGTCGGCGAGCAGGTCGGGGACGCCGACGCCCACGGCCTCCGCGATGGCGCGCAGCAGGGACAGGCGCGGCTCGCGGCGGCCGTTCTCCACCAGGGAGAGCAGGCTCGGCGCGGAGCCGACCCGCTCACCGAGCGCCTCGAGCGTCAGGCCGCGCGCGGTCCGGGCGTGCCGGATGCGGCGGCCGAGGGTGATGAGGTCCGGCGTCTCCGCCGTCGTCGCCTCGACCGGTCGGGACGACCCCTTCGAGTACGGGACCGCACCCGCCATCGGGCCTGATGACGGACGAGATCCCGTTCTCGACGAGGAGTCGCGCGGAGCCATGGCTTCACGCTACGTGAAGATCGTCGAATCTTCACGGCTGGATTCCTGGGAAGAGCGCGGCCGGAGGGGCCATGGTGGAAGCAGGGCCCGCCGCGCGCCGCGGCCGGGGCCACGCCGACGGACGGAGCACGACATGACCTTCACCGCGAACCCCCGCCGCACCCGGCTCGCGATCGCCGCGCTGGCCCCCGACGTCGTCCAGCGCGAGGCCGCGGGAGCCCCGGCCGGCCCCGAGCGGGCCTCCGAGCAGGCCGCCGCGCCGGCCGGCCAGCGCGACGCCCGGGCCTGGGTCGACGAGATCGCGGCGCTCACCCAGCCGGACGAGGTGGTGTGGTGCGACGGGTCCGCGGCGGAGAAGCAGCGGCTGCTCGACGGGATGGTCGAGGCCGGGACGCTGATCAAGCTCGACGAGGCCAAGCGGCCGAACTCCTACCTCGCCCGCTCGGACCCGTCGGACGTCGCGCGCGTGGAGTCGCGCACGTTCATCTGCTCCGAGCGCGAGGTCGACGCCGGCCCCACCAACAACTGGCGGTCCCCGGTCGCGATGCGCGCCGAGCTGCGCCGCGTCTTCGCGGGGTCGATGCGTGGCCGCACCCTGTACGTGGTGCCGTTCTCGATGGGGCCGGTCGGCGGGCCCATCTCGCAGGTCGGCATCGAGATCACGGACTCGCCGTACGTCGTCGTCTCCATGCACGTCATGACCCGGGTCTCCCCCGAGGTCATGGACCTGATCGACGCCGGGCGGCAGTGGGTGCCGGCCGTGCACTCGGTGGGCGCGCCGCTGGCCGACGGCGAGGCGGACGTGCCGTGGCCCTGCAACGACACGAAGTACATCGTCCACTACCCCCAGACGCGCGAGATCTGGTCGTACGGGTCGGGCTACGGCGGCAACGCGCTGCTGGGCAAGAAGTGCTTCGCGCTGCGCATCGCGTCGGCGATGGCGCGCGACGAGGGCTGGCTCGCCGAGCACATGCTCCTCATCCGTGCGACGTCGCCCGAGGGCCGCCGCTACCACCTCGCCGCGGCGTTCCCCAGCGCGTGCGGCAAGACGAACCTCGCGATGCTGCGCCCGACGATCCCCGGCTGGAGGGTCGAGACCCTCGGCGACGACATCGTGTGGATGCGCCCCGGCCCGGACGGCCGTCTGCGGGCGATCAACCCCGAGGCCGGCTTCTTCGGCGTCGCTCCCGGCACCGGCGTCGAGACGAACCCCACCGCGATCGACACCCTGTCCCACGACGTCGTCTTCACCAACGTCGCCCTGACCGACGACGGCGACGTCTGGTGGGAGGGCCTCACGCCCGAGCCGCCGGCGCACCTCGTGGACTGGCAGGGGAACGACTGGACGCCCGGCTCCGAGACCCCCGCCGCGCACCCGAACTCGCGGTTCACCGTGGCGGCCGCCCAGTGCCCGTCCATCGCGGACTCCTGGGAGGACCCGGACGGCGTGCCGCTGGACGCGATCGTGTTCGGCGGCCGGCGCGCCAGCAACGTGCCGCTCGTGGCGCAGGCGCTGAGCTGGGAGCACGGCGTCTTCATGGGCGCGACCATCAGCTCCGAGCGCACCGCCGCCGCCGAGGGGGCCGTCGGCGAGCTGCGCCGCGACCCCTTCGCGATGCTGCCCTTCTGCGGCTACAACATGGCCGACCACTGGGCGCACTGGCTGCGCGTCGGCAAGGGGATCGACGCCGACAAGCGGCCCAAGGTCTTCCAGGTCAACTGGTTCCGCAAGGGCGAGGACGGAAAGTTCCTGTGGCCCGGTTTCGGCGAGAACTCGCGCGTGGTCGAGTGGATCGTCACGCAGGTCGACCGGTCCCGCGGGCTGCGCACCGACGCCGGCGCCGTGCACTCCCCCGTCGGGCTGCTGCCCGCACCGGGCGCCCTGAACACGGACGGCCTCGAGCTGTCCGACGACGACCTGGCCGCGCTCTTCGACGTGCCCGCCGGGCCGTGGAAGGCCGAGGCCGACCTGACCGCCGAGTTCTTCGAGACGTTCTCCGGCCGGGTGCCGCAGCAGCTGTGGGCCCAGCTCTCCCGGCTCAAGGAGCGGCTCGACGGCCTCGGCACCGGCGCCTGACGCGCGCCGTCCCGATCTCGGGCCCGCCGGAGAGGCACCGGCGGGCCCGGAACCCTCCCGCCTGCGACCGCCCCGTCGGCGTCACCCGACGGGGCGGTCCAGGCGGTACACGTGGTGCTGGCCGTCGTCGACCGGGTTGTCCGGCGGCAACCAGCCCGTGGCCACCCACCGGAACCCGGCCGAGCGCAGGGCCCCCCACGACGCGGCGTTGCCCGTGACCACGGGCACGACGATCGTCGTCGCCCCCGGGTGGTCCCGCCAGCAGGTCGCGGTGAACTCGCGGATCATGCGCGTGCCGAGGCCCTGGCCGACCCGGTCGGGCTCGCCGACGAAGTAGTCGATCGTCAGGGCGTCCACGGGCACGTCCACCAGCGCGATGAGCTCGCGCTCCTCGTCGGCGTAGTCGTGGATCCGGCAGCGCTGGATGAAGCCCACGGGGGCGCCGTCGTCCGACACCACGAAGTCCTCGGACGGCTCCGTGCCCAGGAAGCTCCCGGCGAAGTCGCGCTCGACGGCCGCGTCGGACGTGTCGTGCGCCCAGTACCGCGCGACGTGCGGCCGGCGCAGCCACGTCTGGATCTGCGGCAGGTCGCCGCGACGCGTACGGCGGAAGGTCAGCATCGGCGCCCCCGGGCCGGAATCGACGACCCGCCCACGGTAGCCCGCGCGCCCCGCCGAGGACGGCCCGCGCCGGTATCGTGGCCTCGCCGAGGGGGGCCCGCGCCGGTATCGACACCCCGCCCGCGGCGTCCCCGTGCCGTCACGACGGGAGAGACCGTGGAACACATCGTCGGGCGCCACGCCGAGCTGGGCCGGGTCACCGAGCTCGCGGCGGCGGGCGGCGCCGGGGTGCTCGTCCTCGTCGGGGACCCGGGGCTCGGCAAGACGACGCTCGCGCGGCACGCGATGAGCACCGCGCGCGACGCCGGACGCACCGTGCTCACGGCCCGCGGCGCCGTCGGCGAGCGCGAGCTCGCCTTCGGGGCCCTGCACCAGCTGCTGCGCCCGTGCCTCGACCGCCTGGACCGACTGCCCCGCCCGCAGCGCCGGGCCGTCGGCGGCGCCTTCGGCCTGCTCGACGACGCGCCCGTGCCGGACCGGCTGCACCTGGCGGCCGGCGTCCTCACGCTGGTGAGCGACCTGCCGGAGCCCGGGGCGCTGGTCGTCGTGGACGACCTGCAGTGGTTCGACGACGCGAGCCGCGACGTGGTCCTGTTCTGCGCGCGGCGGCTCGTCGACGGCGACGGCCGGACCGGCCTCCTTCTCGCGACCCGACCCGAGGCGGCCCCCGCCGGGCTCCCGGCGCTGGAGCTGGCTCCGCTCGGCGACCAGGACGCCGGCCGCCTCCTCGACCGGCAGCCCGCGCCGCCCGCCGCGCACGAGCGGCCGGCGGTGCTGCACCACGCCGCCGGCAACCCGCTCGCGCTCGTCGAGCTGTCGAGGCCCGGCGCGACGCCGGCCGGCACGACGGGCGACGGGACGGGCGCGGACGCCGTGACCGCGCGCGTGCAGCGCGCGTTCGCCGCCCGCCTTCCCGCGCTGCCGCCCGAGACGCGGCACGCGCTGCTGCTCGCGGCGGCGGCCGACGCCGACGACCTCTCGGTCGTCCTCGCTGCCGCCCGGCCCGCGGGCGACCCCGATGACGTCCCGGACGACGCACGCGCCGCCGCCGATGCTCTCATCACCTGGGCTCCGGCCGAGGAGGCCGGGCTCGTGCACCTCGACGGCGACCGGGTGCGGTTCCGCCACCCGCTGGCCCGGGGCGCCGTCTACGACTCCGCGCCGCTGGCGGCGCGGCGCGGCGCTCACCTCGCCCTCGCCGAGGCCTCGCCCGACCCGGACCGGCACGCGTGGCACCTCGCCGCCGCGGCGGTCGGGCCCGACGGCGACGCCGCGGCCGCGCTCGAGGCCACGGCCGACCGCGCCCGGGAGCGCGGCGGCTGGGTCGCGGCCGCCCGCGCGCTCGAGCGGGCCGGCGACCTGTCCCCCGACCCCGGGGCCGCGACCCGCCGGTACCTCCTGGCCGCGCCCGCGGCGATGTTCACCGGCCGCACCGCCTGGGTCGAGCGGCTCGCCGCGCGCGCCGGTGTCACCGCGACCGACGAGCCCGCCCGGCTGGAGGCCGACCTCTACGCCGGCTGGGCGATCGCGTCCACGAACCGGCACGCCGACGCCGTCGGGCGGCTCACGGCGCTCGCGCGCAGGGTCGCGGACGTCGACCCGGGGCTCGCCGTCGCCGCGCTCACGCCCGCGGCCGTCGCCGCGTACAACGCCGGCGACGACGCGCTGCTCGACGACGTCGGGGACGCCCTGGCCGCCGCGGGGTCGGCGGAGCTCGTGGACGACGACCCCGCGGTGGCGTGGGTGCTGGGCTCCGTCGCGCCCTTCGACCCCGCGTCGCGGGCCGCCCTCGACCGCGCGTTGCGGGTCCACGGCGAGCTCGGCATCCGCGAGCTCAACGTGCTCGGCGGCGCCGCGTGGGTGCTCGACGAGACCCGGCTGGCCGAGCGGCTCCTCGGGCGCCTGCTGGACCTGTTCGCCGACGGCCCCACGGAGGGGACCAACGCCCTGGTGTCCTCCACCCTCGCGTACGCGCGCCTGGAGCTCGGGCGCTGGGACGACGCGCAGGCCGGGGCCGAGGACGCGATCCGGGTCGCCGAGGAGACGGGCATGCCCGTGGTGCGCGCCGCGGCCCAGGTCACCACCGCCCAGCTCGCCGCCTACCGGGGCCGCACCGACGAGGCCCGCTCGCTGGCGCGTGCGGCGCTCGAGGCCCTCGACCCGGACATCACCCGCGCCGTCGGCGTCCGGGCCCGGCTGACGCTCGGCCTCGCGGCGCTCGCGGACGGCGACCCCGAGGGCGCCTACGACCTGCTGCGGCGCGGGTTCGACGACGACGGCGCGCCGGTGCACCGCCACTCGTCGGTGCACTCGCTCGCAATGCTGGCCGGCGCGGCCGTCCGCAGCGACCGCGCCGCCGACGCCGCCCGCGTGGTCGAGGCCGCGGCGGCGCACGTCGGCGCGGAGCCCGGACCGCGCGTCACCGCGATCGTGCACCACGCCCGCGCGCTGCTCTCGGGCGGCGACGACGCCGAGCGCCACTACCGCGCCGCGCTGGCCGACCCCGCGAGCGCCACCTGGCCGTTCGAGCGGGCGCTGGTGCGGCTCGACCTCGGCGAGCGGCTGCGCCGGTCGCGTCAGGTGAGCCGCGCCCGCACCGAGCTCAGCGCGGCGCTCGAGACGTTCCTGCGCCTGGGCGCGGCCCCGTTCGCCGAGCGGGCCACCGCCGAGCTGCGCGCGGCGGGCGTCAAGGTCGCCGACCGGGTCCCGGACCCGCTCGCCGCGCTCACGCCCCAGCAGCGCCGCATCGTGCACCTGGCGGCGCAGGGGCGCACCAACCGCGAGATCGCGGAGCACCTCTTCCTGTCGCCGCGCACGGTCGGGTTCCACCTGTACCGGGTGTTCCCCGTGCTGGGGGTCTCGTCGCGCGCCCAGCTGCGCGACGTCGTGGAGGCGGGCCGCTCCTGACGCGCGGCCCGGCGACCGGCCGACCGGGCGCACGACCAGTCATCTGACAGAAGCGGTCGCGGCCCCGCCCGGGCGACGGTGGTCTCCCACCCCCTCCGACGGGAGCCGCCATCATGACCGAGTCCAGCATCCCCCGCAGGCCCGTGGTGTTCGTCCACGGCCTGTGGCTCCACGCCGACTCGTGGACTCCGTGGACCGACCGCTTCGCCGAGGCGGGCTACGCCCCCCACAACCCGGGCTGGCCGGGCGACTCGCCCACCGTCGCCGAGGCCCGGGCAAACCCCGACCGCGCGGGCGGCTACGGGATCGACGACGTCGTCGCGCACTACGCCGCGTTCATCGACGCCCTGGACGAGCCGCCCGTCGTCGTCGGCCACTCGTTCGGCGGGCTGATCGCCCAGCGCCTGCTCACCGAGGGGCGAGCGGCCGCGGCCGTCGCGATCGACCCGGCGCCGATGCGCGGCAACATCCTGCTGCCCCCGAGCTCGCTGCGGGTCGCGGCCGTCGCGCTCAAGAACCCCGCGCATTTCAAGGGCTCGGTGTCGCTCACGCCGGAGGAGTTCCGGTACGGGTTCGCCAACGAGCTGTCGGACGAGGAGGCGGCCGCCCTGTACGACCAGTGGACGATCCCGTCGCCCGGGCGGCCGCTGTTCGAGGACGCGACCGCCAACCTGCTGCCCGGCTCGCCGGCGCGGGTCGACACGCACCGCGCGGACCGCGGGCCGCTGCTGTTCGTCGGTGGCGGGATGGACCACACCGCACCGGTGTCGCTCACGCGGACGTCCGCGAAGATCTACCGCAAGCACTCCGCTGCGGTCACCGACCTGATCGAGTTCCCGGACCGCGGGCACTCGCTCACCGTCGACCACGGCTGGGCCGAGGTCGCGGACGCCACGCTCGCGTGGCTCAAGGACACCCTCACCACCAAGGAGCTGTGACCATGCCGTTCATCACCACGACCGACGACGTCGAGATCTTCTACAAGGACTGGGGCACCGGCAGCCCGGTCGTGTTCTCACACGGCTGGCCGCTCAACGCCGACGCCTGGGACCGCCAGATGATGGCGGTCGTCGACGCCGGCTTCCGCGCCGTCGCGCACGACCGGCGCGGCCACGGCCGCTCCACCCAGACCGCCGACGGCAACGACATGGACCACTACGCCGACGACCTCGCCGCGGTGCTCGACGCCCTCGACCTGACGGACGTCGTGCTCGTCGGGCACTCGACCGGCGGCGGCGAGGTGGCGCACTACCTGGCCCGGCACGGGTCGGCGCGGGTGCGCAAGGCCGTGCTGGTCGGCGCCGTCCCGCCGCTCATGGTGCGTACCGACGACAACCCCGAGGGCACGCCGATCGAGGTCTTCGACGGCATCCGCGAGGGCGTGCGGACGGACCGCGCGCAGTACTACCGCGAGCTCGCCGTGCCGTTCTTCGGCGCGAACCGCGAGGGCGCCCAGGTCTCGCAGGGTGCGCTCGACCAGTTCTGGCGGCTGTCCATGCAGGCCGGGCTCAAGCCCGCGTACGACTGCATCGCGCAGTTCTCGGAGGTCGACTACACGGCCGACCTGCGCAAGATCGACGTCCCGGTGCTCGTCGCGCACGGCGACGACGACCAGATCGTGCCGATCGCTGCGGCCGGGCTGCGCTCGGCGCAGATCATCGCGGACGCGACGCTCAAGGTCTACCCCGGCGCGTCGCACGGGATCGTCGGCGCGTACGAGGACGAGTTCACCAAGGACCTCGTGGGCTGGATCGGCTGACCCTCTGCTCGTGGAAGCCCGACGGTCGGGCCTGTCGAGATGCTGGTCGTGATCTCGACAGGCTCGACCGACGGGTTGCCGTCACCGACGGGTTCAGGGCGGCTCAGGCGTAGACCGTGCCCAGGAGCGCGCGCACGTCGGCGAGCGTCCGGTCGGCCACGGCGTTCGCGCGGGCGTTGCCGCGCGCGAGGACGTCGGCGACGACGGCGGGGCCGTCCGCCGCGAGTTCGCGGCGCCGCGCGCGCAGCGGTCGCAGCCCCTCGACGAGCGCCTCGGTGACCACCTGCTTGAGCCGCCCGGCCCCCGCCGCGCCGACCTGCTCGGCGAGCAGGCCCGGCGTCGTGCCGGCGAAGTGGGCACCGAGGGTCAGCAGGTTCGCGACCTCCGGCCGGGCCTCGGGCTCGAAGGTGATGTGCCGCTGCGAGTCCGTCTTCGCCAGGCGCACGAAGGCCGCCGTGTCGTCGTCCGTCGCGCGCAGTTCGAGCGCGTTGCCGCGCGACTTCGACATCTTGGCGCCGTCGTTCCCGAGCACCACGGGCGCGGACGTGAGCAGCGCCTCCGGCTCGGGGAAGTACGGCCGCGCGGCGGCGAACCGCTGGTTGAACCGGCGCGCGACCGTGCGCGTGGCCTCCAGGTGCGGCAGCTGGTCCTGGCCCACCGGGACGAGGTTGCCGTGGCAGAACAGGATGTCGGCGGCCTGGTGCACCGGGTAGGTGAACAACAGCCCCGACATCCCGCGTCCCTGCCGGCGGGCCGCGTCGGCCGCCTCCGCCTTGACGGTCGGGTTCCGCTCGAGCTCGGCCACGGTGACCAGCGACAGGAACGGCAGGAGGAGCTGGTTCAGGGCCGGGACGGCCGAGTGCGTGAAGACGGTCGACCGGTCCGGGTCGATGCCGGCAGCCAGGTAGTCGAGCACGACCTCGCGGACCGTGCCGGGCAGGTCGCCGGCGTCGTCGCGGTCGGTGATGACCTGGTAGTCGGCGACGACGAGCACGACCTCGACGCCTGCCCGCTGCAGCCGGACCCGGTTGTCGAGCGTGCCCAGCAGGTGGCCGAGGTGCAGCGCGCCGGTGGGTCGGTCCCCGGTGAGCACGCGGAAACGGCCGGGGTCGCGGGCGATCTCCGCCTCCAGGCCGGCGGTGCGCGCCCGGGCGGCGGCGACGCTCGCGGTCTCGCCGGACGACGTCGGCGGGACGGGCGGACTGGCGGACGGGGTGCCGGACGACATGGTCGAGGGGGTCGGGGTGGTGAGGCTGGTCATGGTGCGGCTCCTTCGCGGGATGCCGCCCGGCGCGCGACCCGTGGCCGGACACAGAGACGTCCCGGGCTGCGGCGGGCAGCTCGGGACGTGGTGGCGTGGGCGCGTCAGGTCACGGCTGCGGGTGCAGCCGCCACCAGTCGTTGCGCTTCAGCATGCCGACCACCCTACTGCCGCAACGCGTCGACATCGGCCCTGGTGGTCGCCCGGGCTCTCGCGCTACGACCGCGTCGAGCCCTTCCTTCGGTTGTTCACCGGCCGCACCTTGTCGGCCGGCGCGTCCTGATCCCCATCTTCTCTTGCCTGATCGCTGAACAGCACCGAGGCTGTGGCTCTTCCTCCGGCCTGAGAGGAATTCGTCGGCAGCGCATCCACCAGGGTGCCGGCCTTCTTGTCCAGCACAGTGGTGAGGGCCTGCTGCGCAAAGCCGAAGAGCAGCGCGTACGCAAGGATCTGGTCCTGAGAGTCAAGGCGGGAGAGACCGGGAACGAACTGCCCGCGCACGGCCAGGATCCCCAAGATCGCGGTGATCGCGCCCAGTGGAACCTTGAGCCACGCCAACGCCACCGGGACGTCGTAGGCCCCGGCCGAGCCGCCCAGCTTCCGGATCGAGATCACGGCTGTCACCGTTCCGCCCAACAGACCCATGAGGGCGACCACGACGACGTCGTTCGGCAACGCTTCGGGCACGTTGGCTCCGGTCGGACAGTTGAGAAGATCGTTCCCGTCCTCGGCCGGCTGCGGTTCCGCGGAGTCCGTCTGCTCGGCCGAGAAACAGAGCGGTACGTCCGTCGGGTTGCTGACGACGTACGTCATGGTCGCGCCGGTGAGGACGATGACGACGAATGCAGCACTCAGCACGATGTTTCGGAAGTTACGAAGCCTCGCATGTTGCATGTCGAGCGATTCGTAACCGTCCTCCATCAGCCGTCGAGTCCAGGCGCGGCGCTGCGGGAGTCCCAGCGAGTAGAGGTCGTGCTGGCTGACGCGGCGCGCGTCCCCGGGAAGGAGCGTCGAATGGACGCGCGCGACCACACCCGGAATTTCCGCGTCCAGCTCGTCCTCGGACATGAGATCGACCATCTGCACGCGCGCCGCGTGGAGATTGCGGTAGGCCTGCTCGACGAGGGTCCCCCGCCACCAGTTGACGAATCGCCCGGGGACAGGATCGCGCCGATGAGCCGCGCGCACGGCCCGGGTGATCAGGTCCTTGACGCCCTCGGCCAGGACCTGATTCTCGGCAAGCGGGTGGGACTGGTCGATGCCTGCGTCCTGCCTGGTGCCCGTCCGGCTCTTCTCCTGCGCGCGTTCGTCCCGCGCCAGCGCCATGTCCACGCGAAGCCACAGCGACCGGAGCTCCGAGTCCAGGTGCGGCACCCAGATCCGTTTGCGCGGCTTGGGCCCGTCGATCGTGCTCCACGGGAAGGAGGTGGTCCCATTGCTGGGTTGTTCGCTCATCGCATTGCCCCTTGGAACGGCCTCTTGGACGACCCTGCCGCAACGGATGCACCTATACCCCGACGGTAGCCCCAGCGATGTTGTTCAGGAAGTAGTTCTCCTGCGGCTCGGCGGGTGATAAAAGCGCTTCACCGAGCTGCTACAGGGCGCAAGCGTGCGGCGGACCGCCGGGGTGGAATTCGTGCCGGTGGCCGCAAACTCCCGTGGCTGTCGGACGCGACCTCTCGGAACCTCCAGGGCCGATCGGGTGGGAGAATCGGCGTCGTGCCCACGCCTGACCGGCCCGCGCCGCCGCCCGCTCCGTTCGCCCACGTCGTCTATTTCGAGCCGCGCATCCCCGGCAACACCGGGTCGGCGATCCGGCTCGCGGCGGTGACGGGCGCCCGGCTGCACCTGGTGGAGCCGCTGGGCTTCGACCTGTCGGAGGCCAAGCTCAAGCGGGCCGGCCTCGACTACCACGACCTGGCCGTGATGGACGTGCACCCGTCGTTCGACGCCGCCCTCGACGCCCTGTCGGGCGCCCGGGTGTTCGCGTTCACCGCGCACGCGACGACGTCGTACACCGACGTCGCGTACCGGCCCGGCGACGTGCTGCTCTTCGGCCCCGAGCCCACCGGGCTGCCGGACGACGCACTCGCCCACCCCCGCATCACCGACCAGGTGAAGATCCCGATGCTCCCCGGGCGCCGGTCGCTCAACCTCACCAACGCCGCGTCGATCGCCCTCTACGAGGCGTGGCGGCAGGCGGGCTTCCCCGGCACGTCGTGACGGTGACCGGGAATCACGGTGACCGGGAATCTCACGGCGAGCACCCGTAGTGCTGCCTGTCCGTTGCGCCGGTGCCGTGCTGGGACAGCGCTCCAGCTGCGGGCGCCGTCGGTCAGGTTCCGCGCGAGCACGCCGCGGACCGTGTGCCCCGGCCGACGTAGCACCTGGTGTCCCTTCAGGCTTGGGAAGTACCACCAGGCACTACGTCGACGCGAGAGAACGGCCGGCGGCCAGGCTCGAAGGTCGTCCCGTCCTCCCTGTGCACGGTGTTCGTCGCGAAGGGCGGCCGCGCGCGTCGTGTTGCCCGGCCGGAGCATTCGCGGCATCCTCGGCAGTGACGTGCCTCACACCGACGTGGGGCACGCCCGCGAGGAGGTGTCCCGTGACGACCACTGAGCTGGCGGCGCTCCGCCGCTCGATCGAGCAGCTGCGCCGCAGCGTCGCCGAGGTGCACGACACCTTCGGCGACGGCCCCGAGGTGCGAAGGCTCGTGAACGACCTCGAACGGCTGGAGATCGACGCCGGCGAGCTCGAGGGGGCCACGCCGGCCCCGCACCCGGGCGGTCTGCCCGAGCACGTCGTCGTCCCCGACACGCCCCTCGACGAGGCGATGTGGAAGGACGACGCCGACGACGAAGGGGTCGGCGGCTACCACGGCTCCCGGTCGTGACGACGACGGCGCGCGGTCCCGGCTGGCGGGACGTCGGCGCGCGCGGGGTCCACAGCCCCGGCCGTGCGTCGATCGGCTCGGGGACGCTGCGCCTGGACCGGTGGTGGCTGTCGCCGGCCGCCACGACCCTCGGGCTGCTGACGTTCCTCGCCTACGGCGGCTTCCGGGCGTTCCAGCAGCAGTACTTCTTCGCGGACGAGCGGTACCTCACGCCGTTCTACTCGCCGTGCGTGTCCCTCGGGTGCGCGTCGGAGCCGGGTTCCGCGCACTTCGGGATGTTCCTGCCCGACAACCCGCTCATCCCGTACGCGGCGCTGAGCCTGCCGTTCCTCCTCGGGTTCCGGCTGACCTGCTACTACTACCGCAAGGCCTACTACCGGTCGATCTGGGCCGCCCCGGCCGCGTGCGCGGTGCCGGAGCCGCACGCGACGTACACGGGCGAGACCCGCTTCCCGCTGATCCTGCAGAACGTGCACCGGTACTTCTTCTACGTGGCGCTGCTGGTGTCGCTGATCAACACCTACGACGCCGTCGTCGCGTTCCACCATCCCACCGACGGGTTCGTCGTCGGCGTCGGCAACCTCGTCCTGCTGGTCAACGTCGCGCTCCTGTGGTGCTACACCGTCTCGTGCCACTCGTGCCGGCACGTGATGGGCGGCCGGCTCACGCACTTCTCGAAGCACCCGGTGCGGTACTGGGTCTGGACCAAGGTCTCGGCGCTCAACACGCGCCACATGCTCTTCGCCTGGGTCACGCTCGGCACGCTCGTGCTCACCGACCTGTACGTCGCGCTCGTCGCGTCCGGGTCGATCACCGACCTGCGGATCGTCGGCTGAGGCCGCCGAAGGGAGACCGGGCGTGACCGAGATCGAACGGCACGAGGTCGACGTCCTCGTCATCGGCGCGGGCGGCGCCGGCCTGCGGGCCGCGATCGAGGCGCGCCAGCGCGGGCTGCGGACGGCGATCGTCTGCAAGTCGCTCTTCGGCAAGGCGCACACCGTGATGGCCGAGGGCGGCTGCGCCGCCGCGATGGGCAACGTCAACTCCCGCGACTCCTGGGAGGTGCACTTCCGGGACACGATGCGCGGCGGGAAGTTCCTCAACAGCTGGCGGATGGCGGAGCTGCACGCCAAGGAGGCGCCCGACCGGGTCTGGGAGCTCGAGACGTGGGGCGCGCTGTTCGACCGCACGCCCGACGGGCGGATCAGCCAGCGCCACTTCGGCGGGCACACCTACCCGCGGCTCGCGCACGTCGGCGACCGCACCGGGCTCGAGCTGATCCGCACGCTGCAGCAGCGGATCGTGGCGCTGCAGCAGGCGGACCACGCCGAGACCGGCGACTACGAGGCGCGGCTGCGCGTGTTCGCCGAGTGCACGGTCACGGAGCTGCTCACGGCCGACCCTTCGACAGGCTCAGGGCAGGCTGGCGCGATCGCCGGCGCGTTCGGGTACTGGCGCGAGTCGGGCCGGTTCGTGCAGTTCTCCGCCCCCGCGGTGGTGCTGGCCACCGGCGGGATCGGCAAGTCGTTCCAGGTGACGTCGAACTCGTGGGAGTACACCGGCGACGGCCAGGCCCTGGCGCTGCGGGCCGGCGCGAGCCTCGTCGACATGGAGTTCGTGCAGTTCCACCCGACCGGGATGGTCTGGCCGCCGAGCGTCAAGGGCATCCTCGTGACCGAGGGCGTGCGGGGCGACGGCGGCGTGCTCAAGAACTCCGGCGGCGACCGGTTCATGTTCGGGTACGTCCCGGAGGTGTTCAAGGGCCAGTACGCGCAGACCGAGGACGAGGCCGACCGCTGGTACGACGACCAGGAGAACAACCGCCGCACGCCCGACCTGCTCCCCCGCGACGAGGTGGCCCGCGCGATCAACACCGAGGTGAAGGAGGGGCGCGGCTCGGAGCACGGCGGCGTCTACCTCGACATCGCGAGCCGCCTGCCGGCGGAGGAGATCCAGCGACGCCTGCCGTCGATGTACCACCAATTCAAGGAGCTGGCCGACGTCGACATCACGGCCGAGGCGATGGAGGTCGGCCCGACGTGCCACTACGTCATGGGCGGGATCGACGTCGACCCCGACTCCGGGGCCACGAACGTCCCCGGGCTGTTCGCGGCCGGCGAGTGCGCGGGCGGGATGCACGGCTCGAACCGGCTCGGCGGCAACTCCCTGTCGGACCTGCTGGTGTTCGGCCGGCGCGCGGGGCTCGGCGCCGCCGACCACGTCGAGGGCCTCCAGGGCCGCCCGGTCGCGGCCGACGACGACGTCGACGCGGCGGCCGCGATGGCGCTCGCCCCCTTCGCGCCGCCGTCGGACGGCGCGGCGGGCGAGAACCCCTACGCCCTGCACGCCGAGCTGCAGCGCACCATGAACGACCTCGTCGGGATCATCCGCACCGAGGCCGAGATGACCGCGGCGCTGGACCGGCTCGGCGAGCTCCGGGCGCGGCTGCGGCGCGTCGTCGTCGAGGGGCACCGGCAGTACAACCCCGGCTGGCACCTCGCGCTGGACCTGCGGAACATGCTCATGGTCGGCGAGGCCGTCGCGTCGTCGGCGCTGACCCGCACCGAGAGCCGCGGCGGCCACACCCGCGACGACTACCCGACGCTCGACCCGCAGTGGCGCCACCGGGTGCTGGTGACGCACGTCCGCCACGACGACGCCGCCGGCGCGCCCCGGGAGGAGTCCGTCGTGCCGCGGGTCGCCGTCGAGCCCGCCGAACGGGTCCCGATGCGCGAGGACCTGCTCGCACTCTTCGACCTCGACGAGCTCGAGAAGTACTACACGGCCCCGGAGCTGACGGCCCACCCCGGGGGGAGCCCGGCATGAGCACGAGGAGCACGCCATGAGCGACACACGCCTCGTGCGCGTCTGGCGCGGGGACGCCGACGACGGGCAGCTGGTGGACTTCCAGGTGGAGGTCCACGAGGGCGAGGTGATGCTCGACGTGCTCCACCGGCTGCAGGCCACCCAGGCGCCCGACCTCGCCGTGCGGTGGAACTGCAAGGCCGGCAAGTGCGGGTCGTGCTCGGCGGAGATCAACGGGCGACCGAGGCTGCTGTGCATGACGCGGATGTCCGTGTTCTCGGAGTACGACGAGGTGGTCGTCACGCCGCTGCGGACGTTCCCCGTGATCCGCGACCTCGTCACCGACGTGTCGTTCAACTACGCAAAGGCGCGCGAGATCCCCTCGTTCACGCCGCCCGCCGACCTGGCGCCGGGCGAGTACCGGATGGCGCAGGTCGACGTCGAGCGCTCGCAGGAGTTCCGCAAGTGCATCGAGTGCTTCCTGTGCCAGGACGTGTGCCACGTCGTGCGCGACCACGAGGAGCACAAGGAGTCGTTCGCCGGCCCCCGCTTCCTCATGCGGGTCGCCGAGCTCGAGATGCACCCGCTCGACGTCGCCGACCGCGTCGACGCCGCGCAGGACGAGCACGGGCTGGGCCGCTGCAACATCACCAAGTGCTGCACCGACGTCTGCCCGGAGGGCATCAAGATCACGGACAACGCGCTCATCCCGATGAAGGAACGCGTGGCCGACCGTCGTTACGACCCGCTGGTGTGGCTCGGCCGCACCATCTCGCGCCGCCGCGGCTGAGCACCGCCGCGGCCGAGCGGCGTCGCGGCCGAGCGGCGTCCGGCGCAGCTGCCTGACAGGATGCCCCCATGCGCAGCAGCCTCTTCCACCACACGGAGCCCGAGGGCGAGCCCGGCAGCTTCGTCCTCGCCAACGGCAGGATGCTCAAGGTCGACCTCGCCGGCAGCGGCGGGTTCTTCTACGCCAAGCAGGGGTCGATGGTCGCCTACCAGGGCGACGTCGACTTCTCCTACGAGGGCAGCGGCGGGATGTCGAAGTTCCTCAAGAAGGCGTTCACGGGCGAGGGCATGTCGCTCATGAAGGTCTCCGGCAGCGGCGACGTCTTCCTCGCCGAGGACGCCGACGAGGTGTTCGTGCTGTTCCTCGAGGGCGAGAGCGTCACCGTGAACGGCTCGAACATCCTGGCGTTCGAGAGCAGCCTGACCTGGGACATCAACCGGGTCGAGGGCGCCTCGATGCTCACCGGCGGGCTGTTCAACACGACGTTCACCGGCACCGGCGCGCTGGCGGTCACCGCCTACGGCACGCCCGTGGTGCTGAACGTCGACGAGCCGACCTACGTCGACATGCAGAGCGCCGTGCTCTGGTCGACGTCGCTCACCAGCTCCGTGCGCAAGACGGCGAAGCTCGGCGCCGCCATCGGGCGGGGCTCGGGCGAGGCCTACCAGCTGGGGCTCACCGGCAGCGGCTTCGTCGTGGTGCAGGCCTCCGAGGGCCACCCGCTGCCGACCAAGCAGTGAGCGCCTGACGCCCGGCGCCGGGTCGACTCAGGCGCTCGCGCCGACGACGGCGTCGGGCGCGGGCGCGAGCATCTCGACGCGGTTGCCCGCGCCGTCACGCGTGTGGAACCGCTCGTAGCCGGTGAAGGTCCGCCGCTCGGACCAGTCCACGGTGAACCCGGCCGCTTCGAGCCGGGCCGCCGTGGACTCGAGCTCGGCGACGTCGTCGGTCACCACCGCAGGGTGCGCCTTGCGCGCCGGCGCGAACGGGTCCTCGACCCCGACGTGGATCTCGGCCGCGACCTCGCCTCCCGCCCCGTAGCCCCGGAACCAGCAGCCGCCGCGACCGGCGAGCTCCGGGGGCTTCGGCACCTCGGTCAGCCCGAGGCCCGCGCCGTAGAACGCGCGGGCCTCGTCCTCGCCGCCCGCAGGGCAGGCCACCTGGACATGGTGCAACCTCACACCGATCTCCTCACCGTCGAAAGTATCTCGACGTCAAGGTACTTGGCTCTCGGCCCGCCGACGACGGCGGGCCTGCGCCGCGGCGCGCACGCTGAGCCCGCCGCCGACGTAGACCGGCAGCATGACGGCGAACCTCCCCAGGGGTGAGATGTCCGGCGCGAAGGCCTCGATGACGTAGACCGACGCGGCCGCCGCGGCCACGAAGACCAGGGCCACTCCCAGGACCCGCATCGTCAGGCCTCCAGCAGCCAGCTCGCCGCGCGCAGCAGGAGCGCGGAGTGGGACGGCGAGTCGTACGCACGCGCGTCGTGGCCGAGCCCGGAGTAGACGGTGCGGCCGCCGTGCGCGTCGGCGACCCAGACGGCGGGGTGTCGCTCGCCGTCGTCGTCGGTGACCCAGCCGAGCACCTGCGACTCGGGCGAGACGCGCAGCCGGCAGTAGCGCTCGTCGTCGACCTCGACGGCGCCGAGGCCCTCGGTGACCGGGTGCGTGCCCGCCGCGAGCGCGACCGTCGCAGGGCCGAACGGCGGGTGATACGACGTCCCCGGCACCCAACGCCCGCCGAGCACCTCCTCCCAGCCGGGCCGGTCGCCGAACGCGTTCGCCGACTGGTGCACGGCGAGGAGCCGCCCGCCTGCGCGAGCCCACGCCTCCAGCCGGTCGTGGAACGGCGCCCACGCCGCGTCGTCGGGCCCGATGCCGGCTTCACGCAGCCCGGGCCACGACGTCCCCGCGTTCACGACGAGCAGGTCGACGTCGTCGAGGTCGTCGAGCGCCCCGGGGAACGTGGAGCGCACGGCCACGTCCGCCGGGCGGCCGCCGACGTCGAGCCCGGCGAGCAGGAGGGCCAGCCGGTGGGAGGTGGCGGCATGGTCGTGCCAGGGGTCCTCGTGCCGGCCGCGGCCGGCGAGGACGAGGATGCGGGCGGCTCGAGGGAGGGCGGAGTCGGGGTGCGTCGTCGCGGAGTGGCTCACGGTCGCCCATCCTGCCGTGCCGGTCCGACGTCCGCACGGTCCTGTTGACCGTGGCGCGCACCGCTGGCAGGCTTGCCGCTTGACAGCGCTGTCAAAGCCTGGCGGAGAGCACACCGCCCTGAGCACGAGGTCACCGATGCCTTCACGCCCGACCCGCCCGCACAGCAGCCCGCCTCGCGGGCTCCCGCCCGCGTTCCGCCGCACGGTCTCGTCGGCGCTCACCGTCGCCCTCGGGATCTCGGGGGTGGGCGCCGCCGCCGTGGCGACCGCGCCCGCCGCGGCGGCCGCCGCGGCAGGCGACTACGCCACGTCGCTGGAGCCCGGCGACCCGCAGCCCGACTGGCTCAGCGAGGCCGAGCAGACCCCTGCCGGGCCCAAGGTCTCCGGCGTCGTCGGCACCACGATCCTGGACCGCGAGCCCGCCACCCCCACCGGGGACGACCTGCTCGGCGCGCCCACGCCCGACCTCGCCTGGGAGGGCCCCTTCCAGAACGGCGTCGGCAACGTCCCCGGCACCATCGAGCCCACCACGGGCGGCGAGCCCGGCGTGCGCTGGACGATGACGTCCGCGGGCGAGACGTGGATCCAGGTGCCGATGCCGGACGTGGAGCGCGCGACCGCCCTCCGCGGCGAGGTGACCCTGACCGGCCGCGGCACGGTCTTCCTCAACGTCTACAGCGGCGGCCGGGACGTGGGCGGCGAGGAGGTGACGCTCGGCGACGAGCCGCAGACCGTGACGGTCGACTTCACCCGGCCGGCGGACGGCGGCGGCACGCCGCAGTTCCAGGTCCGCACGCACGACGCCGGCGAGATCGACGCCGTCGTCACGGGCACGTCGGTGCGCCGGCTCGTGCCGGGCGACGTGGCCTTCCCCGGTGACGTCACGGGCTCCGTCGAGGGCGTCACCGCCTCCGACGAGAACGCGCCCGCCGAGGGCGCCGAGAACCTGGCCGACGGCGACGTCGGCACCAAGTGGTTCGCCGGGTCGCCCGCCGCGCACGTCACCTACGAGCTCGCCGAGCCGGCCGCGATCGCCACCTACGCCCTCGCCTCGGCGAACGACTCCCCCGACCGCGACCCGCGCAGCTGGCGCCTGCAGGGCTCGGCCGACGGCGAGCAGTGGACCACGCTCGACGAGCGGGGCAACCAGACGTTCACGGACCGGTTCGAGACCCGCCAGTTCACGGTCGCCGAGCCGGCGAGCTTCCGGTTCTACCGTCTCGACGTGACGGAGAACTCCGGCAGCCTCGCCACCCAGCTCGCCGAGTGGCTGATCTCGACCGAGGCCGCGGCCGACTCGAACATGACGACCACCGTCGGCTCGGGCCCCGTCAGCGCGCCCACCGCGAAGACCGAGGCCGGCTGGACGGGTCTGCACGCGCTGCACTACGCGGGCACCCACACGACGGAGGGCCGTGGGTACGCGTACAACCGGGTGCTCGACGTCGACGTCCCGGTCGGCGAGGAGTCCGAGCTGTCGTACGCGCTCTTCCCGGAGGCCTCCGACAACGACCAGACCTACGCCAGCACGCACGTCGCCGTCGACCTGGCGTTCACCGACGGCACCTACCTCAGCGAGCTCGGGGCCACGGACCAGCACGGCTTCGGCCTGAGCCCGCAGGGCCAGGGCGCCTCCAAGGTGCTGTACGTGAACCAGTGGAACGCGGTGCGCTCGCGCCTCGGCGACGTGGCCGCGGGCAAGACGGTCGACCGCGTCCTCGTGGGCTACGACAAGGACTCCGGCCCCGCCGACTTCAGCGGCTGGATCGACGACATCGCGATCGCCGCCGCCCCGGAGGAGGCCGCCGACGCCTCCGCGCGCCCGTCCGACCACGTCCTGACGACGCGCGGCACCAACTCGTCGGGCGACTTCTCGCGCGGCAACAACATCCCGGCCACGGCGGTGCCGCACGGCTTCAACTTCTGGACGCCGTCCACCGACGCGGGAGCCCAGAACTGGCTGTACGCCTACCAGCGGGACAACGACGAGAACAACCGCAGCCGGATCGAGTCGTTCAACCTCAGCCACGAGCCGAGCCCGTGGATCGCCGACCGCCAGACGTTCCAGGTGATGCCGTCGCCGGAGGGCACGCCCGACGCCGACCGCGGGTCCCGGTCGCTGGCCTTCGGCCACGAGAACGAGACGGCCCGTGCGCACTACTACGGCGTCACGTTCGACAACGGGATGAAGACCGAGATCACGCCCACGGATCACGCGGCGATGTTCCGGTTCACCTTCACCGGCGACTCCTCGAGCCTCATCTTCGACAACATCACCAACGACGGCGGGCTGACGCTCGACCCGGAGGCCGGCACGCTGTCCGGCTACACCGACGTCGCCAGCGGCCAGAGCAACGGCCTCAAGCGCATGTTCGTGTACGCCGAGGTCGACGGCACGGTCACCGGCGGCGGGAAGCTCTCCGTCGGCGGCCGCGACAAGGTCGCGGGTCGCCTGACGCTCGACACGTCGTCGGACAAGGTCGTCACGATGCGGATCGCGACGTCGCTGATGAGCGTGCAGCAGGCGAAGCGCAACCTCCGCCTCGAGATCGCGGCGGACGACACCTTCGAGTCCGTCACGGAGCGGGCGCAGGCCGCCTGGGACGACAAGCTCGGCGTCATCGACGTCGAGGGCGCGACCGGCGACCAGCTCACCACGCTGTACTCGAACCTGTACCGGCTCAACCTTTACCCGAACTCCGGGCACGAGAACGTCGGCACCGCGGCCGAGCCCGAGTGGAAGCACGTCGACCAGTCCGGCGTCAGCCTCGACCCGGCGCCGGAGGGCACGACGGCGAAGAAGACCGGGGCGAAGATCCTCGACGGCAAGATCTTCGTCAACAACGGCTTCTGGGACACCTACCGCACCACCTGGCCGGCGTACTCCCTGCTGTACCCCCAGGACGCCGCCGAGCTGGTGGACGGCATGACCCAGCAGTACGACGACGGTGGCTGGACCTCGCGCTGGTCGGCCCCGGGCTACGCCAACTCGATGACGGGCACCAGCTCCGACGTCGCGTTCGCCGACGCCTACCTCAAGGGCATCGACGACATCGACGTGCAGCGGGCGTACGACGCCGCGCTGAAGAACGCGTCGACGGCCCCGCCGAACGAGCACGTGGGCCGCAAGGGCCAGGACCGCGCGACGTTCCTGGGCTACACCGCGTCCGACACGCACGAGAGCGTGTCCTGGGCGCTGGAGGACTACCTCAACGACTTCGGGATCGCGCAGATGTCGAAGAAGCTGCTGGACGGCTCGGACGCCTCCGACCCGCGCCACCAGGAGTACGCGGACAACTACGAGTACTACCTGAACCGGGCTCAGAACTACGTGCACCTGTTCGACCCGGCGACCGGGTTCTTCCGCGGCAAGGACAAGAACGGGACGTGGGAGGAGTCCGCGGCGGACTTCGACCCGCGCGCGTGGGGCAGCCCGTTCACGGAGACGAACGGCTGGAACTTCGCGTTCCACGCGGTGCAGGACGGCCAGGGGCTGGCCAACCTGTACGGCGGCAAGGCGGGGCTCGCCGAGAAGCTCGACGAGTTCTTCGCGACGCCGGAGACGGCGCAGTTCCCGGGCGCCTACGGCGGCGTCATCCACGAGATGCTCGAGGCCAAGGCCGTCCGCATGGGCCAGTGGGGCATGAGCAACCAGCCCTCGCACCACATCCCGTACATGTACAACTTCGCCGGCCAGCCGTGGAAGACGCAGGCGATCATGCGCGAGGGCCTGTCGCGCGGGTTCGTCGGCAGCGAGATCGGGCAGGGCTATCCGGGCGACGAGGACAACGGCGAGGCCTCGGCCTGGCAGATCTTCGGCTCCCTCGGCTTCTACCCGCTGCAGGTGGGCAGCCCCACCTACACGATCGGCTCGCCGACGTTCACCAAGGCCACGCTGCACCTGGCCGACGGCAAGGACCTGGTGCTCAGCGCGCCGGAGAACAGCGCCGAGAACGTCTACGTCCAGGGCGTCACGGTGAACGGCGAGCCGCACACGTCGACGTCCTTCACGCACGACCAGCTCATGGCCGGCGGCGAGATCGTCTTCGACATGGGCCCGGAGCCGTCCGACTGGGGCACGGGCGACGACGACGCGCCGCCGTCGATCACCACCGGCGACCAGGTCCCGGACCCGCTCGCCGACGTGACGGGCCCCAAGAAGGGCACGGCCACGACGGACGACGCCGTGGCGGACGCCGGCGCGCTGTTCGACGACACGTCGGGCACGTCGACGACGTTCACCTCCCCGCGCCCGGCGGTGTCCTACGAGCTCACGGGGCCGGCTGCTCGCGTACAGATGTACACGCTCACCTCGGCCCAGGAGGCCGGAGGCGACCCGAAGGCGTGGAAGCTGCAGGGCTCGACCGACGGCGAGCGGTGGGTCACGCTCGACACCCGCCGCGGGCAGAAGTTCGCCGAGCGTCAGCAGACGCGGGCGTTCTCCGTGGCCGACCCCGGCATCTACCGGCACTACCGGCTCGTCGTCACCGGGTCGCAGGACCCGGCGACGACGCTGGCCGAGCTCGAGCTGCTGGCGCACCAGCCGCGCGTCGCGGAGATCGCGACCTACCTCGACGAGGCCCGGGGTGACCGCGAGATCTCCGGGCGCGTCGCCCGGGAGCTCGGCGAGCTGGTCGACGCCGCGCAGGAGGCCGAGGACGCGAACGACGCCGACGGGGTCCGCACCCAGGTGCGCGCGCTCAAGGCGACGATCGACACCATGTCGGCCCGCGAGGTCGACGACCGGGCGCGGGAGGACCTGGAGCGGATCCTGTCCCTGTGGCTCGCCCCGGGTTCCGGCCTCGACCAGGTCCGCGCCCAGGTGGGCGAGCTGACCCGCAGCGGCGACATCGCCAAGGGCGTGTCGCGCGACCTGGTCGACCTGATCACCGAGGCGCAGGAGGCCGCCGACGGCAGCCACTCGGCAGACCTGGCGGCGACGCTGACCGAGCTGCGGTCGGCGATCGCCGACGCGCGGGAGAACAAGGTCAGCCGGCTGGCGAAGGCGGCGCTCCTGCCGCTCGTCGACGCCCTGGTCGACACCCCGCCGTCGGTGGTGCGGGCGACGCGGGCCGCCGAGGTGCTGATGGCCGACTACGACCCCGCCGAGGCGTGGTGGCAGTCGAGCTGGTGGAACTCCGCCGTCGCGACCGAGACCGTCATCGAGTACATGCAGCGCACCGGCGACGAGTCGTACCTGCCGCAGGTGGACCGCACGTTCGAGCGGAACAAGGGCACGTTCCCCGCGGGCGAGCTGTCCGGCGACGAGCTGTGGGGCGACTTCACCAGCCGCGCCATCGACGACTCCGAGTGGTGGGGTCTCGCCTGGATCCAGGCGTACGACCTCACCGGCGACCAGAAGTACCTGGACATGGCCGAGACCATCGGCGAGTTCGTGCACGGGTACTGGGACACCAGCACCTGCGGGGGCGGCGTGTGGTGGGACCACGAGCGGACCTACAAGAACGCCATCACCAACGGGCTGTGGGTGCGCCTGACCGCGGAGCTGCACCAGCGCATGCCCGGCGACACCGTGTGGCTCGAGCGGTCGCAGGCAGGATGGGACTGGCTGGTCGACAGCGGCATGATCAACGCCGACGGTCTGGTCAACGACGGCCTGACCGGCGACTGCGAGAACAACGGCGGCACGGTGTGGACCTACAACCAGGGCCTCTTCCTCGGCGGCGGGCTCGAGCTGTACCGGGCCACGGGTGACGCGACGGTCCTGGCCACCGTGCGCGACCTGGCCGACGCGGGGACCACCGCCCCCGAGCTGGTCACCGACGGGATCCTCACCGAGAGCTGCGACGCCGCGGGCACCTGCGACGACAACCAGAAGCAGTTCAAGGGGATCTTCACCCGGTACCTCGACGACCTGAACCGGTCGCTCGACGGCGCCCCGTACCAGGAGTTCCTCGACCGGCAGGCGTCGTCGATCTGGGCGGACGACCGGGACGACGACGACCGGCTCGGCCTGCGCTGGGCCGGCGGGGACGGGGCCGAGGAGGCGAACGCGTTCGACTGGCGCACGCAGGCCAGCGCGCTGAGCGCCCTGCTGGCGAACATCCCGGCCACGGAGGGCTGACCCCCTCCTCCGGCCGATCTCCACCAACGCCGGTCGAGCCTGTCGAGACCCACCTGGTCTCGACGGGCTCGACCGGCGATGTGCTCAGACCTCCAGGACGACGGCGGAGCCCTGCCCGCCCCCGCCGCACAGCGCCGCGGCCCCGACCGACCCCGGGCCGAGCTCGCGGAGCCGCCGTGCCAGGTGCCCGACGACCCGAGCCCCGGACGCCCCGATCGGGTGCCCGAGGGCGATGGCCCCGCCGTTGGCGTTGACGATCGCCGGGTCCAGGCGCAGGGCGTCGACCGACGCGAGCACCACGGCGGCGAACGCCTCGTTGATCTCGACGGCGGCCAGGTCCCCCGCGGCGATCCCGGCCCGCCCGCAGGCCTCCGCGATCGCGTGCGCCGGCTGGGCGTGCAGCCCGACGCCGGGGCCGGCCACGAGGCCGTGCGAGCGGATCCGCGCCCCGGTCAGGCCGCGCGCGGCCGCGACGTCGTCGGCGACGAGCACGAGCGCCGCCGCGCCGTCGGAGATCTGCGAGGCGTTGCCCGCCGTGATCGTCCCGCCCTCGCGGAACGCCGGACGCAGCCGTGCCAGGCCGTCGAGGGTGGCGTCGGCCCGGATGCCGTCGTCGGCGTCGACCGTGACCGTCCCGCGCCGGCCCGGCACCTCGTACGGCGCGATCTCGTCCTTGAGCGACGGCGCCGCGGCGGCGGCCCGCTCGTGCGACGCGACGGCGAACGCGTCCTGGGCCTCGCGCGTGTTCCACGCCGCGCTCCCCATCTTCTCCCCGTGCCGCTCGGTGCTCAGGCCCATGGAGTCGTGCTCGAAGGCGTCGGTGAGGCCGTCGTGCGCCATCGTGTCGATCAGCTCGACCGGGCCGAACCGCTGCCCCGCCCTCGACCCGACCCACGCGTGCGGCGCGAGGGTCATCGACTCCATCCCCACGGCCACCACGACCTGCGCCTCGCCGGTCGCGATCAGCCGGTGCCCCTGCACCACCGCCTCCGCCCCGGACAGGCACACCGCGTTGAGGGTGACGGCGGGGACGGTCATCGGGAGGCCCGCGTCGACGGCCGCCTGTCGGGCGGGGTTCTGGCCCGCCCCGCCCTGCAGCACCTGGCCGCCGATCGCGACGTCCACCTCGTCGGGCGCGATCCCCGCGTCGGCGAGCGCCGCCGCGAGCGCGTGCGCGCCCAGCGCCGTCGCCGGCACGGTCGCGAACGCCCCGTTCGAGCGCACGAACGGCGTCCGGCGGTAACCCACGATGACGGTCATGACTGTGCCTCCTCGATCGCTTTCGGCGACGGAGCGCCATCGCCCGTCCCGACCTCCTGTGTCTCGTTCTCGGCATCCCCGAGCTCGACGACGAGCTCCGCCTCCGTCGCCTCGCGCACCTCGTCGACGGTGACGCCCGGGGCGAGCCGGCGCAGCAGCAGCCCGCCCGGCCCGACGTCCAGCACCGCCCGGTCGGTGACGACGCGATCCACGACGCCCTCGCCCGTGAGCGGCAGGGTGCAGCTCGTGCGCAGCTTCGGCGTCCCGTCGCGGGCCACGTGGTCCATGAGGACGACGATGCGCCGCGCCCCGACCACCAGGTCCATCGCGCCGCCCATGCCCTTGACGAGCTTGCCCGGCACGGTCCAGCTCGCGAGGTCCCCGGTGGCCGAGACCTGCAGCGCGCCGAGGATCGCGATGTCCACGTGCCCGCCGCGGATCATCCCGAACGACTCCGCCGCGTCGAAGTAGCTCGCCCCGGGCAGCGCGGTGACGGTCTGCTTGCCGGCGTTGATGAGGTCGGCGTCCTCCTCGCCCTCGAGGGGGAACGGCCCGATGCCGAGCAGCCCGTTCTCGCTCTGGAGCGTGATCGAGACGCCGGGCGGCAGGTGGTTCGCCACGAGCGTCGGGATGCCGATGCCGAGGTTGACGTAGTCGCCGTCGTGCAGCTCGGCCGCGGCGACGGCGGCCATCTCGTCGCGTGTCCAGGTCATCGTGCCCCTCCGGTCTCGACGGCGACCGCCGGGCGGACGGTGCGCTGCTCGATGTCCTTGACCCGGTCGCGGGCCCGGACCAGCCGCGTCGTGTAGATGCCGGGGGTGACGATCACGTCCGGGTCGAGGGGCTCGTCGCTGATCTCCTCGGCCTCGACCACCGTGACCCGGCCCGCCGTCGCGACGACCGGGTTGAAGTTGCGGGCCGTGTACCGGTAGACGAGGTTGCCGAACCGGTCCGCGCGGCGCGCGTGCACCAGCGACAGGTCGGCGACGATCGCCCGCTCGAGCACGTGCTTGCGTCCGTCGAACTCCTCGACCGGCTTGCCCTCGGCGACCGGCGTGCCGACCCCGGTCGGGGTGTAGAAGGCGGCAATACCCGCGCCGCCGGCGCGCAGCCGCTCGGCCAGCGTGCCCTGCGGCACGAACTCCACCTCGAGGTCGCCGTCCAGGTACCGCTGCGCGAACAGCTTGTTCTCCCCCACGTACGACGACAGCACGCGGCTGACCTGGTCGTTCTCCAGCAGGATGCCGAGCCCCTTGCCGTCGACGCCCATGTTGTTGGACACCACGGTGAGGTCCTGCACGCCGGAGTCCCGCACCGCCTCGATGAGGTCGTTCGGGTTGCCGCACAGGCCGAAGCCGCCGACGGCGAGCGTCATGCCGTCGTGCAGCAGGCCATCCAGCGCGTCGACGGCGCTGGTGCGCACCCGGGTCGTCGTCGTCATGGTCGTCCCCCGTTCTCCTCGACAGTACGTCCGACGACGGCGCCGTCGGGAGTCGCGACCGCCCGGCGCAGGACGGCCTCGGCGTGGCGCAGCAGCGGCGCGTCCACCATCTGGCCGCCCACCGTGAGCACGCCGGGGTCCACGTCGCCGCCGCCCACCGGGAGTCCCGTGAGGGCGTCGGCCCGGCCCGCCGCCGCGGCGAGCACCTCGCGCGCCCGTTCCACCTCGGCCTCCGACGGCGCGAACGCGGCGCGCACCACCGGCACGTGGTCGGGGTGCACGCACAGCGAGGCCGCGAACCCGCTCGCCGCGGCGTCCTGCGCCTCGGCACGCAGCCCCTCCAGGTCGCCGAGCTCCAGGTGCACGGCGTCGATCGCGGCCTTGCCGGCCGCGCCCGCGGCGAGCAGCACGGCCGACCTCGCGTGCCGCGCGACGTCCCGGTACCGGCCGTCCACGTCCCGGCTCGACGTGCCGTGCAACGACGCGACCAGGTCCTCGGCCCCCCACGCCAGCGCGACGACGTCGGGCCGCGCGGCGAGCGCGGGCGCGGCGAGCACGCCGGCCGCCGTCTCGCACAACGCGACGACGGCGTACGGGCCGCCGTCGGGCGCCACCAGGGGCCCGACGAACCGGCCGTCGGCCTTGGGCAGCATCACCGTGCGGTAGGGAGTGCGCGCGAGGACGGCGAGGTCGGCCTCGTGGTCGGGCGTGCCGACGGCGTTCACGCGCACGATGACGCGGCCTGGGTCGAGGGGGCTCTCGAGCGCGTGGGCGAGGAGCGCGTCGCGGGCGGCCCCCTTGCGGTCGGCCGCGACGGCGTCCTCGAGGTCGAGGATCGCGGCGTCAGCCCGGCCCACGGCCTTGGCGTAGCGGTCGGGCCGGTCGGCGGGGCAGAACAGCAGCGCCGGGCCGAGGGCGAACGGCGGGGGGTTCACGTCCCCGTCCCGGCGTCGGTCGCGGTGCTGTCGAGCGCGGCACCCTCGTCGGCTCCGCCGGTCTGGCGCTCGTACGCCTCGTGGCCCTCGCGCGTCCACACCAGCACGGTGCGCACGGCCCGCGCGACGACGTCGCCGTCCTGGTTGCGGCCCACGTGCTCGAGCGTCACGACGCCGGTGCCCGGGCGCGAGCGGGACGGCCGCCGGTCGGCCACCGTCGTCTCCCCGTACAGGGTGTCGCCGTGGAACATCGGGTGCGGGAACGCGACCTCGGCGAAGCCCAGGTTGGCCACGATCGTGCCGCGCGTCAGGTGCGCCACCGACAGCCCGACGAGCGTGGCCAGCGTCAGCATCGAGTTCACCAGCGGCCTGCCGAACGGCTGCGTCGCGGCCCATGCCGCGTCCAGGTGCAGCGCCTGCGGGTTCATCGTGACGGACGTGAACAGGACGTCGTCCGCCTCCGTCATCGTGCGACCGGGCCGGTGGACGTACCGCACGTCGGGCTCGAGCTCGTCGTAGTACAGCCCGCGCTGGACCTCGTCACGCATCATCCCTCCTGTCTGCCGAGCACGGGGTTCGGATCGTTTTGGGACGCCATACCGCTCCCAACCCCGTGTTCGGCGCAGGCGGGGGACGGTGCCGTCATGACGCCAGGCCCAGGTCGCGGGCGATGACCATGAGCTGCACCTCGGTCGTGCCCTCGCCCACCTCGAGGATCTTGGCGTCGCGGTAGTGCCGGGCCACGGCGTTCTCGTTGAGGAACCCGTACCCGCCGAAGATCTGCGAGGCGTCGCGGGCGTTCGCCATGGCCGCCTCGGCCCCGACCAGCTTCGCCACCGACGCCTCCGCCTTGAACGGCCTGCCGTGGGTCTGCTTGAGCGCGGCGTCGAGCCAGCACAGCCGCGCCGAGTGCACCCGCGCCTGCATCCGCGCGAGCGTGAACGCGACGTGCTGGTTGGACCCGATGGTGCGGGAGAAGACGACCCGCTCGTTCGCATAGCGCAGCGCCTCCTCCAGGCAGCCCTGCGCCGCCCCCGTGGCGAGCGCCGCGAACGCGATGCGCCCTTCGTCCAGCGCCCGCAGGAAGTTCGCGTACCCGCGGCCGCGCTCGCCCAGCAGGTTCGCCGCCGGGACCCGCAGTCCGTCGAACCGCAGCGGGTGGGTGTCCGACGTGTGCCAGCCGACCTTGTCGTACGCCGGCTCGACGGTCAGGCCGGGCGTCCCCGCGGGGACGAGGAACGACGACAGCTCCTTGCGGGTGACGCCGTCCGGCCCCGCGTGCTCGTCCGTCACCGCCGTCACCGTGATGACGCTGGTGATGGGCGTGCCCGAGTTGGTGATGAACTGCTTGGAGCCGTCGATCACCCACTCCCCCTCGCCGTCCGCTCCGGCGTGCGGCTCCAGGCGCGCCGTCGTGCGCGTCGCGCCGGCGTCGGACCCGGCGCTCGCCTCCGTGAGCCCGAAGGCGGCCAGCGCCCGGCCGGCGACGAGGTCGGGCAGCCAGCGCTGCTTCTGCTCCTCGGTGCCGTGCCGGAAGATCGGCATGATGCCGAGCCCGACGCCCGCCTCGAGCGTCACGGCGATCGACTGGTCCACCCGTGCGAGGGCCTCCACCGCGAGGCACAGCGATACGTAGTCCTTGCCCTGGCCGCCCACGTCGGTGGGGAACGGCAGCCCGAACAGCCCGAGCTCGCCCATCTGCGCGATGATCTCGACCGGCAGCCGCCGCTCCGTGTCGTACCGGTAGGCGGCGGGCGCGACCACCTGGTCCGCGAACTCGCGCACCACGGCGCTGAGCTTGCGCTGCTCGTCGGTGAGCACGGTCGACTGGGTCTCGCTGATCATGACGCTCCTCGGGTGGCGGGGTCGGCCTGGGGACGTGCGGCCGTCGGGGCGGGGTGTGCCCCGGCGACCGGCGCTGTGGTGCCGGTCGTGTCGGCGTGGTCGGTCGTGTCGGCGTGGTCGGTCTGGTCGGTCTGGTCGGTCTGGTCGGCGTGGTCGGGCTCGTCGGCCGGCGACGGTACCGGCGTGTCCTCGGGTAGGGCGCGCTCGACGACGGCGGCCACCTGGTCGAGGCGGACCTGGTCGCCGGGCCGCACCCGCAGGCGCGCCACGCCGTCCGTGGGCGCGACGAGCGCGTGCTCCATCTTCATCGCCTCGACCACGACGAGCGTCCGGCCGGCGGCCACCTGCTCACCATCGTCGACCGGGACGGCCGTGACCGTGCCGGGCATGTCGACGCGCACGGGCGTCGACGCGGCGCCGGACGACGACGGCTCGACCGCGCGAGCCTCCCGGCGCCTCGCCGCCGTGGTGGCGCGGTCGAGCACGGTGAACCCGGCGCTCCGCCCGTCGACGTGCACCCACACCTCCGTCGGCGCTGTGGGCATGAAATTGGCCCGTTTCCCGAGCCCGAAGTGGGCCATATTCATGCCCACAACGGTGACGGTGGTGGCGCCGAGGGCGAGGAGCCCGCGGCGCGGCTCGTCGTGCCCGACGGCGGGGCGCAGCGACGCGCGGACGGGCTCGCCGCCGTCGGGCGTGTCCCCGAGCGTGACGAGGGCGTCCTCCGCCGTCCCGGTGACGGTGACGGTGCGCTCCGTGCCCGTCGCGTCGACGAGCACCACCCGCCGCGGCACGGGCGGGCCGTTGAGCCGCCACCCGTCGGCCGCCCACGGGCCGCGCGCGCCGCCGTCGCCGTCGTCGCCGTCGTCGCCGGTCAGCGCCCACAACGCCGCCGCGACCACGCTGGTTGAGCTTGTCGAAACCCGGGTCTCGACAGGCTCGACCGGCGAGGAGGTCTCGACAGGCTCGACCGCCGCGGCGAGGAAACGGTCGATGAGACCCGTGTCGAGCCTCCCGGCGCGCACGTCGTCGTCGGCGAGCAGGTCACGCAGGAACCCGAGGTTCGTCTCGACGCCCAGCACGACGACCTCCCCGAGCAGGGAGTCCAGCCGCGCCAGCGCCTCCGCACGGTCGGCGCCGTGCGCCACCGCCTTCGCGAGCATCGGGTCGTAGTCGCCCGTCACGACGCTCCCGGCGTCGATGCCGCTGTCCAGGCGTACGGGCGTCGCGGCGGGCCCGGCGGCGGCGCCCGCGTCGTCGTACACCAGCACCCGTCCCGTCGCGGGCAGGAAGCCGCGCGCCGGCGACTCCGCGTACACCCGGGCCTCGACGGCGTGCCCGGTGATCCGCACGTCGTCCTGCGCGAATCCCAGCGGCTCGCCCGCCGCGACGCGCAGCTGCTGCTCCACCAGGTCGACGCCGGTGACCAGCTCGGTGACCGGGTGCTCCACCTGCAGCCGCGTGTTCATCTCGATGAAGGCGAACGACGCCGGGTCGTCGGCCGGCACCAGGAGCTCCACGGTCCCGGCACCCACGTACCCGACCGACCGCGCGACGGCGCACGCGGCCTCGCCCATCCGCGCGCGGGTCGCGTCGTCGACGGCGGGCGACGGCGCCTCCTCCACCACCTTCTGGTGGCGGCGCTGCAGCGTGCACTCGCGCTCGCCGAGGTGCAGCACCGTGCCGTGGGTGTCGGCCAGCACCTGCACCTCGACGTGCCGCGGCCGCTCCACCAGGCGCTCCAGCAGCAGCCCGTCGTCGCCGAACGACGACGCCGCGACGCGGCGCGCGGAGGCCAGCGCGTCGGGCAGGTCCTCGGCCGAGCGCGCGACGACCATCCCCTTGCCGCCGCCGCCCGCGACGGGCTTGACCAGCAGCGGGAAGCCGACGCAGGCCGCCGCGGCGACGAGGTCGGCGTCCGACAGCCCGTCGTCGAGCGTGCCGGGCAGCACCGGGACGCCGTGCGTGGCGACGAGCCGCTTGGCCGCGGCCTTGTCGGCCATCGTCGTCATGGCGTCCGGCGGCGGCCCGACGAAGACGACGCCGGCCCGCTCGCAGGCGCGCACCAGCGCGGGGTTCTCGGCGAGGAAGCCGTAGCCCGGGTGGATCGCCTCGGCGCCGGTCGCGACGGCGGCGGCGACCACGGCCTCGACGTCGAGGTAGCTGGCCGCCGCGGGCGCCGGCCCGATCCGGACGGCGACGTCGGCCTCCCGCACGTGCCGCGACCCGGCGTCGGCGTCGGAGTACACGGCGACGGAGCGGATGCCGAGGCGACGCAGCGTGCCGATGACGCGGCACGCGATCTCGCCGCGGTTGGCGACGAGCACGGTGGTGAACGGCCGCGCGGAGCTCGCGGACGGAGAGGTCGCGTTCATGGACATCGCCCTCACATCCGGAAGAGCCCGAAGCGGGGCCCCGTCGCGTCGGCCGCCGGCAGCGGCGTGCGGGCGCACACGGCGAGCGCCATGCCGAGCACGCGCCGGGTGTCGAGCGGGTCGACGATGCCGTCGTCCCACAGCCGGGCGGTGGCGTGGTACGGGTCGCCGGCCGCCTCGTAGGAGTCCCGGATCGAGGTGCGGAACGCGGCCTCCTCCTCGCCGTCCCACTCCTCGCCGCGGCGCGCGAGCTGCTCGCGCTTGACGGTAGCCAGCACCGACGAGGCCTGCTGGCCGCCCATCACGGAGATCCGCGAGCCCGGCCACGCCCACAGGAAGCGCGGAGAGTACGCCCGCCCGCACATCGCGTAGTTGCCCGCCCCGAACGACCCGCCCACGATGACCGTGAGCTTCGGCACCCGCGTGGTCGCGACGGCGGTGACCATCTTGGCGCCGTCCTTCGCGATGCCGCCGGCCTCGGCGTCCGACCCGACCATGAAGCCCGAGATGTTCTGCAGGAACAGCAGGGGGACGCCGCGCTGGTCGGCGAGCTCGACGAAGTGCGCGCCCTTGAGCGCCGACTCGCGGAACAGGACGCCCGCGTTGGCGAGGATCCCGACAGGGTGCCCGTGGATCCTGGCGAACCCGGTGACCAGGGTGGTGCCGTACTCGGCCTTGAACTCGTGCAGCTCGCTGCCGTCGACCAGCCGCGCGATCACCTCGCGCGGGTCGTAGGGCTGCTGCACGTCGACCGGGACCGCCGCGTACAGCCCCTCGGGGTCGACGGCGGGCTCGCGCGACGGCGCGACGTCCCATGCGGGCTCCGGGTCGGGCGGGAGCGTGGCGACGATGTCGCGCACGATGTCGAGGGCGTGCTCGTCGTCGTCGGCCAGATGGTCGACGACGCCCGAGCGGCGGGCGTGCAGCTCGCCGCCGCCCAGCTCCTCGGCGGTCACCTCTTCGCCGATCGCGGCCTTCACCAGCGGCGGCCCGCCGAGGAAGATCGTGCCCTGGTTCCGCACGATCACGGTCTCGTCGCTCATCGCCGGCACGTACGCCCCGCCCGCGGTGCACGACCCGAGCACGGCCGAGATCTGCGGGATCCGCTCCGCCGACAGCCGGGCCTGGTGGTAGAAGATCCGCCCGAAGTGGTCCCGGTCCGGGAACACCTCGTCCTGCCGCGGCAGGAACGCGCCGCCCGAGTCCACCAGGTACACGCACGGCAGCCGGTTCTCCAGCGCGATCTCCTGAGCCCGCAGGTGCTTCTTCACGGTGATCGGGTGGTAGGTGCCGCCCTTCACCGTGGGGTCGTTGCACACGACCATCACCTGCCGCCCGCTGACCACCCCGACCCCCGCGATCACCCCGGCGCCCGGCCACGCGTCGCGCTGCCCTGAGCCTGTCGAAGGGTCCAGCCCGTGCGCGGCGAGCGGCGCGACCTCGAGGAACGGGGTGCCAGGGTCCAGCAGCCGCGCGACCCGGTCGCGGGGCAGCAGCTTGCCGCGTGACGTGTGCTGGTCGCGGGCGCGCTGGGTGCCGCCGCGGGCCGCGTCGGCGGTGCGCTCGCGCAGCCGGTCCGCGAGCGCCCGCTGGGCCTCGTCGTTGGCGCGGGCGGCGTCGGCGCGCGGGTCGACGGCGCTGGTCAGCACGGTGGTCGGCGTCGTCACGCGGCGCCACCGCCGTTGGTCGAGCTTGTCGAAGCCCGGGTCTCGACAGGCTCGACCGGCGTCGTGAGGATCGCGAGCGCCGGGTCGGTGAGCAGCGCGCCCAGGTCGGCGAGGAAGCGCGCGCCCTGCTCGCCGTCGACCACCCGGTGGTCGAACGTGAGGCTGAGCGTCGTCACCTGGCGCAGCGCGACCTCGCCGGAGTGCTCCCACGGCCGCCGGGCGACCTGCCCGACGCCGAGGATCGCCGACTCCCCCGGGTTGAGGATCGGCGTGCCGCCGTCGACGCCGAAGACGCCGACGTTGGTGATCGTCATCGTGCCGCCGGTCAGCCGCTCGGGGGTGGTGCGCCCGGCGCGGGCCGTCTCGGTGAGCTCCGTGAGGGCGGTCGCGAGACCCGTGAGCGACAGGGTGTCCGCGGCGGGCACGTGCGGCACGACGAGCCCGCGCTCGGTGGCCACCGCGATCCCGAGGTTCACGTGCGCGGGGCGCACGATCTCGGCGCCGCCGCCGGGCAGGTCCTCCCACCGGCCCGTGAGCGCCGGGTGGGCGGGCAGCAGCGCCAGCACGGCTCGGGCCACCAGGGCCAGCACCGTGATCCGCGTGCCGCGCGTCGCCCGGTGCTCGCGCAGTCGGGCGAGCAGCTCCGTGGTCGCCGTGACGTCCACGGTGAGGAACACCGTCGCCTGCGGCGCGGTCGTGACGCTCGCGACCATCGCCGCCGCCGTGTGCTTGCGCACCCCGCGCACGGGGGTGCGGCTCTCGGCCGGCGCGGCGGGGCCGTGCCCGTTCGTGGGCGCGTGCGCCGCGGCCTCGACGTCCTCCCGGGTGATGCGCCCGTGCGGTCCGGTGCCCGTCAGCGTCGCGAGGTCGACGCCGCGCTCGCGCGCCAGCGTCCGGACGACCGGCGTCGAGCGCGGGCGCCCGCCGCCGTCGTCGCGGGTGGCCTGCGCGGACGACGTCGAGTGTGCGGACGCCGAGGCGGCGGTCGCCGCGGCGTAGCGGCGGGGTCGACGACGCGGTCGCCCCGCGCGCTCCGGGCGCGCGCCGTAGCCGACGAGGTTCGGCTCGGGTCCGTCGTCGGCGGTGTCGGCAGCGGCGTCCTCGGTCGCTGTGTCAGCCGCGGTGCTGTCCGTCGGGGCGCCGCCGGTCGCGGCGGCGTCCTGGGTCGCGGCGACGCCTGGGTCCGCGGCGACGTCGGGATCCGCGGCGACGTCGGGGTCCGCGGCCCCGTGCGCGGGTCCTTCGCTCCCGCCCTCGCCGGCCGGAGCGCCGTCGGACAGGTCGAAGGTGATGAGCGGCTCGCCGACCTGCACGACCTGCCCCGGCTCCGCGTGCAGCGTCTGCACCACCCCCGCGACCGGGGACGGCAGCTCCACCAGCGCCTTGGCGGTCTCGACCTCGGCGATCACCTGGTTGAGGACGACAGCGTCGCCGACGTCGACGCGCCACTCGACGACCTCGGACTCCGTCAGCCCCTCGCCCAGGTCGGGCAGCCGGAACTCGCGCGTGGCCATCACGCCCCCACCTCCGTCCGCGCAGTCCCGGCACCCGGGCCCGCGGCCGCGTCCGCCGCGAGCGGCACCCGCCCCAGCACGCGGTCCACGCCGTCCAGGATCCGGTCGAGGTCGGGCACCTGGTGCGTCTCCAGCCGCGCGGGCGGGTAGGGCACGTCGTGCCCGGTGACGCGCACGGGCGGCGCCTCGAGGAACTCGAAGCAGCGCTCGGTGACGGTGGCGGCGATCTCCGCGCCGAGGCCGGCCTGCCGCGGGCCCTCGTGCACGACGACGAGCCGCCCGGTGCGCCGCACCGACGCCTCGACCGCGGCGTGGTCGATCGGCGACAGCGAGCGCAGGTCGATCACCTCGACCGACACCCCCTCGTCCGACGCCGCGACCGCGGCGTCCAGCGCCGTCGCCACGAGGGAGCCGAACGTCACGAGCGTGACGTCGTCGCCCTGTGCCACGACCCGCGCGGTGTCCATCGGCGTCGCCCGGTCGAGGGGCAGGTCGGGGTCGACCTCGCCCTTGAGGTGGTAGCGCCGCTTGGGCTCGAAGAAGACGACGGGGTCGTCGCACGCGACGGCCTGCCGCAGCACGGTCGCGGCGTCCTGCGGCGTCGCGACGCTCACGACCCGCAGCCCCGCGGTGTGCGCGAAGTACGCCTCGGGCGACTCCGAGTGGTGCTCCGCCGCGCCGATCCCGCCCGCGACGGGGATGCGGATGGTGATCGGCAGCGTCACCGCGCCGTTCGTGCGCTTGTGCATCTTGGCGAGCTGGCTGACGATCTGGTCGAACGCGACGTAGACGAAGCCGTCGAACTGGATCTCGACGACCGGCCGGTAGCCGCGGTACGCGAGGCCGATGGCGGTGCCGAGGATGCCGGACTCCGCCAGCGGCGTGTCGACCACGCGGCGCGTGCCGAACTCCGCCTGCAACCCGTCCGTCACCCGGTACACCCCGCCGAGCCGGCCGATGTCCTCGCCGAGGACCATGACGCGCGGGTCGTCGGTCATCGCCCGGCGCAGCCCGGCCCCCAGCGCCTTCGCGAGCGTGAGCGTCGTCGTGGTCATCGGGCACCCCCCTGCCCGGCGGCCCCGGCGTGCTCGCCGTCGGCGCCGTCCGGGAAGGTCGCGAGGTAGCCCGCGTACGCGTCGCGCTCGGCGTCGAGCGAGGCGTGCGGCTCGGCGTACACGTGCTCGAAGATGCGCAGCGGCGGCGGGTCGACGGTGCCGGTGCAGCCGGCGCGCAGCTCCGTCGCCGTGCGGTCGGCGGCCTCGCGGACCCCCTGCTCGGCGTCGTCGGTGAGCGTGCCGCGCGAGCGGAGCCAGGCGGCGAACCGCTCGATCGGGTCGCGGTCGGCCCAGGTCGCGAGCTCGTCGGCGTCGCGGTACTTGGTCGGGTCGTCGGCCGTGGTGTGCGGGCCCATGCGATAGGTGACGGCCTCGATCAGCGTCGCGCCGCCGCCGGTGCGGGCGCGGTGCAGCGCGGCGCGGGTCACGGCGAGCATCGCGAGCACGTCGTTGCCGTCCACCCGCACGCCGGGCAGGCCGAACCCGGCGGCCCGGTCGGCGAGCGGCGTCGGCGACTGCAGCGCCACCGGCTCCGAGATCGCCCACTGGTTGTTCTGGCAGAGGAAGACCACGGGCGTCGCCCACGTCGCGGCGAACACGAACGCCTCGTTGACGTCGCCCTGGCTGATCGCCCCGTCGCCGAAATAGGCGACGGCGGCGGCGGTGCCGCCGTCGGGCACGGAGGCGGGGTCCCGCTCGGCGTCGGCGAGGATGCCGTACGCGTACCCGACGGCGTGCAGCGTCTGCGCCCCGATGATGACCTGCGGCGTCGCCATCCCGACGTCGTAGGGGTTCCAGCCGGACGCCGTCACGCCCCGCCACACCGGCGTGAGCTGCGCCGGGGTGACCCCGCGCACCATGGCGACGGCGTGCTCGCGATAGCTGGAGAAGACGAAGTCGTCGTCGCGCAGGGCGCGGGCCGAGCCCACCTGGGCCGCCTCCTGCCCCAGCAGCGGCGGCCACAGCGCGAGCTCGCCCTGGCGCTGCAGCGCGGTGGCCTCGGCGTCGACGCGGCGCGCCGTGACCATGTCGGAGTACAGGCGCAGCAGGGCCGCGTCCGCCTCGTCGGTGCCGGCGTCGACGTCGGTCAGCCAGCGGTCGAGCTCGGGGTCCGGGTGCCGGACGCCCTTCTCGTCGAGCAGGCCGACCATGATGCCGGTCAGGGCGCCGGACTCGGCGCCGGCCGGTCCGGTCGCGCCGTGCGTCGTGCCTTCGGTCGGGTCGTGCGTCGTGCCGTTCTCGGTGCGTGCTCCGCCCGCTCGTGACAGGTCGTCGCGCGCCACCCCGCCCATGGTGTCGGGCATGGTCGCCTCACCTCGCGTCGTCGCGGGGCTCCTCGTCGAGCCCCGGCTACCGCGAACGTAACGCCGCTCACAGGGCCCGACCAGCACCTTCGCACCCGTTGAGCAGAGTGCTCAGCACCTCCCGGCTAGGCTGACCGATGTGCGCAGCTACGACGCCGTAGACCTGAGACTTCTGACCGCGCTCGCCGACGACCCGCGGGCCACGATCGCCGCCCTGGCCGAGCGCCTGAGGCTGTCGCGCAACACGGTGCACGCCCGCCTCGCGCGGCTCGAGGAGTCCGGCGCCTTCCTCGACTTCGACCGGCGCATCAGCCCTGCGGCGCTCGGCTACCCGCTGACGGCGTTCCTCGAGCTGACCGTGCGGCAGCGGGCGCTGCCCGCGATCGTCGAGCGGCTCGCCGAGATCCCCGAGGTGGTGCAGGCGTACGGGCACAGCGGCGCGGCCGACCTGCGCGTGCACGTCGTGTGCCGGGACACCGACCACCTCTTCCGGATCGACGCCGCGATCCTCGCCATCGACGGCGTCGAACGCACCGAGACGTCGTTGTCCATGGGCGAGCTCATCCCCTACCGCCTCCGGCCCCTCATCGAGCAGGTACGCCGCGAACTCTGAGCGGCACCGACGGGCGCGGGGTCCTGGTTGCAAGAAATCGACAATCCGGTGCAGGAAATGAATTCAACCTTGTCGGTTCGCTGGCCTTCGCCCTAGTCTGTCGCGTGCGGCACCGGCGCCGCCCGGCCTCGAGCCGGCCACCGACAGAGACGAGTCGACGATGACACGCCCTGCAGACAGGCCCGAAGCCACCCGCCTCCGGCGTCACCCCGCGGCCCTGCGCCTGTCCGCGGCCCTGCTGTCCGCCGCCCTGGTCGCGGGCGCCTCCGTCGTCGGGCCCGCCGCGGCCGCGACCGCGCACGACGACGCCGGCGACCCTCCGGCGCCCGTGGTCACCCGCGCCGCGATCGACCCCGACCTGGTCGCCGGGCGCGGCGCCGACGTGGACTTCTTCGAGCAGGAGGCCGAGAACGCCACCACGACGGGCACCGTCCTCGCCCCCGGCCGTGCTGCCTACTCCCTCGCCGCCGAGGCGTCCGGACGGTCGGCCGTCCAGCTCGCCGAAGGTCAGCACGTCGACTTCACGCTCCCCGCGGACGCCGACGCGATCACGGTGCGCTACTCGATCCCGGACGCGCCCGCCGGTGGCGGCATCACCTCGCCGCTCGAGGTGCGCGTCCTGCGCGACCACCACGGCCGGCTCCTGCCGGCGGGCCCCGGACGCACGATGACGCTGACGTCCGAGTACGCCTGGCTGTACAACACCTACCCGTTCACCAACGACCCGCAGGCCGACCTGCTGCAGCCCGACTGGTGGATGACGGAGTGCGGCTGCGTGCCCGGCACCGCCGACCCCGACTGGCTGGTCAAGCCGTTCCGGCCCAGCCACTTCTACGACGAGCAGCGTCTCCTGCTGGGCAAGCGGTACCGGGCGGGCGACGTCGTGCGGCTCAGCGTCCCCCGCGGCGCGGAGGCCGACCTGACGACCGTCGACCTGCTCGACTCCGAGCTCGTGGGCGCCCCGGCCGCGAAGCCGCACGGCGCCGTGAGCGTGCTGTGGTTCGGCGCCGACCCCACCGGGCGGCGCGACTCCGGCGCCGCGTTCCAGCGCGGCGTCGACTGGGCGTCCGCCCACGACCGCGGCCTGTGGATCCCCCCAGGGGTGTTCCGCGTGAACCGGCACGTGATCGTCGACGACGTCACCGTGACGGGCGCCGGGAGCTGGTACTCGATCGTCCGCGGCCGCGAGGTCGAGCTCCCCGAGCCGGCGCCCGATGGCTCGGTGCACACCGGCGTCGGCTTCTACGGAAAGTACGCCGAGGACGGCGGCTCGCACGAGGTGCACCTGTCCGGCTTCGCGATCGTCGGCGACGTGCGCGAACGGATCGACACCGACCAGGTGAACGGCGTCGGCGGCGCCATGAGCGACTCGACGATCTCCGACCTGTACATCCACCGCACCAAGGTGGGCCTGTGGTTCGACGGCCCGATGGCGAACACGCACGTGTCCGACGTCGTCGTCGCGGACCAGATCGGCGACGGCGTGAACTTCCACCGCGGCGTCACCGACTCGTCGGTGACGAACAGCGTCTTCCGCAACACCGGGGACGACGCGATGGCCATGTGGGCGCACGTCGACCAGAACAGCGGCAACAGGTTCGCCCGCAACACCGTGCAGACGCCCGTGCTGGCGAACGGGATCGCGATCTACGGCGGCCGGGACGTCACCGTCGAGGGCAACCTCGTGGCCGACCCCGTGCGCGAGGGCTCCGGCCTGCACGCGGGCGCGCGCTTCGGCGCCGAACCGTTCGAGGGCGCGCTCACCTTCCGCGACAACACGACCGTGCGCGCCGGCGGGCTCGACCTGAACTGGAAGATCGGGCTGGGCGCGATCTGGTTCTACGCGCTGGACCGCAGCATCGACGCGGACGTCACCGTCACGGGCGACCACTACCTCGACAGCACGTACAACGCGATCATGCTCGTCACCGAGTACGGCGTGAAGGACGACCACCGCATCGACGGCCTCCGTTCCGTGACGTCCGCATCGACGGCGCCGGCACGTCGGTGGTGAGCGCCCGGACCGCCGGCGGGGCGTCGTTCGAGAACGTCGACGCGCGGAACGTCGGCTGGGCGGGGGTCAACAACTGCGGGGCGTTCAACTGGGACTTCGAGAACGGCTCGGAGTTCGCGCTCACCGACCTCGGCGGCAACGACGGCCAGACCATCACGCCGTGGGGTGACGGGCCGGCGAGCTGGCTGACCCGCTACACGCCGAACGTCATCAGCTGCAACGACACCCCGCCGGTCGTCGCGCCGCCCGCCCCGTCGCCGTGGTGACACGCGCCGAGGCACGCACTGGTGCACGACCCGCGCGGCGCTCGTAGGCTCACGCCTCATGGACGACCGCCCAGGCCAGCAGCCTGCCGCCCGCCGGACGACCCCGCCGACCGTGACGTTCGTGATGCAGCCCGGCCTGCGCGCCCGGCTGTTCGCCGACGGCGACCTGGAGCGGCTGCGCGGCGTCGCGCAGGTCGAGCCGGAGGTGCTGCACGAGCTCGGCTCGGCGGCGGCCCGCGCCGTGCTCGCCCGGACCGACGTGCTGCTCACCGGCTGGGGCTGCCCGCCCGTCACCCGCGACGTCCTGCGCCACGCGCCGCGGCTGGGCGCCGTCGTGCACGCCGCCGGGTCGGTCAAGGGCCACCTGCCCGACGAGTTCTGGGACGCCGGCCTTCCCGTGAGCACCGCGGCAGACGTCAACGCGATCCCCGTCGCCGAGTACACCGTCGCCACGATCCTGCTGGCCAACAAGCGCATCTGGCCGATCGCCCGCCGGTACGGCGCCGAGCGACGCGCCCAGGACTGGAGCGCCCTGGTCCCGGACGCCGGGAACTACCGGCGCACGGTCGGGGTGGTGGGCGCCTCGAAGATCGGGCGCCGGGTCCTCGGGCTCCTCGCGCCGTTCGAGCTCGACCTGCTCCTCGCCGACCCGTACGTCGACGAGCCCGCTGCCGCGAGCCTGGGGGCCCGGCTCGTCGACCTGGACACGCTGGTCGCCGCCAGCGACGTCGTCTCGCTGCACGCGCCCGCGCTGCCGAAGACGCGGCACCTGATCGACGCCCGCCGACTGGGGATGATGCGCGACGGCGCCACCCTGGTGAACACCGCGCGCGGCTCGCTGGTGGACACGGCGGCGCTCACGGAGGCCGTCGTCGCGGGCCGGCTGCACGCCGTGCTCGACGTGACGACGCCGGAGCTCCTGCCGGCGGACTCGCCGTTGTACGACCACCCGAACGTGCTGCTCACCCCGCACGTCGCCGGCTCGCTCGGCGGGGAGCTGCACCGGCTCGGTGCCTTCGCCGTCGACGAGGTCGCCCGCTGGGTCCGCGGCGAGCCGTTCGCCGCGCCGGTGGACGCCGACCGGCTGGACCGCACGGCCTGAGCCGAACCGGGACGTCACGGGCGACGGACCGAGACCCGACCTGCCGGTGTCCGGCTCGGTGCCGGAGGCGATCTCACGGCACATCTGTGATCTATTGCACATTCCTCAGCCCGCGTCTAGCGTCAGCGCCACCATCCCACCGGAGGAGGCCACCTTGACCGCTCGGATCGCCGGCTCGTCGCGCACGCCCTCAGACCTGACCCGTCGCACCGCCCTCGCCCTGCTCGGGGCGGGCGCCGCCGGCGCGGTCGCCGCCCCCGCCTGGGGCGTCGACGGCCGGCGCCCCGCCACCATGAGCTCGCCCCGCCTCACGCCGTGGGACCGTCAGGTGCTCGCCAAGGTCGACGTCGGCAACGCCCTCGACCACCTCCACCACCTGACCGAACGGATCGGCCAGCGCTACAGCGGCACCCCCGCCGAGGGGCGCGCCGCCCGCTACCTCGCCGGCGTCCTCGACGACTACGGGTACGACGTCGAGACCCCGTCGTTCGCGGTGCCCGACCGGTATCTCGGCGAGATCCGCTCCCCCGCCCTCGACGACACCCTGTGCTGGGGCGTCGGCGCGGCCTCGGCCGGTGCCATGGACGCCCAGGTCTCGGGTCCGCTGCTCGTCGCCCCGTCCGCCGATCCTCGGGACCTGCCGGCGGACCTCGGCGGGGCGGTCGTGCTCCGGGCGATCGACGTCGCCGACGAGAGCCTCACGACGTTCGCGCAGGTTGCGCAGGAGCGCGGTGCGGGCGCCCTGATCTGGACCCGGATCGACGGCATCGCCCCACGGCAGTCGTCGACGTTCGTCCCTGCGCTCGTCGCCGGCGCGACGCCGGTCACCATCCCCGTCGTCGGCGTCGGCCAGGTGCAGAAGCACGCGCTCCTCGCTTCGGCGGCAGCCGGTCCGGTCACGCTCGACGTCACGACCACCCATCACCGCTCGCTCACGTCGTCCAACGTGATCGGCACGCGGCGCGGGACGGGGATGCCGGGCCGCGTCCGGCCGAAGGTCATGGTGTGCGCCCACTACGACTCGGTCATCGGCGCGAAGGGTGCCAACGACGACGGTTCGGGGACCGTGCTGACCCTGGAGCTGGCCCGGGCGCTGCGCCGGGTGCCGGTCGAGGCCGATCTCCAGTTCGCGCTCTGGGGCTCCGAGGAGGTCGGGCTCGTCGGGTCCCGGAACTACGTGGCGAGCCTCGACGACGACGCTCGCGCCGGCATCCGCGGGGTGTTCAACAACGACATGGTCGGCACGAGCTGGGACCCGGCCGAGCGCTACTGGGTGCTGTCGTACGACGGCCAGCCCAACGTGGTCAACGCTGAGGTGCTCGCCGCCGGCCGGCGCCTCGGGTACGACGCGAGGATGAGCGACGTCACGCAGCGCGGCTCCAGCGACCACCAGTCGTTCCAGGAGGTCGGCGTGCCGAGCGGCAACTTCACGTGGCGGGCCGCCGAGAGCCCCGCGCTCCTGGAGCCGCCGTACCACTCCTCGGACGACACGATCGCGCGAAACATCTCGCCCGAGCGGCTCGCGGTGTCGATCGAGATCATCGGCTGCGCGACGTTCGCGCTGGCGCGCGGCTGAGCGTCCTCGTCGTCGAGTTCGAGGCCAACGTTTCGAGTTC
>NZ_BAAAPM010000003.1:764836-861132 GCF_039531145.1 Isoptericola hypogeus
GGGCGCCGGCCTCGAACTCGGCGGGCACGGCCGTCAGCCCGTCCACTCCACGACGAGGTCGGCGTCGCCCCGCGTCGTCGCGATCAGGTCGGCGTTCGCCTGGTCCGAGCCGAGCGCCCAGCGCCGCGCGTCGTCCGCGCTCTTGCCGAACACGCGGTGCCGCTCGGTCAGCCGCGCCACACGGACGTCGTCTGGTACGTCGACGTACCAGACCTCGGCCATCCGGGCTCGGGCGGCGGGCCACGCGCCCGACGTCGCGAGCAGGTAGTTCCCCTCCGTCACGACCAGCGGCACGTCCGAGGGCACCTCGACCCCTGCGGCGACCGGCTCCTCGTGCTCGCGCCGGAACACCGGCGCGTAGACGGGCGGGTCGCCCGGGCGCGCGGCGGCGAGCCGGTCGACCAGCGCCGCGTACCCGGCGTCGTCGAACGTGTCGATCGCGCCCTTGCGGCCGCGGCTGCCGTGCGCAGCGAGCACCGCGTCCGACAGGTGGAAGCCGTCCATCCCGACCTCGACGGCGAGGCTCGGCCCGAGCGCGGCCACCAGCGCAGAGCCGAGCGTGGACTTGCCGGCCCCCGGGGGGCCGGTGATGCCGAGGACGGTGCGGCGACCGCGGTCGGCGAGCAGGTACGCCCGCGCGACGAGCTCTGCCGTCGACGTCGGACGGGCGCTCATCGGGCCAGCTCCGCGAGCCACGCGCGCGGCCCGACGTGCGCGACGCGCGTGCTGGCGACGGCGGCCGCCACGGCGCAGGCGTCGTCGAGCGTGACTCCGCCCGCGAGCGCGGCAGCGAGCGCGCCGTGGAACGCGTCGCCCGCGCCGAGCGTGTCCCGCGCCTCCACACGGGGGACCTCGACGGTCCCCGCGCGCCCGTCGGCGAACCACTCCACCGGGTCGGGCCCGTGCGTCACGACGACCCGCCGGGCCCCGCCCGCGAGCGCTCCCGCCGCCGCGTCGTCGTGCCCGGGCACGGTGAAGGCGGCGGACAGCGCGGCGACGTCGGCCGCCGGGAGGAGCTCGCCGAAGACCGGTCGCCACCGGCCGGCGTCGAGCACGACCAGCGGCCGCCGCTCGGCGGCACCGAGGAACGCGAGCACCCCGCGCGCGATCTCGGCGTGATGCCCGTCGAGCAGCACGACGTCGGGGGCCGGCAGGCCCGCGAGACCTTCGGGCGTCGGCGCGGGCGCGACGCCCAGCGCGGCGTCCGCCGAGACGACGGACCGCTCGCCCGTCGCGTCGTCCACGAGCACGGCCGAGACCGCGAGCGCGTGGTCCGCGCCAGCGGGGACGACGTCGTGCACACGCACGCCGTGCGCCTCGAGGTCGGCGCGGGCGGCCGTCGCGACCGGTCCGGCGCCGAGCGCGCTGACGAGCACCGCTTCCTCGCCGAGCGCGGCCGCCGTCACGGCAGCGTTCGCGGCCGGGCCGCCGGCCGCGACGTCCTGTCGTGTGGCCGTGGCCTTCTCGTCCCGGCCGGGGCGCGCGGAGGCTCGGTGCACGACGTCGAGCGTGGTCAGCCCGACGAACCAGCAGACGGCCATGTTCGACGCCGGGTCAGCGGCCGGTGCCGTCGACGGCGTGCGGCTCGATGGCGGCGATCTCGTCGTCGGTGAGCGGGCCGGCGGCCAGGGCGGCGACGTTGTCCTCGAGCTGCGCCACGCTCGACGCGCCGATCAGCGCGGACGTGACCCGCGCGTCGCGCAGCACCCACGCGAGGGCGAGCTGCGCCAGCGTCTGCCCGCGCCCCTCGGCGATCGCGTTCAGCGGCCGCGCCCGCTCGAGGTACGTCTCGGTGAGGTTGGACGACGACAGGAAGGGCGAGTCGCTGCGCGCCGCGCGCGACCCCTCGGGGGCCGACCCGCCGAGGTAGCGCCCCGTCAGCAGGCCCTGAGACAGCGGGGAGAACACGATCGTGCCCACGCCGAGGTCCTCGACCGCGTCGAGCAGCGACTCGCTCTGGTGCCCGTCGTACGGGTCCTCGCGGTCGGCGATCTCGACGTGCCGGTTGAACATCGAGTAGCTCGGCTGGTGGATGAGCAGCGGCACGCCCAGGTCCTCGAGGATCCGGGCGGCCTCGCGGGTGCGCGACGGCGCATAGTTCGACACCCCGACGTACAGCGCCTTGCCCTGCTGGACGGCGGACGCGAGCGCGCCCATGGTCTCGGCCAGCGGCGTCGACGGGTCGGGCCGGTGGTGGTAGAAGACGTCGACGTAGTCGAGGCCCATGCGCGTCAGGGACTGGTCGAGCGAGGACAGCAGGTACTTGCGCGAGCCGTGGTCGCCGTACGGGCCGGGCCCCATCTCGTAACCGGCCTTCGTCGAGATGACGAGCTCGTCGCGGTACGGGCGCAGGTCCGCGGCCAGGTGGCGGCCGAAGTTGGTCTCCGCCGAGCCAGCCGGCGGGCCGTAGTTGTTGGCCAGGTCGAAGTGAGTGATCCCCAGGTCGAACGCGCGGCGCAGGATGGCGCGCTGCGTCTCGAACGGGTTCACGTCGCCGAAGTTGTGCCACAGGCCCAGGGACAGCGCGGGCAGGTCCAGGCCCGAGCGGCCGGTGCGGCGGTAGGTCATCGACTCGTAGCGGGCGTCGTCGGCCAGGTACCGAGGTGCGAGAGGCATGGGCCCATCCTCCCCCACCGCACGTCGTGTTGTGAGCATGATTTTGGCCCGGTTTCGCCTCCGAAACCGGGCCAAGATCATGCTCACAACACCCTCAGGCGGGGGGTACGGGGAAGTTCGCCCGGAACAGGTTGTCCGGGTCCCAGTCGCGCTTCACCTCGCGCAGCCGCGTGAGCGTCGGCTCCGGGAAGGCGTCGGCCAGTCGCTCGGGCCGCGTGTCGGTGTCGAAGGACAGATAGAGCCCGTCGACGTGCGGCGCCATGATCGCGTCCCAGGCGGCGTCGAGCCGGGCCTGCGACGACGACATCGCCGACAGCAGGAAGCTCTGGTGCCGGTGCGCGTACGCCGTCGCGCCCGCCTCGACGTCGTTCCCCGCGCCGCCCGTGGCGCGGACCTGCAGGAAGTACGCCTCCCCGGACAGCGCCAGCTTCTCGAACGCCCTGGCGGTCGCGGCGTCGAGACGGGTCACCAGGCCCGACCGCACGGCCGGGTCGCCGCCGCCCTGGTGGTGCTTGTCGCCCGCCTGCACGACCCCCGAGTACGGCAGCAGGTACGCCTGGTGGCCGAGCAGCGGCCCCGCGGCCGCGAGCCGCTCGAGCTGCTCGACGGCGGCGTCCGTGTCGTCGCCGGCGAACACGGTCATGAGCTGGGCGACGGGGCCCTGGTCGTCGCTGCCGTCCGCGAGCCGGCCGCGCCGTCCCGGCGAGAGGATGAGGAAGCTCGTGAGCTCGCGCGGCGCGGACTCGACGACGGCGCCCCAGCGCTCCAGCACCCCCGCGACGTCGGTCGCGTCGAGCGTCATCTGCGAGAACACGACGTTCCCGAGCTCCATCGCCTCGATCTCGACCCACGTCACGACGCCGAGGTTGCCGCCGGCGCCGCGCAATCCCCAGAACAGGTCGGGGTGCTCGTCGTCCGACGCCCGCACGACGCGCCCGTCGGCCGTGACCACCTCGGCCGCGACGACGTGGTCGATCGTGAGCCCGTAGGTGCGCCCCAGGAACCCGACGCCGCCCGCGGTGGCCAGGCCGCCGACGCCGACGCCGCCGGAGTCGCCGGAGCTGATGGCCCAGCCCCGCGGCGACAGCGCCTCGGCGACCGCGCCCCACGTGGCCCCCACGCCGACCCGCACGCGGCGCGAGGCCTCGTCGACGACCTCGATCGCGTCGAGCGCCCCGAGGTCGACGACGATGCCGCCGTCGTTGGTGGACCGGCCGCTGATGCCGTGCCCGCCCGAGCGCACGCCGAGCGGCACGTCCTGGCTCCGGGCGAACCGGACGGCCTCGGCCACCTGCTCGGCGTCGCGCGGGCGCAGCACCAGCCCCGGCGCGCCGGAGCGCAGGTAGTTGTGCCGGACGGCGTCGTACGCGCGGTCGCCGGGCTCGACGGCGGTCGCCGCGAGGGCGGCGGGCAGGCCGGCATAGTCGATCCCGGGGCGGCGCAGCGCGATCGCCCGCGCCCCGCGCTGCGTCGCCGCCGGGGTGGTGCCGGCCGACGCGCGTTCGCGGGCCACAGCCTCGCGGACCGCGGGCGCGATCTCCTCGCCGTAGGTCTGGATGAGGCGCGGGTCGTCGCCGGCCAGGATGAACGTGCCGATCCCGTCGGTGAGCGCCAGGCCGGTCAGCTCCTCGACCCACTGCTCGACGGGCCCCTGCAGGAAGCCCTGCGGCTGCGCCGCGAGCGCCCCCTGCACGTTGAGCAGCCGCCGGATCTCGGCCGGGTGCCGGCCCGCCGCGGCGGCCGCCTCGTCGATGATCGCGTGCCCGCGCTGCAGGTCGCCGTCCTTGAGGTACGCCATCGAGGGGAGCCAGCCGTCCGCCTTGCGCGCGATCAGCCGCAGCATGCGCGGCTTGAGCGCCCCGAGCCAGATCGGGACGTCGTGGGCGGGCTCGGGGCCGCGCTTGGCGCCCGCCACGCGATGGTGCTCGCCGTCGACCCGCAGCGCCCGCCGTTCCCGTCCGTCCCAGATGCCGCGGATCACGTCGAGCGCCTCGTCGAGCGCGTCGACGGACTCGCCCGGGGTCAGACGGGTGCCGCCCATCGCGACGATCGGGTCCCAGAACCCGCCGGCGCCCAGGCCGAGGGCGAACCGACCGCCGGAGAGCAGGTCGAGCGAGGCGGCCGCGCGGGCCAGCACCGCCGGCGGCCGCAGCGGCAGGTTGAGCACGTTGCCCGCGACGGTGACGCGCTCGGTCTGCGCGGCCACCCACGACAGCAGCGTCCAGGTGTCGAGGAACGCCGGCTGGTACGGGTGGTCCTGGAACGTCACCAGGTCCAGGCCGGCCGCCTCCGTGACCTGGGCGAGGCGCACCGGCGCCTGCGGATCGCGGTGGGTGGGCGTGATGAACGTGCCGAAGGCCAGGTCATGGCCGTAGTCCGTCATGCGGGACCTTTCGCGGGATGCCGCCCCCGCCGTCGGCAGGAGATCGTCTGTCCTGCAGACGATATCAGCGCCAACTCTTCTGACAAGCCGCACATTCCCCTACGATGGCGAGATGAGCACGACGACCGAGGACGCCACGGCACCCGCGACCGAGCCGACGAGCGCCGCGCCCTCCCCGCTGGGCTGGTCGCTCGCCGCCCTCCTGCGGGAGTGGAGCGCGCACGTGGCGGCCGCGTGCGCCGACGTGCCGCACGGCGGGCGCGGCTACGAGGTGCTCGCCGCCGTCACCCACGACGCCCCGCCCACCCAGGCCGCGCTCGCCGCGCGGCTGGGCATCGACCGCACCGTGATGACCTACCTCCTCGACGAGCTCGCCGGGTGCGGGCTGATCGAGCGACAGCAGGACCCCGCCGACCGGCGCGCCCGCCGGATCGTGCCGACGGACCACGGCCGCGTCGTTCTCGCCGAGCTGGACGCCCGGGTCCGCACCGCCGAGGACGCGCTGCTCGACGGACTCACGACCGCCGAGCGGGACGCCCTGCGCCACCTGCTGGCGCGCGCGGCCGACCGCGCCGCGCCCGGCGACGACCGCTGCGCCGTCGTCGCCCGGGTCGTGGACCCCGCCCCCTGACCCGGGACGGCGTCAGGCCCGGGTTCGCGCCGGCCTTCGCGACCCGGTCGCGGCGGCCACCGCGGCGGCCAGGCCGACGACGACGCCGATCAGCGCCCCCGTCAGCGCGGAGACGACGGCCCCTCCGACGACCGCGCCGGCGTACGTGCCGAGCCCCGCGTGCGTGACGACGCTGAGGAAGACGCTGCGCACGAGGTTCCCCCCGACCACCGCCAGCACCGTCGTCCACAGCCCGCGGCTGAACGCCCTCCCCGGCCCCGGCTGCGGGCGGCGCGACGTCACGTGGCGCAGCTGGACGACCGCGACCGCGAGCATCACCACGGCCCCGGCGGTGTCCGCGGCCCAGAACGCCCACGTCGTCTCGCCCAGCGGGGTGAGCCGCAGCGGCGGCAGCAACGACGGCAGCCCGAGCGCCGGAGGGACGGCGAGCACCGGGAACCAGGTGGTCGCGGTCCCGGTGACCGGCCAGATCCCCGCCACGACCGACGCCGCGAGGATGCCGCCGAGCGTCGTCGCCGCCACGCGGCGTCCGGCCCTCGGGCGCGGGGCCGGGCCGTGGGGTGTCGCGGCAGGTCCGGACGGACGCGGCGACGCCGCGGGGGGTGTCATCGTCGGCACGGACGCGATGCTAGCCTCCGCGGCAACCGTCAGAGAGGACGTCCGGTGTTCCCAGCGCGCGTCGCCATAGCCGCAGGTCTTGCGGCGCTCGTCGTCGGAGGCGGGGTCGCCGCCGCGCTCCGCGAACCGGCCCCCGCCGCGACCGGCGCGTTCGTCCGGGACGACGACGGCCGGGCGCTGGTCGCGGGCGGCTTCAACACGGCGTCCAGCTCGAAGTCGGCACCCGACGGCATGCCCGACTTCAGCGAGGCGGACCTGGACCGCGAGCACGCCGACACGGGCACGGGCTTCGTGCGGTTCCTCATCTCCTGGCGCAAGGTCGAGCCGAGCCCGGGGACCTACGACCAGGCCTACCTCGACGACGTCGCCGAGCGCGTCGACTGGTACGCCGAGCGCGGGTACCACGTGATGCTCGACATGCACCAGGACCTGTGGAGCGGCGCCATCACGCCGTCGGGAGACGCGGGGAACGGGGCGCCCGCGTGGGCGACGTACCTCGACGGCCTCCCGGTGCGCGACCACGACATGTGGGAGCTGTACTACCTCGAGCCGGGCGTCATCCGCGCGTTCGACCACTTCTGGAACACCACGGGCGAGCATCCCGAGCTCATGGAGCACTACGCCGGGGCGTGGCGCGCGGTCGCGCAGCGGTTCGCGGGCTCCGAGGCGGTCGTCGCGTACGACCTCATGAACGAGCCGTACGGCGGCACCGTGCAGGGCCCCGCGTTCGAGGCCGGCCCGCTCACGGAGCTGTACCGGCGCACCGTGGACGCGATCCGGGAGGTCGACCCCGACACGTGGGCCTGCCTGGAGCCGCAGGCCATGGGCTTCAACTGGGGCCTGCCCAGCGGGCTGCGCCCGGTCGACGACCCGCGCGACGGCGAGCCGCGCATCGCGTTCTGCCCGCACCTGTACCCGCTGCCGATGGACCTCGGCGAGGGCTTCAGCGGCACCAGCCGGGGGCTCGTCGAGGGCACCGTGGACGCGTGGGCGGCGAACACCGCCCGCACCGCCCGGGCGCTCGGCGACGTGCCGGTGATCCTCGGCGAGTTCGGGCTCGACACCACGAAGCCCGGGGCGCTGGAGTACGTGGACCTCGTCTACCGGACGGCCGACGCCGCGGGCATGGGCGTCGTGTACTGGTCGAGCGACCCCGGCCCCTGGGGCCCGTACGAGTCGGACGGGCGGCCCCGCAACCTGCTCGGAGTCGTCGACCGGCCCTACCCGCGAGCCGTCGCCGGCGACCTGCGCAGCTGGCAGGTCGCCGACGACGAGCTGGTGATCCGGCTCGGCACGGGCCGCCCCGGCGCCGATGACGACGGCGCCGGGGTCGGGGCCGGGGCAGCCAGCGAGGCGTACCTCCCGGCGAAAGCCTTCCCCGACGGCGGCGCCGTCGACGGCGGGCGCGTCGTCGCGTGGGATCCCGCCACCCGCGTCCTGACCTTCACGATCGACGCGGGGGCGACGACGGTGACGATCCGCCCCGCCTGAGCCTCCCGGGCGGGCCCGTCGTCGCGATCACCAGGGCGTCGCGATCACCAGGGCACGGTGCCCGCGGCGTCGACGAAGGTCCCCGACGGAGCCGAGTCGGGCAGCGTCGCCGCGCGGTGGATCACCTCGGCCGCGTCCTGCGGCGTGAGCGGCGCCTGGTCTCGGTTGGCCGGCGTCAGGTCCGTCTGCACGAATCCCGGGCACACCGACGTGACCTTGATCGGGGTGTCGGCGAGGGCCTTCGACAGCGCGACCGTGACCGAGTTGAGCGCCGCCTTGGACGACTGGTAGGCGGGCAGCACCATCGCGTAGTACGGCGAGGCCGGGTCGAGCTGGTCGGCCAGCGACCCCATCCGCGTGGTGACGTTGACGATCCGCCCGGCCGGGCTCCGGCGCAGCAGCGGCAGGAACGCCTCGGTGACGCCCACCGGGCCGAGGACGTTGGTGTCGAACGTCGTGCGGAACAGCTCGACGTCCACCGCCTCGGCGGGGTCCGCCGACGCCTCCGGCAGCACCCCGGCGTTGTTGACCAACACGTCGAGGTGCCCATGCTGCTCGGCGACCAGGGTCGCCGCCGCACGGACCTGGCGCGGATCGGTGACGTCCATCGCGACGCTGCTCGCGGAGAGGCCTTCGTCGACCAGCGCGGCAGCGGCCTCGCGGCCGGCCGCGGCGTCCCGGGACGCGACGACGACGTGCGCGCCGTCGCGGGCCAGCCGACGTGCGGTGGCGAGCCCGATCCCGCGGTTGGCTCCGGTGACGAGTGCGATCTTCATGGGGTGTCCTCTCGGGGAGCGAAGCGCGCCCCGGTGCGAGGTCGCACGCTCATCCCAGCACCGCACGACGCCCCGGCGCTGGCGGGAATCGGACACGGCATGAAGCCTCTGGACGGCAGCGCGCCGCCCCGTCGGTCGGCGGGGCGGCGCGCGGCGGCTGAGTCGTGTCAGCCGGAGATGGCGGCGCCGACGTCCTTGAGGAACAGGTCCGCGGCCTCCTCAGGCGTGATCTCCTCGAAGAGCACCTGGGTGTTGATGCGGATCATGATGTCCTGCATGTCGCTCGACCCCTGCGGCGGGACGGGCGGGTTGTCGACGACCTCGTCCTCGAGGTCGGCCATGAAGTCGGCCACCTTCTGGTCGGCAGCGGTGAGGTCGCCCAGCACCGACTCGCGCACCGTCGTGTTGGACGGCAGCCCGCGGTCGGTGAGCTGGAGCGCCGCCACCTCGGGGTCGTTGAGCAGGAAGTCGACGAACTTCGCCGACTCCTCCGGGTGCTCCGTGGTCGCCGAGATCGAGTAGTACATCGCGGGCTTGAAGTACATGCCCGTGCGCTCGAACTGGGACTCCCCCGGCAGGCGCAGCAGCTCGAGCTCGTGGCCGGAGGCGTCGGACAATGCGCCCAGCTGGTTGGACCACCACACGCCCATGGCGCCGGAGTTGGTGCCGAGCAGCGAGCCCTCCGGGCCGGCGTTCTGGTACTCGACCGAGCGCGACGCGTCCGGCTGGCCGCCATTGGCCATGAGATCGAGGGAGACCTGGAAGAACTCCGCGACGGTCTCCTTCGACACCCCCAGCCCGCCGTCCTCGGTGTAGAGGGTCTCGCCCTTCTGCCGCGCCAGCACGGCCAGGCCCGCCTCGTTGAAGCCGTAGTCCTGCGCGCCCCAGACGCCGTCGCCCGCGCCCTCGGCGACCTGGCCGGCGATCTCGACGTAGTCCTCCCACGTCCAGGTGGTGTCGTCGGGCATCTCGACGCCGGCGTCGGCGAAGATCTGCGGGTCGGCGACGAGGGCGTAGGCGTTGACGCCGGTGGCGACGCCGTAGAGCGCGTCGTCGATGGTGCCCGTGGCGAGGGTCTCCTCCGGGATGTCGGCGGTGTCCACCCCGAGCTCGGCCAGGTCGGCGATGATGCCCTGGCTGGCGTACTCCGAGAGGTACCGCTCCTCCTGGGTCATGACGTCGGGCGTGTCCCCGGCGGCCGTGGCCGTCGCGAGCTTGTCCCAGTAGCCGTCCCAGTCCGTGAAGTCCGGGGTGACGGTGATCCCCGGGTTCTTGTCCTCGAAGAGGTCGATGATCTCCTGGGTGGTCTGGTGGCGGTCGTCCGACCCCCACCAGGCGAAGCGGATCTCGACGTTCCCGTCGTCCCCGCCGCCCTCGTCGGACGGCATGGCCCCGGAGTCGCCGGAGCAGGCCGTCAGGGCGAGGGCCCCGGCCGCGGTGAGTGCGACGAGCGCGACGCCGTGGCGTCGGGTCCGCCGGGTGGCTGTGACTCGCATGATTCTCCTTCGGTGTGCACGGGTGAGACGTCGTCGTTGTCATCTGCTCCGGCCCCGCCGTCGGGGCGCGGTGGTGCTACTTGATACCGGTCGTGGCGATCCCCTTCACGAGGTACTTCTGGCCGAACAGGAACACGAGGAACACCGGGATCAGGGAGACGATCGACATCGCGAAAAGCGGGCCCCACGAGCTGTTGCTCGTGGCGTCCACGAAGGTGCGCAGGGCGATCGGCACGGTGTACATGTCGGGCTTGGTGAGGAAGATCAGCTGGCTGAAGAAGTCGTTCCAGGTCCAGATGAACGTGAAGATCGCCGTGGTGGCGAGCGCCGGGAGCGAGAGCGGCAGCATGATCCGCAGGAAGATCCGGCCGTGCCCGCACCCGTCGAGGCGGGCCGCCTCGTCCAGCTCCTTCGGGATGCCGCGGAAGAACTGGACCATGAGGAAGATGAAGAACGCGTCCGTGGCCAGCAGCTTCGGCACGATGAGCGGCAGGAACGTGTTGATCCACGACAGCGACGAGAACAGGATGTACTGCGGCACGATGATCACGTGGATCGGCAGCATGATCGACATGAGCATGACCGCGAACCACAGGTTGCGGCCGCGGAACTTCAGCCGGGCGAACGCGTAGGCCGCCATCGAGCACGACACGAGGTTGCCCAGCACCGAGCCGAGCACGACGATCGCCGAGTTCAGCAGGTAGTGGGAGAACGGGTCGAGCAGGGCGTTCCAGCCCTCGGTGTAGTTGCTGAAGTCCCACTCGGTCGGGATGAGGCCGGGCTCGCGGAAGATCAGCGCGGTCGGCTTGAACGAGCTCGCCAGCATCCACAGCAGCGGGTAGAGCATGACGAGGCCGAAGGCCACCAGCCCCACGTGCTTGAGCAGGCGGCGCACGCGCGGCCCCACGGGACGGCGGCGCGGCGGGCGGTCGGGGTAGGACGCCGCGACCTCGCTGAGGCTCGCGGGCGTGCGGCTCGGGCCGGACTCGGCCCTAGCGGCGTCGGCAGGTGCGTCGGGGCGCACGGGGGTGTCAGTCATCGTAGAAGACCCAGTACTTGGAGGCGACGAAGTTGACGGCGGTCATGCCCGCGACGATGAGGAGCAGGAACCAGGCCATGGCCGAGGCGTACCCCATCTGGAACGAGCCGAAGCCCTTCTCGTAGAGATAGAGCGTGTAGAAGAGCGTCGAGTCGACGGGACCGCCCGTGCCGCCCGAGACGATGAACGCCTGCGTGAACGTCTGGAACGCGCCGATGAGCTGCAGCACGAGGTTGAAGAAGATGATCGGCGTCAGCAGCGGCACGGTGATGTTGCGGAACTGCCGCACCCTGCCGGCGCCGTCGATCGACGCGGCCTCGTAGTACATCGTCGGGATCTGCCGCAGCCCCGCCAGGAAGATGACCATGGGGGCGCCGAAGGTCCAGACGTTGAGGACGATCAGCGTGCCGAGCGCGTAGTCCGGGTGCGAGACCCAGCCCTGCCCCTCGATCCCGAAGAAGCCGAGCACCTGGTTGACCAGGCCGTCCGCGCCGAAGACCTGCCGCCAGAGGATGGCGATGGCGACGCTCGCCCCGAGCAGCGACGGCAGGTAGTAGATCGAGCGGTAGAAGGCCAGCCCCCGGATCCCCTTGTCCAGGACGAGCGCCAGCGCGAGCGCGGCCGCGAGCTGCAGCGGGACGGACACGAGCACGTACGTGAACGTGACCTTGAGTGCCTGGAAGAACCGCGGGTCGGAGAACATCGCCGTGTAGTTCTCGATGCCGATCCACGACGGGGCCCGCAGCAGGCTGTAGTCGGTGAACGACAGGTACAGCGACGTCACCAGCGGGAACGCCGTGATCAGCACGAGCCCCACGAACCACGGCGCGAGGAAGACCGCCGCGGCCTTCCCGTCGCCCTTGCGTCGTTCCTTGCTCGCGCCGCGGGTGCGCGCGACCTCCTGGATCACCGCCATGGCAGCTCCTCGGTGAGCTGCGTGCTGGTGGGCGTCATCGCCGGCCTCCGGATCTCCTTCGATCGACGGTCCCGGGCGAGCTGCCCGGAAACCGGTTGCTTCACGGGAACGTACCACACGAGCAACCGGTTTCCCATGGTGTACGGTCAGCGAGTGAGCCCTGAGGAGGCGCAGATGACCGACGTGAACCTCCGGCGGCCGGCGGTCACCATCGCCGACGTCGCCACGGCCGCGGGAGTGTCCCGCGCCACCGTCTCCCGCGTGATGAACGGACGCAGCACGGTCGACCCGACCATCGCGGCCCGCGTGCAGGAGGCGGCGATCGAGCTGAACTACCGGCCGAGCACCGTCGCCCGGAGCCTGTCCCTGGGGCGCACCACGACGGTCGCCCTCGTCGTGCCCGACCTCGGCAACCCGGTCTTCCAGCAGATCCTGCGCGGCGTCACGGCGGCGGCCGCCGGCGACGGCTACCGGGTGCTCGTCGCCGACGCCGCCGAGGACCCGTCCGAGGAGGCCGCGATCGCCCGCGAGGCGCGCATGCGGTGCGACGCCCTCATCCTGGTTTCGCCGCGCATGCCGGGTGCCGCGCTCGACGCGCTCCTGCCCGACGTCACGCCCTCCGTCGTGATCAACCGCGAGGTGGACCATCGCGGCACGCCGAGCCTGGTCGTCGACTACGCCGACGCCACGGTGCGCGTCGTCGAGCACCTGGTCGGGCTCGGCCACCGCCGGCTCGCGTACCTCGCGGGACCGCGCGCCGCCGCCACCGACGCCGCGCGCCGCACCGGGCTCGCGACCGCGCGCGAGCGCCTCGCGGACCTCGAGGTCGTGGAGATCGCCGTCGGCGCGGACCTCGCCTCCGGGCACGCGGCTGCGCGCGAGGTGCTCGCGAGCCGCGCCACCGCCGTCGTCGCGTTCAACGACCTCGTGGCGTTCGGCCTGCTGGCCGCGCTGAACGAGGCGGGGGTCGCGGTCCCCGGCGACATCTCCGTCGCCGGCTTCGACGACATCGACCTCGCCCGCTACGCCACGCCGGCCCTCACGACGGTCGCGGTCCCCCAGGCGGAGCTGGGCCGGCAGGCGTGGCGCGAGCTGCACGCCGTCATCGACGACGACGCCCACCCGGCCAGCGTCACCCGTTTCACCGCGAGGCTCGAGGCCCGGTCGAGCACCGGGATCGTCCCGCGCACGGTCGCCCGGGCCGCCGTCGTCGAGCCCTCGCCCCCGGCCGAGGCGGCCGACGACGACGCCGCGCCGGGCCCCGCCTGGTCGGTCGAGCCGCGGGAGATCGTGCTCCGGCACTCGCGCGACCGGGTCCCGCTGGCCAGGTACTCCGGCGGTGACCGGCTGCCCGCGATCCACTCGCCGCGCCCGTACCTGCACCCGGTGCACACGCTCGCCGGAGTGCCCCTGACGGACGCCGAGCCGGTCGACCACCGGCACCACTACGGCGTCGGCGTCGCGGTGCCCGACGTCAACGGCACCAGCCACTGGGGCGGGCGCACGTTCGTCGCCGACGTCGGACCCACCCTGCTGCCCAACCACGGGCGCCAGGTCAGCACGGGGGCCGGCGTCGACCCGGCCGAGCCCCACCTGCTCCTGGACACCGTGCTCTGGAGCGACGAGCACGGCCGGCCGCAGCTCGAGGAGCGGCGCCGGCTCGGCGCGCGGCTCCTGGGGGACGACGGCTGGGCGCTCGAGTGGCGCTCCACCCTGCACGCGTCGCACGGCCCGCTCGAGATCCGCTCCCCCGCGACGAACGGTCGTCCCGGCGCCGGGTACGGCGGGATCTTCTGGCGCGCCCCCGTCGCCCAGGACACGCGGGTGCTCTCCGCCGCCGGCGAGGGGGAAGAGCTCGCGCACGGCAGCACGTCGCCGTGGGTCGCCTTCGTCCAGCGGCATCACGACCCGTACGACGAGGACCGCACGACGACGCTGCTGCTCGCGCAGACCTCGCCCGCGCGGCACTGGTTCCTGCGCGCCGCCGAGTACCCGGGCGCCGGTCCGTCGCTCGCGTGGGACACGCCGCTGCGGGTCCCGGCGGGCGGCACCGTCGAGACCGGGATCGTGGCCGCCCTGGTGGACCGCGCCCTCGACCTCGACGAGGCCGCCGCGCTCGCCACCGGCCTGCGCTGACGGCCCTCCCCCGTGCCGACGCACCCACCGAGAGGACGACGATGACGCCCCCGCCCAGCGACACCCTCCCCGGCCCGCGCCCCGCCCGGCCCGGCAACGGGACGGCCGCCCGGATCGCCGTCGTCGGGCTGCACGGCCACGGCGCGTCGCACGTGCGCCGCGTGCTGGAGCTGCAGCGTGCGGGGAGCGCGCGGCTCGCGGCCGTCGTCGACCCCCGCGAGCCGGCCGCCGGGCACGACGCGCACGGCACCGGCGCGCCCTGGTTCCCCACGCTCGGCGACCTGCTGTCCTCGTCGGCCACCCCGGTGGACGTCGTGGTGCTGAGCACGCCGATCCCCACCCACCTGCCCCTGGCGCGGGCGGCGATGGAGGCCGGCCTCGACGTGCTGCTGGAGAAGCCGACGACGGCGTCCCTCGCCGAGCACACCGAGCTCGTCGCCGTGGCCGAGCGCACCGGCCGGCGCTGCCAGGTGGGCTTCCAGACCTTCGGGTCGCACGCCGTCGCCGCGGCCGCCGACCTGCTGGCACGCGGGGAGATCGGCGACGTGGTCGCGCTCGGCGCCGTCGGCACCTGGGTGCGCACGGCCGCCTACTGGGCGCGCGCGCCCTGGGCGGGAAGGCGCCGGATGGACGGCCGCGACGTCGTCGACGGCGTCGTGACCAACCCCCTCGCGCACGCCGTCGCGACGGCGCTGCGCCTCGGCGGGGCCACCACGGCGGCGGACGTCGCGTGGGTCGACACCGACCTGTATCGCGCGAACCCGATCGAGGCCGACGACACCTCCGCGGTGCGCGTGCAGGACACCGCCGGCCACCGCTACGGGTTCGGCCTGACGCTGTGCGCGCCCGAGCACACCCCGGCGCGCGTCGTGGTGCACGGCACCCGTGGCGAGCTCGCCTACGAGTACGGGCACGACCGGCTGCTGCTGCGCACCGACGCCGCCCAGATGGACAAGACGTACGGGCGCACGTCGCTGCTGGACGACCTGCTCGCCGCCCGCGCCGACGACAGCCGGTCCCTGCTGTGCGACGTCCGCGACACCGGGGCGTTCATGCGGGTGCTCGAGGCCGTGCGCACCGGCGCCGACCCGCGCCCGATCGCCCCCGAGCACGTCGAGTGGGCGGGCGAGGGCGACGAGCGCCGCCCGGTCGTGCGCGACGTCGCCCGCTGGTGCGCCGACGTCGCCCGCACGCAGCGCACGTTCGCCGAGCTCGGGGCGCCCTGGGCCGGCTGAGCCGGCCCCCACTCCTCGGCCGACACCGCCGTCGGCCGTCGTCGCAACGCCGGAACGAAGGGGTTTCGCACCATGCGCCATGGAGCACGACACGCCGCACGACACGGATCACGCACCGCGGCCGGGGTGGCGGTCGCCGCCCTGCTCGTCACCGCCGGGGCCGCGCACGCCGCGGCCCACGGGCACCAGCACGGCCACGACCGCCCGACGCGCACCGACCTGGGACGGCAGGTCGTCGACCCGGGGGCCGACGGGTGGGCGTCCGTCGCCACGACCACCGCGCCGGAGGGCGTGGTGCGACAGGCCGGGCCCGTCACCGGCGGGGCCGGGGCCGCCGCCGACCAGGTGCACGTCGTCGACACCTGGGCCGAGCTGCGCGACGCCCTCGGCGGCAGGCCCGGCGCCGACTCGGACGACGGGCGCGGCAACGACGTCCCGCGCATCGTCTACGTGCGCGGCACCCTCGACGCGTTCGCCGGCACCGACGGCGAGGCGCTGGAGTGCCAGGACTTCGCCGACCAGGTGACCGTCGAGGGAACGGGCCGGCCGTTCTCCATGGACGACTACGTCGCGGCGTACGACCCCGCGGTGTGGGGGACCGAGGAGCCGTCCGGACCGCTCGAGGACGCGCGCGCCGCGGCGGCCACCGCCCAGGCCGCGCAGACCCAGGTGCACGTCGGCTCGAACGTGACCATCGTCGGCGTGGGCGACGACGCCCGGGTCGTGGGCGCGAACCTGCGGATCCGCGACTCGCACAACGTGATCGTGCGCAACCTGACCCTCTCCGACGGGTACGACTGCTTCCCGCAGTGGGACCCGACCGACGGGGACGACGGCGCCTGGAACTCCGCCTACGACAACCTGTCCGTGTGGACCTCGACGAGGGTGTGGATCGACCACAACACCTTCGACGACGGCGACCACCCGGCGTCGTCGCTGCCCACCGTCTTCGGGAACACGTTCGAGGTGCACGACGGCCTGCTCGACGTCACCCACGGCGGCGACCTCGTCACCGTGTCGTGGAACCGCTTCGAGGCGCACGACAAGACGATGATCATCGGCTCGTCCGACTCGCGGACGCAGGACCGGGGGCAGCACCGCGTGACGATCCACCACAACCACTGGCAGGACATCGGCCAGCGGGCGCCGCGCGTGCGGTTCGGCGACGTGCACGTCTACGACAACTCCTACGAGCAGACGACCGACGCGGGGTTCCAGTACCTCTGGGGCGCGGGCAAGGAGTCGAGCCTGGTCGTGGAGAACAACGCGGTGCGCCTCGCGCGCGGCGTCGACCCCGCGCGCGTGGTGGGTGCCTACGGCGGCGCGATGCTCAGCGAGACGGGCACGCTGGTGAACGGCCGCCGGGTCGACGTCGTCGGCGCCTTCAACGCCACGGCGACCACGCCGCTCGCGGACGAGGCCCGCTGGTCGCCTTCCGACCACTACCGCTACCGCCTGTTGCCCACCTGGGCCGTGCCCGCCGTCGTCGACGCCGGGGCCGGCGCTGGGGTGCTCCGCTCGGCCCTCCCCCGCTGACGAACCGCGAGATCGAGGTACCCGGCGCGAGATCGACCTGCGGTAGGTCGATCTCGCAGCGGGTACCTCGATCTCGCGGGGAGGGGCTCAGAGGTCGATGCCGAGGCCCAGGTCGGCGAGGCGCACCGGGTCGCCGGTGGCCAGCGACCTGTTGCCGGCGTACCCGATGCCCGACGCGAGCAGCCCGTCGCGGAAGCCGGCCGCGCGACCGAGCGGGTCGGCCTCGGCGCGGCCGCGGAAGACGTCGGCGAGCAGCAGGGCGTCGCCGCCGCCGTGGCCGCCGGGACCGACGGCCGTGATGGGACGCTCCTCGGCCCGCTCCCAGTGCTTCTGCACGACGAGCCGCTCGCCGTTCGGGCGCACCTCGTCCTCGCCGAACGCCTCGGTGAAGCTGGGGTCGAGCACCGCCTTGCCGCCGGCGCCGAAGACGACGGAGCCGCGCTCGGTGACCTCCAGCTCGGCCCGCCCGCGCGTGCCGTTGACGACGACGCGGTAGCCCTCCCACGGCGCGCTGGCCACCAGCGAGTACGTGAGCACCGGGCCGCCGGCGTACTCGACGACGAGGCCGAGCGTGTCCTCCGTGGTGATGCCCGGGTCGAAGACGCTGCGGTCGCGGGCGTAGCCGTCCACCGCTCGCGCCTCCGGGCCGTAGAGCTCGGACAGGTACGGGTCGGCGTCGACGTCGATGCTCCAGGGGTCGACGCCCTGGTCGGTGAGGGCACGCTCCCCCGCCGTCGGCACGTAGCCGCCCGCGTGCCCGGCGTCGTCGCCGTAGAAGCGGCGGCCGCCGCTGGCGAACACGCGCTGCGGTGCGGCGCCGATCCACCAGTTGACCAGGTCGAAGTGGTGGCTGGACTTGTGCACGAGCAGGCCGCCGTTGTTGGTCTTCTCGCGGTGCCAGCGGCGGAAGTAGTCGGCGCCGTGCACGGTGTCGAGGGCCCAGTCGAAGTGCACCGACAGCACCCGCCCGATCTCGCCGGAGGCGACGACCTCGCGCAGGGCCGAGTTCCGCGGCGAGTAGCGGTAGTTGAACGTCATCGTGACGTCGCGGCCGGTCTCGGCGACGGCGTCGGCGATCTGCCGCGCCTCCGCCTCGGTGGCGGCGATCGGCTTCTCGACGACGACGTCGACGCCGGCACGCAGGGAGCGGGAGACGAGGTCGGCGTGCGTGTTGTCCACGGACGTGACGATGACGCGGTCCACCCGCTGCTGGTCGATCGCCTTCTCGAGGTGCTCCGGGTGGTAGACCGGGCGCTCGCCGCCGACGGCGGCCGCCACCTTCGCCTCGTGCACGGCGGCGCGCACCGGGTTGGGCTCGACCCACGCGACGATCTCGCCGTCGTCGGCGTGGTCGGTGACGAGCGCGTCCACGTACATGCCGGCGCGGTGGCCGGCGCCGGCGACGAGGTAGCGCGTACGGGTGCGGCCGGGCGCGCCGGAGGCGGTGGAGGGCATCGTCGATCTCCTTGCGTGTCGCTCGACGGCAACGTCGGGGAAGCGGTTTCCCACAGCCTACCCCGAGGCCCGCCTCTCGACGGAGCTCGGCGTTCGCCGAGGTGGTTCGACGTCTGAGAAGGTCCTGGTCCAGCCCCGCACCTCGGCGGCGACCGGACTACCGCGACGGGGTGAGGACGACCTGCCCGGCCCAGGTGAACCCGCCGCCGAAGCCGAAGAGCAGCGCCGGCGTCCCGGCGGGGATCCTGCCGTCGTGCCACCACTTCGACAGGCCCAGCGGGATGGACGCGGCTGACGTGTTCCCGGACTCGGTGATGTCGGTGACGACCACGCGGTCCTCCAGCCCCAGGCCCTTGGCGAGCGGCTCGATGATGCGCAGGTTGGCCTGGTGCGCGACGAGCACGCCGATGTCGTCGAGCGTCAGCCCGGCGGCGTCGACCACGCGGCGGGCGCGGTCGGCGGCGCGCGTGATCGCCCACTTGAAGACGGCGCGCCCGTCCTGCGCGAACTTGTCGAGGGGCGCCTCGATGCGGACGGCGGGCGTCAGCTCCGGCTCCGAGCCCCACACCACGGGCCCGACGGCGGGGGCGTCGGCGGCCTGGAGCACCACCGCCCCGGCGCCGTCGGCGGTGAGGATGCAGGTGCTGCGGTCCGTCCAGTCGGTCACGGCGGTGAGCTTCTCCGCCCCGATCACGACGGCGGTGCGTGCCGAGCCGGCGCGGATCGCCTGGTCGGCCACGCCCATGGCATACGCGAACCCCGAGCACGCGGTGTTGAGGTCGATGACGGCGGGGCCGACGACGTTGCGCAGGTCGGGCTCGTCCTCGCCCTCCGGCGTGCTCGCGCCGGGCTGGAACCCCGTGCGCAGCGCGTAGGCCACGCGGCCGGCGGTGTTCGGCGACCGGTCGACCGCCGTCGCCGTCGCGACCACCACGAGGTCGACGTCCGTGCCCGCGACCCCGGCGTCGTCGAGGGCGTGCCGTGCGGCCGCCGTCGCCATGTCCGCGACCGTGACGTCGTCGGCCGCGACGTGCCGGGTGACGATGCCCGTGCGCGAACGGATCCACTCGTCATTGGTCTCGACGAGCCGCGCGATGTCGTCGTTGGTCATGACCTTCTCGGGCTGGTGATGCCCCAGCCCGACGATCCGGGAGCCGGCAGCACCTGTCGGCAGCGTCAGGGCGGCGGGGGCGGAGGACTCACTCATGACAGCGATCATCCCATCGACCCGCACGGGCCGGGACGACGGTCCGGAACGCCCCGGGGACCCGGCTCGCGCGCCCGTGCCGGACCGTGGTCACGGGCGCTCGACGAGGCCGAAGGGCACGGTGAGCACGGAACCCCCGACCCGCAGGTGGAACCGCGTGCGCCCGCGCTTGACCAGCTTTCCGACCACGCCCTCGTAGCGGCCCGGCGCGGTGACCCGAAGCCGTTCGCCCGGCCGCGCCGAGGCCGGGTCGACCAATGCCCGGCCGGGGGTCCCGGCCCGGCCGCCCTCGCCCCGACCCCCCACGCCGTCGGGCACGCCCTCTTCCGGGCCGCCGAGCTCGGGGACGGACTGGCCCTTGAACGTCCACGTCAGCACGAACCGGCGGTCGAACAACGGCGAGCAGCGCGCGCAGCCCTGCGGCCGCTGCGGCCGCCGGAACCGCGTCACGGTGTGGCCGACCGGGCAGCGCCCGACCCAGTCGCCCTCGACCTGGGGGCTCTCCTCGCGCACGACCCGGCGCCCGCTGGCACCGAGGATCCGCGCCGTCGCCCGCCAGGCCTCGTCGTGCCCGTGCCGGGCCCCCACCAGCCCGTGCGCGATCTCGTGCAGCACGACCTCCCGCACGTCCGCCTCGTCGTAGAGCGCCATCAGCGGCGCCGACAGGCTGATCTCGCGCCGGTCGTACCGGCACAGCCCCGCCCGCCGCCGTGCCCGGTCGAACCGGAACGTCCACGCGCCCAGGCCGTGATCGTCCATCAGCCCGCGCGCGAGCCTCGCCACGGCGTCCAGGTCCATGCCACGCCTCCCCTCGATCGGCCACGACCAGGGGCAGGACGCTAGCGCGCGGCGCCGACACCCGGCCGCGGGCCGTCCACAGGGGCCACGAAGGGCAAGAGGACTCAGTGCCCGCGGGTGGTCGAGACCCCCGCCTCGCGGGAGAAGCCCTCGATGTGCGCGCGCACGGCGCTCGCCGCGGCGTCGCCGTCGCCGGCGGCGACGGCGTCGAGCACCCCCCGGTGCTCGGTGCGCAGCCGCGCCGCGGTGCGCGGCCACGAGGGCAGCCGCTCGATCCCCGACGCGACGTAGCCGCCGACGGCGCCCCGCAGCCCGGTCATCACGGCCTCGACGAGCACGTTCCCCGCGAGCCGTACGAGCTCGAGGTGGAACGCCTGGTCGAGCTCGAGGAACCGCTCCGAGGTCACGTCGTCGGCCTCCATCTCGCCGAGCAGGCGGCGCGCCTCGCCGACCCGGTCCGCGGCGCCGGGGGCGCGCGCCCGCACCCGCTCTGCCGCCTGTGCCACGGCCCACGACTCCAGGAGCACGCGGGTGGCGACGACGTCGCGCACCGGGAGCGTGCCGGTCGCGACGTGCAGGCGCACGGCGGCGCCGAGGCCTGCCGCCGGGCGGTCGACGACGATCGCGCCGGCCTCCGGTCCGGACCCCACCCCGCTGCGCACGATTCCGAGCGCCTCGAGGATCCGCATGGCCTCGCGCACCGACGGGCGGGACACCCCGAGGTCCTCGGCGAGCTGGCGCTCCGCGGGGAGCCGTTCGCCCAGGCCCCAGCGGCCGGCGGCGATGCCGTCCTCGAGGTGGGCCAGGACGCGTTCGTGGGTGCGCACGCCCCCAGCGTAGCCGCCGGGGGCGATGTGGCCTGACCATGCGTGTACAGTGGCCGACCGTGGTCCGACCACACCGCCCGGACGCCAGCCGTGGCGGCCCGGATCGGCCCCGGTCATGCTGGGCGGAGCCGCTCAGCTCCCCGGACGAAGGAGTCGCATGCGCATCGCCCTCGCCGCCACGTGTCTCGCCGACACCCTGTTCCCGGGCGCGCCGCGCGCCACGACCCGGCTGCTCGAGCGGCTCGGCCACGAGGTCGTCTTCCCCGCCGGCCAGGCCTGCTGCGGGCAGATGCACGTGAACACCGGCTACTTCCGCGAGGCGGTGCCCGTGATCCGCAACCACGTGGAGACCTTCGCCCCCGTGGCCGACGGCGAGTGGGACGCCGTCGTCATGCCGTCCGGGTCGTGCACCGGCTCGGTGCGCCACCAGCAGGCGATGGTCTGCCGCCGGGCCGGCCTCGACGACCTGGCCGCGACCGCCGAGGCCGTGTCCGCGAAGACGTACGAGCTGAGCGAGCTGCTCGTCGACGTGCTGGGCCTCACCGACGTCGGCGCCTGGTTCCCGCACCGCGTCACCTATCACCCGACGTGCCACTCCCTGCGGATGCTGCACGTCGGCGACAAGCCGCTGCGGCTGCTGCGCGCGGTCGAGGACATCGACCTGGTGGAGCTGCCGGGGGCGGAGTCCTGCTGCGGGTTCGGCGGCACCTTCGCGCTGAAGAACGCCGACACCTCCGCGGCGATGCTCGCCGACAAGACGGCGAACGTCCGGGCCACGGAGGCCGAGGTGCTCACGGCCGGCGACATGTCGTGCCTCATGCACATCGGCGGCGGCCTCTCCCGGCAGGACGCCGGGGTGCGGGCCCTGCACCTCGCGGAGGTCCTCGCGTCCACCCGCGACGAGCCCACGCCCCTGCCCTCCACGACGTTCACGCGGCCGTCCCGCGCCTCCGGCCGGACCGACGACCGCGCCGACGACCGCTCCCACGACCGCACGACGACGGGGGCCGCCCGATGAGCACGTTCCTCGGCCTGCCGACCCGCCGCCGCTCCGGCGCGACGGCGACCGGGACCGGCGGCGGCACCGGCACGGTCGCCGGAGGCGCCGACGACCCGTTCGGCCCGGTCCCCCACCCCCAGGAGCCGCTGCGCTGGGGCGACGCCTTCCCTGCCGCCGCGCGCCAGACCCTGAAGAACGACCAGCTCCGCCGCAACCTCGGCCACGCCACGCAGGTGATCCGCGCCAAGCGGGCGGCCGTCGTCGGCGAGGTGCCGGACTGGGAGGCGCTGCGCGACGCCGGGTCCGCCGTCAAGGAGCAGGTCATGGCGAGCCTGCCCGAGCTGCTCGTCCGGCTCGAGGAGAACGTCACCGCGCGCGGCGGCGTCGTGCACTGGGCCCGCGACGCGGGCGAGGCCAACCGCATCGTGGCCGACATCGCGAAGGCGAAGGGCGCCGACGAGGTGGTCAAGGTCAAGTCGATGGCCACCCAGGAGATCGGGCTGAACGAGGCCCTGGCCGACGAGGGCATCGCCGCCGTCGAGACGGACCTGGCCGAGCTCATCGTGCAGCTCGCCGACGACATGCCGTCGCACATCCTGGTCCCCGCGATCCACCGCAACCGGACCGAGATCCGCGACATCTTCCTCGCGCGGATGGGCGACGCGCCGCCCGACCTGTCCGACGTGCCGCGCGAGCTGGCGATGGCGGCCCGGGCGCACCTGCGCCGCAAGTTCTTGTCGGCCAAGGTCGCGGTCAGCGGCGCGAACTTCGCCGTCGCCGACACCGGGACGCTGGCCGTCGTCGAGTCCGAGGGCAACGGGCGGATGTGTCTCACCCTGCCCGAGACGCTCGTGACGGTGATGGGCATCGAGAAGCTCGTGCCGACGTTCGACGACCTCGAGGTCTTCCTGCAGCTGCTCCCCCGGTCCTCCACGGGCGAGCGGATGAACCCGTACACGTCGCTGTGGACGGGCGTGACGCCCGGCGACGGCCCGCAGGAGTTCCACCTCGTGCTGCTCGACAACGGCCGCACCGACGTGCTCGCGGACGAGGTCGGGCGCAGCGCGCTGCACTGCATCCGCTGCTCGGCGTGCCTCAACGTGTGCCCGGTGTACGAGCGGGTGGGCGGGCACGCGTACGGCTCCGTGTACCCCGGACCGATCGGCGCGATCCTCACGCCGCAGCTCACGGCGTCGTCGGGCGGGGTCTCCGGGCACGGCGACCCGAACGCGTCGCTCCCCTACGCCTCCACGCTGTGCGGCGCCTGCTACGACGTGTGCCCGGTGAAGATCGACATCCCGTCGATCCTCGTCGACCTGCGCGCCCGCGAGGTCGACGCCGACCGGTCCTCCCGCTCCGTCGACCCGTGGAAGGCGGCCATGAAGGCGGCGGCGTGGGTGATGGCCGACGGCGACCGGTTCGCGCTCGCCGGGCGCGCCGCCACGCTCGGGCGCGGCCTCGGCGGTCGGGACCACGCGATCTCCGTCGCGCCGCCGCCGGCGTCCGGGTGGACGCGGTCGCGGGACCTGCCCGCGCCGCCTGCGCAGACCTTCCGGCAGTGGTGGTCGGCCGAGCACGAGACGCCGCCGCACCCGCCGGCCGAGCCTGTCGAGACCCCGCCCGCCGGGACCCCAGGAGACGAGCGATGAGCGCGCGCGACGACGTGCTGAACCGGGTGCGCGCGGCGCTGGGGCAGGCCGGCGCGGGGACGACGGCGGCGGGCAAGGTCGGGACGGCGCCCGCGCCCGTCGTCGTGCCGCGCGGCTACCGCGCCTCGGGCGAGCACGCGCCCGGGTCGCCGGAGGTGCTGGAGCAGCTCGTCGACCGGCTCGTCGACTACAAGGCGCACGTGCACCGGGTCACCGGCGCGTCGCTGCCCGCCACGATCGCCGCCCTCCTCGCCGAGCTGTCCGGACCCCACGCAGGTGCTGACGGTCCTGAACCTGACAGCTCTCCGGCCCCCGAGCAGTCAGGGCAGCCACGAGCAGGCATTCATGCTCCTGGGCCTGACAGGTCGCGGGCGGTTCGGGTCGTGGCTCCGGCGGGGCTCGACGACGCGTGGCTGGCGGCGCTGCCCGCGGGCACGGACGTCGTGCGCGACTCGCGCGAGGACCCACTGGCCGCGGCCGAGCTGGACGCCACGGACGCCGTCGTCACCGCCGCGCGAGTCGCGATCTCCGAGACCGGGACGATCGTGCTCGACGGCGAGCCCGACCAGGGTCGTCGCGCCGTCTCGCTGGTGCCCGACGTGCACCTGTGCGTCGTGCGGGCCGACCAGGTGGTGCCGACGGTCCCCGAGGCGGTGCGCCTGCTCGGCGCCCACCCCGAGCGGCCGCTCACCTGGATCTCCGGCCCCAGCGCGACGTCGGACATCGAGCTCGACCGCGTCGAGGGCGTGCACGGGCCCCGCACCCTGCACGTGCTGCTCGTCTCGCCTGCTCCCGGGCCGTGATGACTGCGGCGTGCGGGCCCGGCCTGGTCCGCACGCCGCAGTCGTCGCCTCGGCGGGTCGGTGCTACCGGTTCAGCCCGGGCGGGGTGCGCGGGGACGTGCCCGGGGTGGCGTCGGTGAGGCCGTCGAGCAGCGCGAAGTACGCCGGCTTCTTCTCGAAGCCCTCGGTCATGATCGTGGCGTAGCCCTCGGGGAAGACGCCCGGGACCCACGAGCGCCCGTCGTCGAAGCCCCAGACCGTGAAGCTGGTGCAGGCGGCGACGTCGAGGCACGCCTGGAGCAGCCGGTCGTACCGGTCCGCCTGGAGGGCGATCTGCTCGGTGGTGGGCTCGCCGTCGTCGCCGAGCGGCATGCGGACGTCGGCCTCGGTGACGGCCACCTTCAGCCCGAGCGCCGCGAACCGCTCGAAGTTCGCCCGCATCGAGTCGTCGAAGCCGTACTGGAGGCTCAGGTGCGCCTGCGCGCCGAACCCTTGCAGCGGTGCGCCGTCGGCGAGCAGCTCCTGGGCCAGCTCGTAGTAGGCGTCGGTCTTGGCGTTGATGCCCTCGGCGTTGTAGTCGTTGAGGAACAGCAGCGCCTCGGGGTCGGCCTCGTGCGCCCACCGGAAGACGTCGCCGATGAGGCCGACCGGGTCGGCCGAGCATGCCTTGAGGAACGGGTTGGCCTCGGTGCGGAGGCGCACACCGCCGGCGTCCCACTCGTCCTGGAAGATCTCGTTGGCCACGTCCCACTCGTAGATCTCGCCGGCGTAGCGGCCGACGACGGTGCGGACGTGGTCCTCGAGGACGTCGCGCGCCTCGTCGCACGTCCAGGTATTGCTGGCCTCGGTCACCCAGTCCGGGTTCTGGCTGTGCCAGAGCAGGGTGTGCCCGCGGACCTCCTGACGGTTGGCCTTCGCGAAGGCGATGACGGCGTCCGCGCCGGAGAAGTCGTAGACGTCGGGCTCCGGGTGGATCTCGGCCCACTTCATGTCGTTCTCGGGGGTGACCGAGCCGAACTCGGCCCCGAGGATGCGCTGGAACTCGGTGGGGTTCTTGCGGTCGTGGTCGAGAAGGTCGCGCTGGCCCCACACGGCGCTGCCGATCTCGAGATCACGAGGCGCCTCGGAGCGCAGCGTGGGCTCGGGAGGGGTGGCCTGGGCCGCCGGGACGCCGAGCGCGAGGGCGGTGACGGCCGCCGCCGCGACGGCGACCGCCCGCTTGATCGGGGTGGAATGGGACATCGTTGTTCCTCTCCGGTCGGAGCTCCCACGGCTCGGGCGAACCGCGTTGTCCGACCGGTGAAAGATAACGATGTCGATAACGTTTTCGCAAGACCGAGAGCGGGCACCTCCTCCTCCGGTCGGGCGCGCCCGAATGCCGGCGGCCGTCGCCACACGGGACCGTCGTGCTCGCGACCGCCCCGCCGGTCGGTCGTCAGCCCGGCGCGGAGGCCGCAGAATGGGCTCCCGTGACCGACAGCGAGCTCCCGGCCGGCGCCGCGGCCCCCGCCTCCGACGCCCTGTTCGACGTCCCGGCCGGCGCGCGCCGGCCGGCCCGGCGGATCGTGCTGTTGACCGGGCCGTCGGGATCCGGCAAGACGGCGCTCACGCGGCGACTCGGGCTGCCGGTGCTGAACCTCGACGACTTCTACCGCGACGTCGACCACCCGGGCATGCCGATGCGCTATGGCATCGTGGACTGGGACGACCCCGCGAGCTGGGACGACGCCGCCGCGCTGGACGCGCTGCGCGACGTCGTGGCCACCGGCCGGACGGACGTGCCGGTCTACGACATCCCCACCTCGCGCCGCACGGGCAGCACGGTGCTCGAGACCGGCGGCGCCCCGATCGTCGTCGCGGAGGGCATCTTCGCCGCGGAGCTCGTCGCGGCGTGCCGGGCGGAGGGCTTCCTCGCCGACGCGATCTGCCTCACCCAGCCACGCCTGCTGACGTTCTGGTTTCGCCTCCTGCGCGACGTCGCCGAGTCGCGCAAGCCGCTGCCCACGCTGGTGCGCCGCGGCTGGGGCCTGCTGCGGGCCGAGCCCGCGCTGGTGCGCCGCTGGGTGGCGCTCGGCTGCCGGACGGCGTCCCCCGCGCAGGCCGAGCGCGACATCCGCGCCCTCCTCACGGCCTGACGCGCCTACCCGGGGAGCGGCTCGTCGGCCAATGCGAGGAGCCGGGTCGTGGTCCGCCAGGTCCGTACGGTCATGCGCCGGAACACCGGCAGGCCCATGAGGGCGGCGATCCGGGTGCGGCCCGCCTGCGCCGCGACGCGCGAGAAGTAGACCGCGCCGGGACCGGGGGCGACGGCGTCGACGCCCTCCCGCAGCTCGGGCATCTGCTCCAGGACCTCCCGCGCCGTGAGCGGGTGCTTGAGGAAGAACACCTCGCTGCGCAGCGCGTCGGAGCCGTGGTCGGGCGGGGCGGCCGCGACGGTCGCGGTCAGCTCCTCGCGCGACCGGACCACGGTCGGGACCGGGAACCCGAACCGCTCGGCGAGCAGGGCCTCGATCGCCTCCTCGAGCTCCGGGCCGCTCGCCCGTGGCGCCGTCAGGAGCACGTTCCCGCTCTGGAGGAACGTCCGCGCCGGCCCGAGGCCCGCGTCGCGGAAGGATGCGGCGAGCTCCGTCATGGCGACCAGGTGGCGGCCGCCCACGTTGATCCCGCGGAGCAGCGCGACGGACGTCGGCGTCGTCGGCTCGGTGGTCGGCTCGGTGGCCACGGGTCCCACGGTCGCACCACCCCCCGACAGCCGCCCTGCGCTCCGCCGGCGTCCCGCGCGGGCGCCAAGCCGAGGCCATCGGAACGGCCTCGTCGCGTCATGAGAATGTCACACGACGGTCATCCGCCCCACACCAACGGCGCTCACGCTGGGGGCAAGGAGGTGGTCCGGATGAACCAGCAGACGGTCGAGCGTGGAGCTCTTGGAGTCCTCTCCCTCTACGAGGGCTTCTTCAGCGGCGGGGCCCGGGTGCTGCACTCGACGGTGGTGGCCGGCTTGCACGCCCAGGGCCGGCAGCGGCACGCCGTGCTGAGCATCCACGACGAGGTGCGCCGCGAGTCGACGCTGCAGCGGATGGTCGACGACCGGCGCTTCCGCGAGCTGCGGGCGGCCGGCGTCCGCATCACCTCGCTGGGGCGCTCCACCGAGCGCGACCACGATCCCGAGCGGTTCACCGAGGCGGAGCTGACGACCGCTGCCCGGCAGGTGGCGGCCGCGCAGGTCGTGCTGTCCCTCAAGGAGCAACCGCTGCGCCTGCTCGACCAGCCGGGCATGCCCCAGCGCCCCGTGGTGGCGTGCCTGCACCGGTCCGACCCGGAGCACCAGGGCACGGGGCTGGCGCACCTCCTCACCGCCGCCCATTCGGGCCGGCTCGCGGCCGTCGTGTGCTGCGCCACCTCGACCCGCGACGCCTACCAGGCCGCCGGCGTGCCGGCGCACCTGCTGCGCGTCGTGCCGAACGGCGTCGACCTCACCCGGTTCCGCCCGGTCACCGGCCCGCGGCGGCTCGCCCTGCGCGGCGCGTACGGGCTGCCCGCCGACGCGACCGTCGTGACGTACGCGGCCCGCTACGACGCGATGAAGTCGCCGGAGCTCTTCGTCGCCGCCGCGCGGCACCTGCTGGGCCGGGACGCCCGGGCGCACGTCGTCATGTGCGGGGCCGGCATGACGACGGAGAACCCCCTGCTGCGCGGGGACCTCGAGGAGGCGTTCGGCGACCGCCCGGACCTGCTCGCCCGGGTGCACCCACTGGGGGTGCGGCACGACATGGAGCGCATCCTCGCCGCGTCAGACGTCGTCGCGCTGACGTCGACGTTCGGCGAGGCGGCCCCGCTGTGCCTCATCGAGGGCGCGATGTGCGGGGCCGTCCCGGTGACGACACCGGTCGGCGACGGCGCGCGGATCATAGATGGCATCGGCCTGGTCACGACGTTCGATCCCGCGCAGATCGCGGACGCCTGGGCGGAGGCGGCCGCCCGCCGGGAGGAGCTCGGGCGGGCGCTGGTCGCCGCCCGCCCCCGGTTCAGCCACGTGCGCATGCTGTCGGCGTACGCGAGCGTCGTCGAGCGCGCCCGCCGGGGCGCCGGGCTCACCGTCGCCGCCGTCTGACGGCACGACGCCCGGCCGGGCCGCGCGGCCCGGGCGGGCGCGGGCCCGGCTCGCCCCCGGGCGGACCGTCCCGGCGCAGGCCCGGCTCGCCCGCGGCCGGTCAGACGCTCGCCGTCGAGGTCCGGAGCACGACGTCGAAGCCGACGTCGACGGCGGCGGGCACGCCGGCCGCGCCCTGGTCGTCGACGGCCGCGGCCACCGCGAGGCGCCCCATCTCCTCGAGCGGGATGCGCACGGTCGACAGGGCGGGGACGTGGTCGCGCAGCGTGGGGATGTCGTCGAAGCCCGCGACGCACACGTCGCCCGGCACCGCGACGCCGAGCTCGCGCAGCCGGGCGATGAGCCCGATCGCCATGACGTCCGCGACGGCGAAGACGCACGGCGGCTCGCCGCCGGCGGCCCCGCGGGCGAGGCCGGCGACGTCGTCGCCCGCCGCGTACCCGCCGTCGCGCGAGAACTCGTCGATCCGGACCGTGCTCACCTCGCCCCCGCCGGCGCGCACCGCCCGGGCGAACGCGTCCGCGCGCTCGCGCCACGTCGCGACCCGGCTCGGCCCGGAGAGCACCGCGAAGCGGCGCTGCCCGGCGGCGAGCAGCGCCTCCGCGAGCGCCCGTGCACCCTCCGCGTTGGGCGGCCGCACGACGCTCCCGCCCCCGACCGGCTGGCCCACGATCACCGACCGGCCGCCCGCCGCCGCGTACTCGTCGAGCGCGGCGGCGAGCGCCTCGTCGTCCTCGGGTGTCCACCGGGTGCCGGCCACGATGACGGCGTCGACGCGGTGGGCCGCGAACGCGGCCACCGCCTTCCGCTCGGCGACGGGGTCGCGCCCCGTCGACGCGAGCAGCACCAGGCGGCCGTGCTCGATCGCGGCGGCCTGCGCACCCGCGGCGATGGACGAGAAGTAGGGGTCGGAGATGTCGTGCACGACGAGACCGAGCAGCCCCGTGCGCGAGCGCGCGAGCGCCTGAGCCTGCGCGTTGACGACGTACCCGAGGTCGGCAGCCGCCGAGCGCACCCGCTCGACGAGCGCGGGCCCCGGCTGCCGGGAGGAACCGTTGAGCACCCGCGACGCCGTGGCCAGGGAGACCCCCGCCCGGTCGGCGACGTCCTGCAGCCTCGCTCGGGGCACGGGCACACCTCCTGATCGAGGGCGGTGACGCCCGCCCGCCCGGACGCGCTCTTGACGCGCCCGCCGTCACAGCCTACCGTGCAGGAAAGCGCATTCCGAGTGGGACCGCGGCGGCGACGTCGCCCGGCGCCCCGAGCACGACGTCTCACCCACCGACAAGGGAGTCCCCCGTGACCAGCACCACCACGCGCACCCTGCGCATCGCCATGAACGGCGTGACCGGCCGCATGGGCTACCGCCAGCACCTCGTGCGGTCGATCCTGCCGATCCGGGAGCAGGGCGGCGTCGAGCTGCCCGACGGCACCCGCGTGCAGGTGGAGCCGGTGCTGGTGGGGCGCAACGAGGAGAAGCTGCGCGAGCTGGCCAAGCTGCACGACATCGCGGAGTACACGACCGACCTCGACGGGATCGTCGCCGACGCCGGCACCGACATCGTGTTCGACGCCGCGATGACGAACCTGCGCCCGGCCACGCTGAGCAAGGCGATGCGCGCCGGCAAGCACGTCTACACGGAGAAGCCGACCGCGGAGACGCTCGCCGAGGCGATCGAGCTCGCGAGGCTCCGCGACGAGACCGGCGTCACCGCCGGCGTCGTCCACGACAAGCTGTACCTGCCGGGCCTGGTCAAGCTGCGCCGCCTCGTGGACGAGGGCTTCTTCGGGCGCATCCTGTCGCTGCGCGGCGAGTTCGGCTACTGGGTGTTCGAGGGCGACCAGCAGGCCGCCCAGCGCCCGAGCTGGAACTACCGCAAGGAGGACGGTGGCGGCATGACGACGGACATGTTCTGCCACTGGAACTACGTCCTCGAGGGCATCCTCGGTCCGGTCCGGACCGTCACCGCGCAGACCACGACCCACATCCCGACCCGCTGGGACGAGCGGGGCCGCGAGTACGCCGCCACCGCCGACGATGCCGCGTACGGCATCTTCGAGATCGAGACCCCGGGCGGGGACCCCGTCGTCGCGCAGATCAACTCGTCCTGGGCGGTGCGCGTCTACCGCGACGAGCTCGTGGAGTTCCAGGTCGACGGCACGCACGGCTCCGCCGTCGCCGGCCTGCGCAAGTGCGTCGCCCAGCAGCGCGCCCACACCCCCAAGCCCGTCTGGAACCCCGACCTGCCCGTCACGGAGCCCTTCCGCGACCAGTGGCTCGAGGTGCCCGCCAACGCCGACCTCGACAACGGCTTCAAGCTGCAGTGGGAGGAGTTCCTGCGCGACGTCGTCGCCGGGCGCCCGCACCGCTTCGACCTGCTGTCCGCCGCCCGCGGCGTGCAGCTCGCCGAGCTGGGGCTGCGCTCGTCCGCCGAGGGCCGTCGGCTCGCCGTCCCGGAGATCGCGCTGTGACGGCGCACCCGGCGGTCGAGCCTGTCCAGACCCGGGCCCCGGGCGGGTCCACGGGCGCGCCGGTGCTGGATCCCAGCGGCGTCACCGTCCGCCTGCCGCGGTTCGACACCGCCGGCCGGGCGACCGGAACCGAGGTGCGCGAGCTCAACGCGCCGGGCCCGTGGCAGAAGCCCGCCGGACCGATCTCCTCGCGGGTCGCGTTCGCCGCGGCACACGTCGTGCCGCAGGTCGGCGCGGAGAACGTGCCCGGCGCGCCCGCCGTCGTCGACTGGGACGCGACGCTCGCCTACCGGCACCGCATCTGGGAGCACGGCCTGGGCGTCGCGGACGCCATGGACACCGCGCAGCGCGGCATGGGCCTGGACTGGGCCGCGACGCAGGAGCTCGTGCGCCGGTCGTCCGCCGAGGCGGCGTCCGTGGGCGCGCGCATCGCGTGCGGCGCGGGCACCGACCAGCTCGACCCTGCCTCCGTCGAGCCCGGCGAGGCGGGCCTCGCCGCCGTCACCGACGCGTACCGCGAGCAGGTGCGCGTGGTGCAGGACGCCGGGGCGCAGGTCATCGTCATGGCCTCGCGCGCGCTGGCGAAGGTCGCGCGCTCCCCCGAGGACTACGCCCGGGTCTACGACGCCGTGCTGGCCGAGGCGGAGAAGCCCGTCGTCCTGCACTGGCTCGGCACGATGTTCGACCCTGCCCTGGCGGGCTACTGGGGCTCCGACGACGTGGACTCGGCGACGGCCACGTTCCTCGACCTCATCCGGACGCACCAGGACAGGGTCGACGGAGTCAAGGTCTCGCTGCTCGACGCGCAGCACGAGATCGGGCTGCGCCGCGCGCTGGCCGCCCTCGACGGCTCGCCCGTGCGCCTGTACACCGGCGACGACTTCAACTACCCGGAGCTCATCGCGGGCGACGAGCAGGGGCACTCCGACGCCCTGCTCGGCATCTTCGCGGCGATCTACCCGGCCGCGTCCACGGCGCTGCAGGCGTTCGACGCCGGGGAGGCCGGGCGCGGCCACGCGATCCTCGCCTCGACGGAGAAGCTGGGTCGGCACATCTTCGCCGCGCCGACCTACTACTACAAGACGGGCGTGGCGTTCCTGTCCTGGCTGAACGGCTTCCAGCCGGGCTTCCAGCTCGTGGGCGGGCTGCAGTCGGGCCGCTCGCTGGCGCACCTGGTGGACCTGGCGCGCCTCGCCGACGGCTGCGGCATGCTGCTCGACCCGGCGCTGGCCGCGCGCCGCCTCGACGCCCTGCTGACGACGAACGGGGTGACCGCATGACCGCGTCGGGCGACCGGCTCGCGGGAGCGACCCACGGGTCCGGCACCGACCTCAGCCGCTGCTCCCTCAACACCGCGACGGTCAAGCACGCGACCCTCGCCCAGGCGGTCGACGCCGCCGCGACGGCGGGACTCGGCGCCGTCGGCCTCTGGCGTCACCAGGTCCAGGAGCACGGCGCCCAGAAGGCGGCGCGGATCGTCTCCGACGCCGGGCTGCGCGTCTCGTCGCTGTGCCGCGGCGGGTTCCTCACCGCCCACGACGAGGCCGGCGTCGCGGCCGCGCTCGACGACAACAGGCGAGCGATCGAGGAGGCGGCGGGCGTCGGGACGCGCGAGCTGGTGTTCGTCGTCGGCGGCCTGCCGGCGATGAGCGAGCCGGGCCGCGGCCCCCGCCCCGACGCGGGGCCGGGTGACCGCGACCTTGTCGCCGCCCGCGCTCGCGTCGCCGACCGCATCGGCGACCTCGCGCCGTTCGCGGCCGAGCACGGCGTGCGGATCGTGCTGGAGGCGCTGCACCCGATCTTCGCCGCCGACCGCGCGGTGATCTCCACGCTCGGCCAGGCGCTCGACCTCGCGGCGCCGTTCGACGCCGGGGTCGTGGGTGTCGTCGTCGACACCTACCACGTGTGGTGGGACCCGGCGCTCGAGGCGTCGATCGCCCGCGCCGGGCGCGAGGGCCGCCTCGCCGGCTACCAGGTGTGCGACTGGATCCTGCCGCTGGCCGCCGAGCCGCTGAACTCGCGCGGGCACGTGGGCGACGGGTACATCGACTTCCCGACCGTCTCGCGCTGGGTCGCCGAGGCCGGGTACGACGGCGACGTGGAGACCGAGATCTTCCACGAGGAGGTCTGGGCCACCGACCCCCGCGACACCGCACGCACCGTCGGCGAGCGGTACGCGCGGCACGTGCTGCCGCACCTGTGACCGCCCCCTGACCTGCTCCCTGACCGCCGGGCCCTGACACCCCGGCGCGGCACCGGTCGCCGACGCCGGTGCCGCCGTCCGACGCCCCGTCGCCCGTGAGGCGGCGGGGCGTCGTCGCGACCGCGGGAATCCTGTGCGCCGCGGCTGTGGACCGCCGCGCGGGCGGGACCCGCGCGCAGTAAGGTCGACGTCGGACTCGGCCGCTGCGGTGGCCTCGCACCCCCAGCACCCACCCCCCGCGGCACAGGAGGCTGCATGGTTCAGGACATGTCGCGGTGAGCCCGCTCGAGGCGGACCTCCCCGCACGGCTCGACGTCGTCGGGTCCTGGACCGTGAGGTCGGTGGCCGAGCTCGCGGACGTGCGGGCCGAGCTGGAGACGCGCCTGCCCTGCGGCTGCTCGGCCGCCCGGGCACCGGCCGGCGACGACTCCCTGCCGGGCTCGCTCTCCGGCGCCCAGCGGATGGTCCTGGTGGCGAGCGAGCTCGTCTCGAACGGGCTCGAGCACGCCGAGCCTCCCGTCACGGTGCGCCTGCTCTGCGACGGCCACGTCGCGGTGCTCGACGTCGTGGACCACAGCCCGGACGCCGCGCCCGTCGTCCCGCGCGACCGGCAGCCCGGTGAGGGCGGTTTCGGCCTGCGGCTCGCCGAGCGGGTGGCGGACCGGGTCGGCTGGTTCCGCACCGCCGCCGGCGAGAAGCACGTCTGGGCGGAGTTCCGCGGCCGGGTGCACGTGCGGCCGGGGGCGCACCCCACCGACGCGCGGGCGCGCTCGCCGCGGTAGGGCGGGGCGGCGTCGGAGGCGGGCCTGGCTCCTACCGCGGCTCGTAGCGCTCCGGGGCGAAGGCGGCGGCGACGAGCGCGCGCAGGTCCTCCAGGCCGCCGCCCACCAGCCCGCGGGCGCGGGCCTGCACCAGCAGGTTGCCGATGGCGGTGGCCTCCACGGGGCCGGCGACCACGGGCAGACCCGAGCGGTCCGCCGTCGCCTGGCACAGCAGGATGTTCTGCGCGCCGCCGCCCACCACGTGGATGGTCGTGACGGTCCGCCCGGCGAGCCGCGCGGCCGTGGCGACGGCGTCCGAGAACGCCTGCGCGAGGCTCTCGACGATGCTGCGCACGTACTCCCCCCGCGTGGCGGGCACCGGCTGGTCGTGCTCGCGGCACCAGGCGGCGATGCGTCCCGGGATGTCGCCGGGCGGCAGGAACCGCGGGTCGTCGACGTCGACGAGCGCGACCGGCGCGGTCACGTGCGCCGCCTCGGCGAGCAGCTCGGCGAGCGTGCTGGACCGCGGGGCCGCCGTCGACTCCCGCTCCCAGGTGCGGATCGACTCGCTCAGCAGCCACAGCCCCATGACGTTGTGCAGGAACCGGGTGCGCCCGTCCACGCCGCCCTCGTTGGTGAAGCCCGCCACGCGGGCCTCCTCGGTGAGGACGGGGGCGTCGAGCTCGACGCCCACCAGCCCCCACGTGCCGCACGACACGTAGGCGACGTCCCGGTCGGTCGCGGGCACCGCGACGACGGCCGACGCCGTGTCGTGCGAGCCGACGGCGGTGACCTCCAGGGCCCGGCCGACCACCTGGGCGACGTCGGGCGAGAGCGCGCCGAGCGACGCCCCCGGGTCCACGAGACGGGGCAGGATCCCCGCCGGGAGGCCGAGCACGCCGACGAGCCCGGCGTCCCACTCCCCCGTGCGGGCGTCGAGCAGCCCGGTCGTGGAGGCGTTGGTGCGCTCGGCGACCTCGGCGCCGGTGAGCCAGTGCGCGAGCAGGTCGGGCACCAGCAACAGCCGGTCGGCCAGGTCGAGCAGCGGGCCCTCCGTCGCGAGCTGGAACACCGTGTTGAACGGCAGGTGCTGCAGACCGTTGCGGCGGTAGAGCGCCGCGGCGTCGATGCGGGCGTGCACCCGCTCCACGCCGGCGGCGGTGCGGTCGTCCCGGTAGTGGTACGGCACGCCGAGCAGGCGCCCCCCGCGCAGCAGCCCGTAGTCCACCGCCCACGAGTCGATGCCGACGCCGAGGATCTCCCCGGGCGCCTCGCGCTCCGCGGCGGCCAGCCCGCCCAGCACCTGGCGATAGAGCTCCAGCAGGTTCCAGTGCAGACCGTCCGGGGTGCGCACGGGGGCGTTGGAAAACCTCGCGACGTGCTGCAGCCGCATCCGCGGCCCGCGGCGCCCTGAGCCTGCGCCGTCCTGAGCCTGTCGAAGGGTCGAAGGGAAATGCCCCAGGACGACGCGCCCGCTGGTGGCGCCCAGGTCGACGGCGGCGAGGGTGCCCGCCCTCGTCGTCGGCACTCTCGTCACCGCAGGAACGCCTGCGCGACGCCGGCGTCGACGGGCACGTGCAGGCCGGTGGTGTGCGAGAAGTCCGGCGTGCACAGCGCGTAGACGGCGTTCGCGACGTGCTCGGGCAGCACCTCGCGCTTGAGCAGGGTGCGCTGGGCGTAGAACGCGCCCAGGTCCTGTTCCTCGATGCCGTACGTCTTGGCGCGGTTGGCGCCCCAGCCGGACGCGAAGATGCCGGACCCGCGCACGACGCCGTCGGGGTTGATGCCGTTGACCTTGATGCCGTGCTCGCCCAGCTCGGCGGCCAGCAGCCGCACCTGGTGCGCCTGGTCGGCCTTGGTGGCCGAGTAGGCGATGTTGTTGGGGCCGGCGAACACGGAGTTCTTCGACGAGATGTAGACGATGTCTCCGCCGAGCTTCTGGTCCACGAGGATGCGCGCGGCGTTCTTGGCGACGAGGAACGAGCCCTTGGCCATGACGTCGTGCTGCAAGTCCCAGTCGGCCTCGGTGGTGTCGAACAGGGACTTGCTCAGCGACAGCCCGGCGTTGTTCACGACGATGTCGACGCCGCCGAAGGCGAGGACCGCGTCGGCGAGGGCGTCCTGCACCGCGGCCTCGTCGGCGACGTTCGCGGCCAGCCCCACCGCCACGTCCGGGCCGCCGAGCTCCGCTGCGGCCGCCTGGGCCTTCTCCAGGTCCAGGTCGGCGACCACGACGCACGCGCCCTCGGCCGCGAGCCGGGCGGCGATGGCCTTGCCGATGCCCGACGCGGCGCCGGTGACGAACGCGACCCGGGTGGCGAGAGGCTTCGGCTTCGGCCTGCGCTGCAGCTTCGCCTCCTCGAGCGCCCAGTACTCGATGCGGAACTTCTCCGACTCGTCGATCGGGGCGTAGGTGGACAGGGACTCCGCGCCGCGCATCACGTGGAGAGCGTTGACGTAGAACTCGCCGGCCACGCGCGCGGTCTGCTTGTCCGCGCCGTAGGAGAACACGCCCACGCCGGGCACGAGGACGATCGCCGGGTCCGCGCCGCGGATCGCGGGCGGCTCCTCGCCGCGGGAGCGGGCCTCGGCGGCGCCGCGCTCGTAGTAGGCGGTGTAGTCCGCGCGGTACGCCTCGTGCAGCTGCGGCAGCCGCTCGACGATCTCGGTGACCGTCGCGGTGGCCGGCAGGTCCACGACCAGCGGCTTCACCTTGGTGCGCAGGAAGTGGTCGGGGCAGCTGGTGCCGAGCTCGGCGAGACGCGGGTGCTCGGCGCTCGCGAGGAAGTCGAGCACGACGTCGGCGTCGGTGAAGTGGCCCACCTGCGGCCTGTCGTGCGACGCGACGGCGCGCAGGTGCGGGGCGAGCGCGGCGGCCTTGGCCCGGCGCTCCGCCTCGGGCAGGGCGCCGTAGCCCTCGAGGGCGGGGCCGAAGGGCTCCGGCGCGCCGTGCTCCGCGATGTACGCCGCGGCGGTCTCGATGATCCACAGCGAGGCCTCCTCTGCCTCCTGGGCCGTCTCGCCCCAGGCCGTGATGCCGTGCCCGCCGAGGACCGTGCCGATCGCCTCGGGGTTCGCGGCCTTGATCTCCGCGATGTCGAGGCCGAGCTGGAAGCCGGGGCGACGCCACGGCACCCACACGACCTTGCCGCCGAAGATCCTCTGCGTCAGCTCCGGCCCGTCGACGGCGGTGGCGATCGCGATGCCGGCGTCCGGGTGCAGGTGGTCGACGTGCGCGGCGTCCACCAGGCCGTGCATGGCCGTGTCGATGCTGGGGGCGGCGCCGCCCTTGCCGTGCAGGCAGTAGTCGAACGCGGCGACCATCTCGTCCTCGCGCTCGACGCCCGGGTAGACGTCCACGAGCGCGCGCAGCCGGTCGAGCCGCAGGACGGCCAGGCCCTGCTCGGTGAGGGTGCCGAGATCGCCGCCGGAGCCCTTGACCCACAGCAGCTCGACGTCCTGCCCGGTGACCGGGTCGGTCTCGGTGCCCTTGGCGGACGTGTTGCCGCCGGCGTAGTTGGTGTTGCGCGGGTCGGCGCCGAGGCGGTTCGACCGGGCGACGAGGGCCTCGACGGTCGGGTTCGCGGTCTGGTTCGTCATCGGTGCTCCGGGGTGGTCGGTGTGCGTACGTGTGCCGAGGCGGGCAGGCGTCAGGCGCCCCAGCCGGCCTGCCGGCCGCCGACGCGCTCGGCCGCGATCCGCCCGGCGTAGCCCGAGGCGGCGAAGGCCCTCATCGGGTCGGCGTCCAGCCCCTCCTCCGCGCGCAGCCCGGCGAGGAGCCCCCGGACGTCGGAGTTGTAGGCGTCCATGAGGACGCCGTTGGCGCCGAGCACGTCGCCGGCGACCTGGGCGGCGGTGAGCGCCTCGGTGTCGACGAGCAGCGCCTTGGCCGTGGCCTCCTGCACGTTCATCACGGAGCGGATCTGGCCGGGGATCTTCTCCTCGATGTTGTGGCACTGGTCGAGCATGAAGTTCACCCCCGACTCCGGGCGCAGCGCGTCGGCCTGCACGATCTCGTGCATGATCCGGAAGAGCTGGAAGGGGTCGGCGGCGCCGGCCATGAGGTCGTCGTCGGCGTAGAAGCGCGAGTTGAAGTCGAACGCGCCGAGCCGGTCCTGACGCAGCAGCTGGGCGACGATGAACTCGATGTTCGTCCCGGGCGCGTGGTGGCCCGTGTCGAGCACGACCTTCGCCTTCTCCCCCAGGGCGAGGCAGTGCAGCAGCGACGTGCCCCAGTCCGGGACGTCCGTGTGGTAGAACGCCGGCTCGAAGAACTTGTACTCGAGCACCATGCGGTGGTCGTCGTCGAGCTGCGCGTAGATCTCGGCCAGCGACTCGGCGAGCCGGTCCTGCCGGGCGCGGATGGAGTCCTGCCCCGGGTAGTTGGTGCCGTCCGGCAGCCAGACCTTCAGCTCCTTGGACCCCGTGGCGCGCATGACGTCGATGCACTGCACGTGGTGGGCGACCGCCTTGCGCCGCACCGCCGGGTCGGCGTGCGTGAGCGAGCCGAGCCTGTAGTCGTCGTCCTGGAACAGGTTCGAGTTGATCATCCCGATGGTCACGCCGTGCTCCTTGGCGTGCCGGGCCAGGTCGGAGAAGTCGTCGACCAGGTCCCACGGGACGTGCAGGGAGACGCGCGGCGCGATGCCGGTGTACCGGTGCACCTGCGCGGCGTCCGCGATCTTCTCGTACGGGTCGCGCGGGGTGCCGGGAGTGCCGAACACCTTGAACCGCGTGCCCGAGTTGCCGAACGCCCACGACGGCAGCTCGATCGTCTGCTCGCCCAGGGCGGTGCGGAGCCGCGCGTCGAGCGCGGGCGTCGTCGCCGTCATGTCTCCTCCTCGGTCGCGCTCCTTCGCGCGGTGCTGGTGCGGCCGTCGCGGTCAGCGTTTTGAATCGTTTCATAGCGTAGGCGCGCGGCCGCGTCGCCGTCAACCGTCTGGACGGCCACGCCGCAGCCCGCGAGGTAGAGCCTCGGGTCTTCCGGTAGAGCGCGCGGCGTACGACCGGAGAACCGGAGGCTCTACCTCGCGGTCAGGTGTCGTGGCTCATTCTCCGAATGTCGCAGGGGGCGCGCCCGGCGCCGCTTTACGCTGGAGCCGGGCGCGACGGCGCACCCTCGACCCGAGGAGTCCCATGACCACGACCGCACCGCGACGCCGCGCGTCCATCAGCGACGTCGCGCGCCTCGCCACGGTCTCGGTCGGCACCGTCTCCAACGTCCTCAACCGGCCCGACCGGGTCTCGCCCGCGACCCGCGAGCGCGTGCTCGCCGCGATCGGCGAGCTCGACTTCGTGCCCAACGGCTCGGCCCGCCAGCTCCGCGCCGGCACGATCACCACCGCGGGCGCCATCGTGCTCGACATCGCGAACCCGTTCTTCACCGACGTCGCCCGCGGCATCGAGGACCGCCTCGACGAGGCGGGCTACACGCTCATGCTCGCGAGCTCCGACGAGAACCCCGAGCGGGAGGCCCGGTACCTGCGGCTCTTCGAGGAGCACGGCGTGCAGGGCGTGATGGTCGTGCCGTCCGGGCCCGACGTGCAGCACCTGGAGGCGCTGCGCTCCCGTGGGCTGCGCGTCGTGCTGCTGGACCGCCCGTCCCCCGTCGAGACGCTGTCGTCCGTCGCCGTCGACGACCGGGCCGGCGCCGCGGCCGCCGCACGCCATCTCGTCGACCTGGGGCACGAGCGCATCGCGTTCCTCAACGGCCCGCACACCATCCGCCAGTGCGCCGACCGCGCGGAGGGGCTGCGGGCCGCCCTGGTCGACGCCGGGCTCGACCCGGGCGAGGCGCTCGTCGAGGTCACCATCACCGCCCTCAACGCCGACGGCGGGCAGGCGGGCACCGAGCAGGTCCTCGCCCTCGACGACCGCCCCACCGCCACGATGTGCGTCAACGACCTCGCGGCCCTGGGCGCCCTGCGCACCCTGCGCGCCGCGGGCGTGCCCGTGCCGTCGGGGATGGCAGTCGTGGGTTACGACGACGTCGCGTTCGCGGGCGAGCTCGCCACGCCGCTGACCTCGGTGCGCCAGCCCACCCACCAGCTCGGTTACCGCGCCGCCGACCTGCTGCTGGACCCCGACGACTCCGCCGCGCACGTGACCTTCCAGCCCGAGCTTGTCGTGCGGGAGTCGACGACCGGCACCGGTTGACCGCCGCAGCGTTGTGAGCGTGAAGATGGCCCACCTTCGTCGACGAAAGTGGGCCATCTTCACGCTCACAACGCCTGGACGGGGAAAGCCCGTGCGCCGAGGGTCGCGGACGGGTAGCGTCGCGGCCGATGGGAACCCTGTGACCGCACCAGCGCCGACGCGTCGAGCACCGCTCCGCGTCGGCGTTCGCGCGCCCACCCCCGGTCACGGTCGTCGACGCCGACGACGGAAGGAGTCCCGCACATGGACCCGTCACAGCTCACCCTCACCGACATCACCCTGCGGTACGCGGACCACGTCGTCCTCGACCGGCTCTCCCTGACGATCTCGCCCGGCGAACGCGTCGGCGTGGTCGGGGACAACGGCTCCGGCAAGAGCACGCTGCTCGGCGTGCTCGCGGGCACGCTGGAGCCGCAGAACGGCACCCGCGTCGTGCACGCCCCCGGTGGGCTCGGCCACCTGACGCAGTCGCTCGACCTGCCACCCGCGAGCAGTGTCGGCGCGGCGATCGACCACCTGCTGGCAGACGTGCGGGAGCTGGAGGCCCAGATCACCGCCCTCGAGCGGACGCTCGGCACCCTCGCCGACGACGAGCTCGGCGCCGCGCTGGACCGCTACGCCGACCTGACCGCGCGTCTCGACTCCCGGGGCGGCCGCGACGCCGACCATCGGGTCGACGTCGCGCTGCACCGCCTCGGCCTGCCCGCGCTGGACCGCACCCGCACGCTCGGCACGCTGTCGGGCGGAGAGCGGTCGCGCCTCGCGCTCGCCGGCACGCTCGCGGCCGACCCGGAGCTCCTGCTCCTGGACGAGCCCACCAACGACCTCGACGACGACGCCCTCGACTGGCTCACGCAGCGGCTGCGCGACCACGCCGGGACCGTCGTGGCCGCCACGCACGACCGGGCGTTCCTCGCCGACCTCACGACGACGCTCGTCGAGGTGGACGGCGGGGCCGCCCGCCGGTACGGCGCCGGGTACGCGGGATACCTCGCGGCCAAGGAGGCGGAGCGCGAGCAGGCGCGGCTCGCCTACGAGCGGTGGCGGGCCGACCTCGGCCGGCAGCGGCGGCTCGTCGACGCGAACGCGGAGCGGATGGACCAGATCCCGCGCAAGCTGCCCATGGCCTCGTTCGGGTCGGGCGCGTTCCGGTCACGGTCCCGCACCCACGGCGCCACCAGCCGCATCCGCAACGCCAAGGAGCGGGTGCGGCGGCTCACCGGCTCCCCGGCGGAGCGGCCCGCCGAGCGGGCCGAGTTCCGCACCGACGTCGGCACGACGGCGGACGCCGGCACGATCGGCGGTGCCGCGGTGGAGCTGCGCGAGGTCGACGTGCACCGGCGCCTCCGCGTGCCGGACCTGACGCTCGCCCCCGGGGAGCACGTGCTCGTCACCGGAGCGAACGGCGCCGGCAAGAGCACGCTGCTGGGCGTCGTGGCGGGCGAGGTCGTGCCCGACGCGGGCACCGTGCACACGTCGGGAGTCGTCGGCCACCTGCGCCAGGCGGCCACGCTCACCGCGCGCGACGGTCGTACCGTGCTCGACGCGTTCGCCGCCGGCCGGGCCGGCGACCTCGAGGAGCAGGCGACGGACCTGCTGGCGACCGGCCTGCTGGGCCCCGACGACCTGCGGCGCATCGTCGGCACCCTCTCCCAGGGGCAGCGCCGACGGCTCGAGCTGGCCCGGCTCGTCACGTCCACGACGGACGTGCTCCTGGTGGACGAGCCGACGAACCACCTCGTGCCCGCGCTGGTCGAGGAGCTGGAGCGGGCGTTCGCCGCGTACGCCGGGACGCTCGTCCTGGTGTCGCACGACCGGCTGATGCGCGAGCGGTTCCGCGGGCGCCGGGTCGTGCTCGACGGCGGCGCCATCCTGGCCGACACCTCCCGCGCCCCGCTGTGAGCATGATTTTGGCCCACTTTCCCCACGGAAAGCGGGCCAAAATCATGCTCACAGCGACTCCAGGGCGGGCGGGCGGTCAGGAGTCGAGGGCTCGCCAGCGCAGCTCGAGCGTGCGGGCCTGCGGGCGCAGCATCGCCGTCGGCCACACGTCCGGGCCGCAGGCGCGCGAGCCCAGGCCGTGCTGCGCCGCGTCGAGGTACAGGTGGTGGTGCGCCGGGGCAGGTAGCTCGTGCGGGTGCGCGGCCGCGGCCAGCTCGTGGGCCGAGTGGCGGGCGAGCGTGAAGCCGGGCAGCCGGCCCGCGGCGTCCCGGCCTGCCGTGACCTGCAGCCACGGCCGGCCCCCGCGCTCCAGCACCAGCTCGCGGACCTCCGGCCGGTGGCCGGACTCCTGCGGCCGCGCATACGGCACGGTGAGGTCGTCGATGTCGGCGGCGTGGCGCCCGACGACGACGGACCGCCGCACGTCCGGGTACGCGTCGTGCGGACCGAGGCCGAACCACCGCGCCCCGTCGACGTCCGTGGGAAGTCCCAGGTGGATGCCGAGACGCGGCCACACGTCGTCCCACGCGTCGTTCGGGGTCAGCACGACGCGCAGCACGGCCTCCACGACGCCGGCGGCGTCCCGCTCGGCGGTCCAGGTCTCCTCGACGTCGATCGCGGCCCGGCTCTGCGCGGCCGAGACCCGCCGCCGCACGACGAGGCGCTCCGGCGTCTCCGCGACGTCCAGCGTGCGGTGCGTCAGCCGGTCCAGGCCCTGCCGCCGCCAGCGCTCGGCCACCGGCAGGGCGGGAGTGCCGCGCCACGGCAGGGCCGCCGGGTCGGCCGCGTCGTAGCTGCCCATCGCCGCGCCCTCGTCGTTGTCCGTCGGCGCACGCCAGAGCTCGACGCGCGGCGCAGACACCGCGGCGCCGGCGAGCGCCACGAGCTCCGGGCCGCGGAACACCGCGGGCCCGTCGGCGAGCGCCACGGCCGGCCCCACCGAACCTTCGGCAGGCCCAGCGGGACGCCGGTTCACGACGACGCGGCGCGAGGCGGTCGGCGCGGCGGGTGCCGGCAGCGCCCACTGGTCGCGCCCGACGACGTGGCCGGCCTCCGCCCACGGGGCCGGCTCGCGCAGCACGACCTCCACCGTGGCGAACGCCTCGGCGCCCGGCGCCGGCACGGGCAGCGCCGCGACGTCGAACAGCGCCGTCACGCCGCGCTCCCCCGCCGCGACGGGACGACCGCCGTCGTCCGCGACCGGCGCCCCGCCCTCCGCCACGACCGCGCCGTCGTGCTCCACCCGCCAGCGCAGCTCGAGGTCGCCGGTGTCGGCCGCGTGCCGACGGTTCCAGACCTCGACCACGCCGGAGGCATCGCCCGCCGGCCGCACCACGACCGGCCGCTCGACGTGCGCGAACTCGGCCAGGCCAGGGCTGGGGACGTCGTCGGAACCCACCATGCCGTCCATGACGAAGTTCCCGTCGTGCACGACCTCGCCGAAGTCGCCGCCGTAGGCGAAGTACCCGACCCCGTCGGGGGTGGCGGCGCGGATGCCGTGGTCGCGCCACTCCCAGACGAACCCGCCGTGCAGCCGCGGGTAGCGGTCGACGAGGTCGCGGTACTGGTCGAGCGCGCCCGGGCCGTTGCCCATCGCGTGCGCGTACTCGCACAGCAGGAAGGGCTTGGACCGCTGTCGGGCACCGTCGGCCACCGAGCAGCCGAGCAGGGGCGAGAGGTCGCCGTCGCGCCCGATCGACTCCGTCTCCGGCACCGTCGCGTACATGCGCGAGTACACGTCGGTGTACTCGCCGGCGTAGTCGCCCTCGTAGTGCACCGGCCGCGACCGGTCCCGCCCGCGCACCCACTCCGCCATCGCGGCGAGGTTGCGCCCCGTGCCCGACTCGTTGCCGAGCGACCAGAGCACGACGCTCGGGTGGTTCTTGTCCCGCTCCACGGTGCGCCGGATACGGTCGAGGTAGGCGTCGCGCCAGCGCGGGTCGTCGCTGGGGTTGCCGGCCCAGCCGCCGTCCTCGAAGCCGTGCGTCTCGAGGTCGCACTCGAGGATCACCCACAGGCCGAGCTCGTCGGCGAGGTCGAGCAGCCGCGGGTGCGGCGGGTAGTGGCTGGTGCGGATCGCGTTGACGTTGTGCCGCTTCATCCGCGCCAGGTCGGCCCGGGCGTGCTCCTCGTCGAAGACCCGCCCGCGGTCGGGGTGCGTCTCGTGCCGGTTCATGCCGGAGAACGTCACCTGCCGGCCGTTGACGAGCAGCCGGTCGCCGACGATCTCCACGCGGCGGAACCCGACGCGCAGGGTGACGGTCTCGCCCGACGCCGCCACGGTGGCGTCGTACAGCCGCGGCACCTCTGCCGACCACGGCTCGACGACGCCCGCCGCCACCGGCGCGACGTCGGACGCCGTCTCCCACGTGACGTCGACGCCGAGCTCCGGGACGGCGAGCCGCACCGGGAACGCGGCGTCGTCGGTCCGCAGCTCGGGCATCAGGGTGCCCTCGGACGTCGCGGGGTCGACGTCGGCGTCCACCCGCACGTCGTCGAGGGCGCCTGCGGGCCGGTGCAGCAACGTGACGTCGCGGAAGATGCCGGGCAGCCACCACTGGTCCTGGTCCTCGAGGTAGCTGGCCGCCGACCACTGCACCACCCGCACGGCGACCGTGTTCCGGCCGGGACGCACGACGCCGGTCACGTCGAGCTCGTGCGCCAGCCGGCTGCCGGACGCCGAGCCGACCTCCTCGCCGTTGACCCACACCGTGAAGAACGACTCCACGCCGTCGAACCGCAGCAGCACCCGGCCGCTCTCGGTCCAGCCGGCCGGGACCTCCACCTCGCGGCAGTAGTCGCCCGTCGGGTTCTCGTCCGGCACGTGCGGCGGGTCCACCGGGAACGGGTACTGCACGTTGGTGTAGATCGGCCGCCCGTACCGGCCGTCATCGACGAGCACCCAGTGCGCCGGGACGGGGATCTCGCCCCAGCCCTCGCCGTCGTCGTCGTACCCGGGCTGCGCGAAGCCGTCGGTCGCCTCCCCCGCCGGCAGGACGCCGTGCGCGCCGGGAGACCCCGGGACCCCGGGCAGCAGCCGGAACCGCCACGTGCCGTCGAGCGGCAGCCGCGGTGCGTCGCTGACCACCGCCGCCCGGGGAGGGTCGACCCGACCGGCGAATGGCGTGGTCGACTCGTGGGGCAGGGGTGTGGGCGGGGAGAACAGCGTCATGCCTGGTCAGCACCTTCCGTCAGATCGCCGGCCGAGAACCGCTGGAGCAACAGCGGGGCGCGGGCGGACGTGATGACCGGGAGCAGCACGCCCCCGGGTCGGTGAGCTCGGAGGGCTCGGGCGGCCGGCCGGTCCCGCTGCGCCGGCTGTCGAGCCCCAGGGTGATCGGGTACGGCTCCCAGTCGCTCAGCATGACGGGCGGCGGCACGTCGTCGTTCCCGATGCCCACGATCTGGAAGACCGGCACGGTGACGAGCGCGGGCCCCATGCCGCGTCGGCAGCTCGCCCGCCCGCCGACCCGCTCGGCGGGCGAACGTCCAGGTGGGACGGTTGACTGACCGGCATGGTCACCGTCGGTCTCCATGCCTCGCACGAGCAGGTCGCGCCCGGGCCGCTGCTCGACGTCGCACGCCGGGCGCAGGACGTCGGCTTCGACGCCGCGATGTGCTCCGACCACCTCACGCCGTGGAGCACCCGCCAGGGCGAGTCCGGCTTCGCGTGGTCGTGGCTCGGCGCGGCGCTCACCGCCACGAGCCTGCCGTTCGGCGTCGTCACCGCGCCGGGGCAGCGCTATCACCCGGTGGTCATGGCCCAGGCGGTCGCGACGCTCGCCGCGATGTTTCCCGGCCGCTTCTGGGCGGCCCTCGGCTCGGGCGAGGCGATGAACGAGCACGTGACGGGCGAGCCGTGGCCGGTGAAGGCCGAGCGCGACGCGCGCCTGCGTGAGTGCGTCGACGTGCTGCGCGCCCTGCTCGCGGGCGAGGAGGTCACCCATCGCGGCCGCGTCACGGTCGACCGGGCCCGCGTCTGGTCGCTGCCCGAGGACCCGCCGCGGCTCGTCGGCGCCGCCGTCACGCCGGCCACCGCCGCACGGCACGCCGACTGGGCGGACGGCCTCGTCACCGTCAACCAGCCGACCGAGGCGCTGCGGCGCGTCGTCGGCGCGTACCGCGACGCCGACGGCCGCGGACCGCTCGCCCTGCAGGTGCACCTCGCCTGGGGCGAGGACGACGCCGCCGCGTTCGCCGTCGCGCACGACCAGTGGCGGTCCAACCTGCTGCCGCCCAGCGTGAGCTGGCACCTCGAGACGCCCGAGCAGTACGACGCCGTGGGCGACCTCGTGCGGCCGGAGCAGGTGCGGGCCGCGGTCGTCGTCGAGCACGACGCCGGACGGCTCGCCGATCGGCTGGGCGAGCTCGTCGCCTGCGGTTTCGACGAGGTCTACCTCCACCACGTCGGCAAGGAGCAGGACGCGTTCCTCGACGTGGCGGGCACCGCGCTGCTCCCCCGGCTGCGGGAGGTGACGGCATGAACATCCGCGACACCGGCGACCTCTGGTGGAAGGACGCCGTCGTCTACTGCCTCGACGTCGAGACGTACCTGGACTGGGACGACGACGGCGTGGGCGACATCCCCGGCCTCGTGCAGCGGATCGACCACCTGGCCGACCTCGGCGTCACGTGCCTGTGGCTCATGCCCTTCTACCCGACCGCCGACCTCGACGACGGCTACGACGTCACCGACTTCCTGGGCGTCGACCCGCGGCTGGGCGACCTCGGTGACGTCGTCGAGCTGGTGCGCACCGCCCGCGACCGCGGTATCCGGGTCGTCGTGGACCTGGTCGTCAACCACACCTCGGACCGGCACCCGTGGTTCCGGTCGGCGCGCCGGTCCAAGGACTCCCCGTACCGCGACTACTACGTCTGGCGTCCCGACGAGCCGCCCCCCACCCAGGACCAGGTCGTCTTCCCCGACCAGGAGGAGGGCATCTGGACCCTGGAGGACAAGACCGGCGAGTGGTACAGGCACCGCTTCTACCACCACCAGCCGGACCTCAACACCGCCAACCCGGCCGTGCGCGACGAGATCGCGAAGACCGTCGGCTTCTGGCTCGAGCTCGGCATCTCGGGCTTCCGTGTCGACGCCGTGCCGTTCGCACTGTCGGACGTGGCGTCCGCGCCCGGCGACACGATCGACGAGCCGCACGACTTCCTGCGGACCCTGCGCGCCTTCATCGGACGACGCGCCGGGGACGCGATCCTCCTGGGCGAGGTGAACCTGCCGTACCTCGACCAGGCCCGATACTTCGGCAACGAGCACCCCACCGACGGCGGCGACGGCGGCACGGAGGTGGACCAGCTCACGGTCCAGTTCGACTTCAACGCCATGCAGGCCATGTACCTGTCGCTGGCGCGGTCCGACGCGCGACCCCTCGCCGGCGCGCTGGGCTCGCGTCCGCCCATCCCGCACGACGCGCAGTGGGCCACGTTCGTGCGCAACCACGACGAGCTGACGCTCGACAAGCTCACCGAGGACGAGCGTCAGGAGGTCTTCGCTGCGTTCGGCCCCGACGAGTCGATGCAGCTCTACGGACGCGGCCTGCGGCGCCGCCTGCCGCCCATGCTCGACGGCGACCCCCGCCGCGTGCGGATGGTGTACTCCCTGCTCTTCTCGCTGCCCGGGACGCCGGTGCTGTACTACGGCGAGGAGATCGGCATGGGCGAGAACCTGGCCGCGCCCGGACGGCTCGCGGTGCGCACCCCCATGCAGTGGACTCCCGCGCCGAACGGCGGCTTCTCGCGCGCGCCCGCGCGCCGGCTCGCCGGTCCGGTGCCGACCGACGGCTACGCGCCCGAGCACGTCAACGTCGCCGACCAGCGTCGCGACCCGGACTCGCTCCTGTCGTTCGTGCGCCTGCTCGCGCACCGCTACCGCGAGTGCCCCGAGCTCGGGTGGGGCTCGGTCGAGATCCTCGACCAGCCGCACGACGCCGTGCTCGCACTGCGCTCCACCTGGCAGGACGCGTCGATGGTCACCGTCCACAACCTGTCGGCGGACCCCGTCGTCGTGCGCCTGCAGCTGCACATGCCGGCCCCCGGCACGCGGTGGGTCGACCTGCTCGACCGGGAGGACTGCGACCCCGGGCCGGACGGCGAGGCGGAGGTGCGGCTCGACGGCTACGGGTTCCGCTGGCTGCGGGTGTCCCCGCCGGGGGTCCGGCGCCTGCTGTAGCGCCCTGGGACGAGCGTCCGGAGCCCCGCCACCTCCGCCACGACGGCGTCGAGGAACCGCGCGTCCGACGCCGTGCCGGCGGGCAGCAGGCCGGGCAGCGCGACGAGGGCTCGCGCCACGGCTTCCGGGGACGCGGCCGCGCCGTCGCCGCGCCCGGCGCCCTCCACGGCGCGGGCCACGGCGGCGCGCAGCTCCGCCGCGCGCGGGTCGTCGACCTCGCGCCCGGCGGAGACCTCGCGGCGGACGAGCTCGCACCAGGCCGCCAGGGCGAATGCCGCCCCTGCCGGCACCTCGCCGGCGGCCAGACGGTCGGCCACCACCCCGCCCCAGCGGATGGGAATCTTCTGCGTCCCGTCCATCGACACCTGCACCGTGGTGTGCCCGGTCGCGGGGTTGCCGAACCGCTCCAGCAGCGACTCGCCGTAGGCGTGCAGGTCTGCGCCGTCGGGCGGGCTCAGGGTCGGCAGCGCGTCGTCGAACATGAACGCCTCGGCCCGCGCCCGCAGCGCGGGGTCGGCGACGGCGTCGGCGAGAGTGGCGTGCCCCGCCAGCCGGCCGGCGTACGCCAGCAGGGAGTGCGTGCCGTTGAGCATGCGCAGCTTGGCCTGCTCCCAGGGCGCGACGTCGCTCGTGAGCGTGGCGCCGGCGGCCTCCCACGGCGGCCGCGGCCCGGCGAAGCGGTCCTCGATCACCCACTGGCGGAACGGCTCCCCCACGACGAGGCCCTCGTCCCGCACGCCGAGCTCGAGCTCGACCGCGTCGCGCTGGGCCGCCGTCGTCGCGGGCACGATGCGGTCGACCATCGAGCTCGGGAACGTGACGTCGGCATCCAGCCAGGCGCGCAGCGCGTCCCCCTCGCCGGCCGGGAGCGCGGCGTCGACGGCCTCGCGGACCAGCCGCTCGAGCACCCGGCCGTTGTCCACCATGTTGTCGCACGTCAGCACAGTGAGCGGGCGTCGCTCCCCCGCGGCCGAGGCTTCGCGGTGCCGCGCCGCCAGCCCGCGCACGAGCAGCCCGATCGCGCTCGCGCCCGCCCGACCGTGCCCGTCCTCTCCGCCGACCATGTGGTCGGTCCGGGAATGCGGCCCGGGATCCCGGGCAACGACATGTTCGGCAGCAGGAAGCACATGCTCGGCGGCCAGGGCGGCGAGGTCGGACGACACCTTCTCGACGTCGAGCCCGCCGCCCGCGGCGCGCGCGTACCCCTTCTCGGTCACCGTGAGCGTGACGACGTGCGTGGTGGGTGCCGCGATCGCAGCGAGCACGCGCGGCGTGTCCTCGGCCGGCCACGCGACGTCGACCACGGAGCCGACCAGGTCCAGCGCCGTGGCGTCGGTGCCCGTCGTGAGCACCGCGTACACGCCGCCCTGCGGGCGCAGCTGGTCTCGCACGGACGCCGAGCGCTGGGTCACGCCGAGGATCCCCCAGCGCAGGTCGCCGGTCGCGCGCGCGGCGAGCTCGGTGAACACCGCCTGATGGGCGCGGTGGAACGCGCCGATGCCGAGGTGGACGACGCCCACCTGCGCGGGCGTCACGGGCTCCACGACGTGCGCAGGGAGCGTCGAGCGGTGCAGGCGGTCGTTCACAGGTCCTCCGTCGGTCCGGCGGCGGTGCCGGGGGTCGGATGCGATGGTTCGGGCGGGCGGTCAGACGGTCGGCCGGGCAGCCGGCCGGGCGGGCGGGGGCGCGGTCGAGTCCCGCACCACGAGCTCGACGGCCAGCGGCGGCACGTCGGAGCCGTCGCCCCGCGCACCGACGAGCGCCACCAGGCGGTCCACGCCCGTGCGACCGACGTTGCGCAGGTCGGTGCGCAGGGTGGTCAGCGGAGGTGAGACGAGCGCGGCGACGTAGGAGTCGTCGCACCCGACCACCGACAGGTCGCGGGGCACGTCGAGACCTCGGGCGGCCAGGCGCTCCACGAGCCCGACTGCGACGAGGTCGTTGAACGTGACGGCGGCCGTCGCTCCGGATGCGTACACCAGATCGGCGGCCGAGCGGCCGCCCTCGACCTGGGGACGGTAGGCACCCAGCGGCACGACCTCGACGTCGTCGAAGCGCGCGGCGGCCTCGTGCAGCGCTGCGCGCCGACGCGCGTCGGACCACGACGACGCCGGACCGCCGACGTACGCGACCCGCCGGTGGCCCAGCGCGCGCAGGTGCTCCAGCGCGCCGAGCATGCCGCCGCGGTGGTCGACGACGATCGACGGCAGGCCGTCGGCCTCCTGGTTGACGAGCACGGCCGGCCGAGCGCCGAGCGCGCCCACCGTCCGGTCGACGGCACGCGGGGAGCACAGCAGCAGCCCGTCGGTCTGCGGCGCGAGACCGGCGACGGCGTCGACCTCGAGGTCCGCGTCCTCGTCGGTGTCGACGACGAAGAGCCCGAGCCCGTGCTCACGCGCCCGCGCCTGGGCGCCCTTGGCGACGGACGCGAAGTACGGGTTGGCGAGGTCGGGGACCACGAGACCCAGAGCGCCGCTGCGCCCCGCGCGCAGGACGCTCGCGGCCCGGTTGGGCCGGTAACCCAGCTCCCGGGCCACGGTCGTGACCCGCTCTCGCGTCGGGGCCGCCACCCGCTCCGGGGTGGCGAGGGCCCGGGACACCGTCGAGATCGACACCCCGGCGACGCGGGCGACGTCGTGCACCGTGACCACGGCCCACCTTCCTCTCCTCGGGACGCCAGGCTTGGCGAACGTTTGCCAGATTCTGTCACACGGTCGACCCGCGGGGGGCGGCTCGGCCCGGTGTCGCCGGATTTGCAACGCTCGGACGGTCGCAGGCTACGATGCAAACGTTCGCATACTTCGACGACGAGGAGCCCTTGTGAGCGAGCCCTGGACCCTGCACCCCGACCGGGCCCTGCCCGCCGACCCGGCCACCCGCCCGGTCGCGCGCGAGATCTACGCGGCCGTGCGCGCCCTCCCGCTGGTCTCGATGCACGGGCACGTGCCGGTCGAGTGGTTCGCCGACGACGCGTCGTTCGGGGACCCGGCCCAGCTCCTCGTGGTCCCGGACCACTACCTCACGCGGATGCTGGTCTCCCAGGGTGAGACGCTGCCCCGGCTCGGCATCGGGTCGACGCCCGGCGAGGACGTCGAGACGGACCCCCGCGCGATCTGGCGCCGGTTCTGCGCCGGCTGGAAGCACTTCCGCGGCACGCCCACCCGCTACTGGCTGGAGCACGAGCTCGTCGAGATCTTCGGCGTCACGCAGCGCCCGTCGGCCGGCACCGCCGACGCGCTCTACGACCAGGTCGCCGCCCGCATCGCCGAGCCCGACTTCCGCCCCCGCGCCCTGCTGGACTCGTTCGGCATCGAGGTCATCGCCACCACCGACCCCGCGTGGTCCACCCTCGAGGAGCACGCCAAGGTCGCCGCCGACGGCTACGGCGAGCGCGTGCTGCCGACCTTCCGCCCCGACCCGCTGCTGCACGTCGACCGGCCGACGTGGCGCGACGACGTCGCGCGGCTGGGCACGGCCGCGGGCGTCGAGGTCGCGTCGTACGCGACCTACCTCGACGCGCTGCGCGCCCAGCGCGCCCGGTTCGTGGCGGCCGGGGCCCGCGCCACCGACCACGGCCACCTGCACGCCGACACCACGCCGCTCGCCGACGCCGAGGCCCGGCGGGTCTTCGACGCGGCCCTCGCGGGCACGGTCACCGCCGCCGAGGCGCGGGCGTTCAGCGGCCACATGCTGTTCCAGATGGCGGCGATGTCGGCCGAGGACGGCCTCGTCATGCAGCTGCACCCCGGGGTGCTGCGCGACCACGCGAGCGCGCCGCTCGCCGCGTTCGGCTCGGACCGGGGCTACGACATCCCCGTCGTCACGGAGTTCACGCGCGCCCTGCGGCCGGTGCTCGACGCGTTCGGCCACCACCCCGGCTTCCGCATGATCGCGTTCACCGTCGACGAGGACGTCTACTCGCGCGAGCTCGCCCCGCTCGCCGGCGTGTACCCGGCCCTGCGCCTGGGCGCGCCGTGGTGGTTCCTCGACGCCCCCGACGCCATGCGGCGGTTCCGCGAGGGCGCCACCGAGACCGCCGGGTTCAGCAACATGAGCGGCTTCGTCGACGACACCCGCGCGTACTGCTCGATCCCCGCCCGGCACGACCTCGCCCGACGCGTCGACGCCGGCTACCTCGCACGCCTCGTCGTCGAGCACCGGCTCGACCTGGACGAGGCCGTCGAGGTGGCGATCGACCTGGCCTACCGGCTCCCCCAGACGGCCTACGCCCGCCCCCGCCCCTGACCGCTGTGAGCATGAATTCGGCCCACTCTCGGGGCTGAACGTGGGCCAATTTCATGCTCACAGCGACGACGCACGACCGAGCACGAGGAGAGACGCACCGTGAAGATGGGCTTCCGCTGGTACGGCGACGGGAACGACACCGTCACGCTCGACCAGATCCGGCAGATCCCCGGCGTCGAGACGGTGGTGTGGAGCCTGCACCACAAGCAGGCCGGCGAGGTGTGGGAGCAGGCCGAGATCGACGCGGAGGTCGCGCGGATCACCGGGCTCTCGCGCGAGGCGCGCGCCCGGGGCGTGACCCGCACGCTGGACGCCGAGGTCGTGGAGTCGGTCAACGTGCACGAGTCCATCAAGCTGGGCCGCACCGTGCTCGGCCTCGGCCGCGACGAGGCGATCGACAACTACGTCACCACGATCAAGCGGCTGGGACGGGCCGGGGTCAAGGTCGTCTGCTACAACTTCATGCCCGTCTTCGACTGGCTCCGCACCGACCTGTGGCACCCGCTCCCCGACGGCTCCACCGCCCTGTACTTCGAGAAGGCGGTGGTGGACCGGATGACGCCGGAGGGGCTCATCGCCGACATGGCGGCCGGGTCCCACGGCCTGACCCTCCCGGGGTGGGAACCGGAGCGCCTCGCGGGCTTCACCGAGCTGAACGCCGCGTACGACGGCGTCACCCACGAGGACATGTACGCGAGCTACAAGTACTTCCTCGAGGCCGTGATCCCCGCCTGCGCGGAGGCCGACATCCGGCTGGGCGTGCACCCCGACGACCCGCCGTTCGACGTCTTCGGCTGGCCCCGCGTCGTGTCCACCCCGGACGACCTCGCCCGCGTGCTCGACCTGCACCCGAGCCCGTACCACGGCCTGACGCTGTGCCTGGGGAGCTTCTCGGCGAACCCCGCCCAGGCCCCCCTCGCCGCGGGCACCGTGCGCCGCTTCGTCGATCGCATCCACTTCACCCACGTGCGCAACATCAAGCACTTCGAGAACGGCGACTTCACCGAGGTCGGGCACCGCGCGTGCGAGGGCGACGTCGACACCACCGGGATCATGCGGGCGTACGCCGAGGCCGGGTACACCGGGTACGTGCGGCCCGACCACGGGCGTCACCTGTGGGACGAGAACACCACGAACAAGCCCCGCCCCGGGTACGGCCTGTACGACCGCGCGCTCGGCACCCAGTACCTCCTGGGCGCGTGGGACGCGTTCCGCTACAGCGCGCCGCCCGCGGCCTTGGGCGCGTCCGCGGACTCGCCGGAGTCGCCGATCGTCTCGCGGGCGACGTAGTTCTCCAGGTCGAACAGGTTGTCGCCAGCGCGCTTGGCGACCGTGAGCAGCGTCGTCGCGGACGCGACCTCCTCGACCTGCTCCTCGAGGAACCACAGCAGGAACTGCTCGCCCAGCGCGTCGCCCTCCTCCCGCGCCGCGCGGAAGATGGCCTCGATCTGGCGCGTGACCTGCTGCTCCTGGTCGAGGGCGAGCTGCAACGGCTCCACGACGGCGTCGAAGTCGTTGCGCACGTCCGGCGTGCCCGGGATCGTCACGGGCAGCGACCGGTCCAGGTGGTACTGCACGATCATCATCGCGTGGTTGCGCTCCTCGAGCGCCTGCCGGTAGAAGTGCGCCGCCAGCTGCGGCAGGTCGTGGCCGTCGAACCACACCGCCATCGCCGTGTACTGCTGGTGCGCGGCCAGCTCGTGGCCCACCTGCTCGCCCAGCAGCCGCCAGAACTGCGAACCCTCGGAGGTCGTCATGTCCTCCACGCTAGTCGCGCCCGCTGACGACGGCGAGGCCGTCCCGGGCCGGCTCAGCGCACCGGCGGCGACACCAGCCCCGCCTGGTGGGCGTAGACGACGAGCCGCGCCCGGTCCCGCGCGTCCCGCGTGGTCACCGCCCGGCTGACGTGGGTCTTCACGCCGCGAAGTCCCACCCGGGCTCCCCGCGTGGGCGCGAGGCACGCCACCATCCGCTCGGCGGTGGCGGCGGTTCTCGCGCCCACGACGCGTCAGCGCTGGACGCGGGCGCTGCCCCCGCCGGCGAGCTTGGCGACCTCGGCGAGGGTCGCCGTCGTCGTGTCACCCGGCGTGGTCATGGCCAGAGCGCCGTGCGCGGCGCCGTACTCGACGGCCTGCTGCAGCGAGCCCAGCTCCATGAGCCCGTAGGCAAGGCCGGAGGCGAACGAGTCGCCGCCGCCCACCCGGTCGAAGATCTCCAGGTCGGCGCGGTGGGTGGCCTCCGCGAAGCCCTCGGCGCGCGACCAGGCGATCGCACCCCAGTCGTTGCGGGACGCCGAGCGCACACCGCGCAGCGTCGTCGCGATGACCTGGAAGTTCGGGTAGGCCTCGGCGGCCGTGCCGATCATCGCGCGGAAGGCGCCGGTGTCGAGGTCGGTGAGGTTCTCGTCCACGCCCTCGACCTCGAAGCCGAGGGAGGCGGTGAAGTCCTCCTCGTTGCCGATCATCACGTCGACGTGCTGCGCGAGGCGGCGGTTGACCTCGCGCGCCCGCTCGACGCCGCCGATGCCCTTCCACAGCGACGGGCGGTAGTTGAGGTCGTACGACACGACCGTGCCGTGCCGACGCGCGGCCGACATCGCGGCCTCCGCGACGTCCGCGGCCGACTCGGAGAGCGCGGCCAAGATGCCGCCCGTGTGGAGCCAGCGCACGCCGGAGCCGAACAGGGCGTCCCAGTCGACGTCCTCGGGCTTCATCTGCGAGACCGCGGTGTTGCCGCGGTCGCTGACGCCGACCGCGCCGCGGACGCCGAAGCCGCGCTCGGTGAAGTTCAGCCCGTTGCGCACCGACCGGCCGATGCCGTCGTAGTCGCGCCACTGCACCCAGGAGGTGTCGAGGCCGCCGGTGAGCATGAAGTCCTCGACGAGGCGCCCGACCTCGTTGTCGGCGAGCGCGGTGACGATCGCGCCGCGCAGGCCGAACGCGCGGCGCAGGCCGCGGGCCACGTTGTACTCGCCGCCGCCCTCCCAGACGTCGAACGAGCGGGTGGTGCGCACGCGCCGGTCCCCCGGGTCGAGGCGGAGCATGACCTCGCCGAGCGCGACGACGTCGTACCGGCACTCGGCGGCCGGGCGGGTGGTGATCGAGGGGTTGGTCATGTCGGGTCACTTCTCCTTCGACGTGGCGGGGGCGGCGAGCGCGACCGCCTCGGCGGTGCGGCGGGTGACCTCGGCCCAGTCGCCGGCGGCGACGAGGGACTTCTCGACCATCCACGAGCCGCCCACGGCGAGCACGGGGGCGAGGCCGAGGTAGTCGCCCAGGTTGGCGGCGCTCACGCCTCCGGTGGGCACGAAGCGCAGGCCGGGGAACGGTGCGGAGAACGCCTTGATCGCGGCGGGGCCGCCGACGACCGACGCGGGGAAGAGCTTGACGACGTCGATGCCGAGGTCGAGTGCGGCCATGATCTCGCTGGGCGTCGCGACGCCCGGCAGGATCGGGACGCCGTGTTCCTGCGCCCGGCGGACGACGGACGCGGACAGCCCGGGCGACACGATGTAGCGGGCGCCGGCGTCGACGACGGCGTCGACCTGGGCGACGGTGGTCACGGTGCCCGCGCCGACGACCACGTCGGGCTGGGTGCTCGCGACCGCGCGGATCGCGTCGATGCCGCCCGCGGTGCGCAGCGTGATCTCGGCGACGGGCAGGCCGCCGGCGACGAGCGCGTCGGCGAGGCGCGCGCCCTGCTCCGCGCCGTCGACCACGACGACGGGGACCAGCCGGTGGGCGCCGAGCGCGGCGACGACGTCCCCGGCGGTGGGGGTGGAGGTGTCGGGGGAAGACATCGAGGCTCCGTTTCGCTATGGTGAACGCCTGTTGTTCACTACGGAACACCCTAGGGGACGGACCACCGATGACCCAACCTCCCGCGGACGCCGCACCCGGGCCGGCGGACGCCGCGAGCCCGCTCGGCAGCGTCGACAAGGCGCTGCTCGCCCTCGACGCGCTCGCCCGGGCCGGCGCGTCGGGCGTCTCGCTCGCCGCGATCGCGGTCGAGGTCGGCGCCAACAAGTCGACCCTGCACCGCACCCTCGCGGCACTGCGGCACCGGGGGTACGCCGAGCAGGACGAGGCCGGCACCTACCGGCTCGGTCCCGCCGCCGTCGCCCTCGGCACCGCCTACCTCGCCGAGGACAACCTCCCCGCCCTGCTGCGCCCCGCCCTCGAGGCGCTCCGCGACGAGGTCGACGAGCTCGTCCACCTCGGCGTGCGCGCCGGGAGCGAGGTCGTCTACCTCGACAAGGTGGAGCCGCAGCGGCCGCTGCGCGTCTGGTCCGCCGTCGGGCGCCGGATCCCCGCCGCGACCACGGCGCTCGGGCGGGCGCTGCTCGCCGCCGGGCCGGACGACGACGCCACCCTCGACCGGCTCGCCGCCGACGGTGCCGCGAGCCGGCTCCGCGCTGCGGTCCGGGACGCGCGGGCCCAGGGCTATGCGGACGAGACCGAGGAGAACGAGCCCGGCATCGCGTGCGTCGCCGTGGCGATCCTGCGCGCCGGCCGCCCCGTCGGCGCCGTGAGCATCACCGCGCCCGTCGAGCGCATGACGGGCGCGGCACGCGCCGCCCGCGTCACGGCCCTGCGGGAGCTGCTGCCGACCGTCCTGCCGACCGGGCTGACCGTCCCACCCCCGGTGACGTAGCACCGGGTGCTGCTTCCCGGCCCGGAAGCCGCACCCGGTGCTACGTCGACCGCCCGTGGACCCGGCCCCGTACCCTGCCGGGGTGACCCGCACCCCCGCTCCCCTCGTCCTGCTCGACCTCGACGGCACGCTCACCGACTCCGCGCCGGGCATCGTCGCGGGCATCCGGCACGCCTACGGCGCGCTCGGCCTGCCCGTGCCCGACGACGCGACGCTGCGCACGTTCGTCGGCCCGCCGATCACGGACTCGTTCCCCGCGCACGGCGTTCCGGCCGACCGGGTCGCCGAGGCCGTGCGCGCTTACCGCGAGGTGTTCGCCGCCGGAGGCATGTACGACAACCGGGTGTTCGACGGCGTCCCCGAGGCGCTGCGGGAGCTGCGCGCGGCGGGCTGCACGCTCGCCGTCGCGACGTCCAAGCCCGAGGTGTACGCGCGACCCATCTGCGACCGGTTCAGGCTCACCGCGCTGGTCGACGGCGTCTTCGGCGCCCCGCTCGACGAGGGCACGTCCACCAAGGCGGACGTCATCGCCAAGGCCCTCGCCGCGCTGGGCCGCCACTCGCCCGTCGACGCCGCGGCCGACGGGCCGGCGATCATGGTCGGCGACCGCGAGCACGACGTGCACGGTGCCGCCGAGCACGGCATCGGCTGCCTCGGCGTCACCTGGGGGTACGCCGCGCCCGGGGAGCTCGAGGCCGCGGGGGCCGTCGCCCTCGTCGACGACGTCGCCGACCTCGCCACCGCCGTCCTCGCCCGCCTGAAGTGACGACCCCGGGAGTTGTCAGACCCACAAGGCGGTATACCCCGTCCTGGCTCTGACAGGTCGCCGGCCGCTCGAGCTGCCAGACCCACAGGGCGGTATACCCGGCTGTGAGTCTGACGAGTCGCGCGCGGGACGACGAAGGCCCCGGATCCCGTGAGGGGGATCCGGGGCCTGGCTCCGCTGCTCGAGCTTGTCGAGACCAGGGTCTCGACAGGCTCAACCAGCGGTGGGCGTCACTCCGCGCCGGCCTGCAGCTGCCCGGTCGGGGGCAGGTCGCGCACCGAGACGCCGGTCGGGGCCTCGAGCGCCGCGGCGGCGCCGACGGAGACCGGCCCGCGCTCGTGCTCGCTCTTCGGCACCCCGCGGAAGGTGAACTCCCCGAGGATGCCCTCGCCCTCGCCGTCGACGATGACCATCTCGCCCGGCTTGATCTCGCCGAACAGGATCTTCTCGGACAGCGAGTCCTCGATCTCCCGCTGGATGGCGCGCTTGAGCGGACGGGCGCCGAGCACGGGGTCGTAGCCCTTCTCCGCCAGCAGGTTCTTCGCGACCGGGGTCAGCTCGATGCCCATGTCCTTGTCGCGCAGACGCTTGTCCAGCTTGGCGATCTCCAGGTCGACGATCTCGATGATCTCGTCCTGGCTGAGCTGCGGGAAGACCACCACGTCGTCGACGCGGTTGAGGAACTCCGGCCGGAAGTGCTGCTTGAGCTCGTCGTTGACCTTCGCCTTCATCCGCTCGTACGACGTCACCAGGTCGCCGCCGGCGTTGAAGCCGGTCTGCAGGCCCTTGGCGATGTCCCGCGTGCCGAGGTTCGTGGTCATGATGATCACGGTGTTCTTGAAGTCCACCACGCGGCCCTGCGAGTCGGTCAGGCGACCGTCCTCGAGCACCTGCAGCAGCGAGTTGAAGATGTCCGCGTGCGCCTTCTCGACCTCGTCGAACAGGACGACCGAGAACGGCTTGCGCCGCACCTTCTCCGTGAGCTGACCGCCCTCGTCGTAGCCGACGTACCCAGGGGGCGAGCCGAACAGCCGCGAGACCGTGTGCTTCTCCGAGAACTCGGACATGTCGAGCTGGATGAGCGCGTCCTCGTCCCCGAACAGGAACTCGGCGAGCGCCTTGGCCAGCTCGGTCTTCCCGACGCCCGTGGGGCCGGCGAAGATGAACGAGCCACCGGGGCGCTTCGGGTCCTTGAGGCCGGCCCGCGTGCGGCGGATGGCCTGGGACAGCGCCTTGATCGCGGCCTCCTGGCCGACGACCCGCTTGTGGATCTCGTCCTCCATGTGGAGCAGCCGGCTGGACTCCTCCTCGGTGAGCTTGATGACCGGGATGCCCGTGGACATCGCCAGCACCTCGGCGATCAGCTCGTCGTCGACCTCCGCGACGGAGTCGAGGTCGCCCGACTTCCAAGCCTTCTCCTTGTCGGCACGGCGGGCGGTGAGCTGCTTCTCGCGGTCCCGCAGCCCGGCGGCCTTCTCGAAGTCCTGCTCGTCGATCGCCGACTCCTTGTCCCGACGGGCCTCCGCGATCTCCTCGTCCAGGGCCTTGAGCTCGGGCGGGGCCGTCATCCGACGGATGCGCAGGCGCGCGCCCGCCTCGTCGATGAGGTCGATCGCCTTGTCCGGCAGGTACCGGTCGTTGATGTACCGGTCGGCGAGCGTGGCCGCCGAGACGAGCGCCGCGTCGGTGATGGACACGCGGTGGTGCGCCTCGTACCGGTCGCGCAGGCCCTTGAGGATCTCGATCGCGTGGTCGAGCGACGGCTCGTTGACCTGGATCGGCTGGAAGCGGCGCTCGAGCGCCGGGTCCTTCTCGACGTACTTGCGGTACTCGTCGAGCGTGGTGGCGCCGATGGTCTGCAGCTCGCCGCGGGCCAGCATCGGCTTGAGGATGCTGGCGGCGTCGATCGCGCCCTCGGCGGCACCCGCCCCGACGAGGGTGTGGATCTCGTCGATGAACAGGATGATGTCGCCGCGGGTGCGGATCTCCTTGAGCACCTTCTTGAGGCGCTCCTCGAAGTCGCCGCGGTAGCGCGAGCCGGCCACGAGCGCGCCCAGGTCCAGCGTGTAGAGCTGCTTGTCCTTGAGCGTCTCGGGCACGTCGCCGCGCACGATGTCCTGCGCGAGCCCCTCGACGACGGCCGTCTTGCCGACGCCGGGCTCGCCGATGAGGACCGGGTTGTTCTTGGTGCGGCGGGACAGCACCTGCATGACCCGCTCGATCTCCTGGGTGCGCCCGATGACCGGGTCCAGCTTGCCCTCGCGCGCGGCCTGGGTGAGGTTGCGGCCGAACTGGTCGAGGACGGCCGAGCCGGACGGCTGACCCTCCTGCGGGCCGCCGGCGGCCACGGGCTCCTTGCCCTGGTAGCCGCTCAGCAGCTGGATGACCTGCTGGCGCACCTTGTTCAGGTCGGCGCCCATCTTGGTGAGCACCTGGGCGGCGACGCCCTCGCCCTCGCGGATGAGGCCGAGCAGGATGTGCTCGGTGCCGATGTAGTTGTGCCCGAGCTGCAGCGCCTCGCGCAGCGACAGCTCCAGCACCTTCTTGGCGCGCGGCGTGAACGGGATGTGCCCGCTGGGGGCCTGCTGGCCCTCGCCGATGATCTCGGTGACCTGCGTGCGGACGCCGTCGAGCGAGATGCCCAGCGACTCCAGCGCCTTGGCCGCCACGCCCTCACCCTCGTGGATGAGGCCGAGCAGGATGTGCTCGGTACCGATGTAGTTGTGGTTGAGCATCCTCGCTTCTTCCTGCGCGAGGACGACCACCCGACGGGCTCGGTCCGTAAATCTCTCGAACATGTGCTGCTCCCTCACGAGCGGCGTTTCCTGCACCCCGTCGGAGATGACGGCGACAGCCTGACCGCTACGACTCTATGCGCTGACAACCTGCCGACACCCGCCGGTAAGCCCATGTTCGCCAGGGGCGTGACGGCGCGCCGCGTTGCCACCCGCCCACCGGGCGACCAGGCTCGGACCGAGGGACCTACCGGCAGCCGCACCGACATGGGGGGTAGGAGATGGACGGCATCGAGCACGACGACGGCGGCCGCGGCGAGCGGCCGCACGTTCCCGGCCCGCGGCCAGTGCCGGGCGCGACGGGATCACCGCCCGGGGCGACACCCGGGTCGTGGGACGGCGAGGACGACCGCATCGCCCGGTTCTCCGGCGTCGTCGGCGAGGTGTCCGACCCGCTGACGTGGGGCCTCGACCTCGAGGACGAGGCCCTCACCGGGCTGGCCGACGAGCAGGACCCGACGTGCGAGCGGTTCGTCCGCGCGTACCGGTGCTTCACCGGCGAGGCGCTCGAGGTCGAGACGCTGCGCACGGCGGTGCCCGACGACGAGGTCGAGGACGTGGTGCGCGCCGCCTGCTCGGGCGCGCTGGCCGCTCCCTTGCACGCCGACATCGCCGCGCCCGTCGAGCCCGAGCCCACCCGGCCCGCGCCCGCGGATCCCGACCGCGCCGACCCTGAGCACGCGGGCCCCGAGCACGCGGGTCCTGAGCACGCGGGCCCGAGCCCCGCCGACGCCGGGGCCGTGGCGGCGGACTTCGCCGACGCCTACCAGGACTACCGGAGCGCGATGCGGGCGCTGGTCGCGGAGGTCGACGAGGCTCCCCTGGTGACCGGGGTGTTCGGCGTCGACGGCGCGGACGCCGAGAGCGTGGCCGTGACCGCTCGGCGCACGACCGCCGTCTACGTCACGGCGGCGGGCCGTGCCCTCGTCGTCACCGGGCCCGCGGACCTGGTCGACCGGGTGGACGTCGTCACCCAACCGGTCAACACGCTGCTGTCGGGGCGCGGGCGCCCCCCTGGCGGCGAGCCCGACGCGACGGACGCGTGACCCCGCGGCCGGAGCGGCGACGTCACACCCGCTCGCGCTGACGGCGCGGGCCGCCCGCCCTATCCTGCAGATCAGGACCACGGCGCCACCTCGACCGGGGCGACGGCGCGGTCGACGGCACGGTTGACGGCACAGCTGACGAGAGGCGGGTGGCCGATGCGCGGCATCGTGGTCGGGGTGAACGGCTCGACGGAGGCCGACGAGGCCCTGGACTGGGCGATGCGCGAGGCGGACGGCCGGCAGGCACCGCTCACCGCCGTCCTCGTGACGCACGCCGGCGGGCGCAGCGGCGACGCGGCGCACGACGAGGCCGAGCAGGCGCAGGTCCGCGACTCCCTCGACCGCGCGCGGGAGCGCACCGGCCTGACGCCCGCCAGCGAGGCGTGCGTCGTCTCCGGGCCGGCGGCCGACGCGCTGCTGGAGGCTGCCGGCGCCGACGCGGACATGCTCGTGCTGGGCCGACGACGCCGCGCGCGGCTCGGCCGGCGGGTGCTCGGCTCGGTCTCCACCACGGTCGTGGAGCACGCCCACGTGCCGGTCACGGTGGTGCGGCACGGCGACCCGACCGACCCGGCCGACGGCACCATCACGCCCGAGGGAGCCCCGGCCCCCGCGTCGCGGCCCCGCCGCGTCGTGGTCGGCGTCGACACCTCGCCGCCGAGCGTCGCGGCGCTGCGGCACGGCGCCGAGATCGCGCGCCGCACGGGCGCCGAGCTCGAGGCGGTCTTCGCCTGGCAGATCACGACGCTCGCGCCGCTGCCCGGGTCGTGGGGCTGGGCGCCGCCGATCGACGACTACGAGAAGTTCGCCACCGAGGCGCTGTCGGCGGCCGTGCGGGCGGCCGCCGTCGACCTGCCGGCCGGGCAGCTGCACCGGAGCGTGGTGCACGGTCAGGCCGCCAAGGTGCTCGTGGCCGCCGCCGGGGCCGCGGACCGGCTCGTGGTCGGCGCCCGCGGGCTGGGTGGCTTCGAGCGGCTCCTGCTCGGCTCGGTGAGCCGACAGGTGCTGGACTTCTCCCCCTGCCCGGTGACCGTCGTGCGGGGCTGATTTCGCCGGGGCTGATTTCGCCGGGTCGGCCGACGCCGTCCGCGCGGTCGTGACCAGGGAAGACACCACGCGACCCGCCGTGGCGGACCGCGCGCGCCGCCCCCGACCTGCCGCTAGCGTGACGCCCGATGGTCGCGGCGTGCGGCCCGTCCACCAGGAGGTCCCGTGCAGCGACGCCCCGTCCCGTCGACCCGTCGCGGCCGCGCGGTTCCCGCCGCGCTCGGCGCCCTCGTCATGGCGGGCGTCCTCGCCGGCTGCTCGGTGGGGAGCCCGTTCGTGGCCTCGGACTCGACGTCCGAGCCGAGCGCGTCCGCGACCGACGAGAGCGCCGGGACGCTGGAGCTGGACTGTTGGGACGACGAGTACCGCGAGACCACGCACTTCTCCGTCGACCGGACCGACGAGCCGGACTTCGGTGAGGTGTGGTCCTCCGACGTCCGCCGGTCGTGCACCGGCGAGCTCACGGGCGAGCGGTCCTGGGCCACCGCGGCCGAGTTCGCGACGCGGTCCACGATCAGCCCCGACGGCGGTCAGGTCGACCCGAGCGCGCTCGTGGACGCCTACACGCGGTGCGCCGAGGTCAGCCCCGAGGCGGCGAGCACGGTGGCGGCGGCCGGGGCCGACGTGGCGACCCTGGAGATTCTCCTCGCGCTGTGCCCGCGCCACCCCCACGCCGGCGAGTGGGAAGATCTCGTCGCCGCGGGCTGACCGCCCCCTCACCAGGACCGGGCCGTCAGCGGCGCCCGGGACCGCGGAATGCGAACACGAGCACCCGCACGACCAGGACGGTGCCGACGAACGCCAGCCCGGCCCCGAGCAGCGGGTACAGCCGGAGTCCCTCGCCCACCACGGGCCCCTCCGAGGTGAGCAGCACGACCGCCGCGACCAGCGCGGCCACGGCGATCAGCGTCATCACCACCTGCTGCACCAGGCCCGTGAGGAACGCGCGGTCGTCGGAGTCGGCGAGCGCCCGGACGGTGACGGTGAACCGGCCCTGCTCGAGGTCGCCGACGATGCGCGTGACGCGCCGCGGCAGCCGCTCGAGCTCGGGCGCGAAGCCGAGGAGCTGCTGGGTGGCCTTGCGCCGCAGCCCGTCCACGGTGACGAGCCGGGACAGCAGCGGGCGGCTCTGGTCGCGCGCCGCCGCGACCAGGTCGAACCCGGGACTGAGGAGGCGCGCCGTGCCCTCGAGCGCGGCGAACGAGCGGAACGCGGCCGCAACCTGCGGGGGGACGGCGACGCCCGCGTCGTGCACGGTGCGCAGCAGCGCGGCGAACGCCGCCTCCGTGCCCGCCCCGGAGCGCAGCCGCAGCACGAGCTGCCCGATCGCGCGCTCGAGGCTCCGCACGTCGAGCCCGCGGGGCGGCTCGAGCAGCTCGAGCAGCGCGTCGGTCGCCGCGACCGCGTCGTCGCCGTCGACGGCCATGAGCAGCGCGCCGAGGGCGATCCGCTCCGGCTCGCCGAGGCGCCCCACCGACCCCATGTCGAGCAGGCCGAGGCGCCCGCCCGGCATGACGAGCACGTTGCCCGGGTGCAGGTCGGCGTGGAACGTCCCCGCGACGAGCACCTGCTCGAGGGTGGCGCGCACCAGACGCTCCGCCAGCTCCGCACGGTCGCCGGCCGACGACGACGCGAGCAGCGTCGCCGCGCGGCCCGCCGGCACGCCGTCGAGCCGCTCCAGCACGAGCAGGGTGCGGCCCGACGGCCCGGCGACGACGTCCGGCACGACGACCAGCGGGCCCTGCGACGCGCCGTCGTCGTCGGTGCGCACGTCCAGGGCCGCGCGCAGCGCGAACGTGTTCTCCGCCTCGGCGGTGTAGTCGAGCTCCTCGCGCAGGGAGGCGGCGAAGCCGTCAGCGAGCGCGACGACGCCCCAGGCCCGGCCCCATGCGGTGTCGCGCTCCAGGCGCCGGGCCAGGCGCCCCAGGATGGCGAGGTCCACCTCCACCTGCTCGCGGGCGCCCGGGCGCTGCACCTTGACGACCACCTCCCGCCCGTCGAGGAGCCGCGCCCCGTGGACCTGGCCCACGGACGCGGACGCGATCGGCTCCGGGTCGAAGCGCGCGAACACCTCGTCGACCGGCCGCCCGAGCGCCGCGACGACCGCCGGCTCGACCTGCGCCCACGGCGCGGGCGGGACGTCGTCCTGCAGCGTGGCGAGCGCGTCCGTGATCGCGGGGGGCAGCAGGTCGCGACGGGTGGAGAGCGTCTGGCCGAACTTCACGAACGTCACGCCCGCGTCGCTGAGGGTGTCGCGAAGCCCGAGGGCGAACCGGTCCGTCTCTGCCCGCGACAACCTCGAGCCGTCCGCTCGGCGCGCTCCCCCGCGGAACGCGCCGCCGAGCCCGTGGCGCACGCCGATCGCCACGACCTGCGCGTAGCGGCGGGTCTCCCGGCGCCCCTGCCGCAGCCCGCGCGCGGCGCGCCACGGGCTCGGCAGCGAGCCGGTCGGCACGAGCAGCTCCAGCACCAGGAGCACGCACAGCCCCAGCACGAACGCCCAGGCGAAGACGAGCGCGACGGCGACGAGCGCGACCCACGGCTCCACCGTGGGCGTGCCGTCCGCCCGGGCCCACCCCGCGGCCCGCATCCCGGCCGTCAGCGCCGCCGACGCCGCCGTGAGCCCGGCGAACGACACGACGCCGGCGCGCACCCAGCCGACCGGCGCCCCCATGACCCGCCGCGCCGTCGCGGCGAGGAGCACCAGCATGGCGACGGTCGCCGCGAACGCGACGAGCCCGCCGAGGAACCCCGAGACCAGCTGCATGGCCCCCACTCTCGCCGACGCCGCGCCCGACGGTGCGGCGACACGTCCGGCGGGGCACGACCGGCGGGGCATGAACGCCGGTGCCGCGCCGTCACCCGGCCAGCGCCGGACGGCGGGAGCCGTCATCGCCGGACGGCCGGAGTCAGCGGCGGACGGCCCACGCCGCCAGCGTGAGGGCGACGACGTCCTCCGCGAGCGCCGCGGGCAGGTCCGGCCACCCGCGCCGCGCGAAGGCCGACCGCCACGCCGCCCCGGCGCCCGTGGCGACCGCGCCGCCGGCCGCCCCCGCGGCCACGGCGACGGCGGTCGTGCCCGGCGTCGCGCGGCGACGTCGGGCGAGCACCAGTGCGCCGGCGGCGCCGCTCGCGGCCCGCACCTCGGTGCCGTGGTGCTCCAGCCGGCTGGGCGCCGTCGGCAGCGTGTCACCTACGAGCTCGCCCAGCACGGCCAGGGTGGCGACCACGCGGACGGCGCCGGGCGGGCGGTGGGCGTACGCGGCCGGCTCGCCCGGGCCCGGTGCCGGGACCGGGCCCAGCACCGGGGCGGCGAGACCGAGGGTCGCGCGGGAGCCGGCGGCGAGGCCGAGCGCGAGGGACCTGGCGACCAGGCCCGGGTGGACGGACCTGGAGGCGCGCGCGAGGGCCCGCGCGGCGGGCGAGGCGATCATGCGCCCACTCTGGCACCGGGCCGCCGTCACCGCCCGACGCCCACAGCCCGACGCCCACAGCCCGACGCCCACAGCCCGACGCCCACAGCCCGGCGCCGAACAGGCGGTTGACACCGTCATCGCGCCCCCGAGGGCTCGGTGGCGGTGCCAACCGCCTGTTCGGCGACCGGGTGGGGGCGCGTCAGTGCGAGAGCGCCCCCGCGGACCCGGGGTCGGCGGCAGCCCCGACCGGGTCCGGCCGGCCGCGGTCGTCGCGCATCAGGAAGCTCGCGGCCACCAGGACGGCGAGGACCACGACCCCCATGACGAGGTACGACGTGGAGAACCCGATCGCCTCGTAGGACAGCCCGAACACCCACGAGAAGATGAAGACGCCGACCTGCTTGGCCGTGTTGAAGCCGACCATGTACGCGGTGGCGGAGATCCGGACGTCGAACATGCGGGTGATGTACTTCATCACCGAGACGAGCATCAGCGGCATCTCGATCGCGGCGAGCAGGCGCCACAGGATGAGCGCCTCGGTCGACGTGAACAGCGCCGACCCGACCACGCGGACCACGAGGACGAGCGCGAAGATCTGCAGGCCGCGCTTGGCGCCGATCTTGTTGATGATGAACGGCATCACCACCATGACGGCGGCCTCGAGCAGGATCTGCACGAACACGACGCGGGAGAAGAGCACCTGCGGGTCGAGGCTGCCGACGACGTGCTCGCCGAAGTAGATCGCGAACTGCTGGTCGAAGACGTCGTACAGGGCCGCGGTGCCGAACATCAGGATCATGAACCCGACGAACGAGCGGTTGCGCAGCAGCTGCTTGACGGTGTCCTTCGAGACCTTGGGCCGCGGGGTCGTCTCCCCGGCGGCGGGGGCGGCCTCCCCGGCCGCCCTCGGGGTCCGGGCCGCGAACAGGAGCGCCCCCAGCACGACCGCGGAGAACGTGCCGACCCACCAGATGCTGTCCGGGTTGGCCGCCCAGATGAAGCCGCCGACCAAGGAGGCGGTCGCACCCGCCAGGGAGCCGAAGAGGCGCACGTGCCCGTACTCGAAGCCGTTGGCGCGCGAGCCGCGCTCGTTGAACGCCTCGACCACGCCGACGCCGGAGTTGAGCACGAGGGACAGGAAGATGCCGCCCACGACGGCGCCGACCACCTGGTTGAAGGCCACGATCGGCGGGAAGACGAACGCGAAGAACGGCCCCATCAGCGCGCCCATCACGACGACGAACACGAAGAGGTTCTTGCGGAACCCGAGCCGGTCCTGGATGTAGCCGTAGAACGGCTGCAGGCACAGGGCCGTGAGCGCCATCATCGAGTTCAGCAGCCCGATGTTGCCCTCGCTCATCCCCACCTGGTCCTTGAGCCAGGGCGCGAGGAACGTGAAGACCAGCTGCCAGCTGGCGAAGTAGAAGAAGAACAGGCCGCCGTAGTTCCAGAAGGCGAGCTTCTTCAGCGAGTCCCGGGCGCGGGGCTTCGCGGCGGGGGCGGTGGTGGTGCTCATCAGAACTCTCCGTCGGCGGGGAGGACCTCGGTCGAGGTGGGGGTGGGGCGGGTGTCGGGGACTGGGGTGCCCCAGACGGGGTTGCCGTCGGCGTCGAACGGCAGCACCTGTGCGCGGGCGTGCCGGTTCGGGTCCCACAGCGGGTCGCCGGTGATCTCGGTGTAGGTGCGTGCGTGGTAGACGAGGACGGCGTCGCCGTCCGGCGTCTCGGTGAACGAGTTGTGGCCGGGGCCGTACTGGCCCGCGGCCGGGTCGCTCACGAAGACCGGCTCGGGGCTCTTGGTCCACGACGCCGGGTCGAGGAGGTCGGCGCCGGCGTCGGCGGTGAGCAGGCCCATCGCGTAGTCGATGCCCGTAGCGGCTCCGGAGTAGGTGAGGAAGACGCGGCCGTCGCGCACCAGGACCGAGGGGCCCTCGTTGACCCAGAAGCCCTTGGTCTCCCAGTCGAACTCCGGGCGGGTCAGCTCGACGGCCGGGGTGGCGAGCACCCACGGCTTCTCCATCCGCGCGATGTAGAGGTTCGAGTGGCCGCGCACGGTGAGGTCCTGCTGCGCCCAGACCAGGTACTGCTCGCCGCCCGTCACGAACGAGGTCGCGTCCAGGGCGAACGACTCCCAGCCCGTGTCGACCTGCCCGCGCTCGACCCACTCGCCGGCGAACGGGTCGTCCGCGGTGTTCTCCAGGACGAAGACGCGGTGGTTGAACGTCTCGTTCTCGCTCGGCGCGTCCACGGTGCCGTGGTCGACCGGGGCGGCGGCGTAGTAGACGTACCAGGCGCCGTTCACGCGGTGGATCTCGGGGGCCCAGATCAGCTGCGACTGCGGGCCGTCGGCGTGCCGCTGCCAGATGGTCACCTCGGGCGCGGACTGCAGGTCCTCGAGCCGGTCGGCGCGGCGCAGCACGATCCGGTCGTAGCGCGGGTGCGAGCCCGTGAAGTAGTACGTCCCGTCGTGCCGGAGCACGCACGGGTCCGCGCGCTGCAGCACGATCGGGTTGATCGTGACCTGGCCGTCCTTCATGTCGAAGTCCGTCATCGGGGTTCCTCCGGGTTCCTGCACTGGGCCGGTCGGCATCTGGCGTCGACGCCGCGCCATCGAGGGTAAACGATGTAATCGACCGCCCGGCGCCGCCGAGGACCGCCTCCGCGGCATGACCTGCGCGAACGATCGACGTGTGACGACGGCCACGCCGCGGCAATCCCGTCACGCGGTCGGCATCCGACCACCACTCGCCGTCATGCGGTCGGGATTCGGACCGCGCTCGACGGCGCGCGGTCGAGGTTCGCCTGTCGCCGTCGGCGCCGGTCGCCGCCGTCCTGGGCGGCCCGCACAATGGGCCCATGACCACGCCCCCGACGTCCGGGCCCGCCGGACTGCTGCTGACCCCCGGGGCGGGCGCGAGCCGGGACCACCACACGCTGGTCGCGGTCGAGCACGCGCTCGACGCGCTGACCCCGACCGTGCCGAGCCGGCGCGTCGACTTCCCGTACCGGCTCGCGGGGAAGAAGGTGCCCGACCGGCCGCCGGTCGCGATCGCGCACCTGCGCGAGGAGGCGGGCCGGTTCGCGGACTCGATCGGGGTCGGCACCGACCGGCTGCTGCTGGGCGGCCGCTCGTTCGGCGGGCGGATGTGCTCGATGGCGGTGGCCGAGGGGCTGCCGGCCGCCGGGCTGGTGCTGCTCAGCTACCCGCTGCACCCGCCGGGCAAGCCCGAGAGGCTGCGCGTCGAGCACCTGCCGCAGCTCGAGGTGCCGGTGCTGTTCGTCTCCGGCGACCGGGACCCGTTCGGCTCCCCCGAGGAGCTGGCCGAGCACGCGGCGACCATCCCCGGGCCCGTCACCCTCGTGACCCTGCCCGGCGCGCACGACGTGCGCGGCAAGGACGCCGACGTCGCGGCCGCCGTCGCGGACTGGGTGCACACGCTCTGACCGGCCGGGACGCCGACGCGGAGACGCCCAGAGCCGACTCGCGCGTGCCCTACGATGTGACCCGCCCGCCGGACCACCGGCCCGACGACGAGAGGTCACGCGAGAACACCGTGCGCGCCGTGAGTCCCGTGGCCCGGGCGATCCTCCCGGCCGTGGCCGCCGTGGGTCTCGTCGCGGCCGCGCCGCCCCTCGCCGCGACTGCGGACGACGACGTCCAGGTGTGGGTGAGCGCGTACGGGGCCGCGTTCCCGCCGTCGCAGGCGGACACCTCGGGCATGGTGGAGTACCGCGTGCGCGGCCACGACCGCGGCCCGACGGTGCGCCTGACCGAGCCGATCCACGACGACGCCGGGTGGGTGCCGTTCTCCGGGGCCGCGGACGCGCTCCCGGGCGGCTACTGCGTCTCGTGGGTGCGCGTTCCGGGCGTCGGCACCTGGCAGGACTCGTCCGCGTCGGTCTGCACCCCCCGCTCGAGCGACGACGACCCGGCCCCGTCCCCCTCTCCGAGCGAGACGACGCCCGCGCCCGACCCGGCGCCCACGGCGACCGACACCCCGTCGACGCCCAGCGCCTCGCCCACGAGCAGCCCGGGCCCGACGGCGACGCCGGAGCCCTCGGTCTCGCCCACGCCCTCCGCGACGCCGTCGCCGAGCCCCTCCGCCGGCCCGTCGCCCACCGCGTCCGGGTCGCCGTCCGCCACGCCGAGCCCGGCGACGTCGGCGAGCTCCGTCGCCGTGGCCCAGGGCCGCGGCCTCCTGGACTCGTTCACGCGCGACGACGCGCCCGCCCGCGAGTCCGACGTCGCTGCCGGGACGGCGGACGACGGCCCCGGCGGCACGGTCTGGCGCGCGGCGGCCGGCCTGCTCGTGGCGGCCGGCGCGGTGGCGGCCGGCGCCGTCGCGCTGTGGCGGGCCTGGCGCCGCTCGGGCTGAGCGGTCAGCGACCGCCGGCGGGAGCCTCGGGGTAGTCGGCGGGCTTCTTGCCGAGCTCGATCGCGATCTCGCGACGCCCGGCGAGGACGTGCGGCCGCTCTTCGTCGCGCTGCTCCAGCGCGTCGGCCTGCAGCTCGGGCGACAGGTGGTCCCAGTACAGGGTGCCGTCCAGGTGCTGCGCCTCGTGGATGAAGCAGCGCGCCAGGTAGCCCGACGCCGTGAGCTGCACGGGCCCGCCGTGCTGGTCGACGCCGCGGACCGTCGCGCCCCCCGGGCGCTCCAGCGGCTCGTAGGCGCCGGGCACGGAGAGGCAGCCCTCGTCCTCGGTCTCGCGCGCGGCGTCGTCGTCGACCTCGAGCACCGGGTTGACGACGTGCCCCACGTGCCGGTCGCCCCGGTCGTCGGTGAGGTCGTAGACGAAGACCCGCAGGTCGACGCCGACCTGCGGGGCGGCGAGGCCCACGCCCTCGGCGTTCTCCATCGTGGCGAACAGGTCGTCGATCAGCCGGGCGAGCTCCGGCGTGGAGAACTCGTCGACCGTGCGGCACGGCGTGTGCAGCACGGGCTCCCCGATCTCGGTGATGCGGAGCACGCGTCCGCGCCGCGCCTCGGGCGCCTGCGCCGGGTACGGGTCGACCGGCTCGCCCAGCAGGTACGTGGTGGGCCGACGACGACCGAAGCTCCAAGCCATGGCGTCGAGCCTATCGGCGCGGCATCCGCGTGAACCGTCCGCGAACCGCCCCCGGCGAGCACCGCAGGCCGGGCCGGGCGCGCGCGGACGCACCCGGTGGCTGCCACGCCGCGCGAGCATCGACCTGCCACGCCATCCTGGCGGGGCTCACCCGTCCCGACCGCGCACTCCGACGGAGGTCTCCGCCTGATGACCTCTACCGCCAGCAGCACGCCCGACCGCCCTGGCGCCGCACGCTGGGTGCCCGACGGCGCCGGCATCGACGAGCTCACCGAGGCGGCGCACGGCTGCCGCGGCTGCGAGCTGTGGCACGACGCGACGCAGGTCGTGTTCTCGTCGGGTCCGCCGGACGGCGACGTCGCGCTCGTGGGCGAGCAGCCCGGCGACCGCGAGGACCGCGAGGGCGAGCCGTTCGTCGGCCCCGCCGGCCGGGTGCTCGCCGACGCGCTCGAAGCCGCCGGCCTCGACGCGAGCCGCGTCTACCTCACGAACGCGGTCAAGCACTTCCGGAACGTCGAGCGGGGCAAGCGGCGCCTGCACAAGACCCCCGACGTCGCACACGTGCGGGCCTGCCTCCCCTGGCTCGGCGCGGAGCTCTCCGTCGTGCGCCCGCGGGTGGTCGTGGCGCTGGGCGCGACCGCCGCGCGCGCCGTCCTCGGCCGGGCGGTCCGGATCGGCGAGGTGCGGGGCCAGGTGCTCGAGGCCCCCGACGGGGGCGCGCGGCCGGGAGCCCGCGTCGTCGTGACGACGCACCCCTCCGCCCTCCTGCGCCTGCGCGACCGCTCGGGCTGGGACGAGGCGTTCGACGCGCTCGTCGCGGACCTCGGCGTGGCGGCCCGCGCCGCCTGACCGCGGGACGCCGGGCCGCCCCCTCGAGCCCGCGGACCGGGGTGACCCCGAGGTCGGGTCATACCTGAGGGGGACCTGGGCCCGGGCGGGATCCGCTCGCGGGCCGACGCGCGGCGGGCGGCCCGGCGGCACCGTGGGTGGCATGACCTCTCTGCTCCGCGCTCGCGGCCTCACCATGCACTACCCCGGCGGGGCCGCCCCCGCCCTCGACGCCGTCGACCTCGACATCGCGCCGGGCACGTCGGTCGCGATCATGGGCGCGTCCGGCTCGGGCAAGACGACCCTGCTGCACTGCCTCGCCGGGATCCTGCGCCCCACGGCGGGCTCGGTGACCTTCGCCTCGGGTGCCGGGCCGGTCGAGGTCGCGTCCCTGGACGACGACGGGCGCGCGCGGCTGCGCCGCGAGGAGCTCGGGTTCGTCTTCCAGCAGGGCCTGCTGCTGAACGAGCTGACGGCGCTGGAGAACGTCGCCGTGGCCCGGATGCTCGCCGGGGTCCCACGCGCGCAGGCGGAGACGGAGGCCGGGCAGTGGCTCGTCCACCTCGGCCTCGGCGGGATGGAGCAGCGCCGGCTCGGCGAGCTGTCCGGTGGGCAGGCGCAGCGGGTGGCGATCGCCCGCGCGCAGGTCACCGGCGCCCGCCTGATCTTCGCCGACGAGCCCACCGGCGCCCTGGACTCCGCCACGTCGGTCGAGGTGCTCGACCTCCTGCTGGCCGCGGTGGTCGCCGGCCGCACGCTCGTCGTCGTGACGCACGACGCCGACGTGGCCCGCCGCTGTGGGCGCACCGTCGTGCTGCGCGACGGGCGCGTCGTGTCCGACACTGCGCGGGTCGCCCCCGCGGCTTCCGTGCAGGAGGCCGCCCGATGAACGCCGCTGTCCCCGGGGCCCGGCCGGCGGGGTCGCTCGCCACCGCCTGGCGGCTCGCCCCGCTGTTCGCCAGGCGGCGCGACGGCGACCGGCTCGCCACCGGGCTGCCGGTCGTGAGCTTTGCCGTCGTGACCGCCCTGCTGACGCTGGTCCTCGGCGGGGCGCAGGCGTTCTTCCGGTGGGACGACGACCTCGCGTCGACCTACGAGTCGCTCGCCGTCATCGCCTGCGTGCTGCTGCTCGTCCCGCTGTCGACGGTGGGGGCGTCGGCCGCCCGACTCGCGGCCCGGCGACGCGACGAGCGCCTCGCCTCGCTGCGCCTGCTCGGCGCGACCACGGGGACCGTCACCGCGCTGACGGTGCTCGAGGCCGCCGTCACCGCGCTGCTCGGGTCGCTGCTCGGGCTGGTCCTCTACGCGGCGACCGCGCCGCTCGTCGGGCTCCTGCACTTCCGGGGCGCGGCGATCGGCTCCCAGATGTGGGTGCCGTGGTGGTGGCTGCCGCTCGTCGTCGCCGGCGTGACCCTGCTCGCGGCCGCGAGCGCCGTGGCCGGTCTGCGCGCCGTCGTCGTGACGCCGCTCGGGGTCCGCACCCGGCAGCGGGCGGGCACCGCGCACTGGGTGCGGGTGGTCGTCGCCGTCGTCGTGCTCGTCGTGGGCCTCGGGCTGACGCAGGCGCTCGGGCTCCTGGGCCAGCTGGGCGGGATCGTCGCGGTGATCGCGGCCCTGGCTGCGGCGTTCGGCGGCATGCTGCTCGCCCTCGACGCGCTCGGCCCCTGGTTCGTGCGCGTCCGGGCACGACGCCAGGCGAAGCGCGCGCAGACCGTGCCACGACTCCTGGCCGCGCGCATGATCCTCGAGGACCCGAAGACGGCGTGGCGCCAGGTCAGCGGCGTGGCGATGACGAGCTTCGTCGGCGTCTTCGGCGCCGTGGGCCTGGCGATGGCGGCCGTCTCCGACGACGCGTCGATGCCCGCGGACGAGCGCTGGCTGATGCACGACATCTCGACCGGGGTGCTGGTCACGGTGGCCGGGTCGTTCCTCATGGTGGCCTGCTCGGTCGGCATCAACCAGGCCGCGGCGACGCTGGACCGTGCCGCGGTCCACGTGTCGCTGGACCGCCTCGGTGTGCCGCGCACGGTGATGGCGGAGGCCGCCCGGCGCGCGGTGATGTCGGCCCTGTGGATGGTCGCCGGCGGCTCGGCGCTGTGCGCGGCCGTGCTGCTGTTCCCGCTGGTCGGCTTCGCGATCTTCGTGCAGCCGGTCGCGATCGTCACCGCCCTGGCCGTCTTCGCGGCCGGCTTTCTGGCGGTGCGCGGTGCCGCGGCCCTCTGCACCCGGCTCGTGCCGGGCATCCTCGCGCGGCCCGAACGGGTGCTGTAGCCCTTCGAGAACGCCCTCGCGGACGTCTCAGGCTCGCGAGACGTCCGCGAGGGCGTTCTCGAAGGGGAGGTTCACCGGTGCGGCCGCGCGGGACGGCCCGGCGGGCGGGTCACTCGCTCCCGTCGGCCTTCTTGCCCGTCTCCCGCTCCCACGCGTCGAGCTGCTGGGTGAGCGCCCGCGCCAGCTCGAACACCTGCTGCGGGGGGATGCGCACCCGCGACACGACGCGTCCGGGCACGACCCGCCCGGTGACCGCGCCCGTCGACGGGTCCGTGACCGGCTGCGGCGGCTTGGTCGCCGCCACGAAGTCGATGACGAACGACGTCGACGTGTGCCACAGGGACGCGAAGTCGGCCGGGACCCCCGCCTCCAGGTCGCCCGGGACGTCGATCTTGAACTTCACCTCGTTGCTCGCCATACCCGACACCCTGACGCACCCGCCCGGGCACGCACCAGTGGACACACGCCCCCGCGACGACCGGAACGACCACGACCGGAACGACGACGGCCGGATCGACGACGACCGGAACAGCGACGTATCAGACCGCCGTCCCGCACCGTCGTTCTCTGCAGAGGCATCCTCACCGACGAGAACCAGGAGACGTCCGATGTCCGCGATCGAAACGTCGTCGCTCCCGGCAACGCTGCCGGCCCCCGCGCTCCCGTCGACGACGTCGTCCCCCGCGTCGTCGACGCCTGCGCCCTCGACGTCTGCGCCCTCGACGTCTGCGCCCTCGGCGCCCGTGCCGACCACCCACGTGCCGACCACGGAGCCGATGACCAGCCCCGCCGGTCACCCGATGGTGTCGCCGCACGTGCGCACGTACGCGTACATCGTGGCGCTCGTCGTCGGGGCGCTCGCCACGGCGGCCTCGTCCATCGCCGCCGCGGTCGCCCCCGACTCCGCGCAGACCGTCACCGCCGTCGGCGGCGCCGTCGCGGGCCTGTTCGCCACCATCTCCGGCGGCCTGGGCACGCTCTACCGGCCGACGTCGCTCCGCGGCGCCCCCGGCGGGACGGCCTGACGCCCGCCGCCGGGCACTACAGCGGCATGCCGACGTACTGGGTCTCCTGGTACTCCGCGATGCCCTCGAAGCCGCCCTCGCGCCCGGTGCCGGACTGCTTCATCCCGCCGAACGGCGCCGCCGCGTTGGAGATGACGCCGACGTTGAGCCCCAGGAGCCCGAACTCCAGCCGCTCGGCGAACGCGAGCCCGCGGCGCACGTCGGCCGTGAAGACGTAGGAGGCCAGGCCGTACTCGGTGGAGTTCGCGAGCTCCGCCGCCTCGTCCTCGGTGCGGAACGTCGCGACGGGCGCGACCGGGCCGAAGATCTCCTCGCGCATGCAGCGGGCGTCGGCGGGCACGTCGCGCAGCAGGGTGGGTTGGAAGAAGTGGCCCGGACCGTCCACCCGGGACCCGCCGACGACGACCTCGGCGCCCCGCTCGACGGCGTCCGCGACGAGCGCCTCGACCGAGTCGACGGCCTTCGGCTCGACGAGCGGGCCGAGGGTGACGCCGTCGTCCAGCCCGTTGCCCACGACCACGCCGCGCATGCGCTCGGCGAGGCGCGCCACGAACTCGTCGGCCACCGACTCGTGCACGTAGAACCGGTTGGCGGCGGTGCACGCCTCGCCGCCGTTGCGCAGCTTGGCGGCCATCGCGCCGTCGACGGCGACGTCGAGGTCGGCGTCCTCGAAGACCACCAGCGGGGCGTTGCCACCCAGCTCCATGGACGTGCGCAGCACGTTCTGCGTGGCGTCGCGCAGCAGGCCCTGCCCGACCGGCGTCGACCCGGTGAACGAGACCTTGCGCAGCCGCGGGTCGGCCATGATCGGCCCGCTGACCGACGACGCCGACGCCGACGGCAGCACGTTGAGCACGCCCGCGGGCAGCCCGGCGTCGAGCATGAGCTGCGCGAAGTGCAGGGAGGTGAGCGGGGTGAGCCGCGCGGGCTTGAGCACCATCGTGCAGCCCGCCGCCACCGCCGGGGCCACCTTGCGGGTGGCCATCGCCAGCGGGAAGTTCCACGGCGTGATGAGCAGGCACGGGCCTACCGGGCGCTGCTGGACCAGCATCCGCAACGTGCCCTCGGGCGTGTGCGCGTACCGGCCGGTGTCGCGCACGGCCTCCTCGGCGAACCACCGCAGGAACTCGCCGCCGTACGTGACCTCGCCCCGCGCCTCGGCCAGGGGCTTGCCCATCTCGAGCGTCATGAGCAGCGCCAGCTCCTCGCGACGCTCCTGCACCAGCCCGAACGCCCGGCGCAGGATCTCCGCGCGCTCGCGGGCCGGGGTCGCCCCCCAGGACTCCTGCGCCGTGGCGGCGGCGTCCATCGCGGCCCGGGCGTCGTCGGCGGTGCCCGACGCCACGTGGGCCAGCACCTCCTCGGTCGCCGGGTTCTCGACGGCGAACGTGCCGCCGTCCGACGCGTCGCGCCAGGCGCCGTCGATCAGCAGCCCGGTGGGCACGGAGGCGAGGACTTCGGACACACGGTCATGAGCAACAACGGTCATGGACGCCAGCCTGCCACCCCGGCGCCCCGGCGGCCGATGTCACGGCGACCACCGCATCGTCAGGGGTATGTGCGCCCGCACACTCAGCGGCCGAGGCCCACCTGGGCGTCGCGCACCCGCAGCGCGAGGTGCGTGTCGAGCCGCCGGGGCGAGACGTCCCACCCCGGCCCGAGCAGGCGGCCGATCCGGTCGAGGCGCTGCCGCACGGTGTTGCGGTGCAGGTGCAGCAGCTCGGCGACGCGCGCCACGTTGCCGTCGGTCTCGAGGAAGTAGAACGCGGTGCGGGTCAGGTCGGCCGACCGCTCGGCGTCGTACGCCACCAGCGGGTCGATGCCGGCCGTGAGCGACGGCGGCAGCTCCCCCTGGCGTGCCAGGCCCAGCAGGGCGCCGAGCATGCCGAGCTCGCCGCCGTCGAGCACCCCGTCGCGGTCGAGCGTGACCAGCGAGCCGAGCGCGAGCGCCGCCCGGCGGTGGGCGTCGCCCAGCCCGCGGAGCGAGTCGGACGGGCCGCCGACCCCGGCCCGCAGCCGCCACCCGTGCCGGCCGGCCGTCCGCCGCAGGGCCTCCTCCCAGCCCGGGTCGGCGGTCACGAGGCACACGTGGTCCTCGTGCGCCGTGAGCACGGCCCGCCCGCCGGCGGCGCGCAGCTCCTGCAGCCGGCCCCGCAGCTCCGCGCGCGGCGTCGCCACGGCCACGCACCACAGCCGGTCGTCGGGGTGCAGCCCCCAGCGGCGCATGCGCCGCTCCAGCCGCTCGCGCGGCACGTCCCGGTCGCCGAGCTCGAGCAGGTCGTCGTGCAGCTCGTGCTGACCGCGCAGGTCGGCGTCCTCCTCCGCGCGGGCGAAGAGCAGGGCGAGCGCCACGTGCACCGCGACCCGCTCCAGCAGCGCGCGCGACGGCTCGTCCAGCGCGACCGGCGCGGCGAGCGTGCCCAGGTGCTCCGTGGCCGCGGTCACCGCGATCGCGGTCCCCGCCCGCGGCGGGGACGCCGGCCCCTCGGGCAGGTCGGCACCGTCGGCCACCGACGTGGCCAGGACCGCGCCCGCCTGGTCGCGCAGCGACAGGTCGCAGTCGAGCACCCCGGCGCCGAGCGTGAGGACGCGCCGGACGTCGGGCGCCACCATGACGGCGTCCATGAGGCGCCGGTCGAGCTCCAGCACGCGGGTGGCGAGCGTCAGCTCCGCGGCGCTGCGCCGCTGCTCGCGGTCGAGGCGCTCGGCGTGCCGGGCGATCTCCTCGAAGCGCAGGGAGTTGTCGATCGCGACGGCGGCCTGCGCCGCGATCGACTCGACGACGCCCACCTCCTCCGGGCTGAACCGCCGGGGCCGGCGCTCGGCGACGATCAGCGCGCCGATGACCTTCCCCGCCACGTGCAGGGGGGCGCCCATGATGGCGTGCACACCCTCGGCCCGGACGATCTCGTCGACCCGCGGGTCGTGCACGATCGTGTCGTCGGCCGGGTACTCCGACGTCTGGAAGGGCGCGAGCCCGGTGGCGACCTGCCCGAGCACGCCGGCGCCGAGCGGCATGCGCAGCGTCCGGTAGGCGGGCGTCGAGACGCCGTCGGACCGGCGGATGTACGTGTCGCCGCGCTCCGCGTCGTTGAGGCTGATGTAGGCCATGTCGGCGCCGACGATGGCGCGGGTGCGGCGGACGATCGCCTGCAGGAGGGCTTCGACGTCGCGCAGGGCGGTGAGATCGGTCGCCGTGTCGAGCAGCACCCGCAGCAGCTCCTCGCGCGACCGGCTGGCCGGGTGCTCGGGCTGCTCGTCGTGCTCGACGGTGTGCTCCACGCACACAGGGTAGGCGCCTGGATGGGCACCGCGACGTGGTTGCGCGCGCCGGGCCGTCGCTACCGTGGACCGACCGTTCGCGAACCGGCGGCGACGAGAGGGGCGGCGACGATGCGCATCACCGGGGCAGTGCTGGAGGAGATCGGGCGGCCGCGGCCGTACGCCGGCTCCACGCCGATCAGCGTCACCGAGCTGGAGCTCGGCGACCCCGGCCCCTCCGAGCTGCGCGTGCGGATCGAGGCCGCGGGCGTGTGCCACTCCGACCTGTCGGTCGTCGACGGCAACCGCGTGCGGCCCGTGCCGATGCTGCTGGGACACGAGGCGGCGGGCCGGGTGGAGGCCGTCGGCGCGGGCGTCACCGACGTCGCCGTCGGGCAGCGGGTCGTCATGGCGTTCCTGCCGCGCTGCGGCGAGTGCGCCGGCTGCGCCACCGACGGGCGGCTGCCGTGCGCGGCCGGCACCGCCGCGAACAACGAGGGAAGGCTGCTGCACGGCAGCCGGCACCTGACGCGCGACGGCGAGCCGGTGCACCACCACCTCGGCGTGTCCGGGTTCGCGACGCACGCCGTCGTGGACCGCGCTTCCGTCGTTCCGGTGGACGACGACGTCCCGCCGGAGGTCGCGTGCGTGCTCGGCTGCGCCGTGCTCACCGGCGGCGGCGCGCTCCTCAACGCCGTGGCGCCCGGCCCCGGCGAGAGCGTCATGGTGGTCGGCCTGGGCGGGGTCGGGATGGCCGCCCTGCTGGCGGCCGTCGCCGTCGGCGCCGGTGAGGTCGTCGCCGTCGACACGCTCCAGGCCAAGCTCGACCTGGCCCTCGAGCTCGGCGCCGACCGCGCGCTGACGCCCGACGAGGTCGCCGAGCAGGGCGTGCGGACGTCGCACGCCATCGAGTGCGCCGGTCACCCCCGCGCCTTCGAGACGGCGTTCGCTGCCACCGCGCCCGGCGGCCGCACCGTCACCGTGGGCCTGCCCGACCCGGCGGCGCGCGCCCAGGTCTCCCCGCTGACGCTCACCGCCGAGGCGCGCACCGTCGTGGGCTCCTACCTGGGCTCCGCCGTCCCCGCCCGCGACATCCCGCGGTTCGCGCAGTGGTGGCGCGAGGGCCGGCTGCCCGTCGAGCGGCTCATCAGCCGCCGGATCCGCCTGGAAGACATCAACGACGCCATGGACGAGCTCGCCGACGGGCGCGCCGTCCGTCAGGTGATCGTGATCTGAATTTCCGCCTCGGTGAATCCGCACCGCGTCCTGGCCCGTAGGTACTCGGGGGGCATCTCCGAGAGAGGACAGACCATGGGACTCGCCGCACGCGCGGCGGCCTCGGCGCTCGCCGTCGCCGTCGCGCTCTTCGCGCTCGCGCCCGCCGCCTCAGCGGCGGACACGCAACCGCCGACGGCGCCGAGCAACGTCCGCGTGCTCGCCGTCACGCCGACCGTCGTCTCCGTCGCGTTCACCGGCTCGACCGACGATGTCGGGCTCAAGTGGTACACCGTGCACGTGGGCGGCCGGTCGCAGGCCACGACGTCACCCAGCCGCACCGACGTCGGTGGACTGCGTTCCGAGACCACCTACTCGCTCACCGTCCGCGCCGTCGACCGCGCGGGCAACGTCTCGGCCGACAGCACGCCGGTCACGTTCACCACGGGCGCCTGGCCGGCGGTCACCGGGCTGCGGGCCACCGCCGCGAGCGGCGGCACTGTCTCGCTCGCCTGGGACCGGGTCACGGGATGGGACCCGTACCGGTTCCTCGTGTTCGACAACGGACGCGCCGAGGCGGTCGCCAAGGGTGAGCAGGCGACCATGAGGGGCCTGGCCGGCGGGTCCCACTCCTTCACCGTGCGCGCGCTCCACGTGACGGACAGCCTGTCGCTCACAGGCTCCGCGGTCACGGTCCAGGTGGCGCCGCGCGGGTCCGACACGACCGCGCCGAGCAGTCCCGGATCACCGCGCGTCGTGGAGGACCAGGACACGGGCGACTTCCTGACCACCTGGCAGGCGTCGACCGACCCGTTCGACGCGCCGTCGAGCCTGCGTTACGACCTGCTCCAGACCTGGAGGGGCGAGCTGTTCACGGCGGGGTACGGCGTCCAGGGAACGTCCTTCGGGGGCTCGTTCTTCTCCGCCGTGCGGGCCGTCGACCCGGCCGGCAACCGCTCCGCGCCGGCCCTGACGGCCCTGGTGTGGTGAGGTCCTCGAGCCGGTGAACCGACGGGACGACGAAGGCCCGGAACCAGGGGTTCCGGGCCTTCGGGCCGAGCCGCCTGTCGGAGTTCAACCGGCCACGTCGTCATGACGAGCGCCCGCTGGGATACCCGACCGGCTCACCCAGGCGCGAGCACGCCGATGAATCTCCTGATGAGCGTGCGGCTCCCTCCATCCGTCGGCTTCGCGGTCGTCATCGGTAGACCTGGAGCTCGGCGAGCTGGAGGTAGTTGGTGGATGCCAGCTGGACCCGGACGTAGCGGCCGGAGACGTCGCCGGGGATCCGCGTCGGGCTGCCCGCGGTGCCCTGCTGGTGGTAGGCCTCGACGCCGGGCTGGGCGAGCACCTCCTCGACGGTCCTTGCCGTGATCGGGTTCTCGGAGACGAAGACGTAGTAGTCGCTGAGCCGGTCCGAACAGCAGTCGGTGCGGTTCCACACCGCGATCTCACCGATCGGCTGGGAGGATCCGAGGTCGACCTGCCACCACGGCTGGTTCTGGGACGCGGTGTGGGTGACCGACCCGTTCCCCCAGACCCCGTCGGTGTCGCCGTCGACCGCCCGCGACGGCACGCCGCCGCTGACCACGCTGGACTGGGACGACGGCTTGCCCCGGGCCAGGTTCTCCCGGAGCACCTCGACGTCCACCGGCACTCGCACCGCCCACTCGTCCTTGGCCACGATGGCAGTCAGCCGATGCCGCCCGTCTCGCGCGTCCTCGGGCACCTGGACCGTGAAGTCGAGCGTCCGCGAGTCCCCAGGACGAAGGGGCTGACCGACCCGCGCCGTCGGGGCCACCGTCCACCCCTCCGGCACCTCGATCGAGGTCGACGTGCGGGGCAGCACGAACCGGTCGGCGGCGGCGACCGTGACCGCGACGGGCACCACAGCGCCGGGCTCCTGGACCTCCGTCGGCACGTCGACATCGACCCCTGCCTGGGCGACGATCCGGTAGGTCTCCCCGACACGGGTCGGGAGCATCAGCACGCCGTCCCGCACGGTGAAGTCGGCGGGCTTGCCGTTCGATCGGTAGGCGAACACCTTGCCGTCGAACATCGTGCTGCGGAGCTTGGCAACACCGCCGTCGTCGGAGCCGACGCGGATCTCGGTCGGCACGCCCGAGCTCCACGTCGTACCGACGGTGAAGGCTCCTCGCGCCCGCAGACCGTCCACGCTGCCCTCGCGCCAGTCCGACGGGAGCGCTGGCAGGACGTCGATGCTGTCGAGATGGCTCTGCAGCAGCATCTCGGTGACGCCCGCGGTGGATCCGAGGTTGCCGTCGATCTGGAACGGGGTACCGAGGTTCCACAGGTTCGGGAACGTGCTGACCGACAGCTGGTTGGTGAGCCGTTCGTGGGCACGATCGCCGTCCAGGAGCCGCGCCCACAGGGCCGTCTTCCATGCGTCGCTCCACCCGATCGAGCCGGCGTCGCCGCGGGCGGTCAGCGACACCCGGGCCGCCTCGGCGAGATCGGGTGTCGTCCGGGGCGAGATCGTGTTGCCCGGGTACACGCCGAACATGTGGGAGACGTGGCGGTGGTGGTTGTTCGGGTCGTCGATGTCGTCCTTCCACTCCTGCAGCTGCCCCCACGACCCGATCCGCAGCCCCGGGTCCAGACCCTCCAGGACCTGTGCGGCAGTGCTGGCGAAGGCGTCGTCACCGACAAGACGAGCGGCCTCCTCGACGTCGGTGAACAGGTGCCACAGGATCTGCTGCGACATCGACGTACCCGCGGTGCTTCGTCCGTGCTCCGGGGAGTAGCTCGGCGTGGCGACCAGCAGGCCGTCGCGCGGATCCTCCTGAAGGTTCTCGACCCAGAACTCTGCGGTCTCCTTGAGCTGCGGATATACGACGTCGCGCAGATAGGCCCGGTCCCCGGTGAACCGATAGCGGTCGTAGAGCTGGTCGCCGAGCCATGCCCCGGACTCGGGGAAGAAGTACGCCGGGTGATCCCACGCACCGGTCCAGCCGAAGATGTTCGACGCGTGATGGGCGACCCAGCCCTTGTCCACGCCGTACATCTGCTGCGCGGTCACTCTGCCGGGCTCCCGGAGGCTCTCGACGTAGTCGGTGAACGGGTCGGCGAGCTCGGACAGGTTGGTCGACTCCGCCAGCCAATAGTTCATCTGCAGGTTGATGTTGAGGTGGTAGTCGGCCTGCCACGGCGGGGCCGAGTGCACGTTCCAGACGCCCTGCAGGTTCGCCGCCAGCGATCCGGGGCGCGACGAGGCGATCAACAGGTAGCGGCCGTACTGGTAGAACAGCTCCTCCAGGCCGCGGGTGGCGGTCGACGACGTCCGGTCGTAGGTCGCCAGCAGGCGATCCGTGGGCACGTCGTCGGGCAGGTCGCCACCCAGGTCGAGCTCGACCCGGTCGAACAGCTCGGCGTGATCCGCCACATGTGCGGCGCGCAGGGTGTCATAACCCTTCGCCGTAGCCGCGTCGACCACCGTCGCCAGCCGATCGTGCGGGTCCTCGCCGCGGAAGGTCGGGTAGTCGGGTGCGTAGTCGGTGCCGGCCGCAAGGACCAGGACGACGCTGTCCGCCCCGGTCACCGCGACCGTCCCGTCCGCGTTGTCAACCCGTTCGCCGCCCTCGTTGACGACCTGGAGCTGCGACTCGTACTTCAGCCCGTTGCTGTCCAGCGCACCGCGGACCGTGATCCGACCGTCGACCGCCCCGGCCGTGCGGGTCCGGTTGGTCGGCGTGGCGATGCTGGCGGTCAGGTCGACCCCGCCCGATTCGCTGCTCGTGATGCGCCCGACGACCACGCCGTCCGGGGCGCTGGCGAAGTACTCGCGGGTGAAGGTGACGCCGTCCTGCTCGTAGCTGACGCCGGCGACCCCCTCGCTGATGTCGAGGTCGCGACGGTAGTTCTCCACCGGGGTGTTCGCGTCGGGGAAGTCCAGCCGCACGTCGCCGAAGCTCTGATAGGCGCCGAACAGGCGGGGTCGCGGGTTCTCGCCGGGGAGGCCCATGGCTGCCAGGACCTCGTTGGCGCTGACCGATCCCTCCTTCCAGATGCGTTCGCGCAGCCCCGCGAGGGCGCCCGGCCGCGGCTCGGTCCAGTTGCCGTAGTTGTAACCGGGCGTGCCGGGCCCGCCGGTCCACAGCGTCTTCTCGTTGAACTGCAACCGTTCGGAGTCGACGCCCCCGAAGACGGTCGCACCCATCGGGCCGTTGCCGATCGGGAGTGACCAGCGCTCCCATCCCGAGGTCGAGTCCGGCGCCGGCTTGTCGTACCAGAGCTCGAGGCCGTCCGGCTCAGGCGTGGTCGCTCCGTCGACGGCCATCTCCGCCGAGGACGACGGGACGGCCGCGCCGAGCACCACGGTCATGGCGGCGACGATTGCCGCCGAGAGTAGACGTTTCACACTGAGCTCCTGTTCGGGGGTGTGTATCTGAACGCTGCGACAGCACGGCGGGCCGGGACGAGGACGTCACTCGATCGCCGGAAACACCTGGACCTCGGCCAGAGCGAGATAGTTGGTGCCGGTCAGCTGCACGCGGACATATCGACCGCCGCGCCCGACGTCCATCTGTGTGACGGGCCCGGGCTGCGCTGTCACGTGGTGCGACCAGACACCGGGCTGTGCCAGCACCTCGTCGAGGGAGCCCGACACGAACGGCTCGTCGGACACCAGGACCTGGAAGTCCCTGAGCCTGTCCGCGCAGCAGTCGGTCCGGTTCCAGACCGCGATGCTCCCGATGTCCTGGCTGCTCCCAAGATCCACCTGCCACCACGACTGCTTACCGGAGGCCGTGTGGGCCACCGATCCCTGACCCCATACGCCGTTCGTGTTGCCGTCCACCGCACGCCCGGGAGCCCCACCCGAATACTCGCTCGACTGGGTTGCCGGCCTGCCGACGGCGATGTTGGGCAGGTGAACCTCGACCGCGACCGGCGCGGAGATCGACCAATCGTCGGTGCTCACGACGACATCGACCGTGTACCGGCCGTCCTCGGCGGTCCGCGGAGCCGTGACGATGAACTCGCCCGTCGTCGACTCGCCCCGGCGGACCGGCCGGAGCTTCAGACGATCGGGCTGCGCGACGGCCCACCCGTCGGCCACGTCGACCCTTACGGCTGAGGCGGGAACGGTCTGGTGGTCAGCGGCGCGGAGCGTGAACGTCACCGGGACGGTGGATCCCGGTCGGACGGCCGCTGGCGGCACCTTCACCTCCACGACGGCTTGCGCCACGATCCGGTAGGTCCGGCCTGCGCTGACCGGGATCACGAGGCGATCACCGCGGACCCGATGGGGAGTGGGGCGTCCTCCGTCGCGATAGACCCGGACCGGGCTGGTGAACATCTGGTTCCGGAGCACGGCGACGCCGGTCTTGTGGGCCGACAGGCGGATGTCGGTGAGATTGCCGTTCTGCCAGTTCATGCCGACGGTGTATCGGCCGCCCGCCATCTCCACGTCGTCCTGGTGACCGTCCTGGTCCCCGTAGCCGACGAGGTCACGGCCGACACGCAGGATGCGCGTCGGCGTCGTGTCGGGACGCAGCCGTACGACCGTGGCGCCGAGGCTCTCGCGTCCACTCTCGCCGACCGCGGTCACCCGGTAGGTCGCCTGGGGGTTGGCCACGACCTGGGCGGATGAGTCGACGTACTGCGTGCCGGTCACCCCCGTCGCGACCCTCTCGTAGCCGGGTTCGCTGCCCACCGCGCGGTCGACGTCGTACGACGAAGCTCCGTCGCTGCCCGTCCAGGTGAGCTTGATCGCGTCACGGGCCTCGACCGACACCTCGACGTCGACCGGCGGAGCGACCGTCTCGTCCTCCGGGATGTCGGTGATGACATAGGTCTCGCCGGCGGTCGTCGCGAGACTGACCTCGTCCGGTCCGTGCGTTGCGATGTCGAGCTGGTCGCCGTCCGCGGTCCGGATCACCGCGCCCGCGATCCCGGGATACCGCAGCCGCAACGGAGTGCCCGACTTCGACAGCACCTCGATCCGGTCGGCGTGATGCTCCGACCAGCGCGCGGACACCTCGAAGTTGCCGCGGGCCAGCAGCCTGCGGTAGCTGCCCTCGTCCCACGCGGTCGGCAGGGCTGCCAGCGGGGCCACCACCTCGTCGTGGCTCTGCAACAGCATCTCGCTCACCCCGGCGGTCACACCGAAGTTTCCGTCGACCTGGAACACCTTCGAGCTGGCCGTGGGCCAGACGCTGTCCCACAGGTTGTGCATCGCGTGGCTGCGCAGCCAGTCGGTGTAGGAGGCGTGGGCCCGGTCGCCGTCGAGGGCGCGGGCCCAGGTCGCGACGCGTTCTGCCTGGCTCCAACCGACGCCAGTGTCAGGGCCGCGGCCGATGAGGGAGACCTTGGCGGCATCCAGCCAGGCCGGCGTCGTGCTGTTCACCAGCTGGCCGGGGTAGAGGCCGAGCAGCTGCGAGATGTGCCGGTGGCGTGGGTCACCGATCTCGCCGTAGTACTCCTCTTCGCGGTACTCCTTGATCTGCCCCGACTTGCCCACCTGGATCGGATCGAGCTTCGGCAGCTGGGCGCGCAGCGTGTCCAGGAGCGGGTCCGACCGTCCCAGGATGCTTGCGGCCTGCAGCGTGTTTCGGTGGTTCTCGTAGATCATCTGCTGGTCGAACGTGGTACCCACCGTCTGCAGGCTGCTCGCGTTCTCCGGGGACGACGAGGGGTCCGCGAGCAGCAGGCCGTCGTGGTCCTTGACGATCCTCGACAAGAAGTTGGACTGGCCGCGCAGCGCCGGGTAGACGACGTCTTCGAGCGTCGATCGATCGCGGGTGTAGTCGTAGTAGTTCCAGAACATCATCGCGGTCCACCCGCCCGTGCCGAAGCCGGAGTGGGCCGCCTTGTACGACGGGCTGTACGGCCACATCCCGGTGCCCATCGCCCATCCGTTGTCACCGTCGGCGGCCAGCCGTGACGGGTTGTAGGTCGTCACATACTGGGTTGCGAGCTGCCGCTGCCGCTCGACATAGGCCTGGTAGAAGTCCACGTAGCTCTCGAAGAGCTCAGGGAGGTTGGTCGAGAACGCCGGGCCGTAGTTCATCTGCACGTTGACGTTGTGCCAGTACCCCGCACCCCAGGGCGCGTCCTGGTAGACGTTCCAGATGCCCTGCAGGTTCGGGGGGAGCGTCCCGGCCCGCGAGGAGCAGATGAGGAGATAGCGGCCGTACTGGAAGGCCAGCTCCTCCAGGTACGGGTCGACGGCACCCTTTCGCGCGGCGTCGATGACCTCGTCTGTCGGGATCGCCGGCTCCTCGGCACCGAGGTCGAACGCCACACGGTCGTACAGCTCGGTGTAGTCGGCTTGATGCCTGGCGAGCAGCTCGTCGTAGGAACGACTCGCGGCGTCGGCGAGGAAGGTCGTGACCTTCTCGTGCGGGTGCGGAACCCCCTTGAGCTTGCCGAGCCGATCGGCCGTGAAGACCTGGCTCGACAGGCGGTAGTTGGTGCCGACCGCGACGAGAATCGTGGCGCTGTCCGCACCGGTCACGCGGATCCGGCCATGATCGCCGTTCGCATCGTTCAGGGCCTGCATCGTGCCGCCGTCCAGGACGACCTTCAGCTGACCCTCGAACTGGACGTCGTAGTACTCCATCGACCCCGAGAGAGTCACGGTGTCCCCGGAGGCGGTGACGGTGCCGTGCTTGCCGCGGTTGTCTCCGGGATGGTCCCGATAGTCCGCGAGGTAGGGAATGGTCGGTCGCAGCGTGAAGTCGACGGCTCCGGCCTCCGAGGCGCCGAGGCGGATCGCGAGCACCTTGTCCGGGTAGCTGGTGAAGTACTCCCGCGTGTATTCGACTCCGTCGTTCTCGTAGGCGACGTGTGCGACGGCGTCGTCGACGTCGAGATCGCGGCTGTAGCGGGTGGGGCGTTGATGCGGGACGTCGAGGAACACCTCGGCGAAGCTGTTGAGGCGGCCATAGCCGCTGTCTCGGTCCTGGAGGCTGTTCTCGGTGATCTGGAGCCGGTCCTTCTGCACCCCACCGAAGAGGTTGACGCCCATGTAGCCGTTGCCCAGAGGCAGCGACTGGTCCACCCATCCGTCGTCGCTGTCAGCCGCCGGCTCGTCGTACCACAGCTTCATCGGCGTCTGCTCGGGGCGGTGGGTCGTTGCCGACTCCACCGGTTCGACAGCCGCGGACGCCTGCGTCGCCGCAACCTCGCCCACGCCCACGCCCGCGGTCAGTGAACAGATGCCGAGCGCTGCAGCGACTCCGTACGCGACCGCGGCCTTGCGGTTCCTCACCCGTGCCATGACTCTCCTTCTCGAACCTGCTCCGGCCCTGCCCTTGGCATCCCGCCTGCCGACGCGGTACTGCTCCGACCGGTCGTGCGACGCCACGGCGGACGACTCGGTCGATCGGCGACGACGAGCCTTTATCGAGGTGGTCGCACCGTGATCTCTAGCGGCTTGCTGGTCGAGCCGTACATGGTCCGGGTGCCTCGCCACACCGCGGTGAGGCGGAGCGGGCCGGGCTGATCGGGATGAACGGTGAACTCGGCGGTGCCGTCCGACCGGAGCTGTCCGGACCGTGCGACGGAGTCGGCGGCGAGCAGCTCCAGGCGCCCGCCGGAGCCGCCGCGAACCCGCACGCGGACGCGGACCGGGTCTCCGACTCGAACGCTGCGCGGGTTGGCCTTGAGGTTCGTCGTGCTCTGAGTCGGCTCCGGCCCGTCGGTGGCCGGGATGACCCCGCGCTCCTCGCCGTTGGCCACGACAGTCACCGGTGTCAGGTCGGGGGCGCGGTCGGCGGTGACGGTGAAGGCCGTGACCTGCCCGTCGCGCCACTGCGCGTCGACGCGATAGCCGCCGCGCGCTCGGAGCCCGGTGAACGAGCCGCTCGCCCGCCAAGCCTCGGGGCAGGCCGGCAGCAGGTGGATCCGGCCGTCGTGGCTCTGGAGCAGCATCTCGGTCTGGGCCCCGGTCATCCCGAAGTTGCCGTCCATCTGGAACGGCGGGATGGAGGCGAACAGGTTCCTTGTGGTGTTGTGCTTGAGCAGCCCCCGGAGCATCACGTAGGCGCGCTCGGGCTCCTGGAGCCGGGCGAACAACGCGGCTCGCCACGGCCAGGTCCACGAGCCTCTGCCCTCGCCCTTGACCGTGTCCACGTCGATCGGCCCGCCGTCGGGCACCGCGCATCGGGCGTTGAGCGAGGTCAGCGCCGCCGCGGCGAGCGCGGGCGTCTCACTTACGCTGATCTGGCGTCCGGGGAACACGGCAAAAAGGTGCGAGGTGTGCCGGTGCAGGTTGGTCGGGCTGTCGCGGTCGGTCTGCCACTCCTGGAGCTGTCCCCAGCTGCCGATCTTGTTCGGAGCCAGCCGGTCCCGCATGTCTGCGACCGTCGCCTGGTAGTCCTCGTCCACGCCGAGCTCGGCGGCCATCTCCAGATAGTTGGTGAACAGGTCCCAGATGATCTGCTGGTCATACGCCACCCCGTCCTCGCGTGGCCCGTGCTCGGGCGACCAGCCGTCCGGCGCAACCAGCCTCAGCTGGCCGTCGATCTCGCGCTCGACCAGGCGGTCCTCCCAGAACTGGCAGATCTCCTTCACCAAGGGATAGCCGTGCTCGAGCACCCGAGGGTCTCGGCTGAACGCCCAGTGCTCATAGACGTGCTGCATGTACCAGGCGCTGCCCACGATGTTCCACTGCCAGGCGTGTCCGCCGAAGATGCTCTGCCCGGTGCGGGTGGTCCAGCCCCGCACCTCGGCGCCGAAGGCGTTGCGGGTGGCGGCCCTGCTGGGGACCGCGACCTGCTCCACGAAACGCACGAGCGCGTCGTGGCTGTCGGGCAGGTCGGTGGTCTCGGCCGACCAGTAGTTCATCTGGACGTTGATGTTGGTGTGGTAGTCCGAGCCCCACGGCGGCTGGTTGGAGTCGTTCCACAGCCCCTGCAGGTTCGCCGGTAGCCCGTCGGGGCGGGAGCTGCTGGCCAGCAGGTAACGGCCGTAGGTGAAGTGCAGCTGCTCCAGCTCGGGGTCGGCCGAGACGCCGTCGGCGTACCGGCGCAGCCGCGCGTCGACCGGCAGCGCCATGACGTCGTCGCCGCTACGTCCCCAGTCGACCGCGATGCGGCGCATGATCGCGGAGAACGTCGCCACGTGGGCTGTCCGTAGGAGGTCGAAGGTCCGGCCGGAGCAGGCGTCAAGGTTCGCCGCCGCCAGCGCCGCGGGGTCATCCCCGCTGCGCCAACCAGCCGCAGCGTCCATCGCGTAGTCGGTGCGGAGGTCGATCCGGATCTCCAGCTCGCTACAGCCGACGAACACCGCCTGTTCGCCGTCTCGAGACAGCGTCCCGCCGGTGATCGACAACCGTGCCTCCGCGGCGTACCTGAGCTCGTTGCGGAGCCGGTTCGCGAACCGCAACCGGTCTCCGGTCTCAGAGACCTCGGTCGTCGAATGCGGCTCGGCAGGGTCGGCGTTCTGTCCGCAGCTCAGGGCGACCCGCCCGCTCATGCCGCCTGGCGCGTCGGTGCGGTAGCGCAGCACGACGAGATCGGCATCGCGGGTCGCGAACGCCTCCCGGACCTGGCTCGCACCGGCGGTGCGGAACCCGGTCGTGTGCAGGCCCGCGATCACATCCAACCCCCGGTGGTAGTCACTGACCCCGGAGCCGGTCAGGTCGGCACCGTCCAGGGTGATCTCCGCGACCTGGAAGTGGCTCACGCCGGGCACCGGCTCGAACACGAACCGGTAGGCGGCGTACGCGGTGGTGTTGGAGAACGAGAACCCCTTCCGCATCCGACGCTGCTCGAACGGTCCGGGCAGCTGGCGCGTGTCCAGCACCGTCCACGACGCACCGTCGTGAGAGCCCTCCAACGTCCACTTCTGCGGGTCACGGGCCGGTACGTCGCTCGCACTGGTGAACGCGTAGGACGTCACCGCGGCCGGCTCGACGAGCGTCGCGACCCACTCCACCCGTGCGGGAGGTCTGCTGATGCACCACTTGGTGTCGACGTTGCCGTCCCACGACTCCGCGATCGTCTGTCCCGGGTTGTCCCGGTAGCTGCCGCCCGGAGTGACGCCAGGGCTCCCAACGCCGTCGAAGGTGACCGCGACCTCACCGAAGTTCCGGTAGGCGCCGACGCCGAGCATGCTCTTGTCCGAGACGTCGTCCGGCCGTCCCATGAGGGCGTTGTCGTAGTTGTTGACCCCGCCCCACAGGCTCTGCTCGTTGAGCTGGATCCGGTCGCTGCCGACACCGCCGAACAGCATCGCGCCGAGCCGTCCGTTGCCGATCGGCAGTGCTTCGCTCGCCCAGCGGGTCGCGGGAGCGTCGTACCACAGCGCACCGCGCGGCATCGCCGGAAGCTCCAGAGGCTCAGTGGCGGCGAGCCGCCGTACCGCGGCGTCGGCACGACCCGGCAGGGGCAGCGCGGTCAGCGCGGCCCCGGCGGTGCCGGCGATCAGCACCGCGCGGCGGCGGATGGACAAGGGCTGGGACATGGCGCTTCCTCTCGTCATCGCGGGTCACCGCTAGGTCGTACGGCGCGCACGGAGACGTTGTCGAGCGCGAGGTTCGCCGAGTTGGAGTTGACGCTGGTCTCAGCGATCACCAGCGTCGTGGTGTTCGACGCCGCCGTGAACGTGACCACCTCGGCCTCGCGCGGCTGGAACCCGTTGCCGAACACGGTGGCAGTGCCGTCGGCCAGCAGCGTGCCCCCCGTGACCGGTGGCAGCGCGCCGTCGCCTCCGCCTTCGTGGATCTCCGCGGTAAGTGAGAGCGGCTTCGCGGGAAAGCCGATCTGGCCGAGGTCGAAGGTCAGGCGATACGTCTGACCCGGCACGGTCTCGAAGCTCTGCCAGAGCGCGGATCCGGAGCGGTCCGGGGTGGTGGCGAGGTTGGAGGCGAACCCGATCATCGAGTCGGCGCTCGGCGAGCGCACGGCGGAGCTCGGCGTGCCGAAGCCGGGCTGTCCCGCGGCTGTGTTGCGGGCGACGCGGACGTCACCGCCGGTTCGCCAGTCGGGCAGGGTGGAGGCGTCGGGAACGACGCCCCAGTTGACGTCCGCCGGCGGTTGACCCGCGCGCGTCCCGGCCTCGAAGTCGCCGTTGCGCAGCAGATTGCACCCGACGAGCGGGTCGGTGCCCGGATCCTCGCCAGGGTGGTCCTCGCCGACCTTCAGGAGATGGACGACCGTGCGGTCCTGCCCGGTGACGTTCCAGCCGGAGGGTGCGTAGAGGTAGCGCGCCTCGCCGTCGATGGTCAGCACCTTGGGGCGTTCGAGCTTCGGCTGGGAGCCGTAGACCCGCAGGATCGGGTGGTCGCCGTACCCCTCGTAGTAGTCGGGGATCAGGCGATAGCCCAGGCTGGTCCGGTCGAGGTCGAAGGTGTATCCGTCCTCGGAGAAGAACATCGCCCCGCCGCCGGTGACCCCGGTCACGTCACCATGGTTGTCGGTGACCAGGAACTGGATCTGCCCGTCGTCCACGAAGACGGTCGCGTCCTCGATGGTGACGCCCTCGGGCGTCAGCGGCTGGTCGTGGAGCTCGTAGGGGCCGGTCAGGTTCTGACTGGTCGCGACACCGAACTTCGTCTGCGCGCCGAAGCGGGTCTTGAAGTAGATGAAGTACGTGCCGTCGTGCTCCAGCATCGTGGGGTTGACCAGCAGCCGGCCTTCGGTGAAGTGACCCTCCTGCGGTGCCAGCAGCAGCCCGGGGTTCGCCGAGTCCGGGTTGACCTTGCGCCACGGACCGTCCGGGCTGTCGGCGACTGCCATGCCGATCTGCTGGTTGTTGGGATGCGGCGGCTGGCGGTAGTCGCTGTTGGCGATGTACAGGAGGACGTAGGTGTCGCCGAACCGTTTGATCTCGGGGTTGTGCGGGGCGTAGCGGTCCCAGTCGCCCTCACGGCCGGTGCCCTGGAGCGCGACGTCGCTGAACGTGAAGGGCCCCTCCGGGCTGTCGGCCACGTAGTGCGCGATCTCGCTCGACTGGCGCCAGGCGGGGTCGACGTTCCGCTCCGGCCACCGAGCGACGAACAGGTGCACCCGACCCTCGTCGTCGATCACCGGGCTCGCGCCCCACAGCGTGTAGCCGGGGTCATACACCACGGGACCGACCCACTCCAGCGACCGGGAGAAGTCCGACTCCGGCACCTTCAGCTGCGGATCGTCAACCTCAGGCACCAGGCACGGAGCGACCGCGAGCTCACGCCCCTCCGCCCAGGTCCACCGCGCCAGCGACAAGGACGCCTCGACCCGGGCCGACGGGTCGATCTCGTCGCTGGGCGTCGCGGTGAACGACAGCGTCCTCGACACGCCCCTCCGTATCGCGGGCACGTAGACCGACGCGGGCTCTACCGTCCAGGCCTCCGGTACACGCAGCGACAGCATGCCGTCGGGCTGGTTGTGGGCTCCTGCGGTCACGGTGACGTCCACGGTGAACGGCGTGTCGGTGAAGACCCGATCGGGAATATCGATCGTGAGGTCTGGAGAGAACGGGGACGTCGGCGCCCGCTCTGCCCCGGCGCTGGCCGGCGCCATCATGCCCAGGCCCATCAACAGGGCGAGGACCACAACACACGCGGAGAGCAAGGTGCGGGGCGACAGCTTCACGAGAGTCCTTCCGCGAACCGGTCGTCCGACTCCCGGGCTAGCGAGGTGTCAGACGGCAGGACGGCAGTGTCCTGTGGGATCTTTCCTATCGGATATTTGATTCCCACCGCAAGGCCTGGACGAGATCTCCGCCCGAAAACGGCCGGGCGACGACACGGCACGGTCGATCCGAGCTCGGATCGCAGGGTGTCGAGGTCGAACGGGAACCGATCGCGATCGAGGCCGGCGCCGTCGAGTCACTGGTCGAAGAACCGGTCCGGCCCAGCAGGTCCCCCCTGGGCTGATGCCTTCGCGCAGGTTGTACCGCCACTGGACGGCGCGCCGACGCCGACCGATCGCGAGCACCTCGTCCGGGGTGATCGACCAGCTGGTCATGGCGCCGACCAGGGCGCACGTGTCCCCCTCGGTCAGGGTCCCGGTCGGCGGGGAGTCGCGGACGCACACACCGAGCGCCTCGCACCCGCTCCCGAACTGCCAGAGCCGCGCGGTGGCGCGAGCCTTCTCCGCGCCCCGGCGGCCATCGGCAACGTGCACCGGTCGGCGATCACGAAGCGCGAGGTCGCGCGGGATGGCCTTAGAAGTGCCTGAGACGCGAGAAGCCTCATTCCGGGCACATCTGGTGCGCTCGACGCCCTGGTGCGGGGTCGGGGGTGCGAGGGGGGTGCGCGGTTCGGACCGACATCAGTCCGACGTTCGCCGCGCCCTCCCGGCGCCCCTATGCTCTGCGCAGCGAGCTCTTGGGAAGCGTGACGCGGCGAGCGGTCGCATGGGCGCGCCTTGTGGCTGCACTCTCGCCTGTCGTCGTCGTGGCCGGCTGTGTCGTTGAGCCGGCCGCCGTTGAAGGGGGAACTGTGGGAGAAGCACCGGAGCGCATCACCATCGTCCCGGACGACTATCACGTGCCGTACGCCGGCACCGCCGAGGACGGTCGGAGGTTCTTCCTCAGCGAGGAGCTCTTCGACATGGAAACCGGGTACGTCGGGCTCTTTCTTTGGAAGTCTGACGGCACCTTCGACGAGATCCGGGTCACCGCTGTCTCCGGCCGCGAGGGCCTCCCGCCCGGGCAGGCTGGTCCCGCAGGAGCAGAAGAAGTCGTGCCCTCCCGACTGGCAGAGCTCGGAGACTTCGTCCTCGAACCCATCGAGGTGGAGCCGTTCACCCAGGACGTCGACGGTGTCACGTTCGGCTGGAAGGTCGAGCAGTACGACGGTGCCTACTCGGTCAACATCGAGCCTGGCGACTTCATCGCCTACTACGAGCCGTGGGACGGTCTCGAGTACGACACGTGAGCAGGTGATGCTCCATCTCGGGCGAGGTTCGCAGGTGCACCCATCGAGGCGCGGACCGACAGCGGAGCAGGAGGACGACAGAGGCCTGGGTCAAGGGTGACCGCAAGGCATCGCGGAGCGACCCCGCAGGCGCCCCTGATGCGGGTTGGAGGCGGCCGGATGCTCGGCCGCCGCTGCAGGGCTGGACCGTGAGACGGTGCACCTGCTCAGCCGTGGGCTGCTGCACGCGTCTTGCTGACCGATGGCAGGCCACCCGGACCGCCGTTGGTGCGAGGATTCGGGTCAACGCGAGGACGGGGGTCGACCATGGACGTGAAGCAGGAGCGGTGGGCCGCGGTCGGGACGGGCGCCGTCATCGTCGCAGTGATGGCCGCGACGTGGTTGATGTGCGAGAACGCCCTCGCTTGGCGCGACACCTTCCGACTTGAGGACCTCACCTATGCTCGCAACCAGGTTGACGACTTCGAGGCGTACCGGTCGGGTGGCATTTTCGAGTCCGGGACGGCGTGGGGCGCCCTGGTCGTAGCGCTGATCGCCATAACGCTCGCGGCAGTCGCCGGTGTTTGCGCCGGCCGATGGCGTCCCACGTTCGCAGCCGTCGGTGCCGCCTGCGTCATGGCCTTCGTGGCCGGTGGTGCTGTGATGCCGTTCGGCCCGTTCGTCATGCTGGTCGGCGCGCTTTTCGCCACGCTCGCGGTCCGCAGCCTGTCACACTCGTCGTACGAGCACGGCGACGCCGAGACCGGGATACGCGGCCTGTAGCTGCTTTCGAATCCAGATCCGTCGAGGCCGTGCGAACGTGTCGCCCGCGTCCGCAGCGTGCGTGTCGTGGCACGTAGCCTCGGCGGGTGAGGACGCGCACATCGAAGGCAATGATCATCGGCGGAACTACCTTCGCCATCATCAGCGCGGTCGTGTCACTCATCTACTTCATGCAACCGTGGCGCACTTGCCCCGACGACGACGCCCCCGCCGGCTGCCCGATGCTTCCAGACGACGCGGCGATCATGACCGCAGCCTTGGTCGTGACGTTGTTCGCAACGGCCGTGGCGATCGCCGGAGCGGCGAGTCGGAGGCGCATCTACTTCTGATGTACGCAAGCGCGCCAGCGACCGAACGACGGGCGGCGGCGCGAGGTGCGCGGAGCGAGCGAAGGTCGATCTCAGAGGAGGTCGAGCGAAACCCAGGACGTCGCATCGCCGCACGGCTCTTCTCCAAACCCTGGTTCGAGCCGGCTGATCATCACCAGATAGCGACCCGGGCGGACGTCCACCCGGACGCCGCGGTACGGGAACACCTCGATCAATTCGGTGTAGCGGTCGTCTGAACGATTGACCAAGCACAGTTCCTGCTCGTGATGTTCCTGCTCGCGGCCCACCTCCACCGTCCCCCAACCCTCAGAGGCGGGGAACG
>NZ_BAAAPM010000003.1:861197-1008103 GCF_039531145.1 Isoptericola hypogeus
GCGCATCGGATCATCATCGTCCGAACCCGTATCCGTCGCGAGGACGGTCGGCCGAGTCCGGAACGGGAACCTCGCTGGGGTAGCCGAAGTTCGCACCGTACAACGGAGCGCAGCCGGCCACAGCGACCAGCATCAACAGCGCAGGCACGCGACGGGCGAGCGGTGCACGGTGCGTCAGGGCCACGCCGCATCCTAGACGCATGGGGGGACGAGCGGTCCTAGTCGGCGGGCGTCAGATTCCGGGTGAACGGGTCGGAGCAGGTCCAACGGCGGCCCGGGGAGCGCCGGGCGTGCGCGAGATGGCCAAAAGGGTGCCTGAGACGCGAGAAACCCCCGCCGACTCTGGACTGTTCGTCCAGGTCAGCAGGGGTTTCCTTGCTGGAGCCGCCTATCGGAATCGAACCGATGACCTATTCATTACGAGTGAATCGCTCTACCGACTGAGCTAAGGCGGCGTGCTCGCACCGCGCCGAGGGTGTCCCCCGAACAGCGAGCGCGCCCACAGTACCTGACGCCCCGGGCGGACTCCAAAATCGTTCCGGTGACGCCGCCGACGGACAGCCGACGGCACGGCACACGTCCGGCGCCGACGTCGCCACGCGACGGCGACCCGCCGCCCGGCGCGACGATGAGCCGCCCGTACCGCGCGACAGCGGCGAGGTCCCTCGGCATACTTTCGCAGGTGACGGGCGCAGCCGTGCGCCCGGTCCGGTCGCCTGGAGGGACCCCGATGAACGCAACGCCCGCACCGCAGGCCGACCAGGTCACCACGCCCCAGGGGTGGTGGTGGAAGGCCCTGGTGGGCGGCGTCGTGCTGTGGCTCATCACGGCGGCCGTGACGTACTCGACGCAGAACACGAACCTCGTGCCGACCGTCATCCTGCTCGGCAGCTTCCTCGTCCCGTTCTGCGTGGTGCTCCTCGTGCTCGAGCGGGCCTACGGCAGCATCGACACCCTGCGGCTGTTCGCCGCATTCTTCGTCGGCGGCATCTTCGGCGTGCTCGGCGCGTCGATCCTCGAGTCCCGCCTCCTCGAGCCGGCGTGGTGGATGTACTTCGGCGTCGGGGCCATCGAGGAGCTGGTCAAGGCGCTCGTGTTCCTTGTCGTGGGCGCGTCGGTGCTGCCGAAGACGGCGCGCCGCGGGGCGCTGCTCGGCGCGACCGTGGGGGCCGGGTTCGCCGCCTTCGAGTCGGCCGGGTACGCGTTCAACGCCAGCCTGACCCGGCTCGGGCAGATCGACCTCTCCGCGCTGCTGGAGACGGAGGCGGTCCGCGGGCTGCTCACGCCGGTCGGGCACGTCCTGTGGACGGCGATCCTGGGTGCCGCGATCTTCCGCGCCGCCTCGGGGGACGGCAAGTACCGGTTCACCGGCAAGGTCTGGGGGGCCTACGGCCTCGTGCTCCTGCTGCACGCCCTGTGGGACTCGATGGGCTTCATCGCCGGCTGGCTCGCGATCAAGCTCACCGGCGGCGTGCACTATGTGCTCGCCTACGGCCAGCTGCTGCCCACGGCGGCGGACAACGCCGGCCGGATCTCCACGGTCATCTACGTGATCGGGCTCGCCCTGATCTCGTGGGCCGGGATCGTGTTCCTGCGCCGCTGGGGCCGCGCGGAGCCCGGCGAGCTGGAGCACACCGTCAGCAGGTGAGCCCGTCCTCGGGGACGGTGCCGTCCACGAGGTAGCCCTCGACCGCCTTCGCGACGCAGTCGTTGGAGCGCCCGTACGCCGTGTGCCCCTCGCCCTCGTAGGTGACGAGCGTGGCCGTCTCGAGGGTGTCGGCGAGGCCCTCGGCCCACACGTACGGGGTGGCCGGGTCGTTGGTGGTGCCGACGACGACGATGGGCGGCGCGCCCTTCGCGTGCAGGTCGAACTCCTGCTCCGCCTCGGGGTACGGCCAGTCGGCGCAGGTGACGCCGCCGTAGGCGAAGAACCGGCCCATGGTGGGCGCCACGTCCTCGATCTCGGCGGCGTTGGCGCGCATCTCGTCCACGTCGGTGGTGCCGCGGTCGTCGAGGCAGTTGACCGCCCGGAAGCCCTCGGACGAGTTGGTGGCGAACGAGCCGTCCGCGTTCCGGTCGTTGTAGAAGTCGGCGAGGTAGAGCAGCACGTCGCCCTTGCCCTCGTTGATCGCCTCGTCGAGCGCCTGCGTGAGCAGCGGCCAGCTCGCCTCGTCGTACAGCGTCACGGCGACGCCGTAGAACGCGAGCGTCTGGGTGACGTCGCGGTTCGGGTCGGACGTCGGGTACGGGCGCTCGTACGCCTGGTCGAGGACGGCCCGCACCTGGCGCATCCCGTCGTCGACGGACCCGGTGAGCGGGCAGTCGGGGCCGCCCTGGCAGTCCGTGACGTAGGCGCGCAGCGCGTTCTCGAACCCGACCGCCTGGCCCTTCGAGATGTCGTCGGCCGACAGGGACGTGTCGATCGCGCCGTCCAGCACCAACCGGCCCGCGCGGTCCGGGAAGAGGCCCGCGTACGTGGCGCCGAGCTGCGTGCCGTACGAGTAGCCGAGGTAGTTGAGCTTCTCGTCGCCGAGCACGGCACGCATCAGGTCCATGTCGCGCGCCGCGCTCTGCGTGTCCACCTGCCCGAGCAGCTCGCCCGTGCTCTCGGCGCACGCCTCGCCCCACGCCTCGGCCTCGTCGGCCATCGCGGCGAGGCCCGCGTCGTCCGTGCCGAAGTCCTTGCTCAGCGACTCGTCCTTGCGGGCGTCGTCGAAGCACCTCACCGCGGTCGATTCGCCGACGCCGCGCGGGTCGAAGCCGACGATGTCGAACGACTCCTTCACGGGCTCCCCGAACGTCCCGACCGCCGACCGGACGAAGTCCGTGCCGGACGCGCCTGGCCCGCCCGGGTTCACCAGCAGCGACCCGACCTTGTCGCGGTCGCGCCCCTGCGCGCGCGAGCGGACCAGGGCGAGCTCGATGCTGCCGGCGTCGGCGTCGTGCCACGACAGCGGCGCGCTCGCCGTCGCGCACTCGAAGCCGTCCTCGCAGCCGGACCACTCCAGCGACTGGCCGTAGAACTCCTCGAACCCGGCGGGCGCGCCCGAGCCCCCGGCCGAACCGCCGGTCGACGCGTCGGGCGAGGGACTCCCGCTCCCGACGGACGACTGCTCCTTGGCCGGGGTGGAGCACCCGGCGAGGAGGAGGACGCCGGCGACGAGAGCGGCGGCGGCGCGGCGGGCGGTCGTACGGCGGGTGGTCGTGCGGCGCGCGTCGGAATTCACCCGCTCAACCTACCGGTCTCCCCCGCGGGCGCCGGAACGCGGACCCGCCCGCTGTGGACGCCGCCGGGCCCGCTGTGGACGCCGCCGGGACCGTGCCGGCACCGCGCCCGCCACCGCGCGCGGACGGGTTGCGACCTCAGCCCGCGGCCAGCCACGCCATCGGGCCGGTCTCGCCGGCGGCCGCGCGGGGCGCCACCTCGAGGGGGCCGTCGTCGCCGAGCCGGACGGCGACCGGCGCCGTGTCGGCGACGTCGCCCGGCACCACGACGAGGCTCGTCGTCGGCACGTAGTCCATCGTGCAGATCGCGTCCGCGGCCGGCTCCTGGATGGTCACGACGACGGTCTCGTGGGCGTCGTCCCACGCCGCCTCCGGCTCCGCGACCCGGGCGCACGTGCTCGAGCCGTACGTCACGACGTACAGCTGCCCGGCCGCCGGCGCCCAGCCCGCCCCGGCCCGGGACTCCATGGTCCCCTCGACCCCGTCGGGCAGCCCGCGGACCGGCGAGCCCGGCTCCGGCGACGCCGTACCCGCGTCGGGCAGCGGCGCGTCCGTGGCGTCGGCGGTGGGTTCGGCGCTGGGGTCCGCGGGCGAGGCCGTCCCGTCGCTCGGCTTCCCCGTCGAGGTGGACCCCGGTGACGAGCCGGACCCCCCGGAGGGCTCGGGGGCCGCACACGCGGCGGCGAACAGCGCCAGCACGGTGACGGCACCCAGGGCGAGGACACTCTGCCTGCGTCTCATGCGCCGATCATCCCCCGACCGGGGTGGCAAGCGCCCGCTCGCGGGCGAACCGCAGGCGCTCGGGCGTGGCGGTCGGGGCGGCCTTGCGCAGGAAGTCCCGGCGCCGGGCGGCGAAGCCCCGGCGGTCGTCGAAGAGGTCCCGCGCCATCTCGGACAGCTCGATCGTGCGGAAGTACGACAGCGGCCGGTCGGGCGCGCGGCGGGCCGCGGCCGCGGCGGGGTCCTTCCGCCCGTCGGGCGTCGCGAGCCCGGACGCGCGGTCGGCGAGCCACCGGTCGAAGGACGCCGCGTCGCGCGGCCCCACGGCGTCGACCAGCCCCGACGCCGCGGCCTGCGCCGCCGACACAGGCAGCTTCGCAGCGAGAAGCTCGTCGGCGCCGTCGTCCCCGAGGCGCGCCGCGACGGCCCAGGTGTGCAGCTCCGAGCCGAAGATGCCCATGTCGTAGTACGGGTTCAGCACGACGCCGTCGCGGGCGAGCACGACGTCGGCGCACAGGCCCGCCATGACCCCGCCCGCACCGGCGTTTGCGGTGAACGCGGCGACCGTGAGCTGGTCGGCGCGGGCGATCGCCTCGCACAGGTCGTCGATGGCCTGGATGTTGGCCCACGCCTCGGCGGCCGGGTCCACCGCCGCTTCGATCACGCCCAGGTGGATGCCGTTGGAGAACGCGTGCTCCGTGCCGCGCACCACGAGCACCCGCGTGTCCTCGGTGAGCGCCTTCTCCACCGCCGTCGCGAGCCGGTGGCACTGCGCGGTGTGCATGGCGCCGCTGTACGACCGGATCGTGAGGTAGCCGACGTCGCCGTCGCGCACGTACACCGACTCGGCCAGCGCGGCCGGCACGGGGCGGTACGGCACGCCGCGGACGTCGAGCACGTGGGCCGCGGGGAGCTTCGGCCCGCGGCGCTCGGCGAGCGCGGCCGCGTAGCCCACCCACAGGGTGCCGCGGCCGGTCGCGATCGCGACGGCGTCGCCGTCGCGGCCCACGACGGTGCCGGGCTCGGCCGTGCGGCCCGCACGGTCGTCATCCGCGTCGTCGGCCCCGTCGTCGGCCACCGCGGCGTCGAAGAGGCACACGCGGGCGCCGGCGACCGTCGCCGGGGCGCCGGGGGCGCCGTCGGCGGCGGCGATCGTCCGCGCGAGGTCGGCCGCCGCGAGCGACCAGTCGAGCTCGAACGCCGCCCGCCGCAGCAGCGGGAGCTCGCCCGTGCCGGGCACCCCGCCGTCGAGCGTCTCGGGCGGGACGGGCGCCTCGCCCGCCGCGACCTTGCGCAGCACCTCGTCCACGCACGCCATCGCGGCGTCGGCGACCAGGCCGTTGTACAGGGCGCTCTTGGCGACCGGCGGCGAGGGCATCGCGAACGTCGACGTCGCCCACACCGGGCCGGCGTCCATCTCCTCGACCGTGGACAGCGCCGTCACGCCCCAGCGCTCCCGGCCGTCGAGGATCGCGTGGTCGAGCGACGACGGGCCGCGGTCGCCCACCGGGCCCGGGTGCACGACGACCGTCGTCCAGCGCTCCCACACCTCGGCCGGGACGCGGTGCTTGAGGAACGGCGCCAGGATCAGGTCCGGGTCGATCGCCTCGACGGCCGCCGTCAGGGCGTCGGGACCGTCGAACGCCGGGGCCAGCTCGACCCCCACGTCGTGACCGCGCTCCCTCAGGTGGCACCACACGCGCTGCGTGAGTCCGTTGAAAGCCGAGACGAGCAGCAGGATCTTCATGCCAACCCCCACATCAGGTCGCCGGGGCCACCGTGGCCCCTGCCGCGGAACATCACAGGGCATCAGGGGGTGATCAGGCAACTGTCGCCCTGATACACCGCTCCCCTCGGGGTGGCGTCGTGACGTGCACCGACGCGGTCAGCCCTGCGGCCGCAGCGCGACCGTCATCGCCTCCAGGGCGAGGAGCGGTGCCACGTTCCCCTCGAGCCGCTCGCGCGCGGTGCCGATCGCGTCCATCCGGCGGATCGTCTGCTCGGGGGTGGAGTCGGCGGCCAGGGTGCGCACGGCGGCGGCGTGCTCGGTGTTGACCAGCTCGACCGTCGCGCCGAGCTGCACGACGAGCACGTCCCGGTAGAGGGACAGCAGGTCGACCATCGCGCGGTCCAGGACGTCGCGCTGGTGCCGGGTGGCCCGACGCTTCTGGTCGTCCTCGAGCTGCTTGACCTGCGAGCGCAGCCGCGGCGGCAGCGTGTCGCCCTCCTGCACGCCCAGGCCGCGCATCAGCTCGGCCCGCTCGGCGGCGTCGCGCTCGGCCGCCGCCGCGACCGCCTCGGCCTTCGCGACGTCGACGAGCTCCCCGGCCGCGAGCACGGCGTCCCCGACCCCGCGGATGCGGCGGGCGACCTCCAGCACGGCGTCGCGCCGCCGGCGCGCCTCGGGGTCGCGCGCGAGCCGGCGGGCGAGGCCGACGTGCGACTGGGCCGCCCGGGCGGCCGTGAGCGCGAGCTGAGGGTCGACGCCGTCGCGGCGCACCAGCAGCTGGGCCACGTCGCCGGCCGGCGGCACCCGCAGCACGACGCCTCGGCAGCGCGACCGGATCGTGGGCAGCACGTCCTGCGCGCTGGGGGCGCACAGCACCCACACGGTGTGCCGGGGCGGCTCCTCGATGGACTTGAGCAGCACGTTCGTGGTGCGCTCGGCCATGCGGTCGGCGTCCTCCACGACGATCACCCGGTACCGGCCGGACGACGGCGTGCGGACGGCGGTGCCGATGAGGTCGCGCACCTCGTCGATCGTGATGACGACCTTGTCCGTGGCCACGACGGTGAGGTCCGGGTGCGTGCCCGCCAGCGTGGTCGTGCAGGCGTGGCACCGGCCGCAGCCGCCGGCCTCGCCGCCGGACCCGTCGTCGGGGCCCGTGCACTGCAGCGCGGCGGCGAACGCCCGCGCCGCGACCGAGCGACCGGAGCCGGGCGGGCCGGTGACCAGCCAGGCGTGCGTCATCGCGGCCGGGTCCGTCGCGGCGCGGCGCAGCACCGCCACGGCATCCGGCTGGCCGACGACGTCGTCCCAGACGCTCACGCGCGCCCCTCCGCCGACGTGGCCTCGTCGACGACGGGCGTGAGGTCGAGCCGGGCCGCGACGTCCACGCGGAGCTGGGCCTGCACGTCGTCGCGCGTGGCGGACGCGTCGACCACGAGCCAGCGCCCCGGGTCGGCCGCCGCGCGCCGCAGGAACGCCTCGCGGGTGCGTCGGTGGAAGTCCTCCCCCGCCCGCTCCAGGCGGTCGGGCGTGCCGGACAGCCGGGCCGCGCCGGCGGCCGGGTCGAGGTCGAGCAGCACGGTCACGTCGGGCAGCAGGCCGCCGGTGGCCCACAGCGACAGGCGCTCCACGTCGTCCTCCGACAGCTCGCGCCCGCCGGCCTGGTACGCGACGGACGAGTCGAGGTAGCGGTCCGTGACGACGATCGCGCCCCGCCCGAGCGCCGGCCGCACGACCGTGGCCACGTGGTGGGCGCGGTCGGCGGCGTAGAGCAGGGCCTCCGCGCGCGGGCCCATGTCCTCGCCGTGCAGCACCGCCTGCCGCAGCTGCGCGCCGAGCTGCGTGCCGCCCGGCTCGCGCGTGGTCACGACCTCGCGCCCGGTGACCTCGCCGAGCCACCGCCCGAGCAGGCGCACGTGCGTCGACTTGCCGACGCCGTCGCCGCCCTCGAACGACACGAAGTACCCGGGTGCGTTGCTCACGCGGACACCCTAGTCGGGCGCGCCCACACGCCCCGAGGCGCGCGGGCGGGTCCCTACAGCCACGGGGTCGGGTCCCAGCCGAACGACGCCGCCCAGTCGTCCAGCGCCTCGCCCAGGGCGGCCGCGACCCCGGGCACCCGCTCGCGCGCGTCCGTCGTCTCCGCGGGGTCGGTCTCGAGGTCGACGAGCATCTCGTCCAGCACGAACGGGCCGCCGAGGACCTCGCGCGGCGAGCGCACGAGCTTCCACCGGCCGCGCCGCACGGCGAGCTGCGGGCCGTACTCCCAGAACAGGTCGCGCTCCGCACCGGTGCCCCCGGCCCAGCCGGGCACGACGCCGTCGACCCGGCCGGGGACCGGCACGCCGGCCGCGGTGAGGATCGTGGGCAGCAGGTCCATCATGGCGCCGGGCTCGGTGATCTCCGTGCCGCGGTCCACCACGCCGGGCCAGCGCACGATCGTGGGCATCCGGATGCCGCCCTCGAAGAGCGAGCCCTTGGCGCCGCGGAGCCCTCCGGCCGAGCCGCCCTGGTAGTCGATCTCCTCGCCGTTCAGCCAGTTCCGCGACTCCGCCGACGGACCGTTGTCGGAGGAGAACACCACGATGGTGCGGTCCCGCTGCCCCGAGTCGTCGATCGCGGCGAGGATGCGGCCGACGCCGTCGTCCATCGCCGAGATCATCGCCGCCATGATGCGCCGGTCCGGCTCGAGGTCGGGGAACCTGTCCAGGTACTCGCGCGGGGCGTGCATCGGGTAGTGCGGCGCGTTGAACGGCACGTAGCAGAGGTACGGGTCGTCGCCGCAGCCGGAGATGAAGTCCGCCGCACGCTCGGCGATCACCTCGGTGAGGTACCGGCCGTTGTCGTAGATCTCCTCGCGGTCCTGCCACAGGTCGTGGACCGGGTTCCCGGCCCCCCAGTAGAAGATGTGCGAGTAGTAGTCGACGCACCCCGCCAGGATGCCGGTGTGGGTGTCGAACCCGTGGTCGAGCGGCGTGTGGCCCGCCGCCGTCCCCAGGTGCCACTTGCCGAAGATGCCGGTGCGGTAGCCGGCGCCGCGCAGCGTCGTCGCCAGGGTGGGCTGCTGCGGCAGCCCCTCCGTCCCGCGCTTGCCGCCGAGGATCTCCTGCACGCCGGCGTGCACCGGGTACCTCCCGGTGAGCAGCGCCGCCCGCGACGGCGAGCACACCGGCGCGTTGGAGTACCAGTGCGTCAGCCGCGCACCGTCCCGGGCCAGCCCGTCGAGGTACAGGGTGTCGACGTCCTCGGAGCCGAAGCACCCGAGGTCCCCGTAGCCCAGGTCGTCCGCGTAGATGACGACGACGTTCGGCCGCTGCGGCGCTGGGGTCGCGGGGCGGCGGCTTCCCGGGACGTCGCTCATCGGGACGCCGCCTCCGGGACCACGGTGTTGACGGCCTGGTAGACGGCGCGCGGACCGTCCTGGGGCACGCGCACGAGCTCGGCGATCCCCCGGGCCGCGAGGCTGCCGGCGTCGACCGCGGACGAGAGCACGAGCGCGGGGTGCGCCCCCTCGCGCGCCAGCGCCATCCACGCCTCGAAGACCGCGCCGCCCGGTCCGAGCGAGCCCCGCGAGTCGGGCAGGTCGTCGGCGTCGACGTCCACGACGACGCCGACCGTCCGCGCCGGCGTCGCGGGAGGGGACGACCTCAGGTCGGCGGCGACCTCCGCGAGGCGGCGGCCGATGGGCTTGGCCCGGCGGTCCGAGTCGATCAGGCCCAGGCTGTACTCCAGCTCGGGGAAGTCGCCGAACCGGCGCGGCACGTCGTGCGAGCACCACCAGGTGACGCCCCACAGGTTCTCGGTCGTCGCGGCCGACCGGACGGTCGCCTCGAGGAACCCCGGCGCCTCGTCGGCGCTCATGCAGTTGAGGGGTGCCCCCACCTCCTGCAGCCAGACCGGCCGGCCGGGGTCGGTGGCGAACGCCCGGGACAGCTCGATGAGGTACTCGGCGTGGTGGTCCGACTCGAACGACCGGCCGCCGTAGCGCTGGGCGGTGCCGTTGAAGACCCACGAGTGGATCGACGTCAGCGCGCCCGCGCGGGCGACGTGCGTCGGCGCGAACGGGTGGTCGTCGAGGTACCAGACGGCGTCGTAGGCGCTGTGCAGGTGCTCCTTGCCGGGCGCCGTGGCCTCGGCCGCGCCGAGCAGCGCCTCCAACCACCGCGTCACCTGGCCGGCGTCGGCCCGCATGGGGCTCGGGTGCGGGTCGCCGGAGAACTGGTTGAGCTCGTTCCCGAGCGTCAGCCCGAGGAAGTTCGGCGCGTCGACCAGGCCCGCCGCCAGCCGCTCCACCAGGAGCACCTGGCCCGCGACGGCGTCCGGGTCGGTGAACATGTTGGTGCGGTGCCAGGAGCCCAGCCAGGCGGGCACGAAGTCGAAGCTCGACAGGTGCCCCTGGATGACGTCCACGCTGGCGTCCAGGCCGTGCTCGGCGGCGGCGTCGACGACCCGGCGGACGTCGTCGACGGCCTGGGGCCGCACCCACGTCCGGTTGGGCTGCAGCACCGGCCACAGCGGCAGGACCCGCACGTGGTCGAGGCCGAGCTCGGCGAGGCCGGCGAAGTCCCGCCGGACCTCGTCGAGGTCGAGGTCCATCCAGGAGTACATCCACGACTGGGACGGGGTGTAGTTCGCGCCGAAGCGCAGGCGCGGACGTTCGATGGGGCTCATCTGCTGGGGGATCCTCGGGGTTCGGGTCAGAGCCGGCCGAGCGCGGCGGCGCGCTCGGCGGGGCTGGGTCGCACGTACGCGTCGTCGCCGAGCTCCGCCTGGAGCTTCGCGAGCTGACCGGTCAGCTCGTCGCGGACGTCGCGGTACGCCGGGTCGTCGTGGACGGAGCGCAGCTCCTGCGGGTCGGTCTCGAGGTCGAAGAGCTCCCACTCCGGCGGATAGGTCGTGTTCCTCGTGTTGGGCAGGCCCAGCCCGTCGGCGTAGTAGTAGATGAGCTTGTACCGGTCGGTCCGCACGCCGTAGTGCGCCCACACGTGGTGCTCGCGGTCGTCGTGCTCGTAGAACCGGTAATAGAAGCTGTCGCGCGCCGGGGCGTCCGCCTCCCCGGCGAGGGTCGGCAGGAGGCTGATCCCCTGCATCCGGGGAGGTGCGGGGACGCCCGCGGCGTCGAGGATCGTCTGCGCGAGGTCGACGTTGGAGACCAGCGCCTCGGTGCTCCGGCCCGCGGGGACCTTGCGGGGGTAGCTCATCACCAGCGGCATGCGGAGGGACTCCTCGTACATGAACCGCTTGTCGAACCAGCCGTGCTCGCCCAGGAAGAACCCCTGGTCGGACCCGTAGATCGTGAGCGTGTCCGCGGCCTCGCCGCGCGCCGCGACGTGGTCGACCAGCCGACCGACGTTCTCGTCGACGGCGGCCACGCACCGCAGGTAGTCGGCCATGTAGCGCTGGTACTTCCAGCGCGCGAGCCCGTCGTAGTCGAGCCCCTCGGGCGGGTCCTCCTTGAGATCCACGTCCGTCAGGTCCTCGGCGACGCGCATGGTGGCGTGATGGGCCGGGGTGCCCCGGCCGGAGTAGTCGTCGTCGAACGTCTCCGGCAGGGGGATCTCCGCGGTGTAGAGGCCCATGTGCCGCTCGTGCGGGACCCAGGGGCGGTGGGGTGCCTTGAACCAGACGAGCACGCACCAGGGCTCGTCGCCCTCCTGCTCGTCGAGCCACGCGATCGCGCGGTCCGTGAGGAGATCGGTCGCGTAGCCCTCGAGCTCGACCGGGCCGTCGGCGGTGAGGAAGACCGGGTCGGTATAGGTCCCCTGGTCCGCGTGGATCTCCCAGTGGTCGAACCCCTGCGGGTCGTGCCCCTCCCCGTGCCCCAGGTGCCACTTGCCGAAGATCGCGGTGCGATAGCCCGCGGCCTTGAGCTCGGACACGAAGGTGGGCTGGCCGGAGTCCATCGGCGTGGCCAGCGTGGTCACGCCGTTGACGTGGCTGTAGGTGCCCGTGAGGATCGCGGCTCGCGACGGCGTGCACAGCGCGTTGTTGACCAGCGCGCGGTCGAACCGCACGCCGTTCTCCGCGATGGCGTCGATGCGGGGCGTCGTGTTGACGCGCGAGCCGTAGGCGCTGATCGCCGCCGAGGCGTGGTCGTCCGTGAGGAAGAACAGGACGTTCGGACGGCGCGGTGACTGGTCGTTCATCGGTTCACTCATCCCTTGATCGCGCCCTCGCCGATGCCCCGGAAGAAGTAGCGCTGCAGCACGAAGAAGAAGACCACCAGCGGGAGGATCGCGATCATCGTGCCGGCGGCGATGACTCGGGGGTCCCCCTGGAAGGTGCCCTGGAGGAAGTTCAGCCCGACCGTGAGCGTGTACTTCGCCTGGTCGGACAGGACGATCAGCGGCCACAGGAACGAGTCCCACGCCCCCACGAACGCGAAGATCGCGACGACGGCGATCGTGCCGCGCACCGACGGGACCGCGAGCCGGCGGAACCGCTGCCACGCGTTCGCGCCGTCGATGATCCCGGCCTCCTCGAGCTCGTTCGGGATGGCCGACATCGCGTTGCGCATGAGCAGCACGTTCAGCGCCCCGACCGCCGACGGCAGGATGACGCCGAGCAGGGTGTTGTTGATGCCCATCGACAGCGTGAGCATGTACTTCGCGATGAGGACGACCTCGCCCGGCACGAGGATCGCGACGATGAAGAGGATGAACGCGAGCCGCTTGCCGCGGAAGTCCATCTTCGCCAGCGCGTACCCGGCGCACGTGGCGCCGATGACGTTGGTCGCCACCACGGCGGCGGCGACCACCAGCGAGTTCACCGCGTACTGCCAGATGGGCACGATCTCGCCGACGCGGGCGTAGGCGTCGAGGCTCGCGTTCTGCGGCCACAGCTGCGGGGGCGAGGAGTAGAGATCCACCCCGTGGCCCTTCAGCGACGTCGACAGCTGCCACAGCAGCGGCCCCAGGCAGACGATCGTCATGAGGACCAGGCCGGCGTAGCGCCACGCGTTGAGCGTGCGGCGCCGGCGGACCAGGCGCCGGCGGGCCGGCGAGACCTCGACGGGCACAACGGCGGTCATTTCTCGTCCCCCTTGGTCTGCATCTTGAGCGTCGCGATCATCAGCCCGATCGTGATGAGGAAGACGACGATCGAGAGCGCGGAGGCGTAGCCGACGTCGGCGTCGAGCCCCGTGCCGACGCGCTGGATGAGCATGACCATCGTCATGTCGGCGCCACCCGGCCCGGCGCTGTTGCCGGACAGCACGTAGATCTCGGTGAAGACGCGGAACGCCGCGACCGACGACAGGGCCGCGACCAGCACCATCGTGTTGCGCACCCCGGGCACGGTGACGGAGGTGAACCGCCGCCACCACCCCGCGCCGTCCATGGCGGCCGCGTCGTAGAGGTCCTTGCCGACGTTGGCGAGCGCCGCCAGGTACACGACCATGTACCAGCCGAGGCCGGTCCAGACCGTGACGAGCATGGCGCTCGCGAGCAGCAGCCACCGGTCCGTGAGGAACGGGACCGGCGCCGTGACGACGCCGAGCGCCTGCAGCGTCTGGTTCACCAGGCCCTGGCTGTCGAGCATCCAGGACCACATGATGCCGACGGCCACCGTCGACGAGACCACGGGCACGTAGTAGCTGGTGCGGAAGAACCCCGCGCCGGGCAGCTTCGTGTTCACGAGCATGGCGAGGAACAGCGGCAGCACCACCATGCACGGCACGACGACGACCATGTAGAGCACCGAGTTGAACAGCGCCGTCCAGAACCGTTCGTCCTCGAGCATGCGGCTGAAGTTCTCCAGCCCGATGAACTGGCCGCCGCCGAGCCGGCTGGCGTCCGTGAAACCCAGGACGACGGTGTTGAAGAACGGGAAGACCGTGAAGAGCGCCTCGGTCACGACCGCGATCGCGAGGAACAGCCAGGGCGTGAACCACGCGTGCCGGGCGGCCCGGCGGGCGGGGGCCGCCCGGTCCGGGTTCCGTCGCGAGGACGGTTCCCGGACCGGGCGGCTCGCCGCCGACGTCGTCGTCGGAGTGGCCACGTCAGCCCTGCAGCTGCTCGTTGCCGAAGGCGACGGCGGCGTCCAGCGCCTCCTGTACGGGCTTCTTGCCGAGCACGGCCTGCGCGATCTGGTCCCGGGTCTCGGTCTTCAGCGCCTCGCTGCCGGGGGTCCGGCTGATCAGCGCGTCGGGGAGCTGCTCGGCGGACATGACGCGCACCTCGGCGTCGTCGCTGCCGTCCGACGTGTGGAAGTACTCGTCGTCGAGCGAGCCCTCCGTCGACGGGAAGATGTTCACCTGCTTGGCGAACTCGACCTGGTTCTCGGCGTTCGTGACGAACTTGGCGAACGCGATGGCCGTCGCCTTGTTCTCGGAGCCGGCCGACACCGCGACCGACTGGCTGTAGCCGACCGGGCCCGTGTTCGTGATCTGCTTCGTGTAGACGAGGCTCTTGTAGACGCTGGGCGCGTTGTCCTTGAGGTTCTGGATGGCGTACGCGCTGCCGTCCATGAACGCGAGCCGGCCGGAGTTGAAGTTCTCCCCCTCGCCGACGTAGTCGTCGGTGAGCGCCTCGGGCAGGATCGCGCCCGCCTCGTACATCTCCTTGTACTTCTCGACGAGCGCGACGGCCTCCGGTCCGTTGAAGGTGTACTCGGTCTGGTCGGCGTTCATGACCTCGATGCCGTACTTCTCCATCATCTCGGTGCCCGGCAGGACCCCGAGCATGGCGAACTTGCCGTTCGACTTCTCGGCCATCTGCAGCGCCGCGTCGTAGAGCTCGTCGTAGTTCGTCGGGATGGCCTTCGGGTCGAGCCCTGCCTTCTCGAACAGCGCCGTGTTGAACAGCGACGGGCCGGTGTTGAGGTACCAGGGGTAGGCGTAGTGGCCGCCGACGTCCGTCCAGTCGTTGCCGTCCCAGGCGCTGGCGAGGAAGTCCGGCCCTGCCTCGGGGTCGGCCTCGTCGAGGTTGAGCAGCATGCCGGCCTCGGCGAGCGGCGAGCCCGTGCCACGGTCGATGTTGACGACGTCGGGCAGCGTGCCGCCGGCGGCGTCCGCCGACAGCTTGTCGGCGTACCCCTCGGCGGGCTGGTCGATCCACTTCACCGTCGTGCCGGGGTGCTCGGCCTCGAAGTCGTCGATGACGCCGTTGAAGTAGTCCTCGAAGCTCGCCTTGAGGTTCCAGGTCTGGAAGCTGATCTCACCGGTGATCTCACCCTCCGCGGCACCGCTGGCCTGCGGCTCCTCCGCGGCCGGGCTGCCCACCCCGCACGCCGCGAGCGACAGCGCGACCGCCGCCGCGGCGGCACCGGTCGCGAGAACTCGTCGGTTGAAAGACAACATCGTCGATCTCCATCTCTCCTTGGAGGGACCCGGGCGGACGGAAACGTCGGCACGGTGTCGGTCGTCGCGGCACCGATCCGTTCGGTCTACGATGACTCCGGGCAGGATGCTAAGGCGCTTTAGTAGTCGGGTCAACACCGTGGCTCAGATCCGGCGCCGGGCGACCGCCTCCCCGCGCGACGCGACTTCCCCATCCACCGGACGGAGAGCAGGACATGTCATCGACGACGAGCGCGGCCACACCGATGTGGTCGAGCCTGCCGCAGCCCACGAGCGTCGACCTGACCGGCGGGCTCTGGCAGCCCGGGCGGCGCGTCCTCGTCACCGCGCCCCAGGCCGGGCTCCGCCGCGAGGCGGAGCGGCTCGCCGACGAGCTGACGGCGCTCGGCCATGGCGCGGCCGCCGAGGTTCCCGCCCCGGGCGGCGTCGAGGACCGCGACCCCGCCGACACGCAGGCGACCGTCGTCGCGCTCCGCACCGGCGACACGGGCATGGCGTCCCCCGAGTCGTTCACGATCTCGGTCGGCGACACGGTCGAGGTCGTCGGCGGCTCGGCCGTCGGGGTCTTCCGCGCGACCCGTCAGCTGCTCCACAACCTGATCGCCCAGGACGGCGTCCCGCGGGGCCAGGTCCGCTCGGAGCCCGCGGTCGCCGAGCGCGGGCTGCACCTGGACGCCGCCCGCAAGCACTACCCGGCCTCGTGGATCGCCGACCTGCTGCGGTCCCTGTCATGGGTCGGGATCACCACCTTCCAGTGGCACTTCTCGGAGAGCCTCGGGTTCCGCATCGCCTCCGAACGGCATCCCGAGATCGTCTCGGCCGAGCACCACACGAAGGCCGAGGTGCGCGAGCTCCTCGAGCTCGCGGCCGACCTCCACATCGAGGTCGTGCCCTCCCTCGACATGCCCGGCCACCTCCGGCAGGCGCTCGCCACCCACCCCGAGTGGCAGCTCCCCGCCCCCGCGGCGGACACGACCCACGCCCTCGACATCACGAGTCCCGACGCGGTGCGGTTCGCCCGCGACCTGATCGACGAGTACGCCGAGCTGTTCTCGACGAGCCGGCACTGGAACCTCGGCGCGGACGAGTTCGTGGCGTTCGAGGCGATGGACGACTACCCCGTCCTGGCCGACGCGGCACGGTCGCGGTTCGGCCCCGCCGCGAACGGCTTCGACCTGCTCACCGCGTTCGCCAACGACACCGCAGCCCACCTCGCCGAGCACGGCTTCACCGCCCGCGTGTGGAACGACGGGATGTTCCGCGGCGCCGTCGTCGCGCTCGACCCGGGGGTCCAGGTCACCTGGTGGACCAACTGGAACGCCCTCATGCGCCCGGTGACCGACGGCCTCGCCGGCGGGCACCGCATCGTCAACTTCATGGACTCGCTGCTCTACTACGTGCTGGGCGAGGTGAACAACTATCCCTACCCCACGAGCGAGCGGCTCTGGGCCGAGGACTGGCACCCGGGAGCGTTCACCCGGCTGCCCGGCGGCGTCGCGCAGACCTGGGGAACCCCGTACCCCGAGCAGCTGCTCGGGGCGAGCTTCTCCGTCTGGTCCGACATCGTCGACGCCCAGACCCCCGACGAGGTCGCCGCCGGCATCCGCCGCCCCCTGCGCGGGATGGCCGAGCGGGCATGGAACGCCGGGAGCCGGCTCGGTCACGACGCCTTCCTGCGGATCGAGGCCGCGATCGGCTGACCAGGCCCGACGGGCGTGGCTCGTACGTTATGGTCAACTCAAGCGCTTGAGTTCCCTTTTTTGGACTCGTGCGCGAGCTGAACTCCGCCCTCGATGAAGAGAAGAGTCATGAAGCGAACGACTGCCCTCGGCCTCGGCACACTCCTGACCGCGCTCACCGCTCTCACCGCGACACCTGCCGTCGCCCAGGACGCCGCACCCCCGGTCGGCGACACCACGCACTGTGAGAGCGAGCCGCTCGTCATGGCGTACTACCGCACGTGGCGCGACGTCACCGTGCCCGAGAGCGCCAACTCGAACCTGCCCGACCCGAACGTCACGCGCATGAGCGACCTGCCGCGGGAGATCGACGTGGCGATGGTGTTCGACGCGGGCGCCACCGCCGACACCGACTACTGGGACACCCTCCGCGACGAGTACGTGCCGAGCCTGCACGCCCAGGGCACCCGGGCCGTCTACACCCTGTGGATCGACGACCTCGCGAAGGCCGACATCCCGCTGACCAACGAGGCCTACCGGGCCTACGCCCAGGAGCTCGTCGACACCTACGTCACCCCGTACGGTCTGGACGGGATCGACGTCGACGTCGAGTCCTATCCGCGCGGCGACGACCTCACCAGGGCCATCGGCGTCTTCGACGCCCTCGGCGAGCTGATCGGCCCGCGGTCGGGCACCGACACGCTCTTCCTCTACGACACCAACCAGACCGGCGACGCCCCGCTGTTCCAGGCCGTCTCCGAGAACGTGTCGTTCGTGCTGCTGCAGGCGTACGGCCGCGGGGCGGAACGGATGCAGGCGGCCTGGGACACGTTCGCCGACGAGATCGCGCCCTGCCAGTTCCTGCCCGGCTTCTCGTTCCCCGAGGAGCAGGACCGCACGCACTGGGGCGACGCCGAGGGCCTCTACGACCCCGCCACCGCGCCCTCCTTCACCGCCCACGAGTACGCGACGTGGCAGCCCACGGACGGCACCAAGGGAGGCTTCTTCGCCTACGCCGTCGACCGGGACGGCAAGGTGTGGGGCGACGACACCATCACCCCCACGCAGTTCACCTGGATGCGGAACCTCGCGGCGGTGCAGGACGACGCGGCCGGCGTGGCGCCGGCCGCGCCGACCGCGAGCCTGGCCGGCGACCGGGTGACGCTCACCGGCACCGGAGCACCGACCGCGGGGGTGCGGGTCACGGTGACCGGGCCTGGCCTGCTGCCGTCCGCGACGGAGACCACCGTGGCGGTCGACGGCACCTGGTCGGTCACGCTGGACCGGAAGCTGACCGTCCCCATGAGCGCGTCGATCACCCAGCAGCTCGCTCACACCGCCGCATCGGAGGCCACGGAGGTGCGCTACCGCCCCTGGGCGGGCTGACCAACGGCGACGCCCTCGACCTCCGGAGTCCCGGCAGCCTCCAGCAGCTGGTCCGCGTCTCCCAGGGGCGTCCACCGTCGGACGGCCGGGAACCCGCCGGCCGTCCGACGCGTGTCACCCGACGACGAGCACGGCCGGCCCGGGCCGTCCCTCGGCGAGATCGACGACGAAGCCGTCGTCCGTCCGCGACGTCACCTCGCCCCAGGCGGGCTCAACGCCGCGCACCGGGCCGGCGACGTCGCCGCGCACCGTGACCGGTCCCGACGCGCCGTCCGGCCGGTCGACGAAGAGCACCACCCGGCCGCCGGACTCGACGGCGCGAACCCAGCCGCCGTCCGAGGCGACGACCGCGCCCTGCGACGGTCGCGAGCCCGCGAGGAACGGCTTGGCCACCCGCATCCAGCGCCCCACCCCCAGCAGCGCGGACCGCTGGAGCTCGGGGATCGTGCCGTCCGCCTTCGGGCCGATGTTGAGCAGGAAGTGCCCGCCGCGGGAGACGACGTCGGTGAGGTGCCGGGCGATGCCGGCACCGTCAAGGTAGTGCTCCGCACCCTCGAGCCGGTTGTACCCGAACGAGTAGCCGATGCCGCGGCAGTTCTCCCACTGCGCCTCCGACTCGTTCTCGAGCGCGGTCTGGTACTCGCTCGTCGCGTAGTCGTGGTGGGTCCCGTCGCCCCAGCGGTCGTTGACGAGCCCGTCCGGCCTGCGCGCGTAGAAGTGCTCGAAGAGCTCCCCCAGGCCGTGGTCGCCGAAGTGCTTGCCCTCGTCCGGCCAGTTGATGTCGTTCCACAGGATGTCGGGGTCGTAGCGGTCGACGAGATCCCGGACGTGGTCGTAGGCATAGGCCGCGTACTCGGCGTCGCTCGGGCGGTTGTCGTGGACCTCCTCGTGCGTCAGCGCCGGCGGACCGGGCCGGACGTGCCAGTCCAGCCCGCCGGAGTAGTACAGGCCCAGCCGCAGGTCGCGGGCCTTCGCCGCGCTGCTGAGCTCGCCGACGATGTCGCGCCGCGGGCCGCGGTGGACCGTGTTCCGGGTGCCCGTCCCGGGCGCGTCCCACAGCGGGATGCCGTCGTGGTGCTTCGTGGTCGGCACGACGTAGTCGGCCCCGGACGCGACGATCAGGTCGACGACGTCGTCCGCGTCGAAGCGCTCGGCACCCCAGAGGTCGAGGAGGTCGTCGTAGTCCGCTCCGCCGAACTCCTCGGCGTGGTGGCGCTGCGCCGGGCTCCCGTCGATCCGGATCGTGTTGAGGTACCACTCGACGTACGGGTTGTGGGTGAACCACTCGTGGTCGTCCACGGTGCCGAACTCGCCGGTCGGCTCCGCCCAGGCGGGCACGGACGTCGCGCCCCAGTGGATGAAGATGCCGAAGGGCGCGGTCGTGAACCACTCGGGGGTCGGACGGCGAAGGGCCGCCCAGCGGGAGTCTGCTGCGCTCACCGGTTCATCACGTGCTTGAGCTCTCGCGACCACGAGTAGTCGGACGGGTGCGAGGTGTCGTCGCCCGGCGCCACCCCGTCCCGGTCGATGGCGTACGAGAAGATCCCGCCCTTCCGGGCGCCCTCCGGGTTCCAGGTCGCGTAGGCGTACGCGCGGCTGGTCTCCATCGGCAGGGTCACGTCGGTGCGGAACTGGCCGCGGTGCTCGTAGAACGTGAACCCGATCAGGTACTGGTGCGGTTCGATCCAGGGCTCGAACGTCTCCCAGGTGGCCTGGAGGCCGGCGACGTTGCGCCCGTAGGACTGGACCAGCACGTAGTCGACGAGGCCCGCCGCGTGCTGGAGCAGCGGCTCGTTGCCGCTCTTGTTGGTGTCGAAGATCAGCAGCGTGCCGTTGTCGGCCCGGGGGCCGAGCAGCGTGCTCAGCTCGGTGAACACACCCTTCGCCTGGGCGAGCTGGGCAGTGGTGAACGAGCGCTCGACGTCGACGTCCAGCCCGTCGGCGCCGATGTCGGTGACGTAGGTCGTGACCAGGTGCTCCGCGAGCGCGCGGTGACCCTCGGGAGTGTTCGGGTAGGCGGGGTCGATCAGCTTGTCGACGAAGATCGTGTTGACGACCTTGGTGCCCTGGCCCTGCAGCAGGGGGATGTACGTGTGCTGGATCGCCTTGCTGAGGCGGCTGTCGTTCGCGGTGACGGCGAACGAGAGAAACACGACGTCGACCTCGTCGGGGATGTTGGCCATCGAGGTATGGGCATCCTGCTCGGTCACGACGTCGCCCCAGGTGCGGTAGTAGCCCATCATGAGCTGCTTGCGGGGCTTCGGCAGCGACGATGCTGCCTGTTCCTGCGCCTGGGCCGGGGCGAGCCCGGTGGCCGACAGGATGGCCCCGCCGGCGACGGAGGTGGCGGCGAGGGCGACGAACTTTCGGCGATCCACTGGTGGTCCTTCCACATCGAAGTACGAACCGGACTGCGGGGCAGGACGAACGTCCCAGCTCCGCACGGGAATGCTATGGACGGCGGTACCGCGCCGTGATGGTCGACGCCGACCGCGTCGTGGTAGGAATCGCCCATGCCCGTTCAGGAGGCGGCCCTGCAGTCTTTCGCCGTGCCGTTGCAGCACCCGCCGGTCGTCGTCGACGTCGGGCACGCCGTGCACGGGTTGAGCGACCGGGAGGAACGCTTCCTGCTGCCGGAGCTGTACTCGCTGCACATCTACGACTGGGCCGGTGAGCTGAAGATCGGCGACCGGCTGCACCGGATCAGGCCGGGCGACCTGGCCCTCGTCCCGCCCGGCACGCTGGAGGCCTATCGCTACAACGGCCCCTCGCAGCACGTCTTCGCCCACGTCCGCCTTCCCGCGGCCGGGCCGCGCCGCGAGATCCCGTCCGTCCAGAGCCTGGGTCCCGACGCCCCGCGACTGCGTGCCCGGCTGGTCGCGGCGAGCACGGCGGTCGATCCGGGCCACAGGGCGGCCGAGGTGTGGTCGGTGCTGTGGGCGGCGGCGACCCGGCCCTCGGCAACGGACGCGTCGACCGAGAGGCAGCACCCGGCGGTGCTGGCGGCCGTCGACCACATCGATCGGCACCTGCACGCGACGCTCCGCGTCGACGAGGTCGCCCGGGTCGCGCTGGCGTCGACGAGCCACCTCAACCGCCTCTTCGTCGGGGCGTTCGGGATCAGCGTGTCCCGCTACGTCCGGAGAAAGCGGGCCGACCGGGCGCGGCACCTGCTCCGCGACACCCTCCAGCCGATCAGCTCGGTGGCGGCGACCGTCGGCATCCCCGACCTGCAGGCGTTCAACAAGTTCTGCCGGTCGCAGCTCGGGGCGCCGCCCCGGGCACTGCGGTCCGGAGAACGGTAGTCAGGCGGTCCCGGCGGCTGCAAGCCGCTCGCGGGTGTGCCGCAGGATGTTCACCACCGGACGGCCGGTCACCAGCCGGCCGCCCGACACGAAGCCCTCCTCGCGGCCTTCGAGGGCCTCGGCCAGGTGGCCGCGCCAGGTCTCGAGGAGGTCCCGCGACGCCGGGTCGTGCGCCAGGTTGTGCTCCTCGTGCGGGTCGGCCCCGAGGTCGAAGAGCTGCTCGTGCCCGTCCCCCGACATCCACAGGTACTTGGTCCGTCCGTCCGTCACCCACTGGAGCGACTGCCCGAGCAGCACGTGCTCCCCGTGGATCAACGGTCGCCAGTCGTCCGCCTCCTCGCCGCGCAGCAGGGGGACGAGGCTGCGGCCGTCGCACTCCTCGGGGACAGGCAACCCTGCCAGGTCGAGCAGCGTCGGCATGACGTCGCGCAGCTCGACCGGCTCGTCCACGACGTTCGAGCTCGCGAAACCTTCCGGGAGCGAGCCGAAGAGCAGGGGCACGCGCGCCGACCCCTCGAAGCCGAAGCCCTTCCGGAACATGTGGTGCTCACCGAGCATCTCGCCGTGATCGGACGTGAAGCAGACGATCGTGTCGTCGTCCAGCCCGAAGTCCGCGAGCACCGTCCGGATCCGGTTGATCTGCAGGTCGATGTGGGACATGTGGCCGTAGTACCCGGCCCGCGCCCGGTGCAGCGAGCGCGGGTCCATCCGCCCCACGAACGCCTCGTGGTCGCCGTCGGCGCCGTAGGCCGCGTAGTCGTCCACCCAGTCGCCCACGACCGGCTCGTACGGCGGCAGGTCCAGGTAGTCGTCGAACGCCCACGCGGGTGGGTCGTAGGGCGGGTGGGGCCGGTGGAACGACAGGTACAGGAAGAACGGCCGCGTCGGGTCGCGCCGGTACAGCCACTCCTTGGTCTGGGTCCCGACCCAGCTCGTCGGGTGCAGGTGCTCGGGCTTGTCCCAGGGCCGGGCCACCACCGAGTTGCAGCTCACGCCGTGGTCGACGTGGTCCTCGTCCGGGCTCGCCCCGGGCTGCCGCCGGAGCCACGGGACGTAGTCGTCGTAGTACGCGACGTCCCGCCCGCCCTGGCGCCGGGCGAAGCCGAGGAACCCGTCGTGGAGGACGACGTCATCGAAGCCGGCGCGGGCACGCTCGGGCCAGACGTGCATCTTCCCGATCGCCTGGGTCTGGTACCCACCCTTGCGGAGCTCGCCGGCCAGCGTCACCGGGTGGGCCTCCTCGAACGGCACGCCCTCCACGTACCCGACGCGGCCGTGCCGCTCCTGGGACTGACCCGTGAAGAAGGCGACGCGCGCGGGGACGCAGGTCGGCGTCGCCGAGTACGCGGCCGAGAACCGCGTCCCGCCGGACGCGAGCTGGTCGAGGTGCGGCGTGCGGACGTGCGGGTGCCCGGCGGCGGACAGGCAGTCGCCGCGCCACTGGTCGACGCAGATCAGGATGATGTTCGGGGCGCTCACGGGACCCTGTGCCTCCTCGTTGACGACATGGACCAGGTCGAAACGGTACCCGGGGCGGACGTCCGGAACCGGACGTCCGCCCCTCGACAGGCAGTGGCGTCAACGGCCCCAGGCGTCCTGGACGTTGCTCAGCCGCTTCGTCCACGAGTAGGACGAGCTGCTGAGCGTGTCGTCGCCCTCGTCCTTGCCGTCGCGATCGACCGCGTAGGAGAAGATTCCTCCCTTGGTGCCGCCCTCCGGCTGCCACTTGGCGTAGGCGAAGGCACGGCTCTCGCCGAAGTCCGGCTCGGTGTCGCCCCAGCGGTGACCCCGCTCCTCGTAGAAGGAGAACCCGATCAGGTACTGGCACGAGCTGATGTACGGGGCGAACGTCTCCCAGGTGGCCTGGAGCCCGCGGACGTCGCGCCCGTAGGACTGCACGAGCACGTACGAGACCAGCGGCGCCACGCGGGGCACGAGCGGGTGGTTGCCGCTCTGGTTCGTGTCGTAGATCAGCAGGTCGTCCGTGCCCGACTCCGGGCCCAGGTACGTCGAGAGCGCCTCGAAGATCCCCGCCACGTGGTCCAGCTCCGCGGGGCTCAGCGCCTGCTCGACGTCGACGTCGAGGCCGTCCAGGTCGGCAGGCGTGACGTACTCGGCGATGAGCTGCCGGGCCAGCCGGTCGTAGCCGGCCGCGTCGTCCTGGACCGGGAGGTCGAGGAGCTCGCCCACGTGCAGCGTGCGTACCACCTGCGTGCCCTGCGCGTGGAGGGCGGGCACGTACTCGTCGCGAAGGGCGTCGCCGTACCCGTTCTCCATCGCGCCCCACGCCTCGAAGACGAACGCCACGTCGACGCCCGCGGGCAGGTCGCTCATGACCGACTGGTTGACGAGCCCGTTGCCCCCGGGGGGCACCGTCACGTCCCGCCACGTGCGGTAGTACGCCATCATCAGCGGGTCGTCGGCGCACTGCGCGGCGGTGCCGGTCGTCGTCTCGTCGACCGGTTCTGGGGCGGCGGCTGCCGCGACCGAGCCGCCAGCCAGCAGCGTCGCCGTCATGGCCACGGTCGCCGCGAGCCCTCGGGAAATACTTCGCACAGGTCATCTCCTTCGATTCCTTCTGCGTCGGGGCCGACGGCTGCCGGCCCCGTGACACGACCCGCCCGTCACCCGGACCGGCGCGGGCCCTCCTGCCGACGGTGTCGCTCGGTCACCGCAGCGTCGCGACGGCGGGCGCTCCCCGACGACCGTCGGCGCCGGTCGGGCGGACCGAGAAGGTGCGCCCCCGCCCCAGGTCGACGGACTCCGCGAAGAAGGCGTCCCGACGGACCCGGCCGAGCCACGTGGCCCCGGCGTCGCCGTGCTGCAGGACGTCGTAGAGGTCGGCCCCCTCCGACAGGCTCCACTCGAGCGCCAGGTGGCGCGTGCCCGGCAGGGCCTTCCAGTCGCCCGCGTCGGTCACGCTCAGTCCGGTGACCCGCTCCGGCCGACGACCGGGCAGCTGCGGGAGGAGCGCGACCTTGCCCAGGCGGCCCTCGCCACGCACCCGCAGCGAGACGCGCGCGACCCGGCGGCCGCGCACCGCCACGGACGTCCCCCAGACGTCCCAGGTATCGCCCCGCTCGGCGTCCAGCGGATGCCAGTCGACGTCGTCCGGGGCGTCCCGCCAGGTGATCCCCAGCTCGGCGGACTCGAGGCCCTGGGCCACGACCTGGGCGCGCATCCGCCCGTCCGCGGTGAGGTCGGTCTTGAAGAGGTGCAGCACCCCGGCCCCGGACACGGCGAGGCTGTGCCCGCCCTCGTAGGCGACGGTCTCGTCCAGCTCGACGGACAGGTCGCCCTCGGTCCAGAACTGCCAGCTCAGTGCCCGGTCGGCGCAGCCCTGGTTGTTCCACCCGCGGTCGCCCACCTGCTCGCCGTCGAGCCAGAACGCCGCGCCCGAGCCGATGTTGAACGACGACACGACGGGCAGCTCGCCGAAGGGGGAACGCTCCGAGATCCAGTGGGCGATGCCGTCGAAGCGGTCGTGGTTCCAGATGTCCTGACGGCCCGACGAGAACGGGACGCGGCGGCCCGACGTGCTGGGGTCCCCCGTCGGTCCCGACCAGAAGTGCTGCTCGACGGCGCGCAGCCCGGCGCGGCCCTCGACGGTCGCGGCCTCCCCGTCGCGGGACTTCGTCCACCAGAACGTGTTGTCGACGAACAGCCCCACCGACACGGGCGCCGGGACCCCCGGGCCCGCCACGGCGCCGAAGCGCTCGCTCGGGTTGAAAACGCCCTTCTGGTGCTCGATCCCCGCGAACGCCACCTGGCGCGGGTCGAACCCGTGCCGCTCGGCGGTCGCACGGCTCGTGGAGAGGTCGGGGTCCTGCCAGGAGTACCAGCCGTAGTTGATGAAGATCGAGTCCATGATCGGCTCGTCCGGGGTGCCGAGCCACGGCGCGTTCCGGTCGTTGAGCTCGTTCTGGTAGGAGAGGCTGCCGCTGTCCGGGAGGACCGCGTCGTAGTACTGCAGGTAGAAGTCGGGGTCGATCCGCTTGACGTAGGCGAACAGGGCCTTGAGCCGCGCGACCTGATCGGCCGTGATGCGGGCCTCCTGGTTGATGAACAGGCCGTCGAAGCCGAAGTACCTCCGGATCTCGACGAGCTTGTCCCCGACCGGGAACGAGCCGTCCTCGCGGCGGACGAGGAAGCCGTCGAAGTCCACGCCGCCGCGCGGCCAGAACCAGCCGCCGATCGCCTTCGCGCCGTTGAGATGGGCGGCCTCCACCCACTGCGGGTCGGGCAGGTCGATGACGGCACCGATGCGGCCGGGCGTGCCCGACGGCTGGGAGACGAGCTCGTCCGGCGTCAGGTGGGACACGATCCCGTGCCAGGTCCCCCACACGTCGATGTACTGCCAGTAGCGCTGGGTGTACGCCCACGGCTCCAGCCCGATGGGCTGCGGCCGGACGCCGTAGGTCGCGCCGGAGTAGTAGCGCGTCAGGGTCGAGAGCTGGACGGCGGGGTCCAGGTCCGGGTGCGCCTGCGTCGGCGCGAACGGCTCGATCCGCTCCGCCCGCGGCACGAGGCAGCGCAGGTGGCGCGCCCACGGGTGCGTCGCCGGGTCGAACTCGAGGAGGTCCGTCGGGTTCCACCCGAACGGCGCCGGACCGGGCGGGATCCCCGCCGAGTCGGGCACGGGGAAGCCGGCGTCCGCCGCGCCCGTGGCGTCCGCGAAGGCGACGGCGGGGCTCACGCCCGCCAGGAGAGCGCCGAGCCCCAGCCCGCCGACGGTGAGGACCGTGCGGCGCGAAGGGCCGGGGGTGAGGTCGGTCGAGGACATGTGTGATTCAACCTTTCGTCGGTGGATCACAGCTACACCACGCTGTGCATGTCGTGCCCGTACCGGGCAGGTCGTGCCCGGTACGGACAGGTCAGTGGGGGCGGGGCGCCCCCGGGGCGTCGCCGGCGCGGGTGCGCGACAGCCGGAGCGTCAGCACCTGGAACGGGCGGAGCTCGACCGCGACCGCCCCCTGCCCGGAGACGAGCGACCGGTCGTCGGCGAGGTCGGCGCCGAGGTCGTCCTCGAGCAGGTCGACGACGCGGACCGAGACGTCGGCACCGAGCAGCGGCCCCGGGACGAGGCGCGCGCGGGCGCGCCCGCCGGCCGCCTCGTACAGCCGGACGACCACGTCGCCCGAGCGGTCCTCCGCGGCCTTGACGGTGTCCAGCACGGCGACGCCCTCGTCGACCTCGAGCCCGACCGGGGAGTCGACGGGGGCGAGCACGCGGTTCACGCGCGCGGCCGTCTCGGTGACGATCCCGAGGTCGTCGGCGACGGCCAGGACCCACCGCTTGCGGTGCCGGCCCTGGTCGGTCGCCGGGTCGGGGTAGTGCGGCGCGCGCACGACCGACGCGGCGACCTCCACGCCACCGCCGTCGCGGGCCGCGACCTCGTGGCCGTAGCTCCCGTCGTTGACGACGGCGACGCCGAACCCGGGCTCCGAGACGTGGACGTACCGGTGCGCGCAGGTCTCGTACTGGGCCCAGTCCCACGAGGTGTTCTCGTGCACCGCACGCTCGACGTAGCCGAACTGGGTCTCGAAACGCGCCGTGCGGGCCGCGACGTCGACGGGGAAGCCGACCGTGAGCAGGCGCTCGGACTCGTGCCAGTCGACGTCGACCTCGACCTCGACCTCGCGGCGGCCCGGGACGAGGGCGTACGACGTCCGCACGACGGAGCGTCCGAACGACCGCGTCACCGCCAGGCCCGCGCGCCCCGCGGAGCGGACGACCTCCCACTCGCACGGCCCGTCCAGGGCCTGCGCCGTCCGGCGCGCGCCGCGGTCGACGTCCCACGCGTCCCAGAGCACCGGCTGGTCGCGCAGCAGCCGCAGCTCGCCGAGCCGCGCGCCTGCGGGGACGACCTCGCGGCCCGTCGCGGCGTCCACCCAGGAGACGACGGCGCCGCCCGCGTCGAGCCGGAGCGAGACGTCGGCGGACTCGACGGTGCGGGCGTCCGCGTCGACCCGCACCTCGGCGGTGGGCGTGGCGGGCTCCACCGCGGCGGGCTCCACCGCGGCGGGCTCCGCCGCGGCGACCGCGGCGTCGGCCGCGTCTGCGAGAGCGCGCGCCTCGGCCTCGACGGCCGCGTATGTCGCCCGCGCCTCCCGGTGCACCCAGGAGATCGACGTCCCCGGCAGGATGTCGTGGAACTGGTGGAGCAGCACGCGCTGCCACAGCGACGCCAGCTCGTCGTACGGGTAGGGGGCGCCCGCGAGCATGGCCCGCACCGCGCGGGCCTCGACCTCACGCAGGAGGTTCTCGCTGCGCCGGTTGCCCTGCTTCATCGCGACCTGGGTCGTGAAGGTGGCCCGGTGCAGCTCGAGCGCGAGCTCCCCGCGCCAGACCGGGGTCTCCGAGGTCGTCTCGGCGTGCAGGTCGGCGAAGAACTCGTCCGGCCGGCGCTGCTCGACCCGCGCCACCCCCTCGAGGTCGGCCATGCGCTCGACGCGCCCGAGCATCTCGCGCGTCGGGCCGCCGCCGCCGTCGCCGTAGCCGAACGGGACCAGGGAGTGGTCGGAGAGCTCCTTGTCGCGGAAGTTGCGCACGGCGTGCGCGAGCTCGCGCGGCGTCACCTCGGCGCCGTAGGTGTCCACGGGCGGGAAGTGCGTGAGGAGCCGCGTGCCGTCGATCCCCTCCCACCAGAAGGTGTGGTGCGGGAAGTCGTTCGTGTCGTTCCACGAGATCTTCTGCGTGAGGAACGAGTCGAACCCGCCCAGCCGGGCGAGCTGGGGCAGCGCCCCGGAGTAGCCGAAGGAGTCGGGCAGCCAGAGGATCCTGTTGTAGGCGCCGAACCGCTCGCGCATGTACCGCTGGCCGTGCAGGATCTGCCGGACCAGCGACTCGCCCGACGGCATGGTGACGTCGGACTCGACCCACATGCCGCCGACGGGGACGAAGCGCCCCTCGCGGACCCGCTCTACGACGCGCGCGAAGACCTCGGGGGCGTGCTCCTCGATCCACGCGAACTGCTGGGCGGACGACATCGCGTAGACGAAGTCGTCGTGCTCGTCCATCAGCGACAGCGTGTTCGCGACCGTCCGCGTCACCTTGCGCGCGGTCTCCCGGACCGGCCACAGCCACGCGGAGTCGATGTGCGCGTGGCCGACGGCGGTGGCGCGGTGGGCGGTGGCGTGGGCCGGCCGCGCGAGCACCTCGCGCAGGTGCGTGCGGGCGCGCGCCCCGGAGGCTGCGAGGTCCTCCGGGTCGATCTCGTCCAGCGCGCGGTCCACCGCGCGCAGCAGGCGATGGTGCCGGGGCTCGTCGACGGACAGCTCGGCGGCGACGCCCGCGGAGACCTCGAGGTCGAGCACGAGCTCGTGCAGCTCCCGCTCGAGCACGCAGATCTCCGCGCGCCGGAGCCGGTAGGCCGGCGCGGGGCCCGCGGTCTCCTTCTCGCCGCCGGTGACGGGCCGGAACGGCGGCACGTCGAGCAGGAGCGGGTTCGACGCCGCCTCGAGGTACAGCTCGAAGCTCTCCCCGGGGCCGGCGACGGCCGTCAGGTCGACCCAGCGGTTCCTGGGGTTGAGCGCCTTGAGCACGGCGCCGTCGGCGGTCATCACCAGGCCCTCGCACTGGAAGCCGACCGAGTGGTCCTCCCACCCGAGGTCGACGACGAGCTCGGCGCGCTCGCCGTCCGCGAGGCCGGCGGGCACCGTCCCGGTGATGCGGAACCAGGTGGTTCCCCACGCGGGGCCCCACTCGTGCCCCACCGCGAACGGCCGGTAGTCGGGCGTCTCGCGGCCGGGGGCCGCGCGGAGCCCCAGGGCGTGCGCCGCCGGGACGGGCTCCCCCTGTCCCCCGTCGACGGGCCACGCCTGGAGCCCGACCTCCGCCACGGGGCGGTGGACGAACGGGGCGATCCGGTCCCGCACGACGCGGGTGACCCTCGCCTGCGTGCGGGTGGTCGTTGAGTGCATCGAACTCCTTCGTCGTGCGGGCGGGCCCGACGCTAAGGCGCTTTAGTTTCGCTGTCAAGACCAGGGGAAGAAGCGTTGCAGACGTCTACACTCGACATTCGAGGACCGTGGAACGGCAGAAAAAATCAAGCGCTTGAGGAGCAGACATGGCACGGCGGATCACGCTCAAGGACGTCGCCAGCCGGGCCGGCGTCTCCGAGAGCGCGGCCTCGTTCGCCCTCAACGGCCGCCCGGGCGTCTCCGACGCCACCCGCGCCCGCGTCCTGGAGGTCGCCGAGGCGCTCGAGTGGCGGCCCAACCACGCGGCGCGGACCTTGTCGGGGGCCGGGACCTCGACCATCGGCCTGGTCATCGCCCGCGGGACCCAGGAGATCGGGTCCGAGTCCTTCTTCCTGCGCCTGCTCGCCGGCATCCAGGACGAGCTCTCCCCCCGGCACTACGGCCTGCTCCTGCAGATCGTCGCGTCCCTCGACGAGGAGGTCGCGACGTACCGCGGCTGGAGCACCGCGGCCCGCGTCGACGGGGTCCTCGTCGTCGACCTGCACACCGACGACCCCCGGCCCGCCGCCCTGGAGCAGCTCGACCTCCCGGCCGTCCTCGTGGGCGTCGCCGACCCCGAGCACCGCAGGCCGGCGGTGACGATCGACGACGGCGCCGCGATGGAGCGGGTCGTCGCCCATCTCATCGACACCGGCCACCGGCACGTCGTGCACCTGTGCGGCGACCTCACGGCGCGCCACGTCGCGGCGCGCGCGGCGGCCTTCCGCGGCGCCGCCGAGGGTGCGGGAGTCGTCGCCGAGGTCGTCGACACCGGGTTCGCCCCCGCCGTCGCCGCAAGGGCCGTGGCCGCGTCGTGCGAGGGCGAGCAGCGCCCCGACGCGTACGTCTTCGACAACGAGGTCCTCGCGCTCGCGGGGATGCACTCGCTGACCCAGGCGGGCCTGCGCGTCCCCGACGACGCGTGCGTCGTCGTCTGGGAGGACAGCCCGGTCGCGCGGGCAATCGACCCCGCCCTCACCGCGCTGGACCGCGACCCCTTCACCCTGGGTGCCCATGCGGCGCGGCGGCTGCTCGAGGTCCTCGCGGGCGCCGACGGCGACGTCGAGGAGCCGCTGCCCTCCCTGGTCGTCCGGCAGTCGACCCGCTGCGCCCGGACCGTCCCCGCCTGAGCGCGCCGCCGGGCGGGCGCACGTCACACCCGACCGGCGCGCGCCGGGCCACGGGCGGCGAGACGATGGGAGGACACGAGGGGCCGGCCCACGACCGGCCCCCACGCACGACCGCCCTGGAGGTCACATGTCCGCGCAGACGCCCGACCGGCCCACCACGATCCTCACCGAGGACGAGTGCTGGGAGTTCTTGGAGGGCCAGACCGTCGGCCGGCTGGCGACGGCGGTGGGCGGCGATCCCGAGATCTTCCCCGTGAACTTCGCGGTCGCCGAGCGGCAGGTGTACCTCAAGACCCGGCCCGGCACCAAGCTCGTGGAGATCGCTGTCAACTCGCACGTCGCGTTCGAGGCCGACGAGTGGGGCCCCGACGTCGCGCGCAGCGTCGTGCTCAAGGGCACGGCCGAGATCCTGGACCACGACGCCGACCTCGCGGCCGCGGAGGCCACCGGCCTGCGCAGCTACCTCCAGGACGGCAAGAACGTGTGGGTGCGGATCGCCCCGGCCGAGGTCAGCGGCCGCCGCCTCTCGCGCTGACCCCGGTCGAGCCTGCGGGTCACTCCCCTGGGTAGACCACGCCCACCTGACGCCGCACCTCGTCGAGCGTGTCCATCACCTCGAGCGTGCCGCCCCACGACATGCGCGGGCTCTGCGTCTCGCCCGCCGCGACCCGGCGCGCCACCTCGGCGGCCTGGTACTGCTTGCCCTCGCCGCGGAACCCGTCGTACGTCCACGTCGCGCCGTCGTGCCGCACGACGCGGAACGACGTCGGCCCGTAGAACGCGCCGGCGACCTCGATGCGGCCGCCGGTGCCGCCGATCACGGCCGTGGTGGCGGTGCGCGACCAGAGCGTCGTCGAGAGCGTCGCCTGCACCCCCTCCGGGTAGCCGAGCACCATGCCGACCTGACCGTCGACGCCCGTCTCGGTGAGCGCCCCGACGGCGGTGATGCTCTCGGGGGCGCCGAGCAGGTCGTGGGCGAACGACACCGGGTAGACGCCGAGGTCCAGCATGGCGCCGCCCGCGAGCGCCGGCGCGTAGAGCCGGTGCTCCGGGGCGAGGGGGAAGTACTGGCCGTGGTCGGCGAGGACGCTGACGACGCGCCCGATCTCGCCCCGCGCGACGACGCCCCGGATCGCCGCGACGTGCGGCAGGAAGCGCGTCCACATCGCCTCCATGACGAAGACGCCGGCGTCGCGCGCGGCGTCGAGCACCTCCCGCGCCTGCGCGGCGTCCTGGGTGAACGCCTTCTCGACGAGCACGTGCTTGCCGGCGCGGATCGCGAGCAGCGCGTGCTCGTGGTGGTGGGAGTGCGGCGTCGCGACGTAGACGACGTCGACGTCGGGGTCGGCGACCAGGGCCTCGTAGCCGCCGTGGGCGCGGGCCTGCGGCGCGTGCGCGTCCGCGAAGAGCTGCGCCTTGGTCGCGTCGCGCGAGCCGACGGCGACGACCGACGCGGCGGTGTGCTCGCGCACCCCGTCCGCGAACGAGCCGGCGATGTTGCCGGCACCGAGCACGCCCCACCGCACGGCGGGTGCGGTCCGCGGGTCAGGGACGGTGCCCGCCAGGTCGTCGGCGGTCAGGCCGGGCGCGAACGTGGCGGGGGTGTCGTCGGTCATGGGCACACGGTAGCGGCGACGCCGGCGCGCGTCACCGTGCCGCGGGCTCGTCCGCGGCCACGGGCCCGCCGCGGTGGGCACGCTGCGCCGCGGCGACGACCCGGTCGGTCGCGACGCGCGCCGCGTCGAGCTCCGCCAGGGTCAGGCCGCTCGCCTCGACGACAGCGGCGGGGACCTTCTCGGCCTCGGCCCGGAGCCCGCGCCCCGCGTCGGTGAGGTGCAGCTCCACGACCCGCCCGTCCGCCGATGCCCGGCGGCGCTCGACCAGGCCCTGACGCTCGAGGCGCTTCAGCAGCGGCGACAGCGTGCCGGCGTCGAGCAGCAGGCGGGCCGCGAGGCCCGTGACGGTCGTCTGGTGGCCGGCGCGGTCGTCCTGCCACAGCCCGAGCATCACGAGGTACTGCGGGTGCGTGAGGCCCAGCGGTTCGAGGACGGGCTTGTAGAGGGACACCATCGCCCGCGCGGCCGCGGAGAGGGAGAAGCAGACCTGTACCTCGAGCCGGAGAGGATCGGGGGGCAGCTCCATGCGCACAGCCTACGTCCGAGAGGTATCCTTGGTGCACCAACTATTGGTCCACCAAGGAATGCGAGGAGTCCCATGGGACGGCGAGCACGGCGCGAGGACGACGACCGGACGTGGGGCATGCGGGTCACCGAGAGCTTCCTGCCGTACTTCGGCCCGGCGTCCATCCTGCGCAACGACCCGAACCCGCCGAGCGACGACGACCTCGCCAAGGAGGCCGCCCTCCGCCGGGCGCACCAGCGCGTCGTGCGGGCCGACGGGCACGCCTACCTCGTCGAGCGCGACGACTAGGGTCGCCTCTCCGCCCTCGCCCGCTCCCCGGGGTGTTGTGAGCATGATTCTGGCCCACTTTCGGTTTCGAAAGTGGGCCAGAATCATGCTCACAACACCCCCGGGGGGAGCTACTTCTTGGTGGTCGTCTTCCGGGTCGTGGTCTTCTTCGCCGTCGTCTTGGCCGTCGACGTCGTGCGGCGCTTCTTGGCCGGGCCGGCCGCGCGCTTCTCCGCCAGCAGCTGGACGGCGTGCTCGGCCGTGATGCTCTCCGGCGTGACGTCGCGCGGCAGGGTGCGGTTGGTCTCGCCGTCGGTGACGTACGGGCCGAACCGGCCGTCCTTGACGACGATCGGCTTGCCGCTGGTCGGGTCGTCACCCAGCTCGCGCAGCGGCGGGGTGGCGGCCCGCGCTCCCCGGCCGCGCTTCGGCTCGGCGTAGATCTTCAGCGCCTCGTCGAGCGTGATCGTGAAGAGCTGCTCCTCCGACGCGATGGTCCGCGAGTCCGTGCCCTTCTTGAGGTACGGGCCGTAACGGCCGTTCTGCGCGGTGATCTCGTCGCCGGACTCCGGGTCCGTGCCCACGACGCGCGGCAGCGACAGGATCCTGAGCGCGTCCTCGAGCGTCACCGTCTCCAGCGTCATCGACTGCAGCAGGGAACCGGTGCGCGGCTTGGGCTGGGCGGCCTTCGCCTTCTTCTTCGCCGCCGCGGACAGGCTCGGGTCGATCTCCGGCAGGTCCAGCACCTCGGTGACGAACGGGCCGTACCGGCCGGACTTCGCGACGATCGGGTGCCCGGTCGCCGGGTCGGTGCCGAGCTCCTTGCCGTCGTCGGCGCCGGCCGCGAGCAGCTCGCGCGCCACGGCGACGGAGAGCTCGTCCGGCGCGACGTCGTCCGGGATGGACGCGCGCGGCGGGTTCTGCCCCTCGGCGACCTCGGCCCCGAGATCCTCGACGTACGGGCCGTAGCGCCCGACCCGCACCCGGATGCCCTCGCCGATCTCGACCGAGTTGATCGCGACGGGGTCGATCTCGCCGAGGTTGGCGACGATGTCGCGCAGGCCCCAGCCCGTGGCCTCGCCGGTGCCGTCGCCGAAGTAGAACCGTGTGAGCCAGGCGACGCGCTCGCGCTCGCCGGCGGCGATCTGGTCGAGGTCCGCCTCCATCTCGGCGGTGAAGTCGTAGTCCACCAGCCAGCGGAAGTGCTCCTCGAGCAGCCGGATGACGGCGAACGCGAGCCAGGTCGGCACGAGCGCCTGCCCCTTGGTGCGCACGTAGCCGCGGTCCTGGACGGTCGAGATCGTCGCCGCGTACGTGGAGGGGCGGCCGATGCCGAGCTCCTCCAGCGCCTTGACGAGCGACGCCTCCGTGTAGCGGGCAGGCGGTGTCGTGGCGTGGCCGTCGGCGGCGAGGTCGTCGCCGCGCAGCGCGTCGCCCTCGGCCATGCGCGGCAGCCGGGTCTCGCGGGCCGACGCGCTCTTCTCGCCGTCCCCGGCCGGCTCGACGTCGGTGCTCTCCTCGTACGCGGCGAGGAAGCCGCGGAACGTGATGACGGTGCCCGACGCCGCGAAGACGGCGTCGCGCCCGGCGAGGTCGCCGGCGGCGTCGGACAGCGGGGCGGCCAGGCGCACCGACGCCGTCGAGCCCTTGGCGTCCGCCATCTGCGAGGCGACCGTGCGCTTCCAGATCAGCTCGTAGAGGCGGAACTGGTCGCCCGACAGCTCGCGCGCCACCTGCGCCGGGGTGCGGAACGAGTCGCCCGCGGGGCGGATCGCCTCGTGCGCCTCCTGCGCGCCCTTGTTCTTGGGGGCGTACAGCCGCGGGGCGCCCGGCACGTACTCGGGCCCGTACAGCTCGGCCGCCTGGCGGCGGGCGGCGTCGGTGGCCTCCGTCGACAGCGTCGGCGAGTCCGTCCGCATATAGGTGATGTAGCCGTTCTCGTACAGGCCCTGGGCCGTGCGCATCGTCTGGCGCGAGCTCATGCGCAGCTTGCGACCGGCCTCCTGCTGCAGCGTGGAGGTGGTGAACGGCGCCGCGGGCTTGCGCGAGTACGGCTTGGTCTCGAGCGAGCGGACGGCGAACGCCGCGTCCGCGAGGCCCGCGACGACGGCGCGGGCGGACGCCTCGTCCAGCGTCGCGACGCCCGTGCGGACCTTGAGCCGGCCGAGGTCGTCGAAGTCGCGGCCCGTGGCGACGCGGTCGGCGCCCACCGCGGTGAGCCGGGCGCGGAAGGACTGGCCGGCGTCGTCGCCGCCGGTCGGCGCGAACGAGCCCGCGACGTCCCAGTACTCGGCCGAGACGAACGCCATGCGCTCCCGCTCGCGCTGGACGACGAGGCGCGTCGCGACGGACTGCACGCGGCCGGCCGACAGGCCCTGGCGCACCTTGCGCCACAGCACCGGCGAGACCTCGTAGCCGTAGAGCCGGTCGAGGATGCGGCGCGTCTCCTGAGCGTCGACGAGGTCGGTGTCGAGCTCGCGGGTGTTCTGCAGGGCCCGCTGGATCGCCTCGCGGGTGATCTCGTGGAAGACCATCCGCTTGACCGGCACCTTGGGCTTGAGCTCCTGGATGAGGTGCCAGGCGATGGCCTCGCCCTCGCGGTCCTCGTCCGTGGCGAGGAAGAGCTCGTCGGCCTCCTTGAGGGCCTTCTTCAGCTCACGGACCTTCTGCTTCTTGTCCGCGTGGACCTCGTAGTAGGGGTCGAAGCCGTGGTCGACGTCGACCGCGAACTTGCCGTACGGGCCCTTCTTCATGTCCGCCGGCATCTCCGACGGCTGCGGCAGGTCGCGGATGTGCCCGACGCTCGCCTCGACCTCGTAGTCGTCGCCGAGGTAGCCCTGGATCTTGCGAGCCTTGGTCGGCGACTCGACGATCACGAGCTTGCGTGGCTGGGGCATCCGTTCCTGCTTTCCGTGGTGCGAGGGGCTGCCGGTGGACCGGTCATGTCACGGTACGACATGCCTCCACGACATGGTTCCGGTGGTGGCCGCGGGCGGAACTCTACCGAGGGGCTAGTGTCCCTGCTCCCGATGCTGTACGGCCGGCCGCGCGGTGAGCTGGCGCAGCACGAGCAGCACCGCGAACGCCGCGGCCGTGACACTCAGCACGCCGACGGCGCCGGCGGCATAAGCGGTGAGGTCGGGGGCCGACGACAGCACCGGCACCGTGGCGCCGGCCCGGGCCAGGCCCACCATGGTGGCCAGCGACGCGACCGCGCCGGCGGCCGCGGCGAGCAGCATCAGCCCGGCCACGACGAACGACCCGGGGCTCGCGGTCGACCCCCCGGGCCGCCGGGGGGCGTCGAGGGACGACGGCGGCGTCAGGGCGCACACCGCGGCGCCCCACACCAGCACGACGAGCACGGCCGCGACGACGTCCGACGGCCGGTGCCACTGGCCCACCAGCGTCGAGACGCCAGTCATCCCCGTGTACGCCGCGCCCAGCACGGCGACCACCGGCCGCCACGCCCGTGGCGCGGCGAGCAGCAGCGCCGCCGCGACCGACGCCGCCACCGTGGTGTGCCCGCTGGGCAGGGTGTTCTGCCCGGTCCAGCCGGGCAGCAGCTCGGGGCGGTCCAGGACGGCGTGCTTGAGCACCTGCGTCGTGACGTTCGCCCCGACGACCAGGACCACGACCTGCAGCGCCAGCGCCCAGCGCCGGCGCAGCGCCGCGACCCCCGCGGCGGCCCCGACCCCGGCGACGACGAACGCCACGGAGACGACGTCGAGCACCGGCTCCGCGACCTGCCACAGCCGGCCCTGTCCGTGCGTCGCGCCGAGGAACGCGAGCTCGTCGACCCGCTGCCCGGTGGGCGTGGCGACGAAGATCCGCCAGGTCAGCCAGACGCCGACGGCCGCGAGCAGGGCGACGACGCCGGCCACCACGCGGGGCGCGGTCCGCGCGCGGGGCCGCGGGGTTCCCCGCCACGCGCCGACCGGGAGGATGGGCGCGCCGACTCCCGACGGCCCCGGGTCCGGGACCGACGTCGGCAGCGGGCGGGTGTCGGCGAGCACGGGGATCACGCTACCCACCGGGTGTGACGGAAACGTACACACCCCGTGGGGACCTCTCCTCGCTCCCGCACAGAGTCACGGTCCACGGCGGTCGAGCCCGCACCGCGCACCGCGGGTCACGGGGCGTTGTGCCGCAGGGTGATCGTGGGGGAGAAGACGGTGCGCACGTTGCCGTTCCTCGGGAAGTACTGGAGCTTGAGGAAGGACCTTCCCTCGTTGCCCTGCAGCAACCGACCTGGGACACGGATCGTCCGCTTCCCGTCCGTGACCTTCCACGACCAGTTGGTCCAGCACTCGCTCCACCGTCCGTGGAAGTTCACCGGGTTGCGGGACCAGATGCACAGGCGGCCGCGCTCCGGGAGCCCGGGCGTCCGCACGGTGACCGTCGCGGCGACCGATCGCGTCGACCGCCAGCTGCTCGGGAACGAGGTGCGCTCCATGCGGAAGGTGACCACCGGCCGTGCCTGGACGACCTTCTGGGTCCAGGCGCGCTGCGACCTCGCGTACGTGGACGGCCCGACGTACTTGACCACCAGGCTCTGGCGCCCTGAGGGCACGCGCGTTCCCGACACCGGCAGCGACGCCTTGCCTCGCGTCAGGGTGGCGGAGCGGAGCTTGCTGCCGCCCCGCCACAGCTCGACCCGACCCGACGGCGTACCGCTCGGCGAGGAGACGGTCACCGAGACCCGACGCGACTTCCCGTAGGTCCACGCCTTCGGGGTCGACACCGCGACGGAGGTGGCGCGGGGGCGGACGTCGACGGCGAAGGACCGACCCTTCTGCTCGTAGCCCGGCAGCCCGTTGAACCGCACCGCCACGTGCCCCTTGCCGAACGGGAGCCGGCTCGCGGGAAATTTCAGGGTCGCCTTGCCGCCCACCAGGACGCCAGACGCCAGCGTCTCGTCCCGTTCGACGAACACGCGACCCGTCGGGGTCCCTAGCGGCGAGGTCACCCGGATCGGCACGACGACGTCAGAGCCGTAGCGCGCGACGGCGGGCACGTCGGCCTCCAGCGTGATCGGCTTGCTCTCGGCCATGACCTGGAACGACCAGGCCGACACGCGCGCTCCCGAGGCGGACGTGTGGGTGAATCTCAGATTCTCGCCCCCGCTCACCTCCGTGCCGTCGAGCGCGAACGTGGCGACGCCGTCCACCAACGGCGCCGACCGCTCGGCGTCGTCGAAGGATGCGGTCACCGTGCCCTCGCGCGGCTGGTCCGTGCCGGTGACGTCGAAGCGGAGCTGGTGCTCCTCGCCGTAGTACCACGACGTCGCGTCGAGGACAGGGCGGGCAGGCTCGGCGACCTCGATCGTCACCGAGTCCGTGGAGTAGTACGGCCACTGCCCGGTCTGCGGGTCGACTCCCGACGACGTGTCGAGGTGCCGCGCCTCGATGACGTGCGTGCCGACCGAGAAGTAGCGACTGGGGATCACGACCGTGGCCCGCCCGTCCACCAGAGCCACGTGCCGCAGGAGTGCGCCCCGGCCGTCCTCCAACCATCCGACGTACCCGGTGCCCGGGGAGCCGTCACGCGTGACGCTCACTTCGAGGGCGATGTCCTGGCCCGTCCACCACCGCTGGTCGCCTGGAGCGATGACCGTGCTGTCGGCGGCCTCCGCGGCCGACGACGGGACCACCGTCAACCCCGTCAACGCCAGGGCGAGCGCGAGCATCGCGCCCACCGCAGCCACCCACCGTCGAACACCCACGTCCGCCTGCACACCGCCGCCCTTCGTCGAGACTGCGTGAAAGATAGCGGTCGGCCGGCGCAGAAACCAGACGTGACCACTCGTCGACGATCCGGTCAGCTCCGGGCGAGCTCGGGCGGGAGTGGCCCGCCCGGGCCCGAGGGGCCGTCGTCGTGCAGGTGGCACGCGACCGCCCGGCCGGCCTCGCCCGTGCGCGGCGCGCCCAGCTCGGGCCGCACCCGGCCGCACACGTCCATCGCGTGCGGGCAGCGCGGCGCGAACGGGCAGCCCGGGCCGAGCCGCTGCAGGTCCGGCGGCGCGCCGGGGATCCCCGCCAGCTCGCGCCGCGGCCCGTGCAGGGGCGGGAACGACCCGAGCAGCCCGTGGGCGTAGGGGTGCCGCGGGCGCCGGTAGACGTCGTGCGCCGCCGCCTCCTCGACGATCTCGCCGGCGTACATGATCGCGATGCGGTCGGCGACCTCCACCAACAGCGACACGTCGTGCGTGATGAGGACGACCGAGAACCCGAGGCGGTCGCGCAGCTCCGTGATCTGCTCGAGGATCTGGCGCTGCATGACGACGTCCAGCGCGGTGGTGGGCTCGTCCATGAGCAGCACCTGCGGCTCCAGGGCGAGCGCCATCGCGATCATCACGCGCTGGCGCATGCCGCCGGACAGCTGGTGCGGGTAGGCCCGCAGCCGGTCGGCCGAGATGCCGACCATCTCCAGCAGCTCCGCCGAGCGCGCCTCGAGGTCGGCCCGGGAAAGGTCCGGCCGGTGCGCCCGGATCCCGTCGGCCAGCTGGCGACCGATCCGGAACACGGGGTTGAGCGAGCTCATCGCGCCCTGGAACACGATCGCGACGTCCCGCCAGCGGGCCGCACGCAGCTCGGCGTCGGTCAGGCCGAGCACGTCCGCGCGGCGGCCCTCCCGGTCCGTGAGCCACACCTCGCCGCCGGTGATGAGCCCCGGCGGCGGCAGCAGGCGCGTGGCGGCGTACGCGAGGGTCGACTTGCCGCAGCCGGACTCGCCGGCCAGCCCGAGCACCTCGCCACGATGCAGCGTGAGGTCCACCCCGCGCAGCACGTGCGTCGGGTCGGCGCCGAAGCCGTAGTCCACCCGCAGGTCGCGGATCTCCAGCACCGGCTCGCCGGTGCGTCCGGCGGCACCGGGGGCGCTGAGCAGCTCGGTCATGGCCGGGCCTCCTTCGTCTCTCTGGCCGGCTTCTCGCGCACCACGGGCGTGAAGCCGACGCGGGGGCGGATCCGGCGGCGCCGCAGGGCGCGGGCGTGCATGCCGGTGCTGCGCAGGCGCGGGTTGACGAGCTCGTCGATCCCGAAGTTGACGAGGGTGAGCGCCATGCCGAGCAGCGCGATGCACAGCCCGGCGGGCACGAACCACCACCAGGCACCGCGCTGCAGCGCAAGGTTGTTCTGCGCCCAGAACAGGATGGTGCCCCAGTTCCAGTCGCTGACCGGCGTGATGCCGATGAATGCGAGGGTCACCTGGCTCAGGACGGCGAAGATCACCGTGCCGACGAACCCGGCGGCGATGATCGCCGTGAGGTTCGGCAGCACCTCCGCCAGCACGATGCGCCAGGTGCGCTCGCCGGCGGCCCGCGCCGCCTCGACGAAGTCGCGCCGGCGCAGCGACAGGGTCTGGGCGCGCAGCACGCGAGCGCCCCACGCCCAGCCGGTGACGCCGATGACGAGCGCCACCGTCACCCCGCCGGCGCTCGGCAGCTGCGCCGCGATGATGATGATGAGCGGCAGCTGCGGGATGACGAGGAACACGTTGGACACGGCCGAGAGCGTCTCGTCGCCGAGGCCGCCGAGGAAGCCCGCCGTGACGCCGACGACGACGCCGATGAGCGTCGCGGCGAGGCCGGCGATCAGGCCGACGACGAGCACGCCCCGCGTGCCCACGACGAGCTGCGACAGGATGTCGCGCCCCGTGTGGTCGGTGCCGAGCCAGTGCGCGCCTGACGGCGGCTGCAGCAGGTCCGTGCTGACCTGGTTGGGGTCGTAGGGGGCGATCCAAGGCCCGACGACCGCGAGGATCGCGAAGACCGCGAGGATCGCGAGTCCCGTGACGGCCTTGCCGTTGCGCAGGAAGACGAGCCGCGGCCGCTTCCCGGGGCGCGCGACGCCCGGGCCGGCGTCGTCCGCCCCGGTGGGAGCCGCGACCTCGATCGCGGTGGTGCCGGTGGCCATGTCAGCCCTCCTGCCGGGTGCGGGGGTCGAGGAACGTGTACGCGACGTCGGCCACGAGGTTGGCGACCAGCACGGACAGCGTGATGACGAGGAAGCAGCCCTGCATCAGCGGGTAGTCGTGCGTCGAGACCGCTTCGTAGAGCGTGTAGCCGATCCCCTGGTAGCTGAAGACCATCTCCATGACGAGGGTGCCGCCCACGACGAAGCCCAGGGCGAGGGCGAAGCTGGAGACCTGCGGCAGGATCGCGTTGCGCGCGGCGTAGCCCACCACGACGGCCTTCTCGGGCAGCCCCTTGGCGTGCGCCACGGTGACGTAGTCCTCGCTCGAGACGGTGACCATCATGTTGCGCATCCCGAGGATCCAGCCGGAGACCGACGACACGACGACGGTCAGGGCCGGCAGGGTGCCGTAGTAGATCACCGAGCCGACGAAGCCCCAGCTCATCGACGGCACCATGCCGCGGTCGTAGCTGCCGCTGGACGGGAACCAGCCGAGGTTGACGGCGAAGACGGCGATGGCGATGAGCCCCAGCCAGAAGTACGGCACGGCCGAGAAGAAGGTCGTGATCGGCAGCAGCGAGTCGGCCCAGGTGCCGCGGCGCCAGCCGATGCCGGTGCCGACCGCCGTGCCGAGCAGGAACGCGATGATCGTCGAGATGCCGACCAGGCCTATCGTCCACGGCAGCGCCTGCGCGACGATGTCGGCGACCGGCGTCGGGAAGTGCGTGAAGCTCAGCCCGAGGTCGCCCGCCAGCAGCAGCCGCCAGTACTCGACGTACTGCTGCCAGACGCTCAGGTCCGCGTCGAGGCCGAACAGCACGCGCAGCGACTGCTCGGCGTCCGCGTCGATCTGCCCCTGCATCCGCCCGAGCAGCGCGGTGACCGGGTCGCCGGGAAGCAGGCGCGGGATGACGAAGTTGATGGTGATGGCCGCCCACGCGGTGAACAGGTAGAACGCCGCGCGGCGGGCGAAGAACCTCACGGTGCGCTCACCTCCGGCACGTCGGGGGCGTCGTCGCGGTCGGAGAACCCCCAGCAGGCGGCCTCGCGCCGCACCCCGCCCGGCCCGGTGCCGACGTCGAGCAGCGGCGGCACCTCGGCGCGGCACAGCGCGTTCGCGAACGGGCAGCGCGGGTGGAAGCGGCACCCGGCTGGCGGGTCGACGAGGCTCGGCGGCTCGCCGCGCGCCTCGGCCCGGTCCCGCGCGACGAGGTTCTCCGGGTCGGGCGCGGACGCCACGAGGAGCCGGGTGTACGGGTGCTTCGGGTCCTGCGTGACGGACTCGCTGTCGCCGGTCTCCACGACGCGGCCCGCGTACATGACGAGCGTCGTGTCGGCGAAGTACCGCGCGGACGCGATGTCGTGGGTGATGTAGAGGATCGCCAGGTGCAGCCGGTCGCGCAGGTCCTGCAGGAGGTTGAGGATCCCGAGCCGGATCGACACGTCGAGCATCGAGATCGGCTCGTCGGCGAGCAGCACCTCGGGGTCGGCGGCGAGCGCCCGCGCGATGGCGACGCGCTGCCGCTGCCCGCCCGAGAGCTCGTGCGGGTACTTGTCCACGTACCGCTCGGCCGGGGTCAGGTGCACCCGCTCGAGCAGCGTCGTCAGCGCGGACTCGAGGCGGTCTCCGCGCAGCCGGCCCTGGTGGATCCGCACGGCGCGCGTGAGCGTGTACCGCACCGGGTGCACGGGGTTCAGGGACCCGAACGGGTCCTGGAAGATCATCTGCACGCGGCGGACGTAGCGGCGGAACGCCCGCCGACCGCGGGCCGTCGCGTCCTCGCCGTGCAGCATCAGGCGGCCGCCCGTGGCGGGCTGCAGCTGGGCGAGCAGCCGCGCGATCGTGGACTTGCCGGACCCGGACTCGCCCACGAGGGCGACCACGCGGCCACGGTGCAGGGTCAGGTCCACGCCGTCGACGGCGTGCACGACGGCGCCGCGCCGTCCGCCGGAGCCGACGGGGTAGTGCTTCGTGAGGCCGACGGTCTCGAGGACCGGCGGCTCGGACGGGCCCGGCCGGGGGCCCGTCCCCGGGGCGCCGGCGGGCGCCCCGGGGACGGAGATGTGGGTGCTCATCAGGACGCGGGCTCCAGGTTCATGACGATCTGGGCGGCCTGCACCCCGGTGGGCTGCGGCTGGTTGTACGGGTCCTCCTCGCTCGGCCAGCCGACGTAGTTCTGGGTCGAGTACTGCGCGGTGGCGGGGCGGGACCAGATGGCGATGGCCGGGACCTGCTCGACGAACGTCTTCTGGATGACGTCCATCGCGGCCTGCCGGTCGGCCTCGTCGGTGGCGGCCGCGTAGTCCGCGAACGCCGTCGTGGACGCCTCGTCCTGGAAGCGGCCGAAGTTCCACGTCGCCGGCTTGTCGAGCGGCTGGTACTGCGCGCCGTCGAACATGTCGGAGTACATGTCCCACGGGGTGGCGCCGCCGTCGGTCCAGTGCAGCGTGGCCTGGAAGTTGCCCGGCGGGATGACGTCGGCGAACCAGCCGTCCTGGTTGACCGGCTGGACCGTGGCCTCGGCGCCGAGCTGGCTCGCGGCGTTCTTGATGAGGTCGAGCGCGGTGAGGTAGTCGTTCCAGCCCGCGGGGTTCGTGAGCTCGAACGTGACCTTCTCGCCGTCCGGGTCCATGAGGGTCTCGCCCTCCCAGGTGTAGCCGGCGTCGGTGAGCAGCGCCTTGGCCCCGTCGACGTCCACGGCGAAGTCCTGCCCCGCGTACGCCTCGGAGAGGAACGCGTCGCCGGCGGGCAGGGGCAGGCCGGTGACGTTCGTCAGCGGCGGGTTGACGCCCGAGGTCGCGACGTCGACGAGCTCCTGGCGGTCGATCACCATGTTCAGCGCCTGGCGGAAGGCCAGGTCGTCGAACGGCTTGGTCTCGTTGTTGAGGAACAGCGCGTCGATGCCGAGGCCGGCCGCGGCGTACTGGTGGTAGTGCTCCGGGTCCGCGGCGATGTAGACGTTCTCGTAGTCGGCGATGAACGTCCAGCCCCACTGCGCCTCGCCGGTGGTGAGGGCGGTGGTCAGGGCGTTGTTGTCGTTGTACGAGGAGTAGCGGATCTCGGGGACCTTCGGCTGGCCGCCCCAGTAGTCGTCGCGCGCGACGACGGTGGCGGCCTGCGGCGTCCACGACTCCAGCGTGTACGGGCCGGTGCCCACCGGCTCGGTGTTGGTGAAGGTCGTCGGGTCCTCGACCTCGGACCACAGGTGCTCCGGCAGCATGAGCAGGTCCTGCAGCTTGGACTGGTTGACGTACTGCGAGGCGGTGAACGACACCGTGACGGTCGTGCCGTCCGTGGCGACCTTGTCGTACGGCAGGGCCGCGGTGTTGAGCGCCTCGTGGTCGATCCGGAGCTGGATCGAGAACGCGACGTCGTCGGCCGTGAAGTCCTCGCCGTCGGACCACGTCACGCCGGAGCGCGGCGTGATCACGGCCTCGGTGTAGTCCTCGTTCCACTCGATGCTCTCGGCCAGCCAGGGCTCGGGCTCCTCGGACGGCTTCGCCTGGTTCCGCATCATCAGCGGCTCGTAGATGACGAACGCGTAGCCGAGCGACATCGCGGACGACGACGCCGAGGTGAGCGGGTTCTGGTTCTCGGTCTGCACGCCGTTGGGCATGCCGACGGTCAGGGTCTCGGTCCCGACGCCGCCGCCGGACGAGGCGGTGGGGTCGCCGTCGCCGGTGCTGCCGCCGCCGCAGGCCGTGGCCAGCAGCGCGACCACCGCCGTACCCACGGCCGCCGAGGTGAGCTTGCGGATTCTCACGGTGTGCCTCCTTGCACGGGCCCCGCCGCGGGTCGACGGAGCGGTGGTGTTCCGGTCAGGGACGGATCTCGACGGGGACGTCGAGCCGTAGGTCGCGCACCGACCTGCCGGCGCGCAGCCGGTAGCCGCCGGGCGGTGTGGTCCAGTCGCCGGAGCCGACGTCCCACGTCTGCAGCGCGCGCCGCGGGACGCGCACCCGGGCGGTCGCCGCCTCGCCGGGCGCGGCGTCGACGACCGCGAAGCCGCCGAGCCAGCGCACCGGGCGGGCCGGGTCGGCGGCGAGGACCTCCGCGCCGGGCTCGACGTAGACCTGCACCACCTCGCGCCCGGGCCGCGGCCCGGAGTTGCGGACGGTGACCCGGACGACGACGTCGTCGCCGTCGTGCCCGGCGTGCCCGTCGTGCCCGTCGTGCCCGTCGTGCCCGTCGTGCCCGTCCAGGGTGGCGGCCTCGTACGCCCAGGTGGTCCACCCCAGCCCGTGGCCGAGCGGAGCGGCGGGCTCGGGGGCCGGCGGCGCGCCGCGCTCGGCGACCCGTCGCTCCCAGGCGCGGTAGCCCACGTCCAGGCCCTCGGCGTAGTCGACGACGCCGCCGACCGGCACGGCGTGCGGCACGGTGACGTCGTCGGCCCGGCGGGGCAGCGTCCAGGGCAGACGCCCGGACGGCTCGGTCGCGCCGGTGAGCACGTCGGCGAGCGCCGTGCCCGCCTCCTGGCCGGGCAGCCAGCCCCAGAGCACGGCGGGCGCGTCGTCGTACCAGGGCAGGACGACGGGGGCGCCGGCGTTGACGACGACGACGGTGCGCGGGTTGGCCGCGAGCACGCGGCGCACCAGCTCGTCCTGGTTGCCGGGCAGCGCCAGGTCGGCGCGGTCGAAGCCCTCGGACTCGACCTCGGGCGTGGTGCCGACCACGACGACGGCGACGTCCGCGGCCCGGGCGGCGGCCGCGGCGGCCGCCAGCTCGTCGTCGGCGGACGGCCCGGGGAGCCGGTGCACGAGCGCGCCGCGCACGAACGTGTCGTAGCCGACGGGGTGCACGACCTGCAGGTCGGCCACGAGGAGGACGCCGTCCGCCCCGCCACCGACGGGCGCCGTCTCGGCGACCGGGTGGTTGTGCCCGGAGGCGAGGATGACGTCCTCGTCGACCACGACGTCGCCGCTCGCGACCCGTCGCCCGTCCACCGTCACCCGGTGCACCCCCACCGTGCCCACGCCGAGCTCGTGCTCGCCGGGCTCGGGCAGCGCCACCCGGGCGGACACCCGGACCACGACGTCGTCGGGTCCGACGTCGCCGTACCAGCCGTCCCACGCCGTCCGCGTCTCGGCGCGGCGCACGTCGCCGTCCGCGCCCAGCACCTCGACCCGCAGGCCGGGAGCCCCCGTCACGGGGTCGGTGCACCGCGCGGCGACGTCCAGGGCGGGCGGGTTGCGCAGCGCCCGCGACCCGGCGACGACGGTCACCTCCGAGCCGGCGGGCAGCGCGGCGGCCAGGGCGTCGGCCGGGTACGACAGCCGGTCGGGCACGACGAACGACGACCCCCCGCCGGCGAAGAACGGCTCGACGGCCGACGCCCCGAGCAGCGCCACCCGCAGCGGCGCGGCGCCCGGCCGGGCGTCCTGTCCGGTGTCGGGGCCGGGGCCGACCAGCGGCATCAGACCCGCGTCGTCCTTGAGCACGACGACGGAGCGGGCGGCGAGCTCCCGCAGCAGCGCGGCGGACGCCGCCGGCGCCACGTCTCGGCCCACGCGGTCGTCCTCGTCGGGGGTCGTTCCGGGTCCACCCGGCGGGCGGAGCCGGCCGACGCGCCGCGCGAGCCGCAGCACCCGCAGCACCTTGTCGTCGAGCTCCGCCTCGGCAACCTCGCCGGCGCGGACGGCGGCGAGCAGCCCGTCGCCCCACGGGCCGTCCGGGCCGGGCATCTGCAGGTCGAGGCCGCCGCGCACGGCGGGGGCGACCGACTGCGTGGCGACCCAGTCGCTGACGACGAGCCCGTCGAAACCCCACTCCTCCTTGAGCACGCCGACCAGCAGCGGGCGGTGCTCCAGCGCGGGCGCCGCCGTCGTCCCGTCGTCGACGCCGCTGTACGCGCCCATGACGCTCCAGGCGCCGGCCTCGACGAGCCGCTCGAACGGCGCGAGGTACACCTCGCGCAGGGTGCGCGCGTCGACGCGGGCGAGGTACCGGGTGCGCTCCGTCTCGGAGTCGTTCGCCACGAAGTGCTTGACGCACATGCCGACGCCGCGGGACTGGGCCGCCGTGACGAGCGCGACGGCGAGCTCGGCGGTGAGGTGCGGGTCCTCGGAGTAGCACTCGAAGTGGCGACCGCCGACCGGCGTGCGCTGCAGGTTCACCTGGGGCGCCAGCACGAGGTGGACGCCGTGCCGCCGCGCCTCGGCGGCGAACAGCTCGCCGGCCCGCGCCGCAAGGGCGACGTCCCAGGTGGCGGCCAGGGCCGAGGGCGCGGGGAACATGGCGGAGGTGCCGCGCCCCTGCGGGTCGCGGACGCCGACCGGCCCGTCGGACATGACGACCGGCTCCAGGCCGATGCGCTCGATACCGGCCGTGGACCACATCGACGCCCCGACGACGACGGAGACCTTCTCCTCGAGGGTCAGCGCGGCCACCAGCTCGTCGAGGCGGGGGGCGCCGCCCGGCGCCGCCGTCTGAGCGGTGGTCTGCGCTGCCGCGCGCGGTGCCGTCTGGGAGGCGGTCTGCGATGACACGCGAAGGGCTCCTTCGTCCGGTTTCACGCCGGCCACGTCGTCGGCGTGCGCCCAGTGAAGCACACTTACTGACAAGTCAGTAAGTACCCCAGGTCACAGTATGGTGACGGCATGACCGACGTCAGCCGCCCCGCGCGGTCCCGGCCCTCGCGAGCGGAACGACGCGAGGAGATCTTGCGCGCAGCGACGCGCGTCTTCGGCTCGAAGGGTTATCACGCCGGGTCGCTCGTCGACGTCGCCGAGCAGGTCGGGATCACCCACGCCGGGGTCCTGCACCACTTCGGCAGCAAGGACAAGCTGCTGTGGGCCGTGCTCGAGTACCGCGACAAGATCGACGTCGAGCACCTCGAGGGACAGCACATCCCCGGCGGCCTCGACCTCTTCCGCCACCTGCTCACGACCGCGCGCCAGAACGCCGAGCGCCGCGGCATCGTCCAGGCCTACGCCGTGCTCACGGGCGAGTCCGTGACCGACGGGCATCCCGCCGCCGGCTGGGTGACCGAGCGCTTCACCGTCCTGCGCGGCGAGATCGCAGGCGCCGTGGCGCAGGTCGCGCGCGAGCGCGGCGTCGAGATCGGCGAGCGGGACGCCCGCCGGGCGGCGAGCGCCGTCATCGGCGTCATGGACGGCCTCCAGGTGCAGTGGCTGCTCGACCCGGACGACGTCGACCTCGCCCAGGAGACGGCGTTCGCCATCGAGGCGATCCTCGCCGCGGCGCTCGCCGGCCCCGACGCCCCCCGCACCGTTCCCCCCTCCTGAGTACCCCCGGGGTGCCACACTTGGCGCTCGTGCACCTCGTTCCCGTGCTGCGCCGGCTGATCCCGAGCCGCCCGCCGACCGCGTCCCATGCCTCCCCGGCCAGCCTGCGGCGACGCCCGGCGCAGATGATCACCGTCGGCTTCCTCGCCACGATCGCCGTCGGCACGGCCCTGCTCAGCCTGCCCGTCAGCGCGACCGGCCGGAACGCGAGCTTCGTCGAGGCGCTGTTCACCGCGACGTCCGCCGCCTGCGTGACCGGCCTCGCCGTCGTCGACACCGAGACGTTCTGGACCCCGTTCGGGCAGGCCGTGATCCTGGCGCTCATCCAGGTCGGCGGCTTCGGCGTGATGACGGTGGCCTCGCTGCTGGGCCTGCTGCTCTCCCGGCGGCTGGGGCTCAGCACGCGGCTCGTCGCCGCCGAGTCCACGCACGCGGTGAGCCTCGGCGACGTGCGGCGGGTGCTGGTGGGCGTGCTGCGGTTCACGGTCGTCGCGGAGCTGCTGGTGGCCGTGCTGCTCACCGCACGGTTCGCGACGACCTACGGCGAGCCGCTCGGGCACGCGGTCTGGTCGGGCGTCTTCCATGCCGTGTCGGCGTTCAACAACGCGGGCTTCTCGATCTACAGCGCCAACCTGATGCCGTTCGTCGCCGACCCGTGGGTGTGCCTGCCGATCTGCGCGGCCGTGATTCTGGGCGGCATCGGGTTCCCCGTGCTGCTCGAGCTGTGGCGCCTCGGCCGCACCCGGCGCGCTCCCGACGTGCGTCGGGACCTGTTCCGGCTCTCGCGCTGGAGCGTGCACTCGCGCCTCACGGTAGGAGTCACCGGGATCCTCCTCGTCGTGGGGACGGTGTTCTTCGTCGCCGCCGAGGGGCGCAACCCGGGCACGCTCGGTCCGCTCGACGGCCCTGGGAAGGTGCTGGCCGCCTTCACGCAGTCCGTCATGCCTCGCACGGCCGGCTTCAACTCGGTCGACATCTCGCAGCTCAACAACGGCACGTGGTTCTTCACCGACCTGCTGATGTTCGTCGGCGGCGGGTCGGCGGGCACCGCGGGCGGCATCAAGATCACGACGTTCGCCGTGCTGGCGTTCGTCATCTGGTCCGAGCTGCGCGGGGACCCGGACGTGACCGTCTTCGACCGGCGGCTGTCCCGCGCCACCCAGCGCCAGGCGCTCGCCGTCGCCCTGGTCGGCGTCGCCGCCGTCGTCCTGCCGACCCTGGCGATCACGCTCTCGACCAGTCTCTTCACCCTGGACCAGGTGCTCTACGAGGTGGTCTCCGCGTTCAGCACCACCGGCCTGTCCACCGGGATCACCGCCGACATGCAGCCGTGGCACCAGGTCGTGCTGGTGGTGCTGATGTTCCTCGGGCGGCTCGGCCCGATCACCCTCGGCACCGGGCTGGCGCTGCGCGAGCGGCAGCGGCTGTATCGGCGCCCCGAGTCCGCCGTCGTCATCGGCTGAGGCGGAGGTGCAGCGCAGGGTGGAGGCCGAGGAACGAGGCACCCGCCCGCAGCGGAACCGCAGACTCGGGCGACAGACAGGCATCGGCTGACAGGATGGGCGCATGGCCGAACGCGTGACCTTCACCAGCAGCACGGGCCCGAAGCTGGCGGGCATCCTCGACCTCCCGGACGGCGAGGTCCGCGGCTGGGGCGTGTTCGCGCACGGGTTCACGCTCGGCAAGGACTCGCCGGCGGCCGCGCGCATCTGCAAGCAGCTCGCGGCCGAGGGCATCGGCATGCTGCGGTTCGACAACCTGGGGCTCGGGGACTCCGAGGGCGACTGGGGTGACGGGTCGTTCACGGTCAAGGTCGCCGACACCGTGCTCGCGTGCGAGCTCATGGCGGCCCGCGGCACCCCGGCCCAGCTGCTGGTGGGGCACTCGTGGGGCGGGGCCGCGGCGATCGCGGCGGCGACCGAGGTCGCCGGGGTCCGGGCCGTGGTGTCGGTCTGCGCGCCGTTCGACCCGAGCCACGCCGAGGCGCAGTACGACGAGCTCGTGGATCAGGTGCTGGCGGAGGGCGTCGCGCAGTGGCACGTGGGCGACAAGCGGCTCAACCTCAAGCGCGGCATGGTCGAGGACGTGCGACAGGCCGACCTGGAGCACACCATCGGCGACCTGGGCCTGCCGCTGCTCGTCATGCACTCGCCCACCGACTCCGTCGTCGGCATCGACAACGCGAGCATGATCTTCGCCGCCGCGCGCCACCCGCGCAGCTTCGTCGCGCTCGACGGCTCGGACCACCTGCTCACCCGCCCCGGCCGGGCGCAGCGCGCGGCGCGGATCGTCAGCGCGTGGGCCGACATGTACCTGGCGCACTGACCCGTCGGCCCGCCTCAGGGCGCACGCCCGACGACGACGCCCCGGCCCTCCGCGCGGAGGCCCGGGGCGACGCATGTCGGCGGGAGGGTCAGCAGTTCTCCGCCGTGTAGGCGCTGATGTTCTGCCCCGCGGTCTGGAACTCCTCGTCCGTCAGGGCGGCCATGGCGTCGTTGACGTCCGACATGGCGTCGGCGTCGGCGGGGTCGTCGACGGCGGCCTGGAGGCTGTCAGTCATGTCGCGGAAGGTGGTCGCGAGCGTGTCCCAGTCGTCGGCGACCTCGGCCGGGGGCTCGACGCCCTCGACGGTGGTGGTCAGCTCCTCGAGCTGGTCGAGGGTCGCCTGCAGGTCGGTCGGGTCGACGTCCGCCATCGTGGTGGACATGTCCTCCAGGATGGTGGTCGCCTCGCAGATGTCGCCACCACCCTCCGCCTGCGGCGCGGGCTCGGACGCCGCGCCGTCCTCGGGGGACGAGCCGCCGTCGGACGAGCCGCCGTCCGAGCCGCCGCACGCGGCGAGCGCGAACGTCAGCAGGGCGCCCGCGGTGACAGCGGTGGTCCGGGTGATGGTCTGTCGGGTACGCATGCAGCCATCGTCCATGACCGCCCGGCGTCAGTCACGCGGGCGCAGGAAGCCGTCCCGCACGAGCCCGCGCACCGCGGGCAGCAGCTCGGCGCGCAGGTCCTCGGCCGGCACGTCGAAGAGAGCCGCGATCGCGCCGACGATCTGCCCGACGGCCAGCTCGCCGTCGCACACCCCGACGAACGCCGCCAGCCCGGTGGAAGCGTGCACGCCGCGCCCCAGCCCGTCGCCCTGGCGGACCACGATCACGTTCGGGTCGGCGGCCCCGGGGGTGAGGTGGCGCTCCTCGGTGACGTCGGGCGCGACCACGAGGTGCGCGGCGGCGAGCGCGTCGTCGTCCCGCGCGGCGAGCCAGTCGTGCGCCGCCAGCGACGCGGCGAGGTGTGCGCCGAGCGGCTGCCGCACGGAGCCTGCGTGCTCCTCGAGCCGGCGCAGGGTGGGTCGTGCACCGTCGGCGGGGCGGCGCAGCGTGACGATGCCGAAGCCGACGCCCTCGACGTCGCGCGCGGCGAAGTCGTCGAGCCATGCGCCGTACGCGGCGGCCCAGGCCGCCGGCTCGCGGTCCGGCGTCGTGCCGCCGTCGCGGATCCACGTCTCGGCGTACTCGGCCGGGTCGAGCAGCTCGCGCTGGATCACCCAGCCGTCGAGGCCCGCGTCGTCGAGCCAGGCACCCACCCGCTCGGTCCACGGCTCGCCGCGCCGGTGCTCCCAGTTGCCCAGCAGCTGCGCGACCCCGCCGGGGGCGAGCACGCCGCCGACGCCGATGATCAGGTCGCGCACCAGGTCGTCGCCGGCCCGCCCGCCGTCGCGGTACTCGTAGTCGCCGATGGCCTCCGTGACCGCGCGCCCGGCGGCGCCGGCACGGGGCGTGATGACGAACGGCGGGTTGGAGACCACGAGGTCGAACTGCTCGCCCGCGACCGGCTCCAGCATCGAGCCGTGCCGCAGCTCCACTCCCCCGGCCCCGCTCCCGGCCCCGCCGAGCATGCGGTTCGTCGGGATCCCGTCGCCGGGATCCGCACCGGCCGCATGGTCGGCGCCCGGGAAGGGCATGTTGAGCGCGACGTTGAAGCGCGCGAAGTCCAGGGCACGGCGCGAGATGTCGGTGCCCACGACGTGGCGCGCGTGCCGCGCGGCGTGCAGCGCCTGGATGCCGCAGCCGGTGCCGAGGTCGAGCACCCGGCCCACCGGCGTACGGACCGTGACCTGGGCCAGCGTGGTCGACGCGCCGCCCGCGCCGAGCACGTGATCGGCGGCGAGCCGCCCGCCCGTGGCGAGCTCGCCCAGGTCGCTGGCGAGCCACCACGCGACCTGCCCGCCGGCGTCCTCGGCGGCATACGGGTGCAGCTCGACGGCGGCCGCCACGGCGTCGCCGGGCGCCGAGCCGGCGACGCGGACGAGACCGAGCCGCCGTGCCCCGTCGGCGCCCACGCCGGGCAGCGCTCGGTCGAGGTCCGCCCGCGACACCTCGTCGCCGAGCAGGAACAGCCGGGTCAGCGCGGCCCGCGGGTCGCGCGACGCCCCGGACCCGGTGTCGATGTCGCGGCCGCCGTCCACGCCGCGGCCGCCGTCCACGCCGCGGACCGTCAGGGCCCGGCGGGCGGGGGCCGACTGTTCGCGCTCCAGCGCGGCCGACGCGACGTCGCCGAGCAGGTCGCGGACGCCGTCGACCGTGTACCCCGCCACGTCGAGGTCGGCGCGCAGGCGGGCGACGATGCGGGCGCCCTCGTCGGCGGCGCCCGTCCGGGAAGCAACACCCGGCGGGGTCGGGCCGCTCACCGGCCGCCGCACGTCGTCGCGAGGTAGTCCGTGACCGTCTGGGCCGCGGTCGTCGCCTCCGCCGTGTCGTCCGCGGTGATCGCGCCCGCCATCGCCGAGCTCACGGCGTCCGCGTCGTCCTCGTCGACGTCCTCGAACGCCGCCACGGCGTCGCCCAGGTAGTCCGCCATCGTCGTCCACGACGGAGCGACCTCCTCGGTGGGCTCCGTCGATGTCACCGCGCTGTGCCCGGCGCGGAAGCTCTCGACCAGCGCACGCGGGTGCTCCGCGCTGAGGTCCACGAGCGCGCGGTTGGTCGCGGCCCACGCCTCCTGCATCGACGCGCAACGCTTCGCGTCGACCGCGCCGTCCTTCGCGTCGACCGCGCCGTCCTTCGCGGCCGCGCTCGGCTTGGAAGCGGCAGGCTTCTTCGACGCCGACCGCGACGCCTCGCCCTCGACGCCCATGCGCAGGTCGGCGGGGACGGACACCGCGGGCGCCGGCTCGGCCACCGGCTCCGCGCCGTCCTGGGCCGCCGTGCAGCCGGCGGTCACGAGACCCACCGCCACCGCGCACGCGGCGAGGACGGGGAGGCGGGAGCGGGTGTGGCGGGGCGGACGCATCCCCCTATGGTGAACCACCGCGCGCGCGGGACGAAAGCCGCCCCGGCCGCGCGGGGCTCAGCCTGCGGCGCAGCCGGCCTTGAGGTACCGAGTGACCCGGTCGAACGCCGCGGTCATCGCCGGGGTGTCCAGCTCGTCGAGCGCACCTGCCACGGCGCCGGTCACCTCGCTGTCGCCCTTCACGTCCTCGAGCGCCGCCGCGACCGCGGCCAGGTAGTCCGACACGGTCCGCCAGTCGGCGGCGACGGGTTCGGGCGGGCTCGCCGTCGTGAGCGCGGCGGAGGCTTCCACGAACCCGCGACGCAGCGTTCCCGGGTCGTCCCCCGACATCGCGACCTGCGCCGCCGCCGCGCGCGACCACGCGACCTGCGCCTGCGCGCACGTCGCCGGCTCGACCGAGACCTCGGGCCGCGCGTCCGGCGGGGACCCGCCGCCCAGCACGTCGACGCCCAGGCCCGTGGCCACACCCAGGAGGAGTCCGACCGCCGCGCTCGCCGCGAGCGACGACCGTCGCGCCCAGCCCGGCGGGAGGGGACGTCGCAGGCCCCGGGGGGCGCCGCGGCGCCGCGCACCGCGTCGCGTCCGGGTCGCCCTCATGACCGCGAAGGCTACCGGTAGCGGCGGCGGGTCCCGGACGGCGCGGACGGCGCTTGACCCGGGGCCCAGGATCCGCCAGATTACGCGCGTGACTCGTACCGCACCCGGCATGTGGGTGGACCCCCAGCACGACCCCCGCGTGACCGGCGTCGACCCCGTCGGGGAGAAGGAGACCCTCTGGGAGTACCTGTGCCGGTACCGCATGACGCTGGTGCTCAAGTGCGAGGGCCTGGACGCGTCGCAGATGGCGCGCCGCTCCGTCGCGCCATCGACGCTCTCGCTGCTCGGGCTGGTGCGGCACCTGGCGAACGTCGAGCACCACTGGTTCCGCCGCGTGCTGCAGGGCGTCGGTGAGCGCGGCCCGTTCGAGCTGCCCGGCTACCCCGACGTCGACTTCGACGGCGCCCTGCCGGACGCCACCTGCGTCGACGAGGCGTGGCAGGCGTGGCACCGCGCGGTCGACGTCGCGGACGACTGGATGGTCGGCGAGGACCTCGAGCGCGAGCTGCCGTACGACGGCGGCACCGTCGAGGCGCGCGACGTGCTGCTGCACGTGACCGAGGAGTACGCGCGGCACATGGGGCACGCCGACCTGCTCCGCGAGTGCATCGACGGGCGCACCGGGCTGTAGAGCGACCTCCGGTCGACCCTGTCGAGCCCCTGGTCAGACCCACCTGCCATCCCGGATGCGCCCCAGCAACCGAACCTTTCGCGCATCTTGTACTGGACCTAGCGCGCACGCTGCACCTCATCTCCGCGTATCCGATCGACTGGCCGATCCCTGCCCCTCGTCGTGGCCCAGCGATGGGCGGAGTGCCCCGCACGCGGAACCCGCACCGTCCCGACCCTCCCCGCGCCGGGCGGCCTCGCCACAGGTAGCGTCCGGCCCATGGTGCGCACAGTCGTCGCGGTGCTGCTGGTGGTCCTCGCCGTGCTCGTCGCGGTCGTGACGATCCCGGCGCGGTACGTGGAGCACACGGTGCTCGACACGGAGGGCTACCTGGAGGTGGTGGGTCCGCTGGCGTCGGAGCCGGCGGTGCAGGAGGCGGTGTCGACGGCGATCACCCGCGAGGTGACCGAGCAGATCGACGTGCAGGCGCTGGTCGACGACGCCCTCTCCAACGCCGCCGGCCGCGAGCGCGTCCCCGACGCGATCACCCGGCTGTCGCCCGTCATCGGCCCTGCCCTGGCCAACCAGGTGGACACGCTGATCGCCCGCGCCGCGGACCGGCTGGTGCAGTCCCAGGCGTTCGTCACGCTGTGGATCAGCGCGAACGAGGTGGGGCACGGCACCACGGTGCGCGTCCTGGAGGACCGCACCGGCGAGTACCTGAACATCGAGGACGGCACCGTCTCGGTGCCGCTCGACCCGTTCGTGGAGGAGATCAAGCAGCGGCTCGTCGACCGCGGCGTGACGGTCGCCGAGCGGATCGAGCCGCAGGGCCGCTCGATCACCCTCTTCGAGTCGGAGGACCTCGCCACCGTCTCGGACGGGGTCCGGTGGCTCGACATCCTCACGCCCTGGCTGCCGGTGATCGTCCTGGCGTTCGTCGCGGCGGCGGCATGGGCCGCGGGAGCCGGTCGGCGGCTGCGCACGGTCGCGGTCGCCGCCGGCGTGATCGCGCTGGTCATGCTCGTGCTGCAGCTCGGCGTCCTGATCGGCAACAACCGTGCGTTGGGCGCCCTGACGCTGCAGGAGACCGGGCTCGAGGCCGTGCGGCTCGCCCTCGACGCGTTCCTCGCGCCGCTGCGAGGCGAGATCTGGCGCGTGTTCTGGGTGTCCGCCGTCGTGAGCGTCGTGTGCTTCGCCTGGCCGTGGGCTTACCCGCGCGGGCGGCGGCTGGTGGCGTCCCGGCGGGAGCCCGCCGCCCCCACTGCCTGACCGCCGGGTCGGGTCGGCGTCCCGTACCCGGGTCGGCAGACATTGCTGCCGACCCGGGTACGGAGTGGTCGACCCGAGCCGCTGCCCCGTCAGTCTCCCGACGCCGCCCAGAAGAGCGCCTGCGCGGCCTGGCTCAGCCCGCCCTTGGGGTGGGTGCGGAAGAACACCGAGGTGCCGAAGACGACAGCCCTCGCCCCGGACTCCGCCTCGCCGGAGACGACGGCCGCCTGCCCGGCGGCAGCGTCGGGGCCGTCCGCGCTTCCCTCCGTCGGGACCCAGTGGCCGGCGAGGAACGGGTGCTCGGCGTCGTACGTCTGCTCGACGGTCGTGCCCTCACCGAGGCCGGTGAACCAGGTCGCCGGGTAGACGAACGCGTGGTCCTGCTCGTGCGCGGCCAGGATCGAGCCGTCCGGGGTGGTGACGTCGACGATGCCGTTGGAGCTGCGGTCCCCCGACGTCGCCTCCCCCTCCACGAACCCGTACGCCTCGGCCACGGCGAACGCCGCGGCGGTGCGCCCGACGACGGACCCGCCGTCGTCCACCCACTCCTGCAGTGCGGCCTGCCCGGCGCCGCCCTCGGCCGGGCTCAGCGACGTGCCGACCCACAGCACGTCGGCGTCCTCGAGCCCGGTGGTCCCGGTCGCGGCGCCGTCCTCGATGCCCCTCGTCGTCACGCGCACCAGGTCGTCGAAACCTAGCTCCGTGAGCGACAGCAGGTCGTCCTGGGTGCCCGCGTACGCGACCGTGAGGTCCTCGAGCTCGGTCGCGTCGCGGAGCCCGGCGAGGTCCCGCCACGACGCCCGCTCGAACGGCACGTCGTGCTCGTCTGCGACCTCGCGCGCCGCCCGCAGCCCGCGCGGGCCGACGACGGCGCGGCCGTCGTCGAGCAGCCACACGGGCGCGTCGTCCTCCAGCAGGGCGTTGAGGGCGCGGTAGTCCTCGACCCCGGCGACGTCGAACGCGACGAACGCCGCCGCGCGGGGCAGCCCGCCGTCGGACGGCTCGCCCCGCAGCCCCGCGACGCCCCGCAGCGCCGGGCCGGTCGTCGACCCGATCCGCTCGACCGTGGCGCCCCACAGCGACGACAGGCTCCACGCCGAGATGTCGTACATCGACGGCACCTTGGCCGAGATGTCGGTCCCCAGGTCGAGCAGCACGTTCGCCAGCCCGCGCAGCGGCTGGTGCAGGTCGACGACGAACGAGCCCCGCGGGTACGTCACCCCGCCGATGTGGAGGGTGCGCGTCAGCGTGCCGACCTTGACGCCGTGGAAGAGCAGCTGGTCCACCAGCGCCTCGGCGTCGGCGGCCGACCGCTGCCCGTCGCCGACGGGGATCACGTAGGCGCGCGGCAGGTCCACCGGGTCCTGGTCGTCGGCGACGTCCCAGTGCTGCTTCCACTCGTCCGGGCCCGGCACGGCGGCGACGTCCTCGGCGGTCAGCGCGTCCTTCGGCTCGCCGGCCACGCCGCGCCGGAACGCCTCGATCTGGTCGGCCAGCATCGCGTCGTGGTGCTGGCCGACGTAGTCGACCATCGTCTCCATCGTCCGCTTCGCCACGGCCGTGTTGATCACGGCGTTCTCTGGCGTCGTGGTGGCGCCGGTGCGGCCCTTCGGCAGCTCGACCGTGCTGGTGGTGGCCCCGTGGAACGCCGCGTACTGGGCCGTGAAGATCGGCGGGTAGTCGTCCCAGCCGGACGGCGTGTCGCGGTACGGGATCTTGATGAAGCCGGTGTTCTCGTCCACCGCCTCGTCGGTGGCCGGGTCGTAGTACGTGTTGCCCGGGATCTCGGCGGCGACCACGTCCTCCTCGACCTGCCGCGCGAGCGCGTACCCGTGCGGGATGAAGAGGTCGTACTCGTAGTTCTCGCCGTGCGGCGGGCCGCACGGCTCCACCTGCAGCACGCCCGTGTACCCGTGGAAGTCCGCCGCGTACAGCGGCTGCAGCGCCTGGGCCGTCGCGACGAACGACCGCGACTCCGGCGTCGCGCCCGTGATCATGTCGCGGTTCGCGTCGAGGCCCAGGGTCGTGGCGCGCTGCCCGACCGTGCGGCCGTCCGGGTTGAGGGTGAGCGAGAAGTACAGGCGGTGATCCTCGAGCAGCCGGGAGGTGGCCGGGTCGTCGGACGTCGCCAGGTCCTCGATGACCTGCATCGCCGCGTCCGTGCCCTCCCACTCGTTGCCGTGGATGTTCGCGCTGATCCAGAGCGGGGTCTTGTAGTCCCGGGCCAGCCGGTGGTCACGGGCCGCGCGGTCCGGTGCCGTGCGGATCTCCTCGCGCCAGTCGGTCTGCTGCGCGGTCTCGCGGCGCGACTCCGGCGCGGTCACGGTCACGAGGTAGAGGTCGCGGCCCGCCGTCGACTGCCCCACGACCTGCGTGGAGACCCGGTCGCTCGACCCCATGAGGGCCGTGAGGGCCGGGGCGATGTCGGCGTGGCTGATGGTGCCGTTGCGGTCGGTCGCGTCGTCGTCGTTCGGGGGGAACACCGTGAGGTCCGGCTGGTACGGGTACGCCCGCGGCATGTCGATCGCGCCGCTGGTCGTGCCGCTCTCCCCGCCGTGGTGGCCGGAGCGCGCGCCCTGCGCGGCGCGCGTCAGCTCGGCGAACGTCGCGACATCTGCCGCCCGCACACCCTGCTCGGCGCCGCGGCCCGAACCGTCTGCCTGGTCGGCGGCCGCGGCGGCCCCCGTGAACGTCGTCGCCGCGAGGGTGATGGTGCCGAGCACCGCGACGGTGCGTGGGAGCTTCATGGGTCTCCTTCGGTTCGTCGTCTCGCGGTGGACGCCGTCGTCCCCGCCGGGGCGTGCGCCGACGCGCCGTCCCGCACCCAGCATGGCGCGTGGCGGGCGCGCCGGCACCTGCGGAAACACAGAGTTCACCGGACGACCAGCGACGCGGTCGTCCGGACCCGTCCCGCCGCCGTCCTCCCTCCCGTCGAGCCGGGCCACGAGCCGCCGGGGCGCCACCTGGCGGTAGGCGTCCCGGACGACCACCGCCAGCTCGACCCGGTCGACGTCGCCGTCGGGCACAGCGCGGCGCCAGCGGCGGCCGCCGACGGACGCGCGGGCAATTCCCTTGCGCTCCCGGGCCGGGCGAGGTCGGATGTCCGGCATGACCGATCCCGCGACCGATGCCGCGACCAGACGCTTCCCCGACATGTGGGTGGACCCCGAGGACGACCCCCGCGGGCAGTGGGCCGACCCCGTCGGCGAGCTGGAGACGCACTGGTCCTACCTGCGCACCTACCGCACGACGCTCGTCATGAAGTGCGACGGCCTCGACGCCGAGCAGCTCGCCCGACGGTCGGTGCCGCCGTCGACGCTCTCCCTGCTCGGGCTGGTGCGCCACCTGGCGAAGGTCGAGCACGTCTGGTTCCGCCAGGTGCTGCAGGGCCATCACGAGCTGCCCAAGCTCTACGTCGCCGAGGGCGGGCCCGACGCGGACTTCGACGGTGCGGTTGCCGACCCCGCGGTCGTCGAGGAGGCGTGGGCGACCTGGCGCCGCGAGGCGGGCGCGGCGGACGCGTGGCTCGCCACCCAGTCGGACGACGACATGGGGAGCACCGTGCTGCATCACGGGAACCCCACGACGGTGCGCGACGTGCTGGAGCACCTCGTCGAGGAGTACGCCCGCCACCTCGGCCACGCCGACCTGCTGCGCGAGTGCATCGACGGCCGCACCGGCCAGTGACGGCGGTCGCCGGTCACCGCCGGTCATGACCCGTCATGACCGGTCATCGCCGGTCGAGCTTGTCGAGACCCGGGTCTCGACAGGCTCGACCGGCGATAGGCTCGGTCGGCTGCGCGGTGCGCTACCTCGCGGCGACGCGCTCGGTCTCTTCGGCCTGTTCCCGGTCGACGCGCGCCGCGCGAAGGCGGGACATGATCACGGCCCCGAACGCCACGGCGGCGGCGAGGACGGCGATCCCGATGCGGAGCACCTGGTTCGCGTCGGCGGGCACGCTCAGCATCACCACGGCCGGCGCGATGAGCAGCGCGACGAGGTTCATCACCTTGATGAGCGGGTTGATCGCCGGCCCGGCGGTGTCCTTGAACGGGTCGCCGACGGTGTCGCCGATGATGGTCGCCTCGTGCGCCTCGGAACCCTTGCCGCCGAAGGCGCCGTCCTCGACGATCTTCTTCGCGTTGTCCCACGCGCCGCCGGAGTTGGCCAGGAAGACGGCCATGAGGACGCCGGCCCCGATCGCCCCGCCCAGGAAGCCGGCGAGCGGCCCGACGCCGAGGCCGAACCCGACCGCGATCGGCGCAAACGCCGCCAGCAGGCCCGGGGTCGCGAGCTCGCGCAGCGAGTCGCGGGTGCAGATGTCGACGACCTTGCCGTACTCCGGCCGCTCGTCGAACGTCATGATCCCGGGGTGCTCACGGAACTGGCGACGCACCTCGAAGACGATCGCCCCGGCCGCACGGGTGACGGCGTCGATCGCCAGGCCGGAGAACAGGAAGACGGTCGCCGCCCCGAGGATGACGCCGACGAGCGTCACGGGGGAGATGATCTCGAAGCTCAGCATCGCGGGGACCAGGCCGGCCCCGATCTCCTGCACGTCGTCCATCGCGTGCTGGACGGCGTCCGCGTAGGAGCCGAACAGCGCCGTGGCGGCGAGCACCGCCGTCGCGATGGCGATGCCCTTGGTGATGGCCTTCGTGGTGTTCCCGACGGCGTCCAGGTCGGTGAGGATCTGCGCGCCCTCCTCGTCGACCTCGCCCGACATCTCGGCGATGCCCTGCGCGTTGTCGCTGACCGGGCCGAACGTGTCCATCGCGACGATGACGCCCACCGTGGTGAGCAGGCCGCAGCCCGCGAGCGCCACGAGGAACAGCGCGAGCCAGATCGAGCCGCCCGCCAGCAAGAAGACGCCGCAGATCGCCGCGGCGATGACGCCCGCCGTGTACACCGCGGACTCGAAGCCCACCCCGATGCCGGAGAGCACGACGGTCGCCGCGCCGGTGCGCGACGTCGCCGCCACGTGCAGCGTCGGCTTCGACGTCGTGCCCGTGAAGTAGCCGGTGATCCACAGGATGATCCCCGCCAGGACGACGCCGACGGCGACGGCGAGCGACGCGACGACGCGCGGGTCGAGGGCCGAGACGTCGCCGAGGTCGGCGGTGCCGGACAGCTCGGAGAACGACGACGGCAGGTAGACGAACGCGGCGACGGCGGCCAGCAGCGCGCCGACGACGGCGGAGATGTAGAAGCCGCGGTTGATGGCCTTGAGCCCGTTCTCGTTGCCGCGCACGCGCGTGACCAGCACGCCCAGGAAGGCGACGAACGCGCCCATCGCGGTGACGATCAGCGGGAAGACGAGCCCCTGCTCGCCCATCGCGGCCTTGCCGAGGATGAGCGCGGCGACGAGGGTCACGGCGTACGACTCGAAGAGGTCGGCGGCCATGCCGGCGCAGTCGCCCACGTTGTCGCCCACGTTGTCGGCGATCGTGGCGGCGTTGCGCGGGTCGTCCTCGGGGATGCCCTGCTCGACCTTGCCGACGAGGTCGGCCCCGACGTCGGCCGCCTTGGTGAAGATGCCGCCGCCGACGCGCATGAACATGGCCAGCAGCGCGGCCCCGAAGCCGAAGCCCTCCAGGACGGCGGGCGCGTCCGTGCGGTAGACCAGCACCACCGCCGCCGCGCCGAGCAGGCCCAGCCCCACCACCGACATCCCGACGACGCCGCCGGTGCGGAAGGCGATGCGCGCCCCCTCGGCGCGCCCGTTCGGCCGGGTCGCCGCGGACGCCACGCGGACGTTCGCCCGCACCGCGAGCCACATGCCGAGATAGCCGATGGCGGCGGAGAACCCCGCGCCGACGAGGAAGGCGATCGACCGGCCCACGCGGACGCCGCCGTCGCCGGGCAGCAGGAAGAGCAGCGCGAAGACCACGACGGCGAACAGCGCGAGGGTGCGGAACTGCCGGCTCAGATAGGCCGACGCCCCCTCCTGCACCGCCCGGGCGATGTCCTGCATGCCCGGGCTGCCCTCGGGCGCTGCCAGCACCTGCCTGCGCAGGGCGGCCGCGCACACCAGTGCGGCCAGCGCGATCACCCCGATGACCGCGACGATCGTGATGCTGCTCGATCCGAACGTGAGCATCCGTCCTCCTTGACGTGCTGCTGCCTCGACCCCTGCCGGGGCCTCGCCCGCACGTCCGCGTCGACGCCCGGCCGGTGCTCCGGAAGGTCCCGCCGGCGCCGTTGACGGCGGGATGCGCGCGAGTCTACCCACATGTGACGGCCGTCACGAACCGGTCGGGGCGTGCGCCGAGCCCCCCGCCCCACGTGACGCCGCAGGGGGCAGTTCCGGTCGCTGCGGCCGGTCAGGACGACCGCGGCCGCCCGTACGGCGGCCCAACGGTTCGGGCGCGCGGTGCGTCATGGTGGGTAGGAACGCACACCGGGAGGACCGATGGCGCAGTGGGAGGACGAGCTCGCGGAGCTCGCGCACGAACGGGGACGCGCCCTCGTCGGGTACGCGTACGTGCTGTGCGGCGACCAGCGGTTCGCGGAGGACCTGGTGCAGGACGCGCTGGTCAAGGTGTTCTCCCGCCTGCGGCGCCGCGCCCCGCGCGGCACGGCGGCGGGCAGCGAGGTGCACCCCCTCGACGGCGGCAGCGGCACGAGCGAGGCGTACGTGCGCCGCGCGATCCTCACGCTCTACCTCGACGAGTACCGGCGACGACGGCGGTGGGCCGAACGGCGGCACCTCGTCGCGGTCGACGACCGGGTGCGGGGCGCGGCGTCCGGCGCGACAGCGCGGGCCGACGTCGCCGCGGCCCTCGGCCGGCTCGCCCCGCGCGAGCGGGCGTGCGTCGTCCTGCGCTACTTCGAGGACCTGACGGTGCCGCAGATCGCCGACGCCCTGAACCTCGCGCAGGGCACGGTCAAGCGGTACCTGTCCGACGCGACGGCGACCCTGCGCGAGGTGCTGCAGGTCCCGCTCGACGGGCCGCCCGCTCGGGAGGCCGCACAGCGGGCCGGACAGCCGCACCGACAGCCGCACCGACAGCCGACGACCGACGGGAGGGCGGCGCGATGACCACGAACCACTCGGGCGACCACGCGCGGGACGACCGGGGAGACGCCCCCACCGACGAGGCGCTGCGCCGCGAGCTGGACGCGCTGGCCGGGCTCGGGGCCGCGACGTCGGGCCTCGGGGGCGACGGGCTGGGCGGCGCGCTGGGCGGCGCGCTGGGCGACGGGCTGGGCGGCGCGCTGGCGACGGTGCGCAGGCGGGTCCGGCGACGGCGCGCGGCCAAGCAGGCCGGGATCGGCGCGACGACGCTCGTCGTCGCGGCGGGCCTCGTCGTCGGGGGCGCCAGCCTGCTGCCGACGGAGCCGGTGCCCATGCCCGCGCCGGCGAACACGCCGACGCCGTCGCCGTCCGGGTCGCCGACCGGGTCGCCGACTGCCGGCCCGACGGACGGGCCGTCCACGCAGGGCGCGGCGCTGGGGCTGATCGAGGACGGCTACCGGCCGTCGTGGCTCGAGGGGGTCGGCGTGACCTGCGGTATGCCGGCCGACGAGCTGCCCGCGAGCTCCGGCGGGAACCTGCTCGAGCTCCTCGAGGACCCGGCCCTCGGAGACGACACGAGCGCGGACGGCACGCAGACCGTGCACACCTGGCGCGCGGGGACGCGGCTCACCGTCCCGGACCCGGCGGACGCCGGGCGCCGGGTGAGCCTGCCCACCCTGCTGTGGGTCCAGGACGGGCGCGTCGTCGACCTCGGCGTGAACACGACCGAGGCCGGGATGGACCAGGTGGGAGACGCCCCGGCGGAGCGCGCCGCCGAGGACTCGTCCCTCACCTCGTGCGCGCCGGAGCACGAGACCCGCGACGGGGTCACCACCGACACGTACGCGACCGAGCTCCCCGCCGGCGCGTACGAGGTGCGGGCCTCCGTCCAGCTGTGGTCCCCCGACTTCACGGACGTCGAGCTGGTGCTCTCCGACCCGGTCACGGTGGTCGTGGCCGGCGGGCCCGGCAGCACGGAGGGGACGAACGCAGGGGCCGCCGACGGGGGCGACTGACCTCGTCGTGCCCGCCGAGCACGGGGTTCCGACCGCATTGGACCGTCATGGCGATCAGAACCCCGTGTTCGCCGGGGGGGCGGGGGGCGCGTGGAAAGATGACGGGCATGCCGACCCAGCCTGTTCCCGACGCCGCCCGCGCCCACGCCGAGGACCTCGGCGCGTTCGTCACCGCGTCGCCGTCGTCGTACCACGCCGCCGCAGAGATCGCCCGCCGCGCCGAGTCCGCCGGGTTCACCCGCCTCGACGAGGCCGCTGCCTGGGACCTCGCGGCCGGCGGACGCTACGTCGTCGTGCGCGACGGCGCGGCGATCGCCGTCGTCGTCCCGCCGTCGGCCGACGCGACGACGCCGTTCACGATCCTCGGCACGCACACCGACTCCCCCGGCTTCAAGCTCAAGCCGCGCCCCACCACGGGCCGCGCGAACTGGGTGCAGGCCGGGGTCGAGGTGTACGGCGGGCCGCTGCTCAACTCGTGGCTGGACCGGGAGCTGGAGCTCGCGGGGCGGGTCGTGACGAAGGACGGCGTCGAGCACCTGGTGCGCACGGGCCCGTTCGCGCGCATCCCGCAGCTCGCGGTCCACCTCGACCGGTCGGTCAACGACGGCATGGCCCTCGACAAGCAGCGGCACACGCAGCCGGTCTTCGGCCTCGGCGACGTCGCGGACGCCGACGTGCTCGCCGCGCTGGCGGCCACGGCCGACCCTTCGACAGGCTCTGGGGAGTCCGCCGGCGTGGACCCCGCCGACGTCCTCGGCTACGACGTCGTCGTCGCGGACACGCAGCCGCCGCGCGCGTTCGGCGCGGGCGAGGCGCTGTGGGCGTCGGGCCGCCTCGACAACCTGCTGTCGACGCACGCCGCGCTCGCTGCCCTGCTCGACGCCGACCCCGCGGCGCTCACCGGCGTCGGCGTGCTCGCGGCGTTCGACCACGAGGAGATCGGCTCCGGTTCCCGCTCGGGCGCCGCCGGGCCGTTCCTCGAGGACGTGCTCCGGCGGGTGTCGGCCGGTCTCGGGGCGGGCGACGAGGAGCGGCACCGCGCGTTCGCCGCGTCCCTGTGCGTGTCGTCCGACGTCGGGCACGCGGTGCACCCGAACTACCCGGAGCGGCACGACCCGGCCAACCACCCGGTCGCGGGCGGCGGGCCGATCCTCAAGATCAACGCGAACCAGCGCTACGCGACCGACGCGCACGGCGCCGCGCGCTGGCAGGCGGCCTGCGCCGCCGCGGGGGTGCCCAGCCAGGAGTTCGTCTCGAACAACACCATCCCGTGCGGCTCCACGATCGGGCCGATCACCGCGACGCGGCTCGGCATCCGGGTGGTCGACGTCGGCGCGGCCATCCTGTCCATGCACTCCGCACGCGAGCTCACGGCCGTCGTCGACCCGTGGTACCTGTCCCGGGCCATGGGCGCGGTCCTCGTCGGCTGACACGTGCTCGCCGGTTGAGCGTGTCGAAACCGCCGATCGGGTTTCGACAGGCTCAACCGGCGACCGACACGGTCAGCGCAGGCCGAGCTGGCGCGTGCAGTGCGGCCACTGCCCCCAGCCGGCGCGGTCCTGCAGGATCTGGGCGCGCTTGGTCTGCTCGCGGGCGCTGTTCCGGTGCGGGTATCCGTCGCCGCCGACGGCGCGCCAGGTGCTGTGCGTGAACTGGTACATGCCGTAGAAGCCGTTGCCGGTGTTGGTGCGCGGGTTGCCCCCGGACTCGCAGCTCGCGAGGCTGCCCCACACGTTGCGCTTCGTGAGCCGGCTCTGCGAGACCCAGCCCGTGCGACCGCCGGGCACCTTGACCTTGATCCGCGCGGCGTCGCGCTGCGTGGTGCGCGCGAGCTTGGTCACCTTCGTGCCGAGGTGCACCCGCGCCACGACCTTCGACGACCCGCTGACCTTCTTGGTCACGGCCACGCGGCCCTGCGTGTAGCGGGTGCCGGAGATGTCGCGCAGCGGGGTGGACGTGACGGCCTTCTTGTTGATCCACCCGACGGTACCGCTGGGCACGCGCACCTGGAGGCGGTACTTCCCGCGGTCGAGGACGCGCAGGCGGGTGCCGTCGTCGGGACGGGCGACGGCCCGCGAGTCGTGGGCGCTCTTCTTCGTGACCCGGGCGCGGTCGGTCCGGACCCAGCGGACGGTGGCGCGCGTCGCGGTCGCGACGCGCTGCGCGGCGGGCGCGGCGGAGACCGTGCTGGGGGCTGACGAGGGGGCGGGGGTCGTGGCGGAGGCGGCCGCGGCGGGCGCGACGACGGCGGTGGCGGCAAGCGCACCGGTGACCGCGGCCACGACGGAACGACGGGGACTGGAACGAGGCATGCGTACCAGGAAACGATGATCACGATCAGATAACAAAGCCGTGGACCGAGCCTCCACAGGCCCTTCACGGATGCCGGGGGACGAGCCCGGAGGAACCGTCACAGCCCCGGAATCCCGCGGCAGAGCGACATGTCCGGACCTGACCGGGTTCGGGCGGCGGACGGCCGGCGCGGGTGCCGCAAGCGCCCGGTGCCACACTGTCTGCGTGCCCGCCGACCCGCCCCGCGACGTGCCTCGCGACCCGGCCGACCAGCATCCGCTGCTGGACGTGCTGACCGCGCACGGGGCGCGCGCCGACCGGCTGACGCACGTGCGCACGTTCCCGGCCCGCGAGGGCGTCACGGACGACTGGCCCGCGTGGGCCGACCCGGCCGTCGTCGCGGGCTACCGGGCGCTCGGCGTGGATCGCCCGTGGGCGCACCAGGTCGAGGCCGCCGACGCCGCTCGGCGCGGCCGGCACGTGGCGCTGGCGACGTCGACCGGGTCGGGCAAGTCGCTCGCGTTCTGGCTGCCGGCCCTCACCGCGGTGCGGGGCGACGCCGGCGCCGCGGCATCCGAGCCGGGGCGGATCGAGCCCGCAGTCCGCCGCGGCACGGTGCTCTACCTCGCCCCGACGAAGGCGCTGGCGGCCGACCAGCTCGCGGGCCTCGAACGGCTCGTGGCCGCGATGGGCGTGAGCCCGACCGCGCCGTCCGGGCTGCGGGTCGCGACCTGTGACGGCGACACTCCGCCGGAGGAACGGCGGTGGGTGGTCGAGCACGCCGACGTGGTGCTCACCAACCCCGACTTCCTGCACTTCTCGCTGCTGCCGAACCACCGCCGGTGGACGCGGCTGCTGCGCTCGCTGCGGTACGTCGTGGTGGACGAGGGGCACGCCTACCGAGGGGTCTTCGGCGCCCACGTGTCGCTGGTGCTGCGCCGCCTGACACGGCTCGTGGCGCACCACCGCCCGGCGGGAGCGCCCGGCGCGCCGGGGCCGACGTTCGTCGTCGCCAGCGCGACGACGGCGGAGCCGGCCGTGAGCACCGCGCGCCTGGTGGGGGTCGCGCCCGAAGACGTCGTGACGGTCACGTCCGACGCGTCCCCCGCCGGTCGGCGGACGTTCGTCCTCTGGCAGCCGCCCGAGATCGCGGGCTTCGAGAGGTCGGGGGCCGCGCCCGGCGGCGCGCCGCCGGCCGACGACCCGTGGGCGCTGCCGGACCCGCTCGACCCCGCGCACACCGAGCGCGAGGCGGACGCCGTCGTCACGGTCGACGCAGCGGCACCGCACCCGCGCCGCTCCGCCACCGCCGAGGTCGCGGACCTCCTCGCCGACCTCACGGCCCACGGGGCGCGGACCCTCGCGTTCACGCGCTCGCGCCGCGGCGCGGAGTCGGTGGCGCAGCAGACGCGCGACCACCTGCGCGCGGTCTCGCGCGACCTCGCGGACCGGGTGGCGAGCTACCGGGGCGGGTACCTGCCCGAGGAGCGTCGGGAGCTGGAGCAGGCGCTGCGCACGGGCGCCGTGCGCGGGCTCGCCACGACCAGCGCCCTCGAGCTCGGTGTCGACGTCTCCGGGCTGGACGCCGTGCTGGTGGCCGGCTGGCCGGGCACCCGGGTGTCCCTGTGGCAGCAGGCCGGCCGCGCGGGCCGTGCCGGCGCGGACGGGCTGGTCGCGTTCGTGGCGCGCGAGGACCCGCTCGACACCTACCTCGTGACGCACCCGGAGGACCTCCTGGACGCGCCGCTCGAGGCGACGGTCTTCGACCCCGGCAACCCGCACGTGCTCGCCCCCCAGCTGTGCGCCGCCGCGCAGGAGGTGCCGCTGCGCACCGACGACCTGCCGGCCTTCGGCGACCCGGCCGCGGTGCGCGAGGTCCTGGACGTGCTCGTGGCGCGCGGCGCCCTGCGGCGCCGCCGGTCGGGCTGGTACTGGACGCACGCGCAGCCCGCCGCGGGCATGGCGGACCTGCGCGGCACGGGCGGGCGGCCGGTGCGCGTGGTCGAGGCGACGACGGGGCGGCTGCTCGGCACCGTCGACGCCGGCGCGGCGGACGGGCAGGTGCACGACGGCGCGGTGTACACGCACCAGGGCACGACGTTCGTCGTGGACCGCCTCGACCTCGACGACGGCGTGGCGCTCGTCGTGCGCCGCGACGTCGACCACGCGACCTGGTCGCGCGAGGTCATGGAGATCGCGATCCTGGAGCGTCGGGCCGATGCGCAGCGGACGGCGGAGGCCGAGCGCAGCGAGGCATCCGCCGGCAGCGCAGCGCGGGGCCGGAGCGACCGACGGGACTGGGGACCGGTCGAGTGGGGGCTCGGCCCGGTCGAGGTGACGAGCCAGGTGGTGAGCTTCCAGCGCCGCCGCCTGCCTGACATGCAGGTGCTCGGCACCGAGCCCCTCGACCTGCCGTCGCGCACCCTCGCCACGACGGCGGTCTGGTGGTCGGTACCCGACTTCGTGCTCCGCGCCGCGGGCGTGAGCGAGGACGAGGCGCCGGGGGCGCTGCACGCCGCCGAGCACGCGTCGATCGGCCTGCTGCCGCTGCTCGCCACCTGCGACCGCTGGGACCTGGGCGGCGTGTCGACGGCGCTGCACCCGGACACCGGCGAGGCGACCGTCTTCGTGTACGACGCGTACCCGGGCGGCGCCGGCTTCGCCGAGCGCGGCTTCCGGCTCGGCGCGCGCTGGCTGCGGGCCACGCGCGACGCGATCGCCGCCTGCACCTGCGCGGACGGCTGCCCCGCCTGCGTCCAGTCGCCCAAGTGCGGCAGCGACAACGCGCCTCTCGACAAGTCGGCGGCGGTGCGCTTGTTGGATGCCGTGCTGAGCCACGCGGCCGCAGAACCTACCATCGTGAGGTGACTATCGAGATCGACCTTGCCGAACGCCGCCGTTCCCGCGAGGACACACGCGTCGACGCCGCCAACGCCCGCTCGTGGCTGCTGCTGTCGGCCCTGCGCGACGACACGTTCGACGCCGCCCAGCTCTCCCGCGCCGACCAGCTGATCCTCGACTGCGAGGATGCGGTCGACGACAGCCGCAAGGACGAGGCGCGCGCGAAGGTGACCGACTGGTTCGCCCGCGGCGGCCGCGCCTGGGTGCGGATCAACGAGCGAGGCTCGCGCGCCTGGGCCGACGACGTGCGCACCCTGCGCGACACCGACGGCCTGTGCGGCGTGATGCTCGCGAAGACCGAGTCCCCCGACCAGGTGATCGACACCGTGCAGCGGCTCGGCGGGCACGTGCCCGTCATCCCGCTGGTCGAGTCGGCGCTCGGCATCGAGGACGCCGTGAGCATCGCGCGGGCGCCCGGGGCGTTCCGCCTGGCGTTCGGGTCCGGCGACTACCGCCGCGACACCGGCACCGCCAACGAGTCGCTCGCGATGGCGTACCCGCGCTCGCGCCTCGTCACCGCATCCCGCATCGGCGGCCTGCCCGGCCCTGTCGACGGCCCGACTGTCGGCACGAGCCACGCGCTCCTGCGCGAGCAGTCCGCCGACGGCGTCGCGCTCGGCCTCACCGGCAAGCTGTGCCTCGACCTCGAGACGCCGGCCGTCATCAACGAGTCGTTCAGCCCGTCGAGCGCGGACGTCGCGTGGGCCGTCGACTTCCTCGCCGACTTCGAGGCGTCGGGCGGGGTCATCCGCGACGGCTCCGACAAGCCGCGCCTGGCCCGCGCCCGCAAGATCACCGAGCGCGCCGCCCTGTTCAACGTCACCCCCTCCTGACACGCAGCTCCGACCGGCACCCGCAGCGCCCGTCGTCGATCCTCGACGGCGGGCGCTGCGGCCGTCCGGCGGCGAGCCGCTCCTGCTGCACATCGACGGGCAGGATCGTGACGCCCAGCCCGGTGTCCGTCGGCCGCTAGCCTTCGACATCGACCTCCGCGGGACGTGGTCCGGCCCGGGCGTGCGCCCGGGCGTCGCCGAGCACCGCGTCCCACGGGCCGGCGCCGGCCCCGACCGCAGCCCGTGCCGTGCGCACGCCGACCACCCCGCCGGGCTCTGGCGAGCAGGCGACGAGCTCGGCGCCGTTGCGCCGCACGGCCTCCTCGGCGACGGCGCACGAGTCGCTGCCCCGTCGTACGGCGGTCGCGGCGGCCAGCGCCCCGAGGTCCGCCGCGGCCTGGGCGGTGCCGCGGGCGCGCTGTGCCGAGCCCAGCACGCCGACGGCGAGCGCCAGGAGCACCACCACGGCCGCCACTGCGAGCACGAGCACCGTGCCCGCGCCCCGCTCCCTGCTCACGGCTCCACCCAGGCGGTCGCCTCGCCCGTGGCGCGGACGGGCGCGGAGGCGAACCAGCCGCCGACGACCGGGCGGGTCACGGTGACGCGGACCCAGGACTCGTCCCGGTCGACGGTCAGCTCGGCGTCCTGACCGCCCACCCGCGCGACCGCCTGCCGCACCGTCGCGTCGTCCTCCCCGATCGCGTACGCCCGGGCGCCCGCACGGGCCGCGTCCAGGGCGCGCATCTGCGCCGTGGACGCGGCCGTGAGGGTGAGCACCGCGACCAGCAGGAGCACCACCACCGGCAGGCCGACCGCGAGCTCGGCCGTGACCGCGCCGCGCTCCGGCCCCCGCCCGCGATCCGGCCCCGCCCCGGGCGGCGGCCCGCTGCTGCGATGCCGCGCCATCAGACCGACAGCGCCGAGCTGATGATGCCCTCCAGCAGACCGCGCACCGTGTCGCTCTTGAGCACCGCGATGAGCAGGCCCGCGAACCCGACCGCCGCGACCGTCGCGACGGCGTACTCCGCCGTCGCCAGCCCGGCCTCCGGGTCACCCGGCGGGACCGCGCCGGGCAGGACCGCGCCCGGGCCGACTTCGCCCCGTCCGCCGCCCTTCTGCTCGCCCTGCTCCCTGTCCTGCTGCACGTCGTTCGCGACGTTCCTCATCTCTTCCTCCTCCTCGTTCCGCCGGCCGGTCGGCCGGCGTTCCCGTCCCGGCCGGTCGGCCGGACATCTGGTGCGGTCCATCGCGTCGGCCTCAGCCCGACAGCAGGTCGACGCCGAACGCGATCAGCACCGGCGCGAGGCCGACCAGCACGAAGGCGGGCAGGAAGCACGCCCCGAGGGGCAGCACGAGCCGCACGCCCAGCCGCGCCGCGGCGGTCCGAGCGGCGGCACGGCGGTCGTGCAGCACCTCGTCCCGCGCCGCGCGGAGCGCGTCCGACGACGCCGCGCCGTCCACCCACGCCCCACGCAGCGCCCGGTGCAGAGCCCCGAGCCGGGGCGGCGCACCGCGCCAGGCCGCGTCCCAGTCGGCGCCCAGCCGCAGCGCCCGGGCCGCGGCGCGCAGTGCCCGCCCGTCGGGACCGCCCGCCGGGTCGGCCCCCGGCACGGCGGCGGCCCCGTCGAGGGAGTCCGCCGTCGCCTCGAGGGCGCGCGGCACGCCTGCACCGGCACGCATCGCGGCCGCCAGCAGCTCCAGCAGCACGGGCAGCTCGACCGCGGTCGGGTCGTCCGGTGCGGCGCCGGCTGCCGGCGCGCCCGCGACGTCGGACCCTCCGCGCGCCCGCCGCCGGCTGCCGGAATGCGCGGCCCACCAGGGCGCCGTCGCGACGACCGCCAGCAGCGCGACGATGCCTCCCGCGACTGCCACCGCGCCGCTCACCCCGCCTCACCCGCCGGAGGGGCCGCGACGACAGCCGCCTCCCCGTGCACGACAGCCGGCGCCCCGCTCATGTCCACCGGGTCCGCGCTCACGGCCGCCGCGGGAGGCGCACTCACGACGCCTCCTCCCCCGCCGCGCGAGCGGTGGCGACGAGCCGGCCCGTCCAGACCCGGCCGGCCGCGAGCAGCAGCACGCCCAGCGAGACGACCGCCGTCCCGGCGCCACCGTCGGTCGCCGTCGCGACCGGGTCGGCGCCGAGCACCCACCCGAGCAGCGCCCCGAGCACGGGCAGCCACATCAGCACCCGCGCCGTGGCCTGCGGGCCGGCGAGCGACGCCTCCCGCTCGGCTCGCGCCTCCGCCTCCGCCACCAGCGCGCCGGACACCGCGTCGAGCACGCCGCCGAGCGGTGCCCCGACGTCGCCGGCGAGCCGGGCGGCCGCCACCACGGACCGGGCGTGCGCCTCGCCCCCGACGACCGGCGCCAGCTCCCGCGCGCCGGGCAGCCCGGCGGCGTCGACCGGCACGCCCAGCGCCCGCGTCCACGCGGCAGCGGGCGGCGCGCCGGCCCGCAACAGCGCCACCACCTGCGCGACGGCGACGCGTACCTCGTTCCCCTCGCCCGCCGACGTGCCGGACCGGCGCCGCGCCCATGCCCACGCCCCGCGTCGCGCCTGGCGCCCGCGCACGACCGTCGCGGCCGACCGCCCGCCCCGGGCGACGACGAGCCAGACGGCGAGCCCGACCCAGCCACCTGCCAGCGCGGTCAGCACGCGGACCATCTCCGGACGAGCTCGTCCCACGCCGGCCCGGTCTCCGGCCGGCCGGCCCCCGCCCACCGCGCCGCGCACCGCACGTCGAGCCGGCCGTCCGACCCCCGTCCGACGAGCCCCACCTCCGCGAGGTGCCGCCGACCGCGGGTGCGTCGGAGGTGCAGCACGACGTCGAGGGCGGCCGCCGCCTGCGCGGCGACCGCGTCCCGGGGCATCCCGGCCAGCGCCGCGAGCGCCTCCAGCCGCGCGGGGACGTGCTCGGCCGCGTTCGCATGCACGGTGGCCATCCCGCCGTCGTGCCCGGTGTTCATCGCCAGCAGCAGCTCGCGCACCTCGGCTCCGCGGCACTCCCCCACGACGATCCGGTCGGGCCGCATCCGCAGGGCGCCCCGCACCAGGTCCGTGAGCGTCACCTCGCCCACGCCCTCGACGTTGGGCCGGCGCGCGGCGAGCGCCACGACGTGCGGGTGCCGGGGCGCGAGCTCGCGGGCCTCCTCGACGACGAGGATCCGCTCGCGGTCCGGGACGAGGCCGAGCAGCGCGGCCAGCAGCGTCGTCTTGCCCGTGCCGGTGCCGCCCGTGACGAGCAGGTTCGCCCGCCCGGCCACGAGCACCGAGAGGAGCGACCGCCACGCCTCGGGCACGCCGCCCGCCGACACGAGCGCGTCCAGGTCGAGCGCCGCCTGGCGCAGCACCCGCAGCGCGATCACCGCGCCCACGGGCGCGACCGGGTCGACGACGGCGTGCAGGCGCGTGCCGTCGGGCATGCGTGCGTCCACGGTGGGCGCCGCGTCGTCGAGCCGCTGCCCGGCCACCGCCGCCATCCGCACGGCGAGCGCCCGTACGGCCGCCGGCGTCCCGAGGTCCAGGTCCGCGCGGTGCAGCCCGTCGCCGCGGTCCACCCAGACGTCTGCGGGCCCGTTGACGAGCACGTCGGTGACGTCGGGCTGGTCGAGCAGCGCCTGCAGGGGGCCGGCGCCGGTGAGCTCCGCGCGGGCGGCGCGCGTGAGGTCCGCGAGGGCGGACGAGCCGATGACCCGTCCGCTGGCACGCAGCGCCGCGCGGACGGCCTCGTCGTCGACGGCCCCGCCGGCGACCCCGACGCGGGCGCGCACGTCGTCGAGCAGCCCCCGGTCCACCGTCCCGGGCCTCACGGCGCGTCCTGCAGCGCCGTGGCCAGGCCGGCGGCGAGGCGTCCCAGCGGGCTGCGCCGGCCGAGCGGCGGGCCCTCCCCACGGTCGACGGCGTCCGCGAGGCGCGCGTCCCAGCGGGCCTCGGCCACGACGTCGAGCCCCAGGGCCGCCTCGAGGGCGGCGGCGTCGACCCGCCCGGGCACCGGCCGCCGCGCCACGACCCACGGCTCGCGCACCTGGGCGCCGCGCAGCAGGGCGCACGTCGAGACCGCCCCCGCCGCGCCGGGCACGGTGCAGGGCACGACGAGCAGGACCACGTCGGCCGCGGAGGCCAGGAGCCGGGCCGCGGGCGACCACGCCGTCGGGCGCGGCAGGTCCAGCACGACGCTCTCCCCGGCCCGCAGGAGCGCGGTCGCCACGTCGACGACGACGGCGTCGTCCGGCCCGTCGGCCTGCTGCCGGCTCGCGGAGAGCACCGGCACCGTGCGCCAGCGCGGCAGGGCCGCCACCAGCCCCTCGCCGTCGACGTCGCCGCGGGCGGCGGCCAGCTCGGGCCAGCGCGCGCCGGGCTCGTCCTCGACGCCGAGCAGCACGTCGGCGCCGCCACCGGGCACGTCGAGGTCGACGAGGACCGCGCGCTCCGCCGAGCGACGCAGTCCGTGCGCGACGGCGGCGGCGACCGTGCTGGTTCCCGCGCCGCCGCACGCCCCGACCACCGCGACCGTGCGGCTGGCGCGGCGCGGGTCGGCGGGCCCCGTGAACCACGGGACCCCGGTGGGCGCGGGTGGGGCGACGGCGCCCGCGGCCGCTGGGGTCAGGGCCGTGGGAGCCAGGGGGCGGGTGCTCGACCCGGGTGCCTTGTCCATGCCGCCCAGGCTGGACGGCCCGCGACGCCAGCGGCGCCCCGACCCTGCGCGCTGTGGACGGGCGCCTGTTGGGGACGGCCTCGCCCGCCGTCAGACGCTCGCGACGACCCGGCCGGACCGGGTCAGCGCGCGCTCGTGGCGCAGCGCGGGGATGAAGCACAGGACGCCCAGCACGCTGAACCCGCCCGCGACGACCATCGCCACCGCGGTCGACGCCTGGTCGGACACCCAGCCGAGGGCGGGCGACGCGACCGCGAACGCCGCGAAACCCGTCATCGACGCCATCGAGAGCACCGTGGAACGGTTCCGCGAGGTCGCCTCCCGGTGCAGCAGCGTCTGGTACGTGGGCCCGCCCGCCCCGTGCAGGGCGTAGGTCACGAGGTACGCGACGACCAGAGCGGCGGGACCCGCGACGAGACCCATCCAGACCACGCCGAGGCCGTTGAGCACGCGCGTGGCCATCGCGGCACGCACCACCCCGACGCGGCGCGCGGCCAGGCCCGCGAGCACCGAGCCGAGGGCGAAGACGCCCCACCCGACGGACGCCACGACGCCCATCACGGCGCCCGAGCGCTCCTCGCTCCCGAGCAGCTCCGCGAGCCGCACGGGCATCAGCGACTCGTACGCGACCATCGCGACCGACCAGAAGAGCTCCACGAGCAGCAGGCCGAGCAGGACCCGGTTCGCTCCGGCGAGCCGCAGCCCGTCGGCGATCACGCCGGGCGTGCGGCGCGCCGAGTCGAGAGCCAGCCGGACCCGGATCCGACGCACCGTCGCGGGACGGGCGGGGGCGTCGGAGCTCCCAGCCGGGGGCCCGGCGGGGCGCGCGGCGGAGGGCACGTCGTCCCCGGCTCCGTCCACGGCGACCGCGTCCCTGCGGTCCTCCACCAGGAGCACGCACACCATGACGAGGTGCACGACGGCGAGCACGGCGTAGACGACGTACGGCAGGGTGAGGGCGGACCACGCCGTCACGGGATGCCACCACACGAGCCCGCCGGAGGCCAGCGCCCCGAGCGCGATGGAGACGCCGAGGACGCCGCCCTGCCGGGACAGCGTCCGGTCGACGTCGGCGCCGGGCGTCGTGGCGTGCACCGTGTCGACGTACCAGGCCTCCATCGGCCCGGAGTCCAGCGCCCGGAACGTGCCCATCGCCGCCGACGCGAGGGCGAACGCCCAGAAGCTCTGCGCGGTGGCGAACAGCGTGGCCGCGAGCACCTGCATCGACGCCGCCGCGATCAGCACCGGCCGGCGCCCGAACGCGTCCGCCGTCCCGCCCGTCGGCAGCTCGAGCGCGAACACGACGAGACCCGTGATCGACGCCAGCGAGAGGGTCTGGGTGATCGACAGCCCGCGCTCGATCGGCAGCAGGGTGGTCACGGCGACCACCAGCCCGACCGGGAACCATCGGGTCGCGGAGAGCAGGAGGAAGACCCGGCCGGCGGCTGCCGGGGAGAGGGTGGTCATCGGGAGGCTCCGTCGGTCTCGGGCTCGTCGTCGGCCCCGGGCTGGTCGGTCTCGGGCTCGGCCCCCGCGGGGACGTCGTCCGGATCGAGCGGGAAGGCGAACCGCCAGAGGTGGATGCGCCGGGCCCGCGGATCTCCGGACCCGACGTGCAGGTAGCGGTTCGTCACGTCCTCGAGCTCGGACTGCAGCGCGGCGAGCTGCTCGGGGGTGACCTCGGCCCACGTGTCGGTCATGCCGGACTCGTCGCGCCACTCGCGCGGCCACTCCTCCTCGACGTCGAGCCAGTGCGTGTAGGCCGCGTCGAACTGCCGGTGGTAGTTGCGCACGAGCCAGCCGAGCGCGGTGCGGGCATCCTCGTCGCCGCCGAAGTCGGAGTCGCGCCAGCCATGGCTCTCGGTCGTCGCCCGCCAGATGCGCTCCTTGCCGCGGCCGCCGCCGGTGTCCGTCACCAGCCCCACGGACTCGAGGCGGCGCAGGTGGTAGCTCGTCGCACCGGTGTTGGTGTGCAGCTCGGCGGCGAGCGCCGTGGCGGACGCCGGTCCCCCGCGACGCAGGGTGCTCAGGAGCCGCGATCGCAGCGGGTGGGCGAGGACCTTGGCGGCCTCGGCGGTGAGCTCGAGGTGGGTGTACGGGCGGTCGGCATCGTCGGGCATACGTGCACAGTAACTCTGCACAGAGAGTGTGCACAAGAGTTTTGCACGAGCGGGTCCTGCGGTGACGTCGGGGCGCACCGCTAGGCTCACCTGCGTGAGCGCCCAGCCTCAGGACCCGGCCGCGACACCGCCGCCACGGCGGCCGGCGTCGTCGCCCCGCACTCCCGGGACACCGGGCGGCCGGGTCGCGGCCTTCTTCGACCTCGACAAGACGATCATCGCGACAAGCTCGTCTGCCGCGTTCTCCAAGCCGTTCTACGCCGGCGGCCTCATCACCCGGGGCGACGTGCTGCGCAGCGCGTACGCCCACCTCCTCTTCCTCGCCGGGAACGCCGACGCCGACCAGACCGAACGGATGCGCAAGCACCTGTCCGAGCTCGCGACGGGGTGGGAGGTGAGCAAGGTGCAGCAGATCGTCGCGGAGACCGTGCACGAGCTCATCGACCCCTACGTCTACGCCGAGGCGGTCGAGCTCATCGCCGAGCACCACGAGCTCGGGCACGACGTCGTCGTGGTCTCCGCCTCCGGTGCGGAGCTCGTCGAGCCGATCGCCACCGTGCTCGGGGCCGACCACGTGGTCGCCACCCGCATGGCCGTGGCCGACGGGCGGTACACCGGCGAGATCGAGTTCTACGCCTACGGCGAGCAGAAGGCGGACGCGGCGCGCGACCTCGCCGCCGCGCAGGGGTACGACCTGGAGCGCTGCTTCGCGTACACCGACTCGATCACGGACGCCCCGATGCTGTCGGCGGTCGGGCACGGCTTCGCCGTCAACCCCGACCGGCAGCTGCGCCGCGCCGCCGTCGAGCACGGCTGGGGCGTGCTCACGTTCACGCGCCCGGTGGCGCTGCGGCGGGTGCTGCAGCCGCCGACGGCGGTGCTCGCCGTCGGCGCGCTGCTCGGTGCCGCGGCGGCCGCGTGGCTCCTGCGTCGGTGGTGGCGACGCCGGGGATGACCCCCGCCGCCGCTGTTGCGTTCCGGGCCGGCGAGGCGTTCCATGGAAGGAAGACAGCCGGACGCGGGACCCACGCACAGGAAGTCCACGGTTGAGGACCCACTCGGTGGGGATGAGCCCACCCAGTGATCGGATCTAGCGCCTGATACCCGCGTCCGGGCTGGCGAGAGCGGCGCTCGGACGACCAGTTTCCCGGGCGCCGTCCTCGTGCCCGTCCCAGCCCGGTCCTCGCGAGATCCCATTTTGCAAGGGCTGTGGCCGAACCTTGGGACGGCGTGACCCGCGTCACCCGCGAGGTCTAGACTCCCGAGCGGCAACCCCCGCGGGGGCTCGCCCGTCCCGAGGCCGGCATCCACGCGCCTCGCGGGACCCGCACCAGCGACGATGCGCCACGGAGGTAAGCGTGCCAGACAACGAGACCACCGCCCCCAGCCTCGAGAATCTCCTGCACGAGACGCGGGCGTTCCCGCCCGGCCCCGCGTTCGCGGCGCAGGCGAACGCGCAGCCCTCGCTGTACGAGGAGGCCGCCGCCGACCGGCTCGGGTTCTGGGCGGCGCAGGCGCGCGAGCTCGTCACGTGGTCCACGCCGTTCACGCAGACCCTCGACTGGTCCGACGCCCCGGTGGCGAGATGGTTCGCCGACGGGAAGCTCAACGCCGCGTACAACGCCGTCGACCGGCACGTCGAGGCCGGCCTGGGCGACCGCGTCGCGCTCCACTTCGAGGGCGAGCCGGGCGACACCCGCGCCGTCACGTACGCCGACCTGCAGCGGGAGGTCTCCCGTGCGGCGAACGCCCTGACGGCCCTGGGCGTCACCACGGGCGACCGCGTCGTCGTCTACCTGCCGATGCTCGTCGAGTCGGTCGTCGCGATGCTGGCCTGCGCCCGCATCGGCGCCCCGCACTCGGTCGTCTTCGGCGGCTTCTCCGCCGACGCGCTGCGCAGCCGCATCGCCGACGCCGAGGCCAAGCTCGTCATCACCGCCGACGGCGGCTACCGCCGCGGCGCCCCGTCCGCCCTCAAGCCCGCCGTCGACGAGGCGCTCGCGCCGAAGGACGGCCAGCCCGCGACGACGGTGGAGCACGTGCTCGTCGTGCGGCGCACGGGCCAGGAGGTCGACTGGACCGAGGGCCGCGACGTCTGGTGGCACGACGCCGTCGAGCACGCCGACGCGTTCCACGAGCCGGTGCAGGTCGACGCCGAGCACCCGCTGTTCATCCTGTACACGTCGGGCACCACCGGGAAGCCGAAGGGCATCCTGCACACCACGGGCGGGTACCTCACCCAGGCGGCGTACACGCACAAGTTCGTGTTCGACCTCAAGGCCGAGTCCGACGTCTACTGGTGCACGGCCGACATCGGCTGGGTCACGGGGCACTCGTACGTCGTCTACGGGCCCCTCACCAACGGTGCCACCCAGGTCATCTACGAGGGCACCCCCGACACCCCGCACCGCGGCCGCTGGTGGGAGCTCGTCGAGAAGTACCAGGTCTCGATCCTGTACACGGCGCCCACCGCCATCCGTACCTGCATGAAGTGGGGCGAGGACATCCCGGCGGGCTTCGACCTGTCGAGCCTGCGCGTGCTCGGCTCGGTGGGCGAACCCATCAACCCCGAGGCGTGGATGTGGTACCGCCGCGTCATCGGCGGCGACACCGCCCCCATCGTCGACACCTGGTGGCAGACCGAGACGGGCGGGATCATGATCAGCCCGCTGCCCGGCGTCACGGCCACCAAGCCCGGGTCCGCGCAGGTCGCGCTGCCCGGGATCGTGGCCGACGTCGTCGACGACGAGGCGCACTCCGTGCCCGACGGCGGCGGTGGGTACCTCGTGCTGTCGGAGCCGTGGCCGGCGATGCTGCGCGGCATCTGGGGCGACCTGCAGCGGTTCAAGGACACCTACTGGTCGCGGTTCGAGGGCCTCTACTTCGCGGGCGACGGCGCCAAGAAGGACGAGGACGGCGACATCTGGCTGCTGGGTCGCGTGGACGACGTCATGAACGTCTCCGGCCACCGGCTGTCCACCACCGAGATCGAGTCGGCGCTGGTCTCCCACGAGGTCGTCGCCGAGGCGGCGGTCGTGGGGGCGGCCGACGAGACCACCGGTCAGGCCGTCGTCGCGTTCGTGATCCTGCGCGGCGAGCACGCGGACCGCGCGTCGACGCCGGAGGGGGCGCAGGAGGTCCAGGCCGAGCTGCGCAACCACGTGGCCAAGGAGATCGGACCGATCGCCAAGCCGCGGCGCATCCTCGTCGTGCCGGAGCTGCCCAAGACGCGGTCCGGCAAGATCATGCGCCGCCTGCTGCGCGACGTCGCCGAGAACCGCACCGTGGGCGACGCGACCACTCTCGCGGACTCCTCGGTGATGGACCTCATCTCCGCCGGCCTGGCCTCGACCAAGCCCGGCAGCGACGACTGACCGCAGGCGACGACGCCGACGACGCGGGGCCGGGTCCGGTGCGGTCCCGGCCCCGCGTCGTCGGCGGCCGGCGTCGCTCGGGTTCCGGCGCGGCAGGCGGAGACGTCGGCGATGATGGGGGCGTGCGTACCGGTCCCCCGCTGCAGATCGGCCCCCTCGACCCCGCCGCCCAGGACGCCGTCCGGGCGCTCGCGGCACAAGCCGCCGCCCACGACGGCGTCGCGCCGCTGTCCGAGCAGCCGCTGCTGCGCCTGGGCACCGACGCCGAGTGGCTGACCCACGTCGTGGCGCACGACAAGCACGGCGCGACCGTGGGCTACCTGCAGGTGGACCGCGGCGGCGACGTCGCGAGCGCGGAGCTCGTCGTGCACCCGGACCACCGCAGGCAGCACACCGGCAGCATGCTGCTGCGCACGGCCGAGCGGGACGCGCGGCTGCCGATGGTCTCCGGAGCGCCCGGGCAGCGCGGCATTCCCCTGCGCGTCTGGGCCCACGGCGACCTGCCCGCGGCGCGCGCCTTCGCCGCCGGGCGGGGGTACGAGGTCGTGCGCGAGCTCCTGCTGCTCGCCGCCCCGCTGACGCCGTCGGACGCCGGTGAACCGGCTCAGGACGACGCCGGCCCGGCCGACGTAGTTCCGACGAGCTCGACCGGCGCGCCCGCGGGCCTCCGGGTCCGCACGTTCCGCCCCGGCGCCGACGACGAGGCGTGGGTGCGGCTCAACGCGCGCGCCTTCGCCGACCACCCCGAGCAGGGCCGCCTCACGGTGGCCGACCTGCGCGACCGCCAGCGCGAGCCGTGGTTCGACCCGGCCGGCTTCTTCCTCGTCGAGACGACGGACGCGGCCGGCCCCGGCGGCGAACCCGGCGACCAGCGCTCCGGCGGCCACCACCCCGGCGACCCGGTGGCGTACCTGTGGACGAAGATCGAGCCGGCCGGGCCCGGCGCAGCCCGGGACGGCGAGATCTACGCCGTGGGCGTCGACCCGACCGCCCAGGGTCGCGGGCTCGGCCGCATGCTGACCGCCCACGCGCTGGCACACCTCGCGGGCTCCGGGTGCGACCGCGCGGTGCTGTACGTCGACGGCGACAACACGGCGGCGCGCGCCACCTACGCCGGCGCGGGCTTCGAGCAGGCCGCGGTCGACGTGCAGTACGCGCCCGTCGCGTCCTGACCCGCGCGTCGCGGTGAGGCGCCCCCCGACGCGCCCGGCGGGCCGGAGTCCGCGAGGGATGCTCGTCGCCCGCTGTTCACCCATCGGTGCCACGATGGGCACATGACTGCGCCTCGCCCCCGCTCGCCCCGCACCCGCGACGGCCGCGGCCGGTTCGCGGCCACCACGGCCCCGGCCGAGGTGACCGACACCCGGACGCGGACGACGGCCCCCACCTCGGCGCGGTCGACGACACCGAGGTCGATGGACCCGCAGCTCGCGGCACACATCGCGGAGCACATCGCGGAGGAACCGGAACCCGGCCCCGCGGCGCTCGCGGTCGAGGCCGAGGCCCTCGAACCCCTGCCCGCCGACCGGTTCGCGGAGCGGGAGCTGAGCTGGCTGGCGTTCAACGAGCGGGTGCTGGAGCTCGCGGAGGACACCACGCTCCCCCTGCTGGAACGGGTCCGGTTCCTGGCGATCTTCGCGTCGAACCTGGACGAGTTCTTCATGGTGCGGGTGGCCGGCCTCAAGCGGCGCATCGCCACCGGCATCGCCGTCACCGCGGCGTCGGGCATGAGCCCCCGGCAGGTGCTGGAGGTCATCGGCGAGCGGGCGCACGAGCTCATGGAGCGGCACGCGACGGTCTTCCGCTCCGACGTGCAGCCGGCGCTCGCGGCCGAGGCCATCACCATCGTGCACTGGGACGAGCTGGAGCAGCGCGAGCAGGAGCGGCTGCACAAGTTCTTCCGCAAGCAGATCTTCCCCGTCCTCACGCCGCTCGCCGTCGACCCGGCGCACCCGTTCCCGTACATCTCCGGGCTGTCGCTCAACCTCGCCGTCGTGGTCGCCAACCCGCTCACCGGCAAGGAGCACTTCGCACGCGTCAAGGTGCCGCCGCTGCTGCCGCGGTTCATCGCCGTCGACGACCGCGGCCGGCCCAGCGCCCCGACACCCACGCAGAAGGGCGGCACGCAGACGTCGTTCGTCCCGCTGGAGGAGGTCATCGCACAGCACCTCGACCACCTCTTCCCCGGCATGGAGGTGCGCGAGCACCACACGTTCCGCGTCACCCGCAACGAGGACGTGGAGGTCGAGGAGGACGACGCCGAGAACCTGCTGCAGGCGATGGAGAAGGAGCTGCTGCGCCGCCGCTTCGGCCCGCCGGTGCGGCTCGAGCTGGCGACCGGCATCTCGCCGCGCATCCGCGACCTGCTGGTGCGCGAGCTCGACGTCCTCGAGGCGGAGGTCTACGAGCTGCCCGCCCCGCTCGACCTCACCGGCCTCAACGTCATCGCCGACATCGAGCGCTCCGCCCTGCACTACCCGCCGTTCGTCCCGACCACGCACCGCCAGCTCGCGGAGGTCGAGTCGGCCACGCCGCGCAACGTCTTCGCCGCCATCCGCGAGCGCGACATCCTGCTGCACCACCCGTACGACTCGTTCTCCACGTCGGTGCAGACATTCCTGGAGCAGGCCGCCGCCGACCCGGCGGTCCTCGCGATCAAGCAGACGCTGTACCGCACGTCGGGCGACTCCCCGATCGTGGACGCCCTGATCGACGCCGCCGAGGCGGGCAAGCAGGTGCTGGCCCTGGTGGAGATCAAGGCCCGCTTCGACGAGCAGGCCAACATCTCCTGGGCGCGCAAGCTCGAAGAGGCGGGCGTGCACGTCGTCTACGGGATCGTCGGGCTCAAGACGCACAGCAAGCTGTCGCTCGTCGTGCGCCAGGAGTCCGACGGGCTGCGCCGCTACTGCCACATCGGCACCGGCAACTACCACCCGAAGACGGCGCGGATCTACACCGACCACGGGCTCCTCACCTGCGACCGCGACGTGGGCCAGGACCTCACCCGGTTGTTCAACCAGCTCTCCGGCTACGCGCCGCAGTCGCGGTTCCACCGGCTGCTGGTCGCCCCGCGCAGCGTGCGCAGCGGGCTCATCGAGCGGATCGACCGCGAGGCGGCCGCGGCCCGGGCGGGCCACGAGGCTTGGGTGAAGATCAAGGTCAACTCCGCCGTCGACGAGGCCACGATCGACGCCCTGTACCGGGCGTCGCAGGCCGGGGCGAAGGTCGACCTCGTGGTGCGGGGCATCTGCGCGCTGCGGCCCGGCGTCCCCGGCCTGAGCGAGAACATCCGGGTCCGCTCCATCCTCGGCCGGTTCCTCGAGCACTCGCGCATCTTCGCGTTCGCGAACTCCGTCGGCCCCGCGATCCACGAGGGTCCGGAGTCCGGGCCGGAGGTCTTCATCGGCTCGGCCGACCTCATGCACCGCAACCTCGACCGGCGCGTCGAGGCGCTGGTGCGCATCGCCGACGACGCGCAGGTGGCGGAGCTGCTCGACCTCGTCGACCGGTCGATGTCGGACGAGACCTCGAGCTGGCACCTGGGCCCCGACGGCGCCTGGACCCGGCACAGCGTCGGGCCGGACGGCGAGCCGCTCGAGGACCTCCAGGCGAGACTCGTGACCCACCACCGGCGCCGGCCGGAGCGGGTGCGGTGAGGTCGGGGCAGACGCGGCGGGCGGTCACGGCGACCGCTTCGCCGCTCGTCGACGCCCTCGGGGCGACGTCGCTCAGCCACGCGCCGGTGATCGAGAGCGCCGGCGCCCTCGTCTGGCGCGTGCGCGGCGAGCGGCTGCAGGTGCAGCTCGTCCACCGGCCCCGGTACGACGACTGGTCGTGGCCGAAGGGCAAGCTCGAGCCCGGCGAGTCGCTCCAGGCCGCCGCCGCACGAGAGGTCGCGGAGGAGACCGGCAAGCCCGTCGTGCTCGGGCTGCCGCTGCCGGGCCTGCAATACCTCACGCCGGAGGGCCGGGTGAAGCGTGTGCACTACTGGGCGGCGCGACGGGCGCGCCCGCAGCCCGACGCCCGCCCGCTGGCCGCCCGGCACCCCGTCGCGCCGCCGTCCCGGGCGGAGGTGGACAAGCAAGCCTGGCTCGACGTCGACGAGGCCGCCCGCCGGCTGACCCGCGACGCCGACCAGGGCCCGCTGGACGCGCTCGTCGAGGCGCACGGCGCCGGGCGCCTGGAGACGCACGTGGTCGTCGTCGTGCGGCACGGCAAGGCCGTGGCCCGCGGCGACTGGCACGGGTCGGAGCAGGGCCGGCCGCTCACGCCGCTCGGGCACGGGCAGGCGGCCGCGGCCGTCCCCGTGCTGTCGGCCTTCGGCGTCGACCTGGCGGTGTCCAGCCGGTGGGAGCGGTGCGCCACGACCATCGACCCCTACGTGCGCGCGGCGGGCCTGCGGCCCGAGTACAGCGACAACCTCGGCGAGGCGCAGCACGAGCGCTCCCCCGCCCGGGTGGCCGCCACCGTGCGCGAGCTGCTCGAGTCGGGCCGGTCGTCGGTGCTGTGCACGCACCGGCCGGTGCTGCCCACGGTGCTGGACGTGCTGGGCCAGCACTCGCGCCGCACGGTCGCGAACGTGCTCCCGCAGCGCGACCCGTTCCTCGAGCCCGGCGAGATGCTCGTCGCGCACGCCGCGGCCACCGCGAAGGGCCCGCGGGTGGTCGCCGTCGAAAAGGTCACCCCGCCCGTATTCTGACCCTCCGGCGTCCCAGAAGGCGTTGTGAGCATGATCGTGGCCCACTTTCGGGACGGAAAGTGGGCCACGATCATGCTCACAACGACTCAGCCGAGCAGCGGGTGCAGGATCCAGGTCATGACGGCGGCGACGAGCGCGGCCATGGGGATGGTGAGGATCCAGGCGACGCCGATGTTCTTCGCCACGCCCCACCGCACGGCGGACAGCCGGCGCGTGGCGCCGACGCCCATGATCGCCGAGGTGATGGTGTGCGTCGTCGAGACGGGCGCGTGCAGGATGAACGCGTTCGCGTAGAGGATCAGCGCGGAGACTGACTCGGCGACGAAGCCGCGCGCCGGGTCGAGCTCGATGATGCGCCGCCCGAGCGTGCGCATGATCCGCCAGCCGCCGGAGTACGTGCCGAGCGAGATCGCGGTGGCGGCGGCGAGCTTCACCCACAGCGGGATGGTGCCGTCGGCGGCCGCCCAGCCGACCGTCACGAGCGCCATGTAGATGACGCCCATCGTCTTCTGCGCGTCCTGCAGGCCGTGGCCGAGCGCCATGGCCGCGGCCGACGCGGTCTGCGCGAGGCGGAAGCGGCGCGTCACCCGGGACGGCGCCGAGCTCTTGAAGATCCACAGCACCGCGACCATGACGAGGTACGCGCCGACGAAGCCGATCAGCGGGGAGAAGATCATCGGGAGGACGACCTTGTCGACGATCGCCTCGCCGTAGATCGGCAGCCCGCCCGCGAGGCCGGCTCCCACAAGTCCGCCGATCAGCGAGTGCGTCGACGACGACGGCAGGCCGAACCACCAGGTGATGAGGTTCCACGCGATCGCACCGAGGAGCGCGCAGAGCACGACGACGAGCGCCGTGTGGTTGGACGCGTCCTGCAGGTCGACGATCGACGTCGCGATCGTCTCCGCGACCTCCGTGCCCAGCAGGGCGCCGACGAAGTTCATCACCGCGGCCATGCCCAGCGCCACGCGCGGGGTCAGGGCCCGCGTGGACACCGACGTCGCGATCGCGTTGGCCGCGTCGTGGAACCCGTTCGTGTAGTCGAAGCCGAGCGCGATGGCGACGACGAGGACGACGAGAGCCGCCTCCATCCGTCAGGACTCCTTGAGGGCGATGGTCTCGACCATGTTCGCGACCCGCTCGAAGGCGTCCGCCGCCTCCTCCAGCATGTCGACGATCTCCTTGAGCTTCATGAGGAGCACCGGGTCGGTCACTTCGTCGAAGAGCTGCGCGATGAGCTTGCGGTGCAGCTTGTCGCCCTGGTTCTCGAGGCGGTTGATCTCGACCCAGTAGTCGGACAGCTTGTCCATCGACCGCAGCCGCGGCATCGCCTCGGCGGTCAGCTCGGCGCAGCGCTGCAGCACCTGGACCTGCTCGGACACCCGCAGCGGGAGCTCCTCGACCTTGTACAGGACGATGAGGTCGCCGGCCTCCTCCATGGCGTCCATGCAGTCGTCGAGGGCGGAGGCGAGCCCGTAGATGTCGTCCCGGTCGAACGGGGTGACGAACGTCTGGTTGAGGCGCCGCATGATCGAGTGCGTGGCGTCGTCGGCGACGTGCTCGGCCTCCACGAGGCGCTGGGCGATGGCGTCCCGCTCCGGGCGCGACGCGCCGAGCAGCTCCGCCAGCAGGGAGGCTCCGGTCACGTTGTGCTGCGCGAGCGCGGCCAGCAGATCGAAGTAGGTGGTGTCGCGCGGTGTCAGGCGCAGGCGCACGTGAGGCTCCTGTGGTCGTGGACGCTGAGACGTTCACAGACTAGGGGTGGCCCGGACCGCACGACCAGTTGAACATGCGGTGAACTCACGCCCGCGCCCCGCTCACGTCGGTGCTGGTGGTGAGCGACGCCGGACCGGGAGCGCCTCTCGGCGCGTGGCCGCTCGTAGCGGCTGAAGATGGAGCCCGGGGCTACCGCGGCCCGACGTCGCCCGCCCATCGTAGACCCCACGACCGGCCCGGTTCGAACGCCCTGTTCACACCGGAAAAACCCGTCCTTCGGTCGAGCCCTCATCGACCGAACCTGCGGTTCCGCGCCGGGCGGGTGCCTCGTCCCTCGACCCCCACCCTCTGCTGCACCTCCGTCTCAGTCGAGAGCTCCGGCGCGCCAGGAACCCGCCGCGCGCTCCAGCTCCTCGGCCGTGCGCAGCAGGTCCGAGGCACCGCGCGTCATCCGTTGGGCGCCCTGCGGGTCGGCCACCTCGCGGGCGTCGGCGTCGAACGCCGCGCCCGTGGCAAGGATCCTGCAGAACGACGCCGCACGCTCCAGGGCCACGGCCAGGTCACCCGCGTACACGCCGGACAGGACGTCGTCGGCGAGGGTCCGCACGTCGTCGGGGGACGGCGGGCGGGGCACGCCGGCGACGGCCTCGTGCACGGGCGCGGCGTCGACGCCGAGGCGGTACCGCAGCGTGACGGTGCGGGGGTCGCGCCGCACCCACTCGCGCAGGACGTAGAGCCTCCACAGCGCACCGGGCAGCGTGCCTGGCGCCGCGTCCGACCAGAGACCCGCGACCACGTCGAGCCCCTCCCGCTCGACCAGCCGCACCAGCCGGTCCACGACCTGGGGGTCCTCGGAAGCTCGCGCCCGGTGCACGACGGCGCGTGCCGTCGTGTGCGCGACCTCGTCGCGCAGGGCAGGGTCGAGCGAGCCGGGAAGCTGGTCGGCGTCGCGCGGGTCGAGCATCGCCGGCCGGCGGTGCCTGCGGGGCTCCGGAGCGTCGTTCACCCGCCCAGTGTCACCCCGCGCCCGCCGACGGACGAACCCCCCGTGGCCCCGGCCCGGGTCTCGCCGAGGCCTCCCCCACCCGCCGACATGTCCCTCCGACCCGCCCCTCCGACCCCGTCCAGGATTCCCCGCCGCGCCGACCAGCGACGTCGGACCTAGCATCGAGAACGAACGCCCCACGTGCAGAATCGAGGACGATCATGACGAGCCAGGCTCCGGCGTCGGCGGAGGCGCACAGCGCGCACCGGAAGGCCACGGCCCTCGCCTTCGCGGCGGCCGTCGGCGGCTTCCTCTTCGGCTTCGACTCGTCGGTCATCAACGGCGCGGTCGACGCGATCGAGGGTCAGTTCGAGCTCAACTCGACGGTCACCGGCCTCGTGGTGGCGATCGCCCTCCTCGGCTGCGCCCTCGGCGCCTGGTCCGGTGGCAAGCTCGCCGACCGCTGGGGCCGCACCAACGTCATGGTGCTCGGCGCGGTCCTGTTCTTCGTCTCGTCGATCCTGTCGGCGATCGCGTGGAGCGCCTGGGACCTCGCGGTGTGGCGGTTCATGGCCGGCATCGGCATCGGCATCGCCTCGGTCATCGCCCCCGCGTACATCGCCGAGATCGCCCCGGCCGTGATGCGCGGACGCCTCGGCTCGCTGCAGCAGCTCGCCATCACGGTGGGTATCTTCACCGCCCTGCTGTCCGACCAGATCCTGGCCACGGCGGCCGGCGGCGCCGCGAACGAGCTGTGGCTCGGCTGGGAGGCGTGGCGCTGGATGTTCATCGTCGCGGTGGTCCCGGCCGCCGTGTACGGGATCCTCGCGGCACGAATGCCCGAGTCGCCGCGCTATCTGGTGACCAAGGGGCAGGACGACGACGCGCGCCGGGTCTTGTCGTCGGTGCTCGGCCCCGAGGAGGACGTCGACGAGCGGATCTCCGAGATCCACCGCTCCATCGAGGTGGACGAGAAGAACGCCGAGCAGGGCAGCCTGAAGGGCGACCGCCTCGGCCTCAAGCCGATCGTGTGGGTCGGCATCGTCATGGCGATCTTCCAGCAGTTCGTGGGGATCAACGTGATCTTCTACTACTCGACCACGCTCTGGCAGGCCGTCGGCTTCGACGAGTCGCAGGCGTTCCTCGTCTCGACGATCACAGCGGTCACCAACGTCGCCGTGACGTTCATCGCCATCGCCCTCATCGACAAGGTGGGCCGGCGCCTGCTGCTCCTCATCGGCTCGGCGGGCATGACCGTGACGCTCGGCCTGATGGCGGTCGCGTTCACGCAGGCCACGGGCAGCGGCGAGGACATCACGCTGGGCGCGCCGTGGGACATCGTCGCGCTCGTCTCCGCCAACGGGTTCGTCGTCTTCTTCGGCGCCACGTGGGGCCCGCTGATGTGGGTGCTCCTGGGCGAGATGTTCCCGAACCGGATCCGGGCGGCGGCGCTCGGCGTCGGCGCCGCGGCGAACTGGATCGCGAACTTCACCATCACGCTGACGTTCCCCCCGATGCTCGACACCTTCGGCCCGACCGTCCCGTACCTGATGTACGCGATCTTCGCGGCACTGTCGTTCTTCTTCGTGCTCGGCAAGATCCCGGAGACGAAGGGCATCGAGCTGGAGGACATGTCCGGCGACGCCTACCACCGCGGCTGACGCGCGGCGCCCGCCGGGCGCCGTCCCACCGCCGGTCGAGGGCTGCGTGGTTCTACCGCCGGTCGAGCCTGTCGAGACCCGATGCCGCCGCCGGTCGAGCCTTTCGAGACCCGATGCCGCCGCCGGTCGAGCCTGTCGAGACCCGATGCCGCCGCCGGTCGATCCTGTCGAGACCCGGTCGAGGTCCCGGAGGCCGATGCACGCATCCTCTCACCTGGACACTTGCTTGCTGCAAGCATCAGGGTTAAGTTGCACTCTGCAAGCAACAGTCGGCCCATCGGGTCGCGCCGCCCGAGCCGTCGGCCCGGGCCACCTCATCCCTGAACGAAGGCCTCGCCATGCCCGTCCCCCGCGCCGCCGCCCGAGAGCTGGTGCAGTCGCTCGAGGACCTGTCCCGCGCGCAGCGCGAGGCCGCCATGCGGGTGGCCCGCGACCTGGACCTCCCCCGGGCAGGGCTCGGCGCCCTGCACCTGCTCACCCGGTGCGGACGCGTCCAGCTCGGCGACGTCGCCGCGAAGCTGCGCGTCGACGTCTCGGTCGCGAGCCGCCAGGTCAGCGCCCTCGTCGACGCCGGACTCGTCCGCCGCACGATCGACGACGACGACCGGCGCGCCCGCACTCTCGAGCTCACGGACGCCGGCCGCGACTTCGCGGAGGAGTCCTTCCGCCGCATCGACGACCTCGTCTCCGAGTCCTTCTCCGACTGGACGGAGAAGGACCTCGCGGACGCCACCTCCCGGATCCGCAGCGTCGCGGCCGCCCTCACCACGAATCACGACCGCGCAGCCGCGCACGAGGAGAGCCCCACCCCATGAGCCAGCCCACCACGGGGGTGCCCGCCGCAGCGGGCACCGCCGCTCCACCCGCCCCCGCCATGACCCGCCGTGAGGTGCTCGAGGCCCTCTCGGGCATCATGCTCGGCGTCTTCGTCTCGCTGCTCGCGACGACCATCGTGTCCACGTCGCTGCCCCAGATCGTCGCCGAGCTGCACGGGTCCCAGCACTCCTACACCTGGGTCGTCACGGCCATGCTGCTGACGATGACGATCTCGACCCCCCTGTGGGGCAAGCTCGCCGACCTCACGAACCGCAAGGTCCTCATGCAGGTCGCGCTGGCCGTCACGGTCGTCTCCGCGGCGGCTGCCGGTCTGTCGCAGAACATCGAGATGCTCATCGGCTTCCGCGCCCTGCAGGGCATCGGGGCCGGCGGCCTCACCGCCCTGGCGACCGTGCTCATGGCCGACATCATCAGCCCGCGCGAGCGCGGCAAGTACATGGGCCTCATGGGCGGCGTCATGGCCGTCGCCCAGATCGGCGGCCCGCTGCTCGGCGGCGTGATCACCGACTCCGCCCTCGGCTGGCGCTGGACGTTCTTCGTCGGCGTCCCGTTCGCGGTCGCCGCGTTCGTGGTGCTGCAGAAGACGCTGCACCTGCCGGCGCGCGACAAGCGCGTCGTCAAGATCGACTACGCGGGCGCCGTCCTCATCGCGGTCGCGGTCGCGCTGCTGCTGCTGTGGGTCACGTTCGCGGGCGACCAGTTCGAGTGGGCGTCGTGGCAGACCGGCGCGATGGTCGGCGGCGCCGTCGTCGCGCTCCTGGCCGCGGGCCTCGTCGAGCGGGCGGCCGCGGAGCCGATCATCCCGCTGCACCTGTTCAAGAACCGCACCTTCGTCCTCGCGGTCGTCGGATCGGCCTCGGTGGGCGTCGCGATGTTCGGCACGGCCGTGTTCCTCAGCCAGTACTTCCAGCTCGCGCGGGGCAAGACGCCCACGGAGTCGGGCCTGCTCACCATCCCCATGGTCGTCGGCACGATGCTCGCCGGCCTGGTGCTCGGCCGCATCATCTCGAACACGGGTCGCTACAAGGCCATCATGGTCAGCGGCGCCGCGGTGCTGACGCTCTCGCTGTTCGGCCTGTCCACGATCGAGGTCGACACCAGCTTCGTGCTCATCTCCGTGTACCTGTTCGGCCTGGGCCTCTCCGTAGGTGCGCTCATGCAGAACCTGGTGCTCGCCACCCAGAACACCCTCGACGTGCACGAGATGGGCGCCGGCACCTCCGGCGTCGCGTTCTTCCGGTCGCTCGGCGGCGCCATCGGCGTCTCCGCGCTGGGCGCGGTGATGGCCGCGAAGATCAAGACGGACCTGACCACGGGGCTCGCCGAGCTCGGCGTCCCTGCCTCGGCGATGGGCGGCGAGAGCGGCGCGATCCCCTCCGACCTCTCCGCGCTGCCGGACGCTGTCCGCGGCGTCATCGAGTCCGCGTACTCGGACGGGATCACGACGATCTTCCTGTACGCGGTGCCGATGGCGGTGATCTCGTTGATCGCCGTCCTGTTCATCAAGGAGATCCCGCTCGGCCAGCGCTCCGGCATCGAGCAGGTGCTCGACGAGCAGCGCGAGGAGCAGGCGCAGGTCGCCTGATCCGGACGCACGACCCGCACGATCTCCGCGAAAGGCCCGTGGCGAGCGCTATCCGGCGCGCCCACGGGCCTTCGCCGCGGTATTTCACCCGGATCGTGACGAGATCGATGCCCCCGGGCACTCCCGCTCGGGCCCGCCGAGCCGCATGATGGGCGCATGCACGAGGCAGCCACGACGCCGACCACGCCCGACCCGGCCACCGACCCGTTCGGTGCGCTGGAGCGCGAGATCCGCGTCCTCATCCGACGGGCCCAGTCCTCCGCCGCGCAGACGGCCCGGCGGTTGCACCCCGAGCTCGAGGCGTCGGCGTACCCGCTGCTCGCGCACATCGACTCCCACCCGGGGATCCGCGGCTCCGACCTGGCGGCGCACTTCGGCGTCGGCCGGGCCACGGTCTCGCGTCAGCTCAGCCGGCTCGTCGAGCTCGGCCTGGTGCACCGCGAGGTCGACCCCGAGGACACCCGCGGGCAGCGGATCACGCTCACCACGGACGGCGCCGCCCGCTTCGCCAAGGCGCGTGGCCGCCGGGTCGAGATGTACCAGCAGGCCTTCGACGACTGGGACGAGGCCGACGTCGCGCAGCTCGCGAGCCTCCTGCACCGGTACTCCGACGACGTCGTGAGCTGGCGCGACAAGAACTCCTGACCGCCCCCATCGGTGGTCGAGCCTGTCGGAACCGGGTTTCGACGGGCTCGACCAGCGTGTCGACGGGCTCAACCAACGAGGAGCCGTCGGCGCAGCGCCTCGATCGTGCCGGTCTCGCCGCCGTGCGCCAGGTACCAGCCCTCAGCCCCGCCGTCGTGGTCCTCGAGGTGGTCCAGCACGGCCTCGATCGCCCAGCCCGGTGCGGTGACCAGCTCCGGCGGCAGCGCGGCGAGCACGTGCGCGTCCGGCACCGACAGCCGCGCGGTGACGGCGGCGCGGGCCAGCACCCCGCCCATGTTCGGGCCGGTCCTTTCGTAGTCCGCGACGATCGCGGCCCGCTCGATGCCGGCGAGAGCCAGGACGAGCGCCACCAGCACTCCGGTGCGGTCCTTCCCGGCCGTGCAGTGCACCAGCGTCGGGGCGTCCCCGGTCGCGACCAGGCCGACCCCCTCGACCAGGTGGCCCGCGCCGGCGCCGTCGAGCATCTGCAGGTACAGCACCCCGAGACCGGGGACCGCCGCCGGGGCGCCCGCCGCGCCGGTCGCGGCGCCGTCGAGCACCGGGAGCGGGACGACGCGCGCCACGTCGGCGAGCGGGTGCGCCTCGCGGCTCTCCCCCGGGTCCCGCAGGTCGAGCACGGTGTGCGGCGGCCACGCGACGCCGGCGGGCGGGGTGTCTCCGGCCCGCGGCGCGTCCGAGCGCAGCAGCACGCCGGGTCGCAGCGCGGGCGACGCGGTCGCGACGTCGCGCAGGTTCACGAGCCGGTCGGGGGCGGGCGCCGGGGCGGTCCGGGACCCCGTGAGGTCGTGGAGCAGGGACTCGGGCACGGGTTCGGTCACCCGTCGACCCTAGCCGTGCGGACCCACGTCCCGCCGTGGGTACGGAGATGGCGAGAGTCCGGGGTCGGACTCTCGCCATCCTCGTGCCGACGGCCTGCCGCGGTCAGCCTTCGGCCGGCTCGAACGTCAGGCTGAGCGAGTTCATGCAGAACCGGTCGCCGGTGGGCGTCTGCGGCGCGTCGTCGAAGACGTGCCCCAGGTGCGACCCGCAGCGCGCGCACCGCACCTCGGTACGGACCATCCCGTGGGACCGGTCCTCGAGCAGCTCGACCGCGTCGCCGGCGAGCGGCGTGTAGAACGACGGCCACCCGCAGTGCGAGTCGAACTTCGTGTCCGAGCGGAACAGCTCGTTGCTGCACGCCCGACAGCGGTACACGCCGACGCGCTTCTCGTCGAGCAGCTCACCCGTCCAGGCCCGCTCCGTGCCGGCCTGGCGCAGGACGGCGAACTCCTGCGGGTCGAGCTCGACCTGCCACTGCTCGTCGGACTTCGTGACTTCGTACGTCATCTGACACCTCCGTGGACCACAACCGGCGAAACCGCGCCCGTGTTCCGGCGCGCGTCGGTGCCTACGGCGACGCTCAGACCCCCGCGCGCGGGCCGCGGCCGCGGCCGCCGCGACGACGCCGGCGGGCCGGTCGTGCTGCGCCGTCGCCCGCGGCTGCGGCGGGCCGGTGGCCCGACTGCTGCGTGCCCTGCGACGAGGCGCCCTGGCGCTGCGCACCCTGCTTCTGCGGCGCGCGCGACCGGGACTGGCCGCCCTTCCTCGACGGCTGCTGCGGCGCGGGAGCCGGCGCCGGCTTGACGTACGGCGCGACCTCGCCGACGAGCGCGGCGACGGTCGCGTCGCCCGGCGCCACCGGCTGCGGGCTCGCGGAGATCTTCGCCTTGCGGGTCAGGTCGCGGACGTCGCCGCGCTGCTCCGGCAGCATCACCGTGACGACGTCGCCGCCCGAACCGGCGCGCGCGGTGCGGCCGGACCGGTGCAGGTACGCCTTGTGCTCGGCCGGCGGGTCGACGTGCACGACGAGCTCGACGTCGTCCACGTGGATGCCGCGCGCGGCGATGTCCGTGGCGACGAGGACCTTGACCTCGCCGGAGGAGAACGCCGCGAGGTTGCGCTCGCGGGCGCCCTGCCCGAGGTTGCCGTGCAGGTCGACGGCGGGCACGCCCGCGCCCGTCAGCTGCTTGGCGAGCTTCTTCGCCTGGTGCTTGGTCCGCGTGAACAGCACGCGGCGGCCGGTGCCCGACGCGAGCGCGTGCACGACGTCCTTCTTCGCGTCGGCGTCGGAGACGGCGAGGATGTGGTGCGTCATCTGCGGCGGCGGGGCGGCGGCATCGTCGACCGAGTGCGTCACCGGGTTCTTCAGGTACCGCTTGACGAGGACGTCGACGCCGTTGTCCAGCGTGGCGGAGAACAGCAGGCGCTGGCCCACGGCCGGGGTGCGGTCCATGATCCGCTTCACGCCGGGCAGGAACCCGAGGTCGGCCATGTGGTCCGCCTCGTCCAGCACCGTGATCTCGACGTCGTCGAGGGTCAGGTGCTTCTGGCCCAGCAGGTCCTCGAGGCGGCCCGGGCAGGCGATGACGACGTCGACGCCGCCGGCGAGCGCGGTCACCTGTCGGGACTGCGCGACGCCGCCGAAGATCGTCGTGGTCTTCAGGCCGAGCGTGGTCGCCAGCGGTTCCATGGTGGCGTTGATCTGGTTGGCGAGCTCGCGCGTGGGGCACAGGACGAGCGCGCGGGGCCGGCCGGCCCGGCGGCGGGGCTTGCCCGCGGCGGCGGCCTTGGCCGCAGACGTCGCGAGCCGCGTCACGACCGGCAGCGAGAACGCGAGCGTCTTGCCGGAGCCGGTGCGGCCGCGGCCGAGCACGTCCTTGCCGGCGAGGGTGTCGCCGAGGGACGCGGTCTGGATGGGGAAGGGGGTGGTGATGCCCTGGTCCGCGAGCGAGCGGACGACAGGGGCGGGCAGGCCGAAATCGGCAAAGGTAGTCAAGAAAGAGGGCCTCTCGGGCTGGGGACGTCAGGGACGTCGGGTCGGGGTCCGCCGCACGCAATCCGGGGGGATCTCCACGACGCGGGGCGCGCGGTCCGCGCAGCCTCCGGTCCCATTGTCTCATGACGGGCGCCCGGGTCGACAACGGGCCCCCCGACCGTGCTGCGGGCGGCGCGATCGGACCGGCAGCCTCGGATCCTGGCAGCAGCTCCAGCCGTCGATCCGATCCGGGCTGCCGGACCGGTCCCAGGCGCGCATGGTGGAATGACCGCCGTGGACGACTTCCTCGCAACCACCGGCGACGTGATCGCACAGATCTGGACGGCCGCGACCACGCCGGTCGACCCGCCGTCCCAGGCCGTCGTGCTCGCGGCCGGGCTGGCGGCGCTCGCCGTCGTGCTGGTGACGCCGGTGTGGCGCGTCGCCCGGCACGTCGTGACGATCGCCCACGAGGGCGCGCATGCCGTCGCCGCGATGGTCACCGGCCGGCGGCTCGACGGCATCCGGCTGCACTCGGACACCTCCGGGCTGACCGTGTCGGCGGGCCGGCCGCGCGGCTTCGGGATGATCGTCACCGCGTTCGCCGGGTACGTCGGGCCGGGGCTCACCGGCCTGGGTGCCGCGTGGTTGCTGCGGCAGGGTTACGCCGTCGGGCTGCTGTGGCTGCTCGTGCTGCTGCTGGCGCTGCTGCTGCTCAAGATCCGCAACTGGTTCGGCCTGTGGTCGGTGCTCGTCAGCGGCGCGGCGCTGGTCGCCGTCTCCTGGTGGCTGGAGCCCCCGGCTCAGTCTGCCGTCGCGTACGCCGTGACGTGGTTCCTGCTGCTCGGCTCCGTCCGCCCGGTCTTCGAGCTGCAGGCACAGCGTTCGCGCGGCCGCGCGCGACGGTCCGACGCCGACCAGCTCGCGGCGCTCACGCGCACCACCGGGATGGTGTGGGTGGTCGCGTTCCTGCTGGTCACGCTCGGCTGCCTCGTGCTCGGCGCGACCTGGATCGTGGAGCCCGCCACGCCCGCCTGATCGCGGGGCCGCCGACGCCACGGAGACGGTCGCGCCCAGGTTCCGCGCCGCTCAGAGCCGTGCGTACCGGGCGCGCGCGAACGAGTAGACGCCGTAGGCGGCGATCCCCACACCGGTCGCGACGAGCAGGACTGTCCCGTACGGCTGGTCGCGGATGACGCGCAGCGCGTCGTCGATGCCGCCGGCCTTCTGCGCGTCCGAGGTCCAGGCGGCCGCGACGAACAGGCCACCGAGCACGCCGAGCGCCACCCCCTTGGCCTCGTAGCCCACCTGACCGAGCCGCACCACCGCCTGGCCGACGGCGCCGCCGCCCGTGCCCCGCAGGTCGTCGAGGAAATTCTTGCGCCACCCCTTGACGACGTGAAAGACGCCGACGCCGACGATGGCGAGCCCGACGGCGGCGACGAGCCACCGTCCGGCCGGTGCCTTCATGAGGTCCGCGGTGAGGCTCTCCTGCGTGCCACCCCCGGAGGAGCCTCCCTGGGCGTACCGGCCGGCCGTGGCGGCGAGCACGCCGTAGAGCACGGCCTTCGCGGCGGCCTTGGCCCGCGCGCCGGCCTGCTTCGCGGTGTCGGTACCCGCCACCCCGAGCAGCGCCTCGAGGAGCTGCCACAGGGCCAGCGCCCCGAAGCCGACGGCGACGACCCACAGCAGCGCGGCGCCGCCGGGCGCGCTCGCCAGCTCCTGGAACACGCCGTTCTGGTCGGCGCTGCCGGCGGGCGTCGACCCGAAGGCCAGGCGCACGGCGAGATAGCCGAGCAGCAGATGGACGACGCCGGACGCGGCGTAACCCGACCGGGCGAGCGTCTGCAGCACCGAGCTGCGGCGGGCTCGGCGTGCGGTGCGCTCGGCAGTGCGAGCGGGGTCGGAAGACACGGGTCACCTCCGGGTGCGCGCCGCGCAGGTCGCGGTGCGATGGCCACCCTGGCCTACTTCGCGGCCGAGCACCAGGCCCGCGCTCCGCGGGTCGGTCCCGCGGGTCGGTCCCGAGGCAGGGTGGACGAACGGACCGCCGCGACGGCCTGCCCCGACGCACGACGACCGGTCGCGGAAGCTTCCGCGACCGGTCGTCGTCGTACGCCGGGCGTCACGCGAGGGGCTCCGTGGCCCCGCGACGCGCCGCCCGCGGGTCCCGCGAGCGTCCTACCTCGTCGTCACGGCTGGGGCGTGAGCACGAAACCCGGGCCCTGCGCCTCCGGGTCGGTGTCGAGCGTCAGGGTGTCGAGGGCGGGTGCCGCCTGTGCCTCGACGAAGACGTGCGTGGCGCCGTCCTCGTCGACGACCTGGTCGTCGGGCTGCGGCGCCGGGACGAGCGCGAGCTCGAAGTTTCCGGGCTGCCCGGTGGACTGCGCGATGCGCAGGCCTCCCTCGGACGGCACCCCCGCCTGCTGGGCGAGGTCCTGGACGGCGGTGCGGGCGTTGTCGGTCACGGTGAGCATGGGCGCTCCTCTCGTCGGTCCTGGCGAACCCGTCCACCGAAACAGGACCCGGGGGGCAAAAGCAATGGTGAGACGCGATCGGGACGAGATCTCCCGGTGGGTGAGACCTCGCGTGACACGGCCACCGCGACCTGGATAGGTTGCCCCCCGTGACCTGATCGTGACCTTCGACGAGGCACGTCCCCGGCGCGACGACGGCGCGGGAGCCACGTCGTGCACTCCCGGATCACGCTCCCGCGTACGCTGTGCGCAGCCGCCGCACCCACCTCGGGTGGACGACGGCGGGCCTCTAGCTCAACTGGCAGAGCAGCGGACTTTTAATCCGCGGGTTCAGGGTTCGAGCCCCTGGGGGCCCACTCGGGCGCGACGGCGCTCCTCCCGTCCTCCGGCGCCACGGACCCCGTGGCGAGAAAAGCCTCCGCCGCCTGCGGGATCGGGATGCGCGGGTCGATGACGTCGTTGTTCAGGTGCGTGGCGGCGTACGCCGTCCGGAACTCCGACGGCGTCACCCCCGCGCGCTCGCGGAACCGCTTGAGGAAGTTGCGGCCGTCGCGGAAGTGGGAGAAGCGCGCGACCTGCCCGACCGGGAGGTCGGTGCGGACCAGGAGCACCTTCGCGGCCTCGATCTTGAGGTCGAGGATGTAGTCGCGCAGGTTGGTGCCGTGCTCCGCACGGAAGGTGCGCGTGAGGTAGTCCGGGTTGACCTTGAACCGGCGCGCCACGGCGGCGACGGTCAGGTCGGCCGAGATGTGGCTGCGGATCCACTCGGCCACGGGCGCGGTGCTGGCGGGCTGCGCCGTGACCCGCTCGGCCCGGGAACGCAGGAAGTCGTCGCCGAGCTCGACCAGCAGCGCGCCGGTGAGGAAGTCGCACGCGCGCTGGGTGTACCGGAAGCGGTTCGCGGTGTCGAGCACCTGCCGCAGCGCCAGCACCGCGCGGTGCGGCCGCGCCGGGCGGAACGCGCGCGGGAGCAGGCACACGTCATGGAGGGCGGGGCTGAACTCGCCGTCCCGCACCCGTTCGAGCTCGGCGGCGTACGGGTCCGGCAGGGCGACGTCCCGGCCGGCCGCAGACCCCGCCGCTCCCTCGGCACCGTCGCCCGGCTCGCGCCACCGCGCGAAGAAGTGCAGCCAGTAGAAGGCGACGTCCTCGGTCGTCGCGGCGGCACCCTCGACGGTCGCCCCCGGTGGCGTGACGACGCAGTCCCCGGGCCCGACGTCGGTCCGCACGCCGTCGACGAGCAGCGGGACCGTCCCGGTGACACCCAGGAAGATCTCGAAGTCGCGCTCGTGGTGCAGCCGCTTGTGCCGCCAGCCCGGCGGTGCGGTGAACTCGCCGGCCTTGAAGAAGAAGATCGGGTCGGCGAGGGAGATCTCGAACACGGGCGCCTCCGCGTGGCCCGGCGCACGTCGGCGCCGGAGTCGGATACCGACACCTTAGCGCGCCGTCGGGACTGTGGCACCGCTCACACGGAGCCGCCGAGGTCGGAATCAGACACCAAAGTGGGATGTGCGTGCCTCCCGGCGAGCGCCTGACCTTCCTACCGTGGACGGCGGTTCATCGACGTACCAGAGGGAGACGGACGCCATGACGGCGAGTGTCGCGGAACGGCCGGCAGAGCCGGTCGACGTGAAGGAGACGGCGCAGATGCCGCTCTACCGGAAGGTGACCTATTCGTTCACCGACCTGTCGGGCAACCTGCTGTACTGCATCATCGCGAGCTATGCCCTGTACTACTTCACCGAGGTGTACGGGCTGACGATGGCGGCGGCGGGCACGATCCTCCTGGTCGCGCGCGTCATCGACGCGCTCGACGCCCCGGTCTGGGGTTTCATCATCGACCACACGCGCAGCCGGTGGGGGCAGAGCCGGCCGTGGTTCCTGTGGATGGCGCTGCCGTTCTCGTTCTTCGTCTGGCTACTGTTCACGACGCCTCCGCTCGACGGGACCGCGAAGGTCGTCTACGCGGCCGTCGTCTACATCCTCGCGGGCATCGCGTACACGGGGATGTCCACCCCGATCACGTCGGTCCTGCCGAACCTCACGTCGAACCTGCAGGAGCGGACGGTCGCCAACTCCTTCCGCATGGTCGGGGGGAACGTCGGCAACTTCCTCGCCGTGACGTTCATCCTGCCGCTGGTCACGCTCCTCGGCGGGTCGCCCACCTCGCAGACCGGTTGGTCGCTGGCCGTCGGCATCTTCGCGTTCGTCGCCCTGGTGCTGCTGCTCGTGGCGTTCGCGACGATGCGCGAGCAGAACGTCGAGCGCACCACGCCCATCCCGGTGCGCAGCTCCCTGCGGGCCGCGCGGGGCAACTGGCCCTGGGTGCTGCTCGTCGTCGCGAACGTCATCTTCTGGGTCGGGCTCACGGCGCGCACCTCGACGCTGCCGTACTTCTTCCAGTACAACCAGGGCAGCACCGGGCAGATCGCCCTGTTCAACGGGGTCTCGATCGTGCAGGTCGCGGGTATGGCGGCCGTGCCCCTCCTCGTCAAGCGCCTCGGGAAGTCCGGGAGCACCATCCTCGGGTTCGCCCTCGCGGCACTCGGCCAGGTCGGCATCGCGCTGTTCGCGGGCGACCCGGCGCTGCTGATGACGTCGTGGATCCTGGCCTGCCTCGGCAGCGGCACCGCGTGCGCCCTGTTCTTCGCGATGGTCGCGGACACCGTGGACTTCGGCGAGTGGCGCAACGGCGTGCGCGCCTCCGGGTTCCTCACCGCCATCGGCAGCTCGTTCTGCATCAAGATGGGCGCGGGCATCGGCGCGTTCCTGCCCTCGCTGATCATGGAGGCCGCCGGCTACGTCGCCGACCAGCCCCAGACCGCCTCGGCACTCGCCGCCATCCAGTTCTCGTTCGCGTGGCTCCCGGCGATCGTCTTCGCCCTCGGGATCCTGCCCATGCTCGCCTACCGCCGGTTCGAGCGGAACGAGCCCGTCGTGCTCGCCGAGCTGGCCGAGCGCGCCGCCCACCAGGAGGTCCGATGACCGCCGTCCGGACCGACACCGCCGCCGCCCCCGCGCTCCGCACGATCGAGATCACCTCGACGTTCTGGTCGCGCTACCGCGACCTCGTCGTCGAGGAGGTGCTGCCCTACCAGTGGCGGGTCATGGCGGACGAGGCCGACGTCGAGATCGCCCACGAGCCGGGCGGCAACGAGGCCAGCTACTCCTCGAGCCACGCCCTTGCGAACTTCGAGATCGCCGCCGGCCGGGCCGGCGGCCGCCACTCCGGCTACGTCTTCCAGGACACCGACGTCTACAAGTGGCTCGAGGCCGCCGCCTACGCCCTGCGCTACCGGCCCGACGCCGAGCTCCTGCGACTCACCGAGGGCGTCGTCGAGCTGATCGGCGCGGCCCAGGAGCCCGACGGCTACCTGTGCACGTTCTTCCAGATCGAGGCGCCCGAGCGCCGTTTCGCGCGGCTGCGCGAGTCCCACGAGCTGTACACGATGGGTCACGGCATCGAGGCCCTCGTCGCCTACCACGCGGCGACCGGCAACGAGCGCGCGCTCGCGATCGCCGTCGCCATGGGCGACTGCCTGGACCACGCCTTCGGGACCGGCCCGGGCCAGGTCCGCGGCTACGACGGGCACGCCGAGGTCGAGCTCGCCCTCGCCCGGCTGCACGAGGCCACCGGCGAGCGGCGCTACCTAGCGCTGGCACACTTCTTCCTCACCGAGCGGGGGCAGGACCCGGAGTTCTTCGACCGCCAGGTCGCCGCGGACGGCCCCGACCGTGCCCTCATCGACGGGATGCACGCCTTCGACCGGTCCTACTACCAGGCCGCGGAGCCCGTCACGGACATGACGACGGCGGACGGGCACGCCGTGCGCCTGGCCTACCTCGTCACCGGGATGGCCCACGTCGGCCGGCTCACCGGCGACCCGGCACTGCGCGAGGCCGCCGAGCGGCTGTGGCGCAACGTCGTCGACCGGCGGATGTACGTGACGGGCGCCGTCGGGTCCGCCCAGCACGGCGAGCGGTTCACCGCCGACCACGACCTGCCCAACGACACGGTGTACGGCGAGACGTGCGCCTCCGTCGGGATGGCCTTCCTCGGCCGCCAGCTGCTGCGCAACCGGCCCGACGGCGCGTTCGGCGACGTCGTCGAGCGCCAGCTCTTCAACGCGGCGATCAGCGGCATGTCGCAGGACGGCACGGAGTTCTTCTACGTCAACCCGCTCGAGGCCGACCCGGCGTGGCGCGCCAACCCCGGCCGCGAGCACGTCCTGACCCACCGCGCGGACTGGTTCGGCTGCGCGTGCTGCCCCAGCAACGTCGCGCGCCTGGTGGCGTCCGTCGACCAGTACGTCTACTCCGCCACCGACGACGGCACGATCCTCGTCTCCCAGTACGTCGCCAGCGAGGCGACGTTCGACGGCGGCGTCCGAATCAGCCAGGACTCCGACCTGCCGTGGGGCGGCAGCGTGCGGCTCGCCGTGGCCAACCCCGAGGGCCGAGAGCTCCGCCTCGGGGTGCGGATCCCGCAGTGGTCCGCGCACGCGTACCGGCTCACCGTCGACGGGGCGGCGTGCGAGCAGCCCGCCCGCGACGGCTTCGTCGTCGTGGACGTCTCGGCGCCGGGCACGGTCGTCGAGCTCGAGCTCGACATGACCGTCACGCTGGTCCAGGCTGACAACCGGGTCCGCGCCGACGTCGGCAAGGTCGCGGTCACGCGCGGACCGGTGGTCTACTGCGCGGAGGGCGTCGACAACCAGGCACCGCTGTGGCTCTACCGCGTCGGGCTGGACGCCGAGCCGGCCTACCGGTTCGACGCGGACCTGCTCGGCGGGATGGGGCGCGTCTCGCTGCCCGCCCGGCGACGGATGCCCGACGACGCCGACGGCGGGCTCTACCGCGCCGCGCGACCCGCGCGGTGGGTGGACGCCACGCTGGAGCTCGTGCCGTACTTCGCGTGGGCGAACCGCGCCGAGGGGCCGATGACCGTCTGGCTCGACGCGGAGGACTGACGCGGGCCGCGCTGCTTCGCCGGGCCGCGGACCGTGGTTCGCCAGCCGGGGGCATCGCCGACCTCTGGCGCGTGTCGGCCGCGTCGCGACGAGCGACGCTACGACCCGTCGCCGCCGTCGCTCCCGTGCCCTCCGTCGCCGCGACCGTGACCGCCGTCGCCGTGGGTGGGCCCTCCCTCACCGGAGTCCGGCGCCAGCCGCTCGCGCTTCCGCGCTCCGCCGGACGACGCCTCCGCGGCCTCGTCGTCGGTGTCGGCGTCGTCGGTGTCGGCGCCGTCGGTGTCGGCGGTGTCGTCCTCGTCGAGATCCCCCAGCTGGAGCAGCGCCGTCTGCTCGCGCTCCTCGATGACGTCCTTGCCCGGGCCGTGGAAGTGCTTGGAGCGCGCCTCCGCCTCCGCGCTGCCGCTGAAGAGGGCCGACCGCTCGGCCGTGCTGCCCTGCTCGTCCCCCGCGGTGTCGACCGCCGGAAGGAGCATCGTCGCGTCGGGACCGTCGGCGTCCCCGCGGTCCCTCGACGGCGTGTCGGGCCCCTCGACGGCGCCGAGCACGACCGTGCGGTCCCGCCCGCGCCCGGGGCGTGGCGGCGCCGGGCGGACGCTCGAGCGCACGGGCGACGGCAGGTCGCGGTGCAGCACCGGAGACCGCGTCGGCACGACCGCCGGCGCACCCCGACCCGGCTTGGCGCCGCCCCTGCCCGCCTTGGTGCCCTCGGTGCTGCCCCCGGGCGCCTTCGTGCCCTGGGCCTCGGCCCGCTCCGGCTCCGGGGCGCCGTCGTCGACCGGGGGGCCGCCGAGCGCGCCCGGCCGCTCCGGCGCCGAGCCCTCGAAGCGGGTGCGCGGCAGCGCGCCCGGGACCTCGCGCTGCAACCACTCGACGAGACCCTCGCGCACATAGCAGCGCAGGTCCCACAGCGTCGGGGCGTCGGCCGCGCTCACGAGCGCCCGCACCCGCACGGTCCCGCCTACGGCGTCGGTCACCTGGAGCACGCCCGTGCGCCGGTCCCACAGCGCCGAGGCGTCCAGCAACCGGTCGAGCTCCGTGCGCATCGCGCCCATCGGCACCTGGAAGTCGAGGTCGATCTCCACCGTGCCGAGCAGGTCGGCCGCGCGTCGGGTCCAGTTCTCGAACGGGGTGGTCGTGAAGTAGGTGCAGGGCAGGATCAGCCGCCGGTCGTCCCACGCGTGCACGACGACGTAGGTGAGCGTGATCTCCTCGATCCGGCCGAACTCGCCGTTCAGGACGACGACGTCGTCCACGCGGATCGCGTCGGTGAAGGCGATCTGCATGCCGGCGAACGTGTTCGCCAGCGACGACTGCGCCGCGACGCCGAGCACGATCGAGAGCAGGCCGGCCGAGGCCAGGATGCTCGCTCCCGCGGTCTGCATCGTCGGGAACGTGAGCAGCACGGCCGCGATCGCGCAGACCACCAGGACCGCGACCGTGACCCGGCGGACCAGGTTGACCTGCGTGCGGACCCGCCGTGCGTGCCTGTCGTCCACCCGGTCGCCGCTGAACCGCGCGAGCGTGCGGTCCTCCACGACGAACGCCACCGACCCGATGAGCCACGCCACCGAGATGATCGTCGCGATCAGCAGGCCGTGGCTCACGGCGTCGAACCACGGCTCCTGCTGGTCGGCGGTGAAGTGCATCGCGATCCAGAACGCGACGACCATGAGCACGACCCGCATGGGCCGCCGCATCCGCACGCCCATGTCCCGCACCAGCGGGTTGCGGCGCCCGAGGCGTCGGATGAGGACCGACGCCACGGTGGCGACGACGTACGCGACCACCAGCGCACCGACCGCCCAGGCGAGGGTGACGGCGAGGCTGGCGGTGGCCTCGGCGGTGTCCCCGAGGTCGGAGTCGGCGAGCGGCAGCATGCCCCCAGCCTAGGAACGTCCGGCTGGGCGGGCCCTGTGAACGTCCGTCACGCCCGCCGGGACGTGGCGTGCAACCAGCCGGACAGGCGGCCCGTGACCCACGGGAGCACCCAGAACGACATGACCGGCGTCAGCACGAGCGTCGACGCGAGCACCCGCAGCACGACATCCAGCTCCTCGAACGGCGGGGCGAGCCAGCCGACGAGCGCCGTGAACGCGAGGTTGACCGGGAAGAACCCGAGCCAGATCGCGACCGACTGCTTCCAGCGCGGCGGGGCGGGCAGCAGCGGCGGTCCGGTGGGCTCGTCCTGGCGCACCGGCGGCTCGAACCATCCCTCGATGCCGGTGCGCCGCTCCACGCGACGCTCCTCGACGAGGCCCTCGCCGTCGGCGAGCCACCGGAGTCGCTGGTCGGATCGCTCCCAGGCCTCCAGCCGCGCGGCGTCGGCGAAGCGGTAGAGCATGATCCAGTCGCCCGCCCCCTCCGCCGCGCGGATCCACCCGGACCCGAGGAAGCCGTCCCAGCGGTTCGCCAGCCGCACGCCGGCCTGCACCCACGCGGTCACCTCGGGAACGCGGTCCGGGCTGACGGCGCGGTGGATCGCCACGGTGACGGGTGCGGAGCTCATCCGAGCAGTGTTGGGGACGCCCTGCGCCGGGCGGGCCGCCGCACGGCCGTGCGGGACGCCGCGTCCCAGCATCCGGATGCACCGAGGCGTCGTCCCGTGATGTCCGGGCCTTCACATCTCGTGCGCGCGGTCCGCACGGGATTCGTGCCCCTTGCTCTCGGGAACGGTCGGGAGCACCCCCGCGGCCCGCCCACGATGGAATGAGCTTCCGACACCCCGAGGACCCCCGACCTTGACTCAGCACGACGATCTGACCTCCCCTGACCACGACCCCGCGGCTCCGGCCGGTACCCCGCACGGCGCCGCCGACCACGACGGCACCGACCGCGGCGAGCTGCGCGACGCGCGCCCCGCGTCCACGCCGCTCCCGCGCCGCCGGGACGTCCACCGCCCGGACGCCGGGCCTCGTCGTACCTCCGCGACGGCGGGTCGCGCGCGCCGCGGTCTTCGCGGACGCCGCGCCGGCGTGCCCGTCGCACTCACCGTGATGGCCCTGTCCACCGGGCTGGCCACGGGTGTGAGCGCCGCCGCCGGCAGCTCTTCGGGCGACGCGTCCGCGGCGCCCGTCCCCACGGACACGCCGACCACCGCCGAGGGCGCGTCGTTCGTGCAGTCGCAGGTGTCGACGCCGGATGCCGCGGTGAGCGACGCGCAGGCAGTGCTCGAGCGCGCCACGTCGGTGGCGAACGACTCGGCTGCCCTCTCGGACGAGCAGCGCGAGAAGATCGCCAAGCGGGCGGAACGGCTGCGCGGGCTCGTCGCCGACCAGTCGACCGACCAGACCGCCGCACAGGCGACCGCGCAGGCGTCGTCGGGGTCCGCGTCGGCCGCGTCGACGATCACGACCGCGGCGTCGCGCTCCGCCGACCGGGAGTCCCTGGACGAGCGGAAGGCGTCCGCCGCCGCCCAGGGCGCGACCGCCACGACGCCGCAGGAGGAGTCCGCGGAGGAGGCCCCGGCCGACGCCACTGCGACCGGTGACAATGCCGCGAACACGGCCGCCGCGGAGGGCACGGCCGTCGACGCGGTGGCCGTCGCCGACGAGGTGGCGGTCGGTGACGCCATCGTGCACACGACGCTCCTGGCCGACCAGGACGGCGCGCTCGCCGCGGCCGACGCCGCGACCGGGTCCGGCGCGGGCGCCGGGGCGGTCGCCGCCGCGCCGGCGTCGGGCCAGAAGCTGGCCGAGGCCACGAAGTCGCTGACGAACCTGCTCGACCGGTCCCAGCAGGCCACGGTGGAGATCGAGCCTGCCCCCGACGTCCCCGACACCCCCGCCGAGATCATGCGCGCCCAGGTACGGGCGGCCCGTAGCGCCGCGTCGGCCCTCGCGAAGTACGCCGACGACACGGAGGGCTACGAGAACGGCCGGTTGTCCACGGGCGACCTGAACGAGTTGTCGTTCGCCGCCGGCGAGCAGCTTCGCAAGGACGCGGCAGAGCAGCTCGAGCGGCTCGACGCCGCGTACCGCGCTCAGTTCGGCACGCACCTGGAGATCAACGACACCTACCGGTCGTACGAGTCACAGGTCGCGGTCAAGGCGTCGAAGGGCTACCTCGCCGCCGTCCCTGGGTACTCGAACCACGGGTGGGGTGTCGCCGTCGATCTTGGCGGAGGGGTAGACATCTTCGGCACCGCGCAGTACGAGTGGCTGCGCGAGAACGCCCCGAAGTTCGGATGGGACAACCCCGGCTGGGCGCGCGCCGACGGGCGCAAGCCCGAGGCGTGGCACTGGGAGTACTCCCCGCTGACCTGAGGCGCTGCCGTCCCGGGCGCCCGCCCGGACGAGAGCCCGCCGACCCGTCGTGGTCGGCGGGCTCTCGTGCGTCCTGGGCCGCCCGGCCCGCGGTCAAGCCCAGCCGAGCTCGTGCAGGCGTTCGTCGTCGATCCCGAAGTGGTGCGCGATCTCGTGCACCACGGTGATCGCGACCTCCTCGACGACGTCGTCGCGGTCGTCGCAGATGGCGAGCGTCGGGTTGCGGAAGACGGTGATCCGGTCGGGGAGCGACCCGGCGGCCCAGTGCAGGTCACGCTCCGTCAGGGGGACTCCCTCGTAGAGCCCGAGCAGCTCGGGGTCGTCGGCCGGCGCGTCGTCCTCCACGAGCACGACGACGTTGTCCATCATCGCGGCCAGCTCTGGAGGCACCTGGTCCAGGCCGTCGCGGACGGCGTCCTCGAAGTCGGCGCGTGTCATCTCCACCACGGGCCCATCCTCGCGCACGGGCAGGACGGTCCCGGCCACGGGTCGACGGCGCCCGCCCGCCCGGCGGGATCGGTATGCTTGCGCACGTCCAGCCCCCATCGTCTAGCGGCCTAGGACCCCGCCCTTTCACGGCGGTAGCACGGGTTCGAATCCCGTTGGGGGTACGTCCGCGGGCCGTCAGGCTCGCGAATCTGGGGTGTTCTCCCTGGTCAGGACCCGATTTCAGGATCCCGCCAGGCATGGGGTACGCTTCTTCTCGGCTCGAAACGAGCCCCTCGGCAGGGAGAACACCCCCCGCCTTGGCCCTGTAGCGCAGTTGGTTAGCGCGCCGCCCTGTCACGGCGGAGGTCGCGGGTTCAAGTCCCGTCAGGGTCGCGCATGAAGCGCCCGGTTCGTCGGCAACGGCGCCCGGGCGTTCGTGTCATGGCTCTGTAGCTCAGTTGGTAGAGCGTTCGACTGAAAATCGAAAGGTCACCGGATCGACGCCGGTCGGAGCCACCACCGGAACCCCCGGGCCCTCGCGGCCCGGGGGTTCCGTCGTTCCCAGGCCGCCGCGCGACCCGCCCCGATGCCCCGCGATCCCGCCTGGAATTGCCTGGACCAGCAGGTACGGGTTGAGTGGGATCGCACAGACCATCGGAACAGGGGATCGGAGCAGCCGATGACGGACTGGGACGACGGGCGGACACCACCGCCTGCCGAGCAGCCGCCCACCATGGGCAGGCTCATGGAGCAGCTCTCGGAGCAGGCGACCCGGCTCGTGCGCGCGGAGATCGCGCTCGCGAAGGCGGAGCTCACCGACAAGGCGAAGCGGTCAGGGATCGCCATCGGGCTGATCAGCGTCGCGGTCGTCATCGTCCTGTACGCCGTGGGCGTGCTCATCTGGGCCGGGATCCTCGGCCTCGACGTCGTGTGGCCGCTCTGGCTCTCGGCCCTCGTCGTCGGCGTCTTCCTGGTCCTCGTCGCCGGGCTGGCGGTGTGGGTCGCCGTGTCGCAGCTCAAGCGCGTCGCCCGACGCCCCGAGACGGTCGACCGGGTCAAGGACGACGTCGAGACGATCAAGAAGGGGATGAAGCGGTGAGCGAGCCCACGACCGGGGACGCCACTCCCCCTCCCACCAAGCACGAGCTGGAGGCCGAGGTCGCGCGCAGCCGCGCGGAGCTCGGGGACACCCTCGACCAGCTCGTCACGCGGCTCTCGCCGTCCTACCAGGCATCCCAGCTCGCACGGTCGACCAAGCAGGCGGCCGCCGACGTCGGGTCGTTCGTCACGGGGGGCGGCCTCCCGGACGCCGAGCCGCGGCGGAGCCGGAACGCCAAGATCCTCCTGGGCGCCGTGGCCGCCGGTCTCGCCCTCGCCACGTTCGTCGTCGTCCGGGCCGTGAGGCGCTGAGGGCCGTTCGACCGCACCCGGTGCCGCGGTGGCACGCTGCGCACCCGCCGGATGCCGGTCGGCCGGCGGCGGGCCGCCGGCCGGCAGGTCACTTGTCCGGGGTCGCCTCTTCGGAGGCGGCACCGAGCAGCGCGCGCACCTCGGACTCCTTGTAGCGCCGGTGCCCACCGAGGGTGCGGATCGACGAGAGCTTTCCGGCCTTGGCCCACCGAGTCACCGTCTTGGGGTCGACACGGAAGAGGCTGGCCACCTCGGCCGGCGTCAGCAGAACCTCGGACTCACCGTGGAGCGACATCCCCTGCACCTCCTGGCGCGCGGCCGTCCCGGGCGGCGCCCGAATGGTCCCACGGCCTCGCCCATCCATTGTGTGCAGAAAGTGGGATTGAGGCGACTTGAGGACCGGATGAATCCTGACGGATCTCAGATCCCCGGACGAGCCGGACGTACCGGTCTCACCGACGACCGGCGGCCGCCCGGCGGCCCCCTTCCAGCCGCCGGCCGGAGGCTCGCCATCGTGATCCAGGACACGTTCCGCGTCCGAGAAGGCAGTTCGGACCGTGCGGAACCCCACTCCCCCCGCTCCGGAGTGGAGGGAATGGCGCGCGAGCATGTACCGTTGGGATCTGAACAGACTACTTACGCACGGGGCCGCCGTCTGGGACGTCGCCAGCCCCGCTCCTACGTTGAGGGGGTCTCAGCCATGGGCCGCGGCCGTCAGAAGGCAAAGCAGACTAAGGTCGCTCGCGAGCTGAAGTACTACAGCCCCGAGACGAACTACCACGCGCTCGAGCAAGAGCTCAAGGGCAGCGAGGGTGGTCGCACCGACGTCGCCACGGAGGACCGCTACTCCTCCGACGGGGACGAGTACGACAATCGTTACAACTCGTGGGACGACGAGCGCTGACGCGCTCCCTCTGATCTCCGACGCGTTGGGCCGGACGGCATGCCGTCCGGCCCTTCGCGCGTCCCGGCCCGCGTCAGGCGGGCCACGGGATCACCGGTAGTCGCCGGCCAGTCGCACGGCGCCGCCCTGCACGCCCTTGGTGCCCGACACCAGGTCCTCCTGGGCGGCGGCGGGGTCCAGGTCCTCGACGTGACCGAGCACCCACGCCGGCACACCCCGTGCGGCGAGCGTCGCCAGGGCGGAGTCCACGCCGTCGGCCGCGACGACCGCGACCATCCCGACGCCGAGGTTGAGCGTGTTCTCCAGGTCGCGCCACGGCACGCCGCCGAGCTCCTGCACCGTCCGGAACACCGGCGGCAGCTCCCACGAGCCGCGGTCCACCGTCGCGACCGTCCCCGCGGGCAGCACCCGGGCCAGGTTCGACGCGAGCCCCCCGCCCGTGACGTGCGTGACCGCGTGCACCTGCGCGCCGTCGTCGGCCGCCAGCGCGAGCACGTCCCGGGCGTACACCCGGGTGGGCTCCAGCAGCTCCTCGCCGAGGGTGCGGCCGAACTCGTCGACGTGCCGGTCGAGGGACCAGCCGGCGTGCTTCACGACGGCCCGCACCAGCGAGTAGCCGTTGGAGTGCAGCCCGCTGGACCCCATCGCGACGAGCACGTCGCCCGCGCGCACACGCTCCGGACCGAGCACCGCGTCCGCCTCGACGATCCCCGTGGCGGCGCCCGCCACGTCGTACTCGTGCGGCTCGAGCAGGCCCGGGTGCTCGGCGGTCTCGCCGCCGACCAGCGCCGTCCCGGCGACCTCGCACGCCTCGGCGATGCCGCGGACGATGTCCGCGACCCGCTCCGGCACGACCTTGCCCGTGGCGATGTAGTCGGTCATGAACAGCGGCTCGGCACCGACCACGACGATGTCGTCCACGACCATGCCCACGAGGTCGAAGCCGATCGTGTCGTGCTTGTCGAGCGCCTGGGCGATCGCGACCTTCGTCCCCACGCCGTCGGTCGACGTGGCCAGCAGCGGCCGCCGGTAGTGCCGCACCGCCGACAGGTCGAACAGGCCGGCGAACCCGCCGACGCCGCCCAGCACGGCCGGTCCGTGGGTGCGCCGCACCGCGTCCTTCATGAGCTCGACGGCCTTGTCACCGGCCTCGGTGTCGACACCGGCCGCCGCGTAGGTCAGGGGTTCGTTCGTCACGTGATGCTCCTCGGCCGGTGGTTGAGCTTGTCGAAACCACCATCGGTCGTCGGCCGGTGGTGTCGACGGGCTCGACCACCGGGATCTGGTCAGGGGTGGTCGAGCGCCGTGGACCCGCCGGCACCGACGGCGACCTGCCTGAGGCCGTCCTCCGGGGCCCCCAGGGGCAGCTCCGCCTGCTCGAGCAGGTGCTTGCCGAGCTGGTCCGCGGTGGGCAGCTCGATCGGGTACTTGCCGGTGAAGCAGGCGGCGCAGAGCTGCGAGGCCGGCTGCTCCGTCGCGGCGATCATCCCGTCGGTCGAGATGTAACCGAGCGAGTCCGCCCCGAGCGACTGGCCGATCTCGTCCGCCGTGAGCCCGTTGGCGATCAGCTCCGCGCGGGAGGCGAAGTCGATGCCGTAGAAGCAGGGCCACTTCACGGGCGGGGAGGAGATGCGCACGTGCACCTCGGCGGCCCCTGCCTCGCGCAGCATGCGGATCAGCGCCCGCTGGGTGTTCCCGCGCACGATCGAGTCGTCCACGACGACGAGCCGCTTGCCGCGGATGACCTCCCGCAGCGGGTTCAGCTTGAGCCGGATGCCGAGCTGGCGCAGCGTGTCGGACGGCTGGATGAACGTGCGCCCGACGTACGCGTTCTTCGTCAGCCCCTGCCCGAACGGGATTCCCGACTCCGCGGCGTAGCCCACCGCGGCGGGCGTGCCGGACTCCGGCGTCGGGATGACCAGGTCGGCGTCGACGGGGTGCTCCCGGGCGAGTGTGCGGCCCATCTCGACGCGCGAGGCGTGCACGGAGCGGCCGTTGATCGTGTTGTCGGGGCGGGCCAGGTAGACGTACTCGAAGACGCAGCCGGCCCGCTCCGGCTCGGCGAACCGCTCCGACCGCAGGCCGTCGGCGTCGATCGTGATGAGCTCGCCGGGCTCGACCTCGCGCACGTACGACGCGCCGACGATGTCGAGGGCCGGCGTCTCGGACGCGACCACCCAGCCGCGCTGCAGGCGCCCGAGGACGAGCGGGCGCACGCCCTGCGGGTCGCGGGCCGCGTACAGGGTGCCCTCGTCCATGAAGACCAGGGAGAAGGCGCCCCGCAGCCGCGGGAGCACCTCGAGCGCCGTCTGCGCGAGCGTGTGGTCCTGGTCGCCCGCGAGGAGCGCGGTGATGAGCGCCGTGTCCGTGGTGTTGCCGCGCGCGAGCTCGCCGCGCCGCTGCGCGCCGTAGCGCTCGGCCACGAGGTTCACGAGCTCCGCGGAGTTGGTGAGGTTGCCGTTGTGCCCGAGGGCGACCGTGCCGCCCGCCGTCGCGCCGAGCGTGGGCTGGGCGTTCTCCCAGGTGACGCCGCCGGTCGTGGAGTAGCGGCAGTGCCCGACGGCGAGGTGGCCGGTCAGGGCGTCCAGGGCGGTCTCGTCGAAGACCTGGGACACGAGGCCCATGTCCTTGTAGACGAGGATCTGCTCGCCGTTGCTCGTGGCGATGCCGGCGGACTCCTGCCCGCGGTGCTGCAGGGCGTAGAGGCCGAAGTAGGCGAGCTTCGCGACCTCCTCGCCCGGGGCCCAGACACCGAAGACGCCGCAGGCGTCCTGGGGGCCCTTCTCGCCGGGCATGAGGTCATGGGTCAGGCGGCCGTCAGGGCGCAAGGGCATGGTCCGAGTATCCCACAGGAGCCCGGTCGACCGACCTGCGCCGACGTGCCGCGGCGAGGTGTCAGCGGCGACGCAGGCTGCGCCGGTCCGCGACGACCGCGAGGAGCCCCGCGACGCCGAGGCCGAGCGCCGTCGTCGCGAGCACGACGACCGTGACGTACACGCCCGGCTTCATCAGGCTCTCCGCCGAGCCGGTGACGTCGATGAGCCACGTGGCGAAGACGAGCCCGGCGACGATCCCGACGAGCGCCCCCACCCAGAGGAAGACCGGGTACTTGGGCGCCCGGCGCACCCGGTCCGGGTCGACGAGCAGCGTCAGGTCCTGCGGCTCGTCCGCGGTGGCGCTCCCGGTGCCGTCCTCGGTGGCGTCCCGGGGACGATCCGGGGCCGACGCGTTCTCGGCGGCGGCCGGCTTCGCGGGCACGTCGGGAGCCGGCTCCGCGGGCACGGCGCCGTCCGGCGTCGCGGCGGGCTGGTCGGGGGTCGAGCTGGTCACCCCACGAGCCTAAGCCACCGCCCGGCACCGCCCGGTCGCGCGCCGGGGGCGGGTGAGCACGGTCACCTCAGGCCGCGCCGAGGTCCTTCCACGGACCCCACCGCGTCGCGCCCGGTTCGACGTGCCGGGAGTACCACCGTGCCTCCCACAGGTGTGCGTCGTGCACGACGACGTCGCCGCGCCGGTACACCCAGGAGTCCGTCCAGGCGGCGCGGACCCCGTCCGCCGTCGCCACGGGCGCGCCCACCTCCGCCCAGGGCCCGTACCACCGGGCCCCCGGCTCGTGGCCGCGGGACCACCACAGCGCCTCGAACAGCGCGCCGTCCGACACCACACGGTCGCCCCTCGTGTACGTGGCCCGCGCGGTCCAGGCGGGCGCCGCCGGCACGAGGTCGAGCCCCACGAGCAGCGGGTCGTGGTCGGACGACCGGAACGGCGTCGTGTCGTACAGGTTCGTCGCGTTGTAGTTGTGCCGGCTGTACTCGTTCGCGACCGGCTCGACGGCGTTGATGTTCCAGATGTCGACGCCGCTCACCAGGCCCGCGGCGGCCGGTGACGCGAGGACGTGGTCGAGCGAGCCGACCATGCCCTCGAACAGGTAGGTGTGCTCCCCCGTGGTGGGGCCCAGGTCGGTGTAGCCCGCGTCCGTGAGGACCTTGATCGGGTCCTCCTGCTCGTACGCGTTGAAGTCCCCGACGATCAGCACGGAGTCGGTGCCGGCGTCGGCGGACACCTCGCCGGCGAAGGCCGCGAGCGCCGTCGCCTGCCGCACCCGCGACTCGTTGGACGCCCCCTGGCCGTCGCCCGTGTCCGCGTCCCCCGGCCACGGGCCGGCAGTCCCCTTGGACTTGAAGTGGTTGGTGATCACGACGACGTCGTCCCCGGTGTCGGCGTCGATGCCGCCCGCGGGCTGGAACGTCTGGGCGAGGGGTTCGCGCGCGTTGCCGAACGCGACCTCGTCGTCGAGGATCACGGACCCCCCGACGGTCTCGGCCCGCGCCGTGCGGTAGACGAACGCGTTGCGGATGACGTCCTCCTCGGCCGGCACCGCACCCGGCGAGGCCACGTACGCCCAGGTGCCCGCGCCGTCGTGCGCGTCGAGCGCGGCGGTGAGGTCGGCAAGGGCCTGGTCCCTGGCCTTGTCGAACGCCGCGGAGTTCTCGATCTCCTCGAGCGCCACGACGTCGGCCCCGAGCGCGCTGATCGCGGCGACGATCTTGGCCTGCTGCCGCTCGAGGTTCTCGGCGTCGGCCGCGCCTCGGGCGTCGCAGCCGCCCCGCACCGTGACGGGCGCGCCGTCGCGGTCGGTGTAGTAGGCGCAGCCGTCGAGCTGGTCACCCGTGGTGGTGAAGTAGTTGAGCACGTTGAAGGTGCCCACCCGCAGGGTGCCGCCGACGTCGTCGGGCGCGGCCTCACGGGTGTTCTCGAACGTCGCCGGCTGCACCTCGTCGGCGACGTCGGGCGTCAGCGGGGCGAGCGGCTGAAGGCCCCAGGACCCGAACCGGAAGTCGACCACCACCGGCGTCGTGAAGGTGACAGCCGCGCCGACCCGAAGGGGGGCGCCGCCGGTCAGCCACGGCACCGGGGAGTCCTGGTTGGCCGCCGCGAGGTAGTTCGTCGACGCCCCGTCGTCGAGCCGCACCGCCCGGGCGGCGTTGTCGGCGGCCTGGGCCTCGGCCTGCACGGAGCCCGGCCGGCCGACGGAGGTGGGCTGCGTGAGCGGGACGTCGCCGGCCGCGAGGCCGACGGTGCCGAACTGGTGAGTGTCGTAGTTGTCCGTGACCGTGAACCCGCCCTGCGGCGCGAGCAGCATGCCCTCCAAGGCCTCTCGCTCCGCGTCCGTCGCGGGCCAGGCGGTGCCCGTCGGTTTCACCTGCGCCGCGGGCTCGTCGAGCGTCGTCCAGCGGGCGGTGAAGACCTCGGTGAGGCCCTGGGACTCCGTCACCCTGCCGGTGACCTCGACGTGGCTGCCCACGCGCGGGGCACCGGACGCGGCTCCGAGGCGGACGAAGACGCCGTCGGACGCGCCTGGGGTGGCGTCGGCGGCCGGGCCCCCGCCCGTGCCCGCGGTCTGCAGGTGGAAGCCGTCGAGACCGCCCGTCGGATAGGCGGCGGTCACGACGCCGCGCGTCGTGACCGCGCGCCCGGCCAGCGGGGACGCGGCGCCCGTGCCCTGGATCTCCGCGACGCTCGCGGGCACGGCCGGGTCGGGGCCAGGATCGGTGCCGCTCGCCGCCGGGGTCGGCGGACCGGTCACGAAGTCGGCGGCGTTGTCGGCCGTGTGCGCGTGGGCGACCCGAGCGACCGATGTCGCGTTGGTCGTGGCGGGCGCGGGGCCGCCCCCGGCATACACGGTCGTCGTCGAGCCCCAGCCGACGAGGTCGACGACGTCGGACGCGAACGAGCACGAGGCGGGCGTCGAGCAGCTGAGCAGGGAGGTCGAAGAGACGAGGGCGACCTTGGCGCCGGTCCCGGAGATCGCGACGGTGCCGGTGACGTCCGGCGTCGGAAGCGCAGGCAGCGACGTGTTCGCGCCCGTCGCCTGCGCGACCAGGAACGACCCACCCGCGGGGATCACGCCCGAGAGGATCGTCCTCGCCAACCAGGTGCCGGTGGCCGAGCCGTACTGCACCGACCAGCCGTCGAGGACGATCGACTGGTTCGTCCGGTTGTGCAGCTCGATGAAGTCCTGGTTGAACGCGCCGCCGCTGTTGCCGCCGCCCCCGTAGACCTCGTCGATGATCACGGCGGCGTCGGGCGAGACGGCGGCCGCCGCAGGGCCGGCCAGGGCGGACGTGAGGGGGACGACGAGCGCGACCGCGACGGCGGCCGCGAGCGGTCCTCGACGTGGGGCGGGACGGCTGCTGCTCACGGAGGCTCCTTCGCGCGGGGCGCACTGGTGGAGTGCTGCGAGGCCCGCCCGGGCAGGACCGTGCGAACCATGGTCGAACCCCAGGTCACGGGCCGACACCGTCCGTGCTCCCGGCGGGCATGCCGGATACCGCCGAACGTAGCTGGACGCACCGACGCTCGCACGGAGCCGCCGGGGTGAATCTCAACGACGCTCGCGCGCCGCCTGCAGCGGGAGCAGCCCCGAGAGGTCCGACCGCTCCCCCGACGCGCGCACGCGCCCGGCGGACACCGCTTCGGACCACGGGAGCCTGCCGGTGGCGAGCCCGAGCCACGTCTCGACGTCGGTCTCCACGACGTTGGGGGGCGTGCCCCGTGTGTGCCGCGGCCCGGCGACCGCCTGCACGGCCCCCGCCGGCGGCACCCGCACCTCGACGGCGTTCCCGGGCGCGATGTCGGCCAGCTCCTCGAGCGTGAACCGCACCGCCGCGGTCACGTCCGCGCGGGCGGCGTCGCCGCGCAGCCAGGCGGCAACCGCCGCGCGGCCCGCCGCCGGCTCCGTCCGTCGTCGTGCAGGCATGGCGGCACCATAGGGCATCCTGTTCGGAGCCGGCGGTGTGCCGGCGCGTCCAGCGCGACGAAAGGCATCGGAGGCTCCGTGGCGACCCGCCAGATCACCACCCGCAACGCCCGGTTCCAGCAGCTCCAGACCCTGCTCACCAACCGGACCAAGCGGGGCCGGGCCGGGGAGTTCCTGGTCCAGGGCGTGCGGCCGATCTCCCTGGCCGTCGAGCACGGCTGGACGGTCCGTGAGCTCCTGTTCGACGCCGAGGCGCGGCTCTCCGACTGGGCACAGGGGCTGCTGCGGTCCACCCGGGCGGACCTGGTGGCCATGTCGCCCCAGCTGCTGGCCGAGCTGTCCGAGAAGGCGGACGGGACGGTCGAGCTGCTCGCGGTGGTCGAGATGCCTGCCGACGACCTCGCGCGCGTCCGCGTGGACGGGTCGTTCCTCGGCGTGGTGTTCGACCGGCCCACACAGCCCGGGAACATCGGCGCCATCGCCCGCTCCGCCGACGCCTTCGGCGCCGGCGCGCTCATCACCACCGGCCATGCGGCGGACGCGTACGACCCGAAGTCCGTGCGCGCCTCGACGGGATCGCTCTTCGCCGTGCCCGTGGTGCGCGCCCCCTCGCACCGCGAGGTGATGACCTGGGTGGCGGACCGCCGCGCCCAGGGGCAGCCGCTCGTGGTCGTCGCCACCGACGAGCACGGCGACGTCGACGCCGCGGACCTCGACCTCACCCGCCCGTCGCTCCTGCTGACGGGCAACGAGACGGCGGGCCTCTCCCGGGCGTGGCTGGAGGCGGCCGACGTCACGATCCGCATCCCCATGGCGGGCTCCGCCAGCTCGCTCAACGCCTCGAACGCGGCGGCGATCGTGCTGTACGAGGCCCACCGGCAGCGGGTCGCGGCCGCGCGGAGGCCCTGAGCGAACCCGGCTACGCGCCGGCGAGCTCGGCCCGCACCTCCTCCCGCAGGTGCCCGTGCCGGGACGGCTCGGGGGCGGCGGCGAGCAGCGTCCGCGTGTACTCGTGCTGCGGGTCGAGGATGACCTGGTCGGACGGTCCTCGCTCCACGATGTCCCCGCGGTACATGACGATGATCTCGTCGCTGAAGTGCCGGGCGGTGGCGAGGTCGTGGGTGATGTACAGGACGCCGAGGTCCTCCTCGCGCTGCAGCCGGGCGAGCAGGTTGAGCACGCCCAGCCGGATGGAGACGTCGAGCATCGAGACGGGTTCGTCGGCGACGAGGAACCGGGCCCCCGGGGCCAGGGCCCGCGCGATGGCCACCCGCTGCCGCTGCCCGCCGGACATCTCGTGCGGCCGCTTGGCCGCGTACGTCTCGGGAGGCGTGAGGTTCACGCGCTCGAGCAGCCCGTGGACGGCCGGCGTCAGCGCGTCGCCCCGAGCCACCCCGTGGATCTTCAGGGGCCGCTCCAGGTGGTGCGCCACCGAGTGGTACGGGTTGAGAGAGGCGAACGGGTCCTGGAAGACCATCTGCACGTGGTGGCGGTACTCGGCCGCAGCCCGTCCGCGGCGGCCGATGGGTTCGCCGTCGAGCAGGATCTCGCCGCGGGTCGGCGTCTCGAGCTGCGCGATCATGCGCGCCACGGTGGACTTGCCGGACCCGGACTCGCCGACGACCGCGATCGTCTTGCCCGGCTCCAGCGTGAACGACACGTCGTTCACCGCGCGGAGCTTCCCCCGCCTGAGCCGAAAGTCCTTGACCAGGTGGCGGACCTCGAGGGTGCTCACGACTCTTCCCCTTCCTCGGTCGCGGGGCCGCCGCCGCGCACGAACGCGCCGCGCTCCCCCGTCAGGCTCGGGAACGACGCCAGGAGCGTGCGCGTGTACGGGTGCTGGGCGCGCGCGTAGACGGACTCGGCGGTGTCAATCTCGACGATCTCGCCGTCCCGCATGACGGCGATGCGGTCGCTGATCTCCAGGAGCATCGGCAGGTCGTGCGTGATGAACACGACGGCGAAGCCGAACTGCTCGCGGAGCTTCATGATCTCCCGCAGGATGCCGCGCTGGACGACGACGTCGAGCGCGGTCGTCGGCTCGTCCATGATCATGACCTGCGGGTTCAGCGCGAGCGCCATGGCGATCATGACGCGCTGACGCATGCCGCCGGAGAGCTCGTGGGCGAAGCTGTCGAGCCGGACCGGGTCGACCCCGACGAGCTCGAGCAGCTCGGCGGAGCGCGCGCCCCGAGCGGCCCTCGACATCTGCGGCCGGTGGGTGGTCATCACGTCCTGCAGCTGGTCGCGCACGCTGATCACGGGGTTGAGGGAGTTCATCGCCCCCTGGAAGACCATCGACACCTTGTCCCAGCGGAACGCGCGCAGCGCGTCTCCCCGCAGGCCCACGACGTCGACGTCCGCGCCGTCCGCGTCGTGGAACGTCACCTCGCCGGAGCGCAGGATCGCCGGCGGCTTGAGCAACCGGTTGAGGCCGTAGGCGAGGGTGGTCTTGCCGCACCCGGACTCGCCGGCCAGCCCGAGGATCTCGCCGCGGTGCAGCGTCAGCGACGCTCCCTTGACCGCGTGCACGGGCGGGTCGACCTCGTACGTGATCGAGATGTCGCTCGCCGTGAGCACGGGGTCCTGGCCCGCGAGGTACGCGGCGTGCGTGGGCGACGTCAGAGGACCCGCCGTCGTGGTCGCCGTCATACGTCGACCCTCTCCTTCTGGTCGGCCGCGCCGTCCCGCGGCTCCTCCGCCGACCGGCTGGTCGACGGTTCCCCCGCTGCCGTGCTCGGCGCGGGCTCGTGGTCGCGGGCGGCGCCCAGCTTGTCCCGGCCCGACCGCCGCGCCTTGCGCACGCGCTTGGCCGCGGCCGGCGCGAGGCGCAGCTTCGGGTTCACGACCTCGTCGATCGCGAAGTTGACCAGGGACAGCCCGCACCCGAAGAGCGCGATCATCAGGCCCGGGGGGACGAACCACCACCAGGCGCCACGGGTCAGCGCGCCGCCGCCCTGCGCGTCGTTGAGCATCGTGCCCCAGGTGATGGAGCCGTTCGGCCCCAGTCCCAGGTAGGACAGGCCCGCCTCGCCGAGGATGGCGATGAGGATGGCGAACAGGAACTGCGCCGCCAGCAGCGGCAGCAGGTTGGGCAGCACCTCCACGAGGATCACGCGCGGCGCCCTCTCGCCGGCCACCTGCGCCGCCGCGACGTAGTCGCGCACCCGCAGCGAGCGCGCCTGCGACCGCAGCACGACGGCGGGCCCGGCGAACGCGGTGACGCCGAGGATCAGCGCGACGACCCACAGGCTGCGCACCTCGAGGTAGCTCGCGATGACGATCATCAGCGGCAGCCCGGGGATCACGAGCATGATGCCGGTGACCAGCGACAGGACCTCGTCGGTCCACCCGCGCAGGTAGCCGGCGACGACGCCGAACACCAGGGCGAGCACGATGGCGACGAGCCCGGCGGTCACCCCCACGATCAGCGAGCCGCGCGCGCCCTCGGCGAGCTGGGCCAGGACGTCGTACCCCAGGGACGTGGTGCCGAGCAGGTGGTCCGGGCCCGGCGGCAGCATGGCCGGGTTGTCGGAGTCGCGCGGGTCCTGCGTGAGCAGGGGGGCGATCAGTGCGAACAGGACGATCGCGCCGAGGAAGACGACCCCGGTGATCAGCTTGCCCGACCAGGTCAGCGCGGAGCGCGTGCGTCGATCAGCCATTGTTGCTCCGCGTCCTCGGGTCGATGAAGCCGTAGATCAGGTCCATGATGAAGAGCGCCGCGAGCACGGCGACGGTGATCACCAGGAACACCCCCTGCATCAAGGCGTAGTCGTTGTTGCGCACCGCCTGGATCATGAGCTTGCCCACCCCGGGGTAGGTGAAGACCTGCTCCATGACCAGGGAGCCCGCCACGACGAACCCGAGCGAGACGCCGAACCCCGCCAGGGAGGGCATGGCGGCGTTGCGCGTCGCGTAGGTCATGAAGATGCGCCGCGGGCGCAGCCCCTTGGCCTCGGCGGTGGTGATGTAGTCCTCCGACAGCGTGGCGACCATCATGTTGCGCATCCCGAGCAACCAGCCGCCGACCGACGAGATGACGATCGTCAGCGCCGGCAGGAACGCGTGGTAGAGCACCGACCCCACGAAGGCCCAGCTCCACTCGGGGCCGTTGAACTCGAAGACGTCGTACGCCCCGATGATGGGGAACCAGCCCAGGGTCACGCTGAACACGAAGATCAGCAGCAGCGCGACCCAGAAGTACGGGAGCGACTGCATCATGGTGGTGCTCGGGATCAGGCTGTCCACCCACGTGCCGCGCTTCCAGCCGGCGAAGGCGCCCAGGCCGATGCCGAGCACGAAGGAGATGACCGTCGCCGTCCCGACCAGTCCGATCGTCCACGGCAGCGCACCGGCGATCAGCTCCGTGACGGGCGTGGGGAACTGCGTGACCGAGACCCCGAGGTCGCCCCGGACCAGGTTGCCCCAGTAGTGGACGTACTGCTCCCAGAGCGTCTGGTCCTCCACGGCCCCGAGGAGGAGCCGGATGCTGTTCTCGACGGACGGCGTGACCCCACCGCTGCGCTGCAGCTTGGCCAGCAGGATCGTGAACGGGTCACCCGGCAGCATGCGCGGGATGAGGAAGTTCAGCGAGATGGCCGCCCACAGCGTGATCGCGTAGAACGCGAGTCGTCGCAGGTAGAACGTCATGGGTGTGCGCCACCCTTCGGCGTCGAGAGCATTCGGCTCCTCCTCGAGTCGGTCGTGCGGGTCCGGCTACCGGCTCACTGGCCGGTGCCGCCGACCTTGCCCAGGACGAGCCCGGACGACGGGTTCTCCCAGGCCGGCGGGAAGGCGTACGGGTTCTCCTCGGTGGGCCAGCCCGCGTAGTCCTTCGTGTTGTAGAAGGTCTGGGTGGCGTTCACGACCAGCGGGATGAACGGCACGTCCTCGACCAGGTGCTCCTGGACGACGGCGTAGGCCTCCTTCTTGACGGCCTCGTCGTTCGTCTGGCCGGCCTTCGCGACCGCCTCGTTGACCTCCGGGTCGTCGTACCGGGAGAAGTTCCACTCGCCCGACCCGAGCTGGGTGCCGACGTCCTGGGTGAAGTCGCCGGTGAACCAGTCGCGGTAGATCTGGTACGGGTCGGCGATCGAGGTGCCGACGACGCCGCCGACGAGCAGCTCGAACTTGCCGGAGAAGCGCTGGTCGCCGTACTCGGCCTCGGAGATCGTCGTGGCGACGACCTTGAGCCCGGCCTCGCGAGCCTGCTCCTCGATCAGCTTCGCCGCGTTGTTGTAGTCGGTCCAGCCGTCCGGCGAGGCCAGCGTGAGCTCGATCGCCGCGCCGTCCTTGCCGTAGAAGCCGTCGGCGTCCTTGGTGTAGCCGGCGTCCTCGAGAACCGACGCGGCCGCGGCCGCGTCGGCGGTCTGCGCCGCCTCGGCGGGCATCCCCTCGGCGATCCACTTGTCGTCGCGACCGAGCAGCGCATACGTGGGCGAGACCGTCTCGGCGAGGCCGACGAACGCCTTCTCGTCGATCGCGCCGCGGTCGACGGCGAGGTTGAGCGCCTGGCGGACGGCGACGTCGGTCTGCTCGCCCTCGCAGCCACGGTCGGCGTTGGCGCAGGTGTACAGCACGGTCGGGTCCTTGGGCGTGTTCCAGTACCCGTAGACGCCGGAGGACGTGATGCGGTCGGGCTGGGGCACGAACATCGTGGCCCAGTCGATCTGGCCGGTGGTCAGCAGGTCCTCCGCCGACTGGTTCGAGTCGATCCCGATGTACCGCAGCGAGGCGACCTTCGGCTCGCCGCCCCAGTAGGTCGGGTTGGCCTTGGCCGTGTACGCGGCGTCGGAGGTGGTGTCGACCATGTACGGGCCGGTGCCCACCGGGGCCTCGGCGTTGGGCCACGCGACGAGGCCGCTCAGCGCGTTGCCGTCCACGTCCTCGCCCTTGTCCTTCTCGTGCTCGGCGAACACGTGCTCGGGCACGATGAGGGTGCTGCCGAGGATGGCGAACTCGTTCGTGAACTGCGGGTCGTCGAACGAGAAGACGACCGTGGCGTCGTCGGAGGCCACGGCGTCCTCGAGGTACGGCGGCTTGGCCGTGTCGTTGGTGAAGGAGTACACGACGTCGTCCGCCGTGAACGGCTCGCCGTCGTTCCACTGCACGCCCTCGCGCAGCGTGACGGTGAGCTCGGTGCCGTCGGCGTTCCACTCCGACTCGAGCCCGAGCATCGGGGTCGGCGGCTCGTCCGCGATCTTGTTGTAGACGAAGAGCGGCTCGTAGATGCCCCCGTTGGCCAGGTGCAGCACGGACGCGGGGTTGTACGGGTTGAAGTTGGCCGTGATCGGCGTCTGGGAGCCGGCCCAGATCACCAGCTCGCGTTCGGTGGCGGCGCCCTCGGCGCTCGCGGAGCTCCCGCCGCCATCCTCGGGGCCCTCGTTCCCCTCGCTCGCACCCGAGCACCCTGCGGCCAGGAGCGTCACGCTCGTCAGCGCGGCGGCGGCGGTGAGCCATCGGCCGCGGATCTTCCCTCGGATCATCGTTGGTCCTTCCAGTCGGCGGCGCGTCCTCACGCCGCGGCGGTACCTCGTCGAGCCGTAGGGAAGGAAACCTAACGAATACCTCCAGGGCTGCCGCTAGACCTTGAATCGTTATAAGGCAGGACTGTTACCAAACTGTCATCTCGCGCTGCGGCACAGGTCGCCCGCGCGGCCGGCCGGCCGCGTCCGTGGGCGCGGCGACGCGCCGCGGGCGGGAGCCGGGGTGGGCGGGGACCCTGGGGTCAGTCCACCGTGAACAGCACGCGGCGGTCGGGCACGGACACCTCGGCCAGCGTCGCCCGGACGCGCTCCCCCAACGGCAGCTCGGCGCCCTGCACCCGGGCCCGCACGGCCGGCTCGCGCAGCATGACCTCGCCGCGTCGCTCGGCGCCCTCGTCGCCGTCCCGCACGTCGACGACGACGCCGTCGAACGACTCGCCCTCGCGGCCGGCGAGCAGCGCGGCCTCGACGACGTCGACGCACCCGCGCTCGAACGTGCCGGCACGGCGGCCGGCCTCCGTCATCGTGGCGGGCAGTCCCGGCAGCGCGTCCGTCACCCACCCGGGCACGTCGTGTCCGGCCGTGTGCGCGAGGCAGACCTCGGCGGCGTACCGGTCGGCCAGGCGCCGCAGGGGCGCCGTGACGTGGGCGTACTCGGCGGCGATCGCGGCGTGCCGGGCGTCGGCCGGCAGGGCCACCGGCGCCCCGCCGTCGGGCGCAGGGACCCCGAACGCCAGGTACCCCGCCCCGCGGAACAGCGAGGTCGCCTCCGCGAGGAAGGCGGCGTGCGCGGGCCGCCGCGACTCGAGCATGGGGATCAGCCGGGCGTAGGGGACGTCGTCGGGCCAGCTGATACCGAGCGCGGCCGCCGTGCGGCGCAGCCGGGCGACGTCGCGCTCGTCGGCCTGCGGCAGCACCCGCAGGAGGCCGACGCCGGCCTCCCGCATCATCGCCGCCGCCGCGATCCCCGTGAGCAGGGAGATCTGCGCGTTCCAGCCCTCGACGGGCAGCGTGCGGCGCAGCTCCAGCGTGAACGACCCGTCGGCCCGCGGCAGGATCTCCTGCTCGGGCACCTCCAGCGACACCCCGCCGCGGTCCCGCTCCCGCTCCTGCCGGAGGCGCCCGACGTCGGCGAGCAGGGTCAGGGGCTCGGGCGCCGTCCCGGCGTCGAGCGCTCCCTGCACCTCCCCGTAGGTGAGCCTCGCCCGCGAGCGCACCAGCGCACGGGCCACCGAGGCGCTCGTGATCTCGCCGTCCCCGTCGAGCCCGATGGTCCACAGGACGGCGGGCCGGTCCTCGTCGGGCAGCAGGCTCGCCGCGCCCTCGGAGAGCACCGGCGGGTGCAGCGGGGTCCGGGTGTCGGGGCCGTAGACCGTGGTGCCGCGACGGTGCGCCTCGGCGTCGAGCTCCCCACCGGGCCGGACGAAGGCCGCGACGTCGGCGATCGCGTACCGCACGATGTACCCGCGCCCCGACGACGTGACGTGCACGGCCTGGTCCAGGTCCATCGAGCCGGGCGGGTCGATGGTCACGAGGTCGATGTCGCGGCGGTCCTGCCGCGCCCGCTCCCGCTCCTCGTCCGTCCCGCCCGACTCGGCGGCCTCCTCGGCCTCGGCGCGCGCAGCGGTGGGGAACATCGCCGGCAGGCCGGCCTCGGCGCGGAGCGCCGCGAGGGCGTCCGCGACGTCGTCGGACGGGGTGAGCGCGAGGTGGAGCTGACGCGACGGCACGCGTCGACCGTAGTTCGCCGCGGCCCGCGCCGCCCGCCGGGCTTTTCGACACACCCGCGGGGGGCCAGATATCTTGATGTCAAACAATCTCCAGCTTTCCACTCTCGCCCAGGGAGCACCGCCGCATGACCACCGAGTCCCGGCCCGAGGCCGCCACGATCATCTACACCCACACCGACGAGGCGCCGCTGCTCGCGACGTACTCGTTCCTCCCGATCGTCGAGGCGTACGCCGCCAAGGCCGGGGTCGCCGTCACCACGCGCGACATCTCCCTCGCCGGGCGCATCCTCGCCCAGTTCCCGGAGCGGCTCACCGACGACCAGCGCATCGGCGACGCGCTCGCCGAGCTCGGCAAGCTGGCGACGACGCCCCAGGCCAACATCATCAAGCTGCCGAACATCTCGGCGTCCGCGCCCCAGCTCAAGGCCGCCGTCGCCGAGCTGCAGGCCGCCGGCTACGCGATCCCCGACTACCCGGAGGACCCGCAGACCGACGAGGAGAAGGACGTCCGCGCCCGGTACGACAAGGTCAAGGGCTCCGCGGTCAACCCGGTGCTGCGCGAGGGCAACTCCGACCGCCGCGCCCCGGCGTCGGTGAAGAACTACGCCAAGGCGCACCCGCACCGCATGGGCGCGTGGTCGGCCGACTCGAGGACGAACGTCGCCACCATGGGTCACGACGACTTCTTCTCCAACGAGAAGTCGGTCGTCCTGCCCGCCGACGACACCCTCACGATCCGCCTCGTCACCCCCGCGGGCACCACCGTGCTCAAGGACGGGCTCAAGGTCCTGGCGGGCGAGGTCGTCGACGCGACGTTCATGTCCGTCGCCGCGCTGAACACGTTCCTCGCCGAGCAGGTGCAGCGTGCCAAGGCCGAGGGCGTGCTGTTCTCCGCGCACCTCAAGGCCACGATGATGAAGGTCTCCGACCCGATCATCTTCGGCCACGTGGTCAAGGCGTTCTTCCCCGCGCTGTTCGCGCAGTACGGCGACCAGCTCAAGGCCGCGGGCGTCTCCGCCAACGACGGCCTCGGCGGGCTGCTCGCCGCCGTCGACCGACTGCCCGACGGCGCCGCGATCCGGGCGGCCGTCGAGCAGGGTCTCGCGGACGGCCCGGCGCTCGCCATGGTCGACTCCGACAAGGGCATCACGAACCTGCACGTGCCGTCCGACGTCATCATCGACGCCTCCATGCCGGCCATGATCCGCGGCGGCGGCCACATGTGGGGCCCGGACGGCAAGGAGCACGACACCCTCGCCGTCATCCCCGACTCGTCGTACGCGGGCGTCTACCAGACCGTCGTGGACGACTGCCGCGCGAACGGCGCCCTCGACCCCGCCACGATGGGCTCGGTGCCGAACGTCGGCCTCATGGCCAAGAAGGCCGAGGAGTACGGCTCGCACGACAAGACGTTCGAGATCCCCGCCGACGGCACGGTCGAGGTCGTGAACGCGGCCGGCGAGGTGCTGATCCGCCACGACGTGCAGGCCGGCGACATCTGGCGCGCCTGCCAGACGCAGGACGTCGCGATCCGTGACTGGGTCAAGCTCGCCGTCACCCGTGCCCGCGCCACCGGCTCCCCCGCGGTGTTCTGGCTCGACGCGCAGCGCGCCCACGACGCCCAGCTCATCGCCAAGGTCGAGGAGTACCTCGGCGACCACGAGACCGAGGGCCTCGACCTCCACGTCATGGCGCCGGCCGAGGCGACGGCGTTCTCGCTCGCGCGGATCCGCCAGGGCCTCGACACGATCTCGGTGACGGGCAACGTGCTGCGCGACTACAACACGGACCTGTTCCCGATCCTCGAGCTCGGCACCTCGGCCAAGATGCTGTCGGTCGTGCCGCTGATGAACGGTGGCGGCCTGTTCGAGACCGGCGCCGGCGGCTCCGCCCCGAAGCACGTGCAGCAGCTCCTCGCGGAGAACTACCTGCGCTGGGACTCCCTCGGCGAGTTCTTCGCGCTGGCCGCGTCGTTCGAGCACCTGGCCGGCGCCACGGGCAACGCGCGGGCGCAGGTCCTCGCGGACACGCTCGACCGCGCCACCGGCACGTTCCTCGACCGGGACAAGTCGCCGACCCGCCGCGTGGGCGGCATCGACAACCGCGGGTCGCACTTCTACCTCGCGTCCTACTGGGCGCAGGAGCTCGCCGCGCAGTCCGACGACGCCGAGCTGGCCGCCGCGTTCGGCCCGCTGGCGGCGGCGCTCGCCGAGCAGGAGGAGACGATCGTGGCCGAGCTCGTCGGCGTGCAGGGCTCGCCCGCGGACGTCGGCGGCTACTACCGCCCCGACCCGGTCAAGGCCGCCGCGGTGATGCGCCCGTCCGCGACGTTCAACGCCGCTCTCGCCTCCCTGTAGCGACGAGGTAGCGCGAGCCGCACGACGACGTCCCTCCGCCCGGCCCGGGTGGAGGGACGTCGTCGTCTGGGCGGGTCCTCTTCGAGAACGTCGTCTCGGACGTCTCGCGGGACAGTTCCGTCCATGACGGCGTGCTCGAAGAGCACTACCAGGACCAGCCGCGGGAGCTGAGCTCCAGCTCCTCGCGCAGGCGCTCGTCGTCCTGGGCCCGCTCGTCCGCACGCAACGGCGCCTCCGCCACCGGCAGCCCGGACAGCCGGCAGGCCTCGCGCAGCAGGGCGTCGTAGGCGCCCTGGACGGCGCGCCAGTGGTGGGCCCGGGCGTAGACGTCCGGGTCGTCGGTGAGCCGGACCAGCTCTCGGGCGAGCTCGCCGAGCCGCACCTGGACGGCGAGCGTCACGAGCGGGTCCGCCAGGGCTGCCCGCCGGCGCAGGTCACGCCGCGCGACCGCCTCCCGGTGGGAGTCGGAGCACAGCCACGAGCGGACGGCGAGGGCCGCGATCGCCACGGCCGTCGTCGCCACGAGTGCCAGCTGCCACGTCACCGGAGCACCACCACCGATCGGTTTCAGCCTAGGCCGCGAGCGCTGCGCACGCGACAATCGGCGGCATGCCCGTGCCCCGCGGAATCCTCCCGTCGCTCGTCGTCATCGTGGCGCTGCTGCTGTCGGCCTGCGGGGCCCCGATCCCCGACGGCACCCCCGGCCCTCCCGTGGTGCTCGCGGCGCCCGTCGCGCTCGCGGCCGGCACGTCCGGGGTCTCGGAGATCGGCGGCCGCCCCGTGGAGGTCCACGTGCCGCCGGCATACGGCCCGGCCGACCCGGTGCCGCTGCTCGTCGTCCTGCACGGCCTCGGCTCGGACCCGGCCCGCGTGGACGCCCTGCTGGGGCTCCGGCACGAGGCGTCGGAGCGCGGCGTCCTGTACGTCCTCCCGGAGGGCACCCGGGGCTCGGACGGCCGCCGCTTCTGGAACGCCACCGACGCGTGCTGCGACCGGGACGCCACCGGAGTCGACGACTCCGCCTACCTCGCGACCGTGGTCCGCGAGCTCGCCGTCACGTACGCCGTCGACCCCGGACGCGTCGCCGTCGTGGGTTACTCGAACGGCGGGTTCATGGCCCACCGGACCGCGTGCGACCACGCCGACCTCGTGTCCGTCGCGGTGTCGCTCGCGGGCGCGACGGCGGCGGACGACGACGCGTGCCGCCCGTCCGCGCCCGTGAGCGTCGTCCAGGTGCACGGTACGGAGGATCCCGTGATCGCCGTCGGCGGCGGCCGGCGCGACGGGCGCGCCTACCCCTCGGCCGAGGAGACCGCGCTCGCCTGGGCGCGGCTCGACGACTGCGCCGACGGGCCCGCCGTGACGACCGCCGGGCGCGACCTCGACATGAGCGTCCCCGGCCCGGAGACCACCGTCGCCGCCTGGTCGGGCTGCGCCGACGGAGCCCGGGTCGAGCTGTGGACCATCGCGGGCGGGGACCACGCCCCCGAGCTGGGCCCCGCCTTCGCGCCGGCGGTCCTGGACCTGGTGACCGGCGTCGATTGACCGGCTCCGCGTGACCGGCGCACACCGCGGCCGGCACCCGTGGGGCGGCGGGTCGCGCGACACTCGGAGCATGTCGTCGCGCCGCGTGTCCGCCCTCGCGCTCCTGACCGCACTGCTGATCGGCCCGCTGCTGCTCGGCGCCTGCGGGTCCCCCGCCACGGACGGACCGCCCGACGCGCCGACGTCCGCACCGTCGTCGTCACCGCCCTCCGCAGCGCCGTCGTCCGCAGCGCCGTCGTCCGCAGCGCCGTCGTCGACCGCGCCCGCTCCCGACGCTGAGCCGCCGGTCGCGGCGGGGAGCTCCGCGGACCTCGAGGTCGACGGGCGACCCGTCGAGCTCGCGGTCCCCGCCGGCTACGACGCGTCCGACCCGGCCCCGCTCCTGGTGGCGCTGCACGGCTTCGGCGACTCCCCCGCCGGCGTCGACGAGGGGCTCGGGCTGCGCGACGAGGCCGCGCGCCGCGGGATGCTGTACGCGCTGCCCGAGGGCACGCCCGACCCGGCGGGCCGGCTGTTCTGGGACGCTGCCGACGCCTGCTGCGGCTTCGACGCCGAACCCGTGGACGACTCCGGGTACCTCGCGGAGGTGATCCGCACGATCGCCGACGCGTACGCGGTCGACCCCGCGCGCGTCGCCGTCGTCGGCCACTCCAACGGCGGGTTCATGGCGTACCGGATGGCATGCGACCACGCCGACCTCGTGACGGTGGCGGTCTCGCTCGCCGGGGCGATGCCGGCCGACGACGGCGCGTGCTCCCCGTCCGAGCCGGTGACCGTCGTGCAGGCGCACGGCACCGCGGACACCGTGATCGCGTTCGACGGCGGCGGCACCCCGGGCGGCGACTACACGTCCGCGCCGGGCTCGGCCGCGGCCTGGGCGCGGCTCGACGGCTGCGCCGACGAGCCGCGGGATGCCGCGGGCGCGCTCGACCTCGACACCGGGCTGGCAGGCGCCGAGACGTCGGTGGCGTCGTACGCGGGGTGCGCAGCCGGCGCCCGGGTCGAGCTGTGGACGATCGACGGCGGCTCGCACTCCCCGTCCCTCGGCGACGCGTTCGCCCACGGGGTGCTCGACGTCGTCGCCGACCCGACGGCGGCGGCCGCGTCGGGGGCGGGCAGGTAGGCGACGCCCGCGTCGAGGTCGACGCCGAACGGCGCTCCCTCGGCGGGGGTCTGCACGATGTCGAGCCGCTGCCGCTCCTTCTCCGCCGTCACGTGCGCGCGGGAGGGCTGGAAGATCTCGACCAGCTCGCCCAGCATCCCCGAGCCCGCGCTCTCGCCGCCCTCGCGCGGCTCCGGCCGGCGCGCGTTCGCGAGCCGCTCCACCAGCACCACCACGACCACCAGGCTCGCGAGCACGCCGAGGACGCCGAACAGGACCGGCAGCCACCGCATGCGGTCAGCCTAGGCCTCGGAGGGTGGCAGTCGGGTCTGGCGTCCCAGCCCTGCGGGGAATCAGCCCGACAGCCCGCAGAATCGGGTCATACGACGCCGAGGGCGATCATCGCGTCGGCGACGTGCGTGAAGCCGGCGATGTTGGCCCCGGCCACGTAGTCGCCGGGGGCGTCGTACTCGTCGGCGGTGGCGAGGCAGCGGTCGTGGATGCCGGTCATGATCTCGGCGAGCCGCTGCTCGGTGTAGCCGAAGCTCCACGAGTCGCGCGACGCGTTCTGCTGCATCTCCAGCGCCGACGTCGCCACGCCGCCCGCGTTCGCGGCCTTGCCCGGCCCGAAGAGGACGCCGGCGTCGTGCAGCAGCGCGACCGCCCCCGGCGTCGACGGCATGTTCGCGCCCTCGGCGACGGCGCGGACGCCGTTCGCGACGAGCTGCTTGGCGTCGGCCTCGGTGAGCTCGTTCTGGGTGGCGCACGGCAGGGCCACGTCGGTCGGCACGTCCCACACGGGGCCGTTCGTCACGACCCGCGCGCCGGGCCGCCGCGCGGCGTAGTCGGCGACCCGGCCCCGCTCGACCTCCTTGACCTGCTTGAGCAGGTCGAGGTCGATGCCCGCCTCGTCGACGACGTACCCGGACGAGTCCGAGAAGGTGATGACCCGGCCGCCGAGCTGCCGCGCCTTCTCCGCCGCGTAGATGGCGACGTTGCCCGAACCGGACACCGACACCCGGAGGCCGTCGAGGCTCTCCCCCGCGGTGCCGAGCATGCTCTGCGCGAAGAGGACCGCGCCGTAGCCGGTGGCCTCGCGTCGCACGAGCGAGCCGCCCCAGGTGAGGCCCTTGCCCGTGAGCACACCCGACTCGTAGCGGTTGGTGATCCGCTTGTACTGGCCGAAGAGGTAGCCGATCTCCCGGGCGCCGACGCCGATGTCGCCGGCCGGCACGTCCGTGTGCTCGCCGATGTGCCGGTAGAGCTCCGTCATGAACGACTGGCAGAACCGCATGACCTCGCCGTCGGACCGGCCGCGCGGGTCGAAGTCGGAGCCGCCCTTGCCGCCGCCGATGGGCAGGCCGGTGAGCGCGTTCTTGAAGATCTGCTCGAAGCCGAGGAACTTCACGATGCCCAGATACACCGACGGGTGGAAGCGCAGCCCGCCCTTGTACGGCCCGAGGGCCGAGTTGTACTCGACCCGGAAGCCGCGGTTGATCCGCACCCGGCCGGCGTCGTCGACCCACGGGACGCGGAAGATGATCTGACGCTCCGGCTCGCAGATCCGCTCCAGCACGGCCGCCTCGGCGTACTGCGGGTTCTTGCGCAGCACCGGTCCGAGCGACTCGAAGACCTCGCGCACGGCCTGGTGGAACTCCACCTCGCCCGGGTTGCGGCGCAGCACCTCGGCGAAGGCGGGCTGGAGGCGGTCTTCCATCGGTGCTCCCTCGGGCTCAGGTGTACGACTGGCGCCCGCCGGCGCACTGGCGCGCGACACGGACGACACCGGCAACTATCGCACCCTCACCACAGAGCAAGACGCTGTCTCACGCCCCGAGACGTGACCCCATGAGCGTCGGTCAGCCGAAGATGCGCGGCAGCGTGCCCTCGTGCGCGTCGCGGGCCTCCGCGAGCGGCAGCTCGAACGAGTCGCCGTCGAACCCGCCGGCGACGACGACCGTCTCGCCGCCCGTGGTGCCCAGGCGCAGCACCGGCACGCCCGCGGCCTCGGCCAGGCCGGCGACCTCCAGCTCGTGCTCGGGGTCGACCGCGACGAGCACGCGAGCCGTGGTCTCGCTGAACAGCGCCGCGAACGGGCTCACGCCGTCGCGGCCGGTGACGCCGTCGACCGCCACGCGGGCGCCGACGCCGAACCGCAGCGACGACTCGAGCAGCACCTGGGCCAGGCCGCCCTCGGACAGGTCGTGCGCGGCCTCCACGAGGCCCTGCTCGCGGGCGGCGACCAGCACCCCGGCCAGCGCCTTCTCGGCGGCCAGGTCCACGCGGGGCGGGAGGCCGCCCAGGTGGCCGTGCTCGACCTCGGCCCACGCGGAGCCGTCGAGCTCGTCGGCGGTGGCGCCGAGCAGCAGCAGCGACAGGCCCGCACGCTGCCAGCCGGACGGCACGGCGGTGCGGACGTCGTCGAGCACGCCGAGCACGCCGACGACGGGCGTCGGGTGGATGGCGGAGTCGATCTGCCCGGGCTCGCCGGTGCCGTTGTACAGGGACACGTTGCCGCCGGTGACCGGGACACCGAGCTCCTGGCACGCGTCCGCCAGGCCCTCGATGGCCTCGACGAGCTGCCACATGGAGTCGGGGTGCTCGGGCGAGCCGAAGTTCAGGCAGTCGGTGACCGCCATCGGCGTCGCGCCCGCCGTCGCGACGTTGCGGTACGCCTCGGCGAGGGCGAGCTGGGCGCCGGCGCGCGGGTCGAGCTTGCCGTAGCGCCCGTTGGCGTCGGTCGCGAGCGCGACGCCGCGGCCGGTGGCCTCGTCGACGCGCACCACGCCGCCGTCGTCGGGCTGCGCGAGAGCGGTGTTGCCCTGCACGAAGCGGTCGTACTGGTCGGTGACCCACGCCTTGGAGGCGAGGTTCGGCGACGCGAGCAGGCGCAGCGCGGTGGCGCGCAGCTCCTCGGCCGAGGCCGGGCGCGCCAGCCCCGCAGCCACCGTGGTGTCGGCCTGCAGGCCGTCCTGCCACGCCGGACGGGCGTAGGGACGGTCGTAGACCGGGCCCTCGTGCGCGACGGTGCGCGGGTCGACGTCGACGATCCGCTGCCCGTGGTGGTCGATCGTGAGGCGACCTGAGTCGTTGACCTCGCCGACGACGGCGGTCTCGACGTCCCACTTGCCCGTGATCGCGAGGAACTCGTCGAGCTTCTCCGGCCGGACGACGGCCATCATCCGCTCCTGCGACTCCGACATGAGGATCTCGCCGGCGTTGAGCGTGGGGTCGCGCAGCAGCACGTCGTCGAGCCACACGTGCATGCCGCCGTCGCCGTTGGAGGCGAGCTCGGAGGTGGCGCAGGAGATGCCGGCGGCGCCCAGGTCCTGGATGCCGTCGACGACCTGGGCCGCGTACAGCTCCAGGCAGCACTCGATGAGCACCTTCTCCATGAAGGGGTCGCCCACCTGGACGCTCGGGCGCTTGGCCGGGACGCCGTCCTCGAACGTCTCGGACGCGAGGATGGAGGCGCCGCCGATGCCGTCGCCGCCGGTGCGCGCCCCGAAGAGCACGACCTTGTTGCCGACGCCGGAGGCGTTGGCCAGGTGGATGTCCTCGTGCCGCAGCACGCCGACGCACAGCGCGTTCACCAGCGGGTTGCCCTGGTAGGAGGCGTCGAAGACGAGCTCGCCGCCGATGTTCGGCAGGCCGAGGGAGTTGCCGTAGCCGCCGACGCCGGACACGACGCCGTGCACGACGCGCGCGGTGTCCGGGTGGTCGACGGCGCCGAAGCGGAGCTGGTCCATCACGGCCACAGGGCGCGCGCCCATCGAGATGATGTCGCGCACGATGCCGCCGACGCCCGTCGCGGCGCCCTGGTAGGGCTCCACGAACGACGGATGGTTGTGCGACTCGACCTTGAAGGTCACCGCCCAGCCGTCGCCGACGTCGACGACGCCCGCGTTCTCGCCGATGCCGACGAGCAGGTGCTCGGTCATCTCCTCGGTGACGCGCTCACCGAACTTGCGCAGGTGCACCTTGGAGGACTTGTACGAGCAGTGCTCCGACCACATGACGGAGTACATGGCGAGCTCGGCGGCGGTGGGGCGACGCCCCAGGATGTCGCGGATGCGCTGGTACTCGTCGGGCTTGAGGCCCAGCTCCGCGAACGGCTGGGGTTCGTCCGGCGTGGCGGCGGCGCGGGAGACCGTGTCCAGGTGCTGGTCGGGCTCCGGGCGGGCGGGCACTGCGGCGTCGGCGCTTGCGGCGGTCATGAACTTCCCTCGGGTCGCACGAGTACTCGACATGCGCGAGTGGTCGGAATGCTCCGGATGCTCGGACCGGGTGATCGCCGCACCGCGTCGCGGTGCCGGCATCCGGCATCGGCCCGGGCATGGCGCCCACACGGCGCCGGGCCAGTCTACCGGCGGGCCGGGATGCCGACGGACCGGGCGCCCCCGCCGCCGCGCAGCCCCGGTTCCAGGCAGGTCAGCCCGGCCGCCACGGTCCCGAGGATCAGGCCGACCCGGGTGTGCGGACACCGCACCCCGCGGCCACGCCAGCGCTCCCCGAGCCGGTAGGCCCACCGCTCCCCGACGACGGCGAGCGTGCCGACCGCGGCCACCGCCCCGAGCACCGCGCCGCCCACGACGGCCGGGCGCACGGCGCCCGCGGGCCCGTCAGGTTCGACGTCGCGGCCGAGCGTGTTCTCGTCCGCCCCGCGGGCGGCGGCCGGCGCCTCGCTCGCGTCGTCGGCGATCCGGCGCAGCTCGTCGCGCGTCGCGCGCACGCCCTCGCGCGCCTCCCTGCCCTCGTCGGTGGCCGCCAGCACGAGGCCGACGGCGGTGGAGAGCACGGCGGCCTTGGCCACCGCCCGGCCCCACCGGGGCCCGACCACGTCCGGGACGGCGTACCAGGCCAGCGTCGCGAGCCCGGTGACCGCGACGCTCCGCGGGTCGGGGCCGGCCTTGCTCATGCCGCGCGGGTCGCGTCCGGACGTCGGCGCGGCGGCGTCGTACGTCATCCCACCTCCAGGTCGTCGTGGTCGTCGAGGTCGTCGTGGGCGGCCGTGCGGCTCGTCCACCGCCTCGCTGTGAGGAACGCCCGGCCCCCCGGCATCGTTCCGCCCCGGACGCCCGTCCGGGCCAGCCGCACCTCCGACCAGCGGTGATGACGATTTCCTGATGCTTTCATCATCTTCTGAGGAAGGTAGACGGGGTTGCTGCTGACCACAGTGACGTCTGTCCGTGAGCGAACCCACCGCGATCCCTGTCCAGCGGGGGGCTGTTGCCGATTACCACAAGATGGTTTGATGCGCTCGTGGAACTCCTCCGTGCCTTCTCTCCCGACGCGTTCGCGTACGGGTTGGCGTCCTGGTCGTGGTCGGGGGTCCACGGCAAGACGCCCCGTTTCACGACGGCGTTCGGCGACGTCTTCCTGGAATCCCTCGAGGGCTGGTGGTTCCTCGACACGATCGAGGGGTCGCTCGAGCTGCGCTGGCCCAGCGCCGTGGACATGTACGCGGAGCTCGACTCGCCGGACGGGCGCGCGGACCTGCTCCTGGAGGACCTGTGCCACGAGGTCCACTCCCGCGGGGTCGCCCCGGCACCCGACGAGGTGCTCACCTTCGCGCCGCACCCCGCCGTCGGCGGCCGACTGCACGCCGACCACGTGGCGCCGGTCCGGCTCGAGCTCGCGCTGCGGCTGACCGGCGACCTGCACCTCGCCCTGCGGCGCGAGTCGGGGGCCGTCCCGGAGGCCCTCCTGCTCGGGCACCTGGCGATGCCCTCGGGCGCGCCCTCCCCCTGGTCCTGACCTCCCCTGACCACGCCTGACGGCACCTTCGTCGTGGCGTCAGCGCCCAACCGTGATGCACCTGTGACCGGATCAACTGCGCCCTGCGGATGCAGTACCGCCCGAGGTGTCGTCTCCTGGAAGAGCACGGAAGAGGCGGACCGTGGGAGGTAGGCATGAGGCGGGTGCTCGTCGTCGGGCTCGCTGTCGCGACGATCGACGGAGCGGCGCTCGGGGTGTTCGCGGCCCTCGGTTGGACGCTGGTGGCGGTCGTCGCCCTGGTAGCGGGGCTCGCCGGAGCCGTCGCCGTCGCGCTGGCCACGCCGCCGCCACGGGCCGCGCCCCGACCGTCCACCGTGACGCTCGGTCTCCCGCTGCGCGACGCGGAGGCCGTCGAGGAGCCGGAGCCCCTCGAGACGGCCGTTCAGCCTGCCGAGATCGAGCCGCTGCGCCACGCGCCGGAGCCCACGCCGGCCGCGGCCTGACCCCACGCACAGCAACGCCGGTCGAGCCTGTCGAAACCCAGTTTCGACAGGCTCGACCGGCGTTCGGTGTCAGGAGCGCGACTTCTTCAGAGACTTCTCGCTGATCGGCGCGGAGCCGTCCGCCCGCTGCGCGGCGTAGTAGGCGCGCGCCTCGTCCTGCCGCTCGGCCTCGACGCCCGACGCGATGACGGCCCGCAGGTGGTCGGGGCCGTAGCCCCACGCGTCCACCAGGTCGACGGCGTGCGGGCGCAGACGCTCGAGCAGCCGGTCCACGTACGACGTCACCGTGCGGGCGCGCTGCGCCGACAGCCGGCCGTTGACGAGGTACCAGGCGAGGTTGCGCTCGATGAGCGTGAGCCCGAAGACGTCGCGGACCCAGGTCATGACGCGGCGGGTGCCGGGGTCGGCGACCTGCTCCAGCGCCTCCGTGAACGCCGACCAGCGCAGCAGGTCCGCGTGCGCCCTCGCCGCCTCGACGAGCTGCACCTGGTTCTGGTCGAAGATGCGCGCGGCGGTGACCGGGTCGGCCTTCTGGGCCGGGCGCAGCGCCATCGCGACGTCCTCGACGAGGGTCGCGACGCGGTCGGCCAGCAGCTCGCGCTGCGTCTCGGCGTCGCGCAGGTGCCCGGCCGCACGGCGCGGGTCGCCGGCGTCGGCGATGGCCTGACCGAACCGGCGCAGCCCCGTGCGGTGCAGCGCGGCGTCGGTGGCCTGGTCGACGACGAAGCGGGCGATGCCGGCGGGCGACGAGGTCGTGCCCTTGAGGTGCTTGGCGTAGTCGCCCACGAGCCGCTTGGCCACGAGCTGGAGCAGCACCGTGTTGTCGCCCTCGAACGTGGCGTACACGTCCAGGTCGTGGTGCAGGCTCGTGATCCGGTTCTCGGTGATGAAGCCGGCGCCGCCGCACGCCACCCGGCACTCCTGCAGCGTCTCCAGGACGAAGGTCGTGGAGGTCGCCTTGAGCGCCGCCGCCATGGTCTCGAGGTCCTCGCGCTGCTCCGGGGTGTCCTTCTCGCCGGAGAACACGTCGTCGAACAGGTCGAGCAGCCGGTCGTGCGCGAAGTGGGTCGCGTACGTCTCGGCGATGCGCGGGAAGAGGCGACGGCGGTGCGTCGCGTAGTCGAGCAGCACCGTCTCCTCGACGGGCGAGGCGGACGTGAACTGCCGCCGCTCGGCGCCGTACCGCACAGCGATCGCGAGGCCGAGCTTCGACGCGGTCGACGCCGCGCCGTCGAGCGACACGCGCCCCTGCACGAGCGAGCCGAGCATGGTGAAGAAGCGGCGTCCGGGGCTGTCGATCGACGACGTGTACGTGCCGTCGGCCGCGACCGCGCCGTACCGGGCGAGCAGGTCGGTGCGCGGGACGCGCACGTGGTCGAACGCCAGGCGTCCGTTGTCCACGCCGCGCAGGCCGCCCTTGAGCCCGTCGTCGAGGCCGCTGACGCCCGGCAGAAAGGCTCCGGCCCGACCGTCGCCCGTCGTCTCCCGCACGGGCACGTAGAAGCAGTGCACCCCGTGGTTGACGCCGTTCGTGATCAGCTGCGCGAACACGGTGGCCGCGGTGGCGTGCACGGCCGCGTTGCCGAGGAACTCCTTCCACGCCGCCCGGAACGGCGTGTGGATGACGAACTCCTCGGTCTCCGGGTCGTACGTCGCCGTGGTGGCGACCGACGCGACGTCCGAGCCGTGGCCGACCTCCGTCATCGCGAACGCGCCCGGCACCGAGAGGTCCATCGCGCCCGGCAGCAGGCGGTCCTGCTGCTCCGGCGTGCCGAGGTGCAGGATCGCCGAGGCGAACAGCCCCCACTGGACGCCGGCCTTGATCTGCAGCGACGGGTCGGCGACGACGAGCTCCTCGAAGCCTGCGAGGTTCGCACCGGGGGAGTCGCCACCGCCGAGCCGCTCGGGAAACGCGAGCCACACCTGGTGCTTCTCGTCCGCGCACGCCAGCAGGCGCATCTGATCGAGCACCCGCTCGCGGTGCTCGTCCATCGACAGCGACTCGTCCTTCCAGAAGGTCGGGTCGGTGGAGCGGTCACGGGCGTGGCGGCGCCAATCGGGCCAGCGCCCGAGGAGCTGCTCGGAGAGCCCCGCGACGTCGACGCGAGGGGCGGGCTTGGCGGCGTCGGCGCCGCTCGTGACGGTGGCGGTGAGCGTCGCGGGACGGTCGGACGTGGCGGTCATCGGTTCTCCTGCGTGCGTGCTGGGTGGGAGGTTCCTGAGGTGTCGGGGGGAGCGGGATCGTCGTGGTGCAGCACGCCGACGGGCCCGGTCCACAGCCAGAGCGTGACCTGCTCGGTGAGCTCCTCACGGGTGAGCCGGTCGGGGGCTGACGGATCCGACCCGTGGCCGAGCCACCACTCGCCGGCGCCGCGGACGAAGCCGACGGCCCCCGCGGCCCAGGCGGCCGCCGTCGCCGCCGGCACGTGGACCGCGCGGGCGAAGGGCTCGGCGACGAGCTCGATGACGGAGTCCAGGTAGGCGCCGAGCGCCTCGACGGGGCCCGACGCCCCGCCGGGCAGCCCCGCCTCCGCGGCGGGCTCGTTGCCGCCGATGGCGGTGCGGGTGACGAACCAGTAGACGTTCGGCGAGTGCTCGATCATCTCGAGGTACACCCGGACCATCGCGCGGAGCGCGGCGTTCGGCGTCGGCGCCGCCTCGGCCGCCTCGCGCAGCGCGTCGTGCATGGTCGCGACGACGTGGGCGGCGACGGCGAGGCGCAGCCCGGCCTTGTCGTCGAAGTACCGGTAGACGATGGACTTCGAGGTGCCCGCCGCGGACGCGATCTCGTCCATGGAGACCCCCGGCCCGCTCCGGTGCACGGCTTTGCGCGCGGCGTTGACGAGCTGCGCCCGGCGCGCGGCACGATGGTCGTCCCACCTCGTGGAGCGACCGTCCTGTGCCGAACGACCGTCGAGCTCGCGCCCTGCGGCCGTCATCGGCCGCACCCTGTGACTCGTCTCACGAGACTGAGAGTATCAGGTACTGTGAGTCCTACCTGACCGACGGAGTGAAGGAACTATCGCTGTGGCTACACGCAAGCCGTCCGGGTCCGCCAGCCGGGCCACGTCCAGTGCCGCTCCCGGGGCCCGTCCTTCCGGCGTCCGCGACGCCGTGATCGTCGGCGGCAACCGCATCCCGTTCTCGCGCGCCGGCAAGAAGTACGCCGACGCCTCCAACCAGGAGATGTTCACGGCCGCGCTCGAGGGCCTCGTGGCCCGCTTCGGGTTGCAGGGCGAGCGGCTCGGCGAGGTCGTCGGGGGCGCCGTCCTCAAGCACTCCCGCGACTTCAACCTCGTGCGGGAGTCCGTGCTCGGCTCCTCCCTCTCCCCGCAGACGCCGGCCTTCGACCTGCAGCAGGCGTGCGCGACCGGCCTCGAGGCCGCCATCACGGTGTCCAACAAGATCCGGCTCGGCCAGATGGACTCCGGCGTCGCGGGGGGCGCCGACACGATCTCCGACGCCCCCGTCGCCGTGAGCGAGGGGCTGCGCCGCGTGCTCCTCGAGGCGTCGCACGCCAAGACCCTCCAAGCCCGCCTCAAGGCGTTCGCCAAGCTGCGCCCGGGCGACGTGAAGCCGCTCACGCCCGGCACCGACGAGCCGCGCACCGGCCTGTCCATGGGCGAGCACCAGGCCATCACCACCGCACGGTGGGGCATCACCCGCGAGGCCCAGGACGAGCTCGCGCTCGCCAGCCACCAGCACCTCGCCGCCGCCTGGGACTCGGGGTTCTTCGACGACCTCGTCACCCCGTTCCGCGGCCTCGTCCGCGACGACAACCTGCGCGCCGACACGTCGCTCGAGAAGCTCGCGTCCCTCAAGCCGGTCTTCGGCAAGAGCCTCGACGAGCCGGCGAGCATGACCGCCGGCAACTCGACCCCGCTGACCGACGGCGCCTCCGCCGTGCTGCTCGCCTCCGCCGACTGGGCCGCCGCGCGCGACCTGCCGGTGCTCGCCCGGTTCGTCGACGCCGAGACCGCGGCGGTGGACTTCGTGCACGGCCACGAGGGCCTGCTCATGGCGCCGGCCCACGCCGTGCCCCGGCTGCTGGCCCGCAACGGCCTGACGCTCGCGGACTTCGACTTCCTCGAGATCCACGAGGCGTTCGCCTCGACCGTCCTCACCACGCTCGCGGCCTGGGAGGACGCCGACTACTGCAAGAACGAGCTCGGTCTGTCGGGCGCGCTCGGCTCGGTCGACCGCGCCAAGGTCAACGTCAACGGCTCCTCGCTCGCCGCGGGGCACCCGTTCGCCGCCACCGGCGGGCGCATCCTCGCCACCGCCGCCAAGCTGGTCGCGGCGAAGGCGGCCGAGACGGGGCAGCCTGCCCGCGCCCTGATCTCCGTCTGCGCCGCCGGCGGCCTCGGCGCCACCGCCATCGTCGAGTCCGTCTGATCCCGGAGGAACCACCGATGACCGACTCCTACACCAAGGCCGTCAACTCCGGCTTCACCAAGTCCCTCGCCAAGAAGCTCGGCCTGCCGCGCCCCGCGATCCTGCGCCGCTACCGGGCGGGCGACCCGCTGACCGTGGGCCCCGTGCTCGTGCTGTCCGACGACGCGTCCCGTGGCGACGCCGACAGCCTGGCCAAGGAGCTGCTCGGCTGGAGCCTCGACGTGCGCCGCGAGCCCACCGACGACGCCCGCTGGGGCGCCGTCCTGCTCGTGCTCACGGAGTCCGCCCGACCGACCGACGTGTCCGGCGCCGTGCTGGCCGCCGGCTCGGTGCTCCGGCGGCTCGCGCCGAACGGCCGCGTCCTGGTGGTCTCCCGGGCGGCGACCGACGGCGACGCGCCGGAGCTGGCCGCGACCCGCAGCGGCGTCGACGCGTTCCTGCGCTCGCTCGCCAAGGAGCTGCGCTACGGCGCCACCGCGAACGGCCTCGTGCTGACCGACGGCGCCGCCGCCGACGGCACGTCGGCGCTCGCGGCGCTGCGCTTCTTCCTGTCGGCCCGCTCCGCCTACGTGGACGGCCAGCAGCTCCGGGTCGGTGCGACGCCGTCGGACGCCGCCGACTCCCCGGCCGACCTGGACCGCCCCCTGGCCGGCCGGGTCGCCGTCGTCACGGGCGCCGCGCGCGGCATCGGCGCGGCCATCGCAAAGACCCTGGCCCGGGACGGCGCCACCGTCGTCTGCGTCGACGTGCCCGCCGCGGGCGAGGCGCTCGCCCGCACCACCAACGCCGTCGGCGGCACCGCCCTGCAGCTCGACGTCACCGCCGACGACGCCGGCACGCGGATCCTCGAGCACGCGCGCTCCCGGCACGGCCGGCTCGACATCGTCGTGCACAACGCCGGCATCGTGCGCGACAAGCTGCTCGCCAACATGGGGCCCGCCCAGTGGGACGCCGTGGTCGCGGTCAACCTCGACGCGCAGCTGCGGATCAACGCGCAGCTGCTCGGTGCCGACGGGGGTGCCGGGGTCGAGGGCCTGCGCATCGTGTCCCTGGCCTCCACGTCGGGCATCGCCGGGGGCAAGGGGCAGACGAACTACGGCTTCTCCAAGGCCGGGGTCATCGGGCACACGCGCGCGACGGCGCCGCTCGTCGCCGCCCTGGGCGGCACCGCCAACGCCGTCGCCCCGGGCTTCATCGAGACCGACATGACGGCGGCCATGCCGTTCGTGACCCGCGAGGTCGCGCGGCGGCTGCCCACCCTGCAGCAGGGCGGCCAGCCCGTGGACGTCGCCGAGGCCGTCGCGTTCCTCGCCTCCCCCGCCGCCGCGGGCATCAACGGTCAGGTGCTGCGCGTGTGCGGCCAGCACCTGGTGGGCCGGTGACGGCGAGCGCCCCGGCCACCAGCGCCGGCGACCCGCTGCGCGTCGAGACGCTGCCCGCCCTGCCGGGGCTCGCCGCGCTGTACGCGCGCGGCGCGGCGTCGTCGGGCCGGATCGCCGCCGGGCGTGCCCTGCCCGGCCTGCCCGGGATAGGCGCGGGCCGGGCGGAGGGCGAGCCGGCCCCGGAGCGGTCGCTCGTCCTGCCCGACGTCGTCCTGCGCGTCCCCGGCGTCGCGACGGCGGGCCTCGCCGGCCACCTGCACGACTACCAGCGGCTGCTGCACGAGCCCGTGACCGACGTGCTGCCCGCGGGGTACCTGCACGTGCTCGCGTTCCCGCTGGCCACCGCCGTCATGGTGCGCGGCGACTTCCCCCTGCCGCTGCTGGGCATGGTGCACCTCGCCAACGACGTCGAGCTGCGCGGGCCCGTGCGCGTCGGCGAGGTGCTCGAGGTGCGCGCCTGGTCGGAGAACCTGCGCCCCCACCGGCGCGGGGTGCAGGTGGACCTCGTGGCGGAGGTGCGGCGCGCGGACGACCCCGCGGGGACGCCGGTGTGGCGAGGGGTCTCGACCTACCTCGCCAAGGGCTTCCACCTGCCCTGGAGCGAGGACGAGAACGCGGCTGCGGCGGACGCCGTCGACGGCGAGGACCGCGCTCCCGCCGGCACGTGGGTGCCGCCGCTGCCCACCGGCCGCTGGGCGCTCGGCCCCGGGACCGGGCGCGCGTACGGCGCCGTGTCCGGCGACCGCAACCCCATCCACCTGTCGGCGCTGTCGGCCAAGGCCTTCGGCTTCCCCCGCGCCATCGCGCACGGCATGTACACCGCCGCGAGGGCGCTGGCCGACGTCGGGCACGCGCGCGGCGACGCCTACCGATGGACCGTCGAGTTCGCCAAGCCGGTGCTCCTGCCCACGACGGTCGACGTCGCGATCACCCGCGACCCCGACGGGCCGGGCTTCGGGTACGTGGGCTGGAACGGCGGGCGACGGCAGAAGCACTTCGAGGGCACCGTCGTCCCGCTCTGACCCCGCCGCCTTCCACCCCGCCACCCGCGCTGCCGAACACGGGGTTGGGATCGCTATCGGCCTCGATAGCGATCCCCACCCCGTGTTCGGCAGCAGTCGAGAGGGCCGGCCCGTCAGCCGGCGGTGCGCGGGATCGTCCGACGCCAGCGGCGCTCGAAGACCACCTCGTCGCCGTCGCGGGCCACGACCTCGTCGTCGGTGAAGAAGTGCTCGTCGTCGCAGGTGATCTCCGACCGGGTGCGAATGCTCGCGTCCCAGCCGCCGGTCATGCCCTCCGGCAACGGGGCGCCGGCCGCGCGACGCAGCCCGACCGTCCAGTCCGAGCGGGTGCGCGCGCTCGTCGCGTCCGGCCCGATCCAGTACCGCTCGAGTGCGTCCTCGGTGAATTCCAGGCCGTCCGGGTAGGTGCGGGTGCCGCCGTACCGCGGGTCGACCTCGAGCAGCCACCGCCCCTCCGCGACGTCCCGCACGACGCGGCGCTCGGGGCGCGCCTCGGCCGCCTCGCCGAAGACGACGCCCAGCGGCGGCGTCTGCTCCGGCTCCTCGAACTCGACCGGCGGGTGCGACGCCGCGCGGTCGTGCACCGGCAGCTCGAGGGCGCCGTCGCCGACCGCGACGGCCAGCACCGCGTCACCGGGCTGCGGCCAGACCCACGGCCAGTACGCTGACGACAGCGCGAGCCGCAGCCGGTGGCCCGGCGCGAGCGCGTAGCCGGTCCCGGTGAGCTCGAACGATACCTCCTCGGTGGCGCCCGGCGTCCACCGCACCGCCCGGTCGCGGCCGTGCCGTGCCGACAGGTTGAGCACGCCGCGGGTGACCAGCGTCGACGAGCCGTCGGGACCGACGTCGCACAGCCGGGCCACGACCTGCCCCTTCGTCCCGGAGCACGTGAGGCGCAGCCGGACGCGCGCCCGCCCGAGGATCTCGAGCGGCTGGGTCAGCGGCGCCGAGTCGAAGCAGAGCGAGCGCCCGTCCTCCTCCCGCTGGTCGGGCGGCAGGTCGGCGTCGTTCCCGAACGGGAAGAACCGGCCGGCGTCGACACCCGTGTGCGACGGCGAGTCCACGAGCCACGACGTGGGCACGGGGTGGCCGCCGGCGAGCGTCTCGACCGTCGGCGCCGTCGTCCACAGGGCGACCTCGGGCTGGTCGGCCGCGCGGTCCGCGACGAGCGGCAGCGTCCGGTCAAAGACGTGCGGGGACGGCCACGACGGCTCCCCCACCCACCGGCCCGGCAGCTCGTCGTACACCGTGGCCGGCGGCACCGACTCGCTGATCCACGCGCGCAGCGGCGGGTCGGCGAGCACGCCGCGGTCCGCGCCCTTGAGCCAGTGGTCCCACCAGCGCAGCGTCTCCTGCAGGAAGCCGATGGCCGGCCCCGGCGGCAGCCCGCGGTCAGGGTACTGGTGCGACCACGGCCCGACGATCCCGCGCACGGGCGCACGAAGGGCGCCGTCGTCGCCGGCGGCGGCCAGGCGCAGCACGGTGTCGCGGTAGGGGTCGTTCCAGCCGCCGACGGCGAGCACGGCCGCCGAGATCGTCGAGTAGTCCTCGATGACGCTGCCGTGACGCCAGTAGTCGTCGCGCGTCTGGTGGTCGAGCCAGGTGTGGACGAACGGCTCGGTGTGCTCGAGCCGGTCGACCCACTGCTCGCGCCAGCCCTCCCCCACGTACGCCGGGTCCGGAGGGCGGGAGCAGAACGCGAGCATCGTCGCGGCCCAGGCGTGCATGTCGACGGCGAGGACGGAGCCGCCGGTGAAGTGCACGTCGTTGTCGTACCGGTCGTCGGTGGAGCAGACGGTGACGATCGCCTTGAGCGGCTCCGGGGCGAGCGCCGCGACCTGCAGCGAGTTGAACCCGCCCCACGAGATGCCGAACATGCCGACCGACCCGTCGCACCAGTGCTGCGCCGCCAGCCACTCGACGACGGCGACGCCGTCCGCGAGCTCGGTGGGCGAGTACTCGTCGTCCTGGTACCCGTCGGAGTTGCCGCTGCCCCGGATGTCGACCCGGACCGACGCGTACCCGTGCCCGGCGTAGTACGGGTGGCGCTGCGCGTCGCGGGGCGCCGTCCAGTCGGACAGCCGGTAGGGCAGGTACTCGAGGATCGCCGGGACGGGCGTCGGGTCGACGGGCCGCCAGACGCGGGCGGCCAGGCGGGTGCCGTCGGGCAGCGGGATCCAGAGATCCTCGGTCGTGGTCTCCACCGGCAGGTCGGTGACGTGGCGCACGGGTGCCTCCTGGGTCGAGCGTTCAGTGGACGGGGTGCATCGTGCGCTTCATCCATCGCGACAGGGACAGCACGACGACGGCGGCGGCGACGGCGACCGCGCCGTTCACCGCGAAGTACACGCCGTCGGGGATGACGCCGTAGAAGCGGACGGTCTGCGCCTGGATGCCGTTGGCCAGCGCGATGGACAGGAACCACACGGCCATCGACTGGCTGGAGAACGCGACGGGGGCGAGCTTCGTCGTCGCCGACAGGCCGGTGGTCTGCAGCAGCACGTCGCCCAGGCCGAGCAGCAGCAGCGACACCAGCATCCACCAGATCGCGATCTGCCAGTCCCCGGTCTGCCCGGTCACGGCCGGCACGAGCACCCAGTACGACAGGCCACCGAGGAGGGCGCCGATCGCGACCTTCTTCGACGCGTGCGGCTGCCGCGGCCCGAGCCAGGTCCACAGGGCGGCGACCAGCGGCGCGACGAGCACCTCGGCGGCGCCGAGGTACGAGCTGAACCAGGACGACGGCACGTCCCAGCCGAAGATGGTGCGGTCCACGTGGTCCTCGGCCAACAGGATGAGCACCGAGTACGCCTGGAAGAGCACGAAGTTGAACGCGACCGACGCCGTCCACAGCACGAGGAACGGGCGCAGCCGTCCCCGCTCCTCCCCCGTCACGCGCGGGCTGCGGAACATCACCGTGAAGTAGACGATCGGCGCGACCATCGCGATCACGGTCAGGGAGTTCACGACCCCCTCGACGCTGAGCCGCCCCACGAGGGCGAGGACGAGGAGGACGACGACCACGGCCGCGGCGGCGCCGACCAGCAGCCACCGCGTGCGGCGCGCGGCGTCCGGCGGCAGCGGCGCCTCAGCGGGCCGGCCGTAGCCGGGGATACGGCGGCGGCCCACGACGTACTGGATCAGCCCCGCCGTCATGCCGATCGCGGCGGCGGAGAAGCCCCAGTGCCAGCCGACCTCGGCGCCCAGCCAGCCCGTGACGAGCGGCCCGAAGAAGGCGCCCACGTTGATGCCCATGTAGTACAGGGCGAACCCCGCGTCGCGCCGGTCGTCGTCCGTGGCGTAGAGCTTGCCGACGAGCGTGGAGACGTTGGGCTTGAGCAGCCCGGTGCCGAGGCTGATCAGCACCAGGCCGATCCAGGTGGAGATCTCCACCGGCACCGCCATCGTGTAGTGCCCGGCGGCGATGAGGATGCCGCCCCACAGGACGCCGCGGTAGGACCCGAGGACGCGGTCGGCGATCCAGCCGCCGCCCACCGACACCAGGTAGACCATCGTCCCGTAGCCGGCGGCGATGGACGCGGCGGCGCCCGGGTCCATCGCGAGACCGTCGTCGGCGACCGACGCGGTGAAGTACAGGACCAGGATGGCCTGCATCCCGAGGAAGGAGAACCGCTCCCAGACCTCGAGGCTGAACAGCGTCGCGAGTCCGCGCGGGTGGCCCAGGAAGGACCGGTCCACCGCGGCCTCACGGCCCCCGGCAGGCTCGACGGGTGGCGCGTCCTCGGTGGTCACGGGCCTCTCCTCGGGGTCGGACGGTGGCGCGAACGGTGCGGGCGCCCGAGCGGACGACCGGCCCTACGTGCCCAGGTTCCCACCCGCTCCCCCGACCCACCCGTCGGGCGCCGGGCGCCGAGCGGGCACCAGGGTGCGGCCGAAAATCGCGTGCACGACGCCGGGCGCCGCCCGTACGGTCGTGGCCATGTCGATCTTCATGGTGGTCCGTCGTGCCCGCGTCCGAGCAGGGACGGCGGGCGTCGCGACGCGACTGGGGATGGCACCCGCTCCGCGCTGACTGGGCGGCGCGCGTCGTCGAGGGCGCTCCCGTGCGCGCGGGCGACCTCGTGCTCGACCTGGGTGCCGGCACCGGGGCGCTGACCGCCCCCCTGCTCGACGCCGGGGCGCGCGTGGTCGCGGTCGAGCTGCACCCGGGCCGGGCCGCCGCCCTGCGGCGCCGGTTCGCCGACGCCCCGGTGCGCGTCGTCGCGCACGACCTCGCCGACCTCCGACTGCCCGGGCGCCCTTTCCGCGTCGTGTCCAACCCGCCGTACCAGCTGTCCACCGCCGTGCTGCGGACCTTGCTGAGCACCGACCGGCTCCTCTCGGCCGACCTCGTGCTCCAGGCCGGCGCCGCCCGCCGGCTCGCTGCCGCCCCTCCCGGGGCCCGCCACGCGCGACGGTTCGTGCTCGACGTCGGGCCGCCGGTCCCGCGGCGCGCGTTCCATCCGCCGCCGCGCGTCGACTCGGCCGTGCTGCGGGTCCGTCGCCGCTGACCGCCCGCGCGCCAGGCGCCGAAC
>NZ_BAAAPM010000003.1:1008165-1062446 GCF_039531145.1 Isoptericola hypogeus
GGGGGCGCGATTGAGGTGCCAACCGCCTGTTCGGCGCGTCGGGGGCGGCGTGTCGGACCCGCGGGGCAGGATCGGCCGCATGACAACGATCGGCTGCATCATCGCGCCCTACGGCAACCCCCCGTCGCGGTTCGTGCCCTTCGCGCGCACCGCCGAGGCCGCGGGCCTCGACGAGGTGTGGTTGTGGGAGGACTGCTTCCTGGAGTCCGGGCCGAGCGCGGCCGCCGCGATGCTGGGCGCCACCGAGCGCCTGCGGGTCGGGATCGGCGTCATGCCGCTGCCCCTGCGGAACGCGGCGCTCACCGCGATGGAGACCTCGACGATCGACGGGATGTTCCCGGGCCGGTTCCTGCCCGGCGTCGGGCACGGCGTGCAGGACTGGATGGGCCAGGTCGGCGCCAAGGCGGCCTCGCCGCTGACCCTGATGCGCGAGCAGGTCACCGCCCTGCGGGCGCTGCTCGCCGGCGAGCGGATCACGACGTCGGGCCGCTACGTCACGCTCGACGGCGTCGCGCTGGACTGGCCGCCGGCGGCCGCGCCCCCGGTGCTCGCGGCGGCGAAGGGGCCCAAGACGATGCGCCTGGTCGGCGAGGTCGCCGACGGCGTCGTGCTGGACGGCGATGCCGGTCTGTCCGGCGTGCGGCAGGCGATCGGCCTGCTCGACGAGGGGCGGGAGACAGCCGGGCTTCCGCCCGTGGCCGAGTCCGGCCCCGGGAGCGAGCACCCCTTCAGGGTCGTGGCCTTCCTGCACGCGGCCACCGGGAAGGACGCCCCGGAACGGCTGCGCCGCAACTTCGCCAGGTGGGGCGTCGACGCCGCGGACGACGAGACGCTCGCGAACCACGCCTCCTGGGGAGGTGCGGGCGCGCTCGCCGACGGTCTCCGGCGGTTCGCCGCGCTCGGCGTGTCGTCGCTCGTCGCCCAGCCCACCCTCGATGAGCCTGACCTCGACGGCTTCGCCACCTTCCTCGGCGAGGAGGTCGCGCCCCTACTACGCTGAGAGCCGCTGCTCGAGCCCCTTGCGGACGTCGGGCCACTCGTCGTCGACGATCGAGAAGTACGCCGTGTCCCCGACCGTCCCGTCGGCTGCGACGCGATGCTTGCGCAGCACGCCCTCGGGCCGTGCGCCGAGCCGCTGGATCGCAGCGCGCGAGCGGGAGTTGCGGGCGTCGGCGCGCAGCGCGACCCGGCGCAGGCCCCACGCGTCGAACGCGTGGCCCAGCATGAGGAGCTTGCAGGCGGGGTTCGTCCGCCCTCCCCACCAGTCGCGGCCGTAGAAGGTGGCACCGATCTCGACCCGACCGGGGACGGGCGCCAGATCGTAGAACCGCGTCGAGCCGCGCACCTCGCCCTCCTCCCCGACGACGGCGAACGCCTGCGTCCCGGGCGTGGACACGCCCTTGTCGATCCAGGCCTCGACGTCGCCGACCGATGTCGGGGTAGGGGACGCCAGGCCGAACCACAGGCCCTCGTCGATCAGCGGGAGCAGGCCGGGGGCGTGCTCGCGCCCGAGAGGTTCGAGGCGGACGCCGTGGCCGGCGAGGGTGAGGTCGTGGATCACCCGCCCATCATCGCCGAACACGGGGTTGCTATCGGAAACCGTCCGGAAAGCGATCGGAACCCCGTGTTCGGCGATGGATGGCTGGGCACGACGTGCGGGACGGATTCGTCAGCGTCGGGGATGGTCGTCGATCTGCACGAGGTTTCGCCCGCGGAGCGTGTAGATCAGCCCGGTCTCTGCGTCGACGTTGAGGTGCGACCCGCTGTACCAGCCGCCCTCGGTCTCCGGCAGGACGACTGTGACCGCGAAGGTCTTCGGGTCGAACCGGAACACCGTGGTGTCGGAGACGGCGTACACGACGCCGCGGTTGGTGGCCATCGCCGCGAAGCCGGGCACGAGCGCGCGGTGGTCCGCCGTGTGCACGACCCGGCGCCTGGCGCGGTCGACGACGACGAGGGTGCCCCCGATGGTGAGCGCGTACAGGTGCCGGCCGCGCACGGCGAGGGCGGCGATCCCCTTGGGCTGCGCGGTCTCGATGCGCCAGAGCTCGGTGCCGGCGACCGGGTCCCAGGCGACGACGGTGCCGCGCGGGCCGGTCTTCTGGGCGTTGTCGCCGCCGAGGTAGGCGACGCCGTCCGCGGTCGCGACCGCACGGACGAGCTGGATGTCGTCGATCGGGTCGATGGCGCTCGTCGACGCACCCGTCGCGGGGTCGTAGGTCCAGAACGAGCCGCCGCCCTCGGTGTCGGCCTGGGCGCCGACCAGGAACAGCCCGTTGACCTCGTCCCACGTCGTGTCGAGCGGTCGGTTCTGCTCCGACGAGAACCTCGCCACCTGGGTCGCGGCGTCGCCGTGGCGCGGGTCGTACGACCAGATGCCCTGGGAGCTGTACTGACCGGTGTAGAGCACGCCGTCCACGACCTCGGCGTCCTTCGCCTCGCCGGGCACGCGGACGTTCACGACCTCCCCGCTCGCGAGCGAGTGCCGGGCGATCACGCCGTTGCCGCCGACGTACACGTAGCCCGCGCCGGCCGCGATGCCCATGCAGGTCTGGGGCAGGACGGGGGCGCCCGCCTCCGCGAGGTCGGTCGTCGTCCACCCGCGCGTCGCGAGGTCGATCTCGGCGACGAACCCGTAGGCCGACACGACGTAGAGCGCGCCCTCCCGCGCGTCGACCCCCCAGATCTCGCCGAGCTGCAGGGTCCCGAGGTCGAGCGGCTCGATGGTGCCGCTCGCCCCCGAGTACACGACGATGCCGGTCTCGTTGGCGAGGTAGATGTGGTCGCCGTCGGCCGCGAAGTTCTTCGCGGTCTTCCCGATCGAGGTGGCCACCGTGTACGAGGCCGGGGCGTCCAGGTCGATGAGGGCGAGCTTCGACGAGGCGGTCGAGGCGGCCGTCGAGGCGACGAGCTTGTCGCCGACGACCGCCAGCTCCCGGATGCTCGGGTCGGCGGCCAGCTCCTCCGGCACGACCTGGCTGAACGTCGCGGCCGACCGGTCGTACGCGATGAGCGACGCGCGGCTGGTGCCCGCGCCGCCGCCGAAGGTGGTCCCGGCGCCGAAGAAGACGGTGGACCCGGACGCGGCCACCGCGCGCGCGAGCGTGGACCGCGCGTCGGGCACCCCGAGGCTGGTCACGATGCCGGTCGCGGGGTCGAACTGCCACAGCTCCGGCGGTGTGGGGCTGCCCCCGCCGACCGCGAAGACGGCGCCGTCGGGCGCCACCGCGACGTCGCGCACGTCGCGGTCCCCGATGCGGCCGATCTCCTCCGCGGGGCTGTCGGGAGCCGTCAGGTCCCAGCGGTAGAGGTTGGCCTCGGGCCCGTCGTCCTTCTTGAGCATCCCGAAGTACAGGTACCGGCCCGTCGGGTCCCCGGCCATCGCCTGGATGGCGTAGCCGGTCGGCACGGTCGTCGTCGCCGTCACGGTGCGCGTCGGCACGTGGAACGCCACCACGTTCGCCGGCTCGACGTTGCGCGACCCGATGTACACGGTCTCGCCGACGAGCACGGCGCTCATCAGGCCGAACTGCTGGACGGCGGGGCCGAGGTCGACGATCTTCGGGCCTCGGGTGCCGTCCGGGCGGGTGCCGAGCGCCTGCGCCTGCTGGCCCGCGGCGACCGCCGCGACCGCGGACAGGACGCCGACGCCGCCGGCCTGGAGGATCGCGCGTCGGGTGGGGGCGGGGAGGGTGGTCATCGGAACTCCTTCGTTCGTCAGCGGAAAGCGGGATCTCGGAGGGTCTGTCGGACGGCCACCCGAAGGTCAGGCCGTGATCGCCATCACGTCGGCCGCGATCTCGTGCTCCAGCGGCCGCCCGTCGACGAGGAGACGCAGCTCGTCGAGCACGACGTCGGCGAGGCGGCCGAGCTCGACGCCGAGCGAGCCCGCGACGTGCGGGGTGAGCAGCGCGTGATCGTGCGAGTACAGCGGGTGGTCGGTGTCGAGCACCCACGGGGTGGTGACGTCGAGGATCGCGAACAGCTCCCCCGCCACGACTCGACGGGTCAGCGCGTCCTGGTCGACGATCTCGCCCCGCGCCGTGTTCACGAGCGTCGCGCCGACGCGCATCAGGCCGATGCCGCGCGCGTCCACGAGGTTGCGGGTCGCGGGCAGCGACGGCGCGTGCAGCGAGACGACGTCGGACGTGGCGAGGAGCTCGTCGAGCCCGACCGCCTCGACGCCGAGCGCGGCCGCGTCGGCGGCGGACAGGAACGGGTCGTAGACCACGACCTCGAGCGCGTACGCGCGCAGCAGCTCGACGACCTTGCGGCCGATCTTCGACGCGCCCACGATGCCGACGCGCTTGCCGAAGTTCCCCAGGCCGGGGAACGCCTGCTCGACGTCGAACTCCTGCCTCAGCGTCTTGTACCGCGCGGCGATCGGCAGGAGCTTCTTGTTGGCGAGGACGATCATCGCGGCCGTGTACTCGGCGACCGGCACGGCGTTCGCGCCCGCCGCGGAGCTGACCCGGACGCCGCGCTCGAGCACATCGTCCGCCAGGTACGGCTTGACGGTGCCCGCGGAGTGCAGGATCGCCCGCAGGTGCGGCGCGGCGTCGAGGACGGCGCCGTCGACGAACGGGGCGCCCCACCCGGTCACCAGGACCTCCACGCCCGACAGCACCCGGCGCGCGGCGTCCGACTCGTACTCCGTGAGGAAGCCGCGGACGTCGGCGACCTCCTCGAACCGCGCGACCTGTTCGGGCCCGAAGACCCGAGCGCGCGTGTCGGGCTTCATCGCGAACGCGACCCTGACCCGCCGGGCGCTCACTTGACGCTCCCCGCCGCCAGGCCCGCCCGCCAGAAGCGCTGCAGCAGCACGAACGCGACCACGAGCGGGACGACCGACAGGAAGGACCCGGCGATCACGAGCGGCGAGTACTCCGGGTTCTGCTGCACCTGGCTCTGCCAGAGGAAGATGCCCACGCTCGTCGGGAACAGGTCGCGGTCCTGCAGCATGATCAGCGGCAGCATGAAGTTGTTCCAGACGGCGACGAACTGGAAGAGCGCGATCGTCACGAACCCGGGCACGAGCATCGGGAGCCCGATGCTCACGAAGCTGCGGATCGGGCCGGCGCCGTCGACGCGGGCGGCCTCGAGGGTCGCGTCCGGGAGGTACCCCGAGCTGAACACCCGGGCGAGGTACACGCTGAACGGGTTGCAGAACGCGGGGATCAGCACCGCCCAGACCGTGTTGGTGAGCCCGATCGACGCCGCGAGCAGGTAGAGCGGGATCACCGTGGCGGTGTTCGGGATGAGCACCCCGATCAGCACCGTGCCGTAGAGCGTGTCCTTGCCGCGGAACCGGAACTTGTCGAAGGCGTAGCCCGCCATCAGCGCGATGAACCCGGCCACGACGGCGCCGACGCCCGCGTACAGGATGCTGTTGCCGAGCCAGCGCAGGAAGATCCCGCCGTCCTGGGCGAGGAGCTGTTGGAGGTTCTCCAAGAACGCGCCGCCCGGGGTGAAGGCGTTGCTGCCGTACAGCGAGCTGGCGTCCTTGGTCGTGGCGAAGACGAGCCACAGCAGCGGCAGCACCATGTACGCCGAGCCGAGGATCAGGATCGCGTTCACCCCGAGCGCCGCCCCGGCCCGACCGGACGGGCGGCCTCGACGACGGCCGGCCGCTCGCGGCGGACGGGCGGCGACGTCGGAGCGCGGTCGCGCGGCGAGCGTCGTGGTCATCAGGAACGTCCCTTCGAGGTGAAGCGGGTGACCACCCAGGACAGCGCCCCCGCGAGGACCGCGAGGATGATCGACGCGGCCGCCGCCTGGGGCAGGTTGTTGCGGTTGAACGCCGCGTCGTACGCCCACATGTTCGGCACCCACGTGCTCGTGACGGCGGTCGTCGCGGTCGAGAGGATCTGGGGCTCCGTGAAGAGCTGGAGCGAGCCGATCACCGTGAACAGCAGGGCGACCCCGAGGGCGGCGCCGATGAGCGGCGCCTTGATCGCCAGCGCCGCGCGGATCTCGCCGGCCCCGTCGACGCGCGCCGCCTCGAGGACCTCCCGCGGCACTGCCTGGAGGGCGGTGAAGAGGATGATCACGTTGTAGCCGGCCCACTCCCAGACCGCGATGTTCACCATCGACGGGAGCACCATGTGCACCGACAGGAAGTCGATCTGGATGCCGCCGGACTCGAGCGCCGAGACGAACGGGCTGACGCCCGGCGTGTAGAGGTACGCCCAGATCAGCGCGGCGATGACGCCCGGCACGGCGTGCGGCAGGAACAGCAGGAGCTGGAACGCGCGCCGCGCCCTCGCCACCGCCGCGTCCAGCAGGAGCGCGAGGACCAGCGCCACCCCGAGGAGCGTCGGGACGTAGAGCAGGCAGTAGAGCGCGAGCCGGCCGAAGCCGCCCACGAACGTGTCGCTCGAGAGCACGTCGGCGTAGTTGCCGAGCCCGACGAAGACGCGCTCCGCGCCGCCGAAGCCGAGGCCGCTGCGGCGCTCCGCGAACAGGCTCAGCCCGATCGCGTAGACCACCGGCGCGATCATCGAGACGAGGAAGACTCCGAAGAACGGGGCAAGGAAGAGCGTTGCGGTGCGGCCCCCGGTACCCCGGATCGGCCGCCGCCGAACGACGCGCTGCGTCGGGGAGTCGGTGCGGACGGTCATGGTGCTGCCCTTCGAAGAATGGCGCCGGCGGGGGAGCGGGCCCCCGCCGGCGCCGCTGGTTCTACTCGGTGACGTCGAGGCCGAGCTGGCCGAGCCCGTCGACGGTCGCGCTCTGCATCTCGTCGAGCGCGTCGCCGAGGGTGGGCGCCGTGGCCACGGAGTCGGTCATCGCCGTGTTCGTGATGTCGAAGTCCGGACCCCACGACCAGCCGCCGACGAGGTGCGAGGACGCCGCGTCGAAGACCCCGTAGATGTCGTTCGCGAAGTACCCCGTCGGGGCGACCTTCTCGGCGACGTCGTTGAGGCCGGGGTAGGCGAGGTAGGCGGTGCCGGCCTCGCCCCGCGCCTCGACGGCGGCCGGGTCGGTGGTGAGCCACTCGAGGAACGCCGCGGCTGCGGCCTGGTTCTCCGAGTTCTCGGTGACCGCGAAGCTCGTCCCGCCGCTCAGTGCGCCGGTCTCCTCGCCGTCCCACGACGGCGGCTCGGCCGCGACCCACTTGCCCTTCTGACCGGCGGCCTCGGTGCGCGTCATGAGGCTGGAGGCGCTCCACGAGCCGCCGACCCACCCGTTCACCACACCGTTGTTGAGGTCGGCGGTCCACTCGTCGCTGAACCCGACCTGCGCCTTGACGAGGTCCTCGTCGATGAGCTTCTGCCAGTAGTCGGCGACCTTCTGGCTCGCCTCGTCGTCGATCGACACCTTCCAGTGGTCGTCCTCGACGCCGAACCACTGGCCGCCCGCCTGCCACGACAGCGGCGCCAGCTGGGGCTCGTTCGTGAAGAAGCTCGTGAGGTAGGCGTCCGGGTCGGACTTGCGCACGGCGCGGGCCGCGGCCTCGAACTCGTCCCAGGTCGTCGGGACGTCGACGCCGGCGGCGTCGAGCACGTCCTGGCGGTACCACATGATCAGCGGCGGAGCGTCGTAGGGCATGCCGTAGGTCGCGTCGCCGAACGTGACGAGCTCGCGCACCTCGTCGCCGTACTCGCCGAGGGTCTCGGCGGGGACGAGCTCGTCGAGCGGGACGACCTGCTCGGCGGCGGCGAAGCCCGGCAGGCGGTAGTACTCGACGCCGACCACGTCAGGGCCGGTGCCCGAGTCGATCGCCGCGGACAGCTTGGTGTAGCCGCCGTTGGCGCCGTTCGGGATCTCCTCGAAGGTGACGGTGATGTCGTCCTGGCTCGCGTTGAACGCGGCGGCGACGTCGGCCATGCCGCTCAGCGACGACCAGAACGTGATCTCACCGGTGGCCTCCTCCGAGGCCTCCGGCGTGGCGGCGGAGCCGGAGGTGCAGCCGGCCAGCAGGGCACCGGCGGCCAGGAAGGCCGCCGCGGTGAGCGGAGCGCGACGCAGGCTCATGGGATTCTCCTTTGAATGTGATGCGTGCTGTCGCCACTGAAGCCGACCGCGGCACCACAACACAAGCAGAAGGAGACATTCGAACATTACCGCACATCTACTCGGCGGCGCGGGTCGATTCCCGTTCCACGAGGGTGGGCAGCAGCATCATCCGCGTGACGGCACGGCTGGTGTGCTCCGCCTGCCGGAGATGGTCGACGGCGAGGCGCAGCGCGGCGTACCCGAGGTCGCGCTTCGGCGGGGCGACCGCGGTGAGCGGCACGGCGGCGAGGTCGGAGAACTCGTCGTCGTAGGCGACGAGCGCGAAGTCCTCGGGTATCCGGATGCCGCGCTCGATCGCGAGGTCCGCGAACGCCATCGAGTCCACGTCGCCCAGGACCAGCGCCGCCGTCACCTCCCGCTCCACGCAGACGTCGAGGAACCGTCCGATCTCCTCGATCGTCACGTCCTCACCGACCCCCGGCGCGGGCAGCATCCGCTGGAGCGCGTGGTCCTGGAGGCCCAGGTGGGCCATCGCGTGCTCGTACCCGTCGCCCAGGGCGCCGGTGGTGGGCGTCTCGCGAGCGGCGAGCGCGATGCGCCGGTGCCCGAGCCCGGCGAGGTGCCGGACCGCGAGCTCGGCGCCGTAGGCGTGGTCGCTGCGCACCCACTCGAGCCGGCCCGCGCCCCGCTCGTCGACGGCGCGCTCGACGACCACGACCGGGGTCGTCGCCTCGGTCAGCAGGGCGTGCAGGGCCGAGCCCTCCGAGAGGCTGCCCCGCGGCGTGATCAGGAGCGCGTCCACCCCGCCGGCGATCAGCCGCTCGGCCTGGCGCAGCTCCTCGCGCTCGGAGTAGTTCGTCGTGCCGAGCACGAGCCGGCAGTTCAGCTCGCGGGCCGCGTCGCTGGCCCCCCGGATCACCTGCGGGTAGTAGTAGCTCGCCGAGGGCGCGATCATGCCGATCGTGGCGACCGGGCGCTGCGGCCGCCGACCGGCACGGTCGGTCGCCCGCTCCTGCTGCCGGGCGACCGCGTTCGAGACCGCACCGCCGTGCACACGCGCGAGCAGGCCGCGGGACTCCAGCTCGGCCAGGTCCCGCCGCAGGGTCATCTCGGAGACCCGCAGCCTTGACGACAGCGCGGCGACGCGGAGCGAGCCCTTCAGCTCCAGCTCTCGCAGGATGGCGTCGTGCCGGGCGGCAGCGACCATGGCGACCTCCGCGTGTGTGACTATGTGCGTTTTCAATTCCGCACAGTCAACCACACCGACGAGCGGACAGGGCCGTCCCGCGGAGCGCTGCCCCGCCGTCGGGCGCGCTCAGCCAGCGACGGGGAGGCCGGGGCGGCGCACGGTTCCTACCGCACCCGAGGGGGTGAACAGCCGGGCCAGCGAGACGTAGGCCGCGCCGGTCGCGAGGGCGAGGTGGTCCGCGAGCTCCACCGTCACCTGGGGCGCCGGGGCATTGTGGTGCACGTACTCGCGCCCGACGGCGGCGGCGAGGCCGTCGGTGAGCTGCGGCAGGTCCATGTCCGGGGTGACGGCCAGCACGACGCGCTCGGGGCCGAGCACCTTCGCGACGTTGGCGACCCCGAGCGCCAGGTGGTTCACCGCGTCCTCGACGATCGCGGCGGCGCCGTCCGACGAGGGGTCGAGCGGAAGCCCCCGACGCTCCAGCTCCTGCTCGATGCCCCAGCGGCTGGCGCGGGTCTCTAGGCAGTCGACCGCGCCGCAGTGGCAGCGGCGGCTCGGCCCCCCGCCGGGGAGGCGACTGTGCGCGAGCCCCCCGACGGCCCCGTCGAACCCGCGGTGGATCGCCCCCTGCACGACGATCGACGCCCCGAGGCTGATCCCGACGTTCACGACGAGGAGGTCCCGACCGTTGCGCGAGCGGTCGAAGAGCAGCAGCCTCTGCGCCAGGCAGTTCACGTAGCTGTCGAGCGTCGTGGACCGCCCGAGCGCGTGGTCGAGCTCGTCCCGGAGCGGGACGTCCTCCCAGCCCAGGGATCCGCTGTGCCGCACGCGACCACGAGCGTGGTCGACCACGCCGGAGACCGCCACCCCGACGCCGAAGAGCGACGAGGACCGTCCGTCCGACACCGCCGCCACGGCGCGCGCGACGGCACGCGCGACGTCGGACGGATCCGTCGACCCGAGCGGTTCGCGGTGCGACACCACGACCTCGCCGCGCAGGCTCACCAGGACGACGTCGACGTGGTCGGTCGCGACCCGCGCGCCGGCGACGACGAAGGCGTCGTCACCGAGCTCGAGCAGCCGCGCCGGGCGTCCGCGCGCACCCTGGTGGACGTCGCTCTCGACCAGCATCCCCAGCTCGATCATGCGGCCGGCGATCCCCGTGACCGTCGCCGGGCTGAGGCCGGTCCGGGCCGCGATCGCGCCCCGGGCGACGGGCCCCAGATCTCGGACGACATCGAGGACCAGGGCCTCGTTGATCTGCCTGATGAGCTCCTTGCTCCCCGCTCTCGCGACGACCACCGGCACGACTCCTCACGCTCGGGCACCCGACCACGGTGGTCCTGACGGACGTCGTGGTCGCCGACAGCACAGAACCTAACATCATTTCTTTCAGTCATTGACAGAATGAAATCTCCCTGCCTAGGGTCCCGGGCTATGGATCGCTCCGACATCGACGTCGACACGCCCCCGGCATCGGACGGGCGCCCGCGGCTGGTCGTGTGCGTCGCCGAGCCCGAGGCGAACGCTTTCTTCCCCGACGAGACTCGAGCCGACCTCGCGGCACTCGGCGCCGTGACCTGGTGCCAGCCCGACGACGTCCGGGACGCCGACAGCTTCGCCCAGGTCATGGAGCACGCCCAGGTGCTGGTCACCGCCTGGGGATCTCCCCGCCTCGATGCGGGGCGCCTCGCAGCCGCCCGCGATCTCGAGCTCGTCATGCACGCCGCGTCGTCCCTGCGCGCGGTGACCAGCGACGACTTCTGGGCCACGGGGATCCCGATCTCGCAGGCGGGCGCAGCGATGGCGCCCGCCGTCGCCGAGCTGGCGCTGACCGGCACCCTGAGCCTGCTGCGGCGCACCCATCGTCTCGACCACGCCCTGCGCTCCGGGGCCGGCTGGGACGAGGCCCGACGGGTCACCCGAGCGCGCGAGATCGGCGGCGCCCGCATCGGCGTGATCGGCGCGTCCCGCACGGGCCGCGGGTATGTCGAGTCATGCCGGGCTCTCGGCGCCGACGTCCACGTCTACGACCCGTACCTGCCGCCCGACGACGCGCTGCGACCGATCGCCACCGACCTCGACACCCTGCTGTCGGGGAGCGACGTCGTCGCGGTGCACGCCCCGGCGACGCGAGAGACCGCCGGCCTGATCGACGCCGCCCGCATCGCGACGATCCCCGACGGCGCCGCGGTGGTGAACACGGCACGGTCGGAGATCGTCGACATGGACGCGCTGTACGACGCCGTGAGCTCGGGCCGCCTCGACGCGGCGCTCGACGTGTTCGACGACGAACCGCTGCCCACCGACGACCGGTGGCGTCGCCTGCCCAACGTGCTCCTCACCCCGCACGTCGCCGGCGCGACCGTGGAGTCGCGCCGCCGTGCCGGCCGGATCGTCGTCGACGAGGTTCGCCGCCACCTCGCCGGGATGCCGCTCGAGCACGCGGTGACCCGCGCGCAGATGGAGCGAATGGGATGACCCCCCGCAACGTGCTGTTCCTGCACTGCCACGACCTCGGCCGGTTCCTCGGCACCTACGGGGTGGCGACCGTGGGCACCCCGCACCTGGACGCCTTCGCCGACGGCGCCGTCGTCTTCGAACAGGCCTTCGCGACCTCGCCCACCTGCAGCCCCTCACGCGCGTCGCTCTTCACCGGGGCCTACCCGCAGCGCACCGGGGTCCTCGGGCTGACCCACCAGCCGTTCGGCTGGGACCTGCTCGACCCGTCGACCCACGTCGCACACCGGCTGCGCAGGTACGGCTACCGCACGGAGCTCGTGGGCGTGCACCACGAGTCGCTCGTGCTGCCCGACGACGAGGTGGCGGACCGGCTCGGCTTCGACCGGGTCCGCACCGGGGGGTCGCGCGACACCGTCGTGGCGCGCACGGTGGAGGCGCTCGAGAGCGCCGCCGACGACGGCCGTCCGTTCTACCTGCAGGCCGGGTTCCACGAGCCCCACCGCACCGCCACCGACCGCGACCGACCCGGCGTCATGGGGTTCCTCGGGGACGGGTTCGGCCCGGATCCCAGCCGCGGCCACGCCGTCCCGCCCTATCTGCACGACGACGACGGCGCCCGCGAGGAGATCGCAGAGCTCCAGGGCGCCGTGGGTCACATGGACGCCGGCGTCGGGGCGGTCCTCGCCCGCCTCGACGAGCTGGGACTCGCCGAGAGCACGGTCGTGCTCTTCACGACCGATCACGGCCTCGCCCTGCCGGGCGCCAAGTGCACCCTGTACGACGCGGGTCTCGGGGTGGCGCTGATCGCCCGGGTCCCGGGGCGACCGGGCTGGGTCGGCCGCCGGGTCGCGGACGCCGTGAGCCACGTCGACGTCCTGCCGACGCTCTTCGACGTGCTGGGCCTGCCGCCGGAGGCCGAAGCAGCCGGGACCAGCCTGGCCCCGCTCGTCGAGCAGGGCCATCCGGTCCGCCGCTACACGTTCGGCCAGCAGAGCCACCACATCTACTACGACCCGAAGCGCTCGGTCCGCTCGGCGACGCACAAGCTCGTCGTGAACTTCGACAACGCCCCGCGGGCGATGGACCCGACCCAGTCCTGGGTCCACCGCAGCCGCCCCGCGGACCTCCGGGTCCCCACGATCGCGACGAGCCGCGCGGTCGAGCTCTACGACCTCGTCCGGGACCCGGACGAGCTCCACGACCTCTCCCCGGGCCTCGCCGACGCCGCCGACCCGGCGCTCGACGCGACGTTCGCCGAGCTGTGCCGCGCGCTGCTCGACTGGATGCGCGAGACCGACGACCCGCTCCTGACGACCGACCCCGGCTCGGCACGGCATCGGCTCGCCCTCGACACCCTCCGGACCGCCGAGCGCGCACACGGTCCGCTCCCCGCCGGACGAGAAGTCCGGCACAGGTCAGCTCACGGGTCCGCGCCACGCGACGCGGCTCCCCTCGCCACCGCCTATGACAGGAAGTGAATCCGATGACTGCACCAAGGACGCGGCACGCCATCGTCGCCGCCACCGCGACCGCCCTGACCCTCTCCGCGTGCGGCGCGGACGGCTCCGGCGACGGCGGGCAGGAGGTCACCCTCTGGATGTACCCGGTGATCGCCGACCAGGCCGCGAGCAAGGAGTTCTGGGACACGGCGGAGGCCGACTTCGAGAAGGCGAACCCCGACGTCGACCTCGCGATCGAGCTCCAGACCTTCGACAAGCGCGACGCCCAGATCTCGGCGGCGCTGGCGGCCGGGTCCGGGCCGGACCTCGTCCTCATCACACCCGACCAGGCGGCCACGTACCACGCGATCGGGGGCCTCCTGCCGGTCGACGACGCCGTGGCCGACATCAGGGACGCCTTCTACCCGGCCGCGCTGGACTCCGCCACCATCGAGGACGAGCTCTTCGGAGTTCCGATCTTCCAGAACGTCTTCACGACCGCCTACAACACGGCGATCTTCGAGGACGCCGGCCTGGCGCTGCCCCGGACCTGGGACGACCTGCGCGCCGCGGCCCCCGAGCTCGCGAAGGAGGGGATCGCGGTCATGGACTACGCCGGCAGCCCGGAGCAGACGCTCAACCTGTCCTTCTACCCGTTCCTGTGGCAGGCCGGCGGCCACGTGTTCACCGACGACGGCGCCGACGTCGCGTTCGACTCCCCCGAGGGTGCCGAGGCCCTGCAGCTGCTGGTCGACCTCCAGCAGGAGGGCGCGCTCCCACCGGACGCCGCGACCGACGGTCCCGCGGTCGAGGGCGCACCGATCGCCCGCGGCGAGGCCGCGATGCGGGCGACGACCTCCCTGACCGAGTACGGCCAGCTGCAGGCCGCCGTCGGCGACGACTCCGCCGCGCTCGGGCAGCCTCTGACCGGCGCCGAGCAGGTGACGTACGGCAACGCGGGGCTGCTCTCGCTGACGTCGATCAACGACGAGTCGAACCGGCAGGCGGCCTACGACGTGCTGGCGTTCATGAGCACCCCCGACTTCCAGGAGTCGCTCAACGCGGCAGCCGGCAACCTGCCGACCCGCACCGACGTCGCCGTGGACGACAGCGACCCCGCGGTGGCCTCGATGGCCGAGGCGCTCGAGCTCGCGTACCCCGGCGAGCCCTCGCCCGCCTCTCGGCAGGTGATGGCCGCGCTCGCCCCGAAGATCCAGGCCGCGCTGCGGGGCGACATGAGCGCCGAGGAGGCGCTCGCCGCCGCGGCCGAGGAGTCGCGGCAGATCCTCGCCAACACCCAGCCCTGATCGCTGCGTGCCCCGGCTCCTGCCGGCACGCGCACCCCCGAGGAGCCGGTGATGACCACCGCCGCCACATCCCCCGTCCCCACTTCCACGCCCAGGCCCGGTACGCGCGCACCGCGCTCGGACGCTCGACGCAGGTCCCGCCGTCGCGAGGCCCTAGCGGGCCTGCTGTTCGTGCTGCCGACCCTCGCCATCTTCGTCGCCTTCAAGTTCCTGCCGATCGCGGGGGCAGGGGCGATGAGCCTGACGCGCTACCGGCTGGGCGGCGACGTGACCTACGTCGGCGCCGACAACTACGCCCGCCTGATCGCCGACGACGCTTTCTGGGCGAGCCTCCAGGTGACGCTGCTGTACGTCGTCATCTTCGTGCCGCTGATCCTCGCGGTGTCGTTGGCGGCCGCCGTGCTGCTGGACGCGCAGGTGCGCCTGTCGGGCACGTTCCGGTCGCTGCTGTTCGTGCCGTACCTCAGCTCGTTCGTGATGGCGGGGATCATCTGGTCCTGGATCTTCGCGACCGACGGTCCACTCAACGCGGCGCTCGACGCGATCGGGGCCGGCCCGGTTCCGTTCCTGTCCGGGTCCCAGCTGCTCGTGCTCGCGTCCCTCGCGGTCGTGTCCGTGTGGAAGGGATTCGGCTACTCGATGCTGATCTTCCTCGCCGGCCTGAAGGCCCAGCCGGCGGACGTCCACGAGGCGGCCCGGATCGACGGCGCAGGGGCCTGGCAGAGGTTTCGGCGCATCACGTTCCCGATGCTGCGGCCGGTCACGTTCTTCATCCTCGTGATCGAGACGATCGTGGGCTTCCAGGTCTTCGACACCATCTACGTGATGACTGGCGGCGGCCCGAACCGCGTGAGCCACAGCCTCATCTACATGCTCTACGACCAGGGCTTCAAGTTCTTCGACTACGGCTACGCCGCCGCCGTCGGCATCGCCCTGTTCGTCATCGTCCTCGTGCTCTCGCTCGTGCAGCGCCGCCTCGTCGAGGGAAGGGAGTCGGCATGACCGGCCCGGTGATCGCCTCCGCCCCCAGCAGCCCCCCGGCGGTCGGTCCGGGCTCCGCCGTCCGGCCCGCCGCCGCGAGGGTCCTCGCGGGTCCGGCCCGACGGCGGGGAGGAGCTCGTCCCGGCCGGGTCCTCCGCGGCGTCCTGATGACCCTGCTGTCGGTGTTCACCGTCGTCCCGCTGCTCATGGTCGTGGTGCTGGCGCTGTCGCCGGCCGACGCGCCGACGATCCCCTACGCCCTCCCCGACTCGCTGACCCTCGACAACCTCGCGACGGTGCTCCAGGTCGGCGCGTTCCCCCAGTGGTTCGCGAACTCCCTCGTCTACGCGACCGTGTCGGTGGTCGTCGTCCTGCTCACGGCCGCGATGGCCGCCTACGCGCTGGCACGCAAGCGGTTCCCCGGGCGCAACCTGCTGCTCTGGTCGATCGTGGCCACCCTCATGGTGCCGATGCAGGCCACGCTGATCCCGACGTTCATCCTGGTCGCCCGGGTGAACGGGGTGAACACCCTGTGGGGCCTCATTCTCCCGACCCTGGCCAACGCCCAGGCGGTGTTCCTCATCCGGCAGTTCATCCGCGACCTCCCCGACGACGTGTTCGAGGCCGCCCGGCTCGACGGGGCCGGCGAGTGGCGCACCTTCGTCTCGATCGTGCTACCGCTGATCAGGCCCATCCTGGCCACGCTCGCGATCTTCGTGTTCCTGTGGCACTGGAACGACCTGCTCTGGCCGCTCGTCGTGGGCCAGTCCGACGAGGCCCGCACGCTCACCGTCGGGCTCGCCACCCTCAACACGGAGACGGTGTCGACCGCCAACGTCATGGCCGCGGCGCTCATCAGCTTCGTCCCGTGCCTGATCATCTTCGTCCTGCTCCAGCGCCAGATCGTCGCCGGCATCCTCTCCGGCGCCGTGAAGGGCTGACCCGACCGGACCGCCCGGAGGTTCCCTGCATGTCCGAGAACGAGACCGCTCCCGGTGCCGAGCCCCTGCGGTTCGGACTGATCGGCGTCGACTCGCCGCACGCACCGTCGTTCGCCCGGCTCCTGGGCGACGGGCGCACGGGAGCGGTGCGCGGTGCGCAGGTGGCCCTGGCGTGGCGGGGAGTGGCGGCGCAGGACTTCCCTCTCGCCCGCGACCGGATCGACGACCTGGCGGCCGACGTGTCGGCACGCGGCGTCGCGTGGTGCTCGAGCCCCGAGGAGGTGGCCGAACGTTGCGACGCGGTGCTCGTCGTCGCCTCCGACGCTCGGACGCACCCCGACTACTTCCACCGCGTCGCGGGCTTCGGCAAGCCCGTCTACGTCGACACCCGGTTCGCCCTCACCACTGCCGACGCCCGCGCCATGCTCGACGCCGCGCGCGACTCGGGGGCCCTCGCGCTCGCCGGGTCACCGAAGCGGTTCACCCCCGAGCTCCGCGACGCCGCCTCCCCGGGCGTCCCCGTCGAGCGGATCGACCTGGTCGGTCCGCTGCCGACCCAGCCGGGGCACCCGGTGCTCGACTGGTACGGGGTCCACCTCGTCGACCTGGCGGTCGCCGTGATGGGTCCAGGGTGCGTCCGGGTCGACGCCCGCGCCGACGGTCCCGTGACCCTGACGTGGGAGGACGGCAGGGTGGCGACGCTGGACGGCGAGCCGCAGTGGTCGCCCACGACCCGGGGTGCGATCCGCACGGCGGACGGACGGCGTCGTGACCTCGTGATCCACGCCGGCGAGCCGATGCTCACCGGCCTCCTCGAGGCCCTCGTCGCGGCGTGCCGCACCGGCGTGCCCACCGTCCCTCCCGCCGAGGTGCTCACGGTGGTGGCCGTCGTCGAGGCGGCCCGCGCGAGCCGACTCCGCGGGGAGCCCGTGCGGGTCGACCCGCAGCCCCAGCAGTCCCGTTCCTGACCGCGACGGTGTCGGGGGGTTCTCCGCGTCGACGTCGCAGGCTGAGCCCGATCGCCGGTCCGCGGGAGCGCTGGCGCAGGATGGGGGCATGGACTCCCTGCACGAGCTGACCGCCGTCCGGCTGCGCGAGCTGCTGCGGGCCGGCGAGCTGACCCCCACCGAGGTGGCCGACCACTACCTGGCGCGGATCGCGCGGGCCGACCCCGACCTCGGCGCGTTCGTCACCGTCACCCCGCGGGAGGCCCGCGCTCGGTCGGCGGAGCTGGAGCGCGAGCGCCCCGGCGCGCGCGGCCCGCTCTGGGGGCTGCCCAGCGGCGACAAGGACCTGTGGATGCGCGCGGGGGTGCCGGCCGGCTTCGGTTCGCGAGCGTTCGCGGGCGCCGACGCCGTCGTGCCGCCCGTGAGCGACGAGATCGTCGACGTCCTGGACGCCGCGGGCACCGTCAGCCTGGGTCGCACGACGGCCCCCGAGCTGGGCTTCCCCGCGTACACCGAGCCGCTCGCGGGCCCGGTGGCGCGCAACCCGTGGAACCTCGGGCTCGGGGCGGGCGGTTCCAGCGGCGGGGCGGCCGTGGCCGTCGCCGCCGGCCTGCTCCCCTTCGCGCCGGGGTCCGACGGCGGCGGGTCCGTCCGCATCCCGGCCGCCGCGTGCGGGATCGTCGGGGTCAAGCCGAGCCGCGGCCTCGTGCCGGCGGGGTCAGGGCAGGAGTCGCTGGGCGGGCTGGTGGTGAACGGGCCGCTCGCCCGCACCACGCAGGACGCGGCGCTGCTGCTGGAGGGCATGCTCTCGTGGACCCACGACGGCCGCGTCGCGCACCCGCTGACGCTGCGGGCGCCATCCGCCCACGCGGGCGAGTACCTCGCCGCGGCACGCCGGGGGGAGGTGGCGGGCAGCGGCGGCGAGGACGTGCAGGGCCGGTTCCGGGTCGCCGTCACCACCGACTCCGCGTGGGACGACTTCTACGAGATCGTGACGTCGCCCGAGGCGGCGGCGGCGCTCGACGCCGGCGTCGCGACCCTCACGGGACTCGGGCACGACGTCGAGGACCTGTCGCTCGAGCCCGAACCGACCTACGGGCCGGCCTTCCGCACCCTGTGGATGGCCGGGGCGTCGGCCGTGCCGCTCGACGACCCGGACCGCCTGGACCGGCTGGAGCCCCTCACCCGCTGGCTGATCGGGCGGGGCCGCCAGGTGCCGGCGCGCGCGCTCGCCGAGGCGCTGCGGGCGCTCACGGCGTTCGAGCGACGCCTCGTCGCCCAGGTGACGCGGTACGACGTCGTCGTCACGCCCGCGCTCGCGATGACCCCGCGGCCGGTCGGCTGGTTCGACCCCGAGGACCCCGAGCGCAACTTCACCCAGCAGTGCCAGTACACACCGTGGACATCGATGCTCAACGTGGCAGGGCTCCCCGCCGTCACGGTGCCCACGCACCAGACCGCCGACGGCCTGCCGATGGGGGTCCAGCTGATCGGTGGCCCGGGCGCCGAGACGACGCTGCTCGCGCTCGCCGCCCAGCTCGAGGACCGGCTGCACTGGGCCGACCGGCACCCGCCGGTCTGGTGAGCCCGGCGTCGTGAGCCCGGCGTCGTGAGCCCAGCGTCGTAAGCCCGGCGTCGTAAGCCCGGCGTCGTAAGCCCGGCGGCGCAGTCTCTCCCCGCAGACCGCTCACTGCTCCGTCCCGGAACGGTCTTCCCCTGCACGCCAGACCGGGCTAACGTACCCCTCAGGGGTATATACCCCTGAGGGGTACACGAGGGAGTGAACGCCATGTCCGAGACCGAAGCCTCCGTCCCGCGGCGGCGCGCGACCGTCCGCCCCGCTCCGCCCGGCACTGCGCCGCCCAGCATCGCCTGGCTCGTCGCCTGGACCGCCGTCGGCGTCGTCGCCGGCCTGGGCATCGTCGTCGGGCTGGGGGCGGTCGAGGCCGCCGGCGGGCAGGACGTGTTCCTCGGCGTCACGGCGGCGGTCCCCGCGACCGCGGTCGGCGTCGCCGCCGTCTGCTATCTCGCCGCCGCGGCCACGGGCCGCCGCTGGATGGGCTGGGCCGTGCTCCCGGTCGCGAGCGCGCTGCCGGCGCTCCAGTACGCGGGGGTCCCCCGGTGGGCCTCGTTCGGCGTCGTCGGGCTGGGACTCCTGGCGTACGGGCTGGCCCGTCACCGCCCGGCGACGGGGACGCAGGCGGCCGCGATGGTCGGCTACTACGGCGTCGCGGTCGCGGCGACCGCCCTGCCGCCGCGCGTCGGGCTCGTCGTCGCCGCGCTGGCCCTCGGAGCGCACGTCGCGTGGGACGTCGTCCACTACCGGCGCGACGTCGTCGTGCCCCGCTCGCTGACGGTGTTCTGTCTCGGGCTCGACGTCACCGCCGCCGCCCTGTGCGTCGCGTTCGCCGTCGCCGCCTGAGACCGCGCCCGCCCGCATCCCCAGGTGCGGGCGGGCCCGGTGGTGCCTACCGTCGTGACCCGAGGAGTTCGTTCGACGGAAGGAGCACCGATGGGACTCGGCGACAAGGCCAAGCACCTCGCAGAAGAGGCGGGGGGCAAGGCCAAGGAGGCACATGGCAAGCTCACCGACGACGAGAAGCGGGAGGCCGAGGGGAAGGCCCAGCAGGCCAGCGCAAACCTCAAGCAGGCGGGCGACGACGCCAAGGACGCGTTCAAGGGCTGACCCGCCGTACGGCGAAGGGGGCACCACCGCTGTGGTGCCCCCTTCGCGACTCCCGGTCGTGACCCGTGCCGGACCGTCAGACGGTGGGGACGACGGCCTCGCGCTGCAGCCCCGGGTGGTCCCTGATCCTCCACACGACGACGAGCAACCAGACCAGCACCACCAGGGTGGCGACGCCGAGCACCAGCAGCGCCGCCGGGAGCACGATGCCGGCGGCGAGGGCCAGGGTCATCAGGACGTCGGCCGCCGCCAGGACGACGTGCGCCGTGCGGACGTTCCGCACCCGGCGAGCGGTGACCGGCTCGGCCGCCACGACGTGCATGATCCCCGTGCACGTCGCGAACACGAGGACCAGCGTCACGGCGGCGTCGACCGCCTCGATCAGCTGTGCCGCGTCGAGCGGCACGAACCCCGGCACGAGGACGACCAGCGAGACGAACGCGCCTGCCACGGCGGCCGCGGCCGCGATCTTGAACGCCCCGTCACGGGAGCCCAGGCGCCGCAGCGCCACCGCGAGCATCACCCAGCCCACGACGTCGGGCGTGAGGTCGAACCCGTCGATCCGCAGGTCCCCGACGACGACCAGCAGACCCCAGAAGAACAGCAGCAGGGGCTTCATGCGCGGAGCCTAGCGGGACGAATCCGACAACACCGAAGTCGGCGACGACGAGCGGGGCGAAGCCGGCGGCGCGTCAGTGCCGCCGCTCCCTCACTCCTCGGGCAGGCAGCCGAACGCCTCGTCCGCGCCGAGCGCGGCGGTGGCGAGCAGGCCCTCGAGGCCGGAACCCTCGGGCACGGGGCGAGGGTCGTCGACCACGACCCACAGGCCGTCGACCACGTCGTAGCGCGCCCGCGGCCCGTCGGTGACGAGCGCGCGGACGGCGGCGACGAGCCGCTCCACCTCCTCGCCCGCGGTGCCCAGGCCCACCGACGCGCGCACGGCCCCGGCGTCGAAACCCAGCCGGCCGAGCAGCGGGTGCGCGCAGAACCGGCCGTCGCGCACGCCGATGCCGTGCTCGGCGGACAGGTAGGCGGCGACCAGGCCCGGGTCGTACCCGGCGACCGTGAACGTCACGACGCCCACGGGGTCGACGGCGTCGTCCCAGACGTGCACCACCTCGACCCGGTCGACCTCCCCGAGGCCGTCGACGAGCCGGCGCCGCAGGGCGTCCTCGTGCGCGGCCACCTCCCGCGGGTCGAGGGCGGCGAGCTCCTCGCAGGCCGCCGCGAGCGCGACGGCGCCGACCACGTTGGGCGACCCGGCCTCGTGCCGCGCCGGGCCCTCGTGCCACTCCGTCGTCGCGGCGCGCACGCGGCGCACCGCGCCGCCGCCGGCCAGGTACGGGGTGCCGGCGTCGAGCCAGTCGCGGCGCCCGACGAGCGCGCCCGCGCCGAACGGCGCGTACGTCTTGTGGCCGGAGAACGCGACGTAGTCGACGCCGGTCTCGGCGAGGGAGAAGCGGCGGTGCGGCACGAGCTGGGCGCCGTCGAGCACCACCCGGGTGCCCGCGCCGTGCGCGGCGGCGACGACCTCCGCCACGGGCAGCGCCTCCCCCGTGACGTTGGAGGCGCCGGTGAGCGCGAGCAACGCGTACGGGCGTCCCGCGGCGAGGGCGGAGCTCAGCTCCTCCTCGATCTCGGCGAGCGTCGCCGCGACCGTCGGGCCGCCGGTGACGACGGTCGCGTCGGTGACCCGCTGCCAGGGCAGCAGGTTCGCGTGGTGCTCGATGTCGAGCACGAGCACGCGGCCCGGCTCGCCCGTGACCGGGTCGGCCGGGACGCAGCCCGCGAGCAGGTTGAGGGAGTCGGTGGTGTTGCGGGTGACGATCGTCAGGTCGGTCTCGCGCGCTCCTACGAACGCTCCGATCGTGCGGCGCGCCGTCTCGTAGAGCGCGGTCGAGACCTGCGACAGGTAGCCGGCGCCGCGGTGCACGCTGGCGTACAGCGGCAGCACCTGGGTGACGCGGTCGGCGACGGCCTGCAGCGCCGGGGCCGACGCCGCGACGTCGAGGTTCGCGTACGTCACCTGACGGCCGTCCACGAGCGGGACGAGCGTGTCGCCGCCGACGACCGGCAGCACCGGGGCGACGTCGTGGACGGGCGCGGCGGAGAGCTCCGGCGTCACCGTCTTCTCCGGGGTGAGCGTGGTCATGCGTGGTCCTCCTCGGTGGTGCCGGGGAGAGACCTCCCCGCGCTTGCCCGACGCCGGTCGGCGCGGGCCAGGTCGTCACCCGGGGCACCCCGCCGCGAGAGGAGGGTTGCCGGCCAGCGAGCCGGGGCTTGTCGCTGGCGCTCTTGACCTGTGCACCATGCTCCGGGCGTCGCCGCGCGGCGTCAAGCGCTGGGACGGCCTTCTCACGATGCGGGCACCGACTGGCCGCGCGGGCGCGCGACGGCAAGAGTCCGGGGCATGGCCACCGCCCACGACGTCTCCGTCCGCCGCGCCACGACGTCCGACGTCGACGCGCTGCTGCCCCTGTTCCTCGGCTACCTGGCCTTCTACGACGCCGAGCACCCGCCCGAGAGCGCGCGGGGCTTCCTCGCCGAGCGGGTGGAGAGCGGCGACGGCATCGTCTTCGTCGCCGAGTCGGGCGGGCGGGCGCTCGGCCTGGCGCAGGTCTACCCGACCTTCTCCTCGCTCGGGCTGCAGCGGGTGTGGACGCTCAACGACCTGTTCGTCGACCCGGAGGCACGCGGCGCCGGCACCGGCCGGGCGCTCGTGCGCGCGGTCGTCGCGGCGGCGCGCGAGGCGGGGGCGCGCAGCGTGCAGCTCAGCACCGCCTGGGACAACGTCGAGGCGCAGGCGCTCTACGAGGCCGAGGGGTTGGTGCGCGAGCGGGAGTTCGTCACCTACTCCCTGTCGCTCGCCTGACGGCGGTGGTCAGAAACCGCCGCCCGCGCCGTCACGCCAGCCGAGGACGTTGTCGGCGCCCTGGGGATACGGCCCGTCGTGCGGGCGCGTCCCGTCCGGCTGTCCCGGCGGCGGAAGGTCGCGAGGCCGCTCGAGCGGCTCCTCGTGCTCGCGGCGGAACCAGCTCTTGATGGTCGCGACGATCCCCATGGCCGGCCTCCTCGTTCACCCGCCGCCGTGACGGGTACATGACCGGAACTTTACTCCGGGCGAGGTCGACTTCGCGCGCCGCCGTGCGGACGACCGCGTCGCGAGACGGGGTGACCAGCCCGCGGACGGCTGTCGTACGATCGCCATGACCATCCCGAGCGGCCGAGTGACGTGGCACGTCGACGCCGCAGCAACCCGCGGGCCGGGGCGCCGCCGACGGCGCCACCGTCCGGACGAGGGTGCTACCGCCACGACCGATGGGAGGAACACGATGACGCCCCAGACCGAACCCCGCCCCGCCATGGGCTATGCCGGCGACCTGACCCCGCAGCAGGCGTGGGACCTGCTCGACGCCGACCCCGACGCCGTCCTCGTGGACGTGCGCACCGAGGGCGAGTGGCGCCAGGTCGGCGTGCCGGAGACCGGCACGCTCGGCAAGGGCGCCGTCCTCGTCGAGTGGGTCAAGGCCGGCGGCCGCCCCAACGCGGGGTTCCTCGCCGACCTCGCCGCGGCGGGCGTCGTGCCCGGGCGACCGGTCGTCTTCCTGTGCCGCTCCGGACAGCGCTCGATCGGCGCGGCGCGGCTCGCGACGTCGGCCGGCGTGGGCCCGTCGTACAACGTGCTGGAGGGCTTCGAGGGCGGCGCCGGGTTCGACGGCGTCCGCGACCGCGAGGGCTGGAAGGTGCGCGGCCTGCCGTGGGGCGCGTACGAGGACGCGACGGCGGCCGCCGCCGGGTCGGGCGCGGAGGGCGCGCGGTGAGCGCGCCGCACATCCCCACCGGCCCCGCCGCCGACGACGTCCTGCACGGCGGGTCGGGCCGCGGCCCGCTCCCCGCGAGCGCCCGCCCCGCGACGCTCGCCGTCCGCGGCGGCCACCGCCGGACCGAGTTCCAGGAGACGTCCGAGGCGCTGTTCCTCACGCAGGGCTACACGTACGACACGGCCGCCGACGCCGAGGCCGCGTTCTCCGGCGACCTGTCCCGGTTCGTGTACTCGCGGTACGGCAACCCGACGGTGCACACGTTCGAGGAGCGGCTCCGGCTCATCGAGGGCGCCGAGGCCTGCTACGCCACGGCGTCGGGCATGTCGGCCGTCTTCACGACGCTCGCCGCGCTCGTGTCGAGCGGGTCGCGCATCGTCTCGGCGCGCGCCCTGTTCGGGTCCACGAACGTCATCTACGACGAGATCCTCGCCAAGTGGGGCGTGCAGGTCGACTACGTGGACGGGCACGTGACCTCCCAGTGGGAGGAGGCGCTCGCCACGCCCGCCGACGTCGTGTTCTTCGAGTCGCCGTCCAACCCCATGCAGGACCTCGTGGACGTGCGCCGGGTGGCCGAGCTCGGGCACGCTGCGGGCGCCGTCGTCGTGGTGGACAACGTCTTCGCGACGCCGGTGCTGCAGAAGCCGCTCGAGCTCGGGGCGGACGTCGTCGTGTACTCCGCGACCAAGCACATCGACGGCCAGGGGCGCGTGCTGGGCGGGGCGATCCTCGGTTCGCGGGAGTTCCTCACCGGCCCCGTGCAGACGTTCATCCGCAACACCGGGCCGTCGCTGTCGGCATTCAACGCGTGGGTGCTGCTCAAGGGCCTGGAGACGCTCGACGTGCGGGTGCGCGCGCAGAACGCCGCCGCGCTGCAGGTCGCGACGGCACTGGAGGGGCTCGACGGGATCGCCGGCGTGCTCTACCCGTTCCTGCCGTCGCACCCGCAGCACGAGCTGGCGAAGTCGCAGCAGTCCGGGGGCGGCACGGTCGTGACGTTCGACCTCGCCGTGCCCGAGGGGACCGACCCCGAAGCGGCCAAGAAGCGCACCTTCGCGTTCCTCGACGCCCTGCAGATCGTCGACATCTCCAACAACCTCGGTGACGCGAAGTCGATCATCACGCACCCCGCGACGACGACGCACCGCAAGCTCGGCCCCGAGGGCCGCGCCAAGGTCGGCATCGCCGAGACGACCGTGCGCCTGTCGATCGGGCTCGAGGATCCGCGGGACATCATCGAGGACGTCGAGCAGGCCCTGCGCGTCTGACGACATCCACCAGGTGTAGACGCAGGCGCACCGGCACGGAGCCGCCGTGATGACGGCGAAGCTGGACGACTTCCGGCCGTGCGATCACCTCGTGCGGGTGCTTCCCCCCGCTCCCCGCACCACCTGACCGCGTCCCGCGTCCGTGCTGCGGGTGTCCGAAATCGCTGGGCCCACCGCTCGGGCGGGACCTACGGTCGTCGCATGCCCGACGCGATCTTCGCCGACCCCACGCTCGCCCGGCTGTACGACCCGCTCGACCCGCACCGCCGCGACCTCGACGCGTACGTCGCGCTCGCGCGCGAGCTCGGGGCGCGGAGCGTGCTCGACGTCGGCTGCGGCACCGGCACGTTCGCGTGCCTGCTCGCGGCCGAGGGTTTCGACGTCGTCGGCGTGGACCCGGCGGGTGCGTCGCTCGGCGTCGCGCGCGCCAAGCCGGGCGCCGGGCGGGTGCGCTGGCTGCACGGCGACGCCACCACGCTGCCGCCGCTGCGGGTGGACCTCGCGACGATGACGGGCAACGTGGCGCAGGTGTTTCTCACCGACGACGACTGGGCGGCGACGCTCGAGGGCGTCCGCGTGGCGCTGGCCCCGGGCGGCCACCTGGTCCTCGAGACCCGCGACCCGGCGCGACGGGCATGGGAAGGCTGGACGCAGGAGCGGACGCTCGCGCGGGCCGACGTGCGCGGGTTCGGCGCCGTCGAGTCGTGGACGGAGGTCACGGACGTCTCCGGACCGCTCGTGACCTTCCGCACCACGATCGAGCTGGCGGACGGGCGCGTGCTGCACTCCGACTCCACCCTGCGGTTCCGCGAGCACGACGAGATCGAGGCGTCGCTGCACGACGCGGGCTACGTGGTGGAGGAGGTGCGCGACGCCCCAGACCGGCCCGGGCTGGAGCGGGTCTTCGTGGCTCGGGCCGCGGGTTGAGCGTGGCGCAACCCGGGTTTCGACAGGCTCAACCGGCGGTGCGGACGACCATCTTCCCGATGTTCGCACCGCGCATCAAGTCGAGGAACGCCTGCGGGGCGTTCTCGATCCCGTCGACGACGGTCTCGTCGTAGGCGATCTTCCCGTCGGTGAACCAACCGGTCATGAGCCTCTGGAACTCCGGGCCGTGGTGCAGGTAGCCCGGGAGGGTGAAGCCCTTGAGGGTCAGGCCGCGGGTGACGGCGTTCGCGAGGTTGTCGGGCCCGGCGGGACGCTCGGTGGCGTTGTAGGCGGAGATGGCACCGCACAGGGCGAGGCGTCCGCCGTCGTTCATCCGGTCGAGCGCCGCCTCGAGGTGGTCGCCGCCGACGTTGTCGAAGAACACGTCCACGCCGCCGGGCGTGACGTCGTGCAGCTGCCGGCGCACGGGCGCGTCCTTGTAGTTGAAGGCGGCGTCGTACCCGTACTTCGACGTGAGCAGCTCGACCTTCTCCGGCGACCCGGCCGACCCGACGACCCGCCCGGCGCCGAGCAGGCGCGCGATCTGCCCGACGGCGGTACCCACCGCCCCGGCGGCGCCGGAGACGAACACGGTCTCGCCGGGCTGCAGGCCGGCGATGGCGGTGAGGCCCACGTACGCCGTCATCCCGGTCATGCCGAGGATGCCGAGGCGCAGCGAGAGTGGCGCGCCGGGGATCTCGGGCACGACCTGGAAGTGCTTCGCGTCCGCCTGGGCGACGTCGCGCCAGCCGAGCTGGTGCGTCACGACCGCGCCGACGGGGACCTCGTCGGACGCCGACTCCACGACGCGGCCGACGGCGGCCCCCGTCATCGTCTCGCCGAGGGCGTAGGGCGGGACGTAGCTCTTCACGTCGTTCATCCGCCCGCGCATGTACGGGTCGACGGAGACGAACTCGTTGGCCACGCGCACCTGCCCCGGCTCGAGGTCGCCGTACGTGACCTGGACGGTGCGGAAGTCGTCGGGCGTGGGCCAACCGGTGGGGCGGGCGGCGAGCTGGATCTGGGTGCTGACGATCGTGGACATGCCGTTCATCATCTATTCTGTACCGGTCGTTACACAACCGGAGGCGTTGATGGGTCGGTCACAGACCTTCGAGACGGACCGCGTCGTGCGGGCGGCCCGGGAGGTGTTCTGGAGCGCGGGGTACGAGTCGGCCTCCGTCCCCGAGCTCGAACGAGCGACCGGGCTGAGCCGGTCGAGCATCTACCACGCGTTCGGGTCCAAGCGCGGCCTGTTCGACGCCGCCGTGCAGAGCTACCTCGACGAGGTCGTGCGCCCGCGCCTGCGCCCCCTCGTGGCCGACGCCGTCGCACCCGACGCGCTGGCCGGGTACCTCACCGGGCTGCGCGCCGCGCTCGGACGCGCGGACGAGGTCCAGTCCACCTCGGGCTGCCTGCTCGTCAACGCGGCGAGCGCACCCATCGCCCGGGACGCCGCCGTCCGCCGGACCGTGGCGGCCTACCGGGCCGAGCTGCGCGCCGCTCTGGGCCGCGGAGTCGCGGCGGCGCTCCCCGACGCGTCCGGCGCGGAGGCCGACCGGCTCGCCGACGCCTGCACGGCACTCGTGGTCAGCGCGTTCACCCTCGTACGGGTGGACCCGGCAAGCGCCCTGCAGTGCCTCGACACCGCCGTCGAGCTGCTCGACGCCAGCCGGCGCGCCTGACGCGCGCACCGACCGGCGCGGACCGGCCGCGACCCGGCGATCGACGAGCCGATGCCGCAATCTGCTCGACCGGTGGACGAAACGCGCACTCCGGGTCACAGTAGGTCGCACCTGGCACGACGACGTGCCGGCCGCACCACGGAAGACCACCAGACACCCGGAGGTTCACGTGCGTCATCTCTCCACCCGATCCCGACGACTCGTCGCCGCGCTCGCGGCCGGCGCCACCGTCGCGGGGCTGGCCGCGACGTCGGCGGCCGCCGCCCCCGCGCCCGCCGCCCCGCTCGCGGCGGGCCCGGGCCAGGGCACCTGCAAGACCTTCGACGACCCGCAGTTCAACGGCTGGACCTCGTACGACGAGCTCACGCGCCAGCTCGCGCAGCTCGAGCGCACCAGCGGCGGGCGCGTCCAGGTCGAGCTCGCCGGCCATACCCAGCAGGGCCGCGACCTGTACACGGCGCGCGTCGGCACCGGCGACCGCGTGCTGCTGGTGCAGAGCGCCATCCACGGCAACGAGCGCACCGGCACCGAGGCCCTGCTGGGCATCCTCAAGAAGCTCGGCAGCGGGAACGACCCCGCCACCCGGCGCGCGCTGGAGAACGTCACGCTCGTCGCGATGCCCATGGTCAACCCCGACGGCGGGGAGCTGAACCGGCGCGCGAACGTCATCGCCTGGGACGACGTCGTCGGGCAGTATCCGCAGCTCGCCGGGGCCCCGCGCGCCTGGTACCACTCGCTGACCGGGGACGGCATCGCCCAGCCGGGCTTCGACCTCAACCGCGACTTCAACCCCGACCTCGACTACGTGCCGCAGCCGGAGGACCTGCCGGGGGAGCAGACCGACGCCGGCTTCTTCCTGTCGCCGGAGTCCCGGGCGATCCGTGACGTGTACGTCGGACTGCAGCAGGAGTTCGGCGCCGTCGACGCCGTCGTCGACCTGCACCACATGGGCCCGTGCGACGAGCTCACCGGCGGGCCGCAGGACGGCAAGCACATCTCCGTCTCGCTCGACTACCCGCCGCTGGGCGTGAACGACGGCGCGGCGTACCTCGGGGACTGGCCGCTGCTCGACCAGGACAAGTCCCGGCGGTACGCCCTGGCGGTGGCCGACGGCATCCAGGCGAAGTACGGCGCGCAGTCGCCGCTGGCCGCCGTCGGGCGCTACTTCCACCCCGACGCGCGGGAGTACGCGGGCCAGGGCCGGTCGGCGTTCGCGCTCAACGGCTCGGCGACCGTGCTGTTCGAGGTCCGCGGCCAGAGCGACGACCTGGGCCAGAAGCTGCACGGCATGCTCGTGCAGTCGGTGCGCACCGGTGTCGAGTCGCTGATCGACGCCATGGCCACGGGCGAGGTGGACACCCTCGACGGCGACGCCTTCTTCGAGCTGCCCGACTACGGCTGGGAGGACGCCGACTGAGCGTCCCGCCCGCACGACGACGAGCTCGGCCGGCGTCCCACGTGGGCCGGGCTCGTCGTCGTTCGGTCTCTCCCGACGCGCGTCGCGGCGGCTCGTGCGTGTCGCGGGGACGGCAGTGCCGCCAGGCAGCAGGATGCGGCCATGTCGACCGCACCTGACCGTGGGACTGCTCGCCGACGACGGCGCATCTGGCCGTGGGTGACGCTGACGATCGCCGTGGTGGTCGCCCTGACCGGAGTGATGCAGATGGTCCCGCGGTGGCAGACCGCAGACGTACCCCTGCCTTCCGCGGACGCCACGCCCGAGGACGTGGTGCGGGCCTACCTGCAGGCCATCGACGTGCACGACTGCGACACCGCGCAGGACCTGACCGCGCCGGCGTTCGCCAGCACCACCGAGACCATGTGTCACGACGCGGCGAGCCTCGAGATCACCGACCTCACCCCGCTGCCGGCGTTCTCGTCGCCCCTCGGCGCCGCGGTCTCCGCGGGCTTCGACGTCGACTGGCGCCTTCTCACCGATGACCGCTCCATCCCCGAGGGCGGATTCACCTGGACCTACTACCTGACCCGCGCCGGCGGCACCCACGACCGCTGGCTGATCGACGACGCCGGCAACGGCTGACATCCGGTCCACGACTCGGCGCCCCCGAGCGGGCACGGCACTCATCAGCACGACGGAGGGACAAGGCGACATGACGACGGTGCTGCGACGCGAGGTCATGGAGCTGCCGGTCGCGGCGCTCGGCGCGGAGGGTCCGTTCCCGCCGCTCGCACCGGAGCCCGTGCCACGCCTGGACCCCGACCGCGGAACGGTCCCCGCGGACATCGCCGACCGGGTCGACGCGGCGCCCGCCCCGTCCGTGTTCCCGTACCACCCGCAGTCCGACTACGACCGGCGGCGGTCGCCGGGTCGCCTCGACGTCGTCGTGCTCGAGAACGCGCACCTGCGTGCGACGGTCGTGCCGTCGCTCGGCGGCCGCATCTGGTCGCTCGTCGACGTCCCGACCGGCCGAGACCTGGTGTACGCGAACCGCGTGCTGCAGCCGGCGAACCTGGCCCTGCGCGACGCCTGGTTCGCGGGCGGCGTCGAGCTCAACCTCGGCACGCGCGGCCACTCGACCACCACCTGCGCGCCGCTGCACGCGGCGGTCGTGACCGGCCCGGACGGGGCGCCGGGGCTGCGGATGTGGGAGTACGAGCGCGTGCGCGGCGTCGTCCTCCAGGTCGACGTCCACCTGGGTCACGACGCGTCGCTGCTCGCGCTGCACGTGCGCGTGACCAACCCCGGCGACGCGCCGACGCCGATGTACTGGTGGACCAACGTCGCCGTCCCCGAGGACGACGACACCCGGGTGTTCGCGGCCTCTCGCGCCACGTACTTCTCGGACTACGCCGGCGGCCTCACGGGTATGACGGCCCCGTGGCGGGGCGACGTCGACATCACGCGGCCCGGCGTCCACCCGGACGCGGCCGACTACTTCGTCGACTGCCGCGGCACGCCCGTCCCCTGGATCATGGCGGTGGACGCCGCGGGCTCCGGCCTGCTGCACGCGAGCACCCCGCGGCTGGCGGGGCGCAAGCTGTTCTGCTGGGGCTCCGGCCGCGGCTCACGGCACTGGCAGGACTGGCTGTCGCCCGCGGGCGGGCGCTACGCCGAGATCCAGGCGGGCCTGGCCACCACCCAGTACGAGTACCTCGAGCTGCGCGCGGGGCAGGAGTGGTCGTGGACCGAGGTGCTCGGCCGCGTCGACGTCGGCCCGCTGCCCGCGAGCACCACGCCGGAGGTCGGGCTCGCCCGGGCGGACGCGGCGGCCGCCGGTCGGGTGAGCGCCCCCGGGCTGGCGTCGCTCGACGCCGAGCTCGCGCGGGCGGCGCGCCTGGCCCCCGGCGAGATCGTCGGCGTGGGGTCGGGCTGGGGGCACGTGGAGGCGTTGCTCCGTGGGCCCGCCGCCTGGGTCGACGAGACGGCGACGCCGTTCCCCGACGTCCTCGCCGGGCCGCACCGCGTCTGGCAGGAGCTCGTGGCGGATGGCACGGTGCCGGGCTCCGTGGACGCCGCCGCGCACGTGCGCGGCCCCCGGTGGCGGGACCGGCTCGCCGCGGCGGCCCGGGAGGGCAACGCCTTCGCGTGCTACCACCTCGGCGTCCTCGAGCTCGTGGACCCAGGCGCCGGCGCTGGCCCGGACTCGGCGCGTCGGCTCCTGCGGGCGTCCCTGGACGCGGCCCCGGGTGTCGCCGCGTACCGGGCGCTCGCGCATGCCGAGCTCCGGGCGTCCGACGCCGGGGCGGCGGCCCGGGCGTACGACGCCGGGGCGGCAGCCCGGGCGTACGACGCCGCGCTCGCCCTCGCCGGGCCCGACTCGCCCGAACGGCCGGCCCTCGTCCTCGAGGCCCTGCGGTGCCTGCTCGGCGCCGGGCTCCACGACCGGGCGCGCGAGCTCGCGCGGTCCGCCTCCGAACGCCCGCCCGCGCGGGCCACGACGTCCGAGCGTGCCCGGTTCCGGCTGGCCGAGGTGGAGGCGCTGCTGGGCCTGGGCGACCGGCCGGCGGCGCGACGGATCCTGGCCGAGGACGACGTCGTCCCGGCGAACCTCCGCGAGGGCGAGACACGGCTCGCCGAGCTCTGGCACGACGCGTCCGACGGCACCCCGCTGCCCGACCGGCTCGACTTCTCGATGCACGGGCCCGACCCGCACGCCGAGCCCTGACGGGAGCCGACGGGAGACGCCGCTCAGGCGCCGGGGACGGCGATCCCGTGGCCGAAGGCCCACACGACGAGCTGCACGCGGTCGCGCGCTCCGGACTTGGTCATGATCCGGCTCAGGTGCGACTTCACCGTGCTGGGTTCGAGGTACAGGGCCGCGGCGATCTCCGCGTTCGACGACCCGCGGCACAGCAGGTCGACGATCTCCTTCTCCCGAGGGGTGAGCAGGCCCGCGGCCGACGCCTCGGGGGCGACGGGACCGCGCCGGCGCGCGAACTCGTCGATCACCCGCCGCGTGAGGGTCTGGTCGACGAGTCCTTCGCCCGCGGCCACGCGCCGCACGGCGTCGACGAGGACCTCGGGCTCGGCGTCCTTGAGGAGGAAGCCCGACGCCCCGGCCTCCAGCGCGCCGAAGACGTAGTCGTCCAGGTCGAACGTGCTCACCACGAGCACCGGCACCGGGTCCTCGACGCCGGCGCCGGCGAGCTCACGCGTCGCGGTGATGCCGTCGCCGCCGGGCATCCGCACGTCCATGCACACCACGTCCGGCCGCTCGCGGCGTGCCACCCGCACCGCGTCGGCGCCGCTCGCCGCCTCCCCGACCACCTGCATGCCCTCGCTCTCGAGGATCACCGCGATCCCGGCGCGCACCATCGTCTGGTCGTCCACGAGCACGACGCGCGTCATCGGGCCACCTCCTGGGTCTCGGTGACCTGGTCGGGGTGCGGGCCGGGGGCCGTCGACGAGGACGCGGGCGGCGCGGACGAGGGCGGCGGCCGCGGGACGGTGAGGCGCACGCGCCACCCGCCGCCCGCGGAGGGGCCGGCGTCGAGCGTCCCCCCGACGAACTCCGCCCGCTCGCGCATGCCGATGAGGCCGTGCCCGGGGACCGACGACGCGGCGCCCTCGGCGAGCGGCCCGGCGTTGCGCACCGTCGCCACGAGCGCGTGCTCCGCGTACTCGACGGTGATCTCCACCGCGCGGCCGGGGGCGTGCCGGCGCGCGTTCGACAGCGCCTCCTGCAGCACGCGGTAGACCGTGAGCTGCACCGCCGGCGGCAGCCCGAAGGGCTCGCCCCGGGAGTCCTCGCGGACGCTCGCGCCGGTGCTGCGCGCCAGCGCGACGAGCTCGGGGACGTCGGCGAGCGTCGGCTGCGGGGCCGTCGGCACCGTCTCGGCCGGCTCGGCCTCCTCACGCAGGATCCCGACGACGAGGCGCAGGTTGTCGAGGGTCTCGCGACCTTGCGCACGGATCCAGCGCAGCGACTCCTTCGCCCGGTCCGGGTCGCGCTCGACCAGCCTCTCGGCCGCAGACGCCTGGACCACGATGCCCGACAGGTGGTGCGCGGCGACGTCGTGCAGCTCGCGCGCCATCCGGCCGCGCTCCTCGAGCACCGCCTGGGCCGCGAGCGCCTCCCGCTCGCGCTCGGCCTGGAGCACCTGGGCGCGCAGGCCGGCCAGGAGCTCGCGACGCGTCCCGACGTAGGCCCCGAGGAGCGCCGCGCCGAGGTAGGTGACGAGCGTCGAGACGAACCCGCCGGCGAGGGTGCCGAACGACGCCTGGGACGCGAGCGCCGTGCCGGTGCCGCCGAGCACGAAGCTCAGCAGCACCTGCACGACGGCGGCGCCGGCGGTGCCCCACACCGCGATCCGCCGCGGGCGGTACGCACCCAGCGAGTAGGCGGCGACGATCGTCGCAGGGGCCTGGAACGACACCAACGGTGGCAGCAGGGCGGCCAGCACGAGCTGGCCGACCAGCGCGAGCCCGAGGCACAGCAGCGGCGCCCGGCGCCGCAGGACGAGTGCCGCCGCCTGCACCAGCAGCACGGCGCACGCGCCGACGTACCGGCCCGGGGTCATCGCCGCGACCACCTCCGCGGCGCCGAACGACTCGCCCAGGTCGGACGAGACGACCCGCATGACCGCGAGGAAGAGCCCCACGCTCCCCGCCCCGACGACGGCCGCGAGCAGGGCGTCGCGGCCGGTCGTCGTCCGGATCCCGACGGCGGCGAGCCGGCGGTGCAGCGCGTCGAGCACGAGGTCCTCCTGGGGTGGTGCGGATCGCCGTGCGGCGCCCGCCTCAGGGTACGGGGCGGGCGCCGCGCGGTTCAGGCCAGGTCGCGGCGCCGGAAGACGACGGCGGCGGTCCCGAGGAGCACCGCGGCCCACGCGGTCAGGCCCGCGAGCGCGGCCCACGCGCTCACCGCCGTCGTGCCCCCCAGGAGGTCCGCGGCGCCCTGCCCCGTCGAGGCGAGCGCGCCGAGGGTGAGCGGCAGCCACGACGTCGCCGCGGACGTCCCGCCGGTCAGGACGAGCGCCGCCGCCTGCACGAGCGGCTCGACCAGCGCCAGCGACGCGACCACGACGATCGCCGCGACCTGCCCCCGCACGAGCGTGCCGACCGCCAGGCCGAGCCACGTGAGCAGCACCAGCACCACCAGGCCCCGACCCCAGACGGCGAGCGCCTCGCCGGCGCCGAGCGCCAGGGTGGCGCCGGGCGTCGTCCCGACGGCGACGACCAGGCCGGCGGCCGTCAGCAGGGCCAGCGCGGCGCCCGTGACGAGCGCGACTGCGGCCGTCGCGCCCGCCTTGCCGGCGAGGACCCGCAGGCGGTCGGGGACGACGAGCGCGGTGGGCACGATGCCGCCGGTGCGGAAGTCGGTGGTCACCGCGAGGACGCCGAGCAGCAGCATGCACAGGGCCGTGACCCCCGACGATCCGGCGCCCCCGGCGCCGTTGCCCAGCAGGTCGAGCATGCCGCGCTGCGCCTCGGCGGACCCGAGGTCGGCGATCGCGGCCAGCCCCGGCACGAGGTCGGACGCGGCTCCCGGCGCCTGGACGCCCACCGTCAGCCCGGGGCCCTCCAGGGACGCGAGGGCCCCGAGCGTGCGCGGGAGGACGAGGTGCAGCACCTGCGTGAGGACCATGCCCGCGAGCGCCACCGCGCCGATGATCCAGGGCGTGCGGGTGGTCCGCAGCTTGAGCAGCTCGGCGCGGAACATCAGCGCACTCCTTCGGTCGTGGCGGTGACGTCGAGGTACACGTCCTCGAGGGAGCGGTCGGCGACGAGGTCGTCCAGCGGGCCGTCGGCGACCACCCGGCCCTGGCCGACGACGACGAGGGCGTCGGCGACCTGGGCCACCTCGGCGAGGACGTGGCTCGCGAGGAGCACCGTGCCGCCGTCGGCCGCGAAAGAGCGCAGCAGCTCGCGCAGCCAGCGCATGCCGGCGGGGTCGAGGCCGTTGGCGGGCTCGTCGAGCACGAGCACCTCCGGGCGGCCCAGCAGGGCGGCGGCGATGCCGAGGCGCTGCTTCATGCCCAGGGAGTAGGTGCGCACACGGCGCTGCGCGGCCGGCGTCATCCCGACGAGGTCGAGCACCTCGTCGACCCGGCGCGCCGGCAGCCGTGCGGCGGTGGCGAGCACCCGCAGGTGGTCCCGGCCGGTGCGGCCGGGGTGCAGGCCGCCCGCGTCGAGCAGCGCCCCGACCACCCGCGACGGGTGCTCGAGGTCGGCGTACGGGCGGCCGCCGAACGTCGCGCTGCCCGCGTCGGCGGCGGCGAGCCCGAGCAGCACGTGCAGCGTCGTGCTCTTGCCCGCGCCGTTGGGCCCCAGCAGGCCCACGACGCTGCCCGGCCGGGCCGTGAACCCGACGTCGTGCACGGCCTCGAAGCCGCCGTAGGACTTGTGCAGCCCCTCGATCCGGATGGCGGTCATCCCGTCCCCCCTCGTGCGTCCGGCGCCGGAGCGCGCCGCTACCGACCACCCTCCAGGTGCGGGAGCCCCCCGGTCTTGGGCCGCAGGTCGGAACCTGGGTTGCGACCTCCGGCGCAGTCCGCGGGGGCCGGAAGGGGGCGGTGGCGGTGCACGCGGGCGCGCGGGCTACCCGACGGGGGCCGCCGACGCCTCGCGCCCGGCACGCGCGGGCGGCGACGCGCCCGTCAGCCGGCCCAGGAGCCCGTCCACGACGGGACGGTGCCCGGTGAACGCCACGGCGAAGACGTACGCCACCACCACGCTCATGACGGCCAGCTCGCCGCCGTCCTCCAGCGCGGTCACGACGATGGCCAGCGGGTTCTCGAGGAAGCCGTGCAGCCAGTCCAGCACGACGCCGATGCCGAACAGGGCCACCGTCAGGAGGACGAGCACGGCGGAGAAGGCCCGCCCCTCCGGGGACGCCCGGAAGTGTGCCACCAGCATCACCGCGCCGACGACCAGCGCGACGACCAGGAGCCACACCAGCTCGCCGGTGGACGCGTCGTCGACGCCGAACCGGCGGGCGAGCCGCGGGCCGTACCGCTCGTGCAGGGTGAGGCGGTCGTCGGCGAGCAGGACGGCGAACGCGCCCGCCCACACCCCGGCGACGGGCATCCGCGAGCGCGCGGCGATCACGACGAGCAGGCCGACGGTCCACACGGTCATGACCGCGAAGAGGACCTCGCCGAAGCCCCACTCCCGGGCCAGCGCGAACGCCGGGTCGACGGGCCGCCCGACGAACCGGTAGCCGAGGAAGCCCGCGACGAGACCGAGGACGACGACGAGGAGCATCGCCAGCAGGCCCGCGGCCGGCCCGCTCCGGACCCCCAGCTCGCGCACCGTCCTCCGTACGACGTTCCCCATCGGTGCTCTCCGCCTCGCCTCGTCCCGCCGCGCCGCCTCGGACGGCGGCCGTCCAGCCGCCGCACAGGGTATCGGGCCCCGATGAGACGCCGTGCGAGACCTCGGGCGCGGCCGGCGGGCCCCGGATGCGGTGTCGGCGGCGGCCCGTAGCCTGTCCGACGTGCTGCACGTCCACCGCTCCGAGCGCGCCGACGCGCTCGTCCTGCCCCTGGCCGACGTGCTCGCGCAGGCCCCCGACGACCCGTTCACCCCGGACGTCGTCGCCGTCCCGACGCGCGGCATCGAGCGCTGGCTGGCGCAGCGGCTGTCGCACCACCTGGGGACGGCGGCGGGCGACGGCGTGTGCGCCAACGTCGACTTCGGCTCGCCCGCCCGGCTCGTCGCCGCGGCCGTGACGGCGGTGACCGGCGTCGAGCCCGAGGACGACCCGTGGCGCAGGTCCCGGCTCGTGTGGCCCGTGCTCGAGACGATCGACGCCTGTCTCGACGAGGCGTGGGCCGCCCCGGTCGCCCGGTACGTCGGCGGGCCGGACGACGCCGTGCGCCGCTCCCGGCGCCTGGCGCTGGCGCAGCGGGTGGCGCAGCTCTTCGCCGCGTACGCGCAGCAGCGGCCCGCGATGCTCACGGCGTGGTCAGGCGGCGACCGCCGCGACGGCCCCGCCCACGACGGCGCGGGCGCGCCCGTGCCCGACGACCTCGGGTGGCAGCCCGCGCTCTGGCGGCGCGTCCGCGACCGCGTCGACGCGCCGGGCCCGGCGGAGGTGCTGGCGGACGCGGTCGCCGCGCTCGGTGCCGACCCGTCGGCCGTCGACCTGCCGGCGAGGCTGTCGGTCTTCGGCCCCACGCGCCTGCCGGCCGACCAGCTGGCGGTGCTGCGCGCGCTCGCCGTCCACCGCGACGTACACCTGTGGCTGCCGCACCCCTCCCCCGCGCTCTGGGACGCCGTCGCCGCGCTCGCCCCCGGCCGGGCGGGAGCAGGCCGCCGCCGCGACGACCTGCCGCCCGTCGCGCGGCACCCGTTGCTCGCGTCCACCGCGCGCGACTCGGTCGAGCTGCAGCTGCGGCTGACGGGCGGCCCGGAGGCCGGCGCCGCGCCCGACGTCGTCCCCGAGGTCGTGACGACCCACCACCCGGCGCCCGCGCCTCCGGCGACGCTGCTCGGCGCGCTGCAGTCCGCGCTGCGCGCCGACGACCCCGACGCGCCCGCGCGCGTCGTCGACCCGGCCGACCGCAGCGTCCAGGTGCACGCGTGCCACGGCCGGGCGCGCCAGGTCGACGTGCTGCGCGAGGTGCTCACCGGCCTGTTCGCGGCCGACCCGACGCTGGAGCCGCGCGACGTCATCGTCATGTGCCCGGACGTCGAGGCGTTCGCCCCCCTGGTGACGGCCACGTTCGGCGCCGCGCCCGACGGCGTCACGCAGGTGCACCCCGGGCAGCGGCTGCGAGTGAGCCTCGCCGACCGCGGCCCCGGCGTGGTCAACCCCGTGCTGGGCGTTCTCGCGACGCTGCTGCGCCTGGCCGACGGCCGCGTCACGGCGTCCGAGGTGCTGGACCTGGCCGCGGCGGCGCCCGTGCGCCGGCGCTTCCGCCTGTCCGACGACGACCTCGACCGCTGGCGCTCGTGGGCGGTCGAGGTGGGCGTCCGCTGGGGCGAGGACGGGTCGCGGCGCGAGCGTTTCGGCATCGACGCCCGCGTCCGGCAGGGCACGTGGGACGCCGCGCTGGACCGGGTGCTGCTGGGTGTCGCGATGGCCGAGGAGGACTCCCGGTTCGTCGGGCCGGCGCTCCCCCTGGACGACGTCGGCTCGACCGACGTCGACGTGGCCGGCCGGTTCGCCGAGCTCGTCGCGCGCCTCACCGGGCTGCTGGCCGACCTCGACGGCGCCCGCCCGCTGGCGCACTGGCTGGACGCCCTCGACCGGGCCGTGACGCTCCTGACCGACCCCGCTCCCGACGACGCATGGCAGACCGTGCAGGCGCGCCGCGTGCTCGGCGACGTGCGCGCCGCCGGCACCGACGGCGGCGGCGCGGACGGCGGGCACGCCGGCACGGCGCTGCGGCTGGAGGACGTGCGCGCCCTGCTGGCCGACCGGCTCGCGGGCCGCCCCACCCGCGCGGGCTTCCGCACCGGCGCGCTCACCGTGTGCTCGCTGGAGCCGATGCGCGCGGTGCCGCACCGGGTGGTGGTGCTGCTCGGCATGGACGACGGCGCGTTCCCGCGCGCGGCGACGCCGGACGGCGACGACCTCCTCGCCCGCGGCGCCTGCCTCGGCGAGCGCGACGGGCGCAGCGAGGACCGGCAGATCTTCCTCGACGCGCTCACGGCCGCGCGCGAGCACCTCGTCGTCCTGCACACGGGCGCCGACGAGCGCACCGGCGCGGCCCGCCCGCCCGCCGTGCCGGTCGCCGAGCTGCTCGACGCGCTGGACCGGGCCGGGGTCGCGCCGGACGGCGCCCCGGTCCGTGCGCAGGTCGTGGTGCGGCACCCGCTGCAGGTGGTGGGCGAGCGCAACTTCGTCCGGGGGGCGCTGGGCACGCCGGGGCCGTTCAGCTTCGACGCCGCCGCCTTCGCCGGCGCCCTCGCCGGGCGCGCGGAGCGGGCGGAGCCGGGGCTGCTCGTGCCGGCGCCGCTCGCGATCGCGGGCCCTCCCGGGGACGCGGTCGACCTCGACGACCTCGTGGCGCTGCTCGAGCACCCGGTGCGCTGGTTCCTGCGGACCACGCTCGACGTCCGCATCGCGCAGGACGAGGACGAGGTGGACGACCGTCTCCCCCTGACGATGGCTCCGCTGGCGGCGTGGGGCGCCGGCGACCGCATCCTCGCGGCGCTGCTGGCCGGCACCGACCCGGACCGCGCCTTCCAGGCGGAGTGGCGCCGCGGCCAGGCGCCGCCGCGCCGGCTGGGCTTCACCGCCCTGCGGGACGTCGTCGAGCGGGTGCAGCCGGTGCGGGCGACGGCCGAGCAGGCGACGTCGGTCGGCGACGCGCGGGCGGTCGACGTGACCGCCGTCCTGCCGTCGGGGGCGCAGGTCACCGGCACGGTCCCCGGCGTGCACGGCGGGCGGGTCGTGCGGGCCGAGTACTCGAGGCTGGCCCCCAAGCACCGGCTGCGCGCCTGGGTGCAGGCGCTGGCCCTGGCCGCGTCGTCCGCGCCGCCCGCCGACCAGCACTGGCACGCCGTCACCGTGGGCCGCGCGCCCGGCCGCGGCGCCAAGGCCGCGTGGAGCCTGCTGAACGCGCCCTCGGCGGCCGACGCCGCGCGGCTGCTCGACGACCTCGTCGCGCTGCGGCGCGCCGCGGCCCGCGCGCCCCTGCCGCTGCCGCCGGAGGCCGCGCACGCCTACGCCGTCTCCCGCGGCGGGGGCACGGGCGACCCGGCCCAGGCGATGAGCGAGGCCCGCTACACATGGAACGGCGGCTTCGAGAAGTCCGACCCGCACCACCTGCTCTGCTGGGGCGAGGCGGCGTCGCTGGACGCGCTCGCCGGCGTGCCCGACGACGACGACCTGCGCACGTTCCCCGACGAGCCCACCCGGCTCGGGGCGCTCGCCCGCCGCGTGTGGGACCCCTTGCTGGCCCACGAGCAGAAGGGGACCTCATGAGCCTCCCGGAGCGCGCGGCCGATGGCCCCGCCGGAAGCGCGGCCGACACCGCGGCGTCCGGCATGGCCGGAGCCCCCGACCGGCCCGTCTTCGACGTGTGCGGGCCGCTCCCGGAGGGCACCACCGTGCTCGAGGCGAGCGCCGGCACCGGCAAGACGTTCACCATCGCTGCGCTCGCCACGCGGTTCGTCGCCGAAGGCCGGGCGGAGCTGCGCGAGCTGATGCTGGTCACCTTCGGCCGCGCCGCGACGTCGGAGCTGCGCGACCGCGTGCGCGAGCGCCTGGTGAGCACCGAGCGCGCGCTGCGCGGCCCCGACGCCGCGGCGAGCGGCGACCCGGTGGTCGCGCTGCTGGCCGACGTCGACGCCGCCGAGCTCGGCCGCCGCCGGGCGCGGCTCGCCGCGGCGCTGTCGCAGCTCGACGCCGCGACGATCACCACCACGCACGGCTTCTGCCAGCAGATGCTGGTCGCGCTCGGCATCGCAGCCGACGTCGACCCGGCCGCGACATTCGTGCCCGACGTCGCCGACCTGGTGCGCGAGGTCGCCGACGACCTGTACGTGCGCCGCTTCGCCGACGAGGCGCACCCGGCACTCACCCCGTCGATGGCGGCCGACCTGGGCCGGGCCGCCGTGAGCGACCACCAGGCCGTCGTCGAGCCCGCCGAGCCGGGCGGCGCGTCGCCGTCCACCCCCGGCGCCCTACGACGGGACGTGGCGCAGCAGACCCGCGACGAGACGCTGCGGCGCAAGCGCACCCAGCACCTCATGGACTACGACGACCTCCTCGTCATGCTGCGCGACGCCCTCGCCCACCCGGTGCACGGGGCGACCGCCGCCGAGCGCGTGCGTGCCCGCTACCGCGTCGTGATGGTCGACGAGTTCCAGGACACCGACCCCGTGCAGTGGGAGATCCTGCGCACCGCCTTCGTCGGCCACCGCACCCTCGTGCTCATCGGCGACCCCAAGCAGGCGATCTACGCCTTCCGCGGCGCCGACGTCGTCGCGTACCTCGACGCGCAGCAGGAGGCGACCGAGGTCGCCACGCTCGGCACGAGCTGGCGCAGCGACGGCCCGCTGCTGCGCGCCCTGGACACGGTGCTGGGGGGCGCCGCGCTCGGCGACGAGCGGATCGTCGTACGGCCCGTCGACGCCGCGCACCCGGGCTCCCGGTTCGACGGGGGCGCACCCCTGCGGCTGCGGCAGGTGACGCGCGGCGCGCTCGGGCTCTCCCCCGGCGAGACCCCGCCCGTCGGGCCGCCGCGCCAGCTGGTCGCGGCCGACGTCGCGGCGGACATCGCGGCGCGCCTCGGGCGCGACCGGCTGCTCGACACCTCGCCGGTCGACCCTGCCGAGACCTCGCCGGTCGACCCTGTCGAGACCTCGCCGGGCGAGCCTGTCGAGACCTCGCCGGTCGAGCCTGTCGAGACCTCGCCGGTCGAGCCTGTCGAGACCTCGCCGGTCGAGCCTGTCGAGACCTCGCCGGTCGAGCCTGTCGAGACCCGGGTCTCGACCGGCTCGACCGACGCGGGCGCCTGGCGCCCCCTCGAGCCGCGCGACATCGCGGTGCTGACGCGCACGAACGCGCAGGCGGAGGCGGTGCGCTCGGCGCTGGTGGTGCGCGGCGTGCCCGCCGTCGTCTCCGGGCTCTCCAGCGTGTTCGCGACGCCGTCCGCCCGCGACTGGCTGACCCTCCTGGCGGCGCTCGAGCAGCCCGGCGCGCACGGCCGGGCCGCGGCGCTCGCGCTCACACCGTTCGTCGGCTGGGACGCCGGGCGCCTGGCCACGGCCGACGACGCCTCGCACGACGCGCTCGCCGACACGGTGCGGCGCTGGTCGCGGCTGCTCGCCACCCGCGGTGTGGCGGCGCTGCAGGAGACGGTCACCCGCGACGGCCTCGCCGAGCGGCTCCTCGCCACCACCAGGGGCGAGCGGTGGCTCACGGACCTGCGGCACGTCGGCGAGGTGCTGCACGTCGCGGCCGTGACCGAGGGGCTGGGCGCCGCGGCGCTGACCGCCTGGCTGCGCCGCCGCATCCGCGAGGCCGCGCAGGACTACGACGAGGAGCGCAGCCGCCGCCTGGAGACGGACGCCGCGGCGGTGCAGGTCGTGACGGTGCACGCCAGCAAGGGCCTGGAGTTCGGCGTCGTGTACGTGCCGTTCGCCTGGGACCGGTTCGAGCAGCAGCGGCCCGAGGTGCTGCGGTTCCACGCGGGCGACGGGCGGCGGATCCTGCACGTCGGCGGGCCCGGGTCCTTCGGGTACGACGCCGCCCTGGAGCGGCACCGCGGCGAGGAGCGGGGCGAGGACCTGCGCCTGCTCTACGTCGCGCTGACCCGGGCGCGCCACCAGGTGGTGGCGCACTGGGCGCCGTCCAAGGCGAACACGGCCAAGGGCGCCCTCACCCGCGTCGTGCTGGGCGAGCGCACGCTCGGCGGCGAGCCCGCCCCGCACGCGGCGCAGCCGGCGATGCGCGACGACGCCGTGCGCGGCGCGCTGCGCGGGATCGCCGACCGCTCGGGCGGGACCATCGCCGTCGAGGAGGTGGGGGCGGAGCCGTCCGCCGAGCGCTGGCGGCCCGCCGGCCGTGCCGCGCCCGACCTCGGCGTCGCGCACCTGGACCGGGTGCCCGACCAGACCTGGCGGCGCGCGTCGTACTCCGCCCTGACCGCCGCGGCCCACGACGGGCCGGCCCGCGGCGGCCTCGGCCCCGCCTCCGGGGGGGCGAGCGCGCCGGCCGGTCCGGGGGGCCCGGCCGGGGTCGTGGAGTCCGAGCCGGAGGACGCCGGGCTGCAGGACGAGCCCGCGGACGGCGGGACGCCGTCGTTCCTGCCGGTGGGGCAGGCCGGCGGCGCGCCCGTCGGCGCGCCGGGCGCCGACCTGCCGTCGCCGATGTCGGGGCTGCCCGCGGGCACCGGCTTCGGCCTCCTGGTGCACGAGGTGCTCGAGCACGTCGACACCGCCGCGCCGGACCTCGACGCCGAGCTCCTCGCCCGCTGCGCTGCCGCCGCGACGTCCCAGGTGCCCGGGGCCGACCCGGCCGAGCTGGCCGCCGCCCTCGGCGTCGTGGCGCGCACGCCGCTCGGCCCGCTCGCCGCCGGGCGCACGCTCGCGGAGATCCGACCCGCCGACCGGCTCGCCGAGCTCGAGTTCGAGCTCCCGCTCGCGGGCGGGGACGGCAGCCCGGCCGTGGGCGACGTCGACGCGCCCGACGGCGAGGGGCCGGCTGCCGCGGGCGGGGCCCCCGGCCCACGCCCCGGTGCGGACGGCGCCACGCTGGCCGACGTCGCCGCGCTGCTCGGGCGGCACCTGGGCCCGGACGACCCGTTCGCCGCGTACCCCGCCGACCTCGCGGAGCTCGCCGCCGCCGACCCCACCGCGCGGCGGCTGCGCGGCTACCTCACCGGGTCGATCGACGCGGTGCTGCGTGTGCCCGGCGCCGACGGCGCCCCGCGGTTCCTCGTCGTCGACTACAAGACGAACCGGCTCGGCGTGCCCGACACCCCGCTCACCGCCCACGACTACCGGCCCGACGCCACCGTCGACGCGATGCGGCACGCGCACTATCCGCTGCAGCTCGTGCTGTACCTCGTGGCGCTGCACCGCTACCTGCGCTGGCGGGTGCCCGGCTACGACCCGGACACCCACCTCGGCGGCGGTCTCTACCTGTTCGTGCGCGGGATGTGCGGGCCGGCCACGCCTACCGGTCCCGACGGGTCGCCGTTCGGCGTCGTGGCGTGGACCCCGCCGCCCGGGCTCGTGCCCGACCTGTCCGCGCTGCTCGACGGAGGTGCCGCATGACCGACGCGACCCCCTCGTCGCTCGACCCGTCCTCGGCCGTCGACCCGTCCTCGGCGGTCGAGCCGTCCTCGGCCGTCGACCCGTCCTCGGCGGTCGAGCCGTCCTCGGCGGTCGAGCCTGTCGAGACCCGGATGTCGACGAGCGCGACCATCTCGACAGGCTCGACCACCGGCGACGTCCGGCTCGCCGTCGACGCCCCCGCCCTGCTGCGGGACTTCAACGCCGCGGGCGTGGTCGCCGCCACGGACGTGCACGTCGCGACCCGGCTGGGCCGCCTCACGGGCGAGGGCGACGCGAGCGTCCTGCTCGCCGTCGCGCTCGCCGTTCGGGCGCTGCGCGGCGGCTCGGTCTGCGTGCGCCTGGACGACGCGGACGAGCTCGCGGCGCTCGCCCGGCCGGAGGACGCGGACCCCGCAGGCGACGGCGGCGCGCCCGCCACGGACCCGCCGCCGTGGCCCGAGCACGCGTCCTGGGTGCGAGCCGTCGAGGCGAGCCCGCTCGTCGCCGTCGGCGCCGGCGAGCCCGTCGACCGGCCCGCGCGGTGGGTCGGCGGGCGCCTGTACCTCGACCGGTACTGGCGCGACGAGCTCACCGTGCGGCGCCTGGTGGACGCGCGGCTGGCCGCCCCGCCGTCCGAGCCCGACGCCGCACGCCTGGGGGCCGCGCTCGCCCGCCTGTTCCCCGCCGCGTCGGACGCGCGGCAGCGCCTCGCCGCCGAGCACGCCGCCGGGCGGCGCCTCACGGTGCTCACCGGCGGCCCTGGCACCGGCAAGACGACCACCGTCGCGCGGCTGCTCGCCGTGCTCCAGGACGTCGCCGGCGGTTCGGGGGACGCTGCCGTCGGCGCGCCGACGGCGGGCGACGGCCCGGTGCTCAGCGTCGCCCTCGCCGCGCCGACAGGCAAGGCCGCGGCCCGGCTCCAGGAGGCGGTGCGCGGCGTCGTCGCCGACCTGGGGCCGGACGACCGCGCCCGCACCGGCCTGCCCGAGGCGACGACCGTGCACCGGCTGCTCGGCTACCGCAGCGCCACGCGGTTCCGGCACCACGCCGGGCACCACCTGCCGCACGACGTCGTGGTGGTGGACGAGACCTCGATGGTGCCGCTGTCGCTGATGGCGCGGCTGCTGGAGGCGCTCCGCCCGGACGCCCACCTCGTGCTGGTCGGCGACCCGGACCAGCTCGCCTCCGTCGAGGCGGGTGCCGTCCTCGGCGACCTCGTCGCCCGGCCGCCGGTGGTTGAGCTTGTCGAAACCTTGGTCTCGACAAGCTCGACCGACGAGCTCGATGACGCCGAGCAGGTTGCTCTGCGCAACGGCGTCGTGCGGCTCGTGACCGTGCACCGCCAGGAGTCCGACTCGGCGATCCTGCCGCTGGCCGCCGCGATCCGCGACGGCGACGCCGACATGGTGCTCGAGGTCCTGCGCGCCGGCGCCGGCGGCGTCGAGCTGGTGGAGGCGGACACCGAACGCCTGGACGAGCACACGGTGCGCGGGCTGCGGGACGACGCCGTCGACGCGGGGCGGCGGCTCGTGGCCGCGGCGCGCGCCGGCGACGCGTCGGGCGCCCTCGACGCCCTGTCCGCGCACCGCGTCATGGTGGCGCACCGGCGCGGCCCGGTCGGCGTGGCCCGCTGGGCCGCGCAGGTCGAGGCGTGGGTCGAGGAGGCGACCGCCGACGCCGGGCTCGTCGTGCCGGCCGGCACGCCGTGGGTCGTGGGCAGGCCCCTGCTGGTGACGAGCAACGACGCCGAGGTCGGTCTGTACAACGGCGACACGGGCGTGCTCGTCGCCGACGGCGACCCGTCGGCTCTTCGACCCTTCGACCCTTCGACGGGCTCAGGACGGCGCGGGCTCAGGACGGCGCCGGCTCAGGACGGCGCCGGTGCGGTCGTGGCCGTGTTCGGCGACGCCCGCGCCCCGCTCCGCGTGCGTACCCACAGGCTGCCGCCGGTCGAGACGGTGCACGCGATGACCGTGCACCGGGCGCAGGGCAGCCAGTTCCGCCGGGTGTCGCTCATCCTGCCGCCGTCCTCGTCGCCGCTGCTCACCCGCGAGCTGCTGTACACCGCGGTCACGCGTGCCCAGGAGCTCGTGCGCGTGGTGGCGAGCCCGGAGGCGGTCCGCGCCGCCGTCGCGCACCCGGTCCGTCGCGCGAGCGGGCTGCGCGAGCCCCTCCCGTGAGGTCGTGGGCGCGGTGGATGGCCGACGTCACGGAATAGGCGGGTCGCCTCGCCCGGTTGACCTGGGCGATGAACGCCACCGCCGCCACCGCGCCCACGAACCCCCGCCTGTCCGTCCTCGACCTCGTCCCGGTGCGCACCGGGCAGAGCAGCCCCCAGGCGCTCGCCGCGTCGCTCGCGCTGGTGCGCCGCGCCGACGAGCTCGGCTTCGAGCGGTACTGGTTCGCCGAGCACCACAACATGGCCGCCGTCGCGGCCTCCACGCCGCCGGTGATGATCGCCGCCGCGGCGGCCGTCACGGAGCGCATCCGCGTCGGGTCCGGCGGTGTCATGCTGCCCAACCACGCGCCGCTCGTCGTCGCGGAGCAGTTCGCCGCGCTCGAGGCGCTCGCGCCGGGCCGCGTGGACCTCGGCCTCGGCCGCGCGCCCGGCTCCGACCCCGTCGTGACAGCGCTGCTGCGCCAGTCCGGCCCGACGTCGGACGTCGAGCGGTTCCCGCAGCACGTGCGCGACATCCTCGCCCTCATGAGCCCCGACGGCGCGGCCCTGCGCCTCGGCGACGGCAACATCTACGACGTGCACGCCACGCCCGCGGCGGACGGCGCGCCGACCGTGTGGCTGCTCGGGTCCAGCGACTACTCGGCCCGCCTCGCCGCCGAGCTGGGCCTCCCCTACGTGTTCGCCAACCACTTCTCCGGGGCCGGCGTCGACCAGGTGCTCGCGCTGTACCGCGACGGCTACCGGCCGAGCGAGGCGCACCCGGAGCCGCAGACCTTCCTCACCGCGAACGTCGTCGTCGCCCCCACCGCCGCCGAGGCGCACGAGCGCGCGCTGCCGCAGCTGCGGTCGATGGCGCGGCTGCGCACGGGCAAGCCGATGGGGCGGGCGGAGACGGTCGAGCAGGCCGCCGCCGCACCCCTGGACACGATGGGAGAGCAGATGATCGCCGACATGCGCGCCCGCTGGATCGTCGGCGAGCCGCACCAGGCCGCGGCCCAGCTGCGCGACCTCGCCACCCGCCACGGCGCCGACGAGGTGATGGTCGTGCCGGTGGCAGGGTCGTACGACGCCGAGCCGCTGGACGCCACGCCCGGGCGCGTGCAGACGCTCGAGCTGCTGGCCGACGCGCTCGCCTGACGCTCCGACGAAAACGACGTGGCTGCCGCTGACGGGCCGGCCGCCGGCAGCCACGGTGTCGCCGACAGCTCATGACGGCCGCCAGGTTGGTCCCCCGTCCCCGAGCACCTCCGGCGAGCCAGTAGGAGGCCCACGCCGTGTCGTGCCGCCGCTCGATGGCGGACAGCCCGACGTTGCCGACCACGTCGCCGTCGGCGACGACCGCCCAGTTCCGGCGCGACGGGATCCTGCCAGCAGCGCACGATCGACCGCGTCATCCTCGTGCGGTGCGAGCGGATGGACTAACCTGACTTAGTCATTCTTGTTGGGGAGGCTCGGTGAAGACGGTCAACGTGCACGAGGCGAAGACACACCTGTCGAAGTTGCTCGCCGAGGTCGAGGCGGGCGGGGAGTTCACCATCGCCCGCGCAGGGAAGCCGGTGGCACGAGTCGTCAGCGTCGACGAGAAGTCGAAGCCGCGACGCCAGCTCGGGGCACTTCGTGGTCAGTTCACGATGCCCGACGACTTCGACCACTGGGCGCAGGACGAGATCATCGCAATGTTCGAGGGGTCGGACGACGACCAGTCGAGCTCGTCCCCGCGATGAGATACCTCCTCGACACGAACATCCTCCTGTGGACGCTCGGTTACCCGGAGCGGCTTCCGGACGCGGCCGCCGAGGTTCTCGCCGACCCGGAGGCCGAGATCTGGTTCAGCGCGGTCAACATCTGGGAGATCGGCCTCAAGGCGGCACGCGGCCGAGGCGACTTCGATCTCAACGCGCACCTGGCGAGGACGACGACGCTCCGACTGGGGTTCCTCGAACTGGCAGTCACCGGCGACCAGGCCGCCGCGGCGAGCGACCTGCCGCCCCTCCACAAGGACCCCTTCGACCGGCTCCTCGTCGCACAGGCGATCACCACGGGTTCGACGCTACTCACCAGCGACGCCCTGGTCGCCGCATACCGGGGCCCGATCCGGCACGTCCGATGACCGAGCCCACCCCGATCACCCGATCCGTCGCGGTGCTGCGCGCGGACAACCCCGGACCGATGACGCTGGACGGCACGCGCTCGTACGTCCTCCGCGCACCGGGCGCCCCCAGCGCCGTCGTCGTGGACCCGGGGCCGGACGACGAGCGTCACCTCGCCGCACTGGCTGCGGCCGGGCCCGTCGAGCTGGTGCTGATCACGCACCGGCACGCGGACCACACGGCCGGGTCGGCGCGACTGCACGCGCTGACGGGCGCGCCCGTCCGCGCCGTCGACCCGGCACACTGCCACGGAGGCGCTCCCCTGCGCCGCGGCGAGCGGATCTCGGCGGGCAGGGTGCGCGTGGACGTCGTCGCGACGCCGGGCCACACCGCGGACTCGGTGTGCTTCCTCGTCGCCGCGGAGGGCGAGCCGCACGTCGTGCTCACCGGCGACACCGTCCTCGGCCGCGGGACGACCGTGATCGCCGAGCCCGACGGGTCGCTCGGCGACTACCTGACCTCGCTGGACCGGCTCGAGGGTATGGCGGTCGCCCTCTCACCGGCCCCAGGTGCGCCCGTGGCCGGGCTGCCCGCGCACGGCCCGGTCGTGGACGACCTCGCCGACCGGGTGCGCGCCTACCGCGCCCACCGGCTCGACCGCCTCGCACAGGTGCGCGCCGCGCTGGAGGCGCTCGGAGCGGCGCCCGCTATCGACGGCGCCCGGCGGCCCGGGGACGATCTCGTCGACCGGGTGACGGCGCTGGTGTACGCGGACGTCGACCCTTCCGTGCGGCGCGCCGCACGCCAGAGCGTGCGCGCCCAGCTGGAGTACCTGGCCCGGGCCGCCGGGCGTGACGCGGCGCGCGGTGTGGGTGGCGGGTCCTAGCGTGGTCCGTGCGCGCCGCGACGGCGCGCCGTCGACGAAGGGGTCAGCCATGGACTGGAAGATCGAGCTCATCCACGTGCCTGTCACGGACGTGGACCGGGCCAAGGAGTTCTACGAGCGAATCGGGTTCAACCCGGACCACGACCAGCAGGTCTCCGACGACGTCCGGTTCGTGCAGATGACCCCGCCCGGGTCCGCGTGCTCCATCGCGTTCGGCACCGGCGTCGGGGGCACGTTGGAGCCGGGGAAGCAGGACACCATTCAGGTCGTCGTGCCCGACGCGGACGAGGCGCTCGCGCACCTGCGGTCCGTCGGCGCCGAGGCTCAGGGGGTGGACGAGCAGCCCTGGGGACGGTTCGTCACGTTCGCCGACCCGGACGGCAACTCCTGGACCCTGCAGCAGCTGCCGGCATGGTCGGCGGGCGCCACTGGCTGAGAAACGCCGGTCGAGCCTGTCGAGACCATGCGTGGTCTGAACAGGCTCAACCTGCGATGGTCAGAGCCGCTTGCCGTAGCAGCGCTGCTGCTCCTCGTGCACGTGGTCGCCGTACTTCTCGATCGACTCGTAGCCGAGCGACTCGTAGAGCCCGATCGCCTCGGGCTGCGCGGTGCCGGTCTCCAGCACGAAGCGACGGAACCCCACCTGGCGTGCGGCGCGCTCCACCTCGGCCATCAGCCGCCGCGCCAGCCCGAGCCCCCGGCGCTCGGGGGCGACGTACAGGCGCTTGACCTCACCGGTCGCGGCGGGGTGCGCGGCGCCGCGCCCGCGGTTGTCGTCCCTCCCGGACACGTCCCGCACGGCGACGGTCGCCGCCGGCACGCCGTCGACGCGCGCCACCAGCGTGGTGACGATGGTGGTCGGGTCGATCGGCGGCGCGTCGTCCTCGCCGCCGTACCGGGCGTTCATCTCGGCCTCCTGCGCGGCGCGCAGGGCTGCGGCATCGGCGTCGTCCCATCCGACGGCGTCGACCGTCACGACCGGCGCGTCCCGTTCGTCGGCGGGCCGGGCGCTCGAGGACTCGTGCGTGACCGTGGTCATCGGCCGGTCCTCACGCGTGCACGAGGGCGGCGAGCACCGACGTGAAGAACGTCAGCCCGTCCGTCCCCGCGCGCGGCCCGGCCTGACCCGCGGGACCGAAGCCGGCCTCGACGGCGTGCTCGGGGTGCGGCATGAGACCGACGACGTTGCCGCGGTCGTTGGTGATGCCCGCGATGTCGCGGCGGGAGCCGTTCGGGTTCCATCCCGTGTAGCGGAAGACGACGCGCCCCTCGCCCTCGAGCTCGTCGAGGGTGCGCTCGTCGGCGACGAACTGGCCGTCCTGGTTCTTCAGCGGGATGGTGATCCGCTGGCCGGACGCGAACCGGTTCGTCCACGCGGTCGTCGTGTTCTCCACCGTGAGCACCTGCTCCCGGCACACGAAGTGCAGGTGGTCGTTCTTGACCATCGAGCCGGGCAGCAGGTGGGCCTCGGTGAGCACCTGGAATCCGTTGCAGATGCCCAGCACCGGCATGCCGCCCCTCGCGGCGTCCACGACGGCGTCCATCGCGGGCGCGAAGCGCGAGATCGCGCCGGCGCGCAGGTAGTCGCCGTACGAGAACCCGCCGGGCAGCACCACGGCGTCGACGCCGCGCAGGTCGCCGTCGGCGTGCCACAGGGACACCGGCTCGCCGCCGGCGAGGCGCACGGCGCGAGCCGCGTCACGGTCGTCCAGGGTGCCGGGGAAGGTGACGACCCCGACCCGGGCCGAGGCGAGGGTGCCGTCGGTCATCAGGCCACGCCCTCGGCGGTGATCGTCCCGGCGGCGTCGGTCGCGGCGTCCGCGACCCGCACGACGTCCTCGATGATCGGGTTCGACAGCAGCGTCTCCGCGGCCTGCTGGGCGGCGGCGAGCACCTCGGCGGTCACCTCGCCGTCGACCTCCAGCTCGAACCGCTTGCCCTGCCGGACGCCGGTGAACTGGGTGAAGCCGAGGCGGGGCAGCGCCCCGACGACGGCCTTGCCCTGGGGGTCCAGGATCTCGGGCTTGGGCATGACCTCGACGACGACGCGTCCCACGGGTGCTCCTCGAATCGTGACCGGGGGGTCAGGGCGGCCGCCGCTCCACCGATCCCGGCCCGGGCGGCGCCCGGGAGACCGGGTGCGCAAGGCGGGTGGGAGCACGACGGCGGGATTCCGTGGGCGAGTCTACCCGCCGACCCGGGGCAGCCGGACAGCCCTGGGTCGCACGGTCGGGGGCGGCGTCGACCAGGCCCGCGCGGCCCCGAGGGGCGGACGCCGGTTGGCGACCGTCCGTCACGTCGTGTTCTCGCCACCGTCACCGTCTGTTCGCCGGGGACCGCGGATGTCACTCTGATCCGGCATACCCGCCCGACCAGGAGAGCCTCATGCCTCGTGCTCCACGACCTTCGCGCCGGTTCACCGCCGTCACGTGCCTGACCGTCCTCGCCCTCGGCGGCGTCGGCACCGTACCGGCCGCGCTCGCCGCCCCCGGGCCCGGCGACGCCGAGGAGCTCCTCGCCTCGCTCGACGCCGACCAGCTCGCCGTCCTCGACCGGCTCTCGACCCTCCAGGTCAGCGGCCTCCAGGATCTCGACGACGACGTCCGCGCGAGCGACGAGCCCGTCGACGTCATCGTGTCCCTCACCCAGCCCCCGGCCACGACGGCACAGCTGCTCGCCGCCACGCAGGGCCAGACGCTGACGGACTCCGCCGCGCAGGACGCGGTCTCCGAGTCCCAGGAGTCGTTCGACGACGCGCTCGCCGAGGCCTTCCCGACGTCGCGCGACGCCCGCGAGGCGACGCCCCAGGTCGAGGAGACCTACACCGACGCCTTCAACGGCGTGAGCATGACGCTGCCCGGCACCGAGCTCGAGACGCTCGCCGGCATCGAGGGCGTCGCCGCCGTCTGGCCCGACGACGAGGTGCACGCCACCTCCGCGCCCGTTGCCGCCGCCGTGCCGGCCGCCACCGAGGACGACGACCAGGCCGCGATCGCCGCCGGGCTGGCGCGCCTGCACGACGAGGGCGTCACCGGTGAGGGCGTCACCGTCGGCGTCATCGACACGGGCATCGACTACCACCACCCGGACCTGGCCGACGTGTACGCGGGCGGGCGGGACCTGGTCGACGGCGACGACGACCCGATGGAGACCACGTACGCCGACTGGCAGGCCACCAACAGGCCCGAGACCTCCAACGGGTCGACGTACTACACGGAGCACGGCACCCACGTGGCCGGCATCATCGCCGGCCAGGGCGACACGGCGACCGAGCGTGCCGCGCACGGCGTCGCGCCCGACGCGAAGATCCGCGCCTACCGCGTGCTCGGCCCCTACGGCAGCGGCTCCACCTCCGCCGTGCTCGCCGGGATGGACGCCGCCCTGCAGGACGACGTCGACGTGGTGAACATGTCGTTGGGCGCCCCGTCGAACGACTCCCTCAGCCCCCAGGCCCTCGCCGCCGACCACCTCGTGCTGTCCGGCATCACGACCGTCATCGCGGCCGGCAACTCCGGGCCTGCCGAGTCCACCCTCGGCACCCCGGGCGCCGCCGCACTCCCGATCACCGTGGGCGCCAACGACACCCCGATGGAGCTCGGCCGCTACGCGGCCACCGTCGGGGGCACCACGGCCGAGGCACGCCTGCTCGCCCGCTCCTACGCCGACGTCGACGATGCGATCGACGGCACTCACGCCCTGGTCCCGGTCGGCCTCGGCCGCTCGGCGGACTACTCCGGCAAGGACGTGGCCGGCAAGGTCGCCGTCGTCCAGCGCGGCACGATCACGCTCAACGAGAAGGTCGAGCGCGCCGCCACCAAGGGCGCCGTGGCCGTCCTGCTCGTCAACAACGTGGCCGACGAGGGGCACGTCCCCAACTACCTGGGTGAGGCCGCGGGCTTCGTCCCGGCGTTCTCCGTGACCGCCGCCGACGGCGCCGCGATCGCCGACGCCCTCGCCGCCGACCCGACCGCGACGGTGACCCTCGCCGAGGACGGCACGTTCACGCTCGGCGGCGACCAGCTCGCGCCGTTCAGCTCGCGGGGCCCCGTGTACGGCACGGGCACCATCAAGCCCGAGGTCACCGCGCCCGGCGTGAGCGTCATGTCCTCGATCCCGGTCGACGTCGTCGACCCCGAGGGCCGCGACTACTCGATCGCGTACGCGCGCCTCAGCGGCACGTCGATGGCCAGCCCGTACGTGGCCGGCGTCGCCGCCCTGATGCTGCAGGACGACCCGAGGCGCACGCCGGCCGACGTCAAGGTCGCGCTGATGAACACTGCCGCCCCGCTCGAGGGCTCCGACGACGTCTTCGGCGTCGGCGCCGGGCAGGTCGACCCGTGGTCCGCCGTGCACGCGAGCGTCTCGGCGGCCGTGCGGGCCACCACGACGCAGGTCGACGCGGCCGGCGAGACCTCCACGCTGCGCCACGAGACGGGCGCGGTGGACTTCGGGACCCTGCCCGCCGGCAAGGCCGTCCTCGAGTCGGCCGTGGTCGAGGTCCAGGGGCACGCCAAGGGGATCACCCGCTACGACGTCTCCGTGGCGACGACCGGCTCCGGGCCGGACGCCGCCAAGAACCGGGTGCGCCTCTCGGTCCAGAAGTCCCTGACCCTGGCCGGCTCGGCGAAGCGGCGCCTCCCGGTGCTGCTGTCCGCTCCCGCGTCCGCCACGGCGGGCTCCTACCAGGGCGTCGTGACGCTCACCCCGCGCGACGCCGACCTGCCGACGCTGCGCCTGCCGTTCGGCGTCCGCCTCGCGACGACCGGCCTGGCCGAGCTCACGATGCCCAAGCCGGTGCTCTCCACGCACCAGGGCACGGGCGACGGGCTCGCGGCCGGCGGCCAGGGCCAGTTCGCCTTCCGCATGGCCGGCCAGCTCACCGAGCTCCGCATCTTCCTGGCCGACCAGAAGGGCAAGGACGTCGGGTACGTGGGCACCCTCCGCACCGTCGGGCTCGCCCCGGACGTGCTCTACGGGGCGTCGTTCACCGGCAGCTACTTCCCGCTCACGGGCGACAGGCGCAACCCCGTCTCCCCGAAGGCGCGCTGGGCCGCCGAGGGCGGCTACCGGTTCAAGGTGATCGGCGTCGACGCCTACGGGCGCACCTTCACCAAGAGCGAGCCGATCTACGTCGACACCACGGCGCCGACGTACGACGACGCCTTCGGCGCCTTCGACCCGACCACCCCGACCGTCGTCGAGCGCCCGGCCGACGCCATCTCCTACCCGCTGGACGGCGTCCTGACCGACCCGTCCGTGGCCGAGATCCGCGCGGCGGGGATCGACATCGACCAGAGCGACAACAAGCTGCAGTGGTCGATCTACAGCCCGGTCGCCCCCGAGAGGACCACGATGGCCGGCGCCGACGGCGC
>NZ_BAAAPM010000003.1:1062505-1121093 GCF_039531145.1 Isoptericola hypogeus
GCTGACGCGGCCGGCAACTGGGCGGAGCGGCGCAAGGTCTACTTCATCAAGGAGGGCCTGCCCTACGTGGTCGGCGCCGCGGACACGGCGAAGGCCGGGCCCGGGGACGTCGTGACGTACACGCTCACCGCGCACGACCTCAAGGCCTGGGGCTCGTTCAACACCCAGCTCCGGTTCGACTCGAAGCTGATCAAGCTCCTGTCGGTCGAGCCCACCGACGAGCTCGCCGCCCACGACCCGACGCCCGTGGAGGTCACCACGAAGGACGCCGGCTCCGGGACGTGGAAGTTCGCCACGGCGTCGTTCGACGTCGGCGACACCGCCGGCCTCACAGCCGACGAGCTGCCGCTGCTCACCGTCTCCTACGAGGTGCTCGACGCCGACGGGTGGTCGCTGGAGAACAGCCTGGTCACCAGCTCGACTTCATACACCTCCACGGACGGCACCAAGGCCCAGCTCCAGCAGTTCTACGGCGCGGTGGAGCGGCTCAACCCGCTGTCGCACCTCAGCGGCCGGGTCGCGCCCGAGGCGATGCTCACCGACGCCTACGCGTTCGACCCCGCCTTCGACTACACCACGGCCGGCAGCACGGTGACGCTCACGGCGCCGGACGGCACGGTGCGCACCGCCGAGGTCGACGCGACGTCCCGCTTCGGGTTCGGTGGGCTGCCGCTCACCGACGAGGCGTACCGCCTGGAGGTCCGCGTGCCCGGGCACTTCACCTGGTACGAGGACGTCGCGGGAGGGGCCGCGTCGGAGGGCGGGCAGGTGGTCAGCACCGTGCCCGCGCTCTCCACCGGTGACGTGAACGCCGACGACGTCGTCGACGTGCGGGACGCGATCGCGATCCTCGAGGCGAAGGGGACCACCGCCCCGGCGGCGGACCTCGACCGCTCCGGCTCGGTGGACCGGGCGGACCTCGCCTGGGTGCGGACCAACTATCGTGCGCAGAACCCGACGTCCGACCGCATCACGACGCCGGTCACGTCGTACCGCGGCACCACGCTGGAGGACGTCGAGGACCGCATGTGACGCGCCGACCACCGGCCCGTCCCCGGGGGACGGGCCGGTGGTCCCGGCACGGCCGAGGTCACACCCAATCGTTGCGGAGGGCGTACCAGCCCAGCTGCATCCGGGTGCCGACCTCGGCCGTGTCCATGAGCGCGCGCAGCCGGCGCTGCACGGTGCGGGGCGAGCTGCCGAGCTGGCTCGCCATCGCCGCGTCGGTGAGGCCGGACATCATGAGCTGCAGCAGCTGACGGTCGTCGCGGCTCAGCCCGTCGCCCTCGCGCAGGTACGGCCGCGACCGGCGCCACGTGGAGTCGAAGAGCTCCGTCGCGATCCGCACCAGCGGCCCGCGGAGCACCAGGGAGACCATGGGGTCCACCTGGACCATCGCCAGCTCGCCGTCGGCGATCGCGAGCTTGAGCAGCGGGTGGTCGACGACGCGCACCCGGTGGCCGGCGGACACCCGCTCGTCCAGGGCCCGCACGGCCGCGGACTCCTTCAGGAACGCCGCGTCGACGACCACCCGGTAGCGGTGGCCACCGGTGCGGTCCTCCTCCGTGATCGCCGCCTCGACGGACGTGACGGTGTTGAACCCGGACTGGAACACGTCGATCGCATTGCGCGCGTGCTCCTCCAGCTCGGCGACCCGGCGGCCCTGCGCCTCCCGCCCCGAGACGACCTCGACCAGCTCGGCGCCGCGGGCCGGCACGGCGGCCTGGAAGAGCGCCGTGAGCTCTGCCATCTCCTGCTCCGCCCGGGCGAGCCCGGCCCGCAGGCCCGCGAGCGAGCCGCCGAGCGCCGCCGCCGGGGGCACGGCACGCCATCGCTCGGGCGCACCGGGGCGCGGCTGGGGCCAGTCGTCGGGGCCGCGGTCCGGCGCGACGAGCCCGCGGTCGACCATCGCCGCCAGACATTCCGCGACCTCAGGGGGCGCCATGGCCGTCGCGGCGACGACCTCCTCGGTCGTCGCGCGCGGCACGGTCAGCAGGTAGCGGTAGACGGCATCCTGAAGGCCGTTGAGCGGGAGCTGGCGTGCGGCGGTCATGGGCACAGTGTCCCCCCGCCGCGTGTCCCGGGTGTTGCCGGACGGCCCGCGCTCCCGTACCGGGACTCGCGGCCGACACGCGGGTCAGCGCGCGACCGGTTCACGCAAGCGTGGAGCCGGTGAGGCGCTCGTACGCCTCGAGGTACCGTCCGCGGGTGCGCTGCACGACGGCGTCGGGCAGGACGGGCGGCGGCACGTCGGACGCACGGTCCCAGCCGGAGTCGGGTGAGGTCAGCCAGTCGCGCACGAGCTGCTTGTCGAAGCTCGGCTGCGCACGGCCCGGCTCCCACTCGTCCGCGGGCCAGAACCGCGAGGAGTCGGGGGTGAGCACCTCGTCGCCGAGCACCGTCGCGCCGGTCGCCGGGTCGACGCCGAACTCCAGCTTCGTGTCCGCGAGGATGACGCCCCGCTCCCGGGCAATCTGCTCGGCCCGCGCGTAGACGGCGAGCGTGAGGTCGCGCAGGCGGGCGGCGTCGTCGTCCCCGATACGGCGCGCGACCTCGGCGAACGTGACGTTCTCGTCGTGCTCGCCCACTTCGGCCTTGGTGGCCGGGGTGAAGATGGGCTCCGGAAGGCGAGAGCCGTCCACCAGCCCGGCCGGCAGCGGGATGCCGGTGACCTCGCCCGACGCCCGGTACTCGGCGAGCCCGGACCCGGTGAGGTAGCCGCGGGCCACGCACTCCACCGGGAACATCTCCAGCCGGCGGCAGATCATCGCGCGCCCGGCGACGACGTCGGGGACCAGCCCGTCGCCCGGTTCCGCGCTCGCCTCGGTAGACACGACGTGGTTGTCCACGACGTCGGCAAGCTGCGAGAACCACCACAGGCTGAGCTGGGTGAGCACGACGCCCTTGTCCGGGATGCCGGGGGCGAGCACGTGGTCGTGCGCCGAGAGGCGGTCCGACGCCACGACGAGCACGACGTCGCCCAGCGGGTGCACCCCACCGAGGGCCGGCAGGTCCGGCTCGTACAGGTCGCGGACCTTGCCGGAGTAGACGTGCCGCCAGCCCGGCAGGTCGAGCGGTCCCCCCGCGAAGGCGTCGGGCTGGTCGGCGTCATACGTCTGGGTCACGCGCTCAGTCTTCCATCCGGTCGGGCCCGGTCCACGTCAGCCGTCGAACGACAGGCGCATCGCGAACTCGTCGCCGCTGCTGGACACACCGAACGCACGCAGCGGCTCCAGGTTGGACAGGACTGTCTCGTCACCCTCGGCGATCAGCTCGATCACCGGGCCGAGCTTGTCGAAGTCCAGGTAGCTCAGCGACGACACCGAGTCGAACGGGACCACGGACCCGAACGCCTCGGACGCCGCCAGGCCGGACCCGACCTCCAGCGCGCTGTCCGACGTCGCGAGCGCCACGCCGCCGTCGACGTCCTGCACCGTGAGCCGGACCCCGCCGATCGTCTCGGCCGCGGCGGCCAGCCGCTCGTCGATGTCACGCAGCTCCGCCTGGTCGCCGTGGGACCGCAGCGCCACGTCGAGGTTCTCGACGCTCTCCGGGCCGGTGAACGTGTCCAGGTCGGCGAGGCCGCGCTCGCCGACGGTGAGGAGCGGGTCGGACAGCAGGAGCGTGGTGAGCTCCTCGATCGAGACCCCCAGCATCGCCTCGACCTGGGCGCTCGCCTGGGCGCCGCCCGCACCGACGAAGGCGTCCAGGAAGGTGTCGGCGTACTGCTCCGCGAACTCGTCCGACATCGCCGTGCCGTAGGCGATCGCGGTGGAGTCGGGCAGCTGCGCCGGGTCCAGCGAGGACTCGCCGAGCATCTCCTCGGCACCCTCGAAGGCTCCGCGCACCTCGATGGCCGACGACTCGGCGCGGATCACGACCGTCGCCGTCCCCAGGTCGCCCGTGAGCTCCGGCAGCTCGATCGGCGGCTGTCCGGACTGCTCGAGCCCCTCGGCCATCAGGTCGGCGAGCTCGGGGTGGGCCATCAGCGCCCCGTAGTCCGCCCAGCCGGACGCGACACCCTGGTCACCGACCTTCTCGGTCGCCGCGGTGAACGCGCTCGTCTCGCCGAGCGACTCCTCGGCCGCGGCCGCCACCGCGGTGTCGACCGCCTCTTGCCCGGACCCGACGATCGCGTAGCCGTCGAGGAACGCGATCCCGTCCGCTTCCGCGCCCGAGCACTCGGCGAGCTCGGTGATGCCGGCCCGCGCCTTGTCCTCGTCGTCGACCTGGATCGCCACGACAGGCTCGAAGGGCTCGTCGAGGAGCGCGACACCCACGCGCTGCCCGAGCCACGGCTCGACGTCGGCGGCGAAGTCGACGTCACAGTCCTCGAGCGCCTTCTCGACGAACAGGGCGCGCAGGTCCGCGTCCTCGTCGCCGACGCTGTCGGCGAGGGCGGGGAACTTCTGCAGCAACCGCAGGACCTCCACCTTCTGCCCCGCCGAAGGGTCGAGGTCCACCCGGGCGTAGGCGAGGGCGTTCGCCGGCAGGACGTCGTGCGGCTGCGCGCCGCCACCCGACAGCATCGCGTAGGCCACCGCCCCGGCACCGCCCACCAGCACGAGGCCGCCCGCCAGCCCGATCGTCAGGAGCTTGCGTGCTCGGCGGCGAGGGGCCGGGGCCGGCTCCCCCGGCGTCAGGTCGACGGAGACCGTGGGGCCGGTCGGGTCGCCCTCCGCGATGCGTGGCGTGGGGTCGGGCGTGGCGGGCGAGGTCTCTGACATGTGAACGAGCTCCCTTCGAGGTCCGCTCGGACAGTAGCGGAGTCGGAGGATCGTTCAGCCCGGTTTTCCCCAGGTCACGGCCCTGCGCGCCGTTCGTTGCGGGATCGAGACCTTCGGGCCGGCGCCGGCGGCGGCGCGGGCACTGCCGTCGACCCCGCGGGCACGGGCGGCGCCGGCGCAGTCGGTCGTCGCGCCGGTCAGGCCGGCGGGACGGCGACCTCGCCGCGCTCTGCCTTGAGCGCGATGTCGCTGCGGTGGTGCGCACCGTCGAGCCCGATCGTCGCGACCCCGGCGTACGCCGCGGCGCGCGCGGAGGCAAGGTCGGCCCCGCGCCCGACGACCGACAGCACGCGCCCGCCGGCAGACACCAGCGCGCCGCCGTCGGCGACCGCGGTGCCCGCGTGCAGCACGTGCACACCGTCGAGCGCCTCGGCGTCCGCGATCCCCGTGATCGGGTCGCCCTTGCGCGGCGACTCGGGGTAGCCCTGCGACGCGACGACGACGTTCACCACCGCCTCGTCCGACCAGCGCAGCGGCTCGACCTGCGCCAGCGCGCCCGTGGCGGCCGCCTGCATCACTCCGGACAGGGGCGTGCGCAGCCGCGCCAGCACAGCCTGGATCTCCGGGTCGCCGAACCGGGCGTTGAACTCCACCACCCGCGTGCCGCGCGACGTGAGCGCCAGCCCCACGTACAGCACGCCGGAGAACGGGGTGCCGCGGCGGGCCATCTCGTCCACCGTGGGCTGCGCGATCCGCTCCACCACCTCGGCCACCAGGCCCGACGGCGTCCAGTCCAGCGGCGTGTACGCGCCCATGCCGCCGGTGTTGGGGCCGGCGTCGTCGTCGCCGACGCGCTTGAAGTCCTGCGCCGGCACCATCGGCACCACGGCGGCGCCGTCGCTGAGGCAGAACAGCGAAACCTCGGGGCCGTCGAGGTACTCCTCGACCACGACGCGGCCCTCGTCGCCGCGGGCCTCGAGCGCCTCGCGGGCGTGGGCGAGCGCGGCGTCCCGGTCGGACGTCACGACGACGCCCTTGCCCGCGGCGAGCCCGTCGTCCTTGACGACGTACGGCGCCCCGAAGGCGTCGAGTGCGGCCGCCACCTCGTCGACGGTCGTGCACACGTGCGCCATCGCCGTCGGCACGCCCGCGGTGGCCATCACGTCCTTGGCGAACGCCTTGGACCCTTCGAGCCGGGCCGCCTCGGCCGACGGGCCGAAGCACGGCACTCCCGCCTCGCGGACGGCGTCGGCGACGCCCGCCACGAGCGGCGCCTCGGGGCCCACGACGACGAGGTCGACGGCGAGCGACCGGGCCAGCGCCGCCACCGCGCGGCCGTCGTTGGCGTCGACGGGGTGCAGCGCGGCCTGCGTCGCCATGCCCGGGTTCCCGGGCGCGGCATGCAGCTCGTGCGCCTCGCCGCCGGCGGCGGCCTCGGACGCGAGGGCGTGGACGATGGCGTGCTCGCGGGCACCGGTCCCGACGACGAGGATCTTCACGGGCAGCCATGCTAACCGGGCGGGTCCTGCGTCCCGGTCCTGCGGGCTGCCGACCCCGATTCCCCCAGCAATCCGACGTCGAACCCGGACCCTGTGGACGAAGCCCGGGAGCCGGTGACCGCCGGGACCTGGTGCGCCTCCGGGCCGCGGCGCTGGGCGTGCTCGCCCACCCGGGCGCCGTCGCGACCGGTCTGTGCGCCCTCGTCCTGCACGGGGTGCAGGGCGCGCCGGCGCGTGTCCGGCCCGAGGTCGCGTTCCCCGACGGGTCGTCACGGGAGGCCTGGACCCCGGTGCGCATCCGCCGGATCCCCTTGCGGCGTTGGGTCCTCGTCGACGGGCTCCGATGCGCGACCGTGGTGGACGCTCTGGCACAGTCGATCCCCGAGCTCGACCGCAGGCACGCGGTTGCCGTCATGGACTCCGCCCTGCACCGGAAGCTCCTCACCACCGCGGAGCTCGACCGGGCCCACGATTACGCGCGGTGGCACGCGGGCGTCGCGCGGACCCACGGCTGGTGGGCTGAGGCCGACGCCCGGGCCGAGTCGCCGGCCGAGACCTGGGCCCGCCTGTCCTGCGTCGACGCCGGTGTGCCGCCGGACATGCTGCAGCTGAAGGCCTTCGACCGCCGCGGCCGTTTCGTCGCACGCGTGGATCTGGCGTGGTTCCTTCCCGACGGCCGGGTGCTGCTGGTCGAGATCGACGGGATCGACCCGCATTCGACGCCCGAGGCCCTGTTCGAGGACCGCCGTCGGCAGAACCGGATCGTCACGGACCGTACGGTGGTACGCCGCTACACCGGTGCCGACGCGTGGGCCGGCACCGTCGCCCACGAGATGGCGGAGATCCTTCGGAGCACCGGCTGGCGTCCCGGCGGCCCCGCCCCCGAGACGTTCACGGTCTGACGTCCCGGTCCTGTGGGTTATCGGTCCGATATCCCGCAGGACCGGGACGGCAGACGCGTCGCGACCCCGACTCAGCGCCCGTGGATGAGGTCGTGCACCGGGATGATCTCGTCGCGGCGCGGCCCGACGCCGACCGCGGAGATGCGGCAGCCGGACAGCTCCTCGAGGCGCGCGAGGTACGACTGCGCGTTCTTCGGCAGGTCCTCGACGGTCCGCGCGCCGGAGATGTCCTCCCACCAGCCGGGGAGCTCCTCGTAGATCGGCTTCGCGTGGTGGAACGCGGTCTGGTCGTCGGGCATCTCGTCGTAGCGGGTGCCGTCGACGTCGTACGCCACGCAGACCGGCACCTTCTCCATGCCGGTGAGCACGTCGAGCTTGGTGACCACGAGGTCGGTGAGGCCGTTGATCCTCGACGAGTACCGGGCGATGACGGAGTCGTACCAGCCGCAGCGGCGCGCACGGCCGGTCGTGACGCCGTACTCGCCGCCGGTCTTGAGCAGGTACTCGCCGTTCGCGTCGAAGAGCTCCGTGGGGAACGGGCCCTCGCCGACGCGCGTCGTGTAGGCCTTGATGACGCCGATGACGGAGTCGACGCGGGTGGGCCCGATGCCGGAGCCGGTCACGGCCCCGCCCGCCGTCGCGCTCGACGACGTCACGAACGGGTAGGTGCCGTGGTCGACGTCGAGCATGGTCGCCTGGCCGGCCTCGAACAGGACCGTCTTGTGGTCGTCGAGCGCCTGGTTGAGCACGAGCGGCGTGTTCGCCACCATCGGCCGGAGCCGCTCGGCGTGCGCGAGCAGCTCGTCGACCGTCTCGTCGACGTCGACGGCCCGCCGGTTGTAGACCTTCACCAGCAGGTGGTTCTTCTGGTCGAGGGAGCCCTCGACCTTCTCGGCCAGGATCTTCGGGTCGAAGAGGTCCGCGATGCGCAGGCCGACGCGGTTGATCTTGTCGGCGTACGCCGGGCCGATGCCGCGCCCGGTGGTGCCGATGCGCCGCTTGCCGAGGAACCGCTCCGTCACCTTGTCGAGCGTGCGGTGGTAGCCCGCGATGACGTGCGCCTGCGAGGAGACCAGCAGCCGGGACGTGTCGACGCCGCGGGAGTTCAGGGCGTCCAGCTCCTCGAACAGCACGTCGATGTCGACGACGACGCCGTTGCCGATCACCGGCACCACCCCCGGCGAGAGGATGCCCGACGGCAGCAGGTGCAGGGCGTACTTCTCGTCGCCGATGACGACAGTGTGCCCCGCGTTGTTGCCGCCGTTGAACTTCACGACGTAGTCGACGCGAGACCCGAGGAGGTCGGTCGCCTTCCCCTTGCCCTCATCGCCCCACTGGGCACCGACGAGCACCACGGCTGGCATGGGATTCCCACTCTCCTTCGTCGACGAGGCCCGGCATTGCCGCCGTGCGGTCGTCGCGGGCGGGTCGAGGTCCGGGCCGCGCCCGAGTTTACCCGCCCGTGACCATTCGGCCGCCCGACCCGCCCAGGCGACGGCGGGGGGCGCGCGCCGGGCGGGAAGGTCAGACCGGGCGGTGCGGCACCGGCGTCGACGTCGCCCCCGTGGCGGGCGCGGCGGACTCGCACCGGTGGTCACGGTCGATGCGGAACAGGTCGAGCGCCCCGCAGACCTCGAGCACGAACAGGTCGCGCTCGTCGGCGCCCCGCAGCACGGTCGCGCCACCCCGCCGCCTGCCGGAGTCCGCCAGCGAGATGAGGAACGCCGCGCCCGTGGAGTCCATGAAGGTCACACGGCACATGTCGATGACGAGAAGCTGGCGCCGCAGACCCACCACCCGGGCCGCGATCTCCGGAAACTGCTCGCGCTCCGCGAGGTCGAGGTCACCGGCGATCACGAGCGTCGTCGTCGTCGATGACGTCGCGATCTCGATCATGTGCCGAGCGTACCCGCGCGGGGCCCGCGGCGACGGTCGAGATCCGCGCCGTCCCGAGCGCGCGCTCCGGGCCCCGGCTGCGGCGACAATGGGGCCCATGAGCCCTCAGCCCGACGGCGACCTGCTCGCCGGTCCGCCGCCCACCCGTCTGCCCGACGACCACCCGCAGGTGCGGGACGGCCTGGAGGCCGGCGACGACCCCGCTCGCCTCGCCGCGGACCACCCTTCGTCGTCGCTCGCGTGGGCGGTGCTCGCCGAACAGACCCTCGGGGGCGCGGCCGACGCCGACGACCCGGGCGCCGCCCGCGCCGTCACCGCGTACGCCTATGCCCGGACCGGCTACCACCGCGGCCTCGACGCGCTGCGTCGGGCCGGGTGGCGCGGCCAGGGTCTGATCCCGGCCGACCACGAGCCCAACCAGGGCTTCCTGCGCGCGCTGCTCGCCCTGTCCCGGGCCGCGCAGCTGATCGGCGAGGACGACGAGGCCGAGCGGTGCGCGCAGTTCCTGCGCGACTCCGGGACCTCCCCCGACGAGGTCGCCCGCCTCGCTGGCTGAGCTTGTCGAAACCTGGCCGTCGCTACCACCGACCCGCCCACCACTGTCCTTCGAGGATGTCCTGACGGACGCCATGACACCGGGAAACGTCCGCCAGGGCGTTCTCGAAGGGCAGGGACGTTCCGGCTACGACGCCGGCGCGGTCGGGCGCAGCTTGGCCCAGACGAGCTTGCCCGACCCGGCGGGCCGCCAGCCCCAGTCGGCGAGCCGCTCGACGATCTGCATGCCGAACCCGCCGAGCCGGTTGGGATGGCCGTCGGTGGTGACGGGCGGCGCGGGGTTGGAGTCCTCCACCTCGATACGCAGCCCGTCGCCGGTGTCGAACAGCCGCAGCGCGATGTTTCCCCAGCCGTGCAGGACGCCGTTGGCGACCAGCTCGGACACGACCAGCTCGGCGGACGCGGACTCCGGCAAGCCCCAGGCCTGGCAGGTGCGCAGCACCGCGTGCCGGGCGCGGCCGATCGACGCGGGCTCGCTGGGCAGCAGCCAGCGGCGCGACCGCGGGCTCAGCGGCTGCACCTGCGCGTCGGCGACCGGGTCGGGCACGCGCACGACGACGAGTGCCACGTCGTCCTCCGGCGCGTCGGCCAGGCGGGAGAGCAGCTCCTCCCCCACCCCTGCCGCGTCCCGGGCGGTGATCCGCGCCGACGTCTCCACCAGGGCGTCGAGCCCCACCTTGAGCGAGCGGTCCCGCCGCTCGATGAGCCCGTCCGTGTAGAACAGCAGGACGTCACCCCGGCGCAGCTCGGCACGCCCGGTCGCCCGCGGGCGGGTACCGAAGCCGATGAGCGAGCCCCCGGCGTCGGCGAGCTGGACGACCTCGCCGTCCCGCACGAGCAGCGGGGGCAGATGCCCGGCGCGGGTGTACTGCACGGTCCACGCGCCACCGTCGGGCTGGTGGTGCAGCGTCGCGTACACCATCGACGCCGAGCGCGGGATGCGCATGCCCGTGACGAGCTGGTCCACCCGGTCGACGACGATGCCCGGCGTGGCCAGCTCGAAGGCGTACGAGCGCACCACCGACCGCAGCTGCCCCATCGCCGCGGCCGCCTCGACGTCGTGCCCGACGACGTCCCCCACGACCAGCCCGACCGTGCCCTCCGCGATCTGCAGCACGTCGTACCAGTCGCCGCCCACCTGGGCGTGCTCGGCGTTGGGCGCGTAGTAGGTCCAGACGTCGAGGCCGGGCACCTCCGCCTGCTCGGGCAGCATCGCCCGCTGCAGCGCCTCCGCCAGGCGGTGCTCGCGCGCGTAGAGCCGCGCGTTGTCGATCGCCGTGCCGGCGCGACGTGCCACCACCTCGATCACGGTGAACACGTGCTGCGGCTCGCCCGGGCTCCTCGGCTCCTCGGTGGGCGCGCCGTCGAGACCCATGCCCGCGCCGTGCCAGCTCGCGAGCAGCCCCAGCACCCGCCGCCGGCCGGCGACGGCGTGCACGACCGCGGAGCGCGGCACCGCCCCCGTCTCCTCGACCACGCGGCGCACGAGGTCCCGGCGCAGCCAGCCGGACGCGGAGTGCGCCGGGTAGTGGCCGTTCAGCTCGAGCAGCACGGGCCCGTCGATCACCCCGTCGAGCAGGTCCTGCACCTGGTCCACGGCCATCCGCGCCGCGCCGGGCAGGCCGGGCCTGCCCGGTTCGCCCGGCTGGCGGCCGGGCTGCTGGCCGCCGCCGGCACCGGGATGCTCGACCGACGGCGGCCCGTCGTCGAGCCCGTCGAGCACCGGCGAGTCGGGGACGTACCGGGCGTGCCGGCGCCCGCGGCCGCTCGGGGGCGAGGCCACGTCGACGCCGTCCGCGAACACCAGCCCGTCGTCGTTGAGGTAGAAGCCCGCCCAGGGCACGAGCGCGCGCAGCAGGTCGGCGATGTCGCGCAGGGCGTACGGGTACTCGAGGTCGCCGAGGAGCTCGGTCGTCTGCGCGACGAGGTCCAGGTCGGCCCGTTCGCGGCGCTCGACCTCGAGCGAGGCCAGCTGCGCGGCGTGGCGCTCCATGTACGGCGACACGTCCATCGCCGCCCCGAGCCAGTACCGCACGCCGCCGTCCTCCTCGGGCACCGGCGACATCGTGACGTGCCACCAGGACACCGCTCCGTCCGGGCGGTGTCCCTTGATCATGCGCGCGGTGGGTCGTCCCTCCCGCAGCGCCGCCTGGCCGGGCTCGCGATCGGGGTCGTCGTCGACGAGGGAGAGCAGGGGGTGGTCGCCGCGCGCCCGCATCTCGTCGGCGCGGATGCCCGTGGTCCGCGTGAACTCGCCGTTCACCCAGAGGACCGGCATACCCTCCTCCCAGGTGCCGGTGACGAAGACCGGCAGGATGGCGTCGGAGAGCGCCGCGCCCAGGAGCCGGTCGGAGACAGGGGGCAAAGGACCGGGTATTTCGGTCATAATGCCTCCGCTGCCGCGATTTCCCGTCCTGGTTGGTGTTCTTGCTGGTCATTCAACCGTAGATTGGTGTCCGCCGAGACTCGAGCGAGCGCAGTACCGCGCGTGGAAGGAGCACCGTGCACGACGGATCGAACACGACCCCGCGTGATCTGCTGCCCACGGACGCGCCCGACGACCCTGCGCCCGAGCTCGGCGACCCGGCGAGCGTGCACGTCATCGTCGGCGCCTCGCGGGCCCGCGTCGTGCTCTCGGGGGAGATCGACGCCGACATCGGCGCCGACCTGAGCGAGGCCATCGCCGACGCCGAGGAATCCGGGATGCCGGTCGAGATCGACGCCCACCACGTGACGTTCATGGACTCCTCCGGCGTGGCGTTCCTCGCCCGGCTCGCGTCCCGCAGCCCGCACCGGGTCCAGGTGCTGCGCGCGCCGCCCACCGTGCGCTTCCTGCTCGAGGTCACCCGGATCGGCGAGCTGCTCGACATCGTCGACGAGGACCCGGGCTTCGACCTCGACGCCGCGGCCCCCACGCCGAGCCGCCCGTCGCCGCGGTAGCCGGGACCTCCCGACCGCAGAACGCGAGGACGCCCCCTCCGCTCGTCGAGCGGAGGGGGCGTCCTGCGTCGGCGCGAGGGTCACATCTTGTGGCCGGCAGAGCGCAGCTGCTGCGCGGCCTCGACGATGCGGGCGGCCATGCCGGCCTCGGCCAGCTTGCCCCAGGCGCGCGGGTCGTAGGCCTTCTTGTTGCCGACCTCGCCGTCGATCTTCAGCACGCCGTCGTAGTTCTTGAACATGTGCTCGACGACCGGGCGCGTGAACGCGTACTGCGTGTCGGTGTCGATGTTCATCTTGATGACGCCGTTGTCGACCGCCTCGGAGATCTCCTCGGCCGTGGAGCCCGAACCGCCGTGGAACACGAGGTCGAACGGGTTCTCCTGGCCGATCTCGTCGCCCACGGCCTTCTGGATGTCCGCGAGGATCGACGGGCGGAGCTTGACCGCGCCCGGCTTGTACACGCCGTGCACGTTGCCGAAGGTCAGCGCCGTCAGGTAACGGCCCTTCTCGCCGGCGCCCAGGGCCCGGACCGTGGCCAGGCCGTCCTCGGCGGTGGTGTAGAGCTTGTCGTTGATGGCGGCCTCGTGGCCGTCCTCCTCGCCGCCCACGACGCCGACCTCGATCTCGAGGATGGTGCGAGCGGCCTGCGACAGCTCGAGGAGCTCCGCGGCGATGACGAGGTTCTCGTCGAGGGGGATGTCCGAGCCGTCGAACATGTGCGACTGGAAGGTCGGGTTCTTGCCGGCCTTGACCTGCTCGGCCTCGAGGGCCAGCAGCGGGCGCACCCAGGAGTCGAGGTTCTTCTTGACGCAGTGGTCGGTGTGGATGGCGATGTTCACCGAGTAGTTCTTCGCGACCTCGGTGGCGTAGGCCGCCAGGGCCAGGGAGCCGACGACGCGGTCCTTGATCGTGGCGCCCGAGGCGTACTCGCCGCCGCCCACGGACACCTGGATGATGCCGTCCGACTCGGCCTCGGCGAAGCCCTGGAGCGCGGCGGTGACGGTCTGCGACGACGTGATGTTGACGGCGGGGTAGGCGAACTTGCCGGCCTTCGCCCGGTCGATCATCTCGGCGTAGACCTCGGGGGTTGCGATAGGCATCTGCGGTACTCCAATGACGGGGCGTACGAGGATGCAGCGGGATGCTTCGTCGCGACGGGCGCCGACCCGCATGCATCCGGATTTTCTCACGTCCGGGTCATGGCCGTCACATGCCGTCGGGTCCGTGAGACGGCGGCGCTTGCGGATGGAGCCACCGCGACGCCCAGGCGTGCATCGCGATCGCGGCGGCGGCACCCGCGTTGAGCGATCGGGTCGAGCCGTGCTGCGCGATGTGCACGACGTCCGCGCACGCCGCCTGCGCCTCGGGCGTCAGGCCCGCGGACTCCTGGCCGAAGAGCAGCACGCAGCGCGTGGGCAGGTCGTAGCCCTCCAGCGGGACCGACCCGGGCACGTTGTCGACCCCGACCACGGGCAACCCCGCGGCGGCCGCCCACGCGGCGAGCGCCGCCGCGTCGGGCTGGTGGCGGACGTGCAGGTAGCGGTCGGTGACCATCGCACCGCGCCGGTTCCACCGTCGTCGGCCGACGACGTGCACGCCCGCGGCGTTGAACGCGTTGGCGGTGCGCACGACGGAGCCGATGTTGAGGTCGTGCGCCCAGTTCTCGATGGCGACGTGCAGGGTGCGGTCGGCGGGGCGGCGCGCGTCCAGGTCCGCGACGACCGCCTCGACCGTCCAGTACCGGTACCGGTCGACGACGTTGCGCCGGTCGCCGTGCGCCAGCAGCTCGGGGTCGTAGCGCGGGTCGGCGTCGCCGTCGGGCGTGCGCGGCCAGGCCTCGGGACCGCCCGGCCACGGCCCGACGCCGACCTCGCGGGACGGCTCGTCACGGTGCGCCGCGCCGTCGCTCACCGGCCGGCCAGCCACTGGTCGTAGGTGACTGTGCCCACGGCCCCGTCCGGCACGAGGTTCCGGCCCGCACGGAAGAACTCGCCGAGCGCGCCGGGCAGGGGTACCCCCACGAGGAACCGTCGCGAGCCGTGCGCCCGCCGCCACGCGCGCGCCATGTCTCGCGCGCCGCGAACCTCCGGCCCGCCCACGGTCACGGTCCGGGCGCCCGACGGGCCTGGCCGCGGCGCGACGCCGAGCGGGTCGATCCCCTCCGCCGCGTCCACGAGCGCGCGGGCGACGTCGCGCAGGTCGACGGTCTGGAAGCGGCAGCCGCGCGGGTACGGCAGCAGGCCCAGCCGGGACCAGGCGCCGAGCCTGCTGTCCGGCCCGAAGTAGAGGCTCAGGAACTCGTGGAACTGGGTGGCGCGCACGACCGTCGCGGGCACGGGCCCGGTGGCGTAGACGCGCTCCTGCTCGGCGTGCGCGCGGTAGTAGCCGTACTCGCTGCGGTCCACCCCGGCGATCGACAGCACGACGACGCGCCCGGCGCCCGCGCGGCCCGCGGCCTGCGCGACCCGCCGAGCCCCGGTGGTGAACACCTCCTGCGCGCCCGGCAGCATCCCGTTGCTCGTGTCGACCACCGCGCCGACGCCCTCGAACGCCGTCGAGAGCGCCGCCGCGACCCGCCCCTCGTCGTCGCCGAGGAGGTCCACCGCATGGTGCGCCGCCCCGTCGAGGTCGTCGGGCCGCAGACGCGAGACCACCCGAAGATCGTGCCCGCGGGCCATCGCCTCCCGCACGACGGCCCGGCCCGCCTGACCGGTGCCGCCCACCACCGTGATCGTCGTCATGGGCCCATCCTGGCCCACGCGCGAGGCCGCCTTGCCCACTAGGGTGGCGCCGTGAGCGAGCGGAAGATCGAGTCCTGGCTGACCGACATGGACGGCGTGCTGGTGCACGAGGGGAGGGCGATCCCCGGGGCGCCCGAGTTCGTGCGCGCGCTGCGCGAGGCGGAGCGACCGTTCCTCGTCCTCACGAACAACTCGATCTTCACGCCTCGTGACCTGCGTGCCCGCCTGGCGACGTCGGGCATCGACGTGCCCGAGCAGGCGATCTGGACCTCCGCGCTCGCCACAGCGCAGTTCCTCTCCGACCAGATCCCGAACGGCTCGGCCTACCCGATCGGCGAGGCGGGGCTCACGACGGCGCTCTACGAGGCCGGCTACACGCTCACCGAGTCCGACCCGGACTACGTGGTGCTGGGCGAGACCCGGACGTACTCGTTCGAAGCCCTCACGAAGGCCGTGCGGCTGGTGCGCGACGGCGCCCGGTTCATCGCGACCAACCCGGACACCACCGGCCCCTCGCCGGAGGGCCCGCTGCCTGCCACGGGCGCCGTCGCGGCGATGATCCAGGCGGCCACGGGCCGCTCGCCGTACTACGTCGGCAAGCCGAACCCGATGATGTTCCGCTCCGCGCTCAACCGGATCGAGGCACACTCCGAGTCCACGGCAATGATCGGCGACCGGATGGACACCGACGTCGTCGCCGGCATCGAGGCGGGGCTCGAGACGTTCCTGGTGATGACCGGCTCCACCACCGCCGCCGAGGTGGACACGTTCCCGTTCCGGCCGACGCACGTCGTCGACTCCGTCGCTGACCTGATCGACCGTGTCTGACGCGCCGACGCCGGACGGCCGGGGCCGTCCCCGCAGGGGCACGTGGCTCGCGGTCGCGGCGATCGTCGTGGGCGTGGGCCTGCTCGTGTGGGCACTGCGGCCGATGGGCTACGCCCAGTTCGGCTGGTTCACGTACGCGCAGCCGTCCGAGACCATGCTCACCATCGAGACGACGCCCCCGGAGCTGGTCGCCGCCGCCACCCTCGCGGGGCCGCTGCTCGTGGGTCTCGGCGCCGGGTTCCTGCTGGGCCGCCGCCGCGGTTGACGGCTCGCGCGGCGAGCCGGGGCTCGCCGGTCGGGCGTGTCGCGACCGCCGTGGTCCCGACACGCCCGAAAAGCGATCCTCACAGTCAGGCCAGGCCGAGGTCCGCCAGGTCGAACAGGTAGTGGTACGGCACGCCGAGCGCCTCGATCTTCTCGCCGGCGCCGGTGGCGCGGTCGACGATGGTCGCGCAGCCGAGCACCTCGGCGCCGGCGGCGCGCAGGGCCTCGATGGCGGCGATGGGCGAGCCACCCGTCGTGGTGGTGTCCTCGAGGACGACGACCTTGCGGCCCGCGACGTCGGGTCCCTCGATCTGGCGCTGCATGCCGTGCGCCTTGGCTGCCTTGCGCACGACGAAGGCGTCCAGGTCCTGGCCGCGTGACGCCGCGGCGTGCAGCAGCGCGTCCGCGATCGGGTCGGCGCCGAGCGTGAGCCCGCCGACGGCGTCGACCTCGGCGGTCCCGAGCCCGACCTCCTCGAGGTGGTCGAGCAGCACGTGCCCCACCAGCGGCGCGGCGCGGTGGTGCAGCGTGATGCGACGCAGGTCGACGTAGTAGTCGGCTTCCTTGCCGGAGGAGAGCGTCACCCTCCCGTGCACGACGGCGAGCTCGGTGATGAGGTCTCGCAGCTGCTCGCGGGGGGTCGGGGAGAAGTCGGGAGTCGTCACGGTCCCCCAGCGTACGGGGCGCGGCCGGGACACGGGATCCCGCGCGGACACCGGGCCGAACGCGGCCGCACGCGTACCTGGCACGCGATGTGTATAGGCAACACCGCGTGTATGCCCTACACTCGTGTACGCCATACACACTCCATCGTCGAGGGGACCGGCCATGAACGACCCGATGATCGCCGTGCAGGGGCTACGCAAGTCCTACGGGCGCACCGCCGTGCTGCGCGGCGTCGACCTCACCGTGCGGCGCGGCGAGATCTTCGCGCTGCTCGGCCCGAACGGCGCGGGCAAGACCACCACCGTCAACATCCTCACCACCCTGGTGCGCCCCGACGGCGGCACCGCCACGATCGCGGGCGCCGACGTCGTCCGGCACCCGGCGGACGTCCGCCGCAGCATCGCGCTGACCGGCCAGTACGCGTCGGTCGACGAGTTCCAGACGGGCGAGGAGAACCTCGTGATGATGGCGGACCTCGCCCACCTGCCGAAGCGCACCGTGCGCCGCCGCGCGCACCAGCTGCTCGAGCGGTTCGACCTCACCGACGCCGCCCGCCGCCGCGTCGGCACCTACTCCGGCGGCATGCGGCGCCGTCTCGACCTGGCCATCAGCCTCGTCGCCGACCCGCAGGTGCTCGTGCTCGACGAGCCGACCACCGGCCTCGACCCGGCCTCGCGGTCCCAGCTGTGGGAGGTCGTCCGCGGGCTCGCGGCCGACGGCACGACGATCCTGCTCACCACCCAGTACCTCGAGGAGGCCGACCGCCTCGCCGACACGATCGCGGTCCTGGCCGACGGGCGGATCGCCGCGCGCGGCACGGCGGCCGAGCTCAAGGCGCTCGTCGCCGGCGACCAAGTGCGCGTCGCCTTCGATGACGCGGCGAGCCTCACCGCCGCCCGCGGCCTCGCCGTCGCCGGGCTCGACGCCGCGGAGACGGACGACAAGGCCCTGGCCCTGACGTTCCCCAGCGCCGAGCCCGTCCGCACGATCCGCCAGGTGCTCGAGCAGGCGGAGTCCCGCGGCGTCGCCGTCGCCGCCGTGAGCGTCGTCAAGCCGACGCTCGACGACGTGTTCCTCGCCCTCACCGGCGCGCACGCCGCGCCGGGCGCGACGGGCGGCTCCGCGCCCACCGGCACCACCGACCGCCCCACCCCCGAGGAGGCCCTGCGATGACCACCACCCTGCCGGCACCCCGTGCCGCGACCGCCACCCGACCGCCCGCCGGCCGGGCCCGCCGCGGCGCCCCGCTGCGCGACGTCGGGACGATGGCCCGGCGCGAGGCCCGGCGCTCCCTGCGCTCCGTCGACGGCCTGATCACGGCGTTCGTGCTGCCCGTGATGATCATGTCCGTGTTCGTCGTCATCTTCGGGGGCGCGATCTCCGGCGGCTCCGGCGACTACATCGACTACGTGGTGCCGGGCGTCCTCGTCATGTGCCTGGGCATGAACTCCGCCACCGCCGCCACCGGCGTCGCGCAGGACATGACCTCCGGGACGATCGACCGCTTCAAGACGCTCCCCATCTTCAGCTCGTCCGCCCTGTGGGGCCACGTCATCGCGAGCGTCGTCCGCAACCTCGCCTCGGTGGTCGTGGTGCTCCTCGTGGCCGTCGCCTACGGGTTCGGGCCCGGCGCCGACCTCGGCGAGTGGCTGGGCTTCGTCGCCTTCGCCGTGCTCTCCGTGCTGACGTTCACGTGGATCAGCGTCACGCTCGGGCTCGTGCTCAGCGTCGAGGCCTCGATGTCGGTGAACATGATCTTCCTGTTCGTGCCGTACCTCAGCTCGGGCTTCGTCGAGGTCTCGACGATGCCGGACTGGCTGCACGGATTCGCCGAGAACCAGCCGTTCACGCCGATCATCGAGTCGGTGCGCGGCCTGCTGATGGGCGCGCCGGACGCCGGCACGATCCTCACCGGGTGCGCGTGGCTCGTGGGCTTCCTCGCCGTGAGCATCGTCGTCGGGGGCGTGCTCTACCGGCGCCGGACCGCCCGCTGAGCGCGGAGTCGCCGGTCGAGCCCGTCCAGACCCCGACCTGGTCCCGACAGGCTCGACCGGCGCAGCCGTTCGGGGATGATGAGGCCATGACGGACACGCCGGAGACGGACTCGCCCGACACCGACCTGCCCGAGCTGCCGCCGCGCCTCGCGCTCGCGTGGGGCGTGGCGGAGCGGCCGGAGCGGGTGCCCCGGCGCGAGCTCAGCATCGAGCGGATCGTCGAGGCCGCCGTCGAGATCGCCGACGCCGAGGGGCTGGCGGGCGTCTCGATGGCCCGGGTGGCCAAGAGCCTCGGCTTCACGACCATGTCGCTGTACCGGTACGTCACCAGCAAGGACGACCTGCTGCTGCTCATGCAGGAGGTCGCGTTCGTCGTCGAGTTCCCCCCGGCTCACGAGCCCGCCGACTGGCGCGCCGAGCTCCGCGAGTGGGCGCTGTTCATCCTCGCGACGTACCGGCAGCACCCGTGGGTGCTGGACATCCCCATCACCGGCGCGCCGATGACGCCCGGCAACCTCCGGTTCCTGGACGTGGGCCTGCGCGCGCTGCGGTCGGCCCCGCTGGCCGACGACGAGAAGATCGCCACCATCCTGCTCGTCACCGGGTACGCCCGGAACGCCGCCGCGCTCGGCCGCGACCTGGAGCGGGCCATCTCCGAGGCCGGCGGCGACGACGGGGCGCTGGGTCCCGCTTTCACCGACGCGCTGCGGCACCTCGTGGACGAGGTCCGCTTCCCGTACCTGCGCCCGCTCGTGGAGCGCGGGACCTACGTCCCGGACAGCGAGGGACTGGACGAGATCGACGACGTCGCCTGGGGGCTGGAGCGCACGCTCGACGGCATCGCAGCCGTCATCGCGAGCAAGGGCTCGACGACGCCGGAGGACGGACCCGCCCCTGCGGCGACTTCCGCCGACGAGGACGATCTCGCCGAGGCGACGGCCCTGGTGCAGGCCTATGCCTCCGACGCGCGGGTGAAGAAGGCCGCGGCCAAGCGCAAGGAGGCCGACAAGCGCGTCCGGGAGGCGCAGAAGCGGGTGCGCGAGCTGGAGAAGGCCCTGCGCGACGCCCACAAGACGGAGGCCGAGGTCGCGCGCGCCGCGGCGGAGAAGGCCCGCACCGCCGGCTGAGGCCGCTGCCTCGCCGTCGGCCGACCGAAGGTCAGCGGTACTTGCCGACCGCCCGCACGGCGGCTCGCGGGGCGAGGCGCAGCAGGGCGGACGCCGCCTTGTAGCGCACGGACGGCGTCGAGATGACGAGGCCGCGACGCACGTCCGCGAGCGCCTCGGACACCACGGCCGGGGCCTCCAGCCAGCCGACGTCGGGGATCGCGCTCATGTCGACGCCGGCGCGGTCGTGGAACTCGGTGTGCACGAACCCGGGGCAGACGACGGTCGCGGTGACGCCCGTGCCCTTGAGCTCGACGGCCAGACCCTCGGTGAAGGAGCGCACGTACGCCTTCGCGGCGGCGTACGTGCCGCCCGCGGTGAGCGCCGCGACCGACGCGACGTTGAGGATGGCGCCGCGCCCGCGGGCCGTCATCTGGCCGGCCGCCGCGTGCGAGAGCACCAGCACCGCCCGCACCATGACGTCGAACGCGGCGAGCTCGACGCCCAGGTCCCCGTCGACGAACCGCTGCGCCGTGGCCACCCCGGCGTTGTTGACCAGCAGCCCGACCGGGCGGCGGTCGTCGCCGTCCTCGTCGCCCGTGATCGCGAGCCGCTCAGCCACGCGCGCGACGTCGTCCGGCTGCGACAGGTCGGCGGGCAGCACCTCGACGCGCACCCCGGCCGCGGCCCGCACCTGGTGCGCAAGCTTCTCCAGCCGTTCGACGTCGCGCGCCACGAGCACCACGTCATGGCGTGCGGTGGCGAGCTGCCAGGTGAACTCCAGTCCGAGGCCGGCCGTGGCGCCGGTGACGAGCGCGGTACCCATGGCAGGCAGCCTAGTGGCTGGGCCGGGAGGTCCAGCGAGGGCGCGACCTCGCGGACGCGCCGCACGGCGCGGCGCACGCCGCGGGGTTGACCCTCACGCGGCGTCAGGCTTCAGGCTGGCCGCATGACCGACACCTTCCCCGCCTTCTCCATCAGCCCCGTGCCCCTGCCCGGCCCCGGGGTCCAGCCGCCCGAGCTGTTCCGCGGCATCTACGGCATGCCGATGTTCGTCAACGTCCCGACCCACGACCTCGAGGCGTCCACCGACTTCTGGGTGAACGGCCTCGGCTTCTTCGAGTTCTTCGCCGCGCCGGGCACGGTGGTGCACCTGCGCCGCTGGGCGTTCCAGGACGTGCTGCTCGTGCCCGCCGCTCCCGCCACCGAGGCCGGCCCGCTGAGCGTGAGCTTCTCGTGCGTGCAGGGCGAGATCGACGAGATCGCGGCTGCCTGCGAACGCGTCGCGCCCGGCTCGACCACAGGGCCGCGGCTGCAGCCGTGGGGCACGCTCGACCTGGAGGTCATGACCCCCGAGCGGACCCGCGTCGTCATGACCGCCGCCCGACCGTGGGACCCGACCAGCCCGGAGGCCCGGAACGTGCGCGACGAGCTGGGCTTCGGCGCCGAGGGGTGACCGGCCCCGCGGGCGGGTCCGCGGGCTCCGCGGGCAGACTGGGCGCCATGGCGTCCCGACCCGCACCCGCCGACGGCGCCGGCGGGCTGACCGTCGGCGCCGCCGCGCGCGCGGCAGGCGTCACCGTCCGCACGCTGCACCACTGGGACGCGGTGGGCCTGGTCCGGCCGTCGGCGCGCACCCCCGCCGGGTACCGGCTGTACGCGCCGTCGGACCTCACGCGCGTGCACCGCGTGGTCCTCTACCGCGAGCTCGACGTGCCCCTGGAGGAGATCGCCGCGCTGCTCGACGCGCCCGAGGGCGCGGACGTGTCCCTGCGCCGCCAGCGCGACCTGGTGCGCGAGCGCCTGCGTCGCCTGGAGCGGGCAGGTGCCGCCCTCGACCGGCTGATCGAGGCGCGCAAGCGCGGCGTCCTGCTGTCCCCCGAGGAGCAGACCGCACTGTTCGGCGACCGCTGGCAGCCCGGGTGGGCGGCCGGGGCCCGCGAGCGGTGGGGCGACACGGAGCAGTGGGCCCAGTTCGCCGAGCGCGCGGCCGCCCGCACCGCCGACGACTGGCAGGAGATCGCGGCCGAGGCCGACGCCGTCCTCGCCGCGCTGGCCGACGCGATGGGCCGGGGCGTGCGGCCGGGGAGCCGCGAGGCGGACGCCCTGGCCGAGCGCCACCGCGCGTCGCTCGGCGCGTACTTCGACGTCCCGCACCCGAGGCACGTCGTCATCGGCCGCATGTACGCGGCGGACGCCGACTTCACCGCCCAGCACGACGCCCTCCGGCCCGGGCTCACGGCGTGGCTGCGCGAGGTGATCGACGCCAACGCCCGCGCACACGGCGTCGATCCGGAGACCGCGACCTGGGGGTGACGCGCCGCCGGCCTCCGCCCGCGCCCCGGCGACGCCCGGGGCTGCCGGTACCCTGACGCCCGTGCGACTGGCCACCTGGAACGTGAACTCCGTCCGCGCCCGCGTCGACCGGGTGGTCGCCTTCCTGGAGCGGTCGCAGACCGACGTCCTGGCGATCCAGGAGACCAAGTGCCGCGACGAGCAGTTCCCCGTCGGCGCGTTCGAGGCCGCCGGGTACGAGGTTGCGCACGTCGGGCACTCGGCCTGGAACGGCGTCGCGATCGCCTCGCGGGTCGGGATCGCCGACGTCGAGGCGCAGTTCGCCGGGCAGCCCGGCTTCGCCAAGCCCGCGGTGCCCGCCGCCGACGACGCGCCCGCGGAGGCCCCCGACCCGGAGCCCGCGGCGACGCTGCTCGACGTCCCGCCGCCCGTCGAGGCCCGTGCGCTGGGCGCGACCTGCGGCGGGGTGCGCGTGTGGTCGCTGTACGTGCCGCACGGCCGCGCCGTCGCCGACCCGCACTACGCTTACAAGCTGGCCTGGCTGGGCGCGCTGCGGCGCGCCGCGGCGGACTGGCTCGCCGACGACGCGGCGGCGCAGGTCGCCCTGGTCGGCGACTGGAACGTCATCCCGCTCGACACCGACGTCTACGACCCGGCGGCGTTCGCGGGGCACACGCACGTCACCCCGGCCGAGCGGGAGGCGTTCGCGGCCTTTGCCGACGCCGGCTACGCCGAGGTCACCCGGGAGCACCTGCCCGCCGAGCACACCTACACCTACTGGGACTACCAGCAGCTCGCCTTCCCCCGGAACAAGGGCCTGCGCATCGACTTCGCGTACACCTCGCCGGCGCTGCGCGAGCGCGTTACCGGCGTCGTGATCGACCGGGACGAGCGCAAGGGCAAGGGCGCCAGCGACCACGTGCCGGTGATCGTCGACCTCGCCGACGCCGCGACTCCCGCGCCGCGGGGCTCCCGCGCGTGAGCCCGCACGAGCCGCCGGCCCCGGAGCCGGACGTCCCGGAGCCGGACGCCTCGGGATCGGCGGGGCCCGACGGGCCGACGTTCGCCTCGCCGACCCCGCCCGGCGCGCTGCCCACCGCCGGCCTGGACGACGTGCGCCTCCCGCCGCCGGCGGACGACTCCCCCACGGCCGCACGGCCGAACGACGGCGCGACGCCGTCCGGCGCCGGCCCGGCCCCGACGCGCCGTCCCCGCCGACGGGCCGCCACCCTCGCCGCGGGCGGGCTCGTCGCCGCGCTGCTGGTGGCGACGGGTGTCGCGCTGGGCGTCGACGCCGCCCGGGACGGCGCGTGGGCGCCGGTGTCCGCCGACGTCACGGAGCCGCGCGAGGTGAACGCGGTGCAGCTCGTGCTCGGCTCGTGCGTGGCCGACCTGCCCGCCGACGGCCCCGTGGGCCGCGTCCTGGTCGTGCCGTGCACGGACCGCCACGAGGCGCAGGTCGTGGGCCGCTCGGACGCCGAACCGGGCGCCGTCTGGCCCGGGGCGGACGACGCCGCGGCGGGCTCCGCGCGGACGTGCGGTCCGGCGCTCCTCGGCCCCGAGGGACGCGAGGAGGCCGACGCGCTGCGGTTCGTCGTCTGGGCGCCGACGGAGGCGTCGTGGGAGGCGGGCGACCGCGCCGGGCTGTGCCTCGCGGCGGCCACCTCCGCCCGGTCGGGATCGCTCTTGTCCTGAGCGCCCGCCGTCAAGCCCGTGACAGTGACGTTCGACACACTGTTGCCTCCGGCTGGCGTGCCGGGATGTCCCCAGGATGTCCGGCTCGTCCTGCACGAATGCCGACGATCGGCGCCGACATCTCGACACGCCGCTCGTTATCGGAACGTGACCCCGGGGGCGTCGGCGGGTTAGCGTCCCTCGACCGTCCACGACGCCCGTGGGCGGCGGCCAGGACGCAGCCGAGTGCTGCCGGCGTCCCGGCGACACCTCGAACTCACGGCAGCAGCGGGAGAACCAACATCGACCGGGCACCACGACGACGAAAGTCGCCGGCACGGTCTAGGGGTTAAGCCGTCCCCGGACGGCGGGCCACCGATCTCGGCCTCATCCGACAGCTCATCTCGCAGGCTCGAGAGGTCAATACTCATGCCCACTTCCCTCGATCGCGCGCGCCCCGGCACTGCCGCCGTCGCCGCGTCCCGCCCCCGACGTGCCGTCGTCGCCCTCGGCCTCGTCGCCGCCCTGACCGGCGGCGGTCTCGTCGCCCAGGCCTCCGAGGCGTCGGCGGCCCCGGCGTCCACCACCGTCCACACCGCCAAGCCGCAGCCGCACACGGCGTTCACCGCCAGCAAGCGGACCATCAAGCAGGGCGCGGGTGCCGCCGCGCGGCCCGTGTACAAGGTCGCCGTGAAGCGGTCCGGCGACGCCGTCTCCGGGCGCGCGAAGCTCGTCATCAACGGCAAGGTCGTGGCCAACCACAAGCTCAAGCACGGCAAGTCGTCCTTCAAGCCCTCGTGGAAGAAGTACAAGGCCGGCAAGAACCGCGTCCGGGTCTACGTCGACCCGAGCAGCAGCATGCTGCGGGGCGTCTCCACGCGCACCCTCCCCGTGCAGGCGAAGAAGAAGGTGAACCGCGGCGCCAAGATCGTGGCCGTCGCCAACGCGCAGGTGGGCGACCGCTACGTCTACGGCGCGTCCGGCCCGAGCGCCTTCGACTGCTCCGGCTTCACCAGCTACGTCTACAAGAAGGCCGTCGGCAAGTCCCTGTCCCGCTCGTCCTCCGCGCAGCGGACGCAGGGCCGCCAGGTCTCCCGGTCCAGCGCGAAGCCCGGCGACCTCATCTGGACGCCCGGCCACGTGGCGATCTACATCGGCAAGGGCAAGCAGATCGAGGCCGCCCGCCCCGGCGTCGGCGTCGTCAAGCGGCACATCTGGCAGGACAACCCGCGGTTCATCCGCATCTGACCCCACCGGCCACGGGCCCAGCCGCAACGAGCGTGCTGACTCGTTCCTCAGACGATCCGTTCGAGGAACGAGTCAGCACGCTCGTTGTCCTTCTGGGCCAGCGCCGGGGCGGGATCAGCCGGTCGCGGGGACCTGCGCGCGCGGCGTCACGACCAGCCCCGCCGCGTCGGGCTCGCGGTCCACGACGACGATGTCGCCGTCCGTGACCTCGCCCGCGAGCAGCCGCCTGGCGAGGCGGTCGCCGATCTCGCGCTGCACCAGGCGGCGCAGGGGCCGGGCGCCGTACGCAGGGTCGAAGCCCTCGAGGGCCAGCCACTCGCGCGCCGCGTCCGTGACCTCGACGCCGATGCGCCGGTCGGCGAGCCGGCGCGCGAACGCGTCGACCTGCAGGTCCACGATCCGGCCCAGCTCGTCGACGTCCAGCGCGTCGAAGACCACCACGTCGTCGAGCCGGTTGAGGAACTCCGGCTTGAACGACGCCCGCACCGCCGACATCACGGCCTCGTGCTTCGCCTCGTCGTCCAGCGTCAGGTCCACGAGGAACTGCGATCCGAGGTTCGACGTCAGCACGAGGATGGTGGAGCGGAAGTCCACCGTGCGGCCCTGGCCGTCGGTGAGACGGCCGTCGTCGAGCACCTGCAGGAGAAGGTCGAAGACCTCGGGGTGCGCCTTTTCCACCTCGTCCAGCAGGACGACGGAGTACGGCCGGCGTCGCACGGCCTCGGTGAGCTGGCCGCCCTCCTCGTAGCCGACGTACCCCGGGGGCGCGCCGACCAGGCGGGCCACCGCGTGCTTCTCGGAGTACTCCGACATGTCGATGCGCACCATGGCGCGCTCGTCGTCGAACAGGAAGTCCGCGAGCGACTTGGCGAGCTCGGTCTTGCCGACGCCCGTGGGGCCGAGGAACAGGAACGAGCCCGTGGGCCGGTCGGGGTCGGCGACGCCGGCCCGCGAGCGCCGCACCGCGTCGGACACGGCGCGCACGGCGTCCCGCTGGCCGATGAGGCGCTCGCCGATGACGTCCTCCATGGCCAGGAGCTTCTCGGACTCGCCCTGCAGCAGGCGCCCGGCGGGGATGCCGGTCCACGCGGAGACCACCTCGGCGATCTCGTCCGCGCCGACCTTGTCGGCGATCATCGGCGCCTCGTGGGCGGCCTCGCCCGCCTCGGTCGTCGAGGCCTCGGCCCGTTCCGCGTCCGCGAGCTCCCGCTCGACCGCGGGGATGTCGCCGTACTGGATGCGCGCGGCGCCCTCCAGGTCGCCCTCGCGGAGCCTGCGCTCGGCGTCGACGCGGAGCTGGTCGAGTCGGGCACGCAGGTCGCCGACACGGTTGTGGCCGGCCTTCTCGGACTCCCAGCGTGCGGTGAGCCCCGCGAGCTCCTCGCGCTTGTCGGCGAGGTCGGCACGCAGCCGCTCGAGGCGGTCGACGCTCGCGGCGTCCGTCGACTCGGACAGCACGACCTCCTCCATCTCGAGGCGCGTCACGGCGCGCTGCAGCTCGTCGATCTCGACGGGCGAGGAGTCGAGCTCCATGCGCAGCCGGCTGGCGGCCTCGTCGACCAGGTCGATCGCCTTGTCGGGCAGCTGGCGCCCGGAGATGAACCGGTCGGACAGGCTCGCGGCGGCCACCAGCGCGGAGTCGGCGATCGTCACCTTGTGGTGCGCCTCGTACCGCTCCTTGAGCCCGCGCAGGATGGCGACGGTGTCCTCGACGGACGGCTCGCCGACGAAGACCTGCTGGAAGCGGCGCTCCAGGGCCGGGTCCTTCTCGAGGTGCTCGCGGTACTCGTCGAGCGTCGTGGCGCCGACCATGCGCAGCTCGCCGCGGGCGAGCATCGGCTTGAGCATGTTGCCGGCGTCCATGGCGCCCTCGCCGCCCGCGCCCGCCCCGACGACGGTGTGCAGCTCGTCGATGAAGGTCACGACCTCGCCGTCGGACGCGGTGATCTCCTCGAGCACGGCCTTGAGCCGCTCCTCGAACTCGCCGCGGTACTTCGCGCCCGCGACCATGCCGGCCAGGTCGAGCGCGACGAGGCGCTTGCCCTGGAGCGAGTCGGGGACGTCGCCGGCGACGATGCGCTGGGCGAGGCCCTCGACGACTGCTGTCTTGCCGACGCCGGGCTCGCCGATGAGCACGGGGTTGTTCTTGGTGCGGCGGCTGAGCACCTGCACGACCCGGCGGATCTCGGAGTCGCGGCCGATGACCGGGTCGAGCTTGCCGTCGCGGGCCTGCTGCGTGAGGTCGGTGCCGTACTGCTCGAGCGCCTTGTAGGTCCCTTCGGGATTCGGGCTGGTGACGCGGCCGGAACCCCGGACGGCGGGCAGCGCGGCGCGCAGCGCGTCGGCCGTCGCTCCCGCCTCGGCGAGCGCCTGAGCCGCCGACGAGTGACCCGCCGCGATGGCGATCAGCAGGTGCTCGGTGGAGACGTACTCGTCGCCGAGCGCCTCGGCCTCCTTGCCTGCGACGTCGAGCATCGAGGTGGTGGCACGCGACGCCCGCGGCTCGGCGACGGCGGAACCGCTGGCGGCGGGGAGGGCGACGAGGGCCGCACGGGTGCGCTGCCCGATCACCTGCGGGCTCGCGCCGACGGCCTCGAGCAGCCCCACGGCGACGCCGCCGCTCTGCTGCAGCAGGGCGGAGAGCACGTGCACGGGCTCGAGCTGCGGGTTGCCTGCCGCGGACGCCGTCTGGACGGCGTCGCCGAGCGCCTGCTGCGACATGGTCGTGAGCTTGATGTCCATGGAACCTCCGGGACGACACGGGGAAACGACTGATCGGAGAACCCCGACGAAGTTGAGTGTATTCCGCTCAACTTTGGACGCAAGCGCTGCTCGCGCCCCGGTGGCCGGCGCCCGCCGGCTGGGGGATGCTGGCCCGGTGGACACTCTGACCCGAGGCGAGCGCCGCCTCCGCACCGGCCTCGCGGCCGTGCTCGCCGCCGTCGGCCTGCTCGCCCTCGCGGGCTGCATGAAGGTCGACATGGACATGACCCTGTCGGAGGACGACACCGTCTCCGGCACGATGGTCCTGGCGTTCTCCAACCAGCTCGCCGAGACCATGGGCATGGAGCCCGGCGAGCTGTGGGACCAGGCGGGCGGGGAGCTCGAGCAGGATCTGCCCGAGGGCACCACGCAGGAGCCGTACTCCGATGACGAGTACACGGGCACCCAGGTCACGTTCGCGGACACGCCGATCGAGGACTTCGCGGGCAGCGGCGGCGAGGACCTGTCCATCACCCGCGAGGGCGACGAGTACGTCGTCACGGGCACCATGGACCTGTCCGAGGGTGCGGAGCAGCTCGGGTCCTTGCCGCAGGGCGTCCAGGACTCCTTCGACGCGCAGCTCTCCGTCACCTTCCCCGGCGAGGTGACCGACTCCAACGGCGAGATCGACGGCAACACCGTCACCTGGACCCCGCAGATGGGCGAGACCACCGAGATCCAGGCACGCGGCGCCGCCGAGGCCGGCAGCAGCTTCCCCTGGTGGATCGTCGGGCTGGTCGTCGGGATCCTCGTCATCGCGCTGATCGTCGTGCTCGTGCTGCGGTCGCGGCGCTCCGGCGCGGCTCCGGCGGACGGCTCGGCTGGCGTGCCCCCCACCGGGTCGCCGGCAGCCTTCGGCGCGGCCCCCGTGGCCGACCCGGGCACCGCGCCCGGCTCCGGCACCGGCCCGACGGCGGAGGAGCAGGTCTTCGGCACGCGGCCCGCCGCCGCGCCGGAGCCCACGTCGCCCCCCGGCGCCGCCCCGGCGCCGTCCACCGGCCCGGTCGCCGAGCCCCTCGAGCCGGAGACGCCCGCGGAACCCGCCGAGCCTCGTCCCGACGCCTATGCCGGAGCCGGCTCCGGCCCGGTCGCGGAGCCCTTCGAGCCCGCCGATCCCACCGAGCCCGCAGGGCCGAACGAGCCCGCGGAGCCCGCCGAGCCCGCCCCGCCGCTGGAGCCGGCCACCCAGCCGCTCGAGCCCACCCCGCCGTCGGAACCCGCCGAGCCCGTGCAGCCGACGGAACCCCCGGCACCCCCGGAGCCGGCCGCGCCCACGGAGCCCACGAAGCCCACGCCGGGCGACGAGCCGGGCACCGAGCGCCGCCCGACGGACCCGCCGCAGGGTGCCTGACCTCCCGCCCCCGGCGTCCGGGGCGTGGGGCCCCGACGTGCTCGGCCCGGACTTCGAGGCGCGCGTCCTCCCGCTTCCCGGCGACGCCGAGGCCGCCCTGGTGCGCCACGTCCCGTCGACGACGGGCCGCGCGCCCGCACGGGTCGCGGTCCTGTACGTGCACGGGTTCGCCGACTACTTCTTCCACCCCCACGTGGCCGCGGAGCTCGCCGGCCGCGGCTACGCGTTCTACGGCATCGACCTGCGCGGTCACGGCCGGGCCTGGGACGCGCAGGTCGCCGCGGGAGGGGACCCGAACCAGGTCCGCGACATCGCGGTGTACGCCCAGGACCTCGACGCCGCGGCGGCCGCGATCCGGTCCGCCGGGCACGAGCGCCTCGCCGTCCTCGGTCACTCGACGGGCGGCCTCGTGGCACCCCTGTGGGCGGCCGCGCGCCCGGGCCGGGCCGACGCGCTGGTGCTCAACAGCCCCTGGGTCGAGGTCAACAAACCCCGGGCGGCGCGGCTGGCGTCCGTCGCGCTCGTCGAGACGCTCGGTGCGCTCGCACCGCGTGCGGTCGTGAGCCACCTCGGCGTCGACTACGCCCGGGCCCTGCACCGCTCCTACGGCGGGGAGTGGGACTTCGAGCCGGCGTGGAAGCCGCACACGCGGTTCGCCGCCCGCGCCGCTTGGGCGCGCTCGGTGATGCGCTCCCAGCGGCGGCTCGCGCGCGGGCTGCACCTCGACGTCCCCGTGCTCGTGCTCGCCTCCGACCGCTCCAGCAAGGACCAGCACCTCACCACCGACTCCGTCCTGAACGTCGCCCACATCCGCGACCGCGCGCCCCGCATCGGCACGGACGTCACGTTCCGCGAGATCCCCGGCGGCGCGCACGACCTCGCCCTCTCCCCCGCGCCCGCCCGCGAGCTGTACCTGACGACCGTCCTCGACTGGCTCGACGCCCGCGTCCCCTGACCCACCCCGCCCCGCCGAACACGGGCTTGCGGTCGAAATAAGTGCTCAAAGCGATCGCAACCCCGTGTTCGGACGGTGATCCGGTCGACCACCGTCGTGTCCGATTCCCGCTAGCCATGCCGCCGCACGGCGGGCGAGGATGGCGGCATGGCAGTCATCGACGAGCACCCCCCGGCGTTCGCGGAGCGGTACCGCGCCATCGCGGCCCGCGACGCGCGCTTCGACGGACAGTTCTTCACCGCCGTGAGGACCACCGGCATCTACTGCCGCCCGTCGTGCCCGGCCCGCACCCCCCTGCCGCAGAACGTCACCTTCTACCTGACGTCGGCCGCGGCCCACGACGCCGGGTACCGCGCCTGCCGGCGGTGCCTGCCCGAGGCGGCCCCCGGCACGCCCGAGTGGAACCTGCGGCACGACCTCGCCGCCCGCGCGATGCGGCTCATCGCCGACGGCGTCGTCGACCGGGACGGCGTGGAAGGTCTCGCGGCCCGCCTCGGCTACAGCGCGCGCCAGGTGCACCGCCTCCTCACCGTGGAGCTCGGCGCCGGGCCGCTCGCCCTCGCCCGCGCGCAGCGGGCGCAGACGGCGCGCGCCCTGGTCGTCGGCACGGACCTGCCGCTCGCGGACGTCGCCTTCGCGTCCGGGTTCGGTTCGATCCGGCAGTTCAACGACACCGTCGTCGAGGTCTTCGCCGTCACTCCGAGCGACCTACGGGCCCGCGCCCGCCGCCCCCGCTCCTCGAGCATGCGCTTGCGTCCCGCCGACCAGGCGGTTCTTGGGGGCAAGGGCGGCCACATCGCGAGCAACCGCATGCTCGGCGGGACGGGCGACGCCGAGGTGGGGCGGCTGCGGCTCGCACTGGAGCTGCCGGTGCGCGAGCCGTTCGACGCCCGCGGCGTCGTCGCCTTCCTGGCCGCCCGCGCCGTCGACGGCGTCGAGACGGCGTCCCCCGACGGGCCCGACGTGCGGTACGCGCGCACGCTGCTCCTGCCGCACGGTCCGGGCGCCGCCGAGGTCACCGCGGGACCCGGCGTCGGACCCGGCCGTGTGGGCGTCCGCCTGGAGCTCGCCTCGCCCTCAGACGTCCCCGTCGCGGTCGCCCGGCTGCGCCGGCTGCTCGACCTCGATGCCGACCCGGTCGCCGTCGACACCGCGCTCGGCGACGACCCGGCGCTCGCCCCGCTCGTCGCGGCGACGCCCGGCCTCCGGGTCCCCGGCACCGTCGACCCGCACGAGCTCGTGGTCCGCGCCATCGTGGGCCAGCAGATCAGCGTCGCCGCCGCGCGCACCCACCTGGGCCGGATGACGGCGGCGGTCGGATCCGCGTACGACTCCGGCATCGTCGGCCTGACCCGCCTGTTCCCCACGGCCGCGCAGGTGGCGGCCGGCGGCGCGGAGCACCTGCGCCTCCCGGCCCGCTCGCGGGCGTGCGTGGCCGACACCGCGCGGGCGCTCGCGGACGGCGAGCTCGTGGTCGAGGTCGGCGCCGACCCCGACGACCTGCGGGCCGACCTTCTCGCCCGGCCCGGCATCGGGCCCTGGACCGCTGCCTACGTCGCGATGCGCGTGCTCGGCACCCCCGACGCGTGGCTGGACGGCGACGTCGCGCTGCTCGCCGGCACCCGCGCCGCCGGCATCCCCCTGCCCGACGGCGGCCGCCCGGCGCAGTCCCGGGCGCTCGCCGCGCGGGCCGCGGCGTGGGCGCCCTGGCGCTCGTACGCCGCGATGCACCTGTGGCGCGCGGCCCTCCCGTGACGCCGACCAGGCGGTTGCTCCCGCCTTTCGGCCGATTTTCCCGCCTTTCCGCACGCAAGCGCCTGTTCGGCACGACCCGAGACCCGGAGGAACCATGAGCGCCCTGACCGAGACCACCACCCGCGCCTCCGCCACGACCGCCGCGACCACCACCGCCGGCGCCCGCACCGCCACGATCGGCACCCCCGACGGCCCGTTCACCGTCGTCGTCGCGCCCGACGGCGCCGTGCTCGCCTCCGGCTGGACCGACGACGCCGCGTCGCTGGTCGCGCTGACGCATCCCGGGCTGCGCCCGGCCGAGGTCGTCTCGACGGACGACGACGACCCGGCCGTCGCGCCCGCCGTCGCCGCCGTCCGGGCCTACTACGCCGGCGACGTGCACGCGATCGACGCCGTCCCGGTGCGGCAGGCCTCCGGCCCGTACCGGTCGCACGCATGGGACGTCCTGCGCACGGTGGAGCCGGGCGACCCGGTGACGTACTCGCGCTACGCGGAGCTGTCCGGCCGCCCGGCGGCGGTGCGGGCGGCGGCCGGCGCGTGCGCGATGAACGCCGCCGCGCTCTTCGTCCCCTGCCACCGGGTGCTGCGCACCGACGGCGGCCTCGGCGGCTTCCGGTACGGCGTCGACGTCAAGCGCCGCCTGCTCGACCACGAGGCCGAGCACGCCCGCTGACGCATCCCGACCGCTGGTCGGCCTGTCCCTACCGCTGGTCGGCCTGTCCCTACCGCTGGTTGAGCCTGTCGAAACCGGGTCTCGACAGGCTCGGCCAGCGAGGGCCTCGACAGGCTCGACCAGCGAGGTCTCGACGAGCTCAGCCGGCGGGGTGCAGCGACGGCTCCTCCGGCGTCGAGACCGTGAACACGGCGCCGGCGACCACCGGTGAGCGGGTGGCCGCCCGTTCGAGCTCGTCGAGGCGCCGCGCCACCGACTCCTCCCGCTCGTTGCCCCGCAGGTCGACGCTGGCCACGAGGTACAGCGAGCGCGGCCCCACGTACTCGAGGCGCAGGTAGGTGACCCGCTCGACCTGCGGCATCGCCAGGACGTGCGCGAGCACGGCGTCGCGGGTGGCCGGCAGCGCGGCCTCTCCCACGAGGAAGCGCCGGTTGCGGTCCACGAGCACCAGCGACACGACGGCGAGCACGACGCCGACCACGATCGACCCGACGGCGTCCGGCACCGGCGAACCGGTGAGCTGGTGGGCGAGCACGCCGGAGAACGCGACGACCAGCCCGACGAGCGCCGCGGCGTCCTCCGCGAACACCGCGCGCAGCGTCGGGTCAGAGGTGACGAGCACGTGGTGCAGCACCTCGCGCTCGACCTTCTTCGCCTCGGCCCGCGCCTGCCGGGTCGCCTGCAGGAACGACGCCCCCTCGAGGACGAACGCCAGGCCGAGCACCGCGTAGGCGATGCCGAAGTCGCTCGCGGGCTCGGGGTGCACCAGCTCCTGGATGCCGTGCGTGATGGACACGCCCGCGCCGACCGCGAACAGCCCGATCGCCGCGAACATCGACCACACGTACGCCTCGCGGCCGAAGCCCAGCGGGTGCTCGGCGTCGGCCGGGCGGCGCGACCGCTTGTCCGCGACGAGCAGGAAGATCTCGTTGCCGGTGTCGGCCCACGAGTGCACGGCCTCGGCCAGCATGGACGCCGACCCGGTGATCATGGCGGCCGCGGACTTCGCCGCCGCGATCAGCAGGTTCGCCCCGAACGCGATCACGACGGTCAGCGTGCTCTCGCCCTCGCGGTTCTGCTTCGCGACGCGCGGGCTGCCGGCCTCGGGCCGGCCGGGCGGGGACGACTCGGTCGGGGACGACTCGGGCGGGAACGACTCGGGCGGGGACGACTCGGGCGGCCGGGACGGGTCGAGGTCGCTCGCGTCGCTGGGCATGGTGCCGGTCTACCAGCCGCGCGGCAGCACCGCGCGACGTGCGGGGCCGACGGCGCGGGCCGGGCCGGCCGTCAGGTCCGGCGTGTCTCGGCCGATCCGGGCTCGTCTACCCCTGGCTCGTCGACTCCCGGCTCGTCGATTCCCGGCTCGTCCAGCCGTAGCCCCGCCGGAGTCTCGCGCAGCTCGTTGAGCTCGAGCTCGGCGTCGTCCACCTTGCCCGTGCGGAAGCCGGCCCGACCCACCATGTGCGCGGCCACGGGGGACGTGGCGAGCTGGAACACCACCACCAGCACGAGCATCGCGACCGCGGACCAGCTGCGGACGCGCAGCGCGAGTGCCGCGAGCAGCAGCACGAGTCCCAGCACCTGCGGCTTGGTGACGGTGTGCATGCGGGCGAGCAGCGACGGGAAGCGCACCAGCCCCACCCCCGCAGCGAGGGTGAAGTAGGCGCCGAGCAGCATGCAGACGGCGGCGACGGCGTCCGCGACGGTGGTCCACGTCCCGGGGTCGACCTCGGTCATCCACGCACCTCCCCCTCGGTCCCCTCGTCGTCGGTCGGCGCCAGGTCGTCGTCGTGACCCGCGCGCCGGGTCTCGGCCCGCGAGACGTCCGACGTCCGCGCCTGGGCGGCGACGTCCTCGGGCTCGCGGCCCTGGGACTCACCGGTCGGCTCCCGCGCCGCGAACCGCGACAGGGTCACCGAGCTGACGAACCCGACCATCGACAGCGCCACGAGGATCGGGATGGTCTCGGTGCGCCGCGACCAGATCGCCTCGACGGCGATCGCGCCGACGAGCGTCATGGTCAGCGCGTCCAGCGCGACGGCCCGGTCCAGCATCGAGGGGCCGCGCTCCACGCGGACGAGCGCGAGCATCGCGGCGGCGGCGACGAGGACCGCGGACGCGATCACGGCGGCGAGCATCACGGCGCCCCCTTCCCGGACGTCAGGCGGTCGAGCCCGCAGCGCACGAGGACGGCGTCCGACGCGAACGCACGCAGGACGCGCGCCTCGAGCGTGCGGATCTCCTGCCGCACCCCCTCGGGCCCGCCGGAGGCCTCGACGTCGAGCACGTGCAGGTAGACCATCCCCGTGCGCCGGCTGGCCTCCACGACGAGCGAGCCGGGCACGAGCGACGACATCACGGCGGTGATCGTCAGGTAGGCGTCGTCGGGGTTGCGCAGCTGGACGCCGACGATCGCACCGCGCGGTTGCTTCCCCGGCCGCAGGGCGACCCAGGCCACCTCGAACGAGGCGACGACCAGGTCGGCGACGAACCGGGCGACCAGCACCGACGCCGCCCACGGCCGAAGGGTGCCGTTCATCGAGATCGGCGGCAGGGGGAAGAGGATCACGACCACGAGCGCGATCGCGGCCCCCGCGATGACGTTCGCCCAGGACAGGTCGCCCCAGAGCAGGACCCACATGACGGTGAGCAGGACGATCGCGTGCCACTGCACGGCGACCCGGCGCAGCACGCGGGCGGACCGGCGTCGGGGGTGCAGGCTCATCCGTGCCCACCGCCCTCCACAGCGACCTCCACCGACTCGCCGCGCCCGCGCTCCGCCCCGTCGGGGAACACCGCCTCGACGTAGGAGCGGCCGTCCATCGACGCCTCGGCCGCGCGCTCGGCGTAACCGTAGAGCGGGCCCGCGACCACGGTGAGCAGCAGGCCGAACCCCACGAGCGCGCCCGCCGGCAGCACCATGCCGCGCGGCAGCGGCACATGCGGCTCGATCTCGGGGGGCGGCGCCTGCCAGAACGCCTTGTTCCACGCCTTGACGATCGCGTACAGCGTGAGCAGCGACGTCGCGACGGACCCCACGACCAGCGCCCACGCGAGACCGGAACCGTCGCGCACGCCCTCGGTGAGCAGCCCCACCTTGCCCAGGAACCCGGACAGCGGCGGGATCCCCGCGAGGTTCAGGGCGGGCACGAAGAACAGCACGGCCAGGCCCGGCGCGAGCTTCGCCAGACCGCCCAGCCGGTCGAGCGACGTCGACCCGCCGCGGTACTCCACGAGCCCTACCACCAGGAAGAGAGCCGTCTGGACAGAGATGTGGTGCACGACGTAGAAGATCGCGGCGGCCGTCCCCGCCTCGGACGCGAGCGCGATACCGAACACCATGAACCCGATGTGGCTCACGAGCGTGAACGACAGCAGACGTTTGACGTCGCTCTGCGCCACGGCACCGAGGATCCCGATGAGCATGGTGAGCAGCGCGACCACCATGAGGATCTGGTCGACCAGGTCGTTGTGCGGGAACAGCAGGGTCTGCATGCGCAGCATGAGGTACACGCCGACCTTGGTGAGCAGCCCGGCGAACACGGCGGTGACGGGAGCCGGCGCCGTCGGGTAGGAGTCCGGCAGCCACGCCGACAGCGGGAAGACGGCGGCCTTGATCCCGAACGCGAGCAGGAGCAGCAGTTGGAGCGCGAGCTGCACCGTCGGGTCGACGTCGGGCAGGCGCAGCGAGAGCTGGGCGAGGTTCACGGTGCCGGTCGCCGCGTAGATCAGCGCGATCGCGGTGAGGAAGAGCAGCGAGGACAGCAGGGTGACGATGACGTACACGGACCCCGCCCGGATGCGCTCGGCGGTACCGCCGAGCGTCAGGAGCACCGACGACGCGGCCAGCATGATCTCGAACCCGACGTACAGGTTGAACAGGTCGCCGGAAAGGAACGCGTTGGCGACCCCGGCCGCGAGGACCAGGTACGTGGGGTGGAAGATCGCGACGGGGATCCTGTCCCCGACACGCGACTGGACGGCGTCCTCGTCCTCCCCCTCGGGCACGCCCTGGCCGAGCGAGTAGAGCAGGACGCACAGCAGCATCACGCCGGAGACGGTGAGCATCACCGCGGACAGCCGGTCGGCGACGAGGTCGATGCCGACGGGCGCGGCCCAGTCGCCGACGTCGACGACCAGCGGCCCGGAGTCGGCGGCGAACATCAGCGCGACCGACGCGGCCGTCGAGGCGGCGAGCGCGGCGACACTGATGATGCGCTGGACGTTCGCGAAGCGGTGCAGCGCCAGGGTGAGCCCGGCGGCGAAGAGCGGGAGCATCACCGGGAGGGGGACGAGCGTCTCGACGGTCCAGAGGGTCATCGGTCGTCCTCCTTCCGCTCGCGCCGGCGTCCCTGCAGCCGGTCGGGGATCCCGTCGTCGTTCCGGTCGGCGTGGTCGTCGTCGTCCGCGACGTCGTCGTGGACCTCGGCCGCCTCCTCGTCGAGCGAGGCGCCGGTCTCCGTCGCGTCGGCATCCTCGAACGCCGGGGCGTTGACCGCGGCCTGGCGGGCCACGCGCCGGTCCTCGACGTCATCCGCGACCTCGTCGTGCCCGTGCAGCTGCCAGGACCGGTAGGCCATGGCGAGGATGAACGCGGTGAGGGCGAGGGTGATGACGATCGACGTGAGCACCATCGCCTGGGCGAGGGGGTCGCTCATCGGCTCGCCGGCGGGGTCGTTGCCCACGATGGGCGACGACCCCGCCCGGCCTCCGGCGACGAGGATGAGCAGGTTCACGCCGTTCCCGATGAGGATGAACCCGAGGAGCACCCGGGTCAGAGGGCGCTCCAGCAGCAGGTAGACGCCCGTGGCGAAGAGGACGCCGATCGCCAGGACGAGGACGGCGGACGGCGTGTTCTCGAGGACCGTCATCGCGCCTCCTCCGTCACGGTCAGCCGCTCGGCCCGCTCGGCCCGCTCGGCCCGCTCGGCCTGCTCGGCCTGCGCGTCGCCCGTGCTCTCGGGCTCGCGCGGCTGGCGGTCGATCTCGGCGCCGAGGGTGCGCAGCAGGTCGAGCACGAGCCCGACGACGACGAGCATCACGCCGATGTCGAAGAACAGCGAGGTCACCAGGTGGACCTCGCCGAGCACGGGCAGGTGCAGGTCGTGGACGATGAAGCTCTCCAGGACCTCCTGCCCGCCGACCAGCGTGGCGAGGCCCACGCCGGCGGACAGGAAGAGGCCCGTACCCAGGAGGATGCCGGGGCTCACGGGGGCGGCCTCGCCGAGCTCGTACCGGCCGCCGGCCAGGTAGCGGACCGCGAACGCGATCCCCACGACGAGCCCCGCGGCGAACCCGCCGCCCGGGGCGTTGTGCCCGCTGAACAGCAGGAAGAGGGCGAACACGATCATGGCGTGGAACACGACGCGGGTGACGACCTCGAGCAGCACCGACCGCCGCTCGGGGGCGACGGTCCGCCCGGCCGCGAGCCAGACGCTGCGCGTGTGCGTGTCCGTGTGGCTCACGTCGTCGGCGCGGGCCAGGCGCAGCACCTCGCCGCTGCGCTGGCGCAGGAAGATGAGCGACGCGACCCCGGTCGCGGCGACGAGCAGCACAGAGATCTCGCCGACCGTGTCCCAGGCGCGGATGTCCACCAGGGTCACGTTGACCACGTTCTTGCCGCCGCCGAACTCCACCGCCTCGCTCGGGAAGTCCACGCTGATGGGGACGGCGGTCCGCACGAGCGGCGCCGCGACGGCCAGGCCCATCACCACCAGCCCGGTCACGACCGCCAGCGCGAGGCGTACCCAGCGGCTCGCCGCGAGCGGCCGGTCGGTGAAGTACGGCGGCATGCGACGCAGCACGAGCACCATGACGACGAGCATCACGGTCTCGCACAGCACCTGCGTGAGCGCGAGGTCGGGGGCGCCGTGCAGCAGGAAGAGCGCAGCGTTGGCGTACCCCGCCACGCCGGCGAGGACCACGGCCTTGAGGCGTCGTCGAGCGCGGGCGGTGAGCACGGCCGCGACGACGACGATCGCGACGACCGCGGCCTGCGCGGGCCGGTCCCACGGCACGACCTCGATCGCCGGCGTGCCGCCCAGGAGTCCGCTCGCGATCACGGCTCCGGGGGCCACGGCGAGGACGACGAGGATCACGCCCAGGTAGACGGGCAGGGAGCCGCGCTGGGTGGCGGCCGTCACGTCGGCGGCCAGGTCGTCGAGGCGGCGCATCGAGCGCCGGTACAGGACGTCGGCCCCCCGGGGGGACCACAGCCCGTCCTGGACGCGCTCGACCTTGGCCCGCTGCCAGAACAGCAGCGCGCCGGCGAGCAGCACCCCGGCCGTGATCGCGAGCACCGGCGTGATTCCGCCCCACAGCACCAGGTGGCCGGGCTCGCCCGCGGGGTACAGGTCGGCGTACGGGGCGAGCAGGCGCTCCCCGGTCGCGGGGAACAGCGCCACCAGGAGCCCGAGGACGGCGAGGACCAGCGGCGGCGCGACCAGGAGCCACGGCTGCCGCCGGACGGCCGTGGCCGCCGGGACGTCGACGGTCTCGGCCACCTTCTCCGGCACGACGGCGGCCCGCGTGACCGCCGCGCCCGGGCGGCCCTTCGTGGCGAACGCGCCCCAGGCGAACCGCAGGCCGTAGGCGACGGTCAGGGCGGAGCCGGCGACGACCGCGACGAGCGCCACCGCCTCGAGCGCGCCGGCACCGTGCGTCACGTCGTGCCACAGCCCCTCGAGCGCGGCCTCCTTCGCGACGTACCCGGCGAACGGCGGGAACCCGATCATCGACGCGGTGGCGAGCACCCCCGCGACGGTGGTGAACGGCATCGTGCGCCACAGGCCCGACAGCCGGCGCAGGTCGCGGGTGCCGGTCGCGACGTCGATCGCGCCGACGACGAGGAACAGCGCCGCCTTGAACATCGCGTGGGCGCCCAGCAGGGCGAGGCCGGCCAGGGCCAGCGCCTTCGAGCCGAGGCCGAGCAGCAGCACGATCAGCCCGAGCTGGGAGACGGTGCCGAACGCGAGCACGAGCTTGAGGTCGTGCTGGCGCAGCGCGCGGTAGCCGCCGAGCAGCAGGGTGCCGCCGCCCAGCACCACGACGAGCCAGCGCCACACGGGCAAGTCCGCGAAGCCGGGGGCGAACCGCGCCACCAGGTATACCCCGGCCTTCACCATCGCCGCCGCGTGCAGGTAGGCCGAGACCGGCGTCGGGGCGGCCATCGCCGCGGGGAGCCAGAAGTGGAACGGGATGAGCGCGGACTTCGTGGCGGCGCCGGCCAGCAGGCACACCGCCGCCACGGCCGCGGCGGTGCCCGTCGGGGGGTCGGCCACGACCTCCGACACGCGCCAGGTGCCTGTCGACACGCCCAGCACGATGAGGCCGACCAGCATGACCAGCCCGCCCGCCGTCGTCACGACGATCGCCTGCATCGCGGCGCGGCGCGACGCCTTGCGGTCGGCGTAGTGCCCGATCAGCAGGTAGGAGAAGACCGTGGTCAGCTCCCAGAAGACGAACAGCATCAGCAGGTCGTCGGCGGTGACGAGGCCGACCATCGCCCCGGCGAACGCGGTGAGGACGGCCGCGAACCGGCCGGTGCCGAACGCGTCGCGCGCGAAATACGCGGAGCAGTACAGCAGGACGAGCGCGCCCACCCCACCCACGACGAGCAGCATCAGCCACGACAGCGTGTCGAGCCGGAAGTCGAGGGACAGCTCGAGGCCCGGCACCCACGGGGTGCTCGAGACGGGGAAGTCGCCGGCGGTGACCCGCGGCGTCTGCGCCAGGGCGTAGCCCGCGGCCGCCGCCGGACCGATCGCGAGGACCCAGAACGCCCGCCGCCCCAGCCATGCCACGAGAGCCGGCGCCGCGAGGGCCAGCAGGAAGGTGAGCAGCAGCACTGGAAGCACAGCACTCCGTCCGATAGAGGGGCGGGGCGAGGGCTTTACTCTATCGTCACGCCCGGGTGACCATGCCGCCAGGTTCGTGACGCGGGCCTGTGAACTGCGTCATCACGACGGCGGTCGAGCCTGCGCGACCGGCGGCGAGCTACAGGTCCTCGGGGTCCAGCAGGAAGTCGCCCTCGTCGGCGATCTCCCCGCCCGTAGCGCGGTGGATGGCCGCGGCCAGCTTCCCCACCATGTCGGCGGCACGCTTGCGCGCGACGACGAGCGCCGGCTGCGGGAACTCCCGCTGCGACTCCACGAGGTCCGGCGCGTCCCAGCGCACGTGGTAGCAGACGGCTCCCGACCTCGCCCACGGCAGGTCGCGCAGGAGCAGCGGCAGCCGCTCCTCGCCCTCCACCTCGACCGTGATCGACCCGTCCACGCCCAGGTCGGTGACGAGCCCGTACGCATCGAGCACCATCGGCTCCTGCAGCGCGGCGATGTCGAAGTCGTCGGCGCGGGCGTGCAGCTCGCGGCGGGTGTCGTCGTCGAGCGCCTCGCCCGGGTAGAGCGGCCGCTCCGCGATCCCCTGGGGCGGCCCCTGGTACGGCTTCCCCTCGGTGGCCAGCACGACGCGCGGGTGCACGGCCTGCAGCACGCGGTGGGCGGCCTGCGGGTCGAGCCAGACGTCGGAGTAGACCGTGAGGTCGACGGCGGCACCCGGGTCCGGGGTGAGCACGACGCCCGCGCCGGGCGCACGACGCCCGCCGTCAATGTCGTCCCACGTGCCCGCGACGTCGAGCCGCACCGAGCCGCCGAGGCGCCGCGCCGCCTGGACCAGCCAGCCGACGACCCGCTCCTCCTCGCGGTTCGGCAGCCCGGCCGGGAAGGCGCGCGCCAGGCCGTCGCGGTCGCCGCCGAAGCGCTGCGGGGTGTCCCAGCGCTCGCGGGGGCACACGACGTCGAAGACCATCGCCGTGCCGGACGGCAGCCCGGTCTCGAGGCGCCTGCCCTGCGGCGCGAACGGGCCGGTGACGGTGCTGTGGCGGGACAGGCGCAGCACTCCCGGCTCGCCGGGGTTCGCCATCCGCCCGACGGGCACCTCGACCCCGGGCAGGTCGGTCGGGACCACGTCCCAGCGCGTGCCCGCGAAGCGGGACATCGCGAGCACCTCGAGCTCGTCGACGACGACGTCCGCCGGAACGCCCAGGAGGTGACGCGCCTGGTGTCCCTGGGCCGCGGTCGGCGGCACCGGGGGGAGGTCGGCGTGGGTGGCCATGAGGCGGGGCTCCTTCCGGGACGAGGGCGTGCGCCCCCCGCCGCTGGCGCGGCGGGACCGAGCGTAGCGACGTCGGCCGCCGTCCCGGAACGCCCCCTGCCCCGTCGCCGGCACCCGCGGGGTGCTCAGAGCGACGTCCGGTGGAAGGACTGCCAGGACCGGCTGGCCGTGGGGCCGCGCTGCCCCTGATACCGGGAGCCGTAGGCCTGCGAGCCGTACGGGTGCTCGGCCGGCGACGAGAGCCGGAAGAAGCACATCTGCCCGATCTTCATACCGGGCCACAGCGTGATCGGCAGCGTCGCGACGTTGCTCAGCTCGAGCGTGACGTGCCCGCCGAAGCCGGGGTCGATGAAGCCGGCCGTGCTGTGCGTGAGCAGGCCGAGCCGGCCGAGGGACGACTTGCCCTCCAGGCGGGCGGCGACGTCGTCGGGCAGGGTGACCGACTCGAACGTGGAGCCGAGCACGAACTCCCCCGGGTGCAGCACGAACGGCTCGTCGGGCGAGACCTCCACGAGGCGCGTCAGGTCCGGCTGCTCCTGGGACGGGTCGATGAACGGGTACTTGTGGTTGTCGAACAGCCGGAAGTACCGGTCCAGGCGGACGTCGATGCTCGACGGCTGGAGCATGTCCGGGTCCAGCGGGTCGAGCACCACCCGCCCGGCGTCGAGCTCGGCACGGATGTCACGGTCGGAGAGCAGCACGCCCACACGGTAGTCGCCGACGGCGGGCGGCGCCCCACCGTCCGACAGGCGGCGCAGGGCGGGAGGCCGCGGCTACGCTCCTCGCCGTGCAGGTACTGAACATCGAGGTCCCCGCCAGCCTCGCCCAGCGCTGGAGAGGATGGTTCGCGCCGCCCCGGCAGCCGTACGTGCTGACCCCGCGGCAGGCCGAAGCGGTCGGCGCGCTCGACGACCGCGGCCGCCTCTCGCCTGAGCTGCGCGACACCTTCGGCCTCTTCGGTGTGCCCGACGACGCGGTCCTGGGCTGGATCGACGAGGCCACGTTCCGGGCGATGAGCGCGTCCGATCGGGCCGCGGTGCGCCAGGCGCAGCCGGAGCGTCATCACTGGCCGTCCGCCGCCGACCCCGGCCGGCTCGACGCCCGGATGGTCCGCTGGGTCGAGGACGGCGTGCGCCCGAGCCGGCACGACGCGGTGCCCGACGCGGCCTGGGCACACGCCGCCGCGAGCGGCCTGCCCGGCGCGCGAGGGCTTGCCGGGCGCTTCCCCGCGGCGAGCGGCCCGAACTGTTTCGGGACCGTCATGGCAGCGGCCGGCGTGGCCGGGGCCGAGCACGAGTGGATGCAGCGCGAGCCGTTCGAGCGCTGGCTGGCCGAGCGGGCGGTCGCGCTGCCCCGACGATCCCGCCCGGACGACCACCCCGGGACGGTGCTGGTCTGGCGCTCTCCGGCCGGCCAGGTCGAGCACGCGGCGATCACCCTCGGGGACGGCTGGGCACTGCACAAGCCGTCGCAGTCCTGGTACAGCCCGGTGAAGGTGCTGACGGTCGACGCGGTGAAGGCGAGCAGCCGCGCCGCGGGTCGTCGTCTGCACCGGTACCGGCTGCTCACCACGCCGTGACGTGCCGGTTCGGTGCATCCGGGCGAGTTGGGTATGATCGGGGCGCGCACACCGTCACGGTGCTGCTGCGCGGGTGTAGTTCAATGGTAGAACTTCAGCTTCCCAAGCTGATAGCGCGGGTTCGATTCCCGTCACCCGCTCCACGAAGAACCCCGGGTCAGAGGCTCCGCCTCCGCCCCGGGGTTTCTTGTCGCCGACGGGTTCGGCGTCGACCGGCGTCCACCACGCGGCCGGACCGGACACGCGCTGGTTCCGTCCGGTCGCCGTCCGCGGACCTGCGCATCGCCCGGGTATCACCCGGTCCCGCGTGGCCCTCTTGAGATACGTCGGCAACGATGCCGACCGGTCATGGAGGGCACGATGACATCGACCACGAGGATGCGCGCACCGAGGCTCGGACTGATCGCGACGGCAGCCGTCGCCCTGGTCCTGGCGAGCGCGGTCGCGCAGCCGGCCCCACGGGCGCACGCGGACGTTCCCGACTTCTGCGCGGCGGGGGTGGAGACCGATTTCGACGGGGACGGCCGGCCGGACCTCGTCGTCGGCGACCCGACAGCCACGGTCGACGGGCAGCTGAACGCGGGCACGATCACCGTGAGCTACGGCACCGGGGCCGGCACCATCGGCGACGGCCCGGCGGAGACGCTGAGCGAGGACGACCTCGCCTCCATTGACGGCAGCAGCGCCGGCGACCGGTTCGGCTTCGCTCTCGCCAGCGCCGACATCGACTGCGACGGCTACTCCGACCTGCTGGTCGGCACCCCGTACGAGAACGTCGGGGCCACCGCCGACGCCGGGGCGGTGCACCTGTTCCGGGGCGGCGTCGGCGGCCTCGGTGCCTTCGACGGGACGTGGTTCCGTGCCAGCGACTTCGGCATGTCCACGGTCGCGGGCGACCGGTTCGGCCACGCGCTGGACGTCAAGGAGGACGTGGGTCAGGGCGGCACGCCGGCGCCCGACGCGTACGCGCTCGCGATCGGGGTTCCCGGCCGCGACGTCGGTGGCGACGCCGACGCCGGAGCGGTCGCCGCGCGGGTGCCCTTCGACGGCGGCGGCGTCACCATCTGGTATACCTCCGACAGCCCCACGGTCCCCGGTGCGTCCGAGCCCGGTGACCAGCTCGGCACGTCGGTCGCGATCGGCCAGTTCACGGGATTCGCCGACGTCGTCGACATCGCGGTCGGAGCCCCCTACGAGGACATCGGGAGCGTCAGCAACGCCGGGGACGTCACCGTGCTCGAGGACGTGTACTTCGACGAGCCCGAGGACGCGTTCCTGCTGGACCAGGGCCGCCCGGATGTGCCGGGGAGCATCGAGCAGGGTGACCGGTTCGGCCACAGCCTCGACGCCGCCCTCGTGGGATCGGTGTGGCGTCTCGCGGTCGGCATCCCGCGCGAGGACATCGGCGGCGACGCCGACGCCGGATGGGCGCAGGTGTTCAACGCCAGCGGGACCTCGCTGGTGCCCGGCATCGCGCTGAACCAGGACACGAGCGGCGTCGACGGCGCCGCCGAGGCAGGCGACCTGTTCGGTCAGGTCGTCGCCTGGGTGCCTCCCACGACCTGGGACAACCGGTCCCGGCTCGCCGTCGCCGTCCCGGGCGAGGACGGCACCGCGACGAACACCGGCCTGGTGCAGGTCGTCCCGATCTTCGACGCCGCCGACGACACCGGCTACAGCCAGTCCAGCCCGGGCGTGCCGGGGGCACCGCAGGCGGGCGACAAGTTCGGGCTGGCCATCTCGGTCATCACCGCTCCCGGCGAGCAGGCCCTGCTCGTCGGTTCCCCCACCGACGTCGGCTACCCCGACGGACTGGTCGCCGTGATCCCGTCCGACGGGGGCGCGCCGCGCGGGCTGGCCCCTGACGACGTCGGCGCCTCGACCTTCGGCGCCGGTCTGGTCGGCGACGGCCTCTGACCGAGCGAGGGCACGTCGCGGACGGGAACCGGACGGGGTCGCAGTTCGTCCAATCCACATGAGGACGACGCGACGCCGCCGGCCCGTCCTGGCCCCGGCACTCCTCGCGGTGCTGCTGTCGGCGGCGGCGTGCGGCGGCCCGTCCCCCGAGGAGGCGTCCCCCGAGGAGGCCGGCGGCAGCCCGGCCGCGACGCCGACCACCGAAGAGCCCCCCGCGCCGCCGCACGACCCGTCCCCGTCCGGGTCGCTGCCCGGCCCGATCCTCCCGACGGCGCCGCCCACGGTCCCCAGCGACGCCGGGACCAAGCTGCGACTGGTCGGCGTGGTGGTCGACTCGCTCGACGGGTACGTCGTGCTGCGGGACGACAACGACATCGCGTGGGCCCTGACCGGCGACGTGGCGACGTCGCTGCAGACAGGCGAGCACGTGCAGGTCACCGGCCGGTCCCGGCCCGACGCGACCGCAGGCGGCTACCCCGTCGTCCTGGTCGAGCGTGCCGAGGAGCTTCCGGCGTCCCCCTGACCCGCCGCCAGACGAGGCGCGACGAAGGGGCCGGGAGCCCTCGGCTCCCGGCCCCTCGGTCAGCGCGTACCGGTCAGGACACGCGGATCTTCATGGTGGAACCATTCTGCTCGAGCACCTTGATCTTCACCCCGGCGCCCGCCACCTTGACTCCGACCCGCTGCAGGCCCGCGTCGGCGTACGGCGTGAAGTAGCGGTCGGGGTCCGAGTCGTTGAAGACCGCGTTGCCCGCCCCGCCGCGCACATAGCTCGGCTTGCCGTTCACGTGCAGCGTGAACGAGTCCACGCGCTCGAGGCCGAACGTGGCGTCGTACGTCTGGATACGACCGCGCCACGGCTGGCCCTCGAGGTTGTAGTTCACCTGCGGGTTCGCGTCCACCGGCAGCACCAGGCCCTGGCCCGGGTGCTGGCTGGTGTTGTTGTTGGTGAACGAGGTGTCCCAGTAGTTGACCAGCAGCCCGTTCTGGTAGGGGAAGTGCTCCACCCGATCGGGCTGCGCCGGGAAGCCGAAGTTGTACGGCCCCGTCTTGAGGTAGCGGTCGTAGGACACGTACGCCCGGTTGCTCGCCAGGTAGAAGTGGTCGTAGACCGCGGTCTCCTCGGCGCCGACGGCCGTGAAGCCGTCGAGGTCCCAGCCGTTCGGCGGCTCTTCCGCGCCGTCGGCGAAGATCGTCTCCCCGCCGGAGGTCACGGTGATGTCGTCGACCATCAGACCCGACCAGCCCAGGCCCGGGTCCTGGCCCTGTGCCGCACCGTCGGTGATGTAGCGGGCCCGGAAGCCGATCGTCTGGCCGGCGAACGGCGCCAGGTCGTAGCTCGCGTCGACATAGCCGTCGCTGAGGCCGTCGATGCCGGTCTCGGCGTCGGGGTTGGGGTCGGCCGGGTCGCCGTCGGTGTCCGGGTCGACCTGGTCGGTGGGCAGCGCCACCCAGTTGCCGCTGCCGGCGGGCGACTCCACCTCGAGGTGGGCGTAGTCGAAGTCCTCCTCGATGTTGAAGGCCAGCTTCAGGTCCAGCTGGCCCCCCGCCGCCGGGACGGCGAGGTCGGCCCTCGACATGCTCGCGCGGTAGTCGTCACCGGCGCCGCTCCACCACTGCTGCTCCCCCTCGGCGGGCGTGGGCAGCTCGGTGGTCACCTCCTTGTCGGGGAGGACGACGGCGACGCCCTGCGCCTTGGAGGAGTTGTACTCGTGCGGGCCGAGGTCGATGGTCCGCTTCTGCCCCGCGACCACCGTCTCGTAGTCGAGCCAGCCGAGCTGGAGCTTGTCCCACACGCCGAGGTCGGCGGGGCGGGTGCCGATGCCACGGTCGCCCGCGGCGGAGACGCGGCTCTGGGCCATCAGCGTCCACCAGCTGACCGGGTTGTCGCCGCTGGCGGCGGTGTCGTAGTGGTCCGGCAGGCCGAGGTCGTGCCCGTACTCGTGGGCGACGACGGACAGGCCGCCGTTCTCGGGCTGCACGGTGTAGTCACCCACCCACATGCCCGTGTTGGCGATCTGGGTGCCCCCGGCGAGGTTCTGCGGCGGACCCGTCGTGCCCTGGTCCTGGAAGTTGGTGTACCAGCGGTGGCTCCAGATCGCGTCCTCGCCGTAGATGGGGTCGCCGTCGGCCTGGTCGCCGCCGGCGTGCACCATCTGGAACCGGTCGACGTAGCCGTCCGGCTCGTCGAAGTTCCCGTCACCGTCGAAGTCGTAGCGGTCGCGGATGTCGAAGGTGGCCAGCTCCTCGCGGATCTGGCGGCCCGTCATACCGGCCGCCCGCTGGTCGCGGACCCACTGCCGCATGCCGTCCTCGACGAGCGCCCAGGTGTTGTTGCAGACGTTGCCCCCGCAGAGGTCCCGGCCGTAGCGGGCCTGGTTGTACCGCACCGTGGTGAAGTCGGTGACGAGGCCGTCCACCGAGTAGCGGCCGGACGACTGCTTCTCGTAGTAGGTCTTCAGCGACTCGACGTCCTCGCCCTCGCCGAAGTACAGGTCGTGGTAGTACTCCGGCGTGTACTCGGGCCTCCACTGGGTCGAGTTGTCGTCGGGCGCCGGCTCCGGGATCTCGTTGAAGCGCGGACCGTCGAAGCGGGCCGGACCCGCGACGTCCGGGTCGGAGTCCACGTCGGGGTAGTCCGGGTGGCGCCGGTCGCCGAACTCGACGAGCAGCACGAACACCCGGTCGGTGCGCTCGTTGTCGAGCTCGACGTACTGCGGCTGCTTGGCGGCCGCGCTGCGCGCCCGGTTCTTCTCCGAGGACGCGGCGGCCGGCTCCGAGCCGAGCCGGACGACCGAGTTGCCGCTGACCGTCCTCGGCTTCACCTCTCCCTTGAGGATCTGCGCGACGGCCTCCTGACGCAGCCCGCTCTGCTTGTCGCTGATCGGGTTCGGCAGGGAGTCGGAGGGCGACGCCGCCCGTGGTGCGGACGGGTCACCGACCGGCGGTACGGCGGTGGCGGGGCCGGCGGCGACGGTGACGCCGAGCCCCGCTGTGAGCGCCAGGGCGAGTAGCCCGGCGGACTTCTTGGGTGATCTCACGCGAGTTCCCTTTCGATTCGAGTGAGCGACTCGCCGGGGTGGCCGCCGAGTCGGCGATGCACCCCGACACTAAACGTGACCGCGATCACAGGCTAGGTCTAGGGCGAGACCCGCAGCAGGCATCTCGGCGGACGTCGCGGGAGGCGGCGAGTTCCCCCTGGTGAGAGCGGCGGACGGCGTCGGTATCGTCCCGGGGATGGGACTCGCCTCGCGCCTGCTGCACGCCCGCTGGTTCGCCCGCTCTCCGATCTGGCTGTTCCGGGCCGGGCTCGGCTCCCTCGCGGGCGGACGGCTGCTGATGCTCCAGCACCGCGGCCGCAGCAGCGGCGAGCCGAGGTACGTCGTGCTGGAGGTCGTGGACCGCCCCGCGCCGGACCGCGTCGTCGTGGTCGCCGGCCTCGGCCCCCGCTCGCAGTGGTACCGCAACGTCCAGGCCGAACCGCGCCTGCTCGTCTCCGTCGGCAGGCGCCGAGACGCCCGCGCGCGGGCCACGACCATGACCCCCGACGACGGCGCAGCCACCCTGCAGGCCTACACCTCGGCCCACCCCGGACCGTGGCGGGCCCTGCGGCCGGTCCTGACCGAGTGGGCGGAGCCGTTGGCCCGGGAGCGGGGCGAGCCGAACTGGAGGCGCGTGGTGCCGGTCGTCGAGCTGCGGCTGCTCTGACGGGTGAAATCCCGCCCGGTGGCCAGGTTCGCCCGGTCCGGGCGGGGGCGGATGTCGGGGCCGATGGTTACGGTGCTCCCACCGTTCGCAGGCCTGGGGGAAGCATGTCGCACCGCCGCACCACCGTCACCGTCGTCTCGCTCGCCCTCGCCGCGCTGCTGATCGAGCCGCTCGCCGCGGCGGGAGCGCCCGCCGTCACGTCGCCGGCCGCGTCGCCGACGACGGCGACCCGTGTCGCGGCCGCCCCGGCGGCGGCGTCCCCGGCCCCCCGGCCCGACCTGCCACCGACCCTCCCCGAGAGCGACGATGTCGTGCCGTGGGAGTCGGCCGTCGGCGACGGCGACCGGGCCCGCAGCTACGGCCTGCGTGCCGCGCCCGACCGCAGCACGCACCCCGTCGACATCGTCGTCGCGACACCGCGAGGGGCCACGAAGGCGAACGTCGGCCGGTGGATCCGGGACGCGGACGTCGACACCCTGCTGGCCAAGGTCTCCGCGTACTGGTCCCAGCAGTCCGGCGGCCGGATCCGGTTCGTCCGCCGCGGCGCGGTCGAGCGCATCAAGACGGGCGACGGGTCGTGCACGACGACCGACGGCATCCTGCGCCAGGTCAGGGTCGGCGGCTCGAGGCACTACGGCTCGGGCTGGTACACCTCGAGCACGCGCGGCCCCGGCACGCGGGAGCACCTGGTGGTCCTGTACCCCTACCGCCGGGGCGACCACCCGGACGGCAGCAGGTACCTCGCCACCTGCGGCGGCACGCTGGGGCTCGGCTCGGTGCCGAGCACGGCGGGCCGCGACAACCCGGGCGGCTGGTCGTTCTCGCTTTTCGGCGGTCCCGACGGCGCGGAGCGCGGCTCGCGCTTCGGCCACGCCCAGTACCGGTCCGGGGTCGCGACCCTCGCGCACGAGCTCGGGCACAACCTGGGGCTCGCGCACTCCGGGGTCGGCTGGTGCGAGGGGGACGCCGACGGCAGCTTCAAGTCGCGACGGTGCGGCGCCGCCGAGGGGCTCGACCCGCTCGACCTCATGGGCGCCGACTTCGCCGCCGTCGGCACGGCGCCGCTGTCGGGGGCGCAGAAGCGTCGGCTCGGCGTGCTCCCCCGCGCCGAGACCGTGACGGTCACCCGCACGGGCGGCAACCGCACGGTGCGGATCGCGGCGCGACACCGCGACAACAGCCTGCCGACCCTGGTCCGGGCCGTCGACCCTCGTGGCGGGCAGGACTACTTCGTCGAGCTGCGGCCGCCGGTCCCGGGCGTGAGCTACCCGTACCTCGGCGGGCTGCCCTGGCGCGCGGCCGCCGACTACACCGTGCGGTACGGGGTGACGATCAGCCGCGTCGCCGGGAGCCGGTCATCCTGGGCGCTCCCCGGCGAGCACCTGATCGTCCCGACGGGGCCCCAGGCGCGACGCCGGTCGTCCCTGGCCGAGGGCGGCACCTTCACCACCCGCACGGACGCGATGCGCATCAAGGTCGTCGCGACGTCGGGCACGACCGCACGGGTCCGGGTGACGTTCCCCCGGAGCTGATCCGGGGCGGCCGCCCTCACGCCTCGGGGCGCGCCCGCGGCCGCAGGCGGACGTCGGGCAGGGCGGGCGCGCGCAGCGGGCCGTCGTCGTACCCGTGCACCTGGCCGAACCGACGGTCGACCGCGCCCGCCGCGTAGCGCGTGCCCCCGTCGTCCCCTTCGGCGACCTGGGCCGTCCAGTCGGCGCGGGCGCGCACGATCTCCTCGTGCGTGCGGCCGACGAAGTTCCACCACATGAGGACGTCCTCGTCGAACGGCTCGCCGCCGATGAGCACGGCCCGCGCGGGCCCGTCGCCGGCCGTCACGACCAGGCGGTCCCGGCCGGGCGCGACGTAGCCGAGCACGGCCGGCGGGACCGCGTCGCCGTCCAGCGTGACGTCCCCGGCGTCCACGAGCAGCGCGTGCTCGAACGCCGGGTCCGTCTCGAGCTCGACGCTCGCCCCGGCCGCCAGGTCGAGCTGGGCGCCCACCAGCGGGCTGTAGGTGCGGGCCGGCGAGTCGAGCCGTTGCCCGGCGACGCCGAGCGACCCCAGGAAGACCTGCACCCGGGCGCCGTCGGAGTCGGCCGCCGGCAGGTCGGCATGGTGCTCGAAGTGCGGTGCCACGTCCGCGTGCGCGGCGGGCAGCACGGTCCACAGCTGCACGCCGTGCAGCGACGGCGGGCGCCCCTGCGCGGGCGACTCCTCGGAGTGGGAGATGCCGGCGCCCGCGGTCATGAGGTTCAGCTCCCCCGGCCGCACCGTGACCAGCGAGCCGACCGAGTCGCGGTGCACGATCTCGCCCGCGAACAGCCAGGACACCGTCTGCAGCCCGATGTGCGGGTGCGGCGGCACCTGCATGCCTGCGGAGCGGGAGACGTCGTCCGGCCCGTAGTGGTCGCAGAAGCACCACGCGCCGACGAGGGAACGCTGCCTTTGCGGGATGGTGCGCCGCACGGTCATCGCGCGGGGACCGCCGAGCGGCACGTCGCGGGCGGAGAGCAGCTCGACGCCGGCATGCCGCTCGCCCGCGGTGCAGGTGCGCTCGGCCGGGCGGGTCTCCAGGTTGCTCATGGCTCCGAGCGTCTCACGAGGGCGGGGCCCGTCGGCCCGGGCGCCGAGGGTCCGGTGCCGAGGCCCCCCGGGGCGGCCGGGGGGCCTCGGAGATACCGCGTACCCCTGGTCGACGATCCCGGGGACCAGGGGCGCCGTGGTCGACGTCACGGCCCCGGCGACCCGTCGGATCCCGTGAGGCATGTCGCTCGACGCCAGGGCGTCGTCGCCTCACCGGGTCCCGTTCTCCACGAGCCACCGGACGCGGGTGGTCTTCCGGCCCCGTACAGGCACCTGCGTCGTCACCCGCAGCCCGCACCGCGGTACGGGACGGCCCGTCGTTCTCCGGTCGACCGACGTCTCCTGGAAGGGGGCCGCGACCGTGCAGAGCAGGGGATCGGCGACCCGACCTCCACGAGACCGGTAGGCACGTTTCTAGACCTGCATCCGGGGTGGTGCAAGGGGTGTGGAGCATCTTTTCGAGGGCGCCCGGCCGACCACAGGTTCGTCCACAGGAGCAGCCCCGGAATGCCCACACCGCCCACAGGCCTGTGGAACAAATCTGTGGACGAACGCTCCGGCCGGCCGGGCCCCGAGCGGTCCAGGATGCAGACCCGGACGGTCAACGCGGGCCCGGCCAGAGCCCCGGCCCGGGCAGAACCCGCAGGATCTCGCGGGTTTGCCCCTCATCGCGGACCGGCGCGGCGAGCCCGGACCACCGCGGCACGCCCCGTCGAGGAGGCTCGAGAGAGGAACGTCGCAGGTGAGCGGCGTCACACTCGTTTCCACGCGACTTGTCCACACACCTGTGGATAACCTCTGGCCAGGCGGTCCCCTGGCCTCACACCCAGGGGCGCGCTCCGGACACCTCGGCCGTGCGCCGCTCCAGCTCCTCGGCGGGGAGCACGAAGCCGTGATCGTCGACGGCCGTCCCCCCGACGCGGCGCTGGAGCGCGAGCACGAGCCGCGCGTGCAGCGCCCGCATCCGGGCCCGTGCGATCAGGTGCAGCCCCGACGGGTGCTCCACCTGCAGCTCGTACTCGTCCTGCGGCGCCCACCGGACGCGGTAGACCACCGTCCCGGGTGCGGGCTCCAACCCGGCGAGCGCCGGCGGCAGCCCGGCCGCCCGGACCACGTCCGCCACGGTCGTCCCGTCGTAGGGCGTGGCAGCCACGACCCGGTACCCCGACGGCCCGGCGCTCCCGTCCTCCGCGACTGCGCGCGCCGTCGCGACCAGGGAGCGGACGACCGCGAGCAGGTCCGCGGGCGGCAGCACCGACGACGTCCACAGCGCGAGGTCCACCGCGGCCGACGGGTCGGGGCGAACGAGCCGGCCCCCGTCCGCGAGCACGATGCCGCCGGCCCGGCGGGCCACGGCCACCGCCCAGCGCACCACCCGCAGCTCCTCGCCCTCGGGCACCCCACCCGGGAAGGCACGGCCGATCCCGTCGCGGTCGTCGTACGACGCCGGGCGCGCGCCGCGCCGGTCCAGCGTGCCGTCCGTCCGCCCCAGCGCCCAGGCGACCGCCGGGCCCGGCAGCCCGAAGGCGTGCGCCGCGTCCTCCGGGACCGGGAACGGGCCGGTCGCGCGGTACGCGTCGCCCAGGCGCAGCGTCCCGGGGACGGCGCCGCCGTCGGCCCTGGGGCGCATGCCGCGGAACCGGGCTCCGACGACGATCCCGGTCGCGGCGGCAGCCCGGGGCGGGCGCAGCCAGGCGGCGTCGTCGAACCACGCCAAGGCGAGCCCGGGGATCTCCGGGACACCGGCCGCGTCGGGGACGACGAGCAGGTGATCGGACGCGTGCTCCGCGGGGACGAGCGCGTGGACCGGGTCCATGCGCGGAACGTACCGGCGCGAAGGGATCCGCCGTGTGTCGGGGGTGTTACCTCCGCGTGACGCCTCGGTCGGCTCCCCTGTCCGGCTCCCCCGGTGAGGCGCGCACGTCGTGCAGGTGGTGGACGACGTCGTGCAGGAAGTACTGCCCGAGCGTGCGCACCGTGAACACCGACCCGTTGGACCGGCGTCCGCCGCGCCCCTCGTCGGAGGGCGCGACGGCGTCGAACCGGGCGGCGACCGCCCGGCCGGCGCGCTCGAGCTCGTCCGCGACCGCCGGCGGGTCCTGGTGCGCGTAGTCGCCCTCGAGGGCAGCGGCGTCCTGGTCCCAGTTGGCGAAGAGTGGGTCGTCCTCGATCAGGATCAGCGCGAGCCGCTCGTCGAAGACCCGGAAGACGTCCCGCACGTGGGCGCCGTACTCCAGCGGCGACCAGGTCCGCGGGTCGGGGCGCGCCGCCACGTCGGGGCGCCCGAGCACCGCGCGCCACCGCGGCAGGCTCCCGCGGACCGCCTCGCCGACGGCCGCGACCTCGACGTCGGCGGCCACGAACCCGCACTCCGGGCACGGTTCGGACAGCACCCAGGTCCAGTCCTTGGTGTCGGGGACGATGCGGTCGGGCTGCGGCGCCGGGGCCGCCGTGGAGTCGGTCACAGCGGCACCCTAGCCCCCAGGGGTGGACCGGGGTACTGACGACGGATGCCTATGATGTCAGCATGCCCAAGATCATCGGGAAGAGCCTGCACGAGCACCGCCAGATGACCCGGCACAAGCTGTTCACCGCCTTGTCGACGCTGATGGCCGAGCGCGGCTTCGACTCCGTCACCCTCGCCGACATCGCGACCGCGGCGGGGGTCGGGCGCACCGCCGTCTACAACCACTTCCCCGACAAGGAGGCGCTGCTGCTGGGCTTCATCACCCACGAGACCGAGCAGTACGCGCAGACCCTGGAGCGTGCTCTCGCGGAGGTGGCCGACCCCGTCGAGCAGCTGCGCACCTACATCCGCCAGCAGGCGCAGCTCGCGCGCGTCTTCCACCTGGCTCCCGGGCCGGACCTGCGCACCGTGCTCTCGCGGACCACGCAGGCGCGCCTGCGCGAGCACGCGGAGATCGTCGAGTCGATCCTCAAGCGGATCCTGCGGGCCGGCGTCGCCGAGGGCGAGTTCCCCCAGCAGGACATCGAGCCCACCGTGCAGCTCGTCAACGCGTGCCTGTCGGGTCGCCTCATCCCCGAGGACCCCGCCTCCCGGGAGCGCGCGATCCGCGCGGCGGAGGCGTTCGTGCTGCGGGCCGTCGGCGCGCAGCCCGCCGCCGCCTGACGACCTCGTCGGTCGGGCTCGTCGAGCCTGACGACCTCGTCGGTCGAGCCTGTCGAGCCTGTCGAGCCTGTCGAGACCACGCCACAGGCGAGCTCAACCGTCGTTGTGGGCTCAGCCGCCGGGCGTCCAGGCGTCCGCCGGCCGGTGGTGGTGCTCCGGCGGAGGCGGCTGGTAGGCCTGCGGCACGGGCGCCAGGTGGGCGCGCGCGAACTTCAGCGACGCCTCGAGGTCGGCGTGCCGCTCGTGGGCGGTGCGCGCCTTGCGCGTGGAGATCTCGACGACGACGTCGCCGCCGAACCCGCGCCGCTCGAGCTCCTCGAGGACCTTGTCGCACGCCATCTCGCCGCGTCCCGGCACGAGGTGCTCGTCGCGGGCCGAGGCGGTCCCGTCCGCCAGGTGCACGTGCCTCAGCCGGTCGCCGAACCCGGAGACGAGCTCCATCCCGTCCTGCTGCGCGACCGCGGCGTGCGACAGGTCCAGCGTCACGGCGTCGTAGTCGTGGTCGGCGGGGTCCCAGCCGGGCAGGTAGGCCTTGAGCTCGCGGTCGCCCTTGGAGCGCGGCCGCCACGGGTACATGTTCTCGACGGCGACCGTCACCTCGCCGGCCTCGTTCAGCTCGTGCACCAGGTCCTGGAACTGGCGCGCGTACTTGTACTGCCAGCGGAACGGAGGGTGCACGACGACCGTGCCGGCGCCGAGCTCTCCCGCCATCTCGACGCTGCGGCGCAGCTTCGACTCCGGGGCCCGGCCCCACACCCGCTGGCTCACCAGCAGGGTCGGCGCGTGGATCGAGCGGACGGGGACGCCGTGGTCGGCGGCCAGCCGGGAGAGGGCAGCCGGGTCCTGGGTCGCCTCGTCGGACCACACCATGACCTCGACGCCGTCGTACCCGAGCTCCGCCGCGACCTCGAAGGCGAACGCCGCCCGGCGCGGGTACACCGACGCGGTCGACAGGGTGACGGGGATCGGGACCTCGGGCATGCGCGGCACGCTACTCGTCGTTCCTGACGGCACGCTGAACAGGGGCTGGCCTCACGCTGACACGCTACCCGCGGGCCCCCCGACCCCGCCCGCCGACGTCGCCGACCATGCGGTTCCTCCGGGGTCGGCCGCACCGTCCCCCGCGGAACCACCTGGTCGGCGAGCAGGATGGGCATGTTCGGCGGATAGGGTCCAGGGCATGGTGCGCGCGGTGGTGTTCGACGTCGGCGAGACCCTGATCGACGAGACCCGGATCTGGACCCGGTGGGCGGACCGGCTCGGCGTCCCGGCCCTGACGTTCCTCGGCGTGCTCGGCGGGTGCGCCGCGCTCGACCTCTCCCACCGGCGCGCCTTCGAGATGGTGCGGCCGGACGTGGACGTGACGGCCGAGCTCGAGCGTTGGGCCCGGGACGACCCGGACGGGCTGCGGGAGAACTTCGACGCCGACGACCTCTACCCCGACGTGCGCGAGGCGCTGGCGGCGCTGCGCTCCGCGGGGTTCGCCGTCGTCGTCGCCGGCAACCAGCCGCCGCAGGCCAGGGCCGCCCTCGAGGCGATGGACCTGCCCGTGGACGCGATCCGCACCTCCGACGAGTGGGGCGTCCAGAAGCCCGACCCGGAGTTCTTCGCGAAGGTCGCCGAGCTCAGCGGGCTCCCCGCCACCGAGATCGCGTACGTCGGCGACCGCCTCGACAACGACGTCCTGCCCGCCGCCGACGCCGGCATGCGGCCGATCCTGCTGCGCCGCGGGCCGTGGGGGTACCTGCACGCCGAGCGACCCGAGGCCGCACGGGCCACCGTCGTCGACTCGCTGCTGGACCTGCCCGCCGTTCTCGTCTGAGACCCCGCGGCGCGCCGGACCGCTCGGCTACGCTCGCGCCCATGCTCACGAAGACCGCGGTCACGGACGCGCAGGTCGCGGCGCTCGTGGCGCCGCTGGGCGCCGTCGCCCGCGTGGAGCCGCTGCCGGGCGGGCTGTTCGCGAGCGTGCTGCGCGCGGACCTCGCGGACGGGCGGCGGGTCGTGGTGAAGGTGACCGGCGCGGACACGTCGCGGCTGCTGCGCTACGAGCACGGCGTGCTGGGCACGGAGGCGGCGGTGGACCGGCTCGCGCACGCCGCCGGGCTGCCCGTGCCGCGGGTGCTGCGCCACGACACGACGCGCGAGCACGTGGACGGCGACGCGCTGGTCGTGACGTTCCTCGACGGCGACCTGTGGAGCACCGCCGACCTCGACGCCGCCGCGACCCGCCGCGCGCGGCGCGCGCTGGGGTCCTTCATGTCCCGGCTGCACGCGATCACGGGCGGACGGTTCGGCTATCCCGCCCCCGAGTCCCGGCTCGGTGCCGACTCGTGGCCGGACGCCGTGACGGCGATGGTCCGCGCCGTCGCCGACGACGCCGCGAGGTGGGGCGTCGACCTGCCCTCCGGCCGGCTGCTCGACGCCGTGGCCCGGTACCGCGACCTGCTCGCCGACGTCACGACGCCCCGCCTGGTGCACGCCGACCTGTGGCCGGGCAACGTGCTCGTGGACCCCGGCGGCGCGGTGGTGGGCGTGCTCGACGCCGAGCGCGCGCTCTGGGGCGACCCGCTGTTCGAGCTCGTCGGGGCGGACCAGCTCGGCGTCGGCGCCGTCGACGCCGACCTGCTGGCGGGCTACCGGGCGGCGGGTGGGGACCTGGGGGTCGGCGACGGCGCCCTGGGCTCGGGCGATCCCGACGCGTGGACGCGGCTGCGGCTGTACCGGGCGTACTTCGCGTGCCTGCTGGTCGTGGAGGTCGTGCCGCGCGCCTACCGCGGCGACTGGGTCGCGGCGCACGAGCGCGCCGCCCGCGCGAACCTCGGGCGCATGCTCGCCGAGCTCGGCGCCTGACCGTCAGCCCGTCCAGCCGAGGCCGCCCATGGCGTTCAGCGCGAGCAGCACGCCGAGGATGCCGAGCACCCACCCGGTCATCTCGGCGGCGTTCCTGGACAGCCACGCCTCGAGCCTGCGCAGCAGCGGGTCGACCGCCCGCGCTGCAGCCAGGCGTCCCACCAGCAGGAGCAGCGCCGGCGCCACCATGACGACGCAGTAGGCCGCGAGCACGCCGACGCTCGTCCCCGTCGCGAGGTCCGACGTCGTGATCAGCCCGATCGCGGCGAGGTACGGCAGCATGGTGCCGACCTCGAGCGCCACCGCGCCGAGCGCCAGGCCCATCAGCGGCAGCAGGGACGTCCGCGGGCGCGCGGCCACCGCCGTCAGGCCGGGCACACCGCGGTCGGACGACGGGACGCCGGTCTCCGTCCCGGCGTCGGCCGCGCCGTCGATCCCCATGGCCCGCTCCCGCCAGCGCACGAGCCGCCCGGGCCGGGCACCCTCCCGCTCGGCACGTGCGCGGGCCTTCTTGCCGTCGAAGCGGAAGCTCAGGGCGAAGAGGCCGATGCCGAGCAGGAGCTGCACGATCATGGCGGGGCGGGAGTCCAGGGCGTCCCCGTACCGGTCGAGGAAGGCCCCGGCGCCGAGCAGCACCGCGACGCCCACGACGAGGTAGAAGGCCGCGACCGTGCCCAGGTACGCCAGCATCCGCCCGGGCCGCGCCCGCCCCGGGGCGAGGAGCAGCCAGACCGGGATGAGCAGGGTGCCGAAGCTCGTCGAGTCGATCAGCGCGAGGATCACCAGGGCGCCGGCCATGGCGCCGAGACCGGCGCCCTCCAGCCCTCCGAGGTCCAGGGGAAGTTCCATGCGGCGAGCCTCTCGCGCCCGGCCGCG
>NZ_BAAAPM010000003.1:1121139-1122378 GCF_039531145.1 Isoptericola hypogeus
GCGGCCCCCGCGTACACCCTTCGGACGACCCGTGCCCGGGGCCGCTGTGCTGGGATGGGACGGTGAGCGTCGAGCCCGCCGGGCCTCCCCCGGCCGCGAGCCCCGCGGCCGACGACGCCGCGCGCCCCGCGGCCGAACGGGCGCGGTGGCGCGCCCTCCTGCGCGACGTGCGCGTCGTGGTGACCGCGGACGACCGGCGCGGGGACGTCGTCACGGCGGTGACGACGTTCGTCCTCGGGTGGCTGCTGCTCGAGGTCGGGCTGGTGGACATCGTCAGCTGGGAGGGGCCGTTCGGCGTCCCGGCGCCGGAGCCGTGGTGGCGCGTGGCGCTGCTCGCCGTCGGCTGCGCGCTCATCCTCGTGAAGCGGGCGCACCCGATGCTGGCGCTGGCGGGCGGGGTCGTCGTGACGCTCGTGGACCTGTCGTGGGGCGGCAGCCTCGCCGTCGTCCTCGTGCTGTGGGACCTGCTCTACGGGGCGGCGCTGTGGTCGGGGCCCCGGGCGCGGGCGTGGCTGTGGGGCACGGCCGTGACGGTGACGGTCGTCGGGGCGGTGGCCACGGGCGAGGCGGCCCGCGACGTGCGCTACTTCGTGTACGGGGCGCTGCAGCTCGGGGCGGTCCTGCTGGTCCCGATGTGGTGGGCGGACAACGTCCGGCAGAAGTCGGAGCTCGCCGACCTCGAGCGGGCCCGCGCCGACGAGGCCGCGCGCGCCGCCGAGCTGGAGCGCGAGCGGGCGTCCGACCTGGCACGCATCGCCGAGCTCGACCGGCACGAGGCGGTGCAGGCGGAGCGGGCGGCGATGGCGCGCGACCTGCACGACGTCATCGCGTCCCACCTGTCCACCATCGCCATCCACTCGGGCGCCGCCCTGGCCGCCCCGTCCGACGCCGGCCGGGACCGGGCCGCGCTGGAGCAGGTGCGCGCGAGCTCGGTCGCGTCGCTGACGGAGATGCGGTCGATGATCGAGCTGCTGCGCGCCGACGCCCCGCGCGACCCGCTGGCGGCACCCGGCCGGCTCGAGCGCCTGGGCGACCTCGTCGACGCGGCCCGCGCCGCCGGCGCCGACGTCGCCGTCGAGGACCCGGACGGGGTCGCGACCACCCCCCTGCCCGCCGCGGCGGGCCAGGCGCTCCACCGCATCGCGCAGGAAGCCCTGACCAACGCCCGCAAGCACGCTCCGGGGGCGCGCGTCGTCGTGCGGCTCGCGCTCGCCGACGGCCCGGGCGGACCGGCCGCGC
>NZ_BAAAPM010000003.1:1122398-1159085 GCF_039531145.1 Isoptericola hypogeus
CCGGGCCGTCGTCCTGGAGGTCCGCAACGGCGTCCCCGACGGCAGCCCGGCGGCCCTCGCCGTCCCCGCGCTCAGCGCGGGCACCGGGCTCCTCACGATGCGCGAGCGCGCGGAGGTGCTCGGCGGGACGTTCGACGGCGGTCCCGACCCCGACGGCGGGTGGGTCGTGCGCGCGGTCGTCCCGCTCGCGGCGCGCCCCGGGGACGGCGCTGCGGACCGGCCGGGCCCCGTCGCGCCCGTGCCCGAGGAGGCGTCGTGACCGCGCCGTCGCCCTCGTCGCCCGGCACGTCGTCGCCCGGTAGGCCCGTGCGCGTGCTGCTCGCCGACGACCACGCGGCGATCCGCGCGGGGCTCCGCCTGCTGCTCGACGCCGCCCCGGACGTCGAGGTGGTCGGCGAGGCCGCCGACGGCACGGCGGCCGTGACCAACGCGCGGGCGCTGCGCCCGGACGTCGTGCTCATGGACCTGCGCATGCCGGGCGTGGACGGGATCGCCGCCACCCGCGCCATCGTCGGCGAACGCCTGGCCGAGGTGCTGGTGCTCACGACGTTCGACCTCGACGAGTACGTGGACGGCGCCCTGCGCGCCGGGGCCGCCGGCTTCCTGCTCAAGTCGGCCGAGCCCGCGGCGCTGGTCGACGCGGTCCGCCGGGTCGCGGCCGGCGACGGCGTGCTCGCGCCGGAGGTGACGCGGCGGGTGCTCGCCGGCTTCGCGGGCGGGCCAGGCGGGCCGGGCGGACCGGGGCCGGGGGCCGGCGCGGGCGAGGACGGCAGCGGGGCGGGTGCCGACGATCCGCGGCTCGTGGGCCTGACGCCGCGCGAGGTCGACGTGCTCGCGGCGCTCGGGCGCGGGCTGTCGAACCAGGGCATCGCGGCCGAGCTGGTCATCACGGAGGCGACGGCCAAGACGCACGTGTCCCGGGTGCTCGCCAAGCTCGGCGTGGTCTCGCGCATGCAGGCGGCGATCGTCGCGCGCGACGCAGGCCTGGCCTGAACCCTGCGCCGGCAGCGCCCCCGGTCAGCCCGCGGGCGCGAGGCCGGGGGTGCGCACCACGCGGGCGGCGTGCATGGCGCCGGCGCGCAGCGCCTCGGTGAGCGCGGCCCCGCGCAGGTGCGCGTCGAGGACGCCGGCGAAGAAGCCGTCCCCCGCGCCGTTGGTGTCGACGACGTCGGCGACCGGCACGGCGTCCACCTCGACGAACCCGCCGTCCGGCGTCAGCGCCGTCGCGCCCGCGGCGCCGTGCGTGCACACGGCGAGGCGCGCGCCGGCGTCGACCCGGGCGCGCAGGAAGTCGCGCCAGCCGGGCAGCCGGTCCGAGCTGAGGAAGACGTGGGTGCCGGCGTCGACCCAGGGCCGGTGGAAGTCGGCGACGCCGTCGTAGTCGTGCAGGTCCACCCAGACGTCGCGCCCGCGCGCCGCAGCGGCGGCCAGGACCGGCAGGGAGTGCGCGGCCAGGTCGACGACGACGGCCCGCGCCGCGTCGAGCGCGGCGAGCGTCTCGTCCCACAGCGGGCCCGCCGCGGGCACGTCGCCCGGGGCCCGCAGGTAGACCGAGAGCCGCCCGCCGCCGGGCGCCATGAGGTTGAGGTGGCTCTCCGACCGCCCGTCGGCCGAGGGCTCGGCGATCAGCCGCACTCCGGCACCGGCGGCACCCGCCATGGCGTCGCGGACGCGCCTGCCCTCGTCGTCGGCGCCGAGCACCGTGCGGAGAGCGACCGTCCGGCCCAGCGCGGCGAGGTTGAGCGCCTTGCCGGCGGACGTGCCGCCGATCGTGTCGTAGGAGTCCCGGGCGAAGACCGTGTGGGGCGTCGGGTCCGGCAGGGCGTCCACGTGGACGATGCGGTTCCACGACGCGGGGCCGGCGACGAGCACGTCGGTCGAGGTCACGGCGTCACTCTAGGCGACGGCGCGACCTCGACCGCGGCGGGGCGGGCTCAGTCGTCGTCGCGGTAGCGGTCGTCCCACCGGTCCTCGGTGCGCTCGGACGCGCTGCCCTGGCGCACGACGTCGGAGCCCGAGCCCCCGCTCACGCGATCGCGCCCGCTCTCGCCCTCGACGAGGTCACGACCGGACTGGCCGAGCAGGCGGTCACGGCCCGAGCCGCCCTCGATGTGGTCGTTGCCGTCGCCGCCCTTGACGAGGTCGGCGCCCGAGTCGCCCTCCAGGTCGTCGTGCCCCGTGCCGCCGACGATGCGGTCGTTGCCGCGCTCGCCCTCGACCTCGTCGTGACCGCTGCCGGCGAAGATGCGGTCGCTCCCGGCGCCGCCCTCGACCTCGTCGTTGCCGCCGCCCGCGCAGATCACGTCGTTGCCGCCGTGGCCGTCGATCTCGTCGGACCCGCCGCGCGCGACGATGACGTCGCGCCCCGACGTGCCGTTGATCTCGTCGGAGCCGTTCGTGCCGACGATCGTGGCTCGCAGGCCCTGGCAGGTGGGGGTCGCCGCCTGCGCGGAGGTGGTGGTGGCGAGGCCCAGGCCGGCCGCCGTGAGCGTAGCGAGCGACAGGGCCGCCAGCCGGCGGGTGCGGTGGGTGCGGGACGTGGTGGTGCTCATCGGAAAACCTCCGTGTCGTTCCTGTGCGGACACCCTGAGCGTCGGAGGCTGCCATGAGCCGTGCATGGGGTGCGGATGAGGCACCTCTCATCCGCACCCCGGCGCGCCGTCCGCCGTCGGCCGGCCGACCGCGCGGAGGGGAGCGTCAGGCCGGGTTGCCGAACACCCACAGCTCGTGGAGCGAGTACCCGTACGACGTGGCCCGCTCGACGCCCTGCACGCGGACGAACGACACCGGTCCGGACGCCGTCAGCTCGACGTCGTCCGTCGCGCAGGTCGACTCGTCGACGGTTGCGGAGTCCGTCCAGGTCTCGCCGTCGACGGACGTCTGGACGACGAAGCGCTCGGCGCACGCCTCCTCCCAGAACAGCCGCACCGCGCTGACGTCGGACGGCTGCGCGAGCTCGACCTGCACCCACTGGTCGTCGGAGTAGTCGGACGCCCACCGGGTCCCGAGGTCGCCGTCGTTGACGTGCCGTGCGTCCAGCCGATCGAGGCCGCCCTCCACCGAGGACGCCGTCGCCACGCCGTCGAACGAGAGGTGGACGGTGCCCGGAGGCGCCGCCTCGACGACGGCGACGGACGACCGCGCGGACGCCGAGGTGTCGTTTCTGCCGCGCTTCCCCGTGGCCGTCACGGTGAACGACGCCTTGTCGGCCCCGGCCGCGAACGTCCACGTGCGTTCCGTGCTGCCGCCGGGCGCGAGGCGCTCCGGGCGCGCGTCGCCGACGAGGGGCTCGGCGCCGTCCACGGCGAGCGTCGTCTCCCGCAGCGAGACCGGGATGGTCCCGGTGTTGCGGATCGTCGCGGTCACGGTCACGTCGTCTCCCTCGCCCACCACGCGCGGGGCGGAGAGGGTGACCGGCAGCCCGAGGTCGCCCGGGTCGAGGAGCGTGGTGGTCAGCTCGTCGACGCCGGGGCCGACCCCCAGACGCTCGACGCGCCCCATGAAGTCGTCGTAGGCGAGGCCGGCCACCGGCCCGCGCCACATCCTGTGGGCGAGCAGGCCGAACGTCGGCTCGACCAGCCCGTACACGTCCTGCCCGTCGTAGTCCTCGTGCACGAGGTCGTTCCAGACCGCCGACATCGCGCCGAGCAGCAGCGGGTCGTCGGGGTCGACGTCCTGGCCGCCGCCGAAGACGTGCGGCTCCCACTGGTCGTACAGCCACCGGCCGTCGAGGCCATGACCGTGGTAGTAGTCGGCGAACGGCACGATGTAGAGCGTGGCGTCGTTGGCGTTGACGACGGGGTACCCGTCATCGATCGCCGTCCGGCCGCCGTACCAGCCGTTGTTCCACGACACCATCTCGACGTCCTTGTCGTAGCCGTCGGCGCCACCGGCCATCACCGACAGGCTGCCCCAGGCGCGGACGTCCTTGCCCAGGGAGCGCACGTGCGCGGCGAGGGCGTTCGCGTACTCGCGGTAGTCCGGCTCCAGCTCGCGCGGGTACTCGTCGAGGCCGATGTGCACGGTGGGCGACCGGAACCACGGCGTGAACTCCGTGAACACGTCCTTCATGAAGGCCGTGGTCTCGGGCTTGGACAGGTCCAGGTGGTCGGAGTCGCCGCCGTCGAGCCCGAGCGACGGGTCGAACTCGATGAAGGCCCGCGAGTGCGCCGGGCTGTCGATCTCCGGGACGACCGTGACATGGTGCGCCGCGGCGACGTCCTCCAGCTCGTCCCACTCGGCCCGCGTGAACGACCCGTCCTCCGCCGCCAGCCCGGCGAGCTCCGGGTCGTCGGAGGCGAGCCGGAACGCCGACTGCGCCGTCGACCAGTCGTCGTTCTCGGGGAAGATCTCGTTGTCGTTGAGGTGCACCTGGAACGTGTTCAGCTTGTACCAGCTCATCACGCGGGCCATGTCCTGCACGTACGTCTCGCCGAACCAGCGGCGACCGACGTCGAGCATGAAGCCCCGGACGGCGACGTTCGGCCAGTCGACGGCCTCGCCCACGGGCAGGACGCCGCGCTCGGGGAAGCGCTCGGCCATCATCTGGAGCATCGTGCGGGTGCCCCAGAACACGCCGGTATCGGTGCGGGAGACGATGCGGACCCGGTCCTGGACGTCGAGCCGGTAGCCCTCCCGGGCCGCGACCGCGTCGCCGCCCGGCCCGACGTCGGCGTCCCCGTCCAGGTCGAGGACGATGTCCCCCGCGCGGGGCCGGGAGGTGACGATCCTCGGGCGCAGGTGGGTCAGCTCGGCGACGTCCGCCCGGAGCTGGGTCGCGACGTCGTCGAGCCCGTCGTCGAGGACGACGATCCGGGAGGACGGGCGGAGCGTGAGGTCGCCCCGGCCACCCGTCCACGTCTGCAGGGCCGGCACGACGGCCGGCTCGGGGTTGGTGCCCGCGACGGTCTCGGGCCGGTCCGGCAGCGACGCCCCGGCCGTGGTGCCAGCGGGAACGGTCATCGCGGCGACGACCAGCCCGGTGGTAAGGACGGCGCCGAAGCGCCTGGCGACTCGCACGACATTGTGAGCAGTCATGCAAGAAAACTAGGCGGTTCGCTCACCATCGTCCAGAGATGGCCCTGACCCGAGCCAGTGCCGGGCTCAACCCCGCAGCGGCAGCGTCAGCGTCGGGTCGGCGCCCGGGACCACCCGCACGGGCACGCCCCAGTCCTGCTGGGCGAAATGGCAGGCCGGGAAGACGTCGGGGTCGGGCCGTCCGTCGGGGCCCAGCGGGACCTCGTCGCACGACGCCGCCTTGGCCGTCACGTGCAGCACGCCCTCCGCCACCTCGGGATTGATCACCAGGTCGCGGGCGAGGTCCGTGCCGTCGCCCGCGCCGCCCGTCAGCAGCTCGGGCGGGGTCGCGCTGACGCGCAGCTCGGTGGACGGACCCCAGCGGTCGTCGAGCTTCTGGCCGGGCGCGGGCACGAACGGTACGTCGAGCCGCAGCGGCCCGGGCGCTACGTCGGTCGCCGGGCGGGCGACGCGGTGCGCACCGCCGTCGAGCACCTGCCCGGCGACGTCTGCCGGGAGCGCCACGCGGGTGAGCCGGTGCGCCGCGGACTCCACGACGAGCAGGTGCACGGCGTCCCCGTCGACCTGCACGACGACGCCGCTCGGCTCCGCGAGCCCGGTGGCGAGGGTCGTGACCTCGCCGGCGAGACGGCTGCCCGACGTGGCGTCGCCGACCGGGGTCATGGACGCACCGTCCGGCCCGGCGGGGACGAACCGTCGCAGCGCGCCGTTGTACGTGTCGGCGACGACGACGGAGCCGTCCGGCAGCGCGGCGACGCCGAGCGGGTGCTGCAGCAGCGCCTGGTCGGCGGCGCCGTCGCGGTGGCCGAAGTCGAACAGCCCCTGCCCCACCGCCGTGCGCAGCTCCACCCCGTGCTCCGTCGGCTCGACGAGCCGCAGCGCCGAGGTCTCCGCGTCGGCCAGCCACACCCCGCCCCTGGCGGCCGGCCCGGCGGCCGGCGCGAGCCCCGACGGCTGCGCGAACCACGCGGCGTCACCGGGGCCGTCCTCCAGGCCCTCGTTCATGGTGCCGGCGAGCAGGCGGACGCTGCCGTGCCCGTCGCGGGCGAGCGGGTCGAAGGCCCACAGCGCGTGGTGGCCCGCCATGGCGACGACGAACGCGCCGAGCTCCGGCGACCACGCCACGTCCGACGGGGACGACAGCCGGACGGTCCGCGCCGGGTATTCGAGGGCGGGGTCGAAGGGCTCCGCCGGCCCCCGTCGGTCGGGCACCATCCGGGCGCCCGGGACGGCGGCGTCGTCGGCGAGGTGGCCCGACCTCGGCACGTTCTCCTGGCCGCCGACCATGAACTGGTCCCCGGTCCCCGCCACCGTGGACACGGCGCCCGACGCCAGGTGGACGCCGCGCAGCGTGTGGTTCGCGGTGTCGGCGACGAGCACGTCGTAGCCGACGCGGTCGCGCAGGTCGTCGAGCACGAGGCACACCCCGTTGGGCTCGGCGAACCGCGCGGCGCCGGGCCCGCCGTCGGCCAGCCCGCGCTCGCCGGAGCCGATGCGCCGCAGCAGAGTCTCGCCGTCGGCGGCGAGCTCCGCCAGGGAGTGGTGCCCGGCGTCGGCGACGAGCAGCGTGCCGCCGGGCAGCGCGACCGCCTTCGCGGGGAAGCGCAGCGTGCTCGGCTCCGGCTCGGGCGGCACGTAGGGACCGTCGCCGCGGTGCAGCGTGCCCTTGGCGTCGTGCTCGGCGACCAGCTCGGCGACGATCGCCTCGATCGCGGACGCGTGCCCCTCCCCCGCCATCTGCGCGACGACGTACCCCTCGGGGTCGATGACGACGAGCGTCGGCCAGGCGCGCGCCGTGTAGGCGCCCCAGGTCACCAGGTCGGGGTCGTCGAGCACCGGGTGGTGCACCTCGTAGCGCTCGACGGCGGAAGCCAGCGCGTCGGGGTCGGCCTCGTGCGCGAACTTGGGCGAGTGCACGCCGACGATCACCAGCTCGTCGCGGTGCCGCTCCTCCAGCTCGCGCAGCTCGTCCAGCACGTGCAGGCAGTTGACGCAGCAGAAGGTCCAGAAGTCGAGCACGACGACCTTCCCGCGCAGGTCGGCGAGCGCGACGTCGCGGCCTCCGGTGTTCAGCCAGCCGCGCCCGACGAGCTCGGAGGCGCGGACACGGGGCGGTCGGGACGAGGTTGCCACCCGGACATTCTGCGTCATGCACCTGCCCGGACCAGGCCGGGCCAACGGGTCGCCCGGAAGCCCTCTCTCGTTCTGGGAGCGGCGGGTACAGCTACACGGCACCGGGCGCCGACCACCAGGTCTTCGAGGACGAGTACTACGACGTCGACGTGACGGCGTCCGGTTGGTCGACTGGCTCCTAGCGCTCGTGACGAAAGACCCGCCCGACGATGTCCGCTGCGACGACTGCGGCCCGTGACGACCCTCCCCGGATGTCCGAGAAGCCGCTATTGTCAGCGCTCGTGCCCCTCCATCACCGCAGGTCAGCAACGAAGCGATCCGGCGCCCGGCGCCTCGGCGTGGCGCTCGGCGTGCTCGGCCTGACGGCCGCCGGCTTCCTGATGCCTTCCCAGTTCGCACCGCAGGCCGACGCAGCCTGGTCGGCGTCCCAGGCCCTCGAGTCCTCGTCGTGGCTCCCGTTCACGGCCGAGCCCGCCCTGGGCACCACCCGCGGGAGCGACACCGTTGCCGTATGGACGGCCCAGAACCCCACCGACGACGCCAAGCGCGTCCGGCTGCGCCGGATCAGCTCGACCGGCGCCCTCGGCTCGCTGGTGACGGTCTCGCCGAGCCCCGGATCGGCCGGCGGGATGACTGTCTCCCACCCCGCGGCCGCCGTCGACGCCGACGGCGACGTCGTCGTCGCGTGGACCGCCCAGGACCCGGCCGCCAGCAACGCCTGGCAGGTGTTCGCCCGCCGCCTGAGCCGCACCGGGGAGCTCGGCGCCGTGCGGCGCCTGGGCGCGGTCGGCGCGCACGGCTGGAACCCGACGGTCGCCGTCGGCGACAAGGGCGGTGCCGTCGTCACGTGGGAGAGCGACAACTCGCAGCTGGCGGCCCGGTTCGGCCTGTCCAGCCAGGTCGTCGGGCGGTTCCAGGTCGGGCAGCGCACGACGTCCCGCGCGGCACAGGTCAAGGCGACCCCGGCGGGCACGTTCCTGCTCCCGGGTATGAACCTCGACGGCCGGGCCGAGCTCACCACCCTCCGCTGGGACGGCACACGCAGCAAGAGCGTGCTCGACCCCACCCACTACTCCAACGCGGTCGATGCCGACGCCGACGCCACGGGTCGCACCCACATCGCCTACACGCGGGACGTCAGCACCGGCGACCGGCTCGTCGTCCGACGCTCCACCTCCTCCGGCCTGACCGCGCAGGCCTACGTGAGCCCGTCGACGCACGACGTGCGCTACGCGACGATCGACACCGACCGCGACGGCGACTCCCTCGTGAGCTGGGTCAGCCGGACCGGCCGGTCCACGTTCCGCCTCTACCTGCGCCAGTGGCGGGCCGACGGCACCTTCGGCCCGGTCCAGGACCTCGGGCAGCTGGAGACCGTCAGCGCCGCCAGCGTCTACCTCCCGCGGTTCCCGGCGGTGGCGGTCGACTCCGACGGCGACGCTATCGTCGCGGGGACCAGCTCCGGCGACGCGACCTGGCGCCGCACCGTCACCCGCGCGGGCACCGTCTCCTCGCCGACCACCGTCCTCGGGTCGGGCGCCGGCATCAGCACGGCCACGATCACGCCCGCCGGGCGTGCCCGGGTCGCCTCCCACTCGACGGCCAGCGGCCAGGTCTACCTGCGGGCCGGCTGACCCGCGGGGAAGAGCGCGTCAGGCCGTCACCGCCCCGCCCGACGGCACGCGGCGGAGGAAGTCCCGCACCAGGCCGGCGATCTCCGGGCCGTGGGTCTCCAGGGCGAAGTGCCCCGCGTCGAGCAGGTGCAGCTCCGCGTCCGGGAGATCGCGCAGGAACGCCTCGGCACCCGCCGGCCCGAAGATCTCGTCGTTCCTCCCCCAGGGCAGCAGCGTGGGCGGCCGATGGGTGCGGAAGTACTCCTGGAACGCCGTGTACAGGTCCAGGTTGAACTGGTAGTCCCAGAAGAGCTGGAGCTGGATGGCGTCGTTGCCCGGACGGTCGAGCCCCGCCTGGTCGAGGCGCCAGGTCTCGGGCGCGATGCGGTCGAGCCGGTCGGCGGGCACGCCGTGGGTGTACTGCCAGCGGGTGGCCGCCGGGCTCAGGAGCTCACGCACCGCCGCCTCGTGCGCGCGCCGGTCGGCCGCATGGGCGAACAGCACGTCCCAGAAGGGCGTGAACCCCTCCCGGTAGGCGTTGCCGCTCTGGCTGATCAGCGCGGTGACCCGGTCCGGGTGCCGACTGGCGATCCGGAGCCCGATCGGGGCGCCGTAGTCCTGCACGTAGAGGGCGAAGCGCTCGAGCCCGAGCTCGTCCAGCAGAGCCAGTGTCACGGCGGTGAGGTTCTCGAAGCTGTACTCGAACTCGTCGACCGCCGGCATCGCCGAGCCGCCGAAGCCGATGTGGTCGGGCGCGACGAGGTGGTACTCGTCGGCAAGCTCGGCCATCAGGCCGCGAAACATGTGGGAGCTGGTCGGGAAGCCGTGCAGCAGCACGAGGGTGGGCCGGCCCGGGTCTCCCGCCTCGCGGTAGAAGACCTCGAGGCCGTCGATCGTCGTCGTGCGGTGGCGGACCTCGGTGCTCGTCGCCTGGGTAGTCATTCGCGTCGTCCTTCTTCCATGTCGGGTCGAGATGGGGCGTTGGCGGTGCGGGTGGCGGGTCAGGGCCGCGGGATGCGCAGGCCGTCGGGGCCGATGCGCAGGTCGTTGATGGAGGCGTAGCGGCGGCGCATCAGCCCGTCGACGGCGAACTCCCACTGCTCGTTGCCGTAGGAGCGCCACCAGGCTCCGTCGACGTCGTGCCACTCGTACTCGAACCGCACCGAGATCCGTGCGCCCGTGTACGCCCACAGCTCCTTGCGCAGCCGGTAGTCGACCTCGCGCTCCCACTTGGCGCGCAGGAACTCGACCACCTGCGCTCGCCCCTGCAGGAACACGTCCCGGTTCCGCCACTCGGTGTCCTCGGTGTAGGCGAGCGCGACGCGCTCCGGGTCCCTGGTGTTCCAGGCGTCCTCGGCGGCCTGGACCTTCTGCCTGGCGGTCTCCTCGGTGAACGGTGGCACGGGCGGGCGTGGGCTCATCGTCGTCATCCCTTCGGAGAACGATCGTTCTCCCTCGCTCGATACAGTAGGAGAACGATGGTTCTCCCGCAAGCGAAGGAGGGGACGTGACATCGACGGACACGGGCGCCCTGTCCGACAGCTCCCGGATCCTGGCCGCCGCGCAGCGCCTGTTCAACGAGTCCGGGGTCCAGGCCGTGGGCATGGACGCCATCCGCGCCGCCGCCGGGGTGCCGCTCAAACGCCTGTACCGAGCGTTCCCGGCAAAGGACGCGCTCGTGCAGGCAGTGCTCGAGGAGCGCGACCGTGAGTTCGGCGAGACCCTCTCGGCCTACGTCGACACCCACGGCGACACCCCGCGCGGGCGGATCCTGGCGGTCTTCGACTACCTCGACGAATGGTTCGGGCAGGCGGACTTCCGTGGCTGCGTCTTCATCAACACTGCCGGCGAGCTGGGCGCCGTCTCACCTGCGGTGACCGACATCGCCCGGACGCACAAGCAGGCGCTCCGCGACTATCTCGCCGAGCTGGTCGCCGATGCCGGCCTGCCCGAGGATCGCGCCGACCAGCTCGCCCTGCTCGCGAACGGGGCGATGGCGACCGCCGGGATCATGGGCACCCGCGACCCGGCACGGCAGGCGCGCGAGATGGCGCGCGTCCTCCTCGCGGCGCGCTGAGCGAAACGTCCCGCCGTCGGGCACTGCCGCTCCGCGCGGCCGCCGTCAGAACGCGGTGACCGCCCCGACGACCTGCACCTGGACGGGGACGCCGTCGACCACCGGCGGCACGTCCTTGCGCGCCCGGAGGCTCGCGACGTTCACGCGCAGCACCCAGTCGGTCTCGTCGCCCCGTTGCGCGAGCCCGACGCCGCACACCCCCTCGACGCTCTCGAGCGCCCTGCGCAGGGTGGGCTTGGCGGCGCGCGCCTCGTCGATCGTGACCATGGAACACCTCCGGCTGCCCTTCCATTGTGCGCCCGCTGTCCAGCCCCCGCCGGGTTCGCGCCTCGGCCACCGGGTACGCAGGATGGAACGGTGACCGCACCGATCCCCTCCCTGACCCTGAACAACGGCGTCGCCATCCCGCAGCTCGGGTACGGCACGTACAAGCTGCCGCCGCAGGACACGCGCGACCTCGTGCTCGCCGCGTTCGAGGCCGGCTACCGGCACGTCGACACCGCGCAGATGTACCGCAACGAGCGCCAGGTGGGCGAGGCGGTCGCGGCGTCGGGCGTGCCGCGCGACGAGCTCTTCGTGACCAGCAAGCTCAACAACGCCTTCCACGCGTACGACGAGGCGCACGCGGCGTTCGACCGATCGCTCGACGACCTGGGCCTCGACCACCTCGACCTGTTCCTCATCCACTGGCCGCTGCCCGCCGTCGGGCGGTTCCTGGAGGCGTGGCGTGCGCTGGAGGAGATCTACCGCTCGGGCCGCACCCGGGCGATCGGGGTGTCGAACTTCCAGCCGCACCACCTGCGGCGGATCCTCGACGAGGGGACCGTGGTGCCGGCCGTGAACCAGGTGGAGGTGCACCCGTGGTTCGGCAACGAGGAGGTGCGCGCGTTCGACGCCGACCACGGCATCGTCACCGAGGCGTGGTCGCCGCTGGGGCGAGGGCGGGTGCTCGACGACCCGACGATCGCGCGCCTCGCCGCCGACCACGGCCGCACCCCCGCCCAGGTGGTGCTGCGCTGGCACGTCCAGCGCGGCGACGTCGTCTTCCCCAAGTCGGCGACGCCGTCGCGCATCGCCGAGAACGCGGAGGTCTTCGACTTCGAGCTGTCCGGCGACGACATGGCCGCGGTCACCGGCCTCGACCGCGCCGAGCGCACCGGCTCGCACCCGGACACCGAGAACCGCACCGACCGCTGAGCCTCCGCGAGATCGAGGGACCCGTCGCGAGATCGACCTTCGGGGGGTCGATCTCGGCACGGGTACCTCGATCTCGCGAGTCGTCAGACGGTGCGGCGCGTGGAGCGGATGCCCACCGCGACGCCGACGGCGCAGGTGGCCGCGGCGGCTACGACACCCCACAGCACGGCCGGGTCGTCGAACGTCCCGGCGAAGAGCACGCGCTCGGCGTCGACCATGTAAGTGAGCGGGTTGAACTTCGCCGCCGTCTGCATCCAGGACGGGCCTGCCTCGAGCGGCAGCATCATCCCGGACAGGATGAGCAGCGGGAACAGCAGCGACTGCTGCACGCCCCAGAACAGCCACTCGCGGTTCTTGGCCGCGAGCGCCAGCGCGTGGGAGAACGCCCCGACGCCGATGCCGAAGATGCCGAGCAGCACGAGCCCGACCAGCGCGGGCACCACGTGGAACGTGAACCCGAACGGGATGCAGACGACGGCGATGAGCAGGCCCTGCACCAGCAGGGGCGCGAACTCCTTGAGCGCCCGCCCCACGAGGATCGCCGACCGGTCCAGCGGGGTGGCGAGCACCCGCTCGTAGGAGCCGGTCATGATCTCGTACAGCAGATTGGAGCCCGTCATGGACGTGCCGAACAGCGAGATCATCACGATCACGCCGGGGACGAACCACTGCAGGGTCTCGCCGGTGGTCAGCCCCTCGCCGCCGGGCCCGCCGAAGCCGCCGCCGAACGTGCCGGTCAGCAGCGGGCCGAACAGGCCCAGGAAGATCAGCGGCTGCAGCAGCGAGAAGATCAGCGTGAACGGGTCGCGCAGCACGAGCAGGATCTCGCGCGTGAAGACGGCGCCGGTGTCGGCGAAGAACTTGCCCGGGCCCGTGCGGGTGACGATCCGTGGGGCCTCGTGCGTCGTGGACGCCACGGCGGGGGCCGTGGTGCGGGTCTGCTCGCTCATGCTGTTCCCTCCTTGCGTGACCGCTGCGGTGCGTCGCTGCGGCGCACCTCGTTGCTCGGCGCCCCGCCGCGGGGGCTCCTCGCGCTCATGCGGCCGCCTCCTCGCGCAGGCTGCGCCCGGTGAGGTTGAGGAAGACGTCGTCGAGGCTGGCCTGCCGCACGCTCGCCGACGTCGTCGTGAGGCCGGCGAGGCGGAACGCCTCGATGACGCCCGGCAGGGCGTCCGCCCCGCGCGCGGTCGCAACCCTCACCCGCAGCCCGTCGGGCCCTCCTGAGCCTGTCGAAGGGTCGTGCGGGAACACCACGACCTCCCCGAAGCCGTCGGGCACGGCCGCGCGCACGGCCGGCTCGTCGCCGCCGGAGACGACCAGGGTGAGCGCGTCGTCGGCGTGCTCGTGCTTGAGGACGCCGGGCGCGGCGTCGGCGATGATCTCGCCGTGGTCGATGACCACGACGCGCTCGGCCATGCTGTCCGCCTCGTCGAGGTAGTGGGTGGTGAGCACGACCGTCATCCCGTAGCGCTCCCGCATGGCGGTGATGTGCTCCCACAGGTTGGCCCGCGAGTGCGGGTCGAGGCCGGTGGTGGGCTCGTCGAGGAAGAGCAGGGGCGGGTGGTTCATCAGCCCGAGCGCGACGTCGAGCCGCCGGCGCTGGCCCCCGGACAGCGACTGGACGGCCCGCTTCTCGAGCCCGCTGAGCTCGAGCGCGGCCATGAGGTCGGCCGCCCGCTCCCTGTAGACGGCGGGCGCCAGGCCGTAGAAGCGCCCCTGGTTGTGCAGCTCGTCGACCACCTTGTAGCTGAAGCCGCCGCCGTTGCCCTGCCCGATGAACCCGAGCCGGGCGCGCACCTGCGCGGGGTGCGCGACGACGTCGTACCCCGCGACCTGCGCCTCGCCGGCCGTCGGCTCGAGCAGCGAGGTCAGCATCCGCAAGGTCGTGGACTTGCCGGCCCCGTTGGGCCCGAGGAAGGCGACCAGCTCGCCCTCGGCCACGTCGACGTCGATGCCCTTGACGGCCTCGACGACCTCTTTGCGGCGGCTGAACGTCTTGGTCAGTCCGCGTGCTCGAATCATGTCCGCTCCACCCTCTCGTACACTGTACTGGAACTCGGATCGAGCCTACCAAGGGGGTCCGACAATCGTTCGCCCGCCGGATGGGAGGATGACGAGCCATGTCGAGCACACCGAACGAACGAGCCTCGTCGGTCGAGCCTGTCGAGAGCACGACCGGGTCGGGTCCCGTCGACGGGCTCAGGACGACGCAGGCCCTCCCGGCGGACGGGATCCCGCGCCCGCCCGACGTCGTGCGCCGACTGGCCCTCCTGTGGGACCCTCCCCGCCCGTCGGGCCGCGGCCGCAAGGCGCGCCACACGCTGGACGACGTCGTCACCGCGGGCATCGAGGTCGCGGACGCCGACGGGCTCGACGCCCTGTCGATGCGCAAGGTCGCCGCCCGCCTCGGCGTCGGCGCCATGTCCCTCTATACGTACGTACCGGGACGCACCGAGCTGCTCGACCTCATGATCGACCGGGTCTTCGCCGGGCTCGACCTCCCGCGGGCCGGGGCGCCCTGGCGCGACGGGCTCACCCACTACGCCCGCGAGCACTGGCAGCTCTACCTCGACCACCCGTGGGTGCTGCAGACGAACATGTGGCGCCTGCCCGTGACGCCCCACGTGCTCGACGCCCAGGAAGCGGGCCTCCGCACGATCGTCGACACCGGCCTGTCCGCGGCGCAGGTGGCGGAGATCCTCAACCTCGTCGACGCGTTCGTGCGCGGACTCGCACGGGCCGCGGTCGCCGAGGCGACCGACGGCACCGCGTCCGGCAGCAGCACCGACGAGTACTGGACCTCGATGAGCAGCTTCTGGGTCGACCACTTCGACCCGGAGCGCTACCCCACCATGCAGCGCATCTGGGACCAGGGCGGCTTCGACGCGACCACCAGCCCGTTCGACGCGTCGATCGACCGGCTGCTGGACGCGGTCGAGACGGCGATCGACCGCGCCGCCCGCTGAGCGCGGCGCCGCGACCCTCGACGGGACCGGCGCCCGGGTGACGGAGATCGCCGCCCGGGCACTTCCCAACGCCGCGCGCCGTCTCTACGATGAACTGGTCCAGACCACCTGTCGTGTCGGAGGAACCGTGGAACGCACCGTCGTCGTCGCCATCACCGAGGGCCTGCACGCCCGGCCCGCAGCGCTGTTCGCCCAGAAGGCGGGCGCACAGCCCGTCCCGGTGAAGATCGCCAAGACCGGCGGCGACCCGGTCGACGCCGCCAGCATCCTCGGCATCATGACGCTCGGCGCCGGCGTCGGCGACGAGGTCGTGCTGCGCACGGAGTCCGACGGCGACGACGCGACCGCGTCCCTCGAGGCGCTGGTGGACTTCCTTTCCCAGGAGGTCGTGGCCTGACGCTGCCGCGGAGCGCTGTGAGCATGAATGTGGCCCACTTTCTCGTCGAGAAGTGGGCCATATTCATGCTCACAGCATCTACAGGGCGAGGGCGTCCAGGATGTCGGCCAGCTCACGACGCACCGTGGCCCGGGCGGCGTCGGCGTCCGGCTCGGCCAGCGCGAGCGCGGCCAGCTCGCGGCAGCGCGCGAACGACACCTCGGCGAGCACCGCCGCGACGTCCGCGAGCGCGCGCGGCGTCATGGACAGCGACCTGACGCCGAGGCCCACCAGCACGGGCGCGAGGACGGCGTCTGCCGCCGCCTCCCCGCACACGCCGACGGGGCGGCCGTGCTGCGCCGCGCCCTCGCAGGTCGCGCGCACCAGCTCGAGCACCGCCGGCTGCCACGTCGTCGACAGCGCGGCGAGGTCGCCGAGCATGCGGTCGGCCGCCATCGCGTACTGGGTGAGGTCGTTGGTGCCGATGCTGCCGAACGCGGCGTGCTCGAAGATCCACCGCGAGCGCAGTGCCGCCGCGGGGACCTCGACCATCGCGCCGGCCCGGCTCAGGCCGTGCCGCGCGCAGGCGTCCACGAACGACCGCGCCTCGTGGGTCGTGGCGACCATCGGCGCCATGACCCACACGTCCGCGGACTCGGCCGCGGCGGCGGCGGCGATCGCCTCCAGCTGCCGGTCCAGCACCTCGGGGTGCGCGGCGGCGGTGCGGAGCCCGCGGACGCCGAGCGCCGGGTTGGGCTCGTCGTCGGCCGTGACGAACGGCAGCGGCTTGTCCGCCCCGGCGTCGAGGGTGCGCACGACGACCTTCCGGCCGCCGAACGCCCCGAGCACGCCGCGGTAGGCCGCGACCTGCTCGGCGACGCTCGGCTCGGTGTCGCGGCCGAGGAAGCAGAACTCGGTGCGGAACAGCCCGACGCCCTCGGCGTGCGCCGCCACGGCCGCCTGCGCGGCCTCGGGGTCGGCGACGTTGGCCAGCAGCTCCACGCGGTGCCCGTCGGCGGTGCGGCCGTGGCCGTCGAACTCCCGCTCGACCCGCACCGCGTTCGTCGCGGCCTCCACCTCGTCGGCGGACGGGTCGCGCAGCACCCTGCCGGCGCCGCCGTCGACGACGACGGTCTCGCCCTCGGCGAGGTCCTCGGCGCCGCGGACGGCGACGACCGCGGGGATGCCGAGCGCGCGCGCCAGGATCGCGGTGTGCGAGGTCGGGCCGCCGCCGCTGGTGACGACGGCGACGACGACGGCCGGGTCCAGCGTGGCCGTGTCGGCCGGCGCCAGGTCCTCCGCGACGAGCACGAACGGGTGCCCGGGCGAGGGCACGCCCGGTGGGCGCACCCCGGTGAGCTCGGCGACGATCCGGTCGCGCACGTCGCGCACGTCCCGCGCCCGCTCGCTCAGCGGCGGGCCCAGCGGCTCGAGCTGCGCGGCGATCGCGTTCGCGGCGTCCCACGCGGCCCGCTCGGGGGCGTGCAGGCCGTCGCGCACCCGCCGCTCGGCGTCGGACGCCAGCGTCGGGTCGGCCGCCATGGCGGCCGTCACGGCGAGCACGTCCGCCGCGGTGCCGGTGGCCCCGGCGGCCAGCGTCTCCAGGCGCTCGCGGACGGCGGCGGTCGCCGCCCGCAGCCGCTCGACGGCCGCGTCGACGTCCGCCTCGGACACGGTCGCCTCCGGGGGCTCCGGGACGGGCGCCGGCATCGTCACGACGACACCGGCCGCCCGCCCCGGGCTCACCGGGACACCGGTGAGGGTGGTGCCCATCAGACCGCGTCCTTGCCCTTCGCGTCGCCCGGGCTCGCCGCACCACCCGGGCTCGGCGCGTCACCCGAGGCCGCCGCCGTCGCCTTGGCCTCGGCCTTGGCCGCCTCCGCACGCTCCTCGGCGACCTGGTCGCCCTCGACGGCCGCGGCCGCCTCCGGGTCGTCCTCGCGGCCGGGGGTCCGGAGGTTCCACTTGGTGATGACCCAGCGGAAGAGGAAGTAGTAGATCGCGGCATACACCAGGCCGATCGGGATGAGCAGCCACGGCTTGGTCGCGATGCCCCAGTTGAGGACGTAGTCGATGGCGCCCGCGGAGAAGCCGAAGCCGTCGTGGATCCCGAGCCAGTTCACGAGGGCCATCGAGGCGCCGGTGAGGACCGCGTGGATGGCATACAGCGGGTAGGCGACGTAGACGAACGAGTACTCGAGCGGCTCGGTGACACCCGTGACGAACGCGACGAGGGCGGCCGAGCCGAGAACACCCGCGATGATCTTGCGGTTCTGCGGCTTCGCGGTGTGGATCATCGCGAGCGCGGCGGCCGGCAGGGCGAACATCATGATCGGGAAGAAGCCGGTCATGAACGTGCCGGCGGACGGGTCGCCGGCGAGGAAGCGGAAGATGTCGCCGTGCGCGACGGTGCCGTCAGCCCCGGTGTACGAGCCGAACTGGTACCAGGGCAGCGAGTTGAGCAGGTGGTGCAGCCCGAACGGCAGCAGCAGGCGGTTGAGCGTGCCGAAGATGAACGCGCCGATCACGGTCGAGCCGGTGACGAAGCCGCCGATCTGGTCGTTGATGAGCCAGTCGAACGCCGGGTAGACGAGCGCGAAGACGACGCCGATCACCAGGGATGCACCGGCCGTGACGATCGGGACGAAGCGCCGCCCGCCGAAGAACGCGAGGTAGGCGGGCAGCTTGATCCGGTAGTACTTCTGGTACAGCAGGGCGGCGGTCAGACCGATGACGATGCCGCCGAGCACGCCGTAGTTGACGAGGATCTGGTTGCCCTCGGCGTCCAGCCCGAGGCCGATGTGCGGGGACAGGGCGTCCGTCACGCCGTCGAAGACCAGGTAACCGATGAGCGCGGCCAACCCGGTGGTGCCGTCCGCCTTGCGGGCGTAGCCGATCGCGACGCCGAGGGCGAAGATCATCGGCAGATTGAGGAAGAGCGCGTTGCCACCGGCGGCGAACACGTCCGCGACCGCCTGGACCCACTCGATCTGGATGCGGCCCAGCATGTCGTCCTGCCCGAGGCGCAGCAGCAGCGCCGCGGCGGGCAGGGAGGCGATCGGCAGCATCAGCGAGCGGCCGACGCGCTGCAGCTGCGCGAGGCCGGGGAAGCCTCGCTTCTGCGTGGTCTCAGCGACCGTGGTCATGGTTCTTCCTCCGATGGATGGCCCGGGAGGGCGGTACGTGCAGGCGGTTGGTGCAGGCACGGTCCGGGCGGTCGTCGTCCGGCGGCAGTGTCGCGACGGCGGTGCGGGCGGCGTTGCCGGTGGCCGACCCCTGCCCGTCGGCAGGTTGTCTGGACCACTTGCACGAAGACTGGTCTAGACCTCATGATGTGTCAACCCCGGCGATCCCGCAGGAACGTCGAGGCCGGACGACGGTGCCGGCCGCGACACGTCACGGTGCAGGTCACCCCAGCAGGACAGGACACGACGATGGTCACGGCACGCGCCCGCGGCAGCGAGCACAAGTACCTCGCGGTGCGCGCCTTCCTCGCCGACCTCGTCGCGACCGAGCTCGCCGTCGGCGACGCCGTGCCCTCCGAGCGCAGCCTCACGGAGAAGTTCGGCGTCTCCCGCATGACCGTCCGCCAGGCGGTCGACGCGCTCGTCACCGAGGGCGTGCTGGAGCGGGCTCAAGGCCGCGGCACCTTCGTCGCCCCGCCCCGCGCCGACTTCGAGATGCGCCTGACCACGTTCGGCGAGGAGGCGCGCCGCCGCGGCCTCGTCCCCGGCGCGCAGGTGCTGTCCGCCGGGGTCGCCCCGGCCACCGCGCCCGTCGCCGAGGCCGTGGACCGCGAGCCCGGCACCCCGATGCACCACGTCGTGCGGCTGCGCACCGCGGACGGCAACCCGATGAGCGTCGAGGAGGCGTGGATCCCCGTGGACCTCGCCCCCGACCTGCTCGCGGGCGGCGTCCCCGAGAGCCTCTACGCGGCGCTGCGCGCCCGCGGCCTCGACCCGACCTGGGGCGAGGAGACCATCACGGCGGCCGACGCGACCCCCGAGGAGCTCGACACGCTGCAGATGCGCACCTCCCGCGCCGTCATGCGCACCTCCCGGCGCACGTTCGGCGGCGACGCGCCGCTGATGTTCTCTCGAGCCAGCTACCGCGGCGACCGGTACAGCGTGTTCGTGCCGCTCCGCGAGGCCCGGCCCACGCTCGTCCCCCGCTCGACACCCCCAGGAAGCCCCGTCCCCGGACGCATCCCCGAAGGGAGCCCCCGATGAGCCAGCCCGACAGCGATCCCGACGCGCGGCTCGCCGCCTCGATCCTCGCCGGCCTCGGCGGCGTGGAGAACATCGACGAGATCGACCCGTGCACCACCCGCCTGCGGTCCCTCGTCAAGGACCCGGCGCTCGTCGACGCCGCCCTGCTGCGGCGCGCCGGCGCGTTCGGCGTCATGATCAACGGGCGGGTCGTGCAGGTCGTGGTCGGCCCGCGCGTGGACACGATCGCCTCGGACCTCGCCGAGCTCATGTGAGCCCGGCCCCCTGACGCCCGCCCCGCAGAACCAAGGAGCATCATGAGCAAGGCACAGCAGATCCTCGACGCCCTCGGCGGCGACGACAACATCATCGACCTCGAGCCGTGCATCACCCGGCTGCGCGTCGAGGTCGAGGACCCGGCCAAGGTGGACGACAAGGCGCTCACGGCCGCCGGCGCGATCGCGGTCGTCCGGTCCGGCATCGCGATCCAGGTCATCGTCGGCCCCGAGGCCGACACCCTCGCCTCCGACATCGAGGACCTGCGCTGATGGCGGCGCTCACCGTCCTCGCCCCCGTCGCGGGCACCGTGGTCGACGTCGCCGACGTGGACGACCCGGTGTTCTCCGCCGGGCTCGTGGGCCCGGGCCTCGCCGTCGAGCCGGACGGCGCGCGCGGCACCGATGCGGTCGCGCCGATCACCGGCACGATCGTCAAGCTGCACCCGCACGCGTTCGTGATCCAGCACGACGACGGCCGCGCGGTGCTGGTGCACCTCGGCATCGACACGGTCAAGCTCGGCGGCGAGGGCTTCACGACGCACGCCGGCGAGGGCGACGTCGTGGAGCGCGGCACGGTGCTGGTGTCGTGGGACCCGGCGGCGGTGCGCGCCGGCGGCCGGTCCGCCGTCTGCCCGGTCGTGGCGCTCGAGGCGAAGCCCGAGGCCGTCGACGCGCTGGCCGAGGTCGGCACGACCATCGCGCACGGCGAGCCGCTCCTCACCTGGGCCTGAGGCTCTCCCTCGTGGGTTGAGCTTGTCGAAACCAGGTCTCGACACGCTCGACCGACGCGTATCAGGCGAGGGTGACGCCCAGGGTGTCGAGGACCGAGCCGATCGGGTTGCAGTACGTCAGGCCGGTGCCGTTCGCGCCGCCGGTCTCCGAGCCGGCGAACAGCAGCCCCAGCGCGACGCCGTCCTCCCGGTAGACGAGCGACCCCGAGTCGCCGCCACGGGAGAAGGGCCCGTCGCCGGAGCTCTCCACCTCGATCTGGCCGTCGAACGACAGGACGCCCAGCTCCTCGCCGTACCCCACGACCACGTCGTCCAGCTCGATGGCGGTCACCGTGCCGGCGGTGAGCGCCGTCGTGCGCCCGATCTTGGCCACGGACTCGCCGCCGGCCGCCTCGGCCGTGGTCGTGACGGCGCCCACCGGGTACGTGGGGTCGATGCCGACGCCCTCGTCGAGCAGCGCCAGCGCCGCGTCGACCGTCGCCGGCTCGCCCGGGGCCAGCGGCGCCACCTGCGCCAGCGTGCCGACGCGGTCCTCCGGCGCCCGACCTCCGTCGGCCGGGCCCGGCTGCACCACGACGTCCCCCACCTGCGCCGACGGCGACCCCGCCAGCACGTGGAAGTTGGACAGGACGTAGCGGGCGTCGGGCTCCGCGGCGCGCACGGCGAACGCGCCGAGCGTGCCGGCCGTGACGTCCACGTGGGCGATCGACACCCCGGGCCGCAGGGGCCGCACCCGGTCGGTCTCGCCCGCCGCGAGCGCCGTCGCGACCGGCGGCCGCGGCCGTACCCGGCCCTCCAGCGTGCGGATCCGGCCGGTGCGACGCACGTCGACGTCCGACCCGAGCTCGGCGCTGACCCGGCGGGCGAACGCCCGCGCGGTGGGCACCCCGAGCCGGTACCGCACCGCGATGCCGTAGCCGCCGTCGGCCCGGGGGGCGAGGCCGAGCGACAGCGTGGGCGCCCGGACGACGTCGGCCGGGCTGACGTGCGCGCCCTCCGCGTAGGGGGAGACGGGCACCCCGTGACGTTCGGCCAGGTCACGGGCGAAATCGGCCAGCTGCTTCTTGGTCTCGCGCGCCTGGGTCAGATCCATGCGGCGAGTCTGGACCACAGGTGTGACACAGGTCGCGTCACAAAGCGGCGAGTCGGACATCCCTTCGGCCGTGAGCTCACCGAGGTCGACCCGCACGACGACGCTGCCGTCCCCCGGCGAGGTGTTCGAGGCCCTCACGTGGGCGCTCGACCACGACCTCGGCGCGCTGCAGGAGCACCGCCGGCTCGCCCACCTCGGCCCTGCGTCGCGGCGCCGCGCCGACGACGCGCTGGTGCGGCGCTGGCGCCGCGTGGCCGACGCGTGCCGCGGGAGCTGAGCGACGCGGTGCCGGGCACCTCCGCCTCAGCCGAGGTTGGTCTGTCGGCTGAGCCTGCGGTTCCGCTACGGGCGAGTGCCTCGTTCCTCGGCCCTCACCCTGCGCTGCACCTCCGTCTCAGCCGAGCAGGTTCCGCGCGCCGTCGGGCATCGCGGGGGCGGCCCCCGGCCCGCCGGGCCGCACGACGCAGCGGAAGCCGATGTGCGTCGTGGCGGAGTCGACCGACTGCGCGGACCGGGCGGCCGGGCGGTAGCGCAGGCAGTACTCCGGGGCGCACAGGTGCGAGCCGCCCTTGAGCGCCTTGCGCGGCTGCCGCTCCCCCGGCGACATCGACGCGCGGGCCGCCGGGGACAGGTCGTCGGAGGACGGCGCGCAGCAGGCGCCGTCGTGCGCGTGCCGGGCGGCGCCGGTGAGGTAGAACGTCGTCGTCCACTCCCACACGTTGCCGATCAGGTCGACCAGGCCATAGCCGTTGGCCGGGAACGACCCGACGGGCGAGGTGCCCACCCAGCCTTCGGCGCCGGTGTTCTCGTACGGGAACTGCCCCTGCCAGGTGTTCGCCATCAGCCGTCCGTCCGGGCGGACGTCGTCGCCCCACGCGTACGTGGTGGTGCCGTCGGCGCCGCCCCGGGCCGCGTACTCGAGCTCCGCCTCGGTCGGCAGGTCGCGGCCCGCCCAGGCGGCGTAGGAGGCGGCGTCCTCGTAGGCCACCAGCACCACCGGGTGGTCCTCGCGGCCCTCGGTGCTCGTGCCCGGCCCGCCCGGCTGCCGCCACGACGCGCCCGGCTGCCAACGCCACCACTGACGCCAGTCGCGCAGGTCGACAGGGCCGGCGGTCGGGGTGAAGACCAGCCCGCCCGGGACCAGGTCGCGGAGGTCGACGCCCGGGAACTCCGCGGGATCGAGGGGGCGCTCCGCGACCGTGACGTAGCCCGTGGCGGCCACGAACCGCGCGAACTGGGCGTTGGTCACGGGGTGCCGCTCGAGGGCGAACGCCCCGACCTCCACCTCGCGCACCGGCCCCTCTTCGGGATAGAAGTCCGTGGACCCCATGCGGAACGTGCCCGCCGGCACGTCGACGAGCGGGGTCAGGGCGGTGGCCACGGGTCCAGGCACGGTCATGGGTCCATCCTGCACCGCGGCCGCCGGCCGCCCGTCATGCCCGCAGCAGCTGCCGCACCCCGAGCCGGCGACCCCGCGCGGTGACCAGCACCGCCAGCGCGAGCCCGGCCAGCGCCCACACGACGACCGCGACCACGGCCCCGCCGAGCCCGCCGGCGTCCGGCACGACGACGGCCGTGAGGGCCTCGCGGGCCGCGCCGACGGGCAGCAGGTCGACCAGGCCCTGCAGGGCGGCGGGCACCGTGGCGATCACGCCGGTCGCGATGACCAGCACCGCGATGAGCAGGCTGATCCCCCGGCCCAGGTTGCCCAGCAGCCCGACGAACCCCTGGTGCACGGCGACGAAGCTCACCGACGCCAACGCCCCGACGACGATCGCGCCGACCCAGCCACCGACGCTCAGGTCCTCGACGGCGGCGAGGATCGCGCCCACGGCCGCGCCCGTGGCGACGGCGACGAGCGCAGGCAGCGCGAACGCGGACAGCGTGAGCCGCACCGAGTCGCGCGTCGAGCCGAGCGCGCCGGCCACCACCGGCGGGAACACCGTGAGCAGCGCGAGCGCGCCCAGCCACAGCGCCACGACGGCGAACAGCGGCCCGGAGGCACCGGTCGACAGGCCGTCGCCGGACGGCGCCGCCACCGGCTCGGCCACCACCGCTGACAGGGTCTTGCGCTCGTCCTCGGTGTACGTCGGGATCTGGCTGACGGCGTCGCCGAGCCCGTCCGAGAGGTCGGAGGCCCCGGAGGCGAGCTGGCCCACGCCGGACGACAGCTCCCCCGCGCCGGTGGACAGCCCGTCGGCCCCGGTCGCGAGCTCGCCCACCCCGGACGACAGCTCCGACGCCCCCGACGCGACGCCGTCCGCGCCCGTCGCGAGCTCGCCCACCCCGGACGACAGCTCCGACGCCCCCGAAGCGAGCCCGCCCGCGCCCGAGCCCAGCCGGCCGACGCCTGCCGAGAGGTCGGACGCGCCGCCGGCGAGCCGGGCCGCGCCGGTGTCGAGCTCCTCGGCGCCGCCCGACAGCCCCTGCGCCCCGGAAGAGACGCCGTCCGCGCCGTCCGCCACCTGTCCGGCCGCGCCCTGCAGCTCGCGGAGCCCGGACGCGAGCTCGCGGTTGCCGTCGGCGATGCCGGCGACCCCGGTCGCGACCCCCTCGGCTCCGGTGGCCAGCTGGTCGGTCTGCGTGGCGAGCGCCCCTAGCTGGTCCCGGGCTGCCACCAGCTCGTCGCCCAGCTCTGCGAGGGGGCCAGAGCCCTGCTCGAGCTCGTCGCGGAGCTCGAGGAGCTCGGCGCACCCGGGCCTCGTCGCGTCCTGCGCGCAGCCCAGGGTGGCGATGGCGTCGTCGACGGCGTCGAGGGTCGCCTGCTGGGCCTGCGCGATCCCGTCGCTGATCTCCTCGGAGCTGGGCAGGTCCTCGTCGACCTGCCCCACCCCGTCGGCCAGCGCGGCGTTCCCGGCGGCCACCTGTCGCGCCCCCGCGGCGAGGTCGTCGCCGCTGTCGGCCAGGTCCTCGGCGCCCGAGGCGCTCTCCCCGATGCCGCCCGCGATGCCGCGCGCCCCGTCGGCCACCTGGCCGGATCCGTCCGCGAGGTCGGAGGCCCCGCCGGCGAGCTGACCCGCCCCGTCCGCGAGGCCCGAGGCCCCCGCCGCCACGCCGTCCGCCCCCGTGGCGGCGGCGTTGGCCCCGTCCGCGAGCTGAGCCGCCCCGCCGGAGAGCTCGCTCGCGCCGCCCGCCGCCGCGCTCGCGCCGTCCGCGAGCTGCCCCGCGCCGTCCGCGAGCTGCCCCGCGCCGCCGGAGGCCTCGGTCGCGCCGCCCGCGAGCTGCCCCGCGCCGTCCGCGAGCTGGTCGGCGCCGTCGGCGGACTGGTCCGCGCCGTCCGCGAGCTGGGTCGCGCCGTCCTGCGCCTGGCCGATGCCGTCGGCGAGCTGGTCGAAGCCGACGAGCACGTTGTCCACGTAGGTCTCGGTGAGGCTGCTCGACATGACCGACGTCGCGGTCGCGGCCACGACCCGGGCGAGCGCGTCGTCGGCCACCCTGCCGCCCGGCGGGGTGCTGACGTCGACGGTGGCCTGCACCGCCTTCGACGGGTCGTCTCCGCCCATCGACGTCGCCGCCGCGGAGAAGTCCTTCGGGATCGTCACGACGGCGGAGTAGGTGCCGTCCGCCAGGCCGGCCCTGGCGCCGCCGGAGTCCGTGATGGTCCAGTCGAAGTTGGTGGCGTCCTCCGCAGGCTGCGCGGCCTTGGCGCCGTCGGCGGTCTCGCCGCCGCTCACCAGCCCGGACGCGAGCTGACGACCGAGCGGCACGGTCTGCCCGTCCACCTCGACCGGCTCGTCCAGGTTCACGATGGCGGCGGGCACCTGGCTGAGCCGGTCCTGGGGGTTCCACAGCGCGGCGAGCAGCAGCCCGAGCACCATGAGCGGCAGCAGCGCGACGGCGGCGACGCGCCACGGGTTGCGGCGTAGCACGGAGTCGATGGTCCGGACGCTGGTCGGGGCGGTCATGCCCGCACCTCCTGCACGTGGGTGTCGTCGTCGACGTCGTCTCCGTCGCCGGCCGGCTCGGTCGGGGGTTCGTCGTCGTGCGGCGGCGCGACGGGCGGCGGGACGTCGGCCCCGGTGAGCGTGCTGGGCGCGCCCCAGCCGGCGCCGACGTCGAGCACGGCGGGCGGGCGGCCGGAGCCGTCGTCGAGCAGGTCGGTCGCCGCGACCCCGCTGGCGCCGAGGAGCACGGCGGCCCCGCCGCCCTGCGCGCGGGCGAGTGCCCCCGCGAGCTCCTCGCGGGCCGGGCGGTCGGCCACGGCCTCGGTACGGTCGACGACGACGACGCGCGCGCCGTCCCGCACGCCGGCGTCGACCGCCCGCGCGGGGCGGCCTGCCTCGGCGAGCGCGTCGACGAACGCGACCCGCCCGCGCACGGACATCGCCCGCTCCGGCAGCACCAGACCGTCGACCTTGACCGCGCCGGCGTCGGGAGCAAGCCGGCCCGAGAGCGCCAGCAGCAGCGCCGACACCGGCGCGGCGGCGTCGCCGTGCACGCACAGCGTCCCGCCCGCGGGCACGCGCACGCTCACCGGACCGACGACGGGCGCGCCGCGCCCCGGCCCGTCCGGGCCGGCGACCTCGAGGTCGCGCGCGGCGACGGCGTCGTCGGCGCCCGGCCCCGGCCAGGACGCGAGCCGCAGCTCCTTGGTGAGGCCCTCGCCCTCGACGTCGAACGTGGGCAGCAGGCGGTCGAGCCAGCGCGGCATGTGCCACGCCCGGTCGCCCAGCAGCGCGAGGACGGCGGGCACGAGCGTCATGCGGACCACGAACGCGTCGACGAGCACGCCGACGGCGAGCCCGAGCGCGATGGGTTTGAGCGTCATGTCGCCCTCGGGCACGAAGGCCACGAAGACCGCGAACATGATGATCGCCGCGGCCGTGACGACCTTGGCCGACCCGAGGAACCCGGTGCGGATCGCGTGCCGGGCGTCGCCGCCGTGCACGTAGTCCTCCCGGATGCGGGACACCAGGAAGACCTCGTAGTCCATCGCCAGGCCGAACAGCACGCCCATGAGGATGATCGGCATGAAGCTGATGACCGGGCCCAGCTTGGTCACGTTGAGCGCCTCGGCGAACACGCCGTCCTCGAAGACGAGCGTCACGGCCCCGAACGCCGCGCCGACGGACAGCAGGTAGCCGAGCGACGCCTTGATCGGCACCCAGATCGAGCGGAAGACCATCGTGAGCAGCACCAGGGACAGGCCGACGACGACCAGGCCGAACGGCAGCAGCGCCGCGCCGAGCTTGTCGGAGACGTCGATGCCCACCGCGGTGAAGCCGGTGACGGACAGGTCGACGCCGTACGTCGAGAGGTAGTGGTCGTGCTGGTCACGGATCTCGGTGACGAGGGCCTTGGTCTCCTCGGACGTCGGCCCGCCGGTGGGGATCACCTGGACGATGCCCGTGTCGGCGGAGGCGTTGGGCGTGGCCAGCGGCACGTCGGCGACGCCGGGGAGCTCGCCGATCTCGTCGCCGAGCTCGTTCATGAGCTTCACCGGGTCGTTGCTCGTGACGATCGAGCCGGTGACGATGAGCGGGCCGTTGAACCCCTCGCCGAACTCCTCGGCCACCAGGTCGTAGGTGACCCGGGCGGAGTTGTCCTCGGGCAGCGTGCCCGCGTCCGGCAGGGCCAGGCGCAGGTTCATGGCCGGCAGGGTCAGGGCGGCGATCGCCGCGACGATGAGGACGATCGTCACGACGGGGAACCGGGTGGCGCCGCGCACCCAGCCGGCAAAGACGCGGTTCTCGCCCCGGCTCGACGGCGCGGGCGCGGCGGTGCGAGCGACCGTGCCGTCCGACGTGCGCGCCGCCTTGCGCGCAGCCCTCCGTGCCGTCCTGCGCTCCGCCCTCGGCGCCTTCGGGCGCACGCGCTCGCCCGCGAAGGACAGCAGGGCGGGCAGCAGGGTCAGGGAGATCAGCACGGCGATGCCGACGGCGGCTGCGGCGGCGACGCCCATGACCGTGAGGAACGGGATGCCGGCGACGCCGAGCCCCACCAGCGCGATCATCACGGTGAGCCCGGCGAAGATCACGGCGGAGCCTGCCGTCGCGGCGGCCCGGGCGACGGACTCGTCCACTGACAGCCCCGCGGCCAGCTGCTCGCGGTGCCGCGACACGATGAACAGGGCGTAGTCGATGCCCACCGCGAGGCCGAGCATCAGACCGAGCATCGGCGTGGTGGAGTTGATCGGGCCGAAGGCGGTGGCGGTCAGCAGCAGGAGCATCGAGACCCCGACGCCCATCAGCGCGTTGACCAGCGGCAGCCCGGCGGCGACGAACGAGCCGAGGGTGATGATCAGCACGACGAGCGCCACGACGACGCCGATCGCCTCGATGATGCTCAGGGCCGGGAACTCCACGCTGAACAGCTCGCCCCCGAGGCTCGCCTGCGAGCCGTCCGGGAGCGCGGCGGCAAGGTCGTCGGTCGCGTCGCGCAGCGCGTCCTTCGTGTCCTCGGTGATGACGGACTGGTCGCCGTCGAGCTGGACCGTCAGCAGCGTGGACTGCTCGTCGTCGCTGACGGAGGCAGCCGCCGTGTCGTCGTAGGGGGACGTGACGCCGGTGACCTGGTCGAGGTCGCCGACCTCGTCGACGGCGTCGGTCACCGGCCCGCGGACGGTGTCGTCGTCGACCGTCACCCCGTCGGGTGCGACCACGATGATCTGCGCCGACGAACCGCTGACCTGGGGGAACGTGGCCGACAGGCTGTCCAGCGCGTCCTGCGACTCGGTGCCGGGAATCGTCACCGAGTTGTCGAAGCCCTGGTAGAGGACGCCGGCCGCGCCGCCGACGACGGCGAGCACGAGGATCCAGCCGATCACGACGAGGCGGCGGGCGCGCACGGCCCAGCGGCCGAGCGAGTAGAGGACGGAGGACACAGGCTCTCCCGGGTCGACGGCAGGCGGTTCGATACGGCACTGTATCCGATGCACGAATGTATCGGGCGGGCACCCTCCTGGCTAGAGTGTGCGCAGCCCACCCCGAGGAGGACGATGCCCGCCGACCCGCGCACCGGGAGCACCACCCGCGTCGAGCGTACGGTCGTGCCCGCGATCTCGCCCCGGCGCGAGCGCACCCGCGAGCGCCTCCTCGACGCGGCGTTCGACGTGTTCGCGCGGCTGGGCGTCCAGGCCGCCTCCATCGAGGCGATCTGCGAGGCCGCCGGATTCACCCGCGGCGCGTTCTACTCGAACTTCGCGAACAAGGAGGAGCTGTTCCTCGCGCTCACGGAGCGCGAGACCCGCGTCCAGCTCGCGCGGCTCGAGGAGGCCGCGACCGGGCTCGACCCGGCGACGGTCCGCGCCGACATCCGCGAGGCCGTGCGGTGCGTCGTCGCCTCCGTCATGCCCGACCCCGCGGCGAAGCAGTCGTGGAGCATCATGGCGCTCGAGTTCGAGCTCCTCGCGCTGCGCGACGCCCAGGTCGCGGCGCGGTACGCCACGCAGGACCGGCGCCTGCGCGAGGAGCTCGCCGACAGCCTCACCCGCCTCCTGGCCGGCATCGGCCTGCGGTTCGCCGTCGACCCCCACACCGGCGTCGACCTGCTGCTCGGCGCATTCGAGTCCGGTCAGCGCGCAACCCTCCTCGCGGGCGGCGGCGAGGACCGCGCGAGCGCGCTGATCGAGGCCGTCGTCGACCTGCTGGTCACCCCGGCCTGACCCGTGACCCCTGACGCCGGTCGAGCCTGTCGAGACCCGGGTCTCGACAGGCTCGACCGGCGCACGTCAGAGGTGGGGCGGGAGCTCGGGGCTCTCGCCGAGGACGTGCTCGGCCAGGAACGCGAGCACCACCTGGTACCAGACCTTCGCGTGCTGCGGCGCGAGCACCCAGTGGTTCTCGTCCGGGAAGTACAGGAACCGGTGCACGGTGGAGCCGTCGTCCCCCGCGGGCAGCCCCGACCTCGTGAGGAGCTCCTGCCACAGCCGCAGCCCCTCGCCGATCGGGACGCGGTAGTCCTTGTCGCCGTGGATCACCAGCATCGGGGTGCGGATGTCGCCCACAAAGCGGTGCGGGCTGTTCGCCTCCGCCATCTCGGGCGTCATCTCGCGGTGCCAGTAGTAGGCGTGGTCGGTGGTGGGGCCGAACTGGTCGAGCGCCCACAGGCTCGCGTGCGTGACGACGGCGCGGAAGCGGTCCGTGTGGCCCGCCACCCAGTTCGCCATGTAGCCGCCGAACGACCCGCCCATCGCGGCGGTGCGGGTCGCGTCGACGTCGGCCCGGGACTCGACGGCGTCCGTGATCGCCATGAGGTCCGTGAACGGCGCGGCACCCCACGCGCCCCAGCCGCGCTGCACGAACTCCTGCCCGTAGCCGGTGGACAGCGCCGGGTCGGGCAGCAGGACGGCGTAGCCGCGCGCCACCATCAGCCACGGGTTCCAGCGCCACGACCAGGCGCTCCACGTGCTCAGCGGCCCGCCGTGGATCCACAGGAGCAGGGGCGCCGGGGTGGCCGGCGACGCGTCGGCGGGCAGCGCGAGCCACGCGCGCACCCGCGCGCCGTCCGCCGTCGTCGTCTCGACCTCGGTGAGCGTGCCGGGCAGCGCCGGCGCGGCGACCGGGCCGGGCAGGGCGACGGCGTCGACCGGCGTCCGCTCCCCCGGTTCCCCGGACGCGACGAACGCGGCCAGGTCGAGGCGCACCGGTTCGGCGGGTGCGGCGTAGCTCGTGCGCAGCGCGAACAGGGCCGAGCCGTCGCGGGCCACGCGGACGTCGGTGAACGTCGCGTCGTCGGCGGTGACGCGCTCGACGGTGACGCCCGACGCCTCCGGCGTCCCGCCGTCGAACGTGACCAGGAAGACCGGCCCGCGGCCGTCCTCGTCCGCCGTCACGACGAGCCCGCTCCCGTCCGGGAGCCAGGCGACCGACGTCGGCCAGCGGTCCCAGTCGTCCGCGAGCACCGCGGGCTCGCCCGAGCCGTCCGCGCGGGCGAGGCCCAGCCGCACGACCGGAGCCTGGTCAGGCGTCGTGATCGTCTCGAGCAGATAGGCGACCCGCTCGCCGTCGGGCGAGACGGCGGGGGCGAAGGCGTCGGCGTCCGGGTCGTCCACCAGGGTGCGGCGCTCCCCGGTGGCCGTGTCGACCGCGACGACGGTCCCGCGCTGCGCCGCGCCCGGATCGGCCACGTTCCACGTGGTCACGAGCGTCGCACCGTCGGGCGCGAGGTCGGCGCCGTGCTCGTCGAGCTGCCGCCCCGCACCCGTGAGCTGTGTCAGCTCGAGCCGCGCCTCGCCCGGGTCACCGGTGTCGTCGGCGACGGCGGCGCTCCCGAGCGTCGCCGCGTAGCGGCGCTCCTGGTCGGGGCCGAGGTCGTGGTCCCAGTGCCGCACCGGGTACCCGGCGTGCAGGACGGCGGACACCTTGCGGTCGGTGCGCTCTTTGCGGAGCGCGGCGTCCTCGTCGAGGCCGGCCGCGCGCGGCAGCACGGGCGCGCTGACGGAGACGACGTCCGCGTCCCGTGCCGTGAGCACCCCGCCGAGCCCGCCGGGCGCCGTCGCGACCACGCGCGCCTCGCCGCCCTCCGCGGGCAGGAGCCACAGCGCGGCCTTCGGGTCGTCGTCGTCTTTCTCCGCGTCGGGGTCCGGTCGGGCCGACGTGAACAGCAGGTCGCCCGCGGCGCTGAACTCGGCGGACGACTCGCCCTTGCGGCTGCGGGTGAGGCGGCGCGCCGGCCGCCGCCCGGCGGCGTCGACCTCCCAGAGGGCCGTCGTCCAGCCCGTGGCCTTCGGGTCGAGGGTCTGCACCGTCACCACGAGGCGCGCCCCGTCGGGGCTCAGCGCGAGCCCCGAGACGCGGGGCACCGCGAGGTACGCGTCGAGGTCGTGGAACGGCGTGGGCGGGGGCGGGGTGGGGGTGGCGTCCTGGGTCACCCGCCCGGTCTACCACCTCACCCTCGCGCCGAACAGGCGATTGTCACCGTATCGAGCGACGTACGGGCCGCAAGGCGATGTCAACCGCCTGTTCGGCGAGCCGACCGGGGCCTTCGGGACGCCGACGCCGAACTCCCGGTGAACAGTTCCTGAACTTGTTCGCGAGGCGGCCTCCTGCGGTTGAGCGGGGCGCGCGTCGTCGGGCAAGGTCTCGTCGTGAGACCGCCGTCGCCCCGCACCGCCCACCTCCCGCCCCTGCCCGCGTCCGTCGACCTGGTGGTCGTCGGCGCCGGGATCGTGGGCCTCGCGCACGCCATCGAGGCGCACGCCCGCGGGCACTCGGTGCTCGTCGTCGAGCGGGACGCCAGGCCCGGCGGGGCGTCGGCCCGGCGCAGCGGCCACGTGGCGGTCACGACCCAGGACGCCGCTACCCTGTCGTGCGCGCTCGCGTCACGGGAGCGCTGGCTCAAGCTCGGCCGGGAGGCCGGCTTCTGGGTGAAGGACGCCGGCGCCGTCGTGGTGGCCCGCGCGGCCGACGAGCTCGCCGTGCTCGACGACCTGGTCGCCGCGCGCGACGGCGACGCCCGCCTGCTCGACGCGGCCGAGGCGACCGAGCGTGCGCGCCTGACCGGCGACGACGTCGTGGGCGGCGCCCTGCTGCCCCTGGACCTGAGGGTCGAGGTCGGCGACGCGCTCGGCGCGACGGCCGCGTGGCTCGACGGCCTCCCGCGGGCGGACGTCGCCTGGTCCACCACCGCGTGGGCGTTCGAGGCGGGCAGCGGCCGCACCCTCGTGCGGACGTCGCGCGGCGAGGTCGTGGCACGACGCGTGCTCGTCGCCGTCGGCCCCGAGCTGGACCGCTTCTACCCCGCCGAGACGGCCCTCGCCGGGCTGCGGCACGACGTCCGCCAGGTGCTGCGGGTGGCCGCGCCGTCCGGCGCCCTCGGCGGCGCCGCGACGGACGCCGCGGCGCCGGTCGTGCTCGACGGGACGACGCTGCTGCGCGACGCCGCCTACGCGCACAGCCCCGCGCTCGCGGACGTGCGCGAGCGTCTCCGCACCGTCGACCCCGACCTGGTCGACGCCGACGTCCACCTGTCGTTCACCCGGCACGCAGGGCCCGCCGGGGCGACGCTCCTGCTCGGCGACGCGCGACGCCCGCGGGACGAGGCGGCCGACGGTTCCCGCCTCGAGCGGGACCCGGCTCGTTCCGAGGCCGCGGACGCGGTGCTCCTGCGCGCGGCGGCCGGGCTGCTCGGCGGGCCCGTGCGGGTGCACGCACGCTGGTCGGTCCACGACGTCACGGCGCCCCGCCCGCGCCGCGGGCCGTTCGCCGGCACGCCGTTCCTCGTGGCCGACCCGGCACCCGGCGTCACCACCGTGACCGTCGCCGACGGGCTCGGCACGACGACGGCGCTGGGCCTCGCGGTGAAGGTCGTCGACGGGCTGTTCTGACCGCCGAAGTCGTCAGCGCCAGGCCTGCAGCAGGTCCGGTGCACCCAGCGCGACGTCGACGCCGGACGGCGCCGTGCCCACCGGGCTGATCGCAGCCAGGAGCGCGTCCTCGCTGCGGGGAACCCTCTCGCGATGTCGCCGTAGCTGGTCGACCTCGTGGGCGTCGACCCCGCCGGCGGCGCGCCACTTGATGGTGCCGACGAGAGCCGTGCGTTCGGGTGTCTGGGCTACGACGTCGACCTCGATGCTCCCGTCGCGCACCCACCAAGGCCGAACCGCCTCGACCTGCTCGAGGCGGTCGTCGGTTCGGGCCATCCGCTCGACGGCCGCCCGGACGACGGGCTCGACGCTGCGGCCCCGCCAGCTCGACCAATCGCGGTCGAAGGCGCCGACTGCGAGGTCGGAACGCCCCCGGGCGATGTGGTCGGCCTGGCGCTCGACGTAGCGAAACCAGAACCGCAGGTACGGATCGGTCACCCGATAGCGCCTCAGCTTCGAGGCGGACGCGGACCAGGCGGGTTGCTCGCGCTCGACGAGGCCCTTGACCTCGGTGAGGGTACGCAGAGCGCGCGAGACGGCCGTCTCCATCCGCTTGCGCTCGGCCGGTTCGCTGATGACCGACAGCACGTCGTTGAAGCCGGGCCGAGCCGCGTCGTCGGAGCCGATGGCGGACAGCACCTGGGAGGCGACCTGCGGCTCCGGGAACTCCGCGTCGAGACTGAACCGTGCAGTCGTGACGAGCGGGCTGAACGGATCAGTCAGCGCCTCGCGCACGTAGTCCGTCGCGGTCTCGGCACCGGTCGCGGCGACGTCGGCCACCAACCGGGGGTACCCCCCGGTGACGAGGTAGGCGTCGAACACCTCGAACGCGGACCTCCCAGGCAGCGCGTCCGCGACCTCCGCAGGGTCGAGCGGCGAGACCACGAGCGGTCGGAGACGCCCGAACAGGGGGCGACCGTGCTCGGCGAGACGTTCCATCATGGCCACGTCCGATCCCACCAGGACGAGCAGGACCGGAAGCCTTTCGAGCACCCGGTCCCATTGCGCCTGGAGCTCGCCCTCGAGCGAGCGGTCGGCGGCGGCCATCCAGGGGAACTCGTCGAGGATGACGATCACAGGCCCTGACCGGGCGGCGAGCGCGACCCGTCCGAGCCACTCCCGCCACGACGTCGGTGTCGAGGCGGTGAGCAGGTCGGCGTCTGGCAGCGGGTGGCGGGACTCGGTGACGGCTCGCGTCGCGTCGTCGAGGTGCTGTGGAGTGGCAGCACCGAAGACGCCGGTCGCGAAGACGTACGGCCGTTCGGCCCGCTCGACGAACCGTTCGACGACGGTCGACTTGCCCACCTGGCGACGGCCTCGTACTGCGACGATCCGCCCGCCCCCACCCTGCACGACCGCGTCGAGATGCCCGGTCAGGGCGGCCAAGACGCCCCTGCGGCCGAAGAACGGGATCCCGGAGGAATCATTCACCCGACGTATCTTACGCTGAATGCGCGTTTATGGCCGGGGATCCTCGCGCTCGGCCATCTTCGCCAGCATCGCGTTGTAGGCGGCCAGCTCGGCGTCGCCGTCGCGGTCCGCCTTGCGGTCCTGACGACGCGCCTCGCGCTCGTCCGACGTCGTCCACTGCACGGCGACGGCGATCGCCAGCGCGAGCGTCGGGAGCTCACCGATGCCCCAGGCCACGCCACCGCCGCGCTGCTGGTCGTCGATCGCGGGCAGCCCCCACGGCCGGCCCATGTTGCCGAACCAGTCCGCCACGAGCAGCGACTCGCCGGTGGTCAGCACGACGCCGAAGAAGGCGTGGAACGCCATCGTGGCGAACAGCAGGAGCAGCCGCTGCGGGTAGGCCGGCCGGTGCGGGCCGGGGTCGATCCCGACCAGCGCGTTGGCGAACAGGTACCCCACGAGCGTGAAGTGCACGATCATCCACACGTGGCCGGCGTGGTTGCGCAGCGCGAACTCGAAGGCCGGCGTGTAGTAGAAGGCGACCATGCCGCCGGCGAAGAGGACGGCGGCCACGACCGGCCGCGCGAAGAACTGCCCCACCCGCGACTGCACCAGCCCGAGCACCCACTCGCGCGGGCCGCGCGAGCCGTCCTTGCGCGCCGGGATCGCGCGCAGCAGCAGCGTCACCGGCGCCGCCAGCACGAGGAACAGCGGCACCAGCATCGCCAACGTCATGTGCTGCACCATGTGCCCGCTGAAGACGACGTGCCCGTACACGGCCGGGCCGCCGCTGGTGACCCAGAACATCACGACCATGCCCAGGCACCACGACACCGTGCGCCCCACCGGCCACCGGTCCCCGCGCCGGGCCAGCCGCACGGCCCAGCGCACGTACACGACCAGCCCCGCCACGCACGCGAACGCGAGCATCGGGTCGAGGCTCCACTCGGTGAACCACCGGGCGAGGGTCGGCTCGGGCGGCAGCGCCTCGCCCGTGAGCTGGAACGCGGGCGTGACGTCGACGGGCACCTCGTCCGGCACGGGCGGCGCGGTCGAGCCGAGCGCGACGGCGACGCCGGAGACCGCGCCGATGAGCAGCAGCTCGACGGCGAGCAGCCGCCAGAACAGGCGGCGCACGGCGCCCGCTCCCCCCGTCGCGCTCGTCACCCGGCCCAGCCGGTCGACGATCCACAGCCGGTGCGCGAAGCCGAGGCCTCCGAGCGCGACCATGAGCACGACCTTGACGAGCATCAGGGTCCCGTAGGGGGTCAGCAGGTCGCCGACCGACTCCATGCGGATCCAGGCGTTGAGGACGCCGGAGACCCCGACCGCGACGAAGCACCACCCGGCCGCCGGTGAGAAGCGCGCGACGGCCGCCGCGGCCTGGCGACCGTCGTCGGCCTTCCCCGCCCCCCGGGTGAGCACGACGACCAGGAGCGCCCCGAGCCCGCCGACCCACAGCGCCGCGCCGCCCAGGTGCAGCAGCATCGCGCCGACGGCGAGCTCGTGGTCGGCGGCGCCGGCCGCATGCCCGGTGGTGGACTGGGCCGCGAGGGCCGCGACGGGCAGCAGCGCCGTCCACATCGCTCCGACCGGCCCGCGCACGGCCATCGCGAGCGCGGACGTCACCGCGGCGACCACGATGATCGCCAGGTACAGCCTGCCCAGGTCGAGGTCGGTGACGAACTGCGCCAGGCCCTGGCCGAAGGCCGGCGACGCCGGCGACGTCCCGGAGACGTTGGCGTACCGCAGCACGAGCTGGGCGACGGCGGCGACGGCCCACACCGCCGCGGCGGCGCCGGCGGCCCCGAGCACGCGGGACTGCGCGCGGCCCGGCGGGACCAGGCACGCGGCGGCGAACAGCGTGCCGAGCGTGACGGACACGCCCAGCTCGGTCAGCACGGTGGCCACGGGCAGCCCGTACCGGACCAGGGCGCCGGGATCGCTGAACCCGCCGAGCGCCTGGAACGCGCCCGAGTAGGCGCCGCCGAGCAGCACGGCGAGGACGGCGACGAGGACGGCGGCCGGGCCCGCGGCGACGAGCCACCACGGCCGCGGCGGCACGCTCGGGCTGCCGCCCGGCCGCGAGACGGCGGTGGCGGTGGAGGTCACGCGTCCAGCCTATGGGCGCGCGCGGGCGCGTCGGACCGCCGCCGGTGTGACTCTTCCCCTCCCAACGATTATCGATTACTCTCCGTCACGAGGGTTCCACCCCACCGGTCGTGCACCACCGAGAGGATCAACGATGATCAAGCACCGCACC
>NZ_BAAAPM010000003.1:1159134-1209805 GCF_039531145.1 Isoptericola hypogeus
GCGTCGTCCGAGGACGGCGGCGACGACGGCGGCACCACCGAGCTGACCATGCTCGTCAACGTCACCCCGAACCTCACCGAGGAGTTCTGGAACGAGCTGGTGAAGCCGTTCGAGGACGCGAACGCCGGCATCGACGTCGTCGTCCAGAACCCGGGCGCCGAGGGCGTGGCCGCCGCGCTGCCGCGCCTGCTCACGGCCGGCGACGCGCCCGACGTCGTGCAGTCGCTGCCGCCCACGGTCGAGATGGCACCCGAGCTCGTCGACCTCTCGGGGTACGACTGGGCCACGTCCGCCCCGCTCGCGGAGCAGTACTCGATCGAGGGCAAGACCTACATGGCCGGCATCGGCGTCCAGCTCCAGAGCCTGTGGTTCTACAACAAGACGGCGTTCGAGGAGGCCGGCATCACCGCCGTGCCCACCACCGTCGAGGAGCTCACCGACGCGCTCGGCAAGCTCGCCGACGCAGGCTGGACCCCGGTCCAGACCGGCGGCGACTGGATGACCAGCCACTCGCTGCAGGCCCTCGGCCTGCCGACGATCATCGCCGAGGACCCCGACTGGTTCGCGCGGATGAGCGCGGGCGAGGACACGTTCTCCGGGACCTACGGCCCCGCCGTCGAGACTTACGCCGAGTGGGTGGCCGAGGGCTACGTCCCCAAGGACGCGCTGGGCATCAAGTACCCGGACGCCGAGCAGGCGTTCCTGTCCGGCAAGAGCGCGATCTACCCCATGGGCAGCTGGTTCGCGGGCACCGAGGCGAAGGCCACCGACCCCGCCGACATCGGCGTCTTCCGCGCGCCCGCGTTCGAGGGGACCGACGGCCCGGCCATGGGCGCGAACATCGCCAGCCCGTACTCGATCCTCAAGTCGTCCGAGGACCAGGACGCTGCGGCGAAGCTCGTCGAGTTCCTCGTGACCGACCAGACGGCCGTCGCCGACCAGCTGGAGGTCGACGGCAACTTCCGCGACGGCTACGAGTACGAGATGACGGACCTCGGCACCGAGCTGCAGCAGATCGTCGCCGACACGCCCGCAGAGGCCTACACCCCGACCGGGCAGGGCTACGGCGAGCGCACGCTCCCCACCGGCTACTCCGACGAGATCAACGCCCAGACCCAGGCCCTCATCGGCGGCACCCCCGCCGCGGACGTGCTCTCGGCGATGGACGACTGGTTCGCCTCGAGCCTCGGCTGAGGCGGAGGTGAAGCGAAGGGTGAGGGCCGAGGAACGAGGCACTCGCCCGGAGCGGAACCGCAGACTCGGCCGACAGAAAGGATGGTCTGAGGCATGGCCTCCACCCTCGCCGTAGCGCCCGCACGCCGCCGCCCCGCGGCGCGCGTGTGGCGCGAGCGGCTCCCCGGCATCGTCATGGGCGGCCCGGCCGTCCTCGTGTTCCTGGCGATGTTCATCGTGCCGATGATCCTCGCCTTCGTGCTGAGCCTGACCGACTGGAACGGCTTCAGCCTGAGCTTCACGTTCATCGGCCTCGACAACTACGCCGAGGCGTTCCGCAACCCCCGCACGGTCGACGCGGCCGTCTTCACCGCGGTCGTGGCCTTCTTCGGCACGATCCTGTGCAACGGCGTCGGACTCGCGCTGGCCGCGCTCATCTCGGGGAGCGGGCGCGCGAACACGCTGATGCGCACGATCTTCTTCTACCCGTACATCATCAGCTCGCTGATCATCGGGTTCCTCTGGTCCGCGATGCTCGCGCCCGAGGGTGCGGTCAACGGCGTGCTCGCGCACGTCGGCATCCCGGCGGTCCCGTTCCTCACCGAGGTCGGCTTCGCCAAGGCGAGCGTGATCCTCACGATCGTGTGGTCGTCGTTCGGCTTCAACATGATCCTGTTCCTCGCCGGCATGAAGTCCGTGCCCCTCGAGTACTACGAGGCCGCGACGATCGACGGGGCCTCCCGGTGGCAGCAGTTCCGCAGCGTGACGATGCCGCTCATCGCGCCCGTCTTCACGGTGAACCTCGTGCTCACGCTGGTGGGCCTGCTCAAGGTGTACGACGTCGTGCTCGCGCTGACGGACGGCGGCCCCGCCGGGTCGACGCAGACGATCGTCTACCAGATCCTCAAGAACTCGTTCGGGCAGTCGGAGCTCGGCTTCGGCGCCGCGCAGTCCGTGATCCTGCTCGTCGTGACGGCCGTGCTCGGCCTGGCGGTGACGTTCGCCCGTCGCGGCGCGGAGAAGAAGGTGGCGGAGTGATGACCACGGCAGCACCCCAGCACCCCGGTGCGACGCAGCCCGGGCCGACGGCGCCCGGCGACCAGGGCGCGACGGCGACGCGTGCGGGCGGCCGGCCACGGCCGCGCCGCGCGCCGCGGGCCCGGGGGGCCCGCACCCCGTTGTCCGCCCGCGTCGTGAAGTGGACGGTGCTCGGGCTGGTCGCGGTGGTCATGCTCGTGCCGCTGTACACGATGGTGATCAACGCGTTCAAGCCGCAGGAGGAGATCATCGCCTCCCCGCTCGCGATCTCGCCGGACACGTTCAGCCTCGAGTACCTGCAGGCCGCGCTCACCAGCGAGAAGTTCAACGTCGTGAACGCCTACGGCATCACGCTGCTGTTCGTCGCGCTCGTGAACGTCTTCGGGATCGCCCTCGCGGCCCCCGTCGCGTACGTCATCGCCCGCGGCCGCTCGAAGTGGCACCTGGGGCTGCTGCTGCTCTTCGTGTCCGGGCTGTTCATCCCCGGCCAGGTCACGCTCATCCCGGTGGTCTTCGTCCTGCGGGTGCTGGGGCTGATCAACACCGTCCCGGGCTTCATCCTGTTCGAGACGGCGGCCACCCTGCCGGTGACGATCTTCCTGTTCGCCGCCTACCTGCGCACCGTGCCGCGCGACATCGACGAGGCCGCGTCGCTGGACGGTGCCGGCAAGATCCGTGCGTTCTGGTCGTGCCTCTTCCCGATCATGCGGCCCGTCGTGGCGACGATCGTCGTGCTGAACTCCATCAGCGTGTGGAACGACTTCGTCAGCCCGCAGATCATCCTCGGGCCGAGCTCCGGCATCTACACCGTCACGACCGGCGTGTACGCGGCGGTGGGCGAGTTCTCCACCGACTACACGACGGTCTTCCCGACGCTCCTGCTCGCCGTGGCGCCGGCGGTGCTGTTCTTCGTCCTCATGCAGCGGCACATCATCGGCGGCCTCGTCGCCGGCGCGACGAAGGGCTGACGCCGGTGCCGGAGCCGAAGATCCCCACGACCCCCCTGCGCGAGGTCCCCGCGTGGGCGGTGCTCGAGCGGCGCCTGTTCGACGCGACCGAGGAGGCCTGGCGCCTCTTCGCCGAGCGGTACTGCGGGCCCGACGGCCGCATACTGCACGCGGGCGGGTTCGAGCACCGCGACGGCGTGGACGACCTCTACGAGCCGTTCTTCAACTGGCCCGCGTTCTACGCGCTCGGCGGCAGCGACGACGTCCTCGACGCGGCCAAGCACCACTTCGAGGGCGTGACGACGCAGCTCACCGAGGCCGGCATGCTCACCGGCGAGTACGAGAACGGCTACGACTGGTTCCACCAGGGCGAGTCGCTGCTGTTCTTCTACGGCCTGTGCGCGGCCGACCCCGGCGACGAGCGGTTCGCCGAGCGCGCCCGCCGGTTCGCCGCGCTCTACACCGACCCGGCGCACGGCAACTACGACCCCGCGCGCAACATGGTCACCGCACCGCACAACGGGGCGCGCGGTCCGCTGCCCGGGCTGGGCACCGAGTGGCTGACGTACCCGGCGTCGCTCGACTACATGCGGCCCTACGGCCTGCCGCTGCACGGACTGCCGGGCATCTCGCGCTGGGAGGACCTCGAGGACCCGGCGAGGGCGCAGCTCATGGGCGACGAGCTGCAGCGTCGCGCGGCCGGGGACACGGCGGTCAACCTCGCGGCGACGTCGCTCGTCGTCAACCGGTGGCTGTACGACGGCGACGCCGCGTCGGCCGCGTGGGTCACCCGGTACGTCGACGGGTGGCGCGAGCGGGCGGCCGCCGGGAGCGCCCCGGGCGGGCTCATGCCCGACAACGTCGCGCCCGACGGGACGGTCGGCGGCCTGCACGACGGCGCCTGGTACGGCGGGCACTACGGCTGGACCTGGCCGCACGGCCTGCACTCCGTGGGCATGAGCACGCTGATCGGCGCGGTCAACGCGTCGTTCGTCTCCGGCGCGGGCACGGGCACGCGCGACGACGGGCCGCTGGACCTGGTGCGCACCATGCTCGACACGGTGCTGGAGCACGCGGTCACCGCCCCCGTCACCGAGACCCCGTTCAGCCTCCGGGGCAGCTGGCTGGAGCGCCTGGGGCCGCACGCCGCCGAGCCCGCCCTGCTGGTCCCGTACCGGTACGGCGCCGACGGCTGGTTCGACCTCGGCCCGCTCCAGCTCGACCTCCCCACCTGGCTGTGGTGGTGGACGCGCGACGACGGCGACCGCAAGCGGCTCGACCGCGTGCTGGAGGGGACGCCGGGCTCGGCCGAGGTGCGCCCGTTCCGCGACAAGGTCGAGGCCGGGCACGAGGGGCCGTGGCTCGCGTTCCTCGACGGGCGGCTGCCCGACTACCCGGAGCGGGCGCTCTCGATGGCGCTCGGGCAGCTCGCGCGCCGCGTCGCGCTGATGGACGCCGAGCCGGTGGACCCCCAGACCGTGCACCTGCACTTCTGGCAGCGCGCCAACCCCGTGGTCACCGAGGTGCTGGGGCAGCTCGTCACCGGCACGCCGCAGACGCTCTACAACGGCGGCCTGCCGTTCGCCGCCGTCGCGTACACGGACGCCGACCGCGGCCGGCCGGGCCTGCCGCCCGACGTCGCCGCGCTGGTCACGTCCCTCGACGCGAGATCGAGGTATCCGGCGCGAGATCGAGGTACCGAGGGTCGACCTGGCGACGGCTACGTCGATCTCGGCGACGACACCGGGCGCGTCGAGCTCACGCTGGTCAACCTGTCCACCACGCGCACGCGTCGGGTGCGTGTACGCCCGTCGCGGTTCGGCGAGCAGCGGCTCGTCGGAGTCGTCGTCCGCGGCGAGACCGGCGGCGCGTACCCAGGCCCGTCCACGGCGTCGGCCGCGACGCCGGGGTCGGCGACCTCCGTGACGCTCCCCCTCGACGCCGACGACCTGCTCGTCGAGCTCCCGCCGTCGCACCGCGCCGACCTCGTGCTGCGCACCGCGCCCTCTGGGGCGCGGCCGCACCACCAGCACGTCGCGACGCCGCGGCACCACCACCCGCACGCCGGAGGAACCCTGCGATGACCCTTCCCAGCACGCCCGACGGCCACCCCCGCGCGTCGAACGGACACCCGGCGCCCGCGGGCACCGACGCCCCGCTCGTGCGGCCCGACGTCACGCTGCCCGTGCGCGGTGGCGCCTACCGGCGGCCCGACGCGGGCACGGTGGCGCGGCTGGGGCAGGTCTCCTCGGCCACCGCGTGCGCGAAGCTGCACGGCCTGGGCCTCCGGCACTCGTTCGTCGAGGGGCCGCGGCCGCTGGCGCCCGGGTACCGGGTGGTGGGCTCGGCGCTGACGCTGCAGTTCATGCCGCAGCGGGAGGACCTCGCCGCCGGCGACGAGCAGGAGTACGTCGAGCGGCACACCGCGCTGTGGCACGTGCTCGAGGCGGCCCGGCCCGGCGACGTGCTGGTGATCCAGGCGTACGGCAGCCGGTTCTCGGGGTGCGTGGGCGACATCCTCGCCCGCTACTTCCAGCGCCGGGGCGGGGCCGGGATCGTCGTGGACGGCCGCATCCGCGACTCCGGGAAGATCCGCGACCTCGGGCTGCCGGTGTGGTCCACAGGCGTCACCCCGCACTACGCCTCGCAGTCCGAGCTGTTCCCGTGGGCGTACGACGTGCCCGTCGCCGTGGGCGGCGTGCTGTGCCTGCCCGGCGACCTCGTCGTCGCCGACGACGACGGCCCCGTCATCGTGCCGCAGGCGATGGCCGAGGAGGTCGTCGCGTCCGCGCAGGACCACGAGGAGTGGGAGGGCTTCAGCCGCCTGCGCCTCGACGAGGGCGCGCGGCTCAGCGACTACTACCCGCTCACCCCCGACACGCGAGGGGAGTTCGAGGCATGGCGTTCCGCGCAGAGCTCCGCCCGCTGAGCGCGGCGGGCAGCGGCGGCCCCGGCGGGGTCGCGACGACCACGACGGTCGCGTCGTCGTTCGGCCTGGGCTGCGCGCCGATCGGCAACCTCTTCACGCCGGTGGCCGAGGCGGACGCCGAGGCGACGGTGGGCCGCGCCCTGGAGCGTGGCGTCCGGTTCTTCGACACCGCGCCGCACTACGGCGAGGGCGTCAGCGAGCGCCGGCTGGGGGCCGCGCTCTCGGGTGTCGCCCGCGACTCCGTCGTGATCGCCACCAAGGTGGGCCGGGTGATCGTGGACGCCGACGGCGTCCCCGTGCCGACCGGGGGCACCGGCTCCGCCACGGCGGGCGACCTCAGCCGCGACGGCGTCCTGCGCAGCCTCGAGGGCAGCCTCGCGCGGCTCGGCACCGACCGCGTGGACCTGCTCTACCTGCACGACCCGGCCGACGTCGACGCCGCGCTGCACCCGGGACGGGGTGCGCTGCCGGCGCTGCTGGAGCTGCGCGACCAGGGCGTCGTGCGGGCGGTGGGCGTGGGGATGGGGCGGAACGCGCCGGTCGCCCGCCTGGTGCGCGAGGCCGCCGGCGCGCTGGACGTCGTCATGCCCGCCGGCCGGGTCACGCTGCTGGACCGCACGGCCCTGGTCGACCTGCTGCCCGCGGCCCGCGAGCGCGGCGTCGGAGTGGTCGCCGCCGGGGTGTACAACTCCGGCGTCCTCGCCGACCCCGTCGGCGCCCCGTTCTTCGACTACCACCCGGCGTCGCCGGAGCAGGTGGACCGGGCGCTGCGGATGGCGGCCGCGTGCCACGCGGCGGGCGTCCCGCTGCCCGCCGCTGCCGCCCGCTGGCCGCTGCGGGTCGACGGCGTCGAGGCCGTCGTCGTCGGCGCGCGCACGCCGGCGGAGGTCGACGCGTTCGCGGACGCCGCCGACGCCGCGATCCCCGACCACCTGTGGACGACCCTCGACGCCGTCGCCCGATGACCTCTCCCGCCGAACCCTCCCTGCCGAACATGCGGTTTCTCCGGGATTCACGGCCCGAAACCCGGACCAACGACATGGTCGGCGGCGCGTAAGGGCATGGTCGGCGACCGGATGCCGGCGGTTGACCAGCTGGTGGACGCGCACGTGCACCTGTGGGACACGGCCGCGATGCGGATCTCGTGGTTCCGCGACGACCTGGGTCTCCCCCGCCGCGTCGCCCCCGACGACCTCGCCGCCGCGGTCGCGACGGCGCCGGTGACCGTCCGCGCCGCCGTCGCCGTCCAGGCCGCGGACACGGAGACCGAGGCGCGCTGGCTCGCGCGCCAGGCCGGCGCGCACGGCCCGCTGCCGGGGCCGGTCGTGCTGCAGTACGACGCCCGCCCCGACGTCCCCGATGCCTGGGCGGGCATGGCGCAGCCCGTGATCGACGACGGCGTGCCCGTCGCGGGCCTCCGGCTCGCCGTCCCCGGCGGCGCCGCGGACCTGTCCGACGTCGCGGGGCTCGACCGTCTGTGCGAGGGCCTGGCCGCCACGGGCCGCGTGCTCGAGACGCTGGTACGACCGAGCCAGCTGCCCGGCGTCGCGGCGCTCGCGTCACGGCACCCGGCGCTCGACGTCGTCGTCTGCCACCTGGGTCTCGGCGCCGGCGAGCCCGACCGCGCATGGCGCGACGCCCTCGCCGGCCTGGCGGCCCGCCCGCGTGTGCACGCCAAACTCTCCGGCCTGCACCGGGCCGCCTCGGACCCCGCGGTGGCCGACGAGGCCGCCCGCGTCGCCGCGGCCGTCCGCGCCGCCGTCGATGCGTTCGGCGCGGAGCGGCTGCTGTTCGGCAGCGACTGGCCGATGTCGGCGCGCGTAGCGCCGTACGCCGAGATCGTCGACCGCACCGCCCGCGCGCTCCCCGCGCTCGACGACGCGGGCACGACGGCGATGTGGTCCAGAACCGCCGACCGCCTCTACGGCGGCGCCGTGCCCTTCACCAGCCCGGGGTGACTCTCGACCGGAGCCGCTTGCTAGGCGAACCTGGCCCGTGCCTCGGGACTCCCAGGGGAGAAGCAGTTCACCAGCGTCCCGTCCGGGTCCCGGACGAGCAGCGACCGGTTGCCCCACGGCATGGTGGTCGGCGGGGTGACCACCTCGACCGTGTCGTCGAGGCGGGCGAACAGCCCGTCCACGTCGTCGACGCGGAACTCGACGATGGCGGTGCGGTTGTGCGCGGGCTCCGCTGACCCGGGGCCGAACAGCGGGACGGTACGGATGCTGCCGATGGCGAGGGTGCCCCGCTCCGTGCGCACCTCGGCGAACAGGGGCGACGGACGGTCCGCCGTGACGCCGGTGAGCCGCTCGTAGAAGGCGGTCAGCCGATCGACGTCGTCGGTGATGAGGCGCACGGAGGCGAGGGTCGTGCGGTCGTTCATGGTGGTCCTCCCGGTCGCGGCCACGGGCGTTCCCCGCGACTCCCGACCAGCGTCTCGCCGCTCCGCGACACCCCTGTGTCGGTGTTTCGACGATTCCCCGACCGTTCGGCCCGGGATCAGCCCAGGAGGGTGAGGGTCCGCAGGTCCCCCTCCGGCACCTGGATGTCCTCGGGCCGCACGGTCCGCCGGGGAGCCTGCTCGCTGGTCGCGGTGACCTTGTCGACCCGGTCGAGGCGGAAGGCACGGATCCCCTCGCGCAGCCGGCACCAGGCCAGCAGGTACCACCCGGTGGAGGACCCGACGAACCCGAGCGGCTCGACGTCGCGAGCGGTCCCGGTGCCATCCCGGTCGGTGTACCGCAGCCGCAGGACGCGGCGTGCGGAGATGGCGTCGGCGAGGACGGCGGGGATCGCGGGCCCGTCGAGGGGCGCGCCGAGCAGGTGGACGCGGGCGGCGAGGTCGTGCGCGGCGGCCGCGTCGTCGTCGCGCATGGCCGCGAGGATCTTGCGCAGCGCCGTCGAGCCGCCGCCCGCGAACGGCGTCCCGGCCAGGCCGCCCAGGGCGACGGCGACGGCCACCGCCTCGTCGGGGCTGAAGTTCACCGGGGGCAGCGTCCTGGCGCGGTCGAGGCAGTAGCCCCCCGTGCGGCCCGGCTCGGCCCAGACCGGCACGCCGGCGTGCTGCAGCGCGCTGATGTCCCGCTCCACGGTCCGTCGGCTCACCTCGAACCGACCGGCCAACCACGACGCGCTCCGCGGGCGCGGGGCGACGGCCCGCAGCTCCTCGACGATCGCGTACATCCGGTCGGTCCGGTTCACGCGACGACCCTATGTGGACCACCGGCGGCCCCGCGCCCGCGCCGGCCGCCCGTCCCTCTCACATGGGAGGATCCCCGACAGCGCCGGTCGCCAGTACCGGCCGTCGACCCACCGGAGGAACGATGTTCGCGAGGTCCCTCGGGGACGACGGCGCCGAGTTACGCCCGCTGGAGCCGTGGCACGCCGAGGAGCTGCTGGCGACGATCGACCGCGGCCGCGAGTTCATCGGTCGGTTCGTCGGCCTGCCCGACCGGATCACCGACCTGGACTCCAGCCGGTCGTTCCTCGCCGCGTACGCCCAGAAGGCAGCCACCGACACCGGGCGCCTCTACGGCATCTGGACGGACGGCACGCTGGTGGGTGGCGTCCTGTTCCGCACCATGAGCGTGGAGGTGGGCAGTGCCGAGGCAGGCTGCTGGCTGGAGCCGGCGGCCGCGGGGCGCGGTCTCGTGACCCGCGCGGCGCGCGTCATCATCGACTGGGCGATCCGCGAGCGCGGCATCCACCGCGTCGAGTGGTGGGTCGCGTCGGGCAACGCACCGAGCATCGCCGTCGCCCGCCGGCTGGGGATGCGGCGCGACGGCGTGCTGCGCGAGCACCACGAGTACCGCGGGGTGCGGCAGGACATCGAGGTCTGGTCGGTCCTGGCGCCGGAGTGGCAGTCCCAGCCCGTGCCCCCGGGCCAGGTCACGGGGGTGGAGCTGGTCGGCGGGGTCGAGCGACGCGAGATCGTGCTCGTCGACCCCGACCCCCGGTGGTCGGCGCGGTTCGAGCAGGAGCGCGAGCGCATCCTCGCGGCCCTGGGGCCGCGGGCGACGCGGGTCGACCACGTCGGGTCCACGGCGGTGCCGGGGCTCGCGGCGAAGCCGATCGTCGACATCGACGTCAGCGTGCCGGACGTCGAGGACGAGGACGCCTACCTCCCCGCCCTCCTCGACGCGGGGTACGAGCTGCGGGTGCGCGAGCCCGGCCACCGGCTGGTCCGCACTCCCGCGCGCGACGTGCACGTGCACGTCTGCTCGGCGGGCAGCGACTGGGAGCGACAGCACCTGCTCTTCCGCGACCGGCTCCGGCACGACGCCGGCGACCGCGCCGCGTACGCGGCGCTCAAGCGCGAGCTCGCCGCCCGCGAGTGGCCGAGCATGAACGACTACGCCGACGCCAAGGGCGGGCTGATCGCCCAGATCACCGACCGTGCGGAGGCATGGGCGGCCGCGACCGGCTGGCAGGCGTAGGTCGCTCCCGGCGCCGTCGCGCTCAGGCCGTCGGCCCGGTCCCGCCGTCGTCCAGCAGCGTCCCCGCCGCGTGCGCCTCGAAGAGCTCGGACGCGGCGGCGGCGTCCCCGGCGTCGAGGACGTCGAGGAGGCTGCGGTGCCAGTCGGCGACCTGGTGCCAGTCGCCGGTGAACTCGGGGTCGCCCAGCAGGTGCATGGAGCGGAGGCTCGGCTCGATGATGTCCCACATGCGCGGCAGGTAGGTGTTGCCGCTGGCCTCGATGACGGCGCGGTGGAAGCCGAAGTCGAGCTCGCGGAACGCCGGCAGGTCCTGGGCGTCGACGGCCCGGTGCATCTCGTCGATCACCTTCTCCAGGCTGGAGCGCGCCTCGGTGGCGAGCCGCCCGCAGGCGAGCCGGCCGGCGAGCGCCTCCAGCGCCACGCGCGCCTGCTTGGCCTGCTGCGCCTCCTCGTCGGAGTACTGCGCGACGAAGTTGCCCTGGTGGCGCACGTGGGTCACGAGGCCCTCGTGGGCGAGCCGCTTGAGGGCGTCGCGCACGGGGGCCTGGCTCACCTGCAGCCTGCGGGCGAGCTGCGACTCCACGAGCTGCTCCCCTGGCGCCAGGGCCGACGTCTTGATCATCGACTTGATGAGGTCGTAGATCTGGTCGGACAGGAGCCCGCGCTGCAGCCCCGTGATCGAGCTCAGTGCGTCGCTCATGGCCGCACCGTCGCGCCGTCGTCGACCGTCGAGGGCGCCGCAGCGTCGTCCTCGACGGCGCCGGCGCGGTAGGCCTCGAGCCACGCGTCGGCGATCAGCCGCGAGGCGGCAGGCAGGGGGTGGACGCCGTCGGGCGCGAGGGCCGCGGCGCCCACGTCCTGGGCGGCGCGGGACAGCAGCGCGTGCAGCGGCACGACGGCGGCGCCGACCTCGGCCGCGAGGCGCCGGACCACGCCGCGCTTGCCGTCGAGGTCGGCGAGCCAGCCGCGCTGCTCGTCACGCACCGGCAGGAGGAAGGGCTCGACGAGGATCAGCCGCGGGCCGCCGAGCACCCGAGCCAGGAGGCGTCGGTACGTGGCCTCGAACGACGCGGCCGTCGTCTCGTCGTCGCTGTCGAAGCGCCGCCAGGTGTCGTTGACGCCGACGTAGACGGTGAGCACGTCGGGCGCGGTCGGCGCGACGTCGCGCTCCCAGCGGCGCTCCAGGTCGACGGCGCGGTCGCCCCCGATCCCCACGTTGACCACGTCGACGTCGGGGAGGTCGCGCGCGACGAGGCTCACGTAGCCGTCGCCGAGCGAGGCCCGGTCGGCGCGGTCCCGACCGGCGTCGGTGATCGAGTCCCCGACGAAGACGAGGCGTGGTGCGGCTGGGCTGCTGGTCATGGCTCTCCTTCGATCCGATGCGGCGGCTCCGACGGTAGCGGGTCGGGCGCCCCACCGACATCTTGTCACCGATTATCGATTAATGTAACGTCCCCCACGCTGCCAGTCGTGGGTCGAGGCCGACCCGACACGTCCATGACCATCACCGAAGAGGTCGGAGCACTCGCAATGAAGCGACATCTGTCAGCCCTGCTCGCCGCCTGCGTCGTCGGCAGTCTCGTCGGCACAGGCGTCCCTGCCGCCGCGGCGCACGCGGCCACGCACCCCGCCCACGACCGGGCGCACGTCGAGAAGAACCCCGCGAAGCCCCCCAAGGAGATCACCCTGTTCGTCGCCCCCGACGGGGACGACGACGCCAAGGGCTCGCAGAAGAACCCCCTGCGCACGCTGGAGGGCGCCCGCGACACCATCCGCGAGCTCAAGCAGCGCCCCGGGCTGCGCGACCGCGCCGTCACCGTCTACCTGCGCGGGGGAACGTACCAGCGCGACGCGTCGTTCACCCTCGGCGAGGAGGACTCCGGCACCGCGGACGCCCCGGTCACCTACCGGTCCTACCCCGGCGAGACGGCCACCCTCTCTGGCGGCACCGAGCTGCCCTACGACGGCTTCTCCCCCGTCACCGACGCAGCCGTCCTCGACCGGATCGTCGAGACGTCCGCGCACGACGACGTCCTGCAGATCGACCTGGCCGGGCTCGGCATCGACGACTACGGCCAGATGAGCCGCCACGGGTACTGGAAGGCCAACGACGTCAGCACGACGCCCCCGATGGAGCTCTACGTCGACGGCGAGGACATGACCCTCGCCCGCTGGCCCAACGCCGGCGCGGTGACGGACACCGTGCAGATGGACGAGATCCTCGACCCGGGCCCCGTCGAGGGCGACGCCGACCTGCAGGACCGCGGCGGGGTGTTCAGCTACTCCTACGACCGGCCCGGGTACTGGGGGCAGGCCGACGACATCTGGCTGGACGGCATCTTCGGCCAGAGCTGGGAGTGGTCGTACAACAAGATCGAGTCCATCGACACGGACGCGCGGACGATCACGCTGCGCTACGGCGAGATGTCGGGCCTGATGAAGACCTGGTACCCCGACTTCCACTTCGCGCAGAACCTCCTGGAGGAGCTCGACGCGCCGGGCGAGTACTACATCGACCGTGATGCCGGCACGCTCTACCTGGTGCCGAACGCGTCGTTCCTCGCCGAGCGCGGCGCGCCCGTCGTCACGACGCTCGACGAGCCGATGATCCGCACCGACGGCGCCTCCCACGTGACGTTCGACGACCTGGTCCTGGAGTACGGGCGGGCCATGGGCGCCGTGATCCTCGGCGGCAGCCACGTGACCATCTCGAACAGCGACGTCCAGAACTTCTCCGACGGCGGGGTCTCCATCAACTCCCCCGGCCGCTACACCTACGACGGGATCCCGGTGAACCGCGGCGGACGCGACCACGCCGTCGTCTCCAGCGAGATCCGGCACGTGGGCGGCCTCGGCGTCGCCCTGACCGGCGGGAACAAGACCACGCTCGAACCCGGTCGCAACCGCGTGGAGAACTCGCACATCCACGACTTCGCCTACTACCACAAGGCGTACAACCCGGGCGTGATGTTCGACGGGGTCGGCAACGTGGCGCGCGGCAACGAGATCAACGACGCCCCCCACCCGGGGATCATCGTGCACGGCAACGACCACCTGTTCGAGCAGAACGAGGTCTACGACGTCTGCAAGACGTTCCAGGACCTCGGCGCGATCTACATGAACGCGGGCGCGACCCCGCAGCAGCGCGGGCACGTGTTCCGGCAGAACTACTTCCACGACGTCGGCCTGGACAAGCACGGCGTCGAGGGCATCTACGCCGACAACTTCACGTGGGACCTGGAGATCAGCCAGAACGTCTTCGTGAACATGGGCAACGACGCCATCAAGTCCGGCTCGGCCGACTACATCGACGCCACCAACAACGTGTTCGTCGACACGACCGTCCCGTACGACAACTACACGCAGTGGATGGGCGACGGCGAGAACAACACCGTCGACCGGGTGTACATGCCGACGTGGCGCAAGGTCTTCGCCGACAACGACGACTTCGTCGGCACGCCGTACCTGGAGAAGTACCCCGAGCTGGCGCACTTCTTCGAGGACAACCACTACTACCCGGACCACAGCTCCTTCGACCGCAACGTGGTCTGGAACCCGACCCGGCCGCGCAACGCCGACGTCAACGCCGAGGGCGCGCTCGACCGGAACGCGCTGCTGAACTACGGCGACAACTGGGTGACGGACGCCGACCCCGGCTTCGTCGACGCGGCGGGCGGCGACTACACGTTCACCGACGACGCCGCCGTCTTCGACGAGATCCCCGGCTTCGAGGCGATCCCGTTCGCCGAGATCGGCACCGACGGCCACGTGGGGCACTCGCAGTCGCCCGGCGAGGTCGCGCTGGAGTCCCTGCAGCTCCCCGCCGACCAGCTCGCGGTGACCCTGGGCGACGAGATCGCCTTCCGGGCGTCGGCCCTGCCGTGGGACGCGACGGACCAGGCCGTGACGTACGCGTCGAGCGACCCGGAGGTGCTCACGGTCGACGCCGGCGGCGTGCTGACGGCCGTCGCGCCGGGCGAGGCCGTCGTGTCGGTGGAGGCGACGGGCGACCCGACGATCCGCGACGAGGCCACTGTGTCGGTGGCCGCGGGCGACGGCGTGCTGCACTTCACCGACTTCGAGTCGGGGGCGGGCGGCTGGCCCACCGACCCGAACCGCGCGATCGCCGACGACGGGACGGGCAACCGGGTCTACCGCGTCGTCGGCGGGGCGAACGGGCAGCTCGACCGGTCGTTCTCCGAGTACGTGCTCGACTACACGGTCACGACGCCCGCCGAGGTGCCGGAGGGCGCCGAGATGATCGTCTACGACCGGGCGGGCGCGACGCCGGGCGGGTTCGTCCGGTACCGGCACGCCGCGGGCGGCTCGACCTGGACGGTGCACGACGCCGCGTGGGGGACGGTTCAGGAGGTGACGCTCCCCGCCGGCCAGGGCCTGGAGCCCGGCACCGCCTACGACGTGCGCGTCGTGGTCACCGCACAGACGGTCCGCGTGCTCCTGGACGGCGAGCTCGTGGTCGAGGGCGCCAACCCGGCCCCCGACGCGGCCGGGAAGGTCGGGTTCTACGTCCAGGGGTTCGCGCACCTGGACTTCGACGACGTGCGGTTCTCCCTGGTGGGCGTGGACCTCACGGGTCTCGCGCTCTCGCCGTCGGCCGCGACCCTCGAGCCGGGCGAGCGCCGCGCGCTCGACCCGACGTTCACGCCGTCCGACGCGACGGGCACCCAGCTCGAGTGGGTCTCGAGCGACCCCGCCGTGGCCACCGTGGCCGACGACGGCACGGTCCGTGCCGTGGCGGCCGGCTCCGCGACGATCACCGCGACGTCGGTGGCCCACCCGGAGATCACGGCATCGTCGACGATCACCGTGCAGGCCGCCGATCACCCGGTGACCGACCTCGGCGCCGGGCTGCTGGAGGAGGCGAGCTGGTCGCCGGCCGACAAGGTCACCGTCGCGGACGGGCGCGCGCACTTCGCCCCCAGCGAGGAGTACGGCTTCGCGCCGACGACGTTCGGTGACGAGCTGCTCCGGTTCGACGCGTCGTTCGGGCAGTTCAACGGCGGGTGGTTCGGCTTCTCGGTGCGCTCGAAGCAGGCGGGCGCGGGGGTGTGGGAGAACTCCAACTCGGGCTACCTCGTGGTGATCAAGGAGGACCAGATCGAGATGCAGAGCTGGAAGCCCGGCGTCTTCATGATCGACATCTTCCCGAACGACGTCATCGATCCGGGCTCGACCCACGAGATCACCTTCGGGGCCCTCGACGTCGACGGCGGCACCCGGATCGTGCTGCGCGTCGACGGCGAGCCCGTGTGGAGCTACCTCGACCGCGGGGCCGACAACCCCCTGGCGACCGACGGGTACTTCCACGTCTATCGCCAGGGCGCGGCCGGGGAGATGAGCGTGGCGCCGGCGGCCTGACGGCTGGCAGCGGTCGCTGCCGGTGTCCGCGGCGAGGGGTGGACGGGTCTTCCCGCCCACCCCTCGTCGTGCCAGGCTCGGCGCCGTGAGCCTCGCCGAGCACCCCGTGACCAGCCCGGACGCCGTCCGGCCCGCCTACCTGGAGGCCGCGGCGCGAGCCGCCGTCCTGCTGGCCGACCCGCGCGTCGCCAGCGCCTGGGCCGACGGGTCCGTGCTCGCCGGGATGACGGTCGGCGCGCTCGCCGGCCACGTCGCGCGCAGCGTGCTCCAGGTGGAATGGTTCCTCGACGGACCGCTCGACGACACCCTCGAGGCCACCTCCGGGGTGACCTACTACGCCCGCATCACCGACGCGGCGGACCCGGGCTCGGACCTCAACCGCGGCGTGCGGGCGCGCAGCGAGGAGTCGGCGGCCGCCGGCCCCGTGGCCGTGGCGGGCGACACGGCCGCCGCCCTCGACCGCGTCCGGGACCGCCTGCTGCGGGAGCCGGCGGACCGCCGCGTGGCGATCCTGCACCGGCCGGGCGAGGAGATGCTCCTCGACGAGTACCTCCGCACCCGTTGCGTCGAGCTGGCCGTGCACACCGACGACCTGGCGCTGAGCGTCGGGGCGGACGCGCGCGCCCCCGAGGCGGCGACGGCGGTCGCGATCGACCTGCTCGTCGGCGCCGGTGCCGCGCGGCACGGCTCGCTCGCCGTGCTGCGGGCGCTCACCCGCCGCGAGCGCGACGAGGTCGGGGCGTTGCGCGTGCTGTGAGCGGCCCGCGCCCCTTTTCGCGAACGGGCCGGGTCGCAAATCCTCCAATCTCTCGGCACCTCGAGCGCGCGCTTCTTGCGATCTTGATGCGATCGTGGCTACGTTGGGGCTCTAGTCATCCGATGTTTACGCTGAATCGCCACGAAGAGGTGCGCATGCCCACGATCACCGGCGTCGAGATCACCGACGTCCGCTTCCCCACGTCCCTCCAGGCGGACGGCTCCGACGCGATGAACGCCGACGCCGACTACTCCGCCGTCTACGTGGTGCTGCACACGGACGGCACGGCGCCGGACGGCGCACCCCTGGCCGGGCACGGCCTGACGTTCACCATCGGCCGGGGCACGGACGTCGTGGCGCTCGCCGCCAGGTACCAGGCCGACCTGCTCGTGGGGCGCGACCTCGACGAGCTCGCCGCCGACATGGGCGGCGTCTACCGTGACCTGACCGCCGACAGCCAGCTGCGCTGGCTCGGCCCGGAGAAGGGCGTGGTGCACCTGTCGCTCGCCGCGGTGCTCAACGCGGCCTGGGACCTCGCGGCCCGCCGCGCCGCCAAGCCGCTGTGGCGCCTGCTGGCCGACCTGACTCCGGAGCAGCTGGTGGACGTCGCCGACCTGCGCTACCTCTCCGACGCCCTCACCCGCGACGAGGCGCTGGCGATCCTGCGCGCCGCCGCGCCGGGCAAGGCGGAGCGGCTCGCGCACCTCGAGCGGCGCGGCTACCCCGCGTACACGACGTCGGCCGGCTGGCTCGGCTACGACGACGCCAAGCTGGCCCGCCTGAGCCGCGAGGCCGTCGAGGCGGGGTACCGGCACGTCAAGCTCAAGGTGGGCGCGAACCTCGAGGACGACGTGCGGCGCCTCGGCATCGCGCGGGAGGCGATCGGCCCCGACATCACGCTGATGATCGACGCCAACCAGGTGTGGGACGTGCCGCAGGCGATCGAGTGGGTGCGCGCGCTGTCCGGGTTCGACCTGCTGTGGATCGAGGAGCCCACCTCGCCCGACGACGTGCTGGGGCACGCCGCCGTCCGCGAGGCCGTCGCCCCCGTGCGGGTCGCCACCGGCGAGCACTGCCACAACCGCGTGATGTTCAAGCAGCTCCTGCAGGCCGGGGCGATCGACTACTGCCAGCTCGACACCGGGCGGCTCGCGAGCGTCAACGAGATCGTCGCGGTGCTGCTGCTGGCGGCGAAGTTCGGCGTGCCCGTGTGCCCGCACGCGGGAGGCGTCGGGCTGTGCGAGATGGTGCAGCACGTGTCCGTGCTCGACTACGTCGCCGTCTCCGGGTCGCTGGACGGCCGCGTCACCGAGTTCGTGGACCACCTGCACGAGCACTTCACCGACCCGTGCGTCGTGAAGGACGCCGGCGAGGGCGTCGGGTACGTCGTCCCGTCGGAGCCGGGCTACTCCACCCAGATGCATCCGGAGTCCGTCGCGCGGTTCCGCTTCCCCGACGGCGAGTACTGGAGCGCCGCCCGCCTCGAGGCCGCGGACGGCGACGCCGCGGTCAGTGCGTGACGGTCGTCTGCTGGTAGAGCGCCAGGCGGGGCTCGCCGTCGAGCAGGCGGTAGGTGGAGGACATCCAGGCGACGAACCCCTGGTCGCCGCGGACCGCACGGGCGCGGTAGACGAGCGCCGCCGCGCCCTCGCCGAGGTCGACGCGGCGCGGCTCGCGGATCTCGTACGAGTCCCACGGCGGCGCGGCGTCGAGGGTCGCGGCGATCGTCGCGCGGTCCAGCACCGACCCGTCGACCAGCACCATGAGCCCGTCCGGCGTCATGAGCCCGCCGTAGAAGCGCCCCCCGCGCCCCTCGCAGAGGGAGGCCCAGCCGTCGTGCTCCAGCGACAGCAGGCGGTCCGGCGTCAGCGTGGCCATCCCGTCAGCGTAGGGCGAACCCGCGCGGAGGACGACGGCGATTCATCGGAGGAATATGCCCCGGCGGCGTCCGGCTGCGGGATACTGCGTGCATGTCCCGCACCGATGAGGTCGTCGACGGCGTCCGCCGCATGATCACGGGCGGCGAGCTCGGTCCCGGAGACCGGCTCCCCGTCGAGAAGGACCTGGCCGAGCGGCTCGGCGTCTCGCGCGGGTCGCTGCGCGAGGGCGTGCGGGCGCTGACCGTGCTCGGCATCCTCGACACCCGCCAGGGCGACGGCACGTACGTCACGAACCTCGACCCCGCGAACCTCATGTCGTCGCTGCAGCTCGCCGTCGACCTCCACGGCGAGACCTCCGCCCGCTCGTTCCACGCCGTGCGGCGCCTCCTGGAGACGGAGGCCGCCGGCCTCGCCGCACGCCGGATCACCCCGGAGGCGCTCGACGAGGCGAAGGCCGTCCTCGAGCGGGCGGCCCGCACCCTCGCCGAGGATCCGGTGGACCACGCCGCTTTCATCGAGGCGGACACCATGTTCCACCGGATCGTCGCCGACCAGGGCGGCAACCCGGTGATCTCCGCGCTCGTCGAGGGGATCGCCGGGCGCACGTTCCGCGAGCGCCTCTGGCGCGGCCGGCACGAGGCGGGCGCCGAGGAGCGCACCCAGCGCGACCACGAGGCGGTCTGGCGCGCCCTGTCCGCCGGGGACGCCGAGGGCGCGCGCGTGCGCATGGCCGCCCACCTCCTCGACGTGGAGGAGTCGCTCCCCTCCCCCGACCAGGTGGAGCCCGACCCCGAGACGTAGCGCGCTACCCCGGCGGGGTGCGGACGCCGATCGTGAGCAGCAGGTTCGCGTAGACCCGCTGGTCGCCGGTGGCGACCACCAGCGCGACGTCGTCGGACCGGGCGGCGTCGTAGAACGCGAACCGGTCCAGCTCCTGCCAGCCGGCGTCGGGCCCGAGCATCGCGCGATACCCGGCGTGGGCGGGGATCTCCTCGCCCGCGGCGACGACGTCGCCGGCGACGCCGCCCGGCACCATGACCGCGGCCTGCTCCACCGGGACCGCGTCGAGGAGCACCTCGAGGACCTGGTCGACGTTCAGCAGGCCGGGCCGCAGGTTGAGGTGCACGCGCGCCGCGCCCCGGGGCGCGCCCGTCGAGTGCGGGTAGTTGGCGTCGGCGAGCAGCACCCGCGACCCGTGCCCGGCCGCGGCGAGCGCGCCGATCATCCCCGGGTGCAGCAGCTCGTAGCGCAGCACGTCAGACGCCCGCGGCGAACGCGTGCCGCTGCGCGCCCAGGCCCTCGATCTCGACCTCGACGACGTCGCCGTCGGCCAGGTACGGGAAGCGGCCGGACAGGGCGACCCCCTCGGGCGTGCCGGTGCAGACCAGGTCGCCGGGCTCGAGGGTCATGTACTGCGACAGGTGGTGCACGATCGCGGCCACGTCGAAGATCATGTCGGCCGTGGACGAGTCCTGGCGGGGCTCGCCGTTGACCCGCGAGCGCAGCCGCAGGCCGCCCGGGTCGACCTCGTCGGCCGGCACGAGCGCCGGGCCGGTCGGCAGGAACCCCGGGCCGCACTTGCCCTTGGACCACTGGCCCAGGGAGTCCTCGAGCTGCCAGGTGCGCTCGCTCACGTCGTCGACGACGGTGTAGCCGGCGACGTGCTCGCGGGCTGCCTCCACGGACGGCAGGTAGCCGGCGCGCCGGCCGATCACGATGGCGAGCTCCACCTCCCAGTCGACCGTCGACGCACCGGGCGGGATCGGCACGGTGTCGTCCGGGCCCACGACGGTGTTGGGGTGCTTGAAGAAGATGATCGGCAGGCGCGGCGGCTCGGCCCCCGACTCGCGGGCGTGCGCGGCGTAGTTCTGGCCCACGCACACGACCGCGGCGGGCCGCGCGATCGGCGCGCCGCGGCGCAGGGCGTCCGCGCCGTCGAGCACGGGCAGCTCGCCCGCGGCCAGCGCGGCCCGCACCCGGGCCACGCCGTCGGCCGCGAGGAACGCGCCGTCGATGTCGGCCGTGAGCGGCCGCAGGTCGTAGGTGACGCCGTCGGCTCGGGCGGCGGGGGTCTCCTGGCCGAAGGGGCCCAGGCGGAGCAGCTGCATCGGGTGTCCTCGTCTTCGTCGGCGAACTCGCATCATGCGCCGAACACGGGGTTGCGATCGCTTTCCGTCCGGAATGCGATCGCAGCCCCGTGTTCGGCAGGACGGTGGGTGGGTGGCTGGGTGGGACGGAAGCGTCAGGCGAACGCGTCGGGGTGCCCGTCGGGGGCGAGCAGGCCCTCGTCGACGAGCGCCGTCCACAGCGCGGCCGGCACGACGGCGGTGTGCCGCTCGACGGCCTGGCGCACCTGGTCCGCGGTGCGCAGCCCGACGACCGTGCTCGCCACCGCCGGGTGCGTGCGGACGTAGGCGAGCGCCGCCTCGGGCAGGGTGACCCCGTGCTCCCCGCAGACCGCGGCGATCCGGCGGGTGCGGGCCAGCACGGCGGGGGGTGCCTGCGCGTAGTCGTACGTCGCGTCCTCGGGCACCACGTCGCGCGCCAGCAGCCCCGAGTTGTACACCCCGGCGACCACGACGCCCACGCCCCGCGCGGCCGCGGCCGGCAGCAGGTCCGCGAGGGCGGGCTGCTCCAGGAGCGTGAACCGGCCCGCGCACATCACGACGTCCACGTCCGCCTCGGTCACGAACCGCGACAGCATGGCCGACTGGTTCATCCCCGCCCCGACCGCGCCCACGACGCCCTGGTCGCGCAGCTCGACCAGCGCCGGCAGCGCCTCGGCGAACGCCTGCTCCTCGTGGTCGTCCGGGTCGTGCAGGTAGACGACGTCGATCCGGTCCAGGCCGGTGCGCTCGAGGCTGGCCTCGAGCGAGCGCAGCACGCCGTCGCGGGAGAAGTCCCACACCCGCCGCGTCGCCGCGGGCACGTCGAACATCCCCTCGTCGCGCAGGTGCGCCGTCTCGGGCGAGGGCACGAGCAGCCGGCCCACCTTGGTCGAGACCACCAGCTCCTCGCGCGGACGGGTGGCGGCCCACGCCCCGACCCGCCGCTCCGACAGCCCGAGCCCGTAGTGCGGCGCCGTGTCCACGTACCGCACCCCGGCCGCCCACGCCGCGTCCAGCGCCGCGTGCGTCTCGGCGTCCGAGGTGGCCCGGTACAGGTTCCCCGCCTGCGCCGCCCCGTACCCCAGGCCGGTCAGCCGCACCCCGGTGGTGCGCACCTCCCGGGAGGGCAGCGCGCTCACGCCTGCCCCGCCGGGCGCACCCGCAGCTCGTGCATCCCGCCGTCGACCGCGAGCGCGGTCCCGGTTGTCGCCGTCGCCAGCGGGCTCGCGAGGTAGCAGACGGCGTGCGCCACGGCCTCGGGGCTGACGAGCCTCCCCGTGGGCTGGCGCGCCTCCAGCGCGGCCCGCTCCGCGGCGGGGTCGTCGGCGGCGTCCAGCAGGCGCCCCACCCACGGCGTGTCCACCGTGCCCGGGTTCACGCACGTCACCCGGATCCCCTCGCGCACGTGGTCCGCCGCCATCGCGAGGGTCAAGGCCTGCACCGCGCCCTTGCTCGCCGAGTACAGCGCCCGCGACGGCAGCCCCGACCACGACGCGATCGACGCCATGTTCACGACGGCGGCGTGCTCGGACGCCCGCAGGTGCCCCAGCGCCGCCCGCGTCACCCGCACCACGCCGAGCACGTTCACGTCCAGCACCCGCAGCCACTCCGCGTCGTCGTTGTCGGCGACCGTGCCCTGCGCCCCGATGCCCGCGTTGTTGACGACGACGTCGATGCCGCCCATCGCCGCCGCCGCCGCGTCGACCGCGCGCCGCACCGCGGCGTCGTCCGTCACGTCCGCGACCTCGCTCCCCGCGCCGGCCGGCACGCCCTCGGTCGTGCGGTCCAGCGACACCACCTGCGCACCACGCGCCAGCATCGCGGTCACGACGGCCGCCCCGATCCCCGACGCGCCGCCCGTGACGATCGCGCGGACACCGGCGAGCTCGGGCGGGTGTGCAGTGGTGGTGGTCACGAGTGGTCCTCCTGGCTGGTGGGAACGGGGGTGGGAACAGTGAGTCGGTAGGTGCGGCACGCGGTGCCGCCCAGGACGGCGTCGAGCTCGCCGGGGGCGAGCGCGGCGAGGAGCTCGCGCACGGCGTCGAGCCAGCGCCCGTACCCGGTGGCGAGCAGGCAGACGGGCCAGTCGGAGCCGAACATCAGCCGGTCCGGGCCGAACACGTCGAGGGCGTGGTCGACGACGGGCCGCAGGCCGGCCGTCGACCACGAGCCCCAGTCCGCCTCGGTGACCAGGCCGGACAGCTTGGCGACGACGTTGGGCCGCGCGGCGAGCGCGGCGAGGTCGCGGCGCCAGTCGTCGAGCGCGCCCGCCGCGAGCGGCGGCTTGCCGAGGTGGTCGAGGACGAAGGTCTGGTCGGGGAGCGCGCCGGCCAGGCGGGCGCAGGACGCGAGCTGGCGGTCGCGCACGACGAGGTCGAACGGCAGCCCGGCCGCGCCGACGGCGGCGATGCCGGCGCGCACGTCGGACCGGTCGAGGTATCGGGGGTCGGCCTCGCCCTGCACCATCGTGCGGACACCGGCCAGCCGATCGCCGCCCGGGCCCGCGCGCAGGGCCGCGAGCCGGTCGCCGAGGTCGGGGGCGAACAGGTCGGCCCAGCCCACGACGCCCGCGATCCCGGCGCCCCGCCCTTCGGGCGACGCCGCGGTGGCGAGCAGGTCGACGGTCTCGTCCCAGCGACTGACGGTCTGCACGACGACGGTCGCGCCGACTCCGTGCCGGGTCGCGGGCAGGTCGGCGGGCGTGAAGTCAGCGTCGATCGCCGCCATGGTGGCAGGATCGATCCAGGCCTGCGGCGTGCAGTCTCGCACCCACAGATGATGATGAGCGTCGACGACGACGGCGGGCATGCTGTGCTCCTTCGCGCAATTCATCTAATCTATAGCAAGCACCGTCCGACCAGTCCAGCCGCTCGCGGAAGTTCGCCCCGGATACGTCGGACCTCTTGCCCAGGCCACCAGCTCGACGAGGAGTGAACGCCCGTGTCCCGGACCGAATCCGCCCCCCTGCCGCCCGCCGGGCCGGCGTCGTGGTTCACCGAGAGCCGCTTCGGCCTCTTCGTGCACTTCGGGCTCTACTCCACGGCGGCGCGCCACGAGTGGGTGATGAGCCGCGAGCGCCTGACGACCGAGCAGTACGAGCGCTACGCCGAGGTCTTCGACCCGGACCTCTTCGACGCCCGCGCGATCGCCCGTGCCGCCAAGGAGGCCGGGATGGGGTACGTCGTCCTGACCTCCAAGCACCACGACGGCTTCGCGCTCTGGGACTCCGCCGTCAGCGACTGGACGATCGCCCGCACCCGCGGCCGCGACCTGGTCGCCGAGCTCGCCGAGGCGGTGCGCGCGGAGGGGCTGCGACTCGGGCTCTACCACTCGCTCCTCGACTGGCACCACCCGGACTACACGGTCGACGCCAACCACCCGCGCCGCGACGACCCCGACGCCCATGCCCTGAACGCCGGGCGCGACATGGCCCGCTACCGCGAGCACCTGCACGCCCAGGTGCGCGAGCTGCTCACCGGCTACGGGCGGGTGGACTACCTGTTCTTCGACTTCACCGACAGCCGGGACCGCGACGGCTGGCGCGGGAAGCACCCGGAGGACTGGGACGCCGAGCAGCTGCTCGCCACGGTCCGCGAGCTGCAGCCGGGCATCGTCGTCAACGACCGCCTCGGCATCCCCGGGGACCTCGTCACCCCCGAGCAGTACCAGCCCGACGCGCCCATGCGCGGCCCGGACGGCGAGCCGGTCGTGTGGGAGGCGTGCCAGACCCTCAACGGCAGCTGGGGCTACGACCGGGACAACACCGACTTCAAGAGCCCCGACCTGCTGGTGCGGATGCTCGTCGACACGGTGTCCAAGGACGGCAACCTGCTGCTCAACATCGGCCCCGACGGGCGCGGCGCGGTCACCCCGCCCGACGTCGCGACGCTCGCCGCCGTCGGCGAGTGGATGCGGCTGCACCGGCGGTCGGTCGTGGGTGCCGGGGCGGCGGACGCCGACCTCGCCACGGCGCTCGCGCCCGGGCTGCCGCCCGGCGTCGTCGTCACCCAGCGGGCCGACCGGCTGTACCTGCACCTGTTCGCGTGGCCCTTCGGGCACGTGCACCTGCGCGGCGTCGCCGACCGGGTGCGGTACGCGCAGCTCCTGCACGACGGCTCCGAGCTGCGCTCCACGCGCATCGACCCGGACCAGCAGGCGTGGAACACCAACCCGGGCGGGCAGCCGCCCGGCACGCTCACGCTGCACCTGCCCACCACCCGGCCCGCCGTTGCCGTCCCCGTCGTCGAGCTGTTCCTCGACCCCGCCCGCTGACGACGGGCGGCGGGGTGCGCCGGGCGCCTTGAAACCCTCCCGGGGGCGAACTAGCCTCGGCCGCGCGGACGTCGACGCCCGCACGGGACGCCGACGCCGTTGTCGCTCCGAGGACGATGAGGGGGACGCCGATGCCCAGCAGGCTCGCCACGCACGTGACGCCGACCTTCGAGGCCTACCGGGCCGCGGTCGCGGACGCGTTCCTGCCGCTGCGCCTCTCGAGCAGCTCCCCGGAGTCGTTCCGCGGCGTGCTGCGCGCGGTGACCGTCGACGACGTCCACGTCAGCGACCTGCAGGGCGGCCGGCACGTCGTCGAACGGACCCCGCAACAGGCGGCGCACGACGACCACCCCTCGTTCAAGGTGAGCCTCATGCTCGCCGGCACGGGCCTGCTGGTCCAGGACGGCCGGGAGACGGTGCTGCGACCGGGCGACCTCGCCGTCTACGACACGCGCCGCCCGTACACGCTCGAGTTCGGCCAGGAGTTCCGCTCGCTCGTCGTGATGTTCCCGCAGAGCCGCCTGGAGCTGCCGGCCGGCATGGTGGAGCAGCTCACCGCGGTGCGGCTCGGCGGGAACGCCGGCGTGGGGGCGATCGTGACGCCGTTCCTCACCCACCTGTGCGACCACATCGAGCAGCTGGAGCAGGCGTCGGGCACCCGACTCGCCCACAGCACTCTCGACCTCGTCTCGACGCTGTTCTCCGCCGAGCTCGGCCGGTCGGCCCGCCGCGACCCGCACGACGAGCTGCTCGAGCGCATCCGCACGCACATCGAGGAGCGCCTGGGCTCCCCCGACCTCACGCCCGCGTCCATCGCTGCCGCGCACTTCATCTCCACCCGGCACCTGCACGCCCTGTTCCACGACACCGGGTCGACCGTCTCGACCTGGATCCGCCGGCGGCGGCTCGAGCACTGCCGCCGGGACCTGACGTCGGCCCGCCTCGCCGACGCGCCGGTCTCCGCCATCGCCGCCCGCTGGGGCTTCGTCGACGCCGCGCACTTCAGCCGGGCGTTCAAGGCGGAGTACGGCGCCTCCCCGCGGGAGTACCGGGCGACGCGCTGATCCCCGGGCCGGCCGGCGCTCGGCCGGCCGCTCAGCCGGGCCGATGTCGGCCGAGTCTGCGGTTCCGCTTCGGGCGGGTGCCTCGTTCCTCGGCCCCCACCCTCCGCTGCACCTCCGCTCAGCCGACCGGCACGCGCATCAGCTCGCGCGCCCGGACCACGCGGCCGTCGAAGTGCCGCCGCGCCCGCGACACCCAGCGGTGGTCCGGGACGGTGTCCTCGGCGCCGGGCGCGAGGTGGCTCAGCACCAGGGTGCCCACCCCCGCAGCCTGCGCGACCCGGCCCACGTCCTCGGTCGTGGTGTGCGACTGCTCGAGGTGGCTGAGCACCACCTCGGGGGTGCCGACGCTGCGGTAGTGGTCGAGGTCGATCGCCTCGTGCACGAGCACGTCCGCCCCGCGGGCGAGGCTGACGACGTTGTCGCTGCGGGCCGTGTCGCCGGAGAACACCACGGACCCCGCGTCGGTGTCGAAGCGGAACGCGAACGACGGGAACACCGGGCCGTGCGGCACCAGCACGGCGGTCACCCGCACCCGGTCGTCCTCGGCGACGAGGAACGGCTCCATCGGCGGGGCGGTGTCGCCCAGCGGGTCCGCCCCGACGTCGGGGACCTCGATCTCGCGGACGTCCATCAGCTCCCGCGGGTCCGGGATGCCGGAGTCGCGCAGGAAGACGTTGGTGGAGTACGCGTGCGCCGCCAGGCTCAGCCGGGTGAGGTCGGCGAGGCCCGGCGTCGGGTTCTCGGGCGCGACCGTGGGCACGTCGCCCCCGCCGAACGCCGGCGGCAGCGCGCCCGCGGGGCCCGGCCCGTGCACGGGCACCCGCTGCGTGATCCCGGCGTCGTGCTCGCCGTCGCCCTCGCCCCACCCGCCGAGCAGGAAGAAGTTGTAGAGGTCGGCCACGTGGTCGGCGTGCAGGTGCGTGACGAAGATGCCCGCGAGGTCGGGCAGCAGCAGCCCCGCGCGGCTGTACTGCGTCAGCGCGCTGCGCCCGCAGTCGACGACGTAGTTGCGCCCGTGCACCCGCAGCACGGTCGAGATGCCCGCGTGGCCGGACTCGAGCGGCGGTCCCGCCGCCGTCCCGAGCGCGACGAGCTCCACGCCGCGCGACCCGGGGCGCCGACCGACCACGCTCGCGGTCGACGCCGCCGCGGGCGCCGCGGCGCTCCCCCAGACGGCGGCGCCCACCGTCCCGATCGTCCCGGCCTTCAGGAGGTGGCGCCGCGACACGCCCGCGGCGGTCGTGTCGTCGGGGCCGTCGGTCAGGTGCTGGTTCATCGTGTGCCTCCGGTCGTCGTGTCGGTGTGCTCAGGGGTGGCGCCCGCCGGCGGGGCCTCTTCGCCACCGTGCCCGATGCCGGCGTAGACCGCCGGCCGCGCCCGGCGGGTGCGCAGCCCCCAGGCGATGCCGGCGAGCCCGGGCAGCAGGAGCAGGGCGGGCAGGACGTACGTCGTCGCGTCGGCGCTCTCCTGGCCGAGCAGGACGGTGAAGTTCGCCAGGATCATGACGAGCACGGCCACGAGCGCGAGTGCGGCCAGCACCGGCGCGACGACGCGGGCGCCGAGCCCGACGCCGCGCGCGTCCCGGCGGAAGTAGCCCACGACGGCCAGGGACACGACCGCCATGAGCAGCACGAGCCCGAGCGCCCCGGCGTTCGTCAGCCACGTGAAGAGCGTGATCACCGGGTACGGCCCGCGGGCGGGGTCCCACCCCGACTCGCCGACGGCGAAGGCCCCGACGACCACCAGCGCGAGGACCGTCTGCGTGACGGACCCGACCCACGGGGCGCCGTGCCCGGCGCGCACGCCGGCGAGCCGGCCGGGCAGCACCCCTTCGCGGCCGAGCGAGAACAGGTAGCGGGCGACGGCGTTGTGGAAGCTGACGAGGGCCGCGAAGAGGCTGGTGATGAACAGGACGGACATGAGGTCCACCCACAGGGTGCCCAGGTGCTCGGCGACGAAGCCGAAGAAGAGGGGCGGCCCGGCCTCCTCGGGCGCGATGCCGGCCGGGTCGAGGATCTTGTCGACGCCCACGGCGAGTGCGAGCGCCCACGCGGAGATCGCGTAGAAGACGCCGATCACGCCGACGGCGAGGAACGTGGCCCGCGGGATGGTGCGCCGCGGGTCCTTCGACTCCTCGCCGTAGATCGCGGCGGACTCGAACCCCATGAAGGCGGCGATGCCGAACGCGAAGACGGCGCCGATCCCCGGGACGAAGAGGCTCGCGGGCTCGACCGGCGCCGTCGAGAACCCCTCGGCGGGGTGGGCGAACGCGACGACGTCGAACACGATCACGACGAGGAACTCGAGGGCGACGAGCACCCCGAGCACGGTCGCCGACAGGTCGACACGGTGCACGCCCATCCAGCCGACGACCGCGATCCCGACCAGCACGCCCGCCCACCACGGCACGGACGCCCCGGTCTTCTCCGCGATCAACGTCGACACCTGGAAGCCGAACATGCCCCAGATGCCGATCTGCATCATGTTGTAGGCGACCAGGGCGACCAGCGAGGCGCCGACGCCGACCGACCGTCCGATGCCCTGCGCGACGTACGCGTAGAACGCGCCCGCGTTGGTGATGTGCCGGCTCATGGCCGCGTACCCGACGGCGAAGACGGCCAGCGCGACCGCGAGCAGCACGTACGCCACCGGGACGCCGACCACGTGCGTGACCGAGAACGTCGACGTCACGCCGCCGGCGACCACGGTCAGCGGCGCGGACGCGGCGACGATCATGAACGCGACGGCGATCACGCCGAGGCGTCGCTCGCCGCGCGGCCCCGCGGCCTGCGCGGGTTCGTCGGGCATTGGTCTGGTCGCGACCTTCTGGGTGGTGGTCAACGTTCCTCCTTCGGACGGACGGCGGCGGCCGTCGCAGCGGACGAGCCCGATTCTGGGGGCTCTCGTCGCCCGTCTCTGTCCCGAGCGCGCACGCCGGTTGACCACGGGGGCACACCTGGTGCACCTCTTCGTCCTCGGTCAACCGCCGAGCGCCCACGGTCATGACCGCGGCGGTGGCGGCCGCCGATACTGGCCGGACCGACCGCTCGACAGAGGATCCCGATGACGCACCTCCCCGACACCACGCACACGCACGGCGCCCGTGTGACGACGCCCGTCGACGCCGTCCACCCCCTCGACCCGCTGACGAGCGACGAGATCGCCGTCGCGCGCGAGGTGCTCGTCGCCGCGGGGCTGCTCGTCGGCGACGTCCGCGTGCCGCAGCTGCTCCCGGTCGAGCCGTCGAAGGACGAGGTCGCCGCGTGGCGGCCCGGCACCGCCCCGCACCGCCGGGTCGCCGTCACGCTCCTGGACCGGGCCACCGGCCGGGCGAGCGAGGCGGTCGTGTCGGTCACCGACCGGCGCGTCGAGAGCCACGCCGAGCTCGGGAACGACGTGACCCCGTTCGGGCAGCCCCAGTACCTCTTCGAGGAGTACGACGCCGCGGCCGAGATCGCGAAGGCGTCGCCCGGGTGGCGGGCGGCGATGCGCCGCCGCGGGCTCGAGGCGTACGTCGAGGACGCGTTCTGCGCACCGCTCGCGCCCGGGTTCTTCGGCCGCGAGGACGAGGTGGGCCGCCGCGTCATCCGGTCGCTCACCTTCCTGCGCACGCACCCGGACGACAGCCCGTGGGCGCATCCCGTCGAGGGCCTCGTCGTGCACATCGACCTGACCGAGTGCCGCGTGATCCGGGTCGAGGACGACGGCGACGTGCCCGTGCCTATGGCGTCCGGCGACTACTCGCTCGCCGCGCAGGGGCCGGCCCGCACGTCGCTCAAGCCCATCGAGATCACTCAGCCCGACGGGCCGAGCTTCGCCGTCGACGGGTCGGAGGTGACGTGGGAGAACTGGCGCTTCCGCGTGGGCTTTAACGCTCGCGAGGGCCTGGTGCTGAACACCGTGACGTTCCGCGACGGACAGGGCGAGGACGCCGAGGAGCGTCCGGTGCTGTACCGCGGCAGCGTGCCCGAGATGGTGGTGCCCTACGGCGACACGACGTCGACGCGCTTCTGGATCAGCTACTTCGACGCCGGCGAGTACCTGCTCGGCAAGAACGCCAACTCGCTCGCGCTCGGCTGCGACTGTCTCGGCGTCATCCACTACTTCGACGGCTTCGTCGCCGACGACCAGGGCCACCCCGTGAAGATCCCCCAGGTCGTGTGCATGCACGAGGAGGACTACGGCGTCCTGTGGAAGCACACCGACCTCGCCGGGAAGGCGGAGGTCCGGCGCAGCCGGCGCCTGGTCATCAGCTACTTCGCCACCATCGGCAACTACGACTACGGGTTCTTCTGGTACCTGTACCTCGACGGCACGATCCAGGTCGAGGCCAAGGCCACCGGCATCGTCTTCGCCGGCGCCGGCGTCCCGGGAACCGAGAACCCGCACGCCCCCGAGATCGCGCCCGGAGTCTTCACCCCCGTGCACCAGCACCTGTTCTGCGCCCGGCTCGACATGGCCGTCGACGGCGAGGACAACACGCTGCACGAGGTCGACGTGGTCGGTATCCCCACCGGCGAGGACAACCCGTACGGCAACGCGTTCACGTGGCGCAGCCGGCAGCTCGCCCGGGAGACCGAGGCGGCCCGCCTCGCCTCCCCCGCGTCCGGGCGCGTGTGGGAGATCGCCAGCGCGCACCGGCGCAACCACGTCGGCAAGCCCACCGCCTACCACCTGGTGCCGCAGGGCGGCCCGGTGCTGATGGCGCAGCCGGACTCGACCGTGCACGCCCGGGCGACGTTCGCGACGAAGCACCTGTGGGCGACGACGTTCGACCCCGACGAGCGCTTCCCCGCCGGCCCCTACCCGAACGCGCACGCCGGCGGCGCCGGGCTGCCCGCCTGGACCGCCGCCGACCGCGACCTCGACGGCACCGACCTCGTGCTCTGGCACGTGTTCGGCCCGACGCACGTGCCCCGCCCCGAGGACTGGCCGATCATGCCCGTCGACTACTCGGGCTTCACTCTCAAGCCGTACGGCTTCTGCGACCGCAACCCCGCCCTGGACCTGCCCGACGGCGGGGTGGGCCACTGCGAGACCTCCGCCGACGGGGCCGTGGGCGCCGGCGGAGCATCTGCCGGCGACGCGGGCGCGGGCGGAGCCGCGGGCGGAGCCGCGGGCACGGGCTGCGGGTGCGGCTGCGGGTCGTGACCGTGCTCGCGTCCTCGCCGGCTCTCCACTGGGCCGCCCTCGCGCTCGGGGCCGCCGCCGTGGTGTGCAGCCTGCGCCGGCTGCGCGGGAGGGCGCGGGTAGTGGCCGGGCTGACGGGGGTCGTCATGCTCGCGGCGATGTCCGACATGGCGGCCGGCATGGCGACCGGCACGATCCGCGCGTGGACGCCCCTGGCGTGGACCGGCGCCCTCCTGGCGGCCGGGATCGCGGCGGCGTGGGCCGGCCGGCGCGACGCCCCCGAAGGCCCGCGCGCCTCGGCCGAGGGAGCCGCCGGCGACGGCGGGGCCGACCCGGCGCCGCTGCACCTGCTGCACGTCACGTGCCTGCCGGTGATGGCGGCGCTGACGGCGGCGATGGCGCAGCACGCCACGACGCCGGGCGCGATGCCCGCGGTGGGCGCCGGGGCGCACCACCACGGCGGCGCGCTCACCGCCGTCGCGGTGGTCGCGGCCGCCGTCCACGTCGCCGCCGGGTGCGGCGTCACGCTGACCCCTCGCCGACGCCGCGTCGACCGCGTCGAGGCCCTCGCCGGGGCCGGCGCGGTGGCCGCGATGGCCGGGGCGGCGTTGCTCTGACCCCGCCGGCCGGCCCGGTGACCCGCTCTCGACCCCGAACCAGTCCGACCAGACCCAGACCAGGAATCGAGGACCCATGTCCGAATCGTTCATCTCCGTCGGCGCGCTCGGCGACGGCTTCGCGGCCGACGCGAACATCCTCGAGCCCACCCGTGACCTCGACGGCTCGTCGTTCGACCTCGAGCTCGACGGCGCGCGCACCACGCTGAGCCTCGCGGACGGCGTCGCCCGGTTCTCGGGTGCCGTCGAGACGCCCGGGATCCCCGCGCGCGTGACGTCCGTCCGCAGCGGTGTCTACCTGATCGACGGCGTCGTCGAGGCGGCCGGGGTCACGACGTCGACGACGGCCGTGCTCGACACGGACGCCGGGCTCGTGACCGTGGTCGAGGGCGCGCTGCCGTCCGACGCCGTGCGCGCCGAGTCCGCCTACGCGCGGGTGCAGCGCGGCGAGGAGCCGACCGGCGTCACGGCACGCGTCCGGCACGGCCGCGTCGCGGGGTCGACGGCGCCGCTGCACGCGCCGACCACCGAGCTGGTCGGGCTCCGCACCAGGTACACGTACTCGCCGAACGAGGCCTACGAGCACGTCTACCTCACCCCGGACCTGTACACCTGGCACTGCCTGCAGGGGGTGGAGAAGGGGCTGGCGGACACCGACCGCTGCCACCACGTCGGCCTGCGGGACCGCCTCACGCTCTTCGTGTGGCGGGAGAAGATCGTGCCGACGCTCGGGCTGATCCTCGTCGACCTGGAGCGGATGAAGACCGACGGCAAGATCTTCGGCAACGACGGTTTCGACACCACGTCCTTCGTCAACTTCCCGGTGGGCGCGCGGGCGGAGATCCTCAACACGACCGACCACGCGGACGCCGGCGCGCAGGTGCGGGCGTGACGGGCGACCGCGACCCCCGTCCCGCGGACCTCGTCGTCGAGAACGCCCGGGTCTGGACCGCCGAGCCGTCCGCCCCCTGGGCGGAGGCGTTCGCGGTGCGGGACGGGCGGCTGCTCGCCGTCGGCAGCGCGGCCGAGGCCCGCGCGTGTGCCGGCGACGGCACCGAGATCCACGACGCGGGCGGGGCGTTCGTCATGCCGGGCCTGGTCGACGTCCACAACCACCACGCGTTCGCGGGCCGCACCGACCTGTTCGAGCTCACGCTGCCCGCGGGGGCGAGCGTCCCGGAGATCCTGGACGCCGTCGCCGCCCACGCCGCCGGCCTGCCGGAGGACGCGTGGGTCGTGGGCGGGGCCTGGGGCAGCAACCGGCGCACGGAGATCTCGTCGGAGTCGGTGCGGCTGAAGCTCGACCAGGCCGCCGGCGGTCGGCCGGTGCTGCTCATGGAGGACTCCCGGCACAACCGGTGGGCGAGCACCCGGGCCCTCGAGCTCGCGGGCATCACCGCCGACAGCGACCCCGGCCCGGGCGGCGTCATCGAGCTCGATCCTGTCAGCGGTGCTCCCACGGGCGTGCTGCTGGAGTCGGCCGGGCTCGCTGCCGAGGCGGCGCAGGCCCGCAGCAACCCGCTCGGCCCCGCCGAGCACCGGCGGGCGTCGCGGCGCGGCATCGAGATCCTCAGCAGCTACGGCGTGACGGCGTTCCAGGACGCCGCGGCGTCCCACGAGATCGTCGCCGCGCTGCGCTCGCTCGACGAGGCCGGCGAGCTGGACGCCTGGGTGGTCTCGTCCCTGACGGTCAACGACCCGATCTTCGGGTTCGACGCCGTCGGCGACGCGCTCGTGTGGGGCGGCGAGCCGTACCGCACCCGGCACCATCGGCCTGACTTCGTGAAGATCTTCCTCGACGGCGTCCCGCCGGCGCGCACCGGCGCCTTCCTGGAGCCGTACCTGCCGGACGGCGAGCACGGCGCCGACCACTGCGGCGCCACCGCGCTCGACGCCGACGAGCTGTACGGGTGGCTGCGCCGCACCTCGGAGCACGGCCTGTCGGCCAAGATCCACTGCTCGGGGGACGCGTCGGTCCGGCTCGTCCTCGACACGGTCGAGCGGCTGCGCGGCGAGGGCTTCACCTCCCCGCGCTTCCAGATCGCCCACGGTCAGTTCGTGGACCCCGACGACCTGGCGCGCTTCGCCAAGCTGGGCGTGTCTGCCGACATCTCGCCGTTCCTGTGGTTCCCGGGGGTCATCCCCGACGCGATCTCCACGGTGCTGCCCGCCGACCGGGCCGGGCGCATGCAGCCGAACCGGGCCCTGCTCGACACCGGCGCGCTCGTGGCCGGCGGGTCGGACTGGCCGGTCTCCGAGTCGCCGAACGCCTGGGAGGGCATCCAGGGGCTGGTGACTCGGTCGGACCCGTACGGACGCTTCCCCGGAACCCTCTGGCCGGAGCAGGCGCTGAGCCTCGACGAGGCGATGGCGGCGTTCACCGTCGCCGGTGCGGAGGCCATGGGCATCGGCGACGAGACCGGGTCGCTGCGCGCCGGCAAGTCCGCCGACTTCGTCCTCCTCGACCAGGACCCGTTCGCCGTCGGTGTGGAGGACGTCGTGCGGACCACGGTCGTCGAGACCTGGTTCGCCGGGCGCCAGGTCTTCGACCGCGGCACGCTCCCGGTCGACCCCTTGCACCTCACGTGACGTGAGGTCCTAGCGTGATCCACATGGACAGGACGATCGGCGAGGTGGCCTCCCGTACTGGGCTCACCGAGCGGACGCTGCGCTACTACGAGGAGCTCGGGCTGCTGGCCCCGCGCCGCGACGCGGGCGGGCGACGCCGCTACGACGCCGCGCACGTCGACCGGCTCTACCGGATCCGGGTGCTGCGCGAGCTCGGAACGCCGGTGGCCGAGCTCGACCCCGACAGCGCCGACCTGCTCACGCTGACCACCAGGCACCTCGCCGACATCGATCGCCGGCTCGCCGACCTGACCAGGCAGCGCGAGCGGGTCCGCACCGTGGAGGAGCGGCTGATGGGCGGTGGGGAGCCGACCGACGTCGAGCTGGTCGGCGTCCTGTCCGGACTCGGCGACGCCGAGGCGGCGGTCACCCGTCGCCTCACGCTCCTGATCTATCGCGACATTGCGGCCGCCCAGCGCCATCTGGTGGAGGTCTTCGGCTTCGCGCCGGGAGAGCTGACGCGGGACGACGACGGCACCGTCGTGCACGGCGAGGTGTACGCGGGCGACGGGCTGATCTGGCTTCATCGTGAGAGCGACCGCTTCAGGCTCGCCTCGCCGGCCACGGTCGGCCGCACCACCCACTGCATGGCGGTGCACGTCGACGACGTGGAGGCCCACTGTCGCCGGGTGCGAGCGGCCGGCGGCGAGATCGCCTACGGACCGACCGAGATGCCCTACGGCGTGCGTGAGTACGCGGCCCGCGACGGCGAGGGCGGGCTGTGGTCGTTCATGGAACCGCTGGAGACGGACGGAGTGGACCGATGAGCGAGCTGACACCGCACCTGTGCGTCGGCGACGCACGCCGGGCGGTCGAGTGGTACCGCGAGGCGCTGGGGGCCGAGGTCGTCCACGAGCCGATCGTGATGCCCGACGGCAGGGTCGGGCACGTCGAGCTCGAGGTGGCCGGGGCCCGCTGGATGATGGCCGACCCGTTCCCCGAGATCGGCGTGGAGCCGCCCGGCACCGACCGTGGTGCCGCGGTGTCGCTGCACCTGACCGTGGACGACGTCGACGAGGTCGCGACACGGGTGACCGCCGCCGGCGTGCGTCTCGACCGCGGTCCGGAGGACGATGTGCACGCGGGCCGGGTCGCCGTCTTTCGCGATCCGTTCGGCCACCGGTGGTTCATCGGTGCTCAGGAGGGTGCCGACCCAGCGCGAGCGAGGAGAGTTCGATGAGCGACGCCGCCACGACGACCGGCTCCCGAGATCCGGTCCACGCCGAACTGGTCGCGGTCGACCAAGAATGGACCCGCGCGATCGTCTCGAACGATGCCGGGCAGATCGGCAGCTTCATGGCGGACGACTGGGTGATCGTCTCGGAGTCGGGCATCGCCACCAAGGAGCAGTTCCTGACCTACGTCGCGTCCGGCGGGCTCACCCATTCGGCGATGGACCGCGTCGGCGAGCCCCGGGTCCGGGTCTACGGCGACGTCGCCGTCCTCACGACGCGGGCGACCAACACCGCCCACTACGAGGGTCGCCGGTTCGACGCCGACGAATGGACGACGAGCATGTTCGTGCGACGCGACGGCCGCTGGCTGTGCGTGCTGAGCCACATCACACCGGTGGCCTCGCCCTGACTCCCGCACGACGTCCGTCAGCGGTTGACACGGCCCGCTACGCGGCGACGCCGACCGCCGCTCCGGCGACGACGAGGCCGATCACGACCGCGGTGAGCACGACGAAGCGTGTGTCTGCCCGCCGGGCGAAGTCGTCGAGCATCATCACCAGGCGGACGAGAGGGAGCAGGACGAGGACGCTGCACCCCGCGACGAGCGAGACGGCGGACGGTCGGTGCGCGCCGGCCCCGAGGCAGGCGACGCCGGCGACGAGGAGCCCCGTCCCCGTGGCCGTCCCCACTCGCATGAGGACTGCGATCCGGCGGGCGAGGGCCTCGTCCCGACCCGGGCTCCGGGTCGCACGGTCGTTCATGAGGACACCGTCCAGGTCGTTCCGAAGGCGTTCATCGTCATGGGCACGGCCAGGGCGAGCAGCACCACGGCGAACACGACGCGAAGCCCTGGTCCCGCAGCTCGCACGAGGATGCGCGCACCCAGGATCGAGCCGGCCACGGAGCCCAGGACGACGGGCGCGGCGAGCACGAGGTCGAGCGTGCCGGAGACGAGGTACGCAGCCGCGGCACCACAGGCGGTGACACCGATCATGAGGTTGGCGGTCGCGGACGACACCTTGATCGGTAGCCGCATGGCCGCATCCATCGCGGGGATCTTGAGAACTCCGCTCCCGATGCCCAGGAGCGCGGAGAGCGTGCCGGCACCGAACATGAACGTCATCCCGAGCGGTAGGCGCGACACCTCGTAGACCACGGTCGATCCATGGGAGTCGGCATAGGAGCCACCCAGGGCGAGGTTGCTGCTCGAGCGGCCGACCGACGGCGACGACCGGTGGCGTCGGCCCGTGATCATCTGGACCGCCGACACCAGCAGGACGACCGCGAAGGTCCCGTACAGAAAGCCTTCCGGGACCGTCCCGATCATGAGGACTCCGACCACGGCACCGAGGGCCGTGGCCGCTTCCAGCACGACCGCGAGCCGGAGGTTGGTCAGTCCTGCCGTGAGGAACCGCGGGGCGCTGGCGCAGGAGCACGCGATCACCGACACCAGGCCGACTGCGACGGCGGCCGGGAAGGGCACGTGCGCGTACAGGGTCAGCAGCGGCACCACGAAGATGCCCCCGGCCATCCCCAGGGCGCTGCCCAGCGCACCCGCCGCGAGAGCGCCCGCACACAGGACCGCGAACTGATCGAGCGTCACCTCTCGCTCCCGGGCTCGGCAGCGGCACGTGGGAGCCGCGTGGTGAAGGTGATCGGGTCACCGCGATAGTGCAGGATCTCGTAGTCCACCGGCCGTCCGCCGGTCGTGTACGACGTGCGCTCGATCCTGAGCACGGCGCTGCCCTCGGGGACGTCGAGGGCGCGGGCGACGGCTGGGTCCGCGGTGCTCGCCTGCAGCGCGTAGGACGCCTCGACCAGCGGGGTGTCGTGCCGGTGCTCCAGCAGCGAGAAGATCGGCTCGTTCTCGAGATCGTCCTGCGCGACCAGCCGCCCGAGATCCGGGGGGAGGTAGGTACGGTCGAAGGAGACCGGGACACCGGCCGCCAGGCGGACCCGGTCGATGTGGGTCACCGTGGCGCCGAGGGGGAGGCTCAACGCCTCCCGCACCTCGCGCGACGCCGGACTTTCCTCGACGACGAGGACCCGCGCCCGGGCGTGGAGTCCTTGACGCTCCATGTCCTCGACGAAGCCGGTCAGCTCTGTGAGGGGCTGGCTGATCCTCGGTGTCGCGACGTAGGTTCCCCGACCCTGCTTCGTCACGACCAGCCGTCGCGAGGCGAGGTTCTGGATCGCCCGGCGCACCGTGATCCGGCTGACCCCGAACTGCTCGATCAGCTCGTCCTCCGTGGGCAACCGGTCGCCCGGGTGCAGGTCGACACCGATGCGGTCGACCAGGGCGTTCTCGACCTGCGCGTAGAGCGGAGTGCCGGGTGCGGGAACCATCGACCGACCATAGATCATGTCGTTATAACAATCGACCCGGGGCGTCGATCGCCCTCGTGCCGCAACGGGGCGACGAGGCGCCCCCCGGGGGCAGAGGACGGCGCGCCGTACGGTCAGGTTCCGGGAGCGTGCTCCACGAGACGCCCGCCGTTGAGCACGAGGGCGCAGACGAGCGCCGCGAGCAGGCACCCGACGGAGACGACGAGCATCAGCCCGAAGCCGCCGGTCGCCTGGGTCATCCAGCCGCCGAGGATCGGTCCGAGCGCGAAGCCACCGCCGATCATGAGGTTGGTCGTGTTCATCGCCTGCGGGCCGCCGAGCTTCGAGACGCTCGACAACAGGTACGGCAGCACGAACGTCCAGGCGAACTTGAACAGGACCGCCGCGACCGCGAAACGCAGCAGCGCGGGCGCGCCCAGCAGCAGGAGCACGGACACCGCCATGCCGGCGAGGCCGAGCACCTGGAACAGCGCCCGGTACCGGCTCTCGCCCAGCGCGGTCGCGACGAGCGCGGAGACGATGCCGGCCGCGGTCGCGACCGACAGCACGACGCTCGTCGGCCCCTCGGCGTTCCCCGCGGCGGCCGAGATCTGGCCCATGAACGACCACACCCCGCTGAGGGCCAGGTAGAAGAGCAGGATCGCCACGAGCCCGGCGGCGAAGCGGCCGGCGGTGCCCGTGGCGACGCGCGCCACCTCCGCCGTCCGTCCCGGCGCCGGGCGCAGCGACACGCCGCGCAGCAGCGGCACGAAGACGAGGCAGAGCGCGGTGAGGGCGGCGAGCGTCCAGTAGATCGCCGCGACGTCGGCGCCCGCGTACAGGACGGGGAAGAGCGCCAGGATGAGCGCGCCCATGGCGAGCTGCGCGACCACGAAGATGCCGAACGCCCGGCCCGGGTTGCGGGTCCGCGGGCTCAGCGACAGCAGCACCACGGTGATCGATCCCGCCGCCAGCGACGTCACGACGCGCACCGCGAGCAGCACCCCGAAGTCGTCGACGAAGCCCGAGACGAGCTGCCCGGCCGCGGCGACCACCGTGCACACGGTGACGGACACCGTGAGCCGCACGCGCGTGAGCCACAGGAACGCCGGGACGGTCGCGAGGCTGAACGCGCCGAGCTCCGCCGAGAACAGCAGCCCCGTCTGGGCGGGATCGATCTGGTACTTGTCGATCAGCGGACCGGCGATGACGGGGGCCACGAGCAGCACGGTGTACAGCACGGCGGAGAAGACGCCGATGAACAGGTAGATCCGCCCGCTGAGCTCGTGCAGCGGGTCGCCCGCGGCGAACTCCGTGGTCGGGGGTGCGCTTGGCGTCGTCACGTCGTCTCCTCGGGGTGGGCTGCGTCTCAGCCTCGACGACGGCCGCGTGCGGCGGCTTGACCCACGACGCACGCTGCTTGACCCGGAGGGACGACCCCTCGGCCCGTCCCGTCGCGGCAAGAGCGAGCCGGTGCCAGCCTGGGTCCAGCCACCGCCCCGAGAAGAGGAGCGCCCGATGCCCCGGCCCGACCTGATCCTGACCAACGCGACGGTCCTCACCCTCGACGCCGCCGACACCGTCGCCGACACCGTCATCGTGCGCGACGGCGTCATCGCCGCCGTCGGCTCGTCGACCGACCTGGCGGCGCGGCCCGACCCGGGGACGGCCGTCGTGGACCTCCGCGGCACCACGCTCGTGCCCGGGTTCGTGGACGGCCACAGCCACTCGGGAACCGGCGGCTCCCTGTTCCGGCACGCCGCGGTGCACGCGCCGCCGGCGGGGGACGTGCGGACGGTCGCGGACCTCCTCGCGGCGATGCACGAGAACCTGGCGGCGAACGATCCCGCACCGGGAGAGCGGCTGGTCGCCTGGGGCTGGTTCCCGGACGACATGGACGACGGCGGTCAGCTGACGGCCGACGTCCTGGACCGCGAGTTCCCCGACCATCGGGCGATGGTGGCGCACGTGTCGGGGCACGGGGGCGTGGCGTGCACGCGGATCCTCGAGGACCTCGGCTACCTGCCGGGCGTCCCCGACCCGGAGGGCGGGACCATCGGGCGCTATCCCGGCACCGACGTCCCCAACGGCGTGCTGTGGGAGCAGGCGTGGACGCCGCTGGTGTTCGACCTGCTGGCCTTCCGGCCGGACGAGTTCGACGCGATGCTCGCGGAGTACGCCCGGTGGGGCACGACGACGGTGCAGGACGGCGCCGCGTCGTGGGAGGAGGTGCAGCAGATGCGCGCCCACGCGGCGGCGTCGCCGCTGCCGGTGGACGTGCGCTCCCTCGTGCTGTTCGACGAGCTCGAGGTGGCCATCGCCTCCGGCCTCGTCGACACGACGGTCGGCGGCCACACCCTGCAGGGCGTGAAGCTCATCCTCGACGGCTCCCCGCAGGGCAAGACCGCGTTCCTCACCGAGCCGTACCTCACGGGCGGGCCCAACGGCGAGGAGGACTGGCGCGGTCTCGCCACCATGACCCCGGCCACGACGAACCGGCTCGTCGAGCTCGCCTACCGGAACCGGGTCCAGGTCTACGCGCACGTCAACGGCGACGCCGCCGTGGACCAGCTGCTCGCCGCCCACCACGCCGCCGTGGCAGCGGGCGCCCGCCCGCACCGCCGCACCGTCCCGATCCACTCGCAGGTGATGCGCCGCGACCAGCTCGACGGCTACGCGCAGGCCGGGTTCGAGCCGTCGATGTTCACCGTGCACACCCTGATGTTCGGCGACACCCACCTGCGCAACCTGGGCCTGGAGCGGGCGTCCGGCATCTCCCCGATGAGGTCGGCGATCGACGCGGGGCTGCGCCCGTCCAACCACTCGGACTACCCGGTCACCCCGATCAACCCGCTGCTGCTCCTGTGGAGCTCGGTGTCCCGCACCACGGCGGACGGCGTGGTGCTCGGCGCCGACGAGCGCGTGACGCCCCTCCAGGGTCTGCGCGCCCTGACGGTCGACGCCGCCTACCAGTACGGGCTCGAGCACGACCGCGGCTCGATCGAGGTCGGCAAGCTGGCCGACCTCGCCGTGCTCAGCGCGAACCCCCTGGAGGTCCCCGTCGACGAGATCCGGCAGATCGAGGTGCTGCGGACGTTCAAGCGGGGGGTGACGGTGCACGAGGCGTCGTGACGGCGGACGGACCGGATGCGGTCCGGGTGGCACCTGCCTAGCGTGGAGGTCGCAGCCCCGAGCGACGGAGGACCCGATGGAGCACCGTCCGGAGACGATGCCTTCGCACGACACGATGTCGCGCCGTGCCGTCCTGACCCTCCTCGGGGCGGGCGCCGCGGGCACGCTGCTGCTCCCCGCCGCGGCGGCGGAGCCCCGCACGACGCCGGTGACCGGACCCATGACGCAGGTCGGCCGCGACCGTACCGGCCCCGCCATGGCCGCCGGGCTCGACATGTGCACGATGGCGCTGCTGCGCTGACCTCGGCCGGCGTCGTCGGGCGGGGCCTCCCCACGCGCCCGGCCGTGGCTATACTCCCGAACGTCGAGGCGGACACGTGCCGCCTGCGCTCGAAAAAGGGGCGCGCGGCGGACCTGGCTCATCGCCACCACCACCCGGCCCGCACGGGACACATACGGACCGCACCACTCATCCGTCACTGTTCCCCTGGAGGCCCCCGTGCCCACCGTGTCCGCGCACGTCGCCCGCACCCTCGCCCAGCACGTCGACCACGTCTTCGGCGTCATGGGCAACGGCAACGCCTGGTTCCTCGACGACGTCGAGCGCTCCACGTCGACGCACTTCACCGCCGTCCGGCACGAGGCGGGCGGCGTGGTGGCCGCCGACGCCTACTACCGCGCGTCCGGCCGCATCGCCGCCGCCACCGTCACCTACGGCGCCGGTTTCACCAACACGCTGACCGCTCTCGCGGAGGCCGCCCAGGCGCGCGTGCCGCTGGTGCTGCTGGCCGGCGACGAGCCGACGTCGGGCCCGCGGCCTTGGGACGTGGACCAGATCGCGCTGGCCGCCGCCGTGGGCGCCCGCACGTATACCGTCGGCCGCGCGGACGCCGCCGCGACCACCGTCATCGCGATCGAGCACTCGCTGACCTACCGCGTGCCGGTGGTGCTCGCGATCCCCTACGACGTCGCCGCCCTCGAGGCCGGCCCGGTCCCCGATGCCCCCGAGCCGGCGCTGCCCGGGCCGCTGGCCCCCGCGGGGCCGTTCGACGCGGCCGCGATCAGCGACCTCGCCCGTGCACTCGCCGGCGCCCAGCGCCCGTTGCTGCTCGCGGGGCGCGGGGCCTGGCTTGCCGGCGCGGGCGAGACGCTCGGCGAGCTCGCCGCCGCGACCGGGGCGCTGACCGCCACGACCGCGCTCGGCCGCGGCGTCTTCCCCGACGGCCGGTACGACCTCGGCGTCGCGGGCGGCTTCGGCGCCGAGGGCGCGATGGCGCTGGTGCGCGAGGCGAACGTGGCCGTCGTGCTGGGCGCGTCGCTCAACCAGTTCACGATGCGCTTCGGCGACCTGTTCTCCCCCGGCACCCGCGTCGTCCAGGTCGACGTCGCCCCTGCCGCGACGCACCGGCACGTCGGCGGGTTCGTCCGCGGCGACGCCGCTCTCGTGGCGCGCGCGCTCCTGGAGGAGCTGCGCGGCCTCGGAGCGGCGCCGTCCGGCTGGCGCGAGTCGGTGGACGTCGCCGCCGCCCGCGCCTACGAGACCGGCCCCGCGGACGGGCTCGCGAGCGACGGACGTCTGGACCCCCGCACGGTGGCGCACCGCCTCGGGGCGCTGCTGCCCGACGACCGGGTCGTCGTCTCCGACGGCGGCCACTTCATCGGCTGGGCCAACATGTACTGGCCCGTCGCGTCGCCCGACCGGATGATGATGGTCGGCACGGCCTACCAGTCCATCGGGCTCGGCTTCCCCAGCGTCGCCGGCGCCGCGGCCGCGCGACCCGAGGACGCCGTCGTGCTCACCACCGGCGACGGGGGCGGGCTCATGGCGCTCGCCGACCTCGAGACCGCCGTGCGCACCGCCGGCGGCCGCGGCGTCGCGGTCGTGTGGAACGACGCCGTCTACGGCGCCGAGGTGCACGTGTACGGGCGGCAGGGACTGGCCGAGGAGCCGATGCGCATCCCCGAGACGGACTTCGCGGCGCTCGCCGCCGCCGTCGGCGCGGAGGGCGTCGTCGTGCGCTCGCTCGCGGACCTCGACCGCCTCGCGTCGTGGACCTCCGAGCCCGTCGACCAGCGCCGGTTCCTCATGCTCGACTGCCGCGTCTCGCCCACCGTCGTCGCCCCCTACCAGGAGGAGATCCTGCGGGTGAACCTCAGCCGGTAGGTGCGCTCGACCAGCAACGACCTCCGCGCGACGTCCTCGAGCACGGGGAAGACCCTTCATGACCTGCTGCCGCACCGGCGCCGTCACCGTCGACCAGGTCCTCGACGCCCCGCCCGCCACGGTCTGGCGCGCCCTCACCGAGCCCGAGCTGCACGCGCAGTGGTGGGCGGAGAGCGATGTCGCCGAAGACCTCGGCCACGGGTTCCACCTGGAGATGCCCGGCTTCGGCTCGATCCGTGCAGGGTGGCGGAGTCCTCCCGCACGACCGGTTCGCGTACACGTTTGACGGCGACTGGACCCTGACCTGGAGACTGGTCGCCGAGGGCCACGGGCCCGGCTCCTGCTCGAGCACTCCGGATTCGACCTCGACGACACACGTCCGCGCGATGCATGCGAGCGGATGGGCCCGAGGTGGCGCGACACCGTCCTCCGGCGCCTCGCCGAGCTCGGCCCCGAAGATTCGCTGACCTCGACCGACGCGGGTACGGCGCGTGCCCCTCGAGCGTCGCCGCGGCTCTGTTGCGGAGGCCGATTCGATCAGCCGGGTCGCCCGCGGCGGCCGTCCACAAGGCACGCCATTCTTCGCACACCTGTTCGAGTTTTTGTCGGTGGCTCCTGGTTGACTTGTCGCATGGCACGGACGCCGGGCACCGCAGCAGCACAACTGGTGCTGGATGCTGCGCTGGGCCGGGCAGCGGACGAGCAGACGGCCGCGAACGCCGCCCTGGGACGCCGCACCGTGGCGCTGGCCGAGGTGCTCGCCGCGACCGAGACCGCCCCGGAGACGATGCTCGACCTGGAGGTCCCGCGGGTCGCGACCGCGCCGGCGATACGGCGTTCGTCCGTCGCTCACCGGGCGTTGGCGGCAGAGGTCGCGTGCGCGCTGGGGATCGGCGAGGCCTCGGCCTCCACCCTGCTGTCCGACGCGCAGGTCCTGACCCGGCGCGCCAGGGCCACCCTCGACGCGTTGTGCACCGGGCGGATCAGCTACCGGCACGCGGCCGTCCTGGTCGAGGCCGTGGCCGACCTGCCCGCCCACGCCGTGGCCGAGATCGAAGCGGTCGTGCTGCACCGCGCCCCGGAGGTGACCGCGGCGAAGTTCGGCGCCCTGGCCCGCGCGGCCCGCGACCTGCTGCACCCCGTGCCCGCCGAGGTCCGGCACGAGGCCGCCAAGCTGAAGGCCGACGTGTGGGTCGACGACGGCAAGGACGGCATGTCCTGGCTCACCGCGCACCTGCCCGCACCCGTCGCGCACGCCGTGCACGACCGCCTCACCCGCACCGCCACCCGCGCCAAGACCGGCGGCGACCCCCGCGGCATCGGGCAGCTACGCGCCGCCACCCTGACCGCGCTCCTGCTCGACGACACAGGCGGCAGCACCGGCAGCACCGAGGCAAGTGCTTCGCAACACGCCGCCGACACATTCGAGCGCGCCGACATCGGCGAGTGCGCCGACGACGACTCTGCAGGCGCCGCGGCGGCCAATGCCGCTCGCGTGGAGGCACAGTCGACGGCGGGCAGCTCACCGGACACCTCACCAGGCGCAGCATCCGGGGCGCCACCCGGCACGGAACCCCTGGGTACGGCGGGCGCGACACCACCGTCGCCGCCGGGCGCGGCGCAAACGCCGTCACCGGGCGGGATGCAATCCGGCGAGAACACCGCACCGACCGCGTCGCCGATCCCCGACTCCTCGAAGGACGCGCTGACCTCCGGGCTGCCGGACAACACGCCCTCGTGCGCGCCACCGGACCCGCTGGCCACGCTCGCGCGCAGCGTGCGCCCCGTCGTGCACGTGACCGTGCCGATCACCACCCTGACCGGCACCAGCGAGGACTCCGCGATCCTGGACGGCGCCATCCCCCTCGACCCGGAGACCGCCAGACAGCTCGCCGCCCACGCCCCGACGCTGCGGCGCATCCTCACCGACCCCGTCACCGGGGCCATGCTCACCGTGGACCGGCGTAGCTACGTCGTGCCCGCCGACCTGCGCGCCTTCCTCACCCAGCGCGACGTCACCTGCCGCTTCCCCGGCTGCCGCATCCCCGCACGCAGCTGCGACGTCGACCACACCCTCGCCTGGGTCGACGGCGGCCCCACCGACGCGCAGAACCTGGCCCACCTGTGCCGCAGACATCACACCCTGAAGCACGAGTCCCGGTGGGCGGTCGAACAGCTCGACCACGGCGTCCTGGCCTGGACCTCACCCCGCGGGCGTACCTACCTCACCACCCCCGGCAGCGCCGTCCACACCCTCGGACTCCTCGACGAATGGACCGCCGAGGCACGGTCCTTGATCAGCGAGCCGGCCTCCGAGAATCCGAGCGCCACGACGGCCGCGAAGGCCGCCGCCGAGACCCGGGGGAACGCGTCCGCGTTCGAGCCCGCGACCCGACCCGCCGAACCCGCGACCCGACCCGGCCCACCTGCGGCGACCCGACCCTCCGAACCTGCGGCGAAGCCCGCAGACGCCGGCCCGGAGCCGACGCCGATCGCGGACGGCGCGAACGACGCGAACGACGCCGGTGCACCACCGTTCTGACGCCTGGGGCGACCGGCCCGTGGTCGAACCAGCGCCGGGGCCGTGCAGCTGCGGCTCGCCCACCCCCTCCCGTGCCGGTCCTGCCCTGGCGCGCGCCCGGCGCGCGGGTGCACAGTAGGGCCACGCGGTGTTGACGAGGGGAGCCCAAGTGGACAAGACCCAGGTCTCGGAAGAGGCTCTCGAGGCAGCTCTCGCGCCGGGCAGCCGGCCGCCCGTCGGCCGGTACCGCCTCGACCTGGCCAACGGTGAGTGGGCCTGGTCCGACGAGATCTTCACGATGCACGGGTTCGCACCGGGCGAGATCGTCCCCACGACCGAGCTGATGCTCTCCCACAAGCACCCCGACGACCGGGCACGGGTCGACAGCGTGCTCAAGCAGGCCGCGGCGACGGGTCAGCCCTTCAGCTCGGTGCACCGCATCGTCGACGGGCACGGCGAGATCCGCACCCTCGCCGTCACGGGTCAGGGCCGCAAGGACCCCGAGACCGGCGAGGTCACCGAGCTCTTCGGCTACTTCATCGACGTCACCGACGCCAACCGAGAGCTCGCCCAGCGCGAGGCGACCGTCTCCATCCAGGCGTCCGCGGAGCGCCGTGCCGCGATCGAGCAGGCGAAGGGCGTGCTCATGGTCGGGCTTGCGCTCGAGCCGGACGACGCGTTCGACCGGCTGCGCGTCGCGTCGAACCTCTCCAACGTGCCGGTGCGCGAGCTCGCCACGTGGCTCGTCGAGTGGTTCGCCCGCCCGGGCATGACCATGTTCCCGTCCCCCGAAGAGCTGACGGCGTTCCTCGACGCCCCCGCCCCGGCGCCAGCGGACGACGAGGCGGCCGCCGAGGCCCCGCGGCCGGCTGACCTTGCCGGCTGACCTTGCCGGCTGACCGTGCCGGCTGACCGTGCCGGCAGACCCCGCCGTCAGACCCCGCCGACGGACCCTGCCGCCGTCCCCGGCGGCCCGTCGAGCACGGTCGGGGCGAACTCGAGCAGGGTCAGGGCCCCGTCGAGGGTTCGGCTGTGGAGGAGCTCCAGCCGGACGTCGGGCCAGCCGTCGTACAGACGGTCGCCGCCAGTGGCGCCGTTGACGACCGGGAAGACGACCACGCGCACCCGGTCCACGAGGCCCGCGACGAGCAGCGCCCGAGCAAGGCTGGGGCTGCCGATCGTGCGAAGCGGGGTGTCGTCGCCCTGCTTCATCTCGCGCACGGCCTCGACGGCATCACCTGCGACCAGAGTCGTGTTCGCCCACGCCAACGGCTCGCGGAGCGTCGACGAGAACACGACCTTCGGCCGCGCCGTGACCTCGGCCATCTCTTCCTCGCCGGTCTCGGCGAAGCCCGCGAAGAGTCGGTAGGTGGTGGCGCCCAGCAGGGTCGTGTACTCCTCCCGACCGTCCTCCGCGAGGAACGCGAAGTAGTCCGGACCGCCCATGCCCCACAGCCCGGGCCACCCCTCGGCGGAGCCGAATCCGTCCAGCGAGGTGATGTAGTCGATCATCAGGTCAGCCATCGCGGGTCCCTCCCAGGTGGGCGTCGTCGACGACGCCTCCGCGTCCTCAGTATCCCCAGGGGGCGACGCCACGTGCACGGCGGTGGCTCAACCGCCGTAAACCTGCTCGTCGTCCCGGTGGGAGCCGTAGAACTCCGACTGGCGTCGCATCGTCTCGCGGGCGGGCGTGCCCCGCTCCACCCCGTAGACGGTGCCGGGGAAGTCGAGCTCGCGCTGCAGGGCCCAGATCTCGTCGTGGCGGTCGGGCGGCAGGATCCGGGCCGGGTCGCCCACCGCGACCCACCCGATCGGCACGACCGCGCCGGGCGGGACCACGGTGTTGACGTGCACCACGCCGTGGATGCGCGCCTCCGCGCCGGCCCCGACGCGGCTCCCGGGAAACAGCGCCGCACCGGTCGCGACGAACGCCTCGTCCTCGATGACGCTGCCGTTGACGTGGGCGTGCGGCCCCACCATCACGGCGGCGCCGACCCGCGCGGCGTGTCCGCTGCGGCCGCGCACGAGCGCCTGCTCCATGATCACGCTGTCCCGCCCGACGACGACGGCGCCGTCCTCCGCCGTCAGGACGGCACCGTGCAGGATCCGCGCCCCCGCTGCCACCTGCACGTCGCCGACGAGCACCGCCGTCGACGCGACCCAGGCGGACGGGTCGACGGTCGGTGCGGCACCTCGATGGCGGACGAGCATGACTCGGACCGTACCAATCGGGAGCGCTCAGTGGCCGACGAACACCCCCGCGAAGAACTCGGCGAGCTCGTCGGTGGCACCGAGCGGCAGGACGTGCGCCACGTACTGGTCCGGGCGCACGACGACGACCACGCCGTCGCGCGACAGCTCACGCTCCGCGAAGATGTCCGCGGCGGTCCACACCGTGGGCCCGGCCGCGTACACCTTCTCCCAGTCCGTGAGCCCGAGGGGGCCCGTCTTCGGGAGGAACACCCCCGGGACGGCGCCCAGGTCCACGTCCTGGAACGACTGCTGGTAGACGACCTTCACGTCGAACACGGCGTCGACGTCCGCCCCCGCCGGGGTGAACCGGGCCACCGGCGATCCCGGCGACCCGAGCCACTCCGCCCAGCGGGCGAGCGCGGAGTCCGCACCCGGTGCGGGCGCGTCCGCGAACGCGTAGACCCTCCACCGGCCGTCGGCCTTGGCGTGGTGCCCCAGGTGCACGGCGTTGCCGTCGCACACGCGCGTCACCTCGACGGACTTGAACCGCTTGCCGACGGGGAAGCCGGCCGCGAGCTCCTGGCGGGCGGAACCCGCCACGATCGACGACGGCCCGTACTGCGTCATGAACCCGGAGGGGAACTCCGACGTCGCGAGGTAGTGGTCGGCGAGCTCCTGCGGGTCCGAGATCTCCTCGGGCTTGCGCGCCATGAGGCTCGACCACTCCCGGTCGAAGTCGATGAGCTGCTGCGCCACGGGCTGCCGCTCGGCCGAGTAGGTGGCCAGGAGCGACTCGGGGGCGATGCCGCTCAGGACGGACCCGAGCTTCCAGCCGAGGTTGAACCCGTCCTGCATCGACACGTTCATCCCCTGCCCCGCCTTGGCGCTGTGGGTGTGGCAGGCGTCGCCGGTGAGGAAGACGCGCGGGGTGCGGTGCTCCTCGCCGTCGGGCACGTCGTCGAACTTGTCGGTCACGCGGTGGCCGACCTCGTACACGCTGTGCCAGGCGACCTCCTTCACGTCGAGCGTGTAGGGCGTGAGGATCTCGTTGGCGCGGCGGACGATCTCCTCGATCGGCGTCCGGCGCACCTGGTGGTGGTCGTCGGCGGCGACCTCGCCCAGGTCGACGTACATGCGGCTGAGGTACCCGCCCTCGCGCGGGATGTGCAGGATGTTCCCCGCCTCCGAGTTGATCGCGCACTTGGTGCGCCAGTCCGGGAAGTCGGTGTTGACGAGCACGTCCATCACGCCCCAGGCGTGCGCCGCGAACTCGCCGACGTGCTTGCGCCCGATCGACTCGCGCACGGCGCTGCGGGCGCCGTCGCACCCGGCCACGTACTTCGCCCGCACGGTGCGTTCGGTGCCCGCGAGGTCGCCGGCAACGTGGCGGACCCGCACCTCGACGGGATACTCGCCGGCGTCGTCACCGTCGTGCACGGTGAGCCCCACGAACTCGACGCCGTAGTCGGGCACGACCCGGCCCGGCCCGTGCGCCGCGGCCTCGGCGAAGTAGTCGAGCACGCGCGCCTGGTTCACGATGAGGTGCGGGAACTCGCTGATCTTGAGGCCGTAGTCCTCGGTGCGCGAGGTGCGGACGATGTCCTTGGGGTTCTCCGGGTCCGGGCCCCAGAAGTTCATCCAGCCGATGTTGTACGCCTCGGCGGTGATGCGCTCCGCGAACCCGAACGCCTGGAACGTCTCGACGCTGCGCGGCTGGATGCCGTCGGCCTGGCCGAGCACGAGCCGCCCGTCGCGACGCTCGACGACGCGCGTCGTGACGTCCGGGTACTGCGACAGCTGGGCGGCCAGCAGCATGCCCGCCGGGCCGGAGCCCACGACGAGCACGTCGACGACGTCGGGCAGCTCGTGGGGCCGGTCCAGACCGGTGCCCGCGGCGGCCTGGACCCGCGGGTCGCCGGACACGTAGCCGTGGTGGTGGAACTGCACGGGTTCTCCTCATCGTCGTCGATGTGCTCCCTCGACACCCGCGTCGAGGCCTTGCCACTTCAGGCGCTGCGTTCTATATTCGAACGCAGCGTTCTACTATTGAATGCACTCTAACCGGGAACACCGTGCCGCTCAACGCTCGGGCCAGGAGGACGACGATGACCGAACCGGCTCGCGCACCGGCCGCGTCCCAGACGCTCAGCCGCGGCATTCAGATCCTCGAGATCCTCGCCGACGCCCGCGAGGCTCCCACCATCGACGACGTCGCCGCACGCCTGGGCGTCCACCGCTCGATCGCGTACCGGCTCCTGCGCACCCTCGAGCACCACGGCCTCGTCGTGCGGGACCCGAACGGCCGCGTCGTGCTCGGCGCGCGGATGGCGGCGCTCGCCGCCGGGGTCGCCCACGACCTGCAGGCCGAGGCGCTCCCCGAGCTGACCGCCGTCGCGAACGAGCTGGGCATGACCTGCTTCCTCGCGGTGCTCGACCACGACGAGTGCGTGACGCTCGTCAGCGTCGAGCCGCGGCACGCGGTCGCGCCGGTCGCGCAGCGCCCTGGGGCCCGGCACCCCGTCACCGCCGGCGCACCGGGCAAGGCGATCCTCACGCTGCTGCCGGAGGCCGAGTGGCCCGCCGACGCCCCAGACGCGCTCCGCGCGGCCGTGGCCGACGCCGCGCGCCGGGGCTACGCCACGAGCCACGACGAGGTCATCCCGAGCCTGGAGTCCGTCGCCGTGCCGCTCGCCCTGCGCGGCCGCGGCCCCGCGGCCATCGCCGTGGTGCACGTCGCGAGCCCGCTCGAGCCAGAGCAGGTCGCGGCGCGACTCGCACGCTCCGGGCGCGCCGTCCGGGACGC
>NZ_BAAAPM010000003.1:1209822-1266836 GCF_039531145.1 Isoptericola hypogeus
CGTCGATCGACGGTCGGGGCCGCAGGCGTCCCGGTCGCAGGAGGTCAGCCGCTGATGACCTGGGGCACGGCCACGGACTTCAGCCCCTCGATACCGAACTCGAGCCCGTACCCGGACCCCTTGACGCCGCCGAACGGCACCATGGGGTGCAGCCCGCCGTGCCCGTTGATCCAGACCGTGCCCGCCTGCAGCCGCGCCGCGACCTCGCGCGCCGCGTCCCGGTCGGCCGACCAGACCGACGCGCCCAGGCCGGCGTCGAGCCGGTTCGCGGAGGCGACGGCGTCGTCCACGTCCGAGTAGCGGATCACCGGCAGCGCCGGGCCGAACTGCTCCTCGTCGACCAGCGGCACCCCGTCGGCGACGTCCGCGACGATCGTGGCCCGGTAGAACAGCGGGCCGAGCTCGGGCGCGGGCCCGCCGCCGGCGACCACGCGACCGCCCCGTTCCCTGGCGTCGTCGACCAGGCTGCGCACGATGTCGTACTGCTGGGCGTTCTGCAGCGGGCCGAGCACGTTGTCCTCGTCCAGGCCGTTCCCCATCGGCGTGCCCTCCGCGAGGGCGGCGAGCTCCGCGACGACGTCCTCGTAGATCTCGTCGTGCACGTACAGGCGCTTCAGCGCCGCGCAGGTCTGGCCGGTGTTGATGAACGCGCCCCAGAACAGGTCCTGGGCGATCGCCTTCGGGTCGGTCCCCGGCAGGACGATGCCGGCGTCGTTGCCGCCCAGCTCGAGCGTCAGGCGGGCGAGGTTGCCGGCCGACGCCTCGACGATCTTGCGGCCGGTCGCCGTCGACCCGGTGAACATGACCTTGTCCACGTCCGGGTGGGCGGCCAGCCCGGCGCCGACCTCGCGCTCGCCCGAGACGGCGGCCAGCACGCCGTCCGGCAGCACGTCGTTCAGCACCGCGGCCATCGCGAGCACGCTCAGCGGGGTGTGCTCGCTCGGCTTCACCACCACCGTGTTGCCCATGCGCAGCGACGGGGCGATCTGCCAGATGCCGATCATCAGCGGCCAGTTCCACGGGCCGATCGCGCCGACGACGCCCACCGGCCGGTACACCAGCTCGGCGTGGCCGGTCTCGTCGTCGACGAGAATCTCCGGCTCCAGGGGCGTGGTCGCGGCGGCCCGGAGCCAGGTGGCGCAGGCGCCGACCTCGAACCGGGCGTTCGGGCCGTTCAGCGGCTTGCCCTGCTCGCGCGACAGCAGCCGCGCGAGCGGCTCGGCGTGCGCCTCGATCGCGTCGGCGGCCTCGAGCAGCAACGCGCTGCGCCGCTCGTGCCCGAGCCCGGCCCACGCCGGCTGGGCCGCCTTCGCGGCCGCGACGGCGGCGTCGAGGTCCGCGGCAGTGTGGACCGGGGCGTGCCCGACCACCTCGCGCGTGGCGGCGTCGAGGATCTCCCGGCCCTGGCCCGCAGGGGCCTGGACGCGGTCGAGCAAAGGGCTCTCGTCGAGCAGCTGGGTGGGTCCGGACATCGGCGTCTCCCTCGGTCGTGCCGCGCGGCACGCCACCGTGCCGCTCATCCGCCCATTCTCGGGAGGGACGACGGCGTGCCGCTTGTCCCGCAGCGCACCGTCGATGTCCCAGCGGGAACGGTCGCCGCTCCCGGCGCTCCGTCAGGTGCCTGCCGGGACCGGCGCCTCGGCCAGCACCCCGTCGAGCCACTCGACGGCCGCCTCGGCCGCCTCGACGGGCCCGCCGGCGTCGTGCCTGCCGTACTCGCCGAACCGCTCGGCCCCGCAGGCCGCGAGCGCCTCGTCGACGAGCTCGCTGCCGCGCGAGTAGGTCCGGGTGTAGCTGCGGTCGCCCATGCCGAAGACGGCGTACCGGAGCCCCGTGAGGTCGGGCCGACGCTCGAGCAGCGCCCGGTGGAACGGCCGCGCCGAGGTCGGCACCTCGCCGTCGCCGTAGGTGGAGCACACGACGACGTGGACGCGGGCGACGTCGAGGTCCGCCGGGTCCAGGCCGGCGAGGTCGCGCACCTCGACGTCGTCCCCGAGCCGGTGCCGCAGGTCGTCGGCGACCATCTCCGCCCCGCCCGACTCCGTGCCGAACAGCACCGTCACGGGGCCGGCGGCGCGCGCGTGCGCCCGCTCCCCGTCCTCGACGGGCGGCAGGTCGAGGCCGTGGTCGCGGGCCGCGGCGAGCAGCTCCGCGCGGGTGCGCAGCTTGGCGCGCTCGCGCCCCGGCGCCGCGCCGAGCCGCTCGCGCAGGTCGATGCGGCGCCAGCCGTCGAAGTCGGTCGCGCCGGCGCGGGGCGCCAGCCCCGGCCGGGCGGGCCGATCACCGGCGGCCCTGAGGTCGTCGGCGATGGTGCGGGCCAGCTCCCGCGCGTGGTTCCGCTGGTCGGGGATGGTGCCGCGCGGCCCCGTGCGCAGCCAGCCGGCCGCGTACAGGCCCGGGGCGACCCGCCCGTCCGGGTGCGCGCCGGGCTCGACGGCGCCGCCCGCGGCGGGGACGAACCCGACGGCCGTGACGACGTCGTCCGCGCGCAGCGTGACCGCGCCCGCCGGGCCGCGGAACCGGATCGAGAGCCGGCCGCCGACCTCCTCCACGGCCTCCGGCGTCAGGCCGAACCACCACTCGACGCGCACGCGCGCGGCCTCGCCGTCGGAGCCACCGGTCGTTCCCCCGCCGACGAGATCGCGCACCGCGTCCAGGCGCGCGTCCTTCCCCGGGAGGACGGTGTCCAGGTCGGCGCCGTGGACGACGTGCTCGACGCCCGCGAGCGCCGCGATCTCGCGCACCATGACCGGGTCGAACTTCGCCGCCGCCGGTGCGGAACGGCCCACGACGTGCACGGTGCGGACACCGCCCACCAGGCGGTCCCGGGTCGCGTCGTCGAGGTCGGTGCCGTCGAGGTCCTCCGCGCGGCGGGCGACCAGCCGCACCACGTCCATCGCCACGTTCCCGTGCCCGACCACCACGACCTCCTCGCCGAGGGCGGGCACGTCCGCCTCGTCGGGGTGACCGTTGAGCAGGCGGGTCAGGCGGCCGGCCCCGTGCACGCGAGGGTGCTCCGCACCGGGCACCGGCAGCGGCGCGTCCGCGTGCACGCCGGTGGCGAGCACGACCGCGTCGTACGCGTCGCGCAGCTCGTCGAGGCCCACGTGGGTGCCGAGGCGGGTGTTGCCGCGGAACGCCACGGCGGGGTCGGCGAACAGCCGGTCGAACTGGCGCGCGACGGACTTCGTGCCCTGGTGGTCGGCGGCGACGCCGTACCGCACCAGCCCGTACGGCACGGGCAGGTCGTCGAGGACGTCGAGCGCGACGCCCGGCAGCGCGCGGCGCAGCGCCTGGGCGGTGAAGCACCCCGCCGGGCCCGCGCCCACGATCGCGATGCGGCCCGCCGGCTCGTCGACGGGGCGCGGCCCCGCCGCGGTCACCGTCGCGGCCTCGGTCGGGACGCCCTCGCTCGCCGACGCGGTGTCCCAACGGACCGGCATGTGCGTCATGCCGCGGAACACCCACCCGCCGATCTCCGCCGGGTCCTCGGGCACCAGGTCGAGGCCGCGCAGCCGCTCGAACAGCCGCGGGAGCCCGACGGCGGCGACCTCGGCCTTCGCCACCCACGCGCCCAGGCACACGTGCACGCCCTTGCTGAAGGCCAGGTGCGGCTTGACCTCGCGCCGCACGTCGAACGCGGCCGCGTCGGACCAGACCGACCCGTCCCGGTTGGCCGACAGCACGCAGATGCCGAGCCGGGCGCCCGCGGGCAGGTGCACCCCGGCGAGGTCGACATCCCGCGTCGTCTGGCGCGAGTACAGGCCGATCGGCGCGATCCAGCGGAGCGCCTCGTCGAAGACGGCGGGCCACAGCGCCGGGTCGGCCTCGACGGCGGCACGCTGCTCCGGGTGGGTGAGCAGGGCCCAGGCCGCGACGCCGAGCGCGTCGCGCGGCTCGTTCAGGCCGCCCCCGATCGTCATCTTGATGTTGGCGCGCACCTTCTCCAGCGGCATCTCGTAGTCGGGGATACGGAGCAGGGACGACAGGAGGCTGTGGTCCGGGTGGTCGGCGTGCCAGCGCAGCATCTCGTCGAGGGCGACGTCGACCTCGTCGAACGAGCGCTCGCCCTCGGCCCAGACGTCGGCGTCGTCGGCGTAGTTGCCGGTGGCGTTGATGAGCGTCTGCGACCAGCGCTGCATGTCCTCCTGCGTGGCGTTGTACAGGCCGAGGATCTCGCGCAGGTTCTCGGCAGCGTACGGCGCGGCGAAGTCCCAGATCAGGTCGGCGCCCGGTCCCTTGGCGACCATGTCGTCGAGGAGACGCGCCGCGTTGCGCTCGAACACCCCGGTCCACGTGCGCTTGACGGCGCCGGGTCGCAGGACCGGCTGCCACGCCTTGCGCTCCAGGTAGTGCTCGGGGTCGTCGCGCCGCAGCATCGAGTGCCCCATGGCGCGGATCTGCAGCGATCCCTCCTCGTTCGCCGAGAAGGTCTCCTGGTCCATCTCGGTCGCGTGCACGGCCTCGTACGACGTGACCAGGTAGCGCCCCACCTGCGGCACCCAGTGGACGCCGCCCTCCGCGCGCAGCCGGTCGTAGATCGGGAACGGATCGCGGTGCAGGTCGGGGATGGTCACCCAGTCGGCGACGGGGGCTTGCTCGGCCATGACGACTTCCTCGTGGTCAGGAGTGGGCGCCGGCGGTGGCGCTGTCCCGAGTATGGGGACACCCCCTACCCTGGGAAAAGCGGTTTGATCCGCACAACAACTTCGACTGATCCGAGGAAGCATGGTCGACGACGCCCCCGACTTCACGCTGCGGCAGCTGTCCTACCTGGTCACCGCCGCCGACGAGGGCACCATCGCCGCGGCCGCGGCACGGCTCCACGTGTCGCCCTCGGCCGTCTCGGACGCCATCACCGCGCTCGAGCGCGTCCTGGGCGGCCGCCTGACCGTGCGCCGTCGCGCGCACGGCCTCACCCTCACCGGCGCGGGCTCGCGCGTCGTGGCGCAGGCCCGCCCGCTGCTGGCCGCGTCGCGGGAGCTCTCGCTGTCGCTGCGCAGCGCGGGCGACGAGCTCGTCGGGCCGATCACGATCGGCTGCTACCCGACGCTCGCCCCGACCGTCCTGCCGCCCCTGCTGCACGACTTCGGCGAGGCGCACCCGCGCGTCGACCTCCAGACCCTGGAGGCCACGCACGACCAGCTCGAGGGGCGCATCGAGACCGGCGAGGTCGACGTCGCCTTCGTCTATGACACGCTCATCCCCGGGCACCCGCGCCGGGAGAAGTTGTTCGAGCTGCCCGCGCACGTGCTCGTGGCGGGCGACGACCCGCTCGCCCGCGAGCCGGCCGTGCGGCTCGAGGACGTCGTCGAACGGGACCTCATCCTCCTGGACGCCCCGCCGTCCAGCGAGCACACGCTGTCGCTGTTCGCCGCGCGGGGGCTCGCTCCGCGCGTGCGGCACCGGACCACGAGCTACGAGGCGGTGCGCACGCTCGTGGGGCGCGGGCTCGGCTACGGGATCCTCGTGCAGCGGCCCGTCAACCCGGCGAGCTACGAGGGCTACCCTGTCGCGATGAAGGAGATCACCCCCGCCGTCCCGCCCGTGGGGATCGACGTGATCTGGTCCGCGACGCAGCAGCCCCCGGCCCGGGTGCGCGCCCTCGTCGAGTTCGCCCGCTCCATCCGCTGGCCGGCACCGGAGACGGCGTGAGCGCCCTGGTGTGGGGCGTCAAGGCCTCGCTGCTGGCCTACGTGCGCGGCATGCCGGACGGCCGCGTCGAGGCGTCGGGCGGCGCCACCGAGACCCCGGACGGGTTCGCGTTCCCCGCCCACGGCGAGGAGCGCGGCGGGGTGCTGGGCTTCCACGGATCGGTGACGCTCACGGGGCACGGCGGCATGATGCGGGTCGTGCTCGCCGACCCCCGGCTCGTCCCCGCCGCGCCGGGATGGGAGCTGACGGTCCGCGACGACGAGGACCCGTCCGGCCGGCTGCGGTTCGCGACCGTCGAGGCGTTCGAGCCCGACGACGGCGGCGTCCGCCGGGCAGCCGGCACCCGGCTCACCGCCGAAGGCGCCGACCTGTTCTTCGGCCCGTACACCGAGGGCACTCCCCTGGACGACCCCCGCGTCGAGCCCTGACGCGCCCCGCGACGTCGTCGCGGCCCGACGACGCTCATGTCAGCGATCCCTTGACAATGGCTCGTGCGCGCCCTTGACTAAGTACCGGCATGTTACGAATTCCTCGAGCCGAAGGCTCTGAGGAGCACGGAACGGGACAAGGGCGTCAGCATGCACGAACCGAACTTCGTCGTCGTCGTGACGGACGACCAGGGGGCATGGGCCCGCGGGCGGCTGATGCCCGAGCTGATCACGCCGACCCTGGACCACCTCGGCCGCACCGGCCTCGAGCTGGAGAACTTCTTCTGCGCGTCGCCCGTCTGCTCGCCGGCGCGCGCCTCCCTCCTCACCGGGAGGATGCCCTCCGCGCACGGCGTACACGACTGGATCCGCAGCGAGAACAGCGGCGTGGACACGTCAGGGGTGCGGTACCTCGACGGGCTGACGACCACGCCGGAGGTGCTCGCGGCGCACGGTTACGCGTGCGGGTACTCGGGCAAGTGGCACCTGGGCGACGCCCGCACCCCGGCCCCGGGCTTCGACGAGTGGTTCGCCCACCGCGACGGCGGCGGGCCGTACTACGGCGCGCCGGTCGTGGAGCGCGGCATCGAACGAACCGAACCCGGCTATGTCACCGACGCGATCACCGACCACGCCGTGGATGCGCTGCGTCGACTGTCCGCGGGGGACGCACCGTTCTATCTGCAGGTCGCGTACACGGCACCCCACACCCCATGGACCGAGGACAACCACCCGGCCGAGCTCCTGGACCTGTACGAAGGCTGCGACTTCCGCAGCGTCCCCCGCGAAGGGCCACACCCGTGGTTCACGCACGACGACCCGGAGCTCAGCGCCGCGCAGTCGGACCCGGCGCCTGCGCTGCGCGGCTACTGCGCCGCGCTCACCGCCGTCGACCGGGGCGTGGCACGTCTGCTGGACGTCCTCGACGAGGCCGACGTCCGCGCCTCCACGTACGTCGTCTTCACCTCCGACAACGGGTTCAGCTGCGGCCACCACGGCTACTGGGGCAAGGGCAACGGGACCCGGCCCCTCAACGTGTGGGACCCCTCCATCCGGGTGCCGTTCGTCATCAACCGACCCGGCACCATCGCCCCCGCGCTTGACGACACCCCGACCAGCGCGGTGTCCCTGCACCCGACCCTTCTCGACCTCGCAGGCGTACCCGTGCCGAGGGACGATCTCGCGGCCGGGGAGTCGTTCGCCCCCCGCGTCCTCGGTACGGAACCCGCGCCCGAGGCTCCGGCGCAGGTCGTCGTCCACGACGAGTACGGCGGCACCCGCATGATCCGCACCCGCACGCACAAGTACGTGTGGCGGTACGACGGACCCGCCGAGCTCTACGACCTCGTCACCGATCCCGGCGAACAGCACAACCTGGCCGACGACCCCACGCACGGCGGGGTCCGAGGCACGCTGCACGCGCGGCTGCTGGACTGGTTCGCCCGGCGTACGACCCCCGACAGGGACGCGCTCATGCGAGCTGTCACCGGCTGGGGCCAGGACGCACCGGTGCAGCGCGGGCTCGACGACCGGCGGACCTATGCGACCAGCGGGCCAGTACCCGCGGCCCGTCCGGAGGCACGGCCGTGAGCGAAGCCAGGGCCACCGCTCCCCTGACCCAGTCGGACGTCAAGCGGCACAACGCCTCCCTGGTGATGCGCGGGATCCGCGACCACCCCGGGACCACCCGCACGGGGCTGGCTGCGACGCTCGGGGTCACGAAAGTCGGAATCGCCCGTCACATCGACGCACTGACCGCCGCAGGCCTGGTGCAGGAGGACGTCGCCCGGGCGCACGGGCGCGGCCGTCCAGGGCTGCGCCTCCGCCTGACCAAGGAGCAGTTCTACGTGCTCGGGTACGACCTGCGGATCGACCGGCACACCGAGATCGTGTGTGACCTGGCTGGCGGAGAGCGGCGGCGGGCGACGCTGCCGCGGGCTCCGCGTGCCCGCCTGGAGCGTCTCGTGCAGAGCGTCGCACAGCGGGTGCACCAGGCCCTCGACAGCGAACCGGGACGGCTCTGCGGCATCGCCGTCAGCCTGCCCGCGCGGTTCTCCGACGACTGGGACGCCGTCACGCAGTCCGTGTTCGAGGGCCCACCCGACTATCCGATACTGGCGGAGCTCCGAGCGGCGATCGGCACGGACGTTCCCGTCACGATGACGGACATCCCCTCCGCCGCGTCGCTCGCCCACAGCCGCGTGTCCGGACGCGGGAACCTGATGCACATCCAGATCGGCACCAGCGCGGGCCTCGCCGTCACCGACGACGCGCGGGCGTGGCACCACCAGCGACAACGTTCGCTCGCCCTGGGCGACATGCCGATCGAGCTCGACGGGCTGCCGTGCCCGTGCGGCAGCCGGGGCTGTGCGGACACCCGGATCGGCTTCCGCGCGTTGGCAGACCGGGTCACGGCGCGGGGGCTCCCGCTACCGCCGGCCGGCGCCGACGACATCCAGGCTGCAGCCGCACTGATCGCCGACGCCTGCGCCCGGGAGGTGCCCGGCATCGCCGGCGCGGTCGCCACCTGCGCTCGGTGGACGGCCCTCGCCACGGCGCAGGTCGTCCTCCTTCGCAGCCCCGGCGCGCTCACCCTGGGCGGATACCCGCAGGCCCTCGGCGACCATTTCCTGCAACCGTTCGTCCGCGAGCTCGACCAGCTCGTCCCTGGCAGCGGCGACCTCCTCGTGCAGTCCGGGCTGGGCGACGATGCCTCCACGCTGGGCGCCGCCCTCGTCGCCGCCGAGCCTTTGTTCGACGATCCACTGTCCATCGCCGGGCGCGCCGTGGCCGGCGCCGATCCCCTCTCCGGGCAAGAAGTCCGCAACGTCGTCCCGTAGCCGCACACCGTCAGGAGTCGTCGCCATGGCATCATCCCGTCCCCGAGCCCGACGCGCTCGCGCCCGGCTGCTGGCCGCCACCCTCGCCTGGACCGTCGCCACGACCGGCCTGTCGCTGCTCGGGCCGACCGCCCGTGGCGACGACGCCACCCCCGACGAGGCGCAGGCGGCCGTCATCTACTCCGACGAGCTCCGGGTGACCGTGGCCGACGACTTTCCCCGGGTGGTCCGCTACGTGACACCGTCGGGCGACTCGCTCGACGGACGAACGGGACCGCTCGGCTCGGTGGTCCTCAACGGTGTCGCGCACGACGTCACCGTCTCCCGCTTCACGGCCTCCACCTCGGCCGCCGAGCACACGCTGACCTTCGCGGACCTGCCCAACGTCGAGATCGACACGAAGATCTCGGTCTCCGGCAGCGTCGTGACGTTCGCCGTCACGGCGATCCGCGACACCGACGGCTTCCGGGTGCGCACGCTCGACATCCCCGACCACGACCTGGTGTCCGTGTCCAGCACGGCCACCGGCGCGGACTACGCGTTCGCGAGGGTCGACGTCGACCGCTCGCGAACCGGAGACACGTTCGGCGACCTGTCCGCCGATACCCCCGTGGACGCGGCCCCCGTGGGCTCGGCCTACGCCATCGTGAGCACCGACGCCCTCGCCGCGTCGATCGAGACCAACGGCACCTACGACAGGCCCAGCGCCGCACAGGCGAAGGACAACGCACGCCTGTTGCACCAGGTCCGCGCCGACGGTGACGACCGTCGCCTCGCGGTGTGGGGCGGACAATGGACGTACCGCGGCGAGGGGGCGCAGCAGTCGTCCGACCTGCCCTGGGCCAAGGTCGTCGTCACCGGCGACGCCAACGGCGACGACGAGGTTGACTGGCAGGACGGGGCCGTGGCGTTCCGCACGATCGCGGTGAACCCCGCCGGGGCGGACCAGACCCAGGACCGGGTGATCGAGCACATCCCGCACAACTTCGCGAGCCTCGCCGCGCACCCCTTCCTGCGCACGCTGGACGACGTCAAGCGTCTGTCGCTTGCCACCGACGGCCTGGGCCAGCTCGCCATCCTCAAGGGCTACCAGGCCGAGGGCCACGACTCGGCGCACCCCGACTACGGCGGCAACTACAACGAACGGGCCGGCGGCCTGACGGACCTCAACACGCTGCTGAGCAAGGGTGCGGACTGGAACGCCGACTTCGGCGTGCACGTCAACACCACGGAGGCGTACCCGCACGCCAAGGCGTTCGACGAGCAGCTGGTGAACAAGAATTCCAAGGCGTGGAACTGGCTCAACCAGAGCTACTCCATCGACCAGCGGCGCGACCTGAACTCCGGCGACCTGCTCAGCCGTTTCCAGCAGCTGCGCGACGAGACCCACCGCAACCTGCAGTTCCTCTACGTCGACGTCTACTACGGCCACGGCTGGCTCCCGGACGAGATGAACCGGAAGCTGCGCGAGCAGGGCTGGCAGGTCGGCACCGAATGGGCCGACAAGATGGAACGGGACTCGCTGTGGTCCCACTGGGCCAACGACGAGGACTACGGCGGGCAGAGCAACAAGGGCATCAACAGCCAGGTCATCCGGTTCATCCGCAACGGCCAGAAGGACGTGTGGAACCCCGACCCGATCCTCGGCACGTCCCACATCGTCGAGGCGGAGGGCTGGGTCGGCAAGAACGACTGGAACGCCCTGATGCGCAACGTGTGGAGCAACCAGCTTCCGGTGAAGTTCCTGCAGCACTTCGACATCATGCGGTGGGAACCGCAACGCATCGACTTCACCGAGGACGTCCACGGCACGAGCACCGGGGACGTGCGGCAGGTCTTCGTGGGCGGTGCCAAGGTCCTCGACGGGGACGCCTACCTGCTGCCGTGGAACGCCGACGCGGACGGCTCACCCCTCGACGGCGACAAGCTGTACCACTACAACGACGACGGCGGCACGGCCACGTTCGGGCTGCCGGCCGGCCTGGCCGGCTCCACGCGGTTCACCCTGTGGAAGCTCGGCGAGCAGGGCCGCACCAAGGTCGGCACGGTCCGCCCCGTGAACGGCGAGGTGACCCTGACCGCCGAACCCCGCACCGCCTACCTGCTCACCCCGACGAAGCCCCGCTGGCAGAGGCCCGACCCGCGATGGGGCGAGGGCACCCCGATCACCGACCCGGGGTTCAACGGTCGCAACCTCGACGCCTGGTCGCCCACCGGGGAAGCCACGCTCGCCACGACCGCCAAGGGCGCTCACGTCGCCGAGCTCGGCGCCGGGCCGTCGTCGCTGACACAGAAGATCGGCCCGCTCGCTCCCGGCACCACCTACGCGGTCTCGGCCTGGGTGCAGGTCCAGCCCGGACACAGCCGGCCCGTCACCCTGTCCGCCACCGGCCCCCGGAGCGAAGCCGCCTCGGCCACGATCGAGAGGTCGCCGCTGGTCAACTACGCCTTCTCCGACGAGAAGCGGGAGACCACGTTCCAGCGGCTGCGGGTGCTGTTCACCCCGGCCACCACCAAGGCTCACCTGACCGTCGCGGCCGCCGACGGCGACGCACGGGTACTCGTCGATGACGTTCGGGTCGTCGCCACGACCGAACGCCCGGCAACCGGCGACGTGCTCGCCCGGCAGGACTTCGAAGACGTCGACCAGGGGTGGCTGCCGTTCGTCGCCGGACCGGGGCAGCGACCGGGCGGCGGGCACACCAGCCTCGTCAACCGCAACGCGCCCTACACGCAGGCCGGCTGGAACGGGAAGCTGATCGACGACGCTCTGAGCGGCACCTGGTCGCTCAAGGCCCATGAGGAACGGCTCGGTCTCGTCTACCGGACGTGGCAGGGCACCGTCCCGTTGAAGCCCGCGCACCGCTACCGCGTCGAGTTCGACTATCAGAACGCGATCGCCGGCGCGTACTCGTGGGTCACGGGGGTGGACCAAGCCGTGGAGGACGGCGCCGAGGCGCGCGAGCTCACCTCCGAGCCGTTCGCCGAGCAGCGCACCACAGGGAGATACCGCGCGGAGGTCGTGACCGGTGACTGCGGCGACCCGTTCGTCGGGCTCCGGCGCAACGCCGTCGGCGGCGCCGAGGCCGACTTCGTGCTGGATGACGTCGTGGTCACCGACCTGGGGCCGGCACCGGAGCCCGGCGCGTGCGCCTCGGTGGCGATCGACGACGGCACGGAGATCGTCGCCGGCGAGCCGGACCGGGTCAGCACCACGTTCACCAACCTCGAGACGGGCCACGCCACGGAGGTCGTGCAGGCGCTGGAGCTGCCCGACGGCTGGCATGCCGTACCCACCTCCGCCGCGTCGTTCGACTCGGTCCCGCCCGGCGGATCGGTGTCCACGAGCTGGGCAGTCACCGCACCTGCCGACACTCCGCCGGGCCGCAACGACGTGACGGTCAACGCGGCCTACCGGACCGGCGGCGCGGACCGCGCCGTCTCCGCCCGGGCGGTGGTGACCACCGTGGAGCCCGGGAAGATTCCCCAGTCCCGGCTGAGCATCCACTCCGCCGACAGCGTCGAGACCGCGGGTGAGGACGGGGCGGCCGTCAACGCGATCGACGGGAACCCCAGAACGTACTGGCACACCGAGTGGTCTCGGGGCACCCCTCCGTACCCGCACCACATCTCCCTGGACCTCGGGGGCACGTACGACGTCACCGGGCTGGACTACCTCCCTCGCCAGGTGGGCGGCAACGACAAGATCGGTGGATACCAGGTCTTCGTCAGCGCCGACGGGGACGACTGGGGCTCACCCGTCGCCTCCGGGACCTTCGCCGGCACGACGGCGCTCAAGCACGTGGACTTCCCGGCGACCCCGGGGCGCTTCGTCAAGCTGGTCGGCACGTCCGGTGCAGGTACGGCCAAGGCCGCCGCGGCCGCGGAGCTGAACGTGTGGGGAACGCGAACCGACGGATGACGCGTGCGGGGCGGGCGCCGCAGCGCCCGCCCCGCACGTCCGTGCGGGGTCGGCCGTCAGGCCCGCCGCACCCCGTAGATCGGGCTCTCGGCCTGCGCGGCCTCCGCCGCGGCGTCCGTCCCGAGCGGGATGTTCGTGCGGTCGCGCAGCAGCAGCGTCGCGGCGAACGCGAGCAGCATGATGCCCGCCATGTACCAGGCGACGGACCACGAGGTCCCCGTCACCTGCACGAGCCACGCCGAGATCAGCGGCGCGAACGCCCCGCCGAGGATGGCGCCGATCGCGTAGGCGATCGAGACGCCGGAGTAGCGGATCGACGCCGGGAACAGCTCGGTGAAGTACGCGGCCTGGGGGCCGTACGTGAAGCCGTTGCCGATGGTGAACAGCGCGATGCCGAGGAAGAACAGCCACGCGCTGCCGGTCTCGACCATCGGGAAGAGCAGCCACACGGTGACCAGGAAGACGACCCACCCGATGATGTACGTGTTCCGGCGCCCGATGCGGTCGGAGACCCGGGCCCCGAGCCACGTGAAGAGCAGCCAGACGGCGGCGGACCCGGCGACGGCGAGCAGCACGGGCGTGCGGTCCATGCCGACGTGCCCGCCCTCGGCGAGCGGCGTGGTGGCGTAGTTCTGCAGGAACCCGCCCGTGGTCATGTACCCGGCCGCGTTGTTCCCGGCGAAGGTGAGGGCCGCGAGGATCACGAGCAGCCAGTGCTTGCGGAACAGCTCGACGATCGGCATCCGGCTGCGCTCGCGCTTGACGGCCAGCTCGGTGAAGACCGGGCTCTCCTCGACCTTGCGGCGCACGACCATGCCGACCACGACGAGCACGAAGCTCAGCAGGAACGGGATGCGCCAGCCCCACTCGACGAACGCGTCGCCGGGCGAGATCACGCCGGTCATGAGGGCGAGCACGCCGGACGCCAGCAACATGCCCAGCGGCACGCCCATCTGCGGGAAGGCGCCCATGCGCCCGCGCCTGCCGGTCGGCGCGTGCTCGACGGCCATGAGCACGGCGCCGCCCCACTCGCCGCCGGTCGACAGCCCCTGCAGGATGCGGAGGAGGACCAGCAGGATCGGCGCGGCGATCCCGATCTGCGCGTAGGTGGGCAGGAGGCCGATGAGCGTCGTGGCCACACCCATGAGGATCAGCGTGATGACCAGCATGGCCTTGCGGCCGAGCTTGTCGCCGAAGTGGCCGGCGAGGAACGCGCCGAGCGGCCGGAAGAGGAAGCTGATGCCGACGGTGGCGAACGACAGCAGCGTCGCGACGGACGCCCCGGCGGGCTCGAAGAACAGCGCGCCGAACACGAGGCCGGCGGCGTTGGCGTACAGGAAGAAGTCGTACCACTCGATGGTGGTACCGATGACGGTCGCGAACGCGACGCGCCGAAGCTCGCGACGTTCGGTGTCGCTGGGGATGGCTGCCGTGCCAACGGTCATGGCGGTCGACCTCTCTGTCAGTCCGCGGTGGATGTGACAGGATCGTATATCATCTGGAATACGACACGACAGGGGGTACCCGTGGTCACCGACGACCAGCGTCCCGGCAAGATCATCGCCGTCCATCTCAACTACCCGTCCCGCGCGGCGCAGCGGGGGCGGACGCCGAGCCAGCCGTCCTACTTCCTCAAGCCCGCGTCGTCGCTCGCCGGGACCGGCGGCACGATCGAGCGCCCCCTCGGCACCGAGCTCCTCGCCTTCGAGGGCGAGGTCGCGATCCGCGTCGGCACCCCCGCCCGCTGGGTCTCCCCCGACGACGGCTGGTCGCACGTCGACGCCGTCACCGCGGCGAACGACTTCGGCCTCTACGACCTGCGCGCCGCCGACAAGGGCTCCAACCTGCGCAACAAGGGCGGCGACGGCTACACGCCGCTCGGGCCGCGGTGGATCCCGGCGTCCGACGTCGACCCGGCCGGCCTGCGCGTGCGCACCTGGGTGGACGGCGAGCTCGTCCAGGACGACTCCACCGGCACGCTGCTCTTCGACCTCGGCCGCCTCGTCGCCGACCTGTCCCAGCACCTCACGCTCGAGGCCGGCGACGTCATCCTCACCGGTACGCCGGCGGGTTCGTCGGTCGTCGAGCCCGGCCAGGTCGTCGAGGTCGAGGTGGACGCCCCCGAGGCGCCCGGCGCGCCGTCGAGCGGACGCCTGGTCACCACCGTGACCGCGGGCACGCGGGCGTTCGGCGACTTCGGCTCCAGGCCCGCCGTCGACGACACGCAGCGCGCCGAGGCCTGGGGCACGCCGGCGCCCGCGCCTGAGCCGGTCGAGACCCCGCCGGTCGAGCCTGTCGAGACCCGGGTTTCGACAAGCTCAACCAGCGGGTTCGAGCTCACCGACGCCCACCGCGAGCGGTTCGCGGCCGTCGCCGTCGCCACGCTCTCGGCCGCGCTGCGCAAGCGCGGCCACACGGACGTCTTCGTCGAGGGCGTGCACGGCAACCATCCCGGCGACCGGTTCGTCGGCACCGCCCGCACGCTGCGGCTGATCCCGTTCCGCCCGGACCTGTTCGCCTCCCACGGCGGCGGCTTCAACGCCCAGAAGCGCGCGTTCGACGCCGTCGGGCCGGGCGAGGTGATCGTCGTCGAGGCGCGCGGCGAGCGCGGCACCGGCACCGTCGGCGACGTGCTGGCCCTGCGCGCGAAGGTCCGCGGCGCCGCGGCGATCGTCACCGACGGCGGGGTCCGCGATGCCGACGCGGTCGCAGAGATCGGCATCCCGGTGTTCTCCGCCGGCCCGCACCCCTCGGTCCTCGGCCGCCGGCACGTGCCGTGGGAGACGGACGTGACCGTCGCCTGCGGCGGCGCGGCCGTGCAGCCGGGCGACGTCCTCGTCGGCGACGGCGACGGCGTCCTCGTCATCCCGCCCGCCCTCGTCGAGGAGGTCCTCGCGGACGCCGAGGAGCAGGAGGCCGCCGACGCGTGGGTCGCGCAGCAGGTCGCGGCGGGCGCGCCCGTCGACGGGCTGTTCCCCATGAACGCCGAGTGGCGGGCCCGCTACGAGCGCGAGACCGGCGCGTCATGAGCGTGACGGTCACGTTGAGCAAGTCGCAGCGCGCCTATGCGTTCCTGCGCGAGCGGATCGAGGACGGCCGCTACGTGCCGGGGTACCGGCTGGTGCTGGGCCAGATCGCGGGCGAGCTCGACATGTCCGTGGTCCCCGTGCGCGAGGCGATCCGCCGCCTCGAGGCGGAGGGCCTGGTGACGTTCGAGCGCAACGTCGGCGCCCAGGTCGCGCTCATCAAGGAGACCGAGTACCAGCACACGATGGAGACGCTGGCGCTGGTCGAGGGCTTCGCCACCGCGCTCTCCGCCCCGCACCTGACGCCCGCGCAGCTCGACACGGCCCGGGCGGTCAACGAGCGGATGCGTGGCTGCCTGGACGACTTCGACCCGCACCGCTTCACCGAGCTCAACCTCGAGTTCCACGCGGTGCTGTTCGAGCCGTGCCCCAACCCGCACGTGCTCGACCTCGTCCACCGCGGCTGGCGCCGCATGACCGTGCTGCGCGACTCGTCGTTCTCGTTCGTGCCCGGCCGGGCGCGCGAGTCCGTCGCGGAGCACGACCGGATCCTCGACCTGATCACCGACCTGCAGGCGGGCCGCACCGGGGCCACCGACCTCGAGCTCGCCGCCCGCCGCCACCGCACCGCCACCCTCGACGCCGTGCTCGCCTACCAGGCGGCGCACCGCCCCGCCCCACCCACGGAGGACCAGCGATGACCACCCAGACCCACCGTCCCGACGGGCTCCCGGACCGCATCCGCCACTACATCGACGGCGCGTTCGTCGACTCCGTCGGCGGCGAGACCTTCGACGTGCTGGACCCGGTGAGCAACGAGACCTACGTCCAGGCCGCCGCCGGCCAGCAGGCCGACGTCGACGCCGCCGTCGCCGCCGCCCGCCGCGCGTTCACCGAGGGCCCGTGGCCGACGATGCTGCCGCGCGAGCGCTCGCGCGTGCTGCACCGGATCGCCGACCTCGTGGAGTCCCGCGACGCCCGGCTGGCCGAGCTGGAGAGCTTCGACTCCGGCCTGCCGATCACGCAGGCGCTCGGCCAGGCGCGCCGCGCCGCCGAGAACTTCCGCTTCTTCGCGGACCTGATCGTGGCGCAGGCCGACGACACCTACAAGGTGCCCGGCCGCCAGATCAACTACGTCAACCGCAAGCCGATCGGTGTCGCCGGCCTCATCACGCCGTGGAACACGCCGTTCATGCTCGAGTCGTGGAAGCTCGCGCCCGCGATCGCCACCGGCAACACCGTGGTGCTCAAGCCGGCCGAGTTCACGCCGCTGTCGGCGTCGCTGTGGGCCGGCATCTTCGAGGAGGCCGGGCTGCCGCAGGGCGTCTTCAACCTCGTCAACGGCCTCGGCGAGGAGGCCGGCGACGCCCTGGTGAAGCACCCCGACGTGCCGCTCATCTCGTTCACCGGCGAGAGCAGCACGGGCCAGCTGATCTTCGGCAACGCCGCCCCGCACCTCAAGGGCCTCTCGATGGAGCTCGGCGGCAAGTCCCCCGCCGTCGTCTTCGCCGACGCCGACCTGGACGCCGCCGTCGACGCGACGATCTTCGGCGTCTTCTCCCTCAACGGCGAGCGCTGCACCGCCGGCTCCCGCATCCTCGTGGAGCGCGCGGTGTACGACGAGTTCGTCGAGCGGTACGCGGCCCAGGCGAAGCGCGTGCGCGTCGGTTACCCGCACGAGAAGTCCACCGAGGTGGGCGCCCTCGTGCACCCCGAGCACTTCGAGAAGGTCATGAGCTACGTCGAGCTCGGCAAGACGGAAGGCCGGCTGGTGGCCGGTGGCGGCCGCCCCGAGGGGTTCGAGACGGGCAACTTCGTCGCCCCCACCGTGTTCGCCGACGTGAAGCCGGACGCCCGCATCTTCACCGAGGAGATCTTCGGGCCGGTCGTGGCGATCACGCCGTTCGACACCGAGGCCGAGGCGCTCGAGCTCGCCAACGGCGTGAAGTACGGGCTGGCCGCGTACATCTGGACCAACGACCTCAAGCGGGCGCACAACTTCTCGCAGGCCGTCGAGGCCGGCATGGTCTGGCTGAACTCGAACAACGTGCGCGACCTGCGCACCCCGTTCGGCGGCGTCAAGGCCTCCGGCCTCGGGCACGAGGGCGGCTACCGCTCGATCGACTTCTACACCGACCAGCAGGCCGTGCACATCACGCTCGGCAAGGTCCACAACCCCACGTTCGGCAAGAACTGAGACCGGCAAGGACGCCTGACATGACGCACCTCGACGACCGCACCCTCACCTCCTCGGGCTTCTACGTCTCGCAGGAGGCCCCGATCCACTCCGACAACCCGGTCCCGACGCCGCAGGCGGCGCCGCCGGACATCCTGCGCTGCGCCTACATGGAGCTCGTCGTCACGGACCTCGCCGCCTCCCGCGCGTTCTACGTCGACGTGCTCGGCCTGTACGTCACCACGGAGGACGAGCGCAGCGTCTACCTGCGCTCCACCGAGGAGTTCATCCACCACAACCTGGTGCTGCGCCAGGGCCCGGTCGCGGCCGTCGCCGCGTTCAGCTACCGGGTGCGCACGCCCGAGGACCTCGACGCGGCCGTCGCGTTCTACACCGAGCTCGGCTGCGAGGTGCGCCGCAACCCGGACGGCTTCACCCAGGGCATCGGCGACTCGGTGCGCGTGGTCGACCCGCTCGGCTTCCCGTACGAGTTCTTCTACGCCACCACGCACGTCGAGCGGCTGTCGTGGCGCTACGACCTGCACACGCCCGGCGAGCTGGTGCGCCTGGACCACTTCAACCAGGTGACTCCGGACGTGCCGCGCGCCGTGAAGTTCATGCAGGACCTGGGCTTCCGCGTCACGGAGGACATCCAGGACGACGAGGGCACCGTCTACGCCGCGTGGATGCGCCGCAAGCCCACGGTGCACGACACCGCGATGACCGGCGGAGACGGCCCCCGCATGCACCACGTGGCGTTCTCGACCCACGAGAAGCACAACATCCTCGCGATCTGCGACAAGCTCGGCGCCCTGCGCCGGTCGGACTGCATCGAGCGCGGCCCGGGCCGGCACGGCGTGTCGAACGCCTTCTACCTGTACCTGCGCGACCCGGACGGCCACCGCGTCGAGATCTACACGCAGGACTACTACACCGGCGACCCGGACAACCCGGTGGTCACCTGGGACGTGCACGACAACCAGCGCCGCGACTGGTGGGGCAACCCCGTCGTGCCGAGCTGGTACACGGAGGCCTCGCTCGTGCTCGACCTCGACGGCAACCCGCAGCCCGTCGTCGCCCGCACCGACGAGTCCGAGATGGAGGTGACCGTCGGCGCCGACGGGTTCTCCTACACGCGCAAGGGCGACACCGAGCAGGGCTTCAAGCTGGGGGCGACCCTGTGAGCGACGCCCCCCGCGGACCCGCGCCGGACGGCGAGCGCACCCTGGACGACGACGCCGTCGTCGCCATCGCGGACGAGCTCGCGGAGGCCGACCGCAGCCGCACCCCCGTGCCGCTGCTCACCGCCCGGCACGACGGCATGACCGTCGCCGACGCGTACGCCGTCCAGCGCACGTGGCGCGACCGCGGCGTCGCGCGGGGGCGACGCGTCGTCGGGCACAAGATCGGGCTGACGTCGAAGGCCATGCAGGCCGCGACCGGCATCACCGAGCCGGACTACGGCGTCATCTTCGACGACATGGTGCTCGAGTCCGGGAGCGTCGTGGAGCACGCGGCGTTCTCGAACGTGCGCGTCGAGGTCGAGCTGGCGTTCGTCCTCGCCGAGCCCCTCGCCGGCCCGGGGATCACCGTGACCGACGTGCTGCGCGCGACTGACCGCGTCGTTCCGGCGCTGGAGATCCTCGACGCGCGCGTCGAGATGCCCGGCCGCACCATCGTCGACACCATCAGCGACAACGCGGCGATGGGCGCGATGGTCCTCGGCGGCCGCCCGGTGCGGCCCGACGACGTGGACCTGCGCTGGGTGTCCGCGCTGCTGTACCGGAACGAGACGATCGAGGAGACCGGCGTCGCGGCAGGCGTGCTCGGGCACCCGGCCCAGGGCGTGGCGTGGCTGGCGAACAAGCTCGCCGCGCACGGCGACTCGCTCGCCGCCGGAGAGACCATCCTGTCCGGGTCGTTCACCCGCCCCACGTGGGTGCACCCCGGCGACACCGTGCACGCCGACTACGGGACCCTGGGGGCCGTGACATGCCGCTTCGCCTGAGCACCGACCGGTCCCTCGCCGCGCTGCTGGCCGCGGCCGCCGACGAGGAGGGCCGCCCGCTCGTCGGGGCGTGGTCCTCCATGGGCAGCCCGGTGGCCGCCGAGATCCTCGCCGGCAGCGGCCTGGACGTCGTGCTGGTCGACGGCGAGCACGGGCCCAACGACCTCACCTCGATCCTCGCCCAGCTGCAGGCCACGGCCGCGTACCCGGTCGCGACGCTGGTGCGGGTGCCGTCCGGCGACCCGGTGGGGCTCAAGCGGATCCTCGACCTCGGCGCGACGAACGTGCTCGTGCCGATGGTCGACTCCGCCGCGCAGGCCGCCGACGCCGTCCGCGCGGTCCGCTACCCGCCGGCGGGGATCCGAGGCGTCGGCAGCGCGCTGGCCCGGTCGTCGCGGTGGAGCAGGGTGCCGGGCTATCTCGACGGCGCGGACGAGGGGATCACGCTCGTCGTGCAGCTTGAGACCCGCGCCGCGATCGACGACGCCGAAGCCATCGCGGGCACGGACGGCGTGGGCGCCGTCCTGGTCGGCCCTGCCGACCTCGCCGCGTCGCTCGGGCACCTCGGGCAGCAGGACCACCCCGAGGTCGTGGCCGCCGTCCTGGGCGCGATCGACGCCTGCCGCCGGGCGGGCACGCCCGTCGGCGTCAACGCCTTCGACCCGGCCATGGCCGACCGGTACCTCGAGGCCGGCGCGGCGTACGTCGTCGTCGGCTCCGACGTCACGCTCGTCGCCCGCGGCGCGGAGTCCCTCGCGGACCGCCTCCGCCGCTGACCCGCCCTGGCTCGCGGCCTCAGCCCCAGACGAGGCCGCGAGCCGGGTCCTCGAGCACCTTCGCGACGTCGGACAGGAAGCGGGCGCCGAGCTCGCCGTCGACGAGCCGGTGGTCGAAGGACAGCGCGAGCTGGGTCACCCAGCGCGGCTTGACCTTGCCCTTGTGCACCCACGGCTGCTGCCGGATCGCGCCGAACGCGAGGATGGCGGCCTCGCCGGGGTTGAGGATCGGCGTCCCCGTGTCGATGCCGAAGACGCCCACGTTCGTGATGGTGACCGAGCCGTCCGCCATGTTCGCGGGCGACGTCCGGCCGGCGCGCGCGGTGGACGTGAGGTCCGCGATCGCGCCCGCGAGCCCGAGCAGGTCGAGCGTGTGCGCGTCCTTGATGTTCGGCACGACCAGCCCGCGCGGCGTCGCCGCCGCGATCCCCAGGTTCACGTAGTGCTTGTAGACGATCTCCTGGGCCGCGTCGTCCCAGCTCGCGTTGATCTCCGGGTGGCGGCGGACGGCGAGCAGCACCGCCTTCGCCGCGACCAGCAGCGGCGTGACGCGCACCTCGGCGAAGTCGCGGTCCTCCTTGAGGCGGGCGACGAGCTTCATCGTCTTCGTGACGTCGATCGTCTGGAACACCGTGACGTGCGGCGCGGTGAACGCGCTTGCGACCATCGCCTCCGCCGTGCGCTTGCGCACCGACTTCACGGGGACCCGCGTCTGGCGGCCGTCCTGCGTGACGCTCCCGGACGCCAGCCACGGCTGGTCGTCGTCGGGGTAGGTGGCCAGCGCCTTCGGCGCGGCGGACTCGGCCTGCGCGACGACGTCCTCACGGGTGACGATCCCGCCCGGGCCCGTGGGCTGCACGGACGCGAGGTCGACGCCCAGGTCCTTGGCGAGCTTGCGCACCGGCGGCTTGGCGAGCACGCGCACGCGCTGGGCCGACGGCGTCGCGTCGGTCGGGGTCGCGGCCGCCGGCACGCTCGCCAGCGCCCGCTCGATGCCCGCGCCGCTGGTTGAGCCTGTCGGAACCCGGGTCTCGACAGGCTCGACCGCCGGGATGGTCGCGACAGGCTCGACCGACGGGATGGTCTCGACAGGCTCGACCGCCGGGGCGGCACGACGCCGGCGACGCCGGCCGGACGACGCGCCGTCGCCGGTGCCGTAGCCGACCAGCACCGACCCCGACCCCTCGCCGGAACCGTTCGCCGGCGCCTCACCGCCGGACGGCGCCTCGGCGCCGGTCGCGATCTCGATGATGGCGGTGCCGACGTCGACCGTCGTGCCCTCGTCGGCGAGCAGCGCCGTGACGGTGCCGGCCCACGGCGACGGCAGCTCGACCAGCGACTTGGCGCTCTCGATCTCCACGATCACCTGGTTGACGGCGACGGTGTCGCCGACGGCGACGCGCCACTCGACGATCTCGGCCTCGGTGAGGCCCTCACCGACGTCGGGCAGGGGGAAGCGCTGGGTGCTCATCGGTCTCCTCAGAAGGCGAGCGCGCGGTCGACGGCGTCGAGGATGCGGTCGACGCTCGGCAGGTACTCGTGCTCGAGCTTGGCCACGGGGTACGGCGCGTGGAACCCGCCCACGCGCAGCACCGGAGCCTCCAGCGAGTGGAAGCACTCCTCGGTGACGCGCGCGGCGACCTCCGCGCCGGAGCCGAGGAACGACGGCGCCTCGTGCACGACGACGCAGCGGCCGGTGCGGCGCACGGACTCGGCCACGGCGGTGACGTCGAGCGGCGAGATGGAGCGCAGGTCGACCACGTCGGCGCTGGTGCCCTCGGACGCGAGCGCGTCGGCGGCCTTGAGCGCCGTCGCGACGGTCGGGCCGTACGCGACGAGCGTGACGTCGTCCCCGCGGCGGGCGACGCGCGCGGTGTTGAGGACGTCGGCCGACCCGGCGGCGTCGGCCGACGGGTACGGGCTCGTCGCGACCTCGCCCTTGGTCCAGTACCGGCCCTTGGGTTCGAAGAAGAGCACCGGGTCGGGGGACGCGACCGCGGCGCGGATCATGTCGTAGGCGTCCTGCGGGGTGGCCGGAGACACCACGCGCAGCCCGGGGGTGTGCGCGAACAGCGCCTCCGGGCTCTCGGAGTGGTGCTCGACCGCGCCGATGCCGCCGCCGTAGGGGATGCGGATCACGACGGGCACCTGCAGCCGCCCGCGCGAGCGGTAGTGCATCTTCGCGAGCTGGGTGGTGATCTGGTCGTAGGCCGGGAACACGAAGCCGTCGAACTGGATCTCGCACACCGGCCGGTAGCCGCGCAGCGCCAGACCGATCGCCGTGCCGACGATGCCGGACTCGGCGAGCGGCGTGTCGACCACGCGGTCCTCGCCGAAGTCCTTCTGCAGCCCGTCCGTCACGCGGAAGACGCCGCCCAGCCGGCCGACGTCCTCGCCCATGACGAGGACCTTCTCGTCGGACTCCAGCGCCGAGCGCAGGCCGTCGGTGATGGCGCGGGCGAAGGTGAGGGTCTCGCTCATCGGGCGGCCTCCGTGCTCGACTGACCGGTCTCGTTCTCGTACGCCTCGAACCACGCGCGCTCGGCGGTGACCTGCGCGTGCTCGGTCGCGTACACGTGCTCGAACATCGTCGTGGCGGGCGGGGCGCCGAGCGCGCGCACCTCGGTGCGCAGCCGCTCACCGAGCGCGTCGGCGTCTCGGTCGATCTGGGCGGCCCAGGCGTCGTCCCAGGCGTCCTCGGCGCGCAGCAGCGCCGCCACCCGCTCGATCGGGTCACGCTGGCGCCAGTACTCCTCCTCGGCCCGCTCGCGGTAGCGCGTCGGGTCGTCGGAGGTCGTGTGCGCGCCCATGCGGTACGTGTACGCCTCGATGAACGTGGGGCCGCCGCCGGCGTGGGCGCGCTCGAGCGCCTCGGCCGTCACCGCGTAGCAGGCGAGGACGTCGTTGCCGTCGACGCGGACGCTGGGGATGCCGAAGCCCTCGCCGCGCCGGTACAGCGGCACGCGGGACTGGCGCGTCGTGGGCTCCGAGATCGCCCACTGGTTGTTCTGGCAGAAGAACACCGTGGGCGCGTTGTTGACCGCGGCGAAGACGAGCGCCTCGCTGACGTCTCCCTGGCTGGTGGCGCCGTCGCCGAAGTACGTGACGACGGCGGCGTCGCGCGAGGCGTCGCCCGTGCCGACAGCGCCGTCGCGCTGCACGCCCATCGCGTAGCCGGTCGCGTGCAGCACGTGAGAGCCGATGACGAGCGTGTACAGGTGCACGTTGGACTCGGCCGGGTCCCAGCCGCCGTGGTCCTCGCCGCGGTACAGGCGCAGCCGGTCGACGGGGTCGACGCCCCGCACGTGCAGCACGCCGTGCTCGCGGTAGGAGGGGAAGACGTAGTCCTGCGGGGCCAGCGCCCACGCCGACCCGACCTGCGCCGCCTCCTGGCCACGGCCCTGCGCGTAGAGGGCGAGCTCGCCCTGGCGCTGCAGGGCCGTGGCCTCGTCGTCGAACCTGCGCGTCAGCACCATGTCGCGGTACATCGCGCGCAGATCGCCTGGGGTGAGGTGGTCGACACGCGAGCGGTAGGTCGCGTTGTCGGGTTCGACGACACGCTCGCCGGTGGGCGAGACGAGCTGGACGAGGGGGGTGACGTCGGCAGGGGCGACATCCGTCCCGCCAGGGGCCTGGTGCGGCACACGTTCTCCTTCGCTGGCGGCCCCGGGCGGGGCTGGGCTGCTCGGGCAAGAGCAAGGTTCCGGCGGGCCACGAGACGGACCCGGAGGAACCTACGCCTTCGTAGCCTACGCCAGCGTAGGTTGCGGTCCAGGGGGTTCGCCCCCCGGAGTGGCGACGAAGATCCCCCGGGGACTTTTGGAGGAATCCTCCAACGGCCGGCCGGCTGGCCGGGTGTCGGGGCGACGCGGCCGCGACCGCGAAACGACGAAGAGCAGGGCCGCGCGTTCGCGGCCCTGCTCTTCGTGAAGCTCGTCGGCCGTCACGATGCGGTGCGCATCGTGGCGGCCGGAGCGTCAGACGGCGCGGATGTTCGTCGCCTGGGGGCCCTTGGGGCCCTGGGCGACGTCGAACTCGACCTTCTGGTTCTCGGCGAGCGACTTGAAGCCGGTCCCGGCGATCTCGCTGTAGTGCGCGAACACGTCGGCGGTGCCGTCGGAGGGGGCGATGAAGCCGAAGCCCTTCTCCTCGTTGAACCACTTCACAGTTCCGGAAGTCATGTTGTCTTCTCTCGTTGATGCGACGGAACCGCGAACACGGGTCCGGTCGTCGCGCCCTTGAGGGCACGGACGGTGGTGGGGCGCGCTCGTCGAGCGCGCGGGGTGCCAGCTCGGGACGGGGCGTGCAGCCTCGTCGCGGCGGCCAGGGTGGCGGCCACGCCGATCGGCCGCGTGTAGCGGTCGTGGACGTGGAAGCCGTCGGGAAGTCGGGTGACCATGCCGCCGTACTCGCCGTCGACCGTCGCGACCCACAGGTCGTCGTCGGCGCGGCGCCACACGGGGGCCGGTCCAGAGGTGCCCAGCGGCGCTGATGCGGCCACGGGCCTTGCAAGGATTGAAGAAGTGATGCTCTCTACTCTCGCTCCGCGCTCGCAGGGGCGGAGATCGTCGGACGACAGCCGGGGCTGTCGAGTGCGCATGGCCCTCGCTTCGTCGCTGAGAGACCGAAGAGTGCCGCGGAGACCAGGTCCCCGCTGTGCGTGCGCCCTACCAGGGTACACCGGCATCGGGCTGAACGAGAACCACCGCCCGGCCGCTGTGACCTGATGAGATGTTATGTCCTTTCCTGTTACCTGGTGACACCTAGCATTACCGCATCGAGACCTCCGGGGGTTTGACGACCTCCCCGAGAACGGCCAGAGTGTGACGCATAAAGCCGAAAACAGCCCTCGATGCCGAGGATGACCACAGGGACGTGGACATGACGAGTTCACAGACTCACACTCTGGAACACAAAAGATCACAAGAGGCAGCGCGCCGGCTCAGCGACGGCCAGTTCGCCGTCCTCCTGCTGCTGCCCGGCGTGGCGCTGCTGGCCGGCGTGGTGCTCTACCCGCTCGTCGCGGCGCTGGTCACGGCGTTCTTCGAGCAGAGCCTCGTGCTGCCCGGGCGCACGTTCGTGGGGCTGCAGAACGTCGTCGACGTGCTGCAGGGCGACTTCCTGCGGCTGCTCGGCCAGACGATGGTCTTCACGGTCGGCACCACGGTGCTGCCGTTCGTCATCGGCTTCGCCCTGGCGTTGGCGCTGAACACGCGGATCCGCGGAGCAAAGGTGCTGCGCGGCCTCATGCTCATCCCCTGGCTGGTCCCCGGCGTCGTGGTGTCGTTCCTGTGGATGTGGATCTTCAACGCCAACTACGGCGTGATGAACGCGCTCCTCCAGTCGATCGGCCTCATCGACGAGCCACAGGCCTGGCTCGCCCAGCCGGGCACCGCGATGGGCGCCGTCGTCCTCGCGAAGACGTGGCAGTCGTTCCCCTGGATGATGGTCATGCTCCTGGCCGGCCTGCAGACCGTGCCGGTCGAGCTGCACGAGGCCGCCGAGATGGACGGCGCGGGCACGGTCCGCCGCTTCTTCGCGATCACCATGCCGCACCTCAAGGGCATCGTCGGCCTGGTGGTGCTGCTGGAGTTCATCTGGAACTTCCAGCACTTCGACATCATCTACGTCCTCACCGGCGGCGGGCCCGCGGGCGCCACCCAGACCTTCGCCACCGCCGTCTACGAGACCGCCTTCCACGGCTTCGACCTCGGCAAGGCCGGGGCCCTGGGCCTGCTGTGGATGGTGCTGCTCATGGCGCTCGTCGTGGTCTACGTCCGCTTCTCGGAGAAGGGGGAGAAGCGATGAGCGCGACGACGCTGGACGCGACGCCCACGCCGTCCACCCCGCCCCCCTCCCGGCCCGTGCCGTCGGCGACGCCCGCCCCGCGCCGTCGTCGGGGAGCCCTGCGCTCCGAGCGGCCCGGCGTGCGGATCGCCGCGTGGGCGACGGTGGTCGTGTGCGGCGGATTCGGCCTCCTGCCGGTCTACTGGCTGCTCGCCACCTCCCTCACGCCGCGCGACCAGGTCTTCGCCTACCCGCCCCGGTTCTTCCCCGCGGCGCCCACGCTCGACGCGTTCGCGGCGCTCGCCTCGAACGAGCAGCTCTTCGTCTACCTGCGCAACAGCGTCATCGTCTCGGTGGTCACCGCGGTCCTGTCGGTGCTGGTCTCGGCCTACATGGGCTACTCGTTCTCCAAGTTCCGCTACCGCGGGCGCCGGTCGCTGATGTACCTCGTGCTGGCGTCGCAGATGTTCCCGCAGGCCCTGCTGCTCATCACGCTCTACTCGGTGTTCAGCGCGTACGGGCTGCTCAACACCTACACCGCGATGGTGCTGAGCTTCACCACGTTCACGCTGCCGCTGTGCGTGTGGATGCTCAAGGGGTTCTTCGACACCATCCCCGACGAGCTGGTGGAGGCCGCCCGCGTCGACGGCGCCTCCCGCCTGCGGATCATTCACTCGATCGTGCTGCCGCTCGCGGCTCCCGGTCTCATCGCCGCCGGGCTGTTCGCCTTCGTCCGCGGCTGGAACGACTTCGTCTTCGCCCTCACCCTCGCCGGACCGGAGAAGCAGACCCTCCCGCCCGGCCTGGTCAACACGTTCATCGGCGAGGCGTCGACGGCGTGGCCGGAGCTCATGGCCGCGTCGCTCGTCGTGTCCCTGCCCGTCGCGATCGCCTTCATCGCCCTGCAGAAGTACCTGGTCGGCGGCCTCACCGCCGGCGCCGTCAAGGGCTGACGGCAGCCCGCTCCACCCCGTCCCCACCCCGACAGACCCTCGATGCGGAGGATCCCCATGTCTCTCACCCTTCCCCCCGCCCTGACCGGCACCGCGATGTCGCGCCGCCGGATGCTCCAGCTGCTCGGCATCGGCGCCGGCACCGCCGCCGTCGCCGCCTGCGCGCCGTCGGCCGGGTCGCCCACCGGCGCCGCGACCGCCGCGAGCGCCGCGGCCGGCGCCAAGACGGACTTCGCGTTCTCCTCCTGGTCGTTCACGGAGGAGGCGGCGGCGCCCGCCCTCGAGGCGATCGTCGCCGCCTACCAGGACAAGGAGGGCGTCGCGATCAGCGACGTCTCCTTCCCCTACAACGAGTACATCAACCAGCTCACCCTGCAGGTGAAGGGGGGCCAGTTCGCGGGAGCCGCGCACGTCGACGTCGCCTGGCTCGGCTCGCTCGCCGCGATGGGCAAGCTGCAGGACCTGTCGGCGCTGGCCGAGGGCCGCGGCTACACCGAGGCGGCGCTCACGGCCGCGCAGTACGACGGCACGCAGTATGCGCTGCCCTGGACGATCGGCGCGATCGGCCTCGTCACGAACTCCGAGCTGCTGCAGAAGGTCGGCGTGGAGAACGACGCGTTCCCCGCCACGATCGACGAGTTCGAGACGACGCTGAAGGACCTCAAGAAGCTCGGCGGCGGGCTCATCCCCTACGCCGCGTCCACCAAGGCGGCGCAGCTCAAGGACATCCTCATCTGGATGCAGACCTTCGGCAGCCCGCTCGTCGAGGGCGACACCGTCACCATCGGCGACGACGCCTCGGTCGAGGCCGTGACCTGGTACAAGAGCCTGTACGACCAGGGTCTCATCGCCCCCGACGTCGACCGCTTCGACGCCCGGTCGCTGTTCGCGCAGGGGCGCGCGGCCATCTACGACGACGCGCCCGTGGGCCGCGGCGCCGTCACCGAGGAGTCCCCCGACAAGGACCTCGCGAGCAAGCTCAACCCGGTGCCCCGTCCCGTGCTGAAGGCCGGTGACACCCCGCGCGCCCTCGTGTGGGGTGGCGCGATCGCCGTCGTCGACGGGGAGGGCGCCGCGACCGCGGCCGACTTCGCGCAGTTCGCGACGTCGGACCTCGACACGGTGCTGGCCGACTACGAGGTCCGCGGCCTGCCGCCCGTCACCACCGAGGCGCTGGAGTCGGACGTCGTCGCGTCCGACACCTTCGGTTCCCTCTTCAGTGAGCGCATCACCGCGACCTCGACGACCAACCCGTTCTGGGCGTTCACCGCGTACTCGCAGATCGAGACCGAGATCGCCGAGCAGGTGCAGGCCGTCCTCGTCGGCAAGACCGACCCGAAGACCGCGATGCAGGCCGCGGGCGAGGCGGCCCAGGGGCTGATCGGCTGATGGCCGGCCGGACCCGCCCCCGCGGGGTCGCCCTCGCCGCCGCGGCCGCGCTCGTCGTCACGGGGGCCACGGTCGCCGCCGCCGCGCCATCGGACGCGCAGCACGGGCACCGCGGCGACACCGTGGAGCAGTTGCCGTTCCCCGTGGACACGTCCAACAACGCCGGCTGGTGGACGCCGCTCGACGTGGTCGGCGGCGTCACCTACATGGCGTTCGACTCCCCGGCCGCCGAGGCGTCCCGCCACGAGGTGCACGTCGCGGCGAAGGGTGCCGACGGCGACTGGACCGTCGGCTGCCTGCGCGCCGACGACGGGTCGTGCGCGACGTTCCTCGACGACAGCGGCCACGACCAGCCGTCGATCGTCGTGGACGGCGAGGGCACGATCCACGCCTTCGTGTCGATGCACCACGTGCCGTGGCAGTACTACCGCTCCGCGACGCCGGGCGACGTGACGTCAATCGTCGAGGCCAGCGCGGACCTGCCCGACCAGGGCGTGCCCATGACCTACCCCGTCACCGCCCGCGGCACCGACGGGGACGCGTACGTCATGGTGCGCGGCGGCCGCGACGAGGCCACAGTGCGCGACGGCCGGCTGTACCGCTACGACACCGCGACGCACGCGTGGTCGCGGGTTGCCGTGTTCGCCTCGGCCGCCGGCTACTCCGTCTACCCCGACGACCTCGAGGTGGGCACGGACGGGCGGCTGCACGTGCTGTGGGAGTGGCACCGCTGGGCGGCCGGCCCGTACCGGCACCTCGGCTCGTACGCGGTGTACGACCCGTCGGACGGCTCGTGGCAGGACGCCGCCGGGGCCGCGCTGACGGCGCCGATCACCCCGACCGCCGGCGGTGCGGTCGTGTACCAGCCGTTCCAGCCGGGCGAGACCATGCAGTCCGACGCCCCGACGCTGCAGACCGCGAAGCTCGCTCTGGACGGCGACGAGCTCGCGGGCGTCGTCTACCGGTACGCGGAGGCGAAGGCCGACGGGACGCCCGACCGCTTCGACGTCCGCTTCGCCCGCTGGGACGGGTCCGCCTGGCAGCGGGAGACCGTGGTCGACGCCGAGTCCCTCGGCGACGGCATCGACACCGTGGCCGCGCTCGACGCGACGTCGGCGCGCGGCGTGACCCGCGCCTACGCCGTCGTGCAGGGCACCGTGGACGGCCAGGTCCGCACCCAGGTGGTGCGGGCCGAGCAGCGCACGGGCCGCGGGGGATGGCGGTTCGCCGCCCTCGGCGACGTCCAGGTGGGGCAGCAGCGCATCGCGGCCCGCACCCTTGCCACGGGCCGCGGTCGCGGCACCGACGTGCTGTACGTCAGCGCGGCGCAGTCCGGGCCGACGTCGGGGACGTTGTTCCACGCCGTCGTGCCCCGCACCGGGCGGCCGATCGCCGGCAGCCCGCTCGCCGACGTCGTCGCCGGCCTTCGCGACGACGCCGCGAGCGCAGCCGGCTGACCCCCGCCGCACACCCACCACCAGCACCACCCGAGCACCAGAACGACCGAGGAGAACCATGCGCACGCAGACCGTCGAGGCGGACGTCGTCGTCGTCGGAGGAGGCCTGGCCGGAGTCAGCGCGGCCGTCGCCGCGGCGCGGCTGGGCCGCCAGGTCGTGCTGGTGAACAACCGGCCGGTGCTGGGCGGAAACTCCTCGTCGGAGGTGCGGGTGTGGGTGTGCGGCGCGACCGCGCACGGCAACCAGCGCTGGGCGCGCGAGACCGGGATCGTCGGCGAGATGTACGTCGAGAACCAGTACCGCAACCCCGAGGGGAACCCGGTGTACTGGGACGACGTCGTGCTGGACACGGTGCGCCGCGAGGAGAACCTGCGGCTCTTCCTCAACACCGACGTGCGCGAGGTCGTCGCGACCGGGCCCGACGACGCGCGCCGCATCGAGTCCGTCACGGGCTGGACGATGGGCTCGGAGATCCTCACGACGTTCACCGCGCCGGTCTTCCTCGACTGCACGGGCGACGGCCTGGTGGGCCACCTGGCGGGCGCGCGCTACCGCCTCGGCAAGGAGTCGCAGGCAGAGTTCGGCGAGGAGTGGGCGCCGCCGGAGCCGGTGCGCGAGTTCCTCGGCTCCACGCTGCTCTTCTACACGAAGGACCTCGGGCACCCCGTGAAGTACGTGGCGCCGGAGACCGCGATCGACATCACCACCACGCCCATCCCGATGAACCGCGTGATCCGTAGCGGCGACTCCGGGGCCCACTACTGGTGGATCGAGTGGGGCGGCGAGCTCGACATCGTCGACGACAACGAGCGCATCCGCGACGAGCTGCGCGGCGTCATCCTCGGCATCTGGGACCACATCAAGAACTCCGGCAGGTTCGACGCCGAGAACCTCACGCTCGAGTGGATCGGCAACGTGCCCGGCAAGCGCGAGTACCGCCGGTTCGTCGGCGACTACACGCTGCACCAGGGCGACGTCGTCGGGCAGACGTCGTTCCCGGACGGCGTCGCGTTCGGCGGCTGGTCGATCGACCTGCACCCCGCCCAGGGCATGTACGCCGAGGGTGCGGGCGCGGTCCAGCGCTTCTCGGACGGGGTCTTCGAGATCCCCTACCGCTCCCTGTACTCGGTGAACGTGGAGAACATGCTGTTCGCGGGGCGCGACGTCTCGGCCACGCACATCGCGTTCGGCGCGGCGCGCGTCATGGCGACCTGCGGAGCCATGGGCCAGGCGGCCGGCACGGCGGCGGCGCTGTGCGTGACCCACGGCACCACCCCGCGCGGCGTCTACACCGACCACCTCGACGAGCTGCGCCAGACGCTGCTGCGCTGGGACGCGCCCGCCGTCGGGATCGCCAACGCCGACCCGCACGACCTCGCTCGCTCGGCCCGCGTCACCGCCTCCAGCACCACGACGCGCCTCGCCGCGCCGGCGGCGGACGGCTCGGACGGCGACCCCTACGACTTCGACGTGGTCGACCTCGACGTCGACCTGGGCATCGTGCTGCCCGTCGACCCGCGCCTGGACACGGTCGAGCTGCTCGTCTCCGCCCGCCGCGACACGACGCTCGGCGTCGAGGTGTGGTCCACCGGCAAGCCGCAGAACGTCGTGCCCGCACACCTGGAGGCCAAGACGGACGTCGCCGTCGCCGCCGGCGACGAGCGCTGGGTCACCGCGCACGTCCCGTTCGCGCCGGACGCCCCGCAGAACGCCGTCGTCGTGCTGCGCGCCAACCCGGACGTGGCCGTGCGCACCACCCGGCCGCTGCCCCCGGGCGTGCTCACGCTCACCCACCGCGTGGACAACGACGACCAGAACGTGCAGATCAGCTCGGACGAGCTGCTCGTGCAGTGGCCGACCAAGCCGCTGCGCGGCCGGTCCGTCGTCTTCCGCGCCGGCCCCGACACCCGGGCGCTCGCCCCCGAGCGCGCCACGAGCGGCTTCCACCGCAACCACGGCGGGCCGAACCTGTGGGCGTCCTCGCCGATGGTGCCCGGCCGCGAGGAGTGGCTGCGCCTCGACTGGGACTCCCCCGTGACCGGCCGCGAGGTGCGGGTCGTGTTCGACGACGACCTCGACGTCGAGCTCAACACCCTGCACCACCACCGCACGCCCGACGAGATCATGCCGACCCTGGTCAAGGACTACCGCGTCGAGGTGCTGCCGGAGGGCACCGGCGCCTGGGTGACCGTCGCCGACGAGACCGACAACCGGTGGCGGCTGCGCGTGCACCCGCTGCCGGACGGCGTCGGCCCGCTGCGGGCGGCGCGGCTCGTCGTCGGCTCGACCAACGGCGCCGCGCAGGCCCGCGTCGTCGCCCTGCGCGTGCAGGAGTGACGATGGCGCACCCCGCACCCACGCGAGCCGGGCGGCCCTCCCGCCCCGCCCGGGCTACGCTGACCGCCGTGCACAGGAGGGAGCGCACCGGCATCGTGGCGCTCGCCGTGCCGGACCTCGAGGAGCCGTACTTCGCCGAGCTCACGGCGCTGCTGGTGCGGCGCGCGGACGAGCGCGGGCTGTCGATCCTCATCCAGCAGACCGCCGGCGACCACGACCGCGAGGTGGACGTCGCCAACGGCCTCGGGCTGCCCCCGACCGACGGGCTCATCCACATCCCGCGCGCCCTGTCCGTGGCCGACCTGACCCGCCGCACCTCCCCCGGGCCGCTCGTGCTGCTGGGCGAGCACATCCTCGTCAGCCCGTTCACGCACGTCACCATCGACAACCGGGCCGCGTCGTACGCCGCGACCGAGCACCTCGCGTCGGTCGGCTGCCGCCGGGTGGCGTTCGTCGGGCCGCGCGACGCCCGCCCGTCCGACGCCGCCGACCGCCGGTACGCCGGCTACCGGGAGGCGGTGGCCACCCTCGGGCTCGCCGACGACCCGGCTCTCGTCGCGCAGGTCGAGTCGTTCACCCCGGCCGAGGGGCAGCGCGCCGTCCGCGAGCTCCTGGAGCGCGGGGTCGAGCTCGACGGCATCGTCTGCTCCAACGACTCGGTCGCGTTCGGCGCCCTGCCCGCGCTGCACGACGCCGGCCGGCGCGTCCCGGAGGACGTCGCCGTCGTCGGCATCGACGACGTGCGCGGCGCGCGGTTCGCCACCCCGTCGCTCACGTCCGTCGCCCCCGACAAGGAGGCGCTGGTCGAACGGGCGCTGAGCGAGCTCGAGCGGCAGATCGCGACGCCGCCCGGCGCGAACCTGCCCGTGCGGCACGTCGTGGTCGACGCGCACGTCGTGCCGCGGGCCAGCACGGCCCGGTGAGGTCAGACGGGCACCACCCAGAGCTCGCCGACCTGCCCGCCGAGCACCTCGCGCGCCCGGGGGTCGAGCCCGTCGTCGGTCACCAGTCGGTCGACCTCGTGCAGGTCGACGATGGTCGTGAGCCCGACGACGCCCCACTTCGTGTGGTCGGCCAGGACGACGGCCTCCTGGCCCGCGGCCAGCAGCGCCCGGTCGGTCTCGGCCTCGAGCAGGTTCGGCGTCGTGAGGCCGGCGTGCAGGTCCACGCCGTGCACGCCCAGGAACGCCATGTCGAGGTGCAGGTGCTCCAAGGAGCGCACCGCGACCGGCCCCACGAGCGCGTCGGACGGCGTGCGCACCCCGCCGGTGAGCACGACGGACTGGGTGTACGGCTCGTCGGCGCGGTCCGGGCGGCGGAACACCTCCGCGACCGGCAGGGAGTTGGTCACCACGGTGAGGTCCGCGACCTCGCGCAGCTCCTGGGCGAGCACCCACGCCGTCGTGCCGCCCGACAGGCCCACGGCCATCCCGGGCTCCACGAGCCCGGCCACGCGGCGGGCGATGGCGCGCTTGGCCGCGACCTGCTGCTGGGTGCGGGCGGCGAACGCCCGCTCGTGGCCCGCGGCGCCGCCCTCGCGGCGCGTGGTGGCACCCCCGCGCACCTTGTCCAGCTCGCCGTCGTCGGCCAGCTGGTCGATGTCGCGGCGGACGGTCATCGCGCTGACGTCGAGCGCGGCGGCGAGATCCGCGATGCTCACGGCGCCGCGCCGCCGCACCTCCGCGACGATGCGTGACCTGCGTTCTGCGACGAGCACCAGCACCCCTTTCGACCTGCGGCACAGTGTGTCACGAGCGTCCTGACCTCCGAGGAGTTCACTTCCGATGCGACTTCCCGCCCCCTACGACACCTGGTTCCCGGGCGCCCCGATCGACGGCACGTACGGCTACGACCGCGACGCGCTGGCTGCCGTCGAGCCCGCCGAGGAGCCGGAAGGCTTCGCCGACCTGTGGCGGTCGTGGCACGCGGCGGCGCGGGGGGTGCCGGCCGACGTCGCGCTCGAGCCGCTGGACCCGCCCGCACGCCGCGGCACCCACGACGTCTCGCTCGTGACCTTCGCCGCTGACGGCGGCCTGCGCCTGCGCGCCTGGGTCGCGCTGCCGGTGGGGACGGCGCCGCGCGTCGGCATCGTGCACGGCCACGGGTACGGCGGCCGGGAGGCGCCGTCGTTCGAGCGGGTGCCGCGCGACGCGGCCGTGATCTTCCCCGTGGCCCGCGGGCTCGGGTCGCTCAACGCGGGTGTCGGGGCGCCTCAGGTGAGCGCCGAGCACGTGCTGCACGGCATCGGGGACGTCCGGACCTACGTGCTCGGGCGCTGCGCCGTGGACCTGTGGCACGCCGCGACCGCGCTGCAGGAGGTGCTGGCCGACGTCCCGGGCGCCCCGGCCGGGATCCCGCTGTACTACGTCGGCTCCAGCTTCGGCGGCGGGGTCGGCGCCCTGGCCGTGCCGTGGGACGACCGGTTCGTCGGCGCCACCCTCGAGGTGCCGAGCTTCGGCCAGTACGACGAGCGCCTCGCCGTGCCGTGCACCGGCAGCGGCGAGGCGCAGCGCCGGCACGTGGCCGCCCACCCCGAGGCCCGCCGGGTGCTGGCCCTCACCGACGCCTCCGTGGCCGCCACGCACCTGCGCGTGCCCGTGCGCGTCGAGTGCGCCCTGTGGGACGCGCACGTGCCGCCGCCCGGCCAGTTCGGCGTCGCGAACGGCGTCGCCGCGGCCGAGCGCGCGGGCACGGGGGCCGAGCTGGAGCTCGCCGTCCACTCCGCCGGGCACGCGGAGTACCCCGGCCAGGCACGCGAGCTGGCGACGTCGTTCGCCGCCACCCGCGCGCACGTCGGCCGGGCCGTGGAACGGGCCGTGGCGCGCGCGGCTGCCGCGGCGCCCTGAGTCGCCGCGGCAGCCGCGAGATCGGTGCGACGGCGGCTCAGCCCCAGTCGTCGATCTGCACGTCCCGCGGCGCCGGTGCGCCGGCGCCGGTCTCGCCCAGAGCCTTCAGGCTCAGCAGGAACGAGGCCCACTTGGTGCTGCAGTGGTGCATGAACTCCACCGGCTCGCGCCACCCCTGGTGCGTGAAGAGGACGATCGTGTAGTCGCCGACCTGGCGGAGGTCCCAGCCGATCGTCGTGCCGACCCACTCGTCGGGCCCGCCGACCACCCGCCACGCCACCCGCTCGGGCGGGCGCAGCTCGACGACCTCCATGTCGAAGCCGCCGGACGGGAAGCGGAACTCGAGGGCGCCGCCGACGACGTCGGCGCTCCCCGTCGTGTCGTCGGTCCACCAGGCCCCGAGGCCCTCGACGGTCGTCAGCGCGTCGTACACCGTCTTCGGGTCCGGGGTCCTGACCCCGACCCGGTGCAGGATGTCCACCATCGTGTGCTCCTTCGTCTCGGTCGTGCGTCAGCGCGGCGCCGTGCCGTGCCGGTCGTCCTGGATCGCCTCGGCGATCCGCTTGATGCGCTGCAGCCGGGCGTCCCACGACGTGGTGACCGACGACAGCTGGGCCACCGCGCGCGCGAGCTGGACGTCGTCCACCCAGCAGCGCCGCTCCCGGCCGGCGGGTTCCGTCCGGACCAGGCCGACCCGGTCGAGGACGCCCAGGTGCTTGGCCACCGCCTGCCGGGTGACCGGCAGCCGCTCGCTCAGCGAGGTCGCCGTCGACTCGCCCTCGGCGAGCAGGAGATCGAGGATGCGGCGGCGCGTCGGGTCGCCGATGGCCGACCAGAGGTCGTCGTCGACCGGCGCCGAGCTCACGGCCGCACCCCCAGCGTCGCGACGTACGGCGCGATCCGGGGCAGGAAGTAGTCCCAGCCGGTGACGTGCTCGGCGTAGTGCTGCTCGAGGACGGCGACCTCCCAGCCCATCTCCCGGAAGCCAGTCTCGGTCATCCGCAGCAGCGTGCCGCCGCCCGACGGCGTGAGCTCGAACGTGACGAGCAGCGAGTTCCCCTCAGCCGCGGCCACGCCGGCCGGGTGCGTCCAGCGGAACGAGAACGAGCGCGGCGGCAGCGACTCGACGACGGTGAGCTGCTCCACCCCGCCGCCGGCGTCGGGGTCGCCGAAGACGATCTCCCCCGTCGATCCCGGCACCGGGTCGTACCGGGCGTCGTCCGGCCACCACTCCTTCACGTGGTCGGGGCTGCTCACCACCTCGAAGACGATCTCCGGCGACGCGTCGACGTAGACCTCGCGCTCGATGCTTCCCAGCTCCATCGGAAACCTCCTGCAACTAGTGGTTGCACATCAAGGTATCCCCGTCAGCACGGTTACGCAACCATCAGTTGCACGTGGGGCGCGGCCCGCGGTGCGCGCGTCATCACCTCCGCGCGGCGAGGAACTCCGCGATCCGGCCGATGGCCTCGGTGAGGACCTCCTCGTCCGGCAGGGTGACGAGCCGGAAGTGGTCGGGTGCGAACCAGTTGAAGCCGGTGCCGTGGGTGACGAGGATCTTCTTGGCCCGGAGCAGCTCGATGACGAACTCCTCGTCGTCGTCGATCGGGTACACCTCGGGGTCGAGCCGGGGGAAGCAGTACAGCGCCCCGCGCGGCCGCACGGACGTGACGCCGGGAATCTCGTTGAGCAGCTTGTCCGCGAGCATCGCCTGGTCGTAGAACCGACCGCCGGGAACGATGAGCTCGTCGATCGACTGGTAGCCGCCCAGCGCCGTCTGGATCGCGTGCTGCGCCGGGACGTTGGCGCACATGCGCATGTTCGCGAGCAGGGTGAGCCCCTCGAGGAACTCGCCGGCGATCTCCTTGGGGCCCGAGACCATGACCCACCCGGCCCGGTACCCGCACACGCGGTAGGCCTTGGACAGGCCGCTGAACGTCAGGCACAGCACGTCCGAGCCGGCCGCGGTCGCGGCGTGGTGGTGCACGGCGTCGTCGAACAAGATCTTCTCGTAGATCTCGTCGGCCATGACGACGAGGTCGTGGCGGCGCGCGATGTCGACCATCGCCTCCACCATCTCCTTGCTGTAGACGGCGCCCGTCGGGTTGTTCGGGTTGATGATCACGAGGGCGTGCGTGTTCTCGGTGATCTTCGACTCGAGGTCCTCGAGGTCCGGCATCCAGCCGTTCGCCTCGTCGCAGCGGTAGTGCACCGCCGTGCCGCCGCACAGCGTCACCGCGCCCGTCCACAGCGGGTAGTCGGGCGCGGGCACGAGGACCTCGTTGCCCTCGTCGACGAACGCCTGCAGCACCATCGTGATGAGCTCGGAGACGCCGTTGCCGATGAAGACGTCGTCCACGGTCGTGTCGCGCAGCCCGCGGGACTGGTAGTACTGCGCGACGGCGGTGCGCGCCTCGTAGATCCCGCGCGAGTCGCTGTACCCCTGCGCCTCCGGCAGGTGGTGCACGACGTCGGCCAGGATCGCCTCCGGTGCCTCGAAGCCGAACGGCGCCGTGTTGCCGATGTTCAGCTTGAGGATGCGGTGGCCCTCGGCCTCGAGGCGCTGGGCCTCGACGAGGATGGGACCGCGGACGTCGTATCGGACGCCGCGGAGCTTGCGGCTCTGTCGGATGGTGCGCACGGAGCCATCCTCCCAGCCGGACCCGCTCAGGAGAACGGCCATTTCGCGACGACTGGACCTGGCGCGGTCCGGCGGTCGCGGATCAGCACGGCCGAAGGGGTGGCAGCACGCGGCGCGATGCGCCACGGTGGGAGTTCCCGGACGTCGCAGGAGGTCGCCATGAAGGTCGTCGTCATCGGTGCGCTGGGCAAGGTCGCGCGCCTGCTGGTCCCGCTGCTGGCGGACGGCGGCACCGGCCCGGTGGTCGACGTCGTCGGCGTCGTGCGCAAGCCGGAGCAGATCGACCGGGTGGCCGACCTCGGCGCGGAGCCGCTGCTCCTCGACGTCGAGCACGCCACGACCGAGCAGCTCGCGGCGGCCGTGCACGGCGTCGACGCCGTCGTGTGGTCGGCCGGCGCGGGCGGCGGCGACCCCGAGCGCACCTACGCCGTCGACCGGGACGCCGCGATCCGCTCGATGGACGCCGCCGCGGGCGCCGGGGTGCGCCGGTACGTCATGGTGTCGTGGGTGGGCTCGACGCCGGAGCACGGCGTCCCTCAGAGCGCGGGCTTCTTCGCGTACGCGGACGCCAAGCTGGCTGCCGACGACCACCTGCGCACCACCGACCTGGACTGGACGATCCTCGGCCCGGGCACGCTCACCGACGAACCGCCTACCGGGCGGATCGCCCTCCTGCCCGAGACCGGTGCGGTGCCCGCCGGGACGGACACCAGCGTGCCGCGCGCCGACGTCGCGCAGGTCGTCGCCGCCACGCTGCGCGAGCCCGCGACCGTGGGGCGCTTCGTCCGGTTCTCCGCCGGGGAGACCCCGATCCCGGCGGCCCTGCGCAACCTGACCTAGGCGACAGCGCGTTCAGCCTCGGAGCAGGCGCTGCGCGTAAACGTCGAGCACCTGGATGATGCCCGCGTGCTGGTAGACGCGGTTGCGCTGCATACCTGTGCGTTCCTCCAGCACGCCCGCGTCGACCAGCTGGCCGAGCGCACGTTGGGCGCCCATGCCATTCATGCCCAGACGCTCGATCAGCAGGTTCGCGTTCACCACCGGGTGAGCGACCAGATGCGGCAGTACCTTCCATGCGCCGGCGTCGCGCCGCACTCCCGACATCTGCTCGCGCGCCCTCTCGACCTGGGCGGCAATGTCGTCCACCAGCCGGGCGCCTGAGGAGGCTGCGAAGCGGCCAGCGTTGCCGAAGGCCTCGATGATCGGCCTGGCATCGCCGTCGCGAAAGGCACCGAGCGCGCGGAAGTAGCCCTCGGTGTCGCGCAGCAGCCCCGCGGAGACCGGCGCGGTCGTGCTCGTCAGCACTCCCTTGGACTTCAGCAGGGCGTGCACGATGGCGCGACCGGTGCGACCGTTGCCATCGGCGAACGGGTGGATGGTTTCGAACTGGGCGTGCGCGATCGCGGCCTGCACGAGCACCGGCATGTCGTCGCGACGCATGAACGCCACCAGGTCGTCCATCGCACCCGGCACATGCTCGGCCTGCGGGGCGATGTGACTGGCCCCGATCGGGGTGAGTCCGCTGGAGCCGACCCACACAAGCCCTTCGCGGTAGCGACCGGCGTGCTGCTCCCAGCCGGTCTGAGCCTCGAGCAGCTCGCGTTGTATCGCGAGGACGGCGTCACTGTCGAGCCGGTCGGCTAGATCGAGAGCGGCCTCCATGGCCCGCACGTTGGCGACGACAACCTTGGCGTTCTGGGACGTCGACTGGTCGATCTCCGCGAGGGCGAGCTGTCGGGCACCAACAGTCAGGTTCTCGATCTGGGAGGACGACGTCGACTCCGTACGCAGCAGGATCGACGACATCGGCCCGAGCGTCGGACTGGTTGCGCCGAGCACCGAGCGCGCGTAGACATCAAATCTCGCGAGGGTCGTGACGCCGATGCCACGGCCGCGCCACGGGCCACCCGCCTCCCGACGCCGCGCACTGATCGCACCGTGCGGGCGGACTCCTGGGTCGGCGCGGGCGGCCGTCTCGACGACGTCGAACCCCGCCCGCTCGACGCGCGCCGCCAGCTCGTCGGCCGGCCAGAACCATGCCTGCGTGACGGCGTGGTCGAACGGCTCGACGCGCGGGCCGCGGCAGAAGCCGATCAGCAGCCCGCCGCCCGGGGCGACGGCGCGCGCGAGCTCGGCCAGCACGCGGTCCACACCTTCGGGCGGGGTGTGGATGATCGAGTACCAGGCCAGCACGCCGCCGAGGCTGCCGCCGGGCACGCCGAGGTCGTCCAGCGCGGCACGGCGGAACGGCACTCCCGGGTACTGCGCGCGGGCACGTTCCAGGAACGGGTCCGCGAGGTCCACGCCCTCCGCGTCCAGGCCCAGCCTGGCGAGGAAGTCCGTCCAGTGGCCCGGCCCGCAGCCGGCGTCGACCACGCGGCCCGTCAGCCCCTCGGCCCACCGCGCGACCAGGTCCCTGTCCTCGTCGTGCACCGCGTCCATCGAGCCGAACATGGCCGTGTACTCGTCGGCGCGCGCCGCGTAGGCCGCGCTGGCGTCCCCCACGCGCTCAGTCCAGCTCGCGCAGGGGCGCGGTCCGCTCGCCGCCGGCATCTCCCGTGTTGACCGTCGCGGTCGGCTCGACGAGGAGCGCGTGCACCACGCCGTCGGCCCGCGGGCAGTGCTCGACTCCTCGCGGCACGACGAACACGTCGTGGGGCCCGAGGACGACGTCGCGGTCGCGGAGCTGGATGGTGAGCCGCCCGCTGAGCACGAGGAACAGCTCGTCGGTGTGGTCGTGCGTGTGCCAGACGAACTCGCCGTCGAGCTTGACCACCTTCACGGCGTAGTCGTTGACGCTCGCCAGGAGGTGGGGCTGCCACGGCTCCGGGACCGCGTCGAGGGCCGTCAGGATGTTCCGCACGTCGTCGGTCATGGTCAGAGCCTAGGAGCCGGACCTCGGCGACCGCTGCTCACCCGAGCAGCTCCTTGACCGGGCCACGGATTCCCGCCGGGTCGAGGCCGTGCGCGGCGGCGTGGTCGCGCGGGGTGCCGTACCGGCGCAGCTCCGCGTCGCGGGGCACGCCGACGTGCAGCACGCGGCTGGGCCGGTCGGCGAGCGCCGCGGCCACCGCGGCCGCGCTGGTGCCCTCGAGGTAGGGCTCCACGACGGCGAGCACCGGCGTCGGGCCGGCGAGCGCCCGCAGCCCGTCCGCGTCGAGCGGGTGCGGGGTGGCGGTCCACGCGACGCGCACGGGCAGGTCGGCGGTCGCCTCCAGCACGGTGTCGAGCATCGGGCCGACGGCGAGCACCACGGGGGTCTCGCGCGCGCCGTCCCGCATCAGGTGCAGCCGCCCGTCCACGGGGTGAGGCCGGGAGTTGCGCTGCCCGGACAGGCGCACGTAGACGCGGCCGGTGCCCTCGGCCTCGCGGTGCAGGATCTCGGCCACCTCGTCGGCGTGGCCGGGCACGTGCACCGTCCAGCCGGGCAGCGCGGAGATCAGCGCGACGTCGGCGGGCGCCTGGTGCGTGCGGCCGCCGGCGCTCACGTCGTAGGAGGCCCCCGCGCTCACGAGCACCGCGCCGACGTCCTGGTGCCCGAGGTCGAGCTTGACCTGCTCGTACGGCCGCTCGACGAGGAACGACGCGAACGTGTGCACGATCGGGCGCCGCCCGGCCAGCGCGAGGCCCCCGGCCACACCGATGAGCGCCTGCTCGCGGATGCCGACGTCGATGACGCGGCCGGGGTGGCGCTCGATCGCGCGGGACAGGTACCCGGAGCCGATGACGGCCAGCACGACGTCCACGTCGGGGAACGCGTCGAGCAGCGGGTCGATCTCCTCGTAGAAGCGGGTACGCAGGTCGAGGGACCGCGCCCCGGTCGCCTGGGTGGTCATGCCGCCACCTCCCGCGTGGGATCGGCCGCGGTCGTGTCGACGACCACGACCGTGGGCCGGTCGGGCTCCGTGCGCCGTAGCGCCGCCGCCAGTCGCGGATGGTCGTGGTGACGCACCTCCGCGCACGACCAGCCCTCCAGGTCGAACCGGGCGGCGATGCCGCCGGGCCAGCCGAGCCCGTCGCTGTGGTTGTCGACGACGACGCAGGTGAGGTTGCCGAGCCCGAAGCGGCCGGCGACCTGGATCGCCTCGGCGTTGCTGCCCTCGTCGAGCTCGGCGTCGCCCACCAGCACGACCACCCGGGCGGGCGACCGGTCGCGCAGGCCGAGCGCGAGCCCGACGGCGATCGGGAGTCCGTGCCCGAGCGAGCCGCTGCCGATCTCGATGCCGGGCACGAGCGTGCGGTCGGGATGGTGCCCGAGCCGGGAGCCCCACGAGGCCACGTCGTCCAGCCACGACGCGGGGAAGAAGCCCTTCTCGGCCAGCACGGCGTAGGTCGACGCCGGCCCGTGGCCCTTCGAGAGCAGGAACCGGTCGCGGTCGGGGTCGTCCGGGGCATCGGGGTCGACCCGCAGCACCTGGTCGTACAGGGTCCACACGGCGTCCAGCGTCGAGTGGGCGCTCGGGTCGTGCTTCTCGTCGCCCGTGACGCGGGCGACGAGGTCCCGGACGCGCTGCGGGACGGGCAAGGGGGTGGTCGTCGGCGGCGATGTGGTCGTCATCCCTCGATGCTCTGACCTCAACTTTGGTTCAGGTCAAGGGGTGCGCCACCTCACGCACCGACGTCCTGCGGAAACACGACGCGAGAGGCAGGATCGAGACGGACCAGCCGCCGTCATCAGGAGGTCTCGTCATGGCCCGCACCGTCGCCGAACACCTCGTCGACCAGCTCGTCGCCGCCGGCGTGAAGCGCATCTACGGCATCGTCGGGGACTCGCTCAACCCGGTCGTGGACGCCGTGCGCCGCACCGACGGCATCGACTGGGTCCACGTGCGGCACGAGGAGGCGGCCGCGTTCGCCGCGGCCGCCGACGCGGAGGTGACGGGCGAGCTCGCCGTCTGCGCCGGGTCGTGCGGGCCGGGGAACCTGCACCTCATCAACGGCCTCTACGACGCGAACCGCTCGCGCCTTCCCGTGCTCGCGATCGCGTCGCACATCCCGAGCCCGCAGATCGGCACGCAGTTCTTCCAGGAGACGCACCCGGACCGCATCTTCAACGAGGCGTCCGTGTTCTCGGAGCTGATCTCGTCGGCCGCGCAGCTCCCGCGTGTCACGCGCTCCGCCATCCAGCACGCGCTCGCCGCCCCCGGAGTGGCCGTCCTGACCCTGCCGGGCGACGTCGCCGACCAGCGCGTGCCCGACGACGACGCCCCGATCCTCGTGCCCGGCGCCTGCCCGGCGCGCGTCGTGCCGAACGAGACCGACGTCGAGGCCCTGGCCGAGGCGATCAACAAGGCCAAGAAGGTGACGCTGTTCGTCGGCGCCGGGGCCCGCGGCTCCCGCGACGCCGTGCTGGAGCTCGCCGACCTCGCCGCCGCGCCCGTCGGCCACTCGCTGCGCGGCAAGGAGATCATCCAGTACGAGAACCCGCACGACGTCGGCATGTCCGGCCTGCTCGGGTACGGCTCCTGCCACGAGGCGATGCACTCGGCCGACCTGCTGGTCCTGGTGGGCACCGACTTCCCGTACGACTCCTTCCTGCCCGCGGACGTCCGCACCGCGCAGATCGACGTCGACGCCTCCCACCTGGGCCGGCGCACCCGGCTCGACCTGCCCGTGCACGGCGACGTCGGCGAGACCCTGCGGCTGCTGAACCCGCTGGTCGCGCGCAAGAAGGACCGCAAGTTCCTGCGCTCGATGGTCGACAAGCATGCCGGGATCATGACCAAGGTCGTGGGCGCGTACACCCGCAACGTGGAGAAGCACACGCCCATCCACCCGGAGTACGCGGCGGTCCAGCTCGACGAGACGGCGGCCGACGACGCCGTGTTCACCGTCGACACCGGCATGAACAACGTCTGGGCCGCCCGCTACCTCACGCCCAACGGGAGGCGGCGCGTCATCGGGTCGTTCATCCACGGGTCGATGGCGAACGCGCTGCCGCACGCCATCGGCGCCGCGTTCGCGCAGCCCGGCCGGCAGGTGGTGGCGCTGGCCGGCGACGGCGGGCTGTCGATGCTGCTGGGCGAGCTCATCACCGTGCGCACCTACGACCTGCCCGTGAAGATCGTCGTCTTCAACAACGCGACGCTCGGCATGGTGAAGCTCGAGATGCTGGTCGAGGGGCTGCCGTCGTACGGCACGGACTCGCCGCCCGTGGACTACCGGGCGATCGCCACCGCCGTCGGCATCCCGGCGGTGCGCGTGGAGCGGCCCAAGGACCTGCGCCGCGCCCTCAAGGACGGCCTCGACCGCAAGGGCCCGGCGCTCGTCGAGGTGGTCACCGACCCGAACGCGCTGTCCATCCCGCCGTCCATCACGTCCGGTCAGATCCGCGGGTTCGCCACCGCCATGACGAAGGAGATCTTCGGCGGCGGCATGGGCGAGGTCATGGCCATGGCCCGCTCCAACCTACGGAACCTCCCCCGCTGACCCCCAACCCTCGTGCTGTGAGCATGATTTTGGCCCGGTTTCGGTCACGAAACCGGGCCAAAATCATGCTCACAGCGCTCAGCGGCGCCAGGTGGCGGCGACGGCGAGGAACGCGTCGTTCGCCTCGATCTCGCCGATGCTCACGCGCAGGCCGTCGCCGGCGAACGGGCGCACGAGGACGCCGGCGGCGGTCGCCTCGGCCGCGCGGTCCATGGTCGCGTCGCCGAGCGGGAACCACACGAAGTTCGCGTGCGTCTCGGGCAGGTCCCAGCCCTGCTCGCGCAGGGCCGCGGTGACGCGGTCACGCTCGGCCACCAGGGCGCCCACCCGCTCGCGCAGCTCGGACTGCGCGACCGGCTGCAGCGACGCGAGCGCGGCCCGCTGCGCGAGGTGGTTGACGCCGAACGGCGTGGACACCGCGCGGATGCCCGCGGCGAGCCGCGGCTCGGCGACGGCGTACCCGACGCGCAGGCCCGCCAGCCCGTACGCCTTGGACAGCGTGCGCAGCAGCACGACGTTCGGGTGCCGCGACAGCAGGTCGACGCCGTCGGGCGCCTGCGGGTCGCGCACGAACTCCAGGTAGGCCTCGTCGACGATCACCAGCACGTCGCGCGGCACGGCGGCGAGGAACGCCTCGAGCTCGTCGGCGTGCACCACGGGGCCGGTGGGGTTGTTGGGGGTGCAGACCATGACGACGCGGGTGCGCGGCGTGACGGCGGCGGCCATCGCGGGCAGGTCGAGCCGCCCGTCGGCGGAGACGGGCACGGTGACGGCGACCCCGCCGGCGACGGCGACGGTGATCGGGTACGCCTCGAACGAGCGCCACGGGAACACGACCTCGTCGCCGTGCTCGACGACGGCCTGCAGCACGTGGCCCAGCACCGCGACCGACCCGTTGCCCACCACGACCTGGTCCGCGCCGACCCCGACGTGCCCGGCGAGCGCCTCGACCAGCTCGGTCGCGAACATGTCCGGGTAGCGGTTCGTCTCCTCCGCGGCGCGGGTGATCGCCTCGAGGACGGACGGCAGCGGCGGGTACGGGTTCTCGTTGGACGAGAGCTTCCAGAGCCTCGCCCCCGGTGCCGGGCGCGCGCCCGGGACGTAGGCGGGCAGCGCGGCGACGGCGGCGCGCAGGGGGACGATCGGCGAGTCAGCGGCGGTGGTCACAGCCGTCAAGGATGCCATCCCGCCCGCTGCGGTGATTCACCGCACCTCCCTGTCGGAGCCGTGCCACGATGACCTGCATGAACTTCCTCGTGCGCACGCTCGTCACGGCCGTGGCGCTGTGGCTGAGCGATCTCATCTTCGACAGCCTGACCATCCTCCCCGAGTGGGATGACGGCGCAGGGAGCTACCTCCTGGCGCTGCTCGGGGTCTCGCTCGTCTTCACGATCGTCAGTAGCTTCGTGAAGCCGATCGTCAGCATCATCTCGATCCCGCTGCTGATCCTCACGCTCGGGCTGTTCTACCTGCTGATCAACGCGTTCATGCTGTGGTTGACCACGTGGATCACCGGGCAGGGCTGGTTCGGCGACTGGGGCCTCGAGGTCACCGGCGGCTTCTGGTGGTACATCTGGGTGGCGCTCATCCTCGCCGTCCTGCAGGCGATCGTCGGAGCGTTCGCCCCGAAGAAGGACTGACGCCGTCGGGCCCGGGCGCCAGCACCACGCCCGGGTCCGGCACACGGCGCGCTGCGAAGAACCAGGTCCGCGCGCTCCGGCCGTCGAGCAGCCGCTCCAGCCGCCCGGCGATGTCGGCCACCTGGACACTCCCGGACGCGCGCGCCGTTGCGAGGGTGCGCAGGTGGGTCGGCATCGCGTGCGAGAGCGAGACGCTGCCCGACGCCGCGCGGTCCGCCGGGTCCGACGACGCACGCAGGGCCCGGCCGACGGTGACGCGGTCGCGCGTGGCGGGGTTCTCGGCGCTCGAGCGGCCGTCCGCCGGGGAGACCAGCTCCTCGTCGTTCTCCAGGTGCAGCACCGGCACGCCACGCGGGGTGACGAACGTGGCCGTGGGCGCGCCCGCCGTCACGACGCCCCCCACCCGGTGCCGGGCGCGGAACCACGGCGACGACGCCAGCGCCACGGCGGCGATCCCGCCCAGGCTGTGCCCCACCAGGACCACGGGCTCGTCGGGTGCCGCCCCGGCCACCTCGAGCGCCCGGGTGACCGCCTCCGTCACGTCCGCCGCCGCGTGCGCCATCAGCTCGAGGTCGGTGAGCGCGTCGAACGGGTTCGACGTGGGCAGCAGCTGCTGCGTCCCCGGCACCAGGACGGTCCACGACGTGGTCCCGTCGTCGTGCGTCACCCGCTCGACGACGACCGAGCCCTCGGGGGCGCCCGCTCCCGGCCGCCCCACGGCCCCGCTGCCCTGGGGGTAGAGGTCGGCCGTGCGCGCGAGCGCCTCGGCGACCGTGCCTGACGGCCGTCCGGCCCACGCGGGCGGCCCGTGGGACCCGCCCGCGACGATGGCCGCCACCTGGACGTCTGAGTCGGCCATGGCCGACCGCACCAGGGTGGCCAGCTCCCCTGCTCCACCTGGCACTCCCCCGAAGGGGTCGACCCCCCACGCCAGCCCGGCGACCGCCTCGTCCGCGAACGGCGCCGCCCCCCGCCACGCGTCGGCGAGCACGCCGCCCTCGTCGGTGTCCACGCGGGTGACCGGCGGCGCGGGCCGGCTCCAGGCAGGCGGCCCGGGCTCCCGCTCCCCGACCTCCAACGGGCTGACCAGCCCGGCGACGGCCGCGCCGAGCTTCAGCGGGGGCAGCACCACCGTGTCGAGCACGCGCCCGACGACGGTGAGGAGGCCGGTCGTCGCGCCACCCACGACCTGCTCGGCCACCGACTCGGTCCGCTCGTACAGGCCGGCCGCGAGCCGCAGCCGCAGTGCGAGCCGGTCCGTTCCTTCGCCTCGGCGCTCCAGCAGTGCGGCGACGTCGGCAGCGAGGTCGGCGGCCCGGGCACGCGCGGCGAGGTCGGCCGGGTCGCTCCGGCCCGTGAACGACGCGACGAACGGGTCGGGTACCCACAGCGACCGTGTCAGCGCCCCGTGCGCGGCCGCGCAGCCCCGCGCCGCCGCGCGCAGCCCTGCCGACGCGCCGTCGAGCAGCGCGGCGGCCCCCCGCACCGCGTCCGCGTCGACGCGGGTCAGCGGCCGCCCGCCGAGCACGGTCAGCGTGTCGGCCGGCGGCAGCCCGTCGGTCATGCCAGCACCACCACCGCTGCCGCCTCGTCGAGCACCCGGAGGTCGGCGTCCAGCGTCACGACGAGTTCGGCGACGGCCGTGCGGAAGGCGTCGGCCGCCGGGGACTCCCAGGAGAGCGCGGCGCTGCGCCGCAGGCTCTCCATCACCTGCGCGACGTCCGCGCGGGCCGCGCGCAGGACGGCGTGGGCCTCCGCCCGCGCGTCACCCGTCCAGAGCCCGTCCGCTCCGGCGTCGGGGGCGACGCACAGCGGCGGTAGTGCGGGGGCGTCCGGCTCGAGGAGGTCCATGCCCCGGGACGCTAGGAGGGCGCGGCACCCCGAAGCGTCGGCGGCGCCGTCCCTGTGGATCAGCCGCGCCCGGGGACAGCCTCCGGCGCATCGAGGGCGGCGAGCCGGTCCCGGTCGGACAGGATGTCGATCCCGGTGACGCGGCCGGCGCGCACCGTGAACGCGAGGACGGCGTGCACCGTCCCGTCGCCCGCCGCCGTGACGAGCCCCGGCGACCCGTTGACGAGCGCGAGCCGCGAGCCCCGGGCCGTGCCGAAGTGCAGCGCCGCCTGCTCGGCGACCGCCGCCGCGCCGCGGAGCAGCCGCGACAGGCCCCCCGCGCCGTAGTCGACCCGCAGCACCACGTCCGGGTCCAGCAGGGCCAGCAGCCCCTCGAAGTCGCCCGCCTGCGACGCGGCGAGGTAGGCGCCGACGACCTCGCGACGGCGTGCGGCGTCGTCCTGCACCGGCGTGGCGTCGCGGACCTTGCGGCGGGCGCGGCTCGCGAGCTGGCGCGTGGCGGCGACGGACCTGTCCACGATCGGCGCGAGGTCCTCGAAGGGCACCGTGAACTGGTCGTGCAGCACGAACGCGACACGCTCGGCCGGGGTGAGCGCGTCGAGCACGACGAGCAGCGCCGTCCCGAGCTCGTCCGACGTCACGGCCCGGCGCTCGGGGTGGTCCACGTCGTCCGCGACGACCGGGTCCGGCAGGCGTGACCCCCACCCGTCCTCCCGGCGCGACGCGCGCGAGCGCAGCAGGTTGAGCGCCACCCGGCCGACGATCGTGGTCAGCCACCCGGCGAGGTTCTCCACGCCGTCGGTGCCGGCCGCCTGCGCCCGCACCCAGGCGTCCTGGACCGCGTCCTCCGCGTCGGACGCGGAGCCCAGCACCCGGTACGCGACGGTCCGCAGGTGCGGGCGGTAGGTCTCGAAGCTCTCCGCCAGAAGGTCGGTGCTCACCTGTCACACTCCTCGGCCGGGCCGTGTCAGAGGGGATGACAGCACGCGCTGCCGACGACCACCGAACCACACGGGTGGGACATCGGCCCGACCACCGAGGAGTACCCATGACCACCCTGACCTCGAACGAGACCCTCGCCCGCTCGCTCCGCGGCCGCCTCCTCGTGCCCGGCACCGCCGGGTTCGACGCCGCGTCGACCCCCTGGAACCTCGCCGTGCGGCAGCCGGTCGCCGCCGTCGTCGAGGCCGTCGACGCCGACGACGTCGCCACGACGGTGCGCCACGCGCGGGCCGCGGGGCTGACGGTCGCCGCGCAGTCGACCGGCCACGGCGCCACCGGCGACACCGAGGGCGCGGTCCTGTTGCGCACCGGCCGCCTCGACGACGTCTCGGTCGACCCCGTCGCCCGCGTGGCGCGCGTCGGGGCGGGGGCGTCGTGGGCCGCCGTCCAGGCCGCCTCCGCGCCGCACGGGCTGACCGGCCTGCTGGGGAGCGCGCCCGGCGTCGGCGTCGCCGGTTACACCCTCGGCGGCGGCCTCGGCTGGTTCAGCCGGGCGCACGGCCTCGCGGCCGACCACGTGCGGTCGTTCGACGTCGTGGACGCCGACGGCGTGCGGCGCACCGTGGACACCGGCTCCGACCCGGAGCTGTTCTGGGCCCTGCGGGGCGGGGGCGGCGACCTCGCCGTCGTGACGTCCCTGGAGATCGCGCTCGAGCCGGTGCCGGCGTTCGCCGGCGGCTCCCTGGTCTGGCCGGCGGAGCGCGCCGGCGACGTCCTCGCCGCCTACCGCGAGGTCACGTCGTCGGCGCCGCGCGAGCTCAGCCTCTGGTTGTCGCGGGTCGAGGCGCCGGGCGCGCCCGGGGTCGTCGTGCTGCACGCCGCGTACCTCGGCGACGACGCGACGGCCCGCGACCTGCTGCGCCCGTTCGACGCCGTCGGCGGCGCGCTCGCATCGCGGGTCGGACCGGTCGGTCTCGCCGACACGGGGTCCATCACCGCCGACCCGACGGACCCCGCGGCGGGCCGGTCGCGCGCGGAGCTGCTGACCGGGGTCGACGGCGACGCCGTGGCACGCCTGTTCACGGAGCCGGTCGCGCCGCTGCTGATGCTCCAGCTGCGGCACCTCGGCGGCGCGCTGGCCGACCCCGGGCCGGACGCCGGGGCGCTCGGCGCGATCACGGAGCCGTACCTGCTCTACGGGTTCGGCCTCGCCTTCGAGCCGGGCCTCGCCACGGCCGTCGGCGAGGCCCTGGCGACCTTGCCCGCCCGGCTGGAGGGTGTGGTCACCGGCCGCAAGCCGGCCACCTTCCTCGCCCCGGGCGAGCGGGCCGCCGCCGCGTACGACGCCGACGCCCTCGCGCGGCTGCAGGAGCTCAAGCGCGCCCACGACCCGCGCGGCGTCATCCGCGGCAGCTACCCCGTGCTCGCCTGATCCACCGGCGGTCGAGCCTGTCGAGGCCACCGGGGTCTCGACAGGCTCGACAGGCTCGACCGCCGATCCGGGGCGCGTGGGAGAATATCGGCCGTGACCTCCCCCGCGCCGCAGACCTCGCCGACCGAGCCCACAGCCGCCCAGCCCGCCCGCGTGAACCTCGCCGACGTCACGCCGCCCGTCGCGCTCGGTCCTCTCGACGGCCGCTACCGCGGGTCGGTCGCGCCGCTGGTGGACCACCTGAGCGAGGCCGCGCTGAACCGGGCGCGCATCCACGTCGAGGTCGAGTGGCTGGTCACGCTGTGCAACGGGACTTCCGACGCCCCCGGCGCCGTCGTCCCCGGGGCCCCCACGCTGACCGACGCCGAGATCGCGTACCTGCGGCAGATCCCCGCGACGTTCGGCGCGGACGAGATCGCGGAGCTCGCCGCCATCGAGCGTGAGACGGTGCACGACGTCAAGGCCGTCGAGTACTTCATCAAGCGCCGCATCGCCGCCGCCCCCGACGCCCTCGGCGGGACGAACCTGCCGGCCGCGAGCGAGCTCGTGCACTTCGCCTGCACCTCCGAGGACATCAACAACCTCTCCTACGCGCTCATGGTGCAGGGCGGGATGCGCGACGTCTGGCTCCCCGCCGCGGAGGCCCTGACCGACCAGCTCGCCGCCATGGCCCGCGAGCACGCCGGCGTCCCGATGCTCAGCCGCACGCACGGCCAGCCGGCGACGCCGACGACGATCGGCAAGGAGCTCGCGGTGCTCACCCACCGCCTGCGCCGCCAGCTGCGCCGGATCGAGGGCGCCGAGTACCTGGGCAAGCTCAACGGCGCGACCGGCACCTACGGCGCGCACACCGTCGCCGTCCCGGGCGCCGACTGGCCCGCGGTCTCGAAGTCGTTCGTGGAGCACCTCGGCCTGGTGTGGAACCCGCTGACCACGCAGATCGAGTCGCACGACTGGCAGGCCGAGGTCTACGCCGACGTCGCCCGGTTCAACCGGATCCTGCACAACCTCGCGACCGACGTGTGGACCTACATCTCGCTCGGGTTCTTCACGCAGATCCCGGTCGCGGGCGCCACCGGCTCGTCGACCATGCCGCACAAGGTCAACCCGATCCGGTTCGAGAACGCCGAGGCGAACCTCGAGATCTCGTGCTCGCTGCTCGACACGCTCAGCGCCACCCTCGTCACGAGCCGCCTGCAGCGCGACCTCACGGACTCCACGACGCAGCGCAACATCGGCCCGGCGTTCGGCCACTCGCTGCTCGCGATCGACAACGTCCGCCGCGGCCTCAAGGCGCTGAACGTCAACGCCGCCCTCATGGCCGACGACCTCGACGCCAACTGGGAGGTGCTCGGCGAGCCCGTCCAGTCGGCGATGCGCGCGGCCTCCGTCGCCGGCGTCGAGGGCATGGAGAACCCCTACGAGCGTCTCAAGGAGCTCACCCGCGGTCAGCGCGTCGACGCCGCGCGCATGCGCGAGTTCGTCGCCGGCCTGGGACTGCCCGACGACGTCGCCGCGCGGCTCGCCGCGCTCACCCCGGCGTCGTACACCGGCGTCGCCGCACAGCTCGTCGAGGACTACCTGGCCTGATCGACGGGACGACCACGCCTCGGCGGGCTCGTCGTGGCGGTCGACCCGCGTCTCGCCCTCGCACCGAGGACGTTGCCGTTTCGAGGGGTGTCGGCGCGGCAGGAGCGCGTCCGCCCTGCCGCGCCCCGATTCGCCTACGGCGGAGTGTCCTGCCGAGCAGGATCCGCGCCCGCACCGCAGGCAGATCTCTCGCTGGGCGGACACCACGCGAAGCGACAACGTCGTCGGCGCGGCCTTCGCGAGCCGGCCTCAGGTGGTCGTCGGCCCGCCGACCGCGGGCGACGACGCCTCGGCGAGCCCGCGGCGCGCCTCGGCGAGCTCGTCGACCCGGTTCACCAGCCAGCGCAACCCGACGGTGACGACGATCGAGACGGCCAGGAGCACGAGCAGGTCCGCCAGGTCGACGCCGTAGAACGGCGCCGTCCGCGACCCGAAGATCCCGGTTCGCCCGATCACGACGGCGGCCGCGACGCCCGCAAGGACCGGCACCGACTGACGCGCTCGCTGGGAGAAGAGCAGCCCGACGAGGAGGAGACCGAGCGACACGCGCAGGGTATCGGCGCCGATCATGAAGCCGAGGGTCAGGGGGCCCCCGACCAACGACCCGTCGAGGAGGTTTTGTGCGGCAGTCGTCAGGGGCATCGCGACCGCGCCGACCGTCACCAGGACGACGAGCCGCCGCCAGAACGGCTGTCGGACCGGCCGGCCCCACCGGGTCCGTTCCGCGACTACGACGGCGAACGCCGTCTGGCCGACCGCCCAGCCCACCCCGGTGTAGACCGCGAGCACCTCGTCCGAGGCGATCAGCGCGACGACGGTGAACCATCCCACGGCAGCGGAGACCGCCAGGAGCCCGCGTGCCGTCTTCAGGGCGCCGAGGACGAGGAGGATCGTCCCTATGCCCCACAGCACCCATGACGGGCCGAACGGGGAGGTGACGACGGCGTCCCGCAGACTGCCCGTCGCGTGGAACGCGCTCACGCCCACCCACAGCCCGGCGAGCGCGGCAACGCCCAGGAGGAGCGGCAGGAGCACCAGCAGCCACGACGTGCCCGCCCGCCGCTGGGTCGGCGTCGACCCGAGCGGCGCGAGCAGCCATTCCCGCGCGGCGGCGCGCAGCAGGTCCCATCGCTCGGCGCGGGTGGGTCGCGACTGCCCGGGCGCCGCGTCGTCGAGCAGGTGCCCGAGCATCTCGGCCTCGTGCTCGCGCCGGTACGCGAGCGGGAACAGGCGCAGGAGTCGCCGGTAGTCCCGCACGAGCACGGGGGTCACGAACGTCGTCTCGTCGCTTCGGCCGCCGGTCATGCCGTCACCCCGCCCAGCCCGCCGACGCGGCCGGCGTCCCCGCGCGTCGGCTGCGCCGCGAGCCGCTCGAGCGCCTGCTGCGCCTGGGCCTCGGCCCGCCGCGCCTCGGCGGCGAGGCGCTCCCCGCCCTCAGGGGTCAGCCGGTAGTAGCGCCGCAGCCGCGAGTCGACGACCTCCTCCCGGTCCACCTCGACGAGGCCGGCGGCGACGAGCCGGTCGATCGCGCCGTACAGCGTGCCCGCCCGTAGCGTGACCCGTCCGTCGGAGCTCGACTCGACGTCCTTGGAGATGCCGTACCCGTGCGACGGGCCCTGTGCCAACGCGGACAGGATGAGGAACGCCGGCTCCTGCAACGGTCTCGATGCCATGCCGAAGACCATACTCTCGTGACGAAGGCATTCGCGCGGACACGCCGGCGGAACGTCGACGCGTCCGCCGGAAGACCGCCCGGGGCCCTGTGATCACCGTGGCGCGACCATTCTGGTCAATTCCCTGGGCAACCACTACTGTGCCGATCCGTGGGGCCGCACCGGCCACTGGACGGAGAGGTCACACACGCATGCACGCACGCCTGCTCGCCACCGGCGGGGTCCTGATCGGTCTCGTCGCCACCGGCCTCGTACCCGCGGCGCAGGCGGTGCCGCCGACAGCCGGCGACGTCGCCGTCACCCTGCCGGACGGCCGCACCGCCGCCGACGCGCGGCCGGCGGCCCACCCGGTGGCGGCGCAGGTCGCGCGCACCACGCTCCGGGCGGGTGCGAAGTCGGACACCCGGACCGCGACCGCGGACGTGACCGGGTTCGGCACCGTCGGGGTCACCTGGGAGAGCGCGGCGGACACCGGCGACCTCACCGTGCAGGTCCGCACCAGCGAGGACGGCCGCACCTGGTCCCCGTGGGAGACCGTCGAGACGGAGGTCGGCCCGCACGGGACGGTGGACGGTACGGCCCCGCTCGTGGTGGGCGAGGTCGCCAGGGTCGCGGCCCGCGTCACGGGCCCGGGCGTCGCCCGCATCGACGGGCTGACGCTCGCCGTCGTCGACCCGGGCGAGTCGATCGCCGACGACGACGTGCCCGCCCCGGCCGAGGCCGTCTCGCCGCACGGCGCATCCGTCGCGACGGCGGTCACGCCGCCCACGGCACCCGCGATCAACAGCCGCGCCGCCTGGGGCGCCGACGAGTCCCTGGCGACGTGGGAGCCCGAGCAGGGGCAGATCCGCGCGGCCGCGATCCACCACACCGCGCACTCCGACACCGCCAACGCCTACGCAGCCGCGGACGTGCCCGCCATCCTGCGTGGCATCTACGCGTACCACGCGAAGACGCTCGGCTGGGGGGACATCGGCTACAACTTCCTCGTCGACAGGTACGGGCGGGTCTGGGAGGGGCGCAAGGGCGGCATCACCAAGCAGACCATCGCCGCGCACGCCCGCGGGTACAACACCAACTCGACCGGGATCTCGGTGCTCGGCAACTTCGATACCGGTACGGTCCCGGACGCGGCGGTCGACGCCGTCGTCCGCCTCGCGGCGTGGAAGCTCGCCCTGCACGGCGTGGACGCCGACGCCACCACCGTGATCGGCGACGCCACCCTCCCCACGATCTTCGGCCACCGCGACGTCGCCGCCACGGCCTGCCCGGGAGCCTCCCTGTACCAGCGGCTGGGCGAGATCCGGAGGCGCGCGGCGGCCGCGCAGGATGCGGCCGCGCAGGATGCGGCCGCGCCGGACCCGACCGCCCTGGTCGTGCCCCACGGCACGTTCGTGCGCCACCCTGACGGCAGGGTCGCCATGGTCGAGAACGGGCGCGGACACGTCGCCTCGTGCACCGTCGTCCAGCACTACGGCGCCACCTGCGCCGGGGCCCGGGCCGTGACCGCCGCGCAGTGGAACGCCCTGACCCCGGGCGGGCGCCTCTACCGCACCCTGCACGCCAACGACGGGCGCATCTACTACCTGCAGGACGGGCGCAAGAAGGAGGTCTACGACTGGGCCTCGCTCGACGCGGCAGGCCTGTCGAGGACGTCGGTCAGTTCCGGCGCGAACGCGATCACACGCCTGCCGTACGGCAAGCCGGTGGTGCGCGGCGGGGTCGTCGTGATCGACCGCAGCAACGGCAGCCTGCAGCTCGTCGTCGACGGCAAGCGGTCCCCGCTCCCGTCGTCGTTCGACGGCCACACCCCGATCGGCGCCCTGAAGCACCGGAAGCTCGACGGGCCGAGCGTCGACCGCATGACCGCGGCGAGGGCGACGAACGGCGTGGTCCGCCTCGAGGGCACGACGCGCAGGTATGTGCTGAGCACGCGCGGCCTGGTGCGGATCGACGGCACGGGCTCGCTGCGGAGCGCCACCGACGTCCGGGTGTGGGACCCGACCCTGAAGCGGGTGGTGCCGACGGTCGTCGCGAAGAAGGTGGGCAAGGTCGCGCTCCGGGTGCAGGGCGCGACCCGGCTCTACGTCCTCAAGAACGGGGTGCTGCACCCCGTGGCGAGCAAGTCCCGGCTCACGCGGATCTTCGGCGGGACCACGCCCACGGTGCACGTCGTGCTGCGGACGACCAAGGTGGAGTTCCCGGTCGGCACCGCTTGGTGACGCCCACTACCTGCGGAGGTACTCCCGCGCGACGTAGCCGAACTTGCCCTTGACGTAGACCTTGACCCAGTCGCCCTTCGGCGGGTGGATCATCGACACCGCGGTGCCCTTGCTCAGGGTGGCGCGGACGTCGGACCTGGTGCTCGGCCTGGCCCGCAGCCGCAGGCCGTTCGCGCTCACGTAGCGGGTGCCGAGCGACGTGACCCACGGCGAGACGTAGTCCGCGTGCATCCACCCGACCGTGCCGAGGCGCGTCACCTTGCGCCACGCCCCGGAGCTGTCGCCGGGCTTCGCGGTGAGCTTGCGGTTGACCGGCACGGTCCTGATGACCCGGTACCCCGTGCCGGGACCGGTGCGCAGGTTGACGCTGCCCGTCGTGAAGTACGTGCACGACGAGGGAACGCTGCGCGTGTAGGCCCACGCCGCGCCGGCATAGAGCGACGCGCCGTGGGCGCGCATCCAGGTGATCGGGTCGCGCGTGCTGCCCGACCCCTTGTACTCGTCCGTCCACACCTCGAAGTGCAGGTGCGGGGACGTCGACGTGCCGGACGACCCCACGTCGGCGATGCGCTGGCCCTGCTTGACGCGCTGCCCGGTGCGGACGTACCGGTCTCCGTCGACCACGTGCCCGTGCACCGTGTAGATGCGCCGGCCGTCGACCGAGTGCCGCAGCACCACGACCTGCCCGAAGCCCGGTGCCGAGCCGGCCTTGACCACCGTGCCCTTGCGGATCGCCTTGACCTTGGTCCCCCTGCTGGCGCCCATGTCCTGGCCCAGGTGGTAGGTGGAGGCGCCGCGGATGGGCATGCAGCGCGGCCCGTAGTAGGACGACAACCCGTAGCTGTCGTCCGGCAGGGGTCGCGTGATCCCGGGCACCGAGCCCGTGGCGGCCGCGGGCGACGCCGCGGCCGTCGATGCGCCGGCCGCCACGACCGCCAGCGCGATCGCCGCGACGAGCCCTGACGTGAACGTGCGTCGTGCCCCCATACCGCC
>NZ_BAAAPM010000003.1:1266891-1361820 GCF_039531145.1 Isoptericola hypogeus
GGGCGCGCGAGATAGCAGGGATGCTGTCGCAAATCTTCCGCAGCGAGCCCGTGTGTGAAATTCTCTTGCTCGGCCGCACGCGGCTCCCGCGCGCGGAACCCGAACGGAGGACCTGCAATGACGCAACCCACCGCTCCTGACCTCCAGGCCCGCGCGCTCGACCGGCGCGGCTTCCTCACCCTGGCCACCGCCGGAGTCGCGGGATCGGCCCTGTCCGTGACGATCGGCTCGATGACGCCGGCCCAGGGCGCCACGCTGCCGACCGGGACGACCGCGGGCGTCGCGACGTCGTCGCGCAAGCGCGAGCTGCGTGCCATGTGGATCGCGTCGGTGGTGAACATCGACTGGCCGTCCCGCACCGGCCTGAGCGCCGACGAGCTGAAGGCCGAGTACCTGCACTGGCTGGACGTGGCCGCGCAGCTGGGCCTCAACGCCGTGTTCGTCCAGGTGCGCCCGACGGCGGACGCCTTCTGGCCCAGCCCGTACGAGCCGTGGTCGCAGTACCTCACGGGCACGCAGGGCGGCGACCCGGGCTTCGACCCGCTCGAGTTCATCGTGGCCGAGACCCACGCCCGCAACCTCGAGCTGCACACCTGGTACAACCCGTACCGGGTGTCCATGCAGGCGGACCCCGCCAAGCTGCTCCCCGAGCACCCCGCCCGGCAGCACCCGGACTGGGTGTGGCCGTTCGCCGGCAAGCTGTACTTCGACCCGGGCCTGCCGGAGGCGCGCGAGCACATCTACCGCGCCATCCTGCACAGCGTCGAGCACTACGACGTCGACGGGGTGCACTTCGACGACTACTTCTACCCGTACCCGGTCGCCGGCCAGACCCTGCCCGACGCCGGGACGTACGCGACCCACGGGGCCGGCTTCGACACGATCGAGTCGTGGCGGCGGAACAACGTGGACGAGTTCGTCCGCGAGATCTCCGAGCGGATCAAGGCGCTCAAGCCGTGGGTCAAGTTCGGCATCAGCCCGTTCGGCATCTGGCGCAACAAGGCCACGGACCCGCGCGGGTCGGACACCGGCGGCTCGCAGTCCTACGACGGGCAGTTCGCCGACACCCGTAGGTGGGTGCTGGAGGGCTGGCTGGACTACATCAACCCGCAGATCTACTGGCAGTTCGGCCTCGCCGTCGCCGACTACCTCAAGCTCGTGCCGTGGTGGGCCGACGTCGCCGCGCAGTCCGGCACGCACCTGTACGTCGGCGAGGCCCTGTACAAGGTGACGTCGGGGGCGTTCACCGACCCGGCCGAGCTGAGCAACCACCTCACGTACTGCGCCGAGGTCACGGGCCGGGGCACGCCCGTGCACGGCAACGTGTACTTCTCGGCGGTACACGTGCCGCAGGACCCGCAGGGCTCGATGTCGCGCGTGCGCGCCGACCACTACACCCGCCCGGCGATCGTCCCGGCCATGCCGCACCTGCCGAGGACGCCCGTGCGGCCGCCGATCCTCACGCACGCCCACCCGGAGGAGGGCGGGGTCGAGCTGCACTGGCTCGACCCCGCGCCGCACCGGCACCGCGCGACGTCGTTCGCCGTCTACCGCGCCCCCGGGCGCCACGGCAGGGTCGACGTCGACGACGCGGCGCACCTGCTCGCCACGGTCCGCTCGACGGGGCGTGTGCTGCAGGACTTCACGGACGCGACCGCCGCGCCCGGCGAGCGTTACACGTACGTCGTGACGGCGCTGGACCGGGTGTGGAACGAGTCGGGCCCGAGCCGCCCTCAGCACGCCTGACGCACCGCACGGCGACCGGACCCCGGGGCGCCTAGCGTGGGGAGGACCACCGGATCGCGACCCACCGGACGAGGAGGCACCGCATGAGCACCGACGACACGGCGCAGGCTCACCCGACCCCGAACGACTTCGCCCGGCGGCTGCTGCGCAACGACCCGAACACCGACGACCAGCGGCTGAGCCTGCCGCCCGACGAGGCCGACCGAGCCGGCGGCGCCGACAGGTCCGACCAGGCCGACAAGGCGGCGGGCGGCGACGAGGAAGAGCGGTTCGACGCCGGCTGACCCGCCGCCGCACGACCCCCGCATGACGAACAGGCGGTTGCACTCGGGTTCCCGCGGGGCCCCGAGCGCGACCGCCTGTCCGGCGCGTCTCAGCGGGTCACTGCGCCGCGCGCTCCGCCGGGTCGGCGGGGCCGCTCGGCAGCGGCTGCGCCGGGGCGTTCTTGCTCGGCACGTCGCCCCGCAGCACGGTCGCCCGCGCGGCGGACCGCTCGTCCGTCACCGTGAACCGCAGGGTCTCGGTGAACTCCCGGCCGTGGTGGTCCGTCGCGGTGACCTCGGCGGTGTGCGTGCCCGCGTCGAGGTCGGCCGGGATCGGCAGCCGCCACAGGTGCGCGTTGGACCGCGTGACGCCGCCACTGGTCAGCAGGTTGCGCGTGGCGGCGAACGGGTCGGAGTACTCCCACCCGTCGGCGATCGCCTCACCTGCCATGGGCTGCGTGTGCTCGGCCTCGGCCGCGGCGCCGCCGTCGATCGACACCTCGACCCGGGAGCCCGAGGAGCCGGCGTAGAAGTTGGCGGTCAGCCAGCTGTCGCCGGCCAGGTCCTCGGCCGAGACGAGCCTCTCGTCGCCGAGCGCCGGCGCCGTTCCCACCTTGCCGCCGTCGCGCCACTCGAGCTGCTTCGCCGCCCAGTCGCGCCAATGGGGCGCGTTCACCCCGAGGGCGAGCTGCAGGTCGTCGGACTCCCCGCGGATCGTGTACCGCTCGGAGAACTCGTTCCCGTCCAGCTCCAGCGTGAGCACGCCGGGGCGGGCCCCGTCGGTCATGAACGCGTACGGCAGGCCCTGCTCGTCGAGGCCGCCGGAGTACCAGTTGCCCGACACGGCGCCGGCCACGAGCTGGGTGTGCTCGAGCTCGGGGACGCCACCGGCCGCCCACTCCTCGCGGGTGTCGCCGGGGAGCAGGTTCTCCAGCATGTGCGTGTGCCCGCCCACGGTGACGGCGTTGCGCCCGCGCAGGACGTCGTACAGCGCGGAGGCGTTGTCGGTGACGACCATGCGGTGGTCGACGATCGGCGCGTGCGCCGCGACGACGACGAGCCTGCTCCTCGGGACCTCGGCGAGGTCGGCCTCGAGCCACGCGAGCTGCTGGGCGTCGACGGCCTCGGCGTAGCCGCCGTTCTTCCCGCCCTCCTTGGCGCCGTTGTAGACGATGTTGTCCAGCACGACGACGTGCGCCTGGCCGACGTCGTAGGAGAAGTAGCCCGGGCCGACCTCGTCGCGGAACGTGTCGAGGGCGTGGGCGTCGTCGGCCGCGTCGTAGTCCATGTCGTGGTTGCCGGGCGCCATGCGGATCGGCCCGTTCGCGCCCGAGTAGATGTCCTTGAGCGCCGGGTAGAGGCTCAGGTCGTCGCCCACGTTGTCACCGAGCAGCAGGATGCCGCAGCTCGCGTAGTCGTCACGGGCCATGAGGTCCGCCACGGCGCCGTCCCGGGCCCACCCGACCTGCTGCATGGTGTACGTCTGCGTGTCGGCGGCGATCGGGCAGCTCTGGCCCGGCTTCGCCGTGGCCTTGTCCTTCGCCAGCGGGAAGTTGACCGCCTTCGGCAGCGGGCCGGTGGCCGGGATGCCGCCGAACTTCAGCTCCGGCGACCCCTCGGGCGAGTGGTTGTAGCTGAACTGCGCGATCCTGTGCTCGTCCACGGGCACCTGGTAGCCCGCGGGCTGGGTGACGAAGACGGTCATGTCGTCGAACGCCGGGACGCTGTAGCGGCCCTTGCCGTCGGTCGTGACGACGTCGCGGCCGTTGGACACCGTCACGCCGGCGATGCCCTTCTCCCTCTTGTCCTGGGTCGAGTCCTCGTCCCTGTCGTGGAACACGGTGCCGGTGAGCACCTCGGGGTCGGCGGCCGCGCCGCGGACCACCTCGACGTGCCCGGTGTAGAGGTCGGACGACGGTGCGGCGCCGGCGGACGGCGCCAGCAGGAACAGCCCGGCGATCGGGGCCAGCCCTGCGACGGCGCAGGTCAGACGTGTGCTGCGGGGGCTCATGTACTTCCTCCGAGATCGGTGAGCGGATGGAGTACACGCCCTCGTCAGGGCGCTCCGGCATGCCGATCTCGACGGTAGTGAGCCCCGGCAACCACCCGGTGACGTCCGGTGGCCGGGCAGCCGAACGTCAGGGTTGCCCCGGCGAACTCTCAGCGAACACTGTCCGGCACGCGGCTCTGCGGTTGCAGCAGCTCCGGCCGGCGGCTACCGCTCGTGCCCGGTCGGGCCTCAGGCCTCGACCGGCAGGCCCCGGCGCGCCCAGGCCACCATGCCGCCGTCGAGGTTGACCGCGTCGTACCCGACGCCCTCGACGAGGAACCGTGTGGCCTGGGCCGAGCGCCCGCCGGTGCGGCAGACGACGAAGACCGGCGCACCGGCGTCGAGCTCGCCGTACCGCACGGACAGCTCCCCCAGCGGGATGTGCACCGCGCCCGGCGCGTGCCCCGCGTCCCACTCGTCCTGCTCGCGCACGTCCAGCAGCGTGGCGCCGTCCGGCAGCGGGGCGGCGGGATCGAGGTCGAGCACGTCGAGGGTCGGGACGTCGGGCTGCATATCGGGGAACATGCCCACCAGGCTAGGCGCCCCCCGGGCCAGGACTCATCTCCGGCCTCACCTCCCGGACACATGGCCCTGACCTGCCCGCAACACGGCCTCCCTAGCGTCGGTGCGGTCATCGGTCGGGGCGCCGCGCTGCGGCGCGACCAGCCACGGGCACGGGACGGGAGCTGCACTCATGCACGAAGGACAGGACGCCGCACAGACGCTCGCGGCAGCGCTGGGGCGCCGCCGCTTCCTGCAGGCCGCCGCCGGCGTCGGCGCGGGCACCGCGCTGAGCCTGGGCACCGCGACGGCAGCGGCCGCGGCCCCCGCCGGGACGGCGACGGGCACGGCAGGCAGGGGCCGACCCAGCCCGTTCACCGGGGTCCTCCAGCCCGGCCGGGGCCGCATCCGCGGCGACCACTACCTGCGCTCCGACGTCGACGACGTCCTGTGGGGCTACGTGCCATCCGTCCACGCCGACCCGGTGACGCGCGTCCGCTCCGGCCGCACCATCACCATCGACTCCGTGTCGCACGAGGGCATCCTGGAGGACCAGGGGCGCGACCCGGTGGCGTACTTCGCCGGGCACGGTGTGCGCCGCCGCGAGGTACTGGACGACGCCGTCGCCATCGCGTCCGGCTACGACCGGACCGAGCGCGACTTCGACACCGACGGCCCGCACGTCATCACCGGCCCCGTGTTCGTCGAGGGCGCCCAGCCCGGCGACGTGCTCAAGATCGAGACGCTCGAGGCGACGCCCCGCGTGCCCTACGGCGTCATCTCGTCGCGGCACGGCAAGGGGGCGCTGGCCCGCACCGCCAGCGGCGCGCCCGCAGGCATCACGCTCGACGAGGTCATGCCGCCGGTCGCGACGGACGGGCGCAGCTCCGGCATCCCGACCGACTACGGCAACGTCTCCGTCTTCGCAGAGATCGACGGGGACAAGGCCGCCATCGGCCACGGGCGCTCGCGGGTGCGGTTCCCGCTGCGCTGCTTCTTCGGCACGATGGGGGTCGCGTTCTCGGAGAGCGGCGGGCTGACGGCACCGGAGGCCAACTCGATCCCTCCGACGCTCGGCGGCGGCAACATCGACATCAGCCACCTGGGTGCCGGCTCGACCTTCTACCTGCCGGTGCGCGCCGAGGGCGCTCTGTTCTACGTGGGCGACCCGCACATGGCGATGGGCGACGGCGAGGTGGCTCTCACCGCGATGGAGGGGTCGCTGCGCGGTACGTTCCGGCTCTCCGTGTGCAAGAAGGGCTCGGGTGACGCGCCGTCGATCGCCTACTCCTACCCGTTCGCCGAGACGGGCGAGGCGTGGATCCCGATCGGCCTGTCCGACCCGGACGGCTCCGTGGGCGGGCAGAACGGCGACCTCGACGTCGCGATGCGGCGCGCCGTCGTCAACGCGCTCGACTTCCTCGAGCATGACCGCGGCATGGACCGGGCAATCGCGTACGCCTACCTGTCCGCGGCGGCCGACTTCGCGATCTCGCAGGTCGTGGACCGGACGGTGGGCGTGCACGGGCTGCTGCGCAAGGCGGACTTCGCCGGGTGAGGTGACGGTCGGGCTCCCGCTCGTCGCTCGTCGCTGGCAGGATCGACCCCATGCACGAGCGCGCGGGACAGCCGGCCCAGGACACCGACCTCATCGACGTCGACAAGGTGGTGGGGGCGTACTACGACCTCACGCCCGACGCCCACGACCCGGCCCAGCAGGTGGTGTTCGGCACGTCCGGCCACCGGGGGTCCAGCCTCGACTCCGCGTTCAACGAGGCGCACATCGCCGCGATCACCCAGGCGATCGTCGAGTACCGGGCGTCGCAGGGCACCGACGGACCGCTGTTCATCGGCCGCGACACGCACGCCCTGTCGCTGCCCGCGTGGCAGACGGCGCTCGAGGTGCTCGCCGCCGCCGGGGTCACCGTCATGGTCGACGCCCGCGACTCGTTCACGCCCACGCCGGCGGTGTCGCAGTCGATCCTCATCCACAACGGCGCGGCCACCGACGAGGGAGTGCGCACGCGCGGGCCGGGGCTCGCGGACGGCATCGTCGTCACGCCGTCGCACAACCCGCCGCGTGACGGCGGCTTCAAGTACAACCCGCCGCACGGCGGGCCCGCCGGGTCGGAGGCCACCGGCTGGATCGCCGACCGCGCCAACGAGATCCTGCGCACGGGCGGGCTGGCGTCGGTGCGGCGCGTCTCGCTCGACGACGCCCTCGACGCCGAGACCACCCACCGGCACGACTTCCTCACGACGTACGTCGACGACCTGCCGAACGTCATCGACCTCGAGGCGATCCGCACGGCCGGGGTGCGCATCGGCGCCGACCCGCTGGGCGGCGCGTCCGTCGAGTACTGGGGCGCCATCGGCGAGCGGTACGACCTCGACCTCACGGTGGTGAACCCGCAGGTCGACCCGCGGTGGTCGTTCATGACGCTCGACTGGGACGGCAAGATCCGCATGGACTGCAGCTCGCCGTACGCCATGGCGTCGCTCGTGGAGCGCATGGTCTCGACAGGCTCGACCGGCGAGAGCGCGCCGTACGACCTCGCCACCGGCAACGACGCCGACTCCGACCGGCACGGCATCGTCACCCCCGACGCGGGCCTGATGAACCCCAACCACTTCCTCGCGGTCGCGATCCGCTACCTGTACGGGGGCGCACGTCCCGGCTGGCCGGAGGGCGCGGCGATCGGCAAGACCCTCGTGTCCTCCGCGCTGATCGACCGCGTCGCCGCGGGCCTGGGCCGGCAGCTCGTCGAGGTGCCGGTGGGCTTCAAGTGGTTCGTGCCCGGCCTGCTGGGCGGCGAGGTCGGGTTCGGCGGCGAGGAGTCGGCGGGCGCGTCGTTCCTGCGCCGCGACGGGCGCGTGTGGTCCACCGACAAGGACGGCCTCCTGCTGGCGCTGCTCGCCTCCGAGATCCTCGCCACCACGGGCAGGAGCCCGTCGGAGCACCACCGCGAGCTCGTCGCGCAGCACGGCGAGTCCTGGTACGCCCGCGTCGACGCGCCCGCGACGCGCGAGCAGAAGTCGAGGCTGGCGGCGCTGTCCCCCGAGCAGGTCACCTCGACGACGCTCGCCGGCCAGGACATCACCGCGACCCTCACCGAGGCGCCCGGCAACGGCGCGAAGATCGGCGGACTCAAGGTGACCACCGACGACGCGTGGTTCGCCGCCCGCCCGTCCGGCACGGAGGACGTGTACAAGATCTACGCCGAGTCGTTCGTCTCGGCCGAGCACCTCGCGGAGGTGCAGGCCGCCGCCAAGGAGCTGGTCGACGGCGCGCTGTCGGGCGATGGCTGACGCCCTGACGGTCACCGGGACGGGTGCGCGACCAGGTCGGCGTGCTCCGGGTGCCGCTGGACGTACGCCTTGATGAACGGGCACAGCGGGACGATCCTCTCCCCGGCTTCGCGCACGAGCCCGAGCGCGCCGGCCGCGAGCTGTGACCCGATCCCCCGGCCCTCGTAGGCCGGGTCGACCTCGGTGTGCGTGAACGTCACGACGCCGCCGGCACGCCGGTAGTAGGCGCCGCCGGCGGTCGTGCCGTCCTCCAGGCGGGCGAGGAACACGTGCTGCTCGGGGTCGTCGACGACGGTGACGTGGTCGGTGGTGTCAGCCATGCCCGCAAGTCTCGCCCGCCGGGGCGCGACTGTCGCGCCCCGCTGCGAGAATCCGGGCGTGCCTCGTAACCCCTACCTCGACGTCCTGCGCGTCCCCGGCGCCGCACAGTTCTCCGCCGCGGGCGTGATCGCCCGCCTGCCGATGTCGATGGTCGGGATCAGCACGGTGCTGATGGTGCAGACCCTGTACGGGTCGTACGCGATGGCGGGCCGCGTCTCGGCGGTGCTGGTCGTGGCGCAGGCGCTGGTCTCGCCGCAGATCGCGCGCGTCGTCGACCGGATCGGGCAGGCGCGGGTCATGACGCCCCTCCTCGTGGGGACGACCGTCGGCCTGCTCGGCCTGGTGGCCGCGGCGGTCGCGGGCGCACCGGAGTGGGTGCTGTGGGTGCTCGCCGCCGTGGGCGGCGCGACGCAGGGCTCCTACGGGTCGCTCGTCCGGGCGCGCTGGTCGTACCAGCTCGGCGACGCCACGCGCCTGCACACCGCCTACTCGCTGGAGGCTGCGCTCGACGAGCTGGTCTTCATCGTGGGCCCGGTGGTCGCCACGACCCTCGCGACGACGGTCGCCCCGGCGGGCGGCCTGCTCGTCGCGGCGGTGGTGGGCGGCGGCGGGGCCGCGTGGTTCCTCACCCAGCGGCGCACGGAGCCACCGGCCGGCCGGGTGGCGGTGCCGCCCGACGGCGAGCACGTCGGCACCGTGCCCCACCCGGACGCGCTCGCCGTGCGGAACCGGTCCGCGATCCGCATGCCGGGGATGCCGGTGCTGGCCGTCGTGTTCGTCGCGATGGGCGTCATGTTCGGCTCGAGCGACGTCGCCACGGTCGCGTTCGCCGAGGAGCAGGGCGTCAAGGGACTCGCGGGCCTGGTGCTCGCCTGCTTCGCGCTGGGGTCGATGATCTCCGGGCTCGGGTACGGCGCCCGCCACTGGGTCTCGCCCCTGTCCACGCGGTTCACGATCGGGGCCTGCGGGATCGCGGTGGGCGTGTCGCTCTTCTTCCTCGTGAGCCACATGGCGGTGCTGGCCGCGGTGATGTTCGTGGCCGGGTTCGCGATCGCCCCCACGCTCATCAACGGGAACGCGCTGGTCCAGGCGCTGGTCGCCCCGCACCAGCTCACCGAGGGGCTCACCTGGGTGGGCACGTCGCTCGGGGTGGGCGTCTCGCTCGGCTCGTGGCTCGCGGGGGTCGCCGTCGACGCGGCGAGCGCCCACGCCGGCTTCCTCGTGACGATGTCGGGCGGGTGGCTGTGCGCCATCCTGGCGCTGGCCGCCCTGCCCGGCATGCGGAATCGGCGGCCCTACGCGGCGACGACGCACTGAGCCTCACGGGACCAGGACCGTCTTCCCCCTCGCGTGCCCCGCCCCGAGCTCGCGGACGGCGTCGGGCGCCTCGGCGAGGGGCCGGACGGCCTCGACCGCGGGCGTCAGCCGGCCGTCGACGCACATCCCCGCGAGCGTCGCCAGGTCGTCCGCCTGGGCGATCCCGATGAAGCCGCGCATCCGCTGGCGCAGGAACGGCGACCACAGCGCCGCACGCACCTGCCGCTCCGCCCCGCCGAGGAACCCGCTCGTGGTCACGCCGGCGCCCAGCAGCACGAGCGTGCCCCGCGGGTCGAGCACGCGCCGCAGCTCGCGCAGCGGCCGGTTGCCCGCGACGTCGACGACGACGTCGTGCGTCCCGGCGGCGGTGATCGGCTCACGTGTGTAGTCGACGTGCCGCTCGGCGCCGAGGCGCGCCACCAGGTCCGCCTTGTCGGGGCCCGCGACCGCCGTCACCCGGGCGCCGCGCGCCACCGACAGCGCGACGACGAACGTCCCGACCCCGCCGCCCGCTCCGGTCACGAGCACCCGCTGCCCGGCGCCGACCTCGCCGATGTCCCGCACGGCCTGCAGCGCCGTCGTGCCGGACACGCCCAGCGCGGCGGCGACCTCGGGCGCGACCTGGGGCGGCCGGTGCGCGAGCCGGTTCTCGCGCGCCACCGCCACCTCGGCGAAGGCGCCCCGCCCGGTGCCGAACACCTCGTCCCCCACCGCGAACCGCCGCACCCCGGCGCCGACAGCGTCCACGGTGCCGGCCAGCTCCTGGCCGGCCACGCGGTTCTTCGGCCGCCGCAGGCCGAAGGCAAGCTGCGCCACCGGCGGCCGCCCGGTCGTGAGGTACCAGACGCCCGCGTCGAGCGCGGCGGCCCGGACCCGGACGCGGACCTCGCCGGGGCCCGGCTCGGGCGGGTCGACCTCGTCCAGCCGCAGCACCTCCGCGGTGCCGTACCGGTCCTGCACGATCGCCCTCATCGCCCCTCCCGACCTCTACGGCTCCGGGTGCAGCGCGTCGTACCGCCAGAACCGCGGCTGCAGCCGCACGACGATCCACAGCACCAGGATGCACGCGACGCCGCCGACGACGGCGGCCCACCCCTCCCCGAACCACGTGGCCTCGGCGCCGAGCACCATCTCCCCGAGCCGCGGGCCGCCCGCGACGACGACGATGAACACGCCCTGCAGCCGGCCCCGCAGGTGGTCCGGGGTGGCGGTCTGCAGGATCGACTGCCGGAAGACGGACGAGATCGCGTCCGACGCGCCCGCCGCGAGCAGTGCCAGCCCGGCCACGACCAGCGCGCCCCACAGGACGACGTCCGGCGAGCCCGGCCCCACCACGACGAGCACCGCCCCGAACGCCGCCACGCACACGCCCCAGGAGGTGATCGCCCACACGATGATGCGCCCCTGCCACCGCACCCGCACGAGGCCCCCGGAGAACACGCTGGCGAGGATGCCGCCGACGGCGAACCCGGCGGCGAGGACGCCCGTCGTCGTCTCCCCGCCGCCCAGGTACAGCGCGCCCGCCGCCGGCCACAGCACGCGCGGGAACGCGAGCACCATCGCAGCGAGGTCGACGACGAAGGTGGTGCGCACGTTGGGGCGGGTCGCGAGGTAGCGCAGGCCGTCGAGCACGGAGGAGAGCCCGACGCGGCGGCGGGCCGGCGCGCCCGCGTCGCCGCCGGCGTCCCCCGCGGTCTCGGGCGGCACCGGGGGCAGGCGCCACACCGCCCACAGCGCCGCGGTGAACAGGAGCGCGTCGAGCGTGTACGCGACGGCGTAGTCGAACTGCGCCACGAGGAGGGCGCCCAGCAGCGGCCCGCCCGTGAGCGCGACGTTCAGCGACAGCGTCTGCAGCGCGTTGGCCGCGGGCATGAGCTGCGCGTCGAGCAGGCGCGGGACGATCGCCGACCGCGCCGGGTTGTTGATGGCGAACGCCGCCGACTGCACCGCGACCAGCGCGTACAGCAGGTTGACCGACCCGACGTCGAGCCACGCCTGGGCCGCGATGCCCGCCGTGACGAGCCACAGCACCGCCGAGGCCAGGAGGGACACCGTGCGCCGGTCGTAGTGGTCGACCAGGGCGCCCCCGTACAGGCCGAGCGCCACCAGCGGCACCAGCGCGGCGATGCCGAGCGTGCCCACCGCGAGCGTCGAGGAGGTGAGGGCGTACACCTGCAGCCCGACCGCGACCACCGTCAGCTGGGTGCCGACGTTCGACACCCCGAGGCCCCACCACAGCCGCCGGTACGCCGGCGAGACGCGCAGCGGGGTGAGGTCGGCGATCAGTCGGGGCACGTCACCCGACGGTAGTGCCGAACGCCAGCCCGAGGAGGTAGGTGGCGCCAGCGGCGGCGAGGCCGATCCCGAGCTGGCGCAGCCCGCGGGTGAGCGGGGACGTCCCGGAGAGCAGCCCGGTGATCGCGCCCGTGACCAGCAGAGACACGCCCACGAGGAGGCAGGCGACGAGCACCGCCCGCCCGCCCGTGAGGCCGAGCAGGTACGGCAGCACGGGGATCAGCGCGCCCGACGCGAAGAAGCAGAAGCTGGAGATCGCGGCGCCCCAGGCGGTGCCGTGCGTCTCGTGGTCGTCGTCGAGCTCACCCCCGTCGCTGCCCGGCTCCGGCTCGTCGTGAGCGAGCGTGCCGGGCCCGGCCGCGCCCGACGCCGCCAGGGACGCCAGCACGCGGTCCGCCCGCTCCTGCGCGTCGCCGGGCGCCATGCCCCGCGCCCGGTACACCAGCGCGAGCTCGTTGGCGTCGACGTCGAGGTGCGGCAGGGCGTGGGCGCTGCGCGGGTCCGGCGTGGACGCCTCCAGGAGCTCGCGCTGGGAGCGCACGGACACGAACTCGCCCGCCCCCATCGACAGCGCGCCCGCCAGGAGCCCGGCGACGCCCGTGACGAGCACCGTCTGCGAGGAGACGCCCGACGCGCCGATGCCGAGGACCAGCGCGAGGTTCGACACGAGGCCGTCGTTGGCGCCGAAGACGGCGGCGCGGAAGGTGCCCGACATCCGGTTGCGCCCGCGCGTCGCGAGCCCTCGCACGACCTCCTCGTGGATCTGCTCGTCCGCGGCCATCGTGGGGGTGGCGAAAGCCTCGCGGTCGTAGGTCGAGCGGGCCTCGGCCCGTTGCGCGAGCGCGAGCACGAAGACGCCGCCGAAGCGCCGGGCGAGGAAGCCCAGCATCCGCGTCCGCACGTCACCGGGCACGGGCCGGCCGACGTCGTCGCCCAGCAGGGCGAGCCAGTGCTGCTCGTGCCGCTTCTCCGCCTCGGCGAGGGCGAGCAGGATCTCCCGCTCCTCCCCCGTCCGGCGGCTGGCCAGGTCCCGGTAGACGGCCGCCTCCGCGCGCTCGTCGGCGAGGTATCGGCGCCAGCGGCGTACGTCGGCAGGGGTGCGTGCTTCCATGCGGCCATGATCGCCGCGATCCTTCCGGCGCGGTTTCCGGCCGTTCCCGGCACCGGATTCGGGCGCCCGCACTCCGTGTCACCGGCTCGGGGCACAATAGGGCCCGACGCCCGGGGCGCTCCGGGTGCACACATCGGGACACTGAGGGACACCGGCGTGATCATTGTCAGCACCGACGGCTCGTGCCTGCGCAACCCCGGCGGCGCGATCGGGTGGGCGTGGATCGCCCACGAGGGAGGCCGGTTCGACTCCGGCGGCGCCGCATCCGGCACCAACCAGGTCGCGGAGCTCACCGCGCTCCTGCGCGCCATCGAGGCCCACCCCGGCGACGAGCCGCTCCTCATCGAGTCCGACTCGCAGTACGCCATCCGGTGCGCGTCCGAGTGGATCCACGGCTGGAAGCGCAAGGCGTGGCGCACCGCCTCGGGCGGGCCGGTGAAGAACCTCGAGCTCATCCAGTCGATCGACCGCGCGATCTCCGCACGCCCGGGGCCCGTCCGCTTCCGCTGGGTCCGCGGGCACGTGGGCAACCCGTTCAACGAGCGCGCCGACCAGCTCGCGGGGCTCGCCGCCCAGGACTGGGCGGCCGGGCGCGGCAGCGTCGACGAGCTGCTCGTCTCCTCCGAGGACGCCGAGGCCGGGTCGTCCCGTCCCGTTCGCCACCCTGCCCCCGAACCCGTCGGGGCCCGCCCCGACCAGGGCTGGGAGCTCGGCACGCTGTTCGACTGACGTGCCGGACGCCGACACCGCCGACGCCACCGTCGAGCACGCCTCCGACCGACCCCTCGACCTGGCGCTCACCCTCGCGCCGCTGCGGCACGGGGCCGGCGACCCGACGTTCCGCCGCACGCCGGACGGCGCGATCTGGCGCACGTCGCTCGGCCGCTCGGGCCCCGTCACCCAGCGCTTCGTCGCGACCGGCGAGCGCTCCGCCGTCGTGCGGCTGTGGGGTCCGGGGGCGCGCGAGGCCGCCGCACGCGTGCCCGACCTTCTCGGCGAGGCGGACGACGCCACCGGGTTCGTCCCACCGCCGCAGGCGCGCGCCGCGACGCGCCGCGCCGCGGGCCTGCGGATCCCCCGCAGCGGCCGGGTCATGGAGGCGCTCGTCCCGGCCGTGCTCGAGCAGAAGGTGCAGGTCGTCACCGCGCACCAGGCGTGGCGGTGGCTGCTCGCCCGGCGCGGCACGCCCGCGCCCGGGCCGGCGCCCGACGGCATGCGGGTCGTGCCGGACGCCCGCACCTGGGCGTCGCTCCCCGTGTGGGAGTGGCACCGCGCGGGCGTGGACCCGCGGCGCGCGCAGACGGTCGCGCGCTGCGCCCGGGTCGCCGCCCGCCTCGAGGAGGCGACGAGCCTGGCCGGCGCCGAGGCGCGGGCCAGGCTCGAGGCGGTCGCCGGGATCGGGGTGTGGACGTCCGCCGAGGTCGCGCAGCGGGCGCTCGGAGACGCGGACGCGGTCTCCGTCGGCGACTTCCATCTCGCCGCCGCCGTCGGCTGGGCCCTGACGGGCGAGCGCACCGACGATGCCGGGATGCTGCGCCTGCTCGCGCCGTACGCGCCGCACCGGCACCGCGTGGTGCGGCTGCTCTTCCTCGGCGCCCGCGCGCAGGCGCCGCGACGCGGGCCGCGGCTGCCGATCCCCGACTATCGGCGGTTCTGAGTCACTCCGGCAGGGCGCAGCTGCCGTCGGCGCACACGCCGCCCGCGCCGTCCTGAGCCTGTCGAAGGGTCGAGCCCAGCATCTGCAGGCCGTGCTCCTCGTCGGTGCCCGCGTGCGGGGCCGCGGCCTCAGCCGCGCTGCGCCCCACGAGGGTGGTGCGACGGGGGTTGGCGATCGAGTGGTACGCGATCTCGGTCTGGTTCATGGTCCTCCTCCACGGGGGGCGCACGGCGCCGGTGCTCGTGTGTCCTGTGACGGTCCGCCGCGACGTTGCGGGACGGGGTCTCCATCTTGCGCGATACTCAGTCCCGCCGCGACGCCTCGCCCGTGTGAGATGCCGCACGCTCCGCGAGCACCCGGTCCAGCACCTGCACGAAGACGTCCGGGTCCTGCGCGCCGGACACGCCGTACTTCCCGTCGAGCACGAAGAACGGCACCCCGTTGATGCCGAAGGCACGTGCCCGCGCGACGTCGTCCGCGACTGCCTCGGCGAACGTGCCCGCCTCGAGCGCCACGACCACGGCCTCTCGCTCGAGCCCGACCTCGGCCGCGAGGTCGGCGAGGTCCTCGACCCGGCCGACGTGCCGACCCTCGGTGAAGTAGGCGCGCAGCAGCCGCTCCTTCATCTCCGGCTGCTTGCCGAACGCCTTCGCGAGGTGCAGCAGCTCGTGCGCCTTGAGGGTCTTGGTGTGCCGGACCTGGTCCATCCGGTAGGTCAGCCCCTCGGCGGCGGCGAGCTGGGTGACCTGGTCCTGCATCTGCCGGGCGGTCTCGAGCGGGATGCCCTTGTGGTCGGCCAGGAACTCCGTCGCCGTGCCCTCGAAGTCGACGGGGGTGTCAGGCGAGAGCTCGAAGGAGTGATACTCGATCTCGACCTCCGGCGCGGAGCCGTCGCGCTCCGCGATCCGGTCCAGCGCGGAGGAGAAGCGGCGCTTGCCGATGTAGCACCAGGGGCACGCGACGTCCGACCAGACGTCGATCTTCAGAGTGGTCACGACGACGCGAACGCCCCGCCGCGGACGTCGATTCCCGCGGCGGGGCGTGGCGTGCGTCGCACGGCTCGGCTCGGCTCGGGTGAGCACCTGCGGCTGCGACAGGAAGAGCTGCGCCGCGCGGCGCACGCCCTCGTCGGCGGGCACACTCGAGCGAGACCGCAGGCGCCGTCCGGCGTGCCCCACGTGGCCGCCTGCGCGATGCTCGAGACATGCCTCTCGCGCCGAGCAAGGACCCCCAGCTCGTGTTGCTGCGCCACGGCGAGACCGAGTGGAGCCGCAGCGGCCAGCACACGGGCCGCACCGACATCCCCCTCACGGAGGCCGGGGAGGGCCACGCCCGCACCGCCGGGCGCGCGCTGGCCGACCTCAGCTTCGCCGCCGTCTACACCTCACCCCTGGACCGGGCCCGGCGCACCGCCGACCTCGCCGGGTTCCCCGGTGCCGTCGTCGACGAGGACCTGGCCGAGTGGGACTACGGGCCCGTGGACGGGCGGACGTCGGCCGAGGTCGGGGAGATCCTGGGGCACGAGTTCCAGATCTTCGACGACGGCGTGCGGGTGCTGCCGCCGGACCCCGCGCACGCCGACGGACGGTCCGGCGAGCTGCTGGACGACGTCGCCGTGCGAGCCCGGAGGTTCGTCGAACGGGCGGACGCCACCCTGCAGGACGGCGGCAACGTGCTCGCCGTCGCGCACGGGCACCTGCTGCGCGTGCTTGCGACGGCGTGGCTCGGTGTCGACCCGAGCTACGGCGCCCGGCTCGAGCTCGGCACCGCCGCGATCTGCCTCCTCGGCTACGGCCACGAGCTGCGGACCATCGAGGGCTGGAACCTGCCCCCGACGCTCTGAACGCGGCCGGGCGATGCCACCGGACGAAGCGGCCGATCTGGCAGCATGTCCGCCATGGCGCTGAGCGAGGACAACCTGATCGACGGCGAGCGCGTGGTCATGGAGCTGCGCGAGCACGCCAAGGCCGTCATCTGGCCGTTCCTGCTGCTGATCGTGCTCTTCGTCGCCGCGATCGCGTCGTTCGTCGTGACGATCGACGACATCGCACGCTGGATCCTCCTCGGCGTGCTCGCCGTCGTCGCGGTGATCTGGGTGGTGGTGCCGTGGCTGAGGTGGCGCACCACGTCGTACACGGTGACGACGCAGCGCATCGCCGAGCGCTCGGGGATCGTGACCCGGGTGGGGCGTGACATCCCGCTCTACCGGATCAACGACATCGCGCTCGAGAAGGACCTCGTGGACCGGCTGCTCGGCTGCGGCACGCTGCAGGTCTCCGACGCCACGGAGAAGGCCGGCATGGTGCTGCGCGACGTGCCGCGCGTCGACGAGGTCCACGTGCGGCTCCAGGAGCTCCTCCACGCGAGGGACGACGGCTCGGACGACGGCGAGTGGCCGCCGTCCGAACCGTCTCGCCGTCGTCGTCGCTGAGCCGCGAGCGCCGAGCCGTCAGTCCTTGTCGCGCGGCAGCGGCAGCGGTTCCATCCACTGGTCGTCCGCGGTGAGGTCGATGCCGAACTCCGACGCGAACCGCATCGTCGTCTCCGTGAGCACGCCGTCGACCGCCTCGTCGAGGCGGTACACGCGGGCGCCACGCAGGCGGTTGCGCTCCGACCCGCTCAGCCCGTACGTGCCGAAGCCCGTGTTGCCCGCGTAGCCCAGCAGCACCCCGTAGTAGTCGCCGGTGTACGTGTTGACGTGGTCGTGGCCGCAGAAGATGCCCTTGACGTCGCCGCGGTGCTGCACGGCCGAGAACAGCCCGGAGTTGAACGGCCCGGGGCACTCCTCCTCGTTGCGCTCCCCGACGATCCCGTGCCGGGCCTTGCCGCGCTCGTGGTCGGCGGCGGTGCGCCCGTCCACCGAGCCGAACCACATGAACCGGTACTCCCACAGCGGGATGTGGATGAACATCAGCGACGGGATCTTGCGGTCGTAGCGGCGCTCCAGCTCCGTCGACGTGCGGTAGTACCAGTCCACCTGGTCCATGCGCAGCCAGTCCCACGTCGGGTAGCCGTTGAGGTTCTGGCCGGCGATCGTGCCCGGCGCGTACCGGCCGGAGTCGAGCAACCAGACGTTGAACGCCGGCCTGCCGTTCGTCCCGTCGATGAGCAGGTGCGAGTTGCCCTGGCCGGTGACGCCGCGAGCGGTCGGACCGTTCACGTTGTAGCGGTACGAGCGGTAGAACGCGAGCATCTGCTCCTCGTCGACACCGCTGCTCGGGGTCGAGTCCTCGTCGTGGTTGCCGAACGTGACCGCCCAGGGGATGCGCCGCTCCTCCATCGGCTGCGCCACGTTGTTCATGGCCTGCTGCATCTCGAGCGGGGTGTCGCAGCCGCCCGTGATGTTGTCGCCGTTGAGGATCACGAGGTCGGGGTGCTCGTCGTCCAGCACCGCGCGCATGAGCTCGACCGTGCGGCGGTCGATCTTCTCGTCGTCCTGCGTGTCGTTGAACTGCACGATCGTGTACGTGCCGTCGGCGCGGAAGCGCAGCTTCGGTTCGCGCCGGCCCGACGCTCCCACCGCCGCCGCGGCCGGTGCCGCGGCGGCGGATTCAGCGCCTGTGGCGACGAGCCCGGCCGCGCCGACCCCGGACAGCGTCATGAACGTGCGCCGACCCACGCCGCGCGGGTCATCGGTGCGCGTCGTGCTCGTCGTGCTCGTCGTGCTGGTGCTGGTGCTGGTCTCGCCGGAGCTGGGCACGTCGGCCGGGGCGTTCTCGCCACTCTGCTGAGTCATGCTCCGGACCGTAGGTGTCACCCTCGAACGTCTGACCGCCCTGTCGTGAACCTCCCGTGACGAGTACCCGAACTCCCGGCCTCGAGGGGCGACGGGGACAGGTCCACCGACGGCACGGTCGCCGGGCACTCGTCCCCGGTTCGCCGGGGCGCCTGGGCGCCTGGGCGCCGCGGAGGCCGTCAGAAGGGCGGGGGGCTCTGGTCGTCGGGCCATGTCGGTGTCGACGCGTCGTCGCGTGCCAGCTCGTCGCGGGTCGGCGAGGCGTCGTTCCTGTGCGGTGCCCCGTCGCCCGCCCGCCTGGGAGCTGCGTCGTCCGTCACTCTCGGTACTCGGCCGTCGCCCGTCGGTGTTCCGCGGCCATCGCCCGTCGGTGTACCGCGACCGTTACCCGTCGGTGTTCCGCGCGATCCCGGTCGCTGCCGGTCCGCCTCGAGGTGTCCGCGCTCCTCGGGCGGGCCGTGCGCCTCGGGTGGGCGTTGGTGCTGGTGGCCGGTGGGGGTGGTCCAGTGGGTGATGCCGGTTTTGGGGTCGCGGGTGACATGCCATCCGCCGGTGGTCTTGGCGCGGTGGTGGGTGCGGCACAGGGCGTGCAGGTTGTCGCCGTGGGTCTGGGGTCCGTCGGTGGTGGGGTCGTACGGGGCGATGTGGTCGAGGTCGCAGCCGGTGGCGGGGACGCGGCAGCCGGGGAACGTGCAGGTGATATCGCGCGCGATGACCGCGGCGCGCAGGCTGGGGCTCGGCCGGTAGGTGCGTGCGGAGGTGTCGACGAGGGCCCCGGTGCCGGGGTCGGTGAAGATGCGTTGCCAGACGGCGTCCGGGTCGCTGGCGAGTGCGCGGGCCATGCCGGCGGGGATGGGTCCGTAGCGTGCGAGGGTTGCGGGCAGGTCGTCCGCGCCGAGGAGTGTCGAGGCCGCGACGCTCACGTGCACACCCGCCCGGTGGTTCGCCCCGCGCCGGGACGGCGTCGCGCCTGCCGTGCCACTACCGATCACAGAGCCCTCCGCTACCAACGGCCGGGCCACGGATCGACGACCCTCGCCCTTCTCGCGGGTCACGGGGTCGGCGCGACGGGCATGCACGGCCCCGCCATCTGGGGCGTTTCCTGGCCCGTCGTCCGGGCCCGCCGGGTCGGTGCAGGACCCGTCGGGGCTGTACGGCTTGGCGGGTGGTCCGGCGCTCAGGATTCCGCTGAGCAGCCCGGTGAGGGCATCGGCGCGGCACTCGTCCAGCCTGCGCTGTTCTCCGGGGCTGCGCCGCATCGCGAACGCGGCCTCGTCGAGGGCCCCGAACGCCCGGACCGCGTCGTCGGCGGGGAGGTAGGCCGTGAGGTAGGCCATCGCGTCGTCGACGGGCTGGAGCCGCACGTACCGGTCCCGGCGCGCGGCCTGGTGGCGTTCCTCGGCGCCGTCGGGGTCGACCTCGATCTCCGCACGCTTCAGCCGGGCGCGGATCTGCGGGCTCGTCAGGTGCTCGACGTCCGGGAGCAGATCGCGCACGGCCTGCCGGCGGCGGTCGTCGGGCAGCCGCCCCGTGGAGATGAGGACCTCCGCCTTGCGCCGGTCCACGAGCCCGCCGGCGAGCGCGTCGGCGACCTCGGGCAGGCGCGCGGTGCCGTGCGCCACCGTGACGTGCTGCTCGGCGGCTCTGCGGGTCAGGCCGAGGCGAGCCGCGACGCCGTCGGTGACGAACTCGTGTCCCGAGGTGTCCCGGGTGCGTTCCAGCAGCTCCGCGAGGGCGCGTGCCGAGCCGGCCTGTGCCCACGACGCGACCCGTTCCCACGCCGCCAGCGCCTCGACCAGCGTGTGGTCGTCCAGGTCCGCGAGCTCGAGCGACGCCAACCGCTGCGCAAGCCCGACACCGGGTGCGGCATCGAGCTGGGCCGCGAGCGTGGCTCGAGCCTCCGCAGTACCGACAGCGCCGGGTGCGAGCTCGGGAGCAGCCGCGGCGGGAGCGGTGGCAGCAGCACCGACAGGATCGACAGGATCAGCAGGATCAGCAGGATCAGCAGGATCAGCAGGATCAGCAGGATCAGCAGGATCAGCTCGACCTGTGGGAACGGCGCCTCCGACGCGGTCGAGACGGTCGAGGCCACCGACGGGGTCGCGACGGTCCAGGCCATCGACGGGGTCGCGACGCTCGAGGCCGTCGACGAGATCGGCGGGCGAACCGCTCGGACCATGGCGCACCACGCCGGCCGCGACCCCGACGCGGACGGGCGCGACGGCGTGCACGACGACGGGCACGGCAATCAACCTCCGGGCGGAGTCGCCCACGTGAAACAGGCGACCGAGCGCCTCCTCGACCCGCGATCTCGTCGGGGCGGCGCCAGTCGCCACAAGGCCCGGCTCCGGAACGACCGGGGCACTGGCCGTTCCGGAGCCGGGCGTCCGACGATGCTCGGTGACGGCGGCCAGATCGGCCGGCTCCCTCGAGTCATCTTCGAACATGTGTTCGACTATACGGATCCCGCCCCGCCATCGCAAGACCTCTGGACACCCGATCTGTGCCCCCGCCATCCGGCCGTCGGGTCAGGTGGAGGGCAGCAGCGAGGCACAGCAGCGAGGCACAGCAGCCAGGCAGCGAGTCTCCCGCCCGTGCCGACGACGGCACCCAGTCGGACTACAGGAGCCCGTCCTCGCGCAGCACGCGCTGCGCGACGGCGAACGCGTGGTTCGCACTGGGCACGGAGCAGTAGACGGCAGTCTGGAGCAGCACCTCGCGGATCTCGTCCACGGTCAGCCCGTTGCGGACGGCGGCCCGCACGTGCATGGCGAGCTCCTCCCAGTGGCCGCCGGCCACCAGCGCGGTGAGCGTGATCATCGACCGGCTGCGGCGGTCGAGTCCCGGTCGCGTCCAGATCTCTCCCCACGCGTAGCGGGTGACGAGGTCCTGGAAGTCGGCCGTGAACGACGACGTGCCCGCCACCGCACGGTCCACGTGCCCGTCGCCGAGCACCTCACGACGCACGGCCATCCCGTCGGCCCATCGCGCCCCGGCGCCTCGCCCGGTCGCCCGTTCGCGGCCGGATCCGACAGGACCCGGACCGGCAGGACCGGTCCCGACAGAATCCGGCCCGGCAGACTCCGGCCCGGCAGACTCCGGCCCGGCAGACTCCGCGCCGGGCTCGTCTGCGTCGTCGCGCGTCGTCATCATCCGATCCTCTCGCCGACCAGGTCGCCCAGCAGACCCGCCGTGCGCCCAGGCCACTCCGCGGGCGCGAGGTGCGCCGCGGCATCGATGACGACCAGCCGTCCGTGCCGGACGCCGTGGGCCAACTCCCCGACGACGTCGGGTGGCGTGGCCGGGTCGTGGCCGCCCGCGACGGCGATCACGGGCGCTCCGATCTCGCCGAGCCGCGCCCGGACGTCGAACCTGGACACGGCCCCGCAGACGGCGGCGTACCCGAACCGGTCGGCGGCCTGGAGCGAGGCGAGCAGCCGCGTCCCGACGTCCGGCGCCCGCTCGAGGAAGCCGGGCGCGAACCAGCGCGCCGCGGCCGCCGTCACCTGCGTGGGCGTGCCCGCCGACGCGACCAGCTCCGCCCGCTCGTGCCACGCCCCCGGCTCGCCGAAGCGCGCCGCCGTGCAGCACAGGAGCGCGCCGCGCGCCCGGTCGGGGACGTCGAGCAGCAACTGCTGCCCGACCGCGCCGCCCACCGAGACCCCCGCGTACCAGAACGGCGCGCCCGGGTCGCCGCGCTCGTCCTGGGCGCGGTCCACGAGCCCGAGCACCGCCGTCGCCAGGTTCTCGACCGTCAGCGCGTCGAGCGACCCGGGCGCGACGGCCGGCGCCGTCCCGTGCCCCGGCAGGTCCCAGCCGAGCAGGTCCAGCTCGTCGGACAGGAGGGGCACGACGTCGTGCCACACCGCGGTCACCGACGTCCCCAGCGACGGACCCAGCACCACCAGCGGGCGCGACGCGTCTCGCACGGCGAAGGCGACCGCGCCGAGCTCCGGCGCGGTCACCACGCACCCCCGGCGCGCTCGCCGGACGGGCCGGTTGCCGGCGCGTACCGGCTGAGCACGCGGTCGACGACGGCGGTCGCGGCCCCGACGTCGACGACGCCGTCAGCGCCGGCCCGCGCACCTCCGGCCTCCTCGTCTCCGGGCGCCTCGTCGCCGGGCTCCTCCTCGTCTGCGCCAGCCGAGCCCGGCCCGAGCCCGAGCTGCTGACGCAGGTTCCCGGCGACGGCGTCGGCGACGACCTCGAGGCCCTCGAGCAGCTCGGCAGCGGCGTGCGACGCCGCGACGGCGTGCCGGGCGAGCTGCTGCAGCGCGGCCCACTCGGCGTGCCAGGCGCCGTCGGGCCGCTCGTCCACCGCCTGCCCGGCGCTCGCCGCAACCTGGGCCAGCAGCGCCGGCGCCGCCAACGCCGACCGGCGCACCAGCACCGACAGCACCGGGTTCCGCTTGTGCGCCATCGCCGACGACGCGCCACGACCGGGCGCCGCCGGCTCCCGCAGCTCGCCCACCTCCGCGCGGGCGCCGACCAGGACGTCGGCCGCCACCGTCCCCAGGGCGGCGCACGTCTCCGCGAGCGCCGCGGCCGCGCGCAGGACCGGGAACCGCGTGACGTGCCACGGCCCCGCCGTCACCGGGAGCCCCAGCTCCGCCGCCCAGGCGTCGACGAGGCCGGTGGCACCGGGCGGCGCGTTCTCGACAGGCTCGACCGGCGGCGGGACCGGCGCGGTCTCGACAGGCTCGACCGACGAACCAGGCTCGCCCGACGAACCAGGCTCGAACGGTGCTCCCAGCGCCAGGGTTCCTGCGAGCGTGCCGGCCGCCCCGCCGTAGGCGAGCGGGAGCTCGGCCGCAGCCCGGTCGAGCGCCGCGCGCGACTCCGCCACCGCCTGCAGCCACCCCGCGCACCGGGCGCCGAGGGTGGTCGGCACCGCGGGCTGGGTGAGGGTCCGGCCCAGGGCGGGCACCTCGCGGTAGCGCCGGGCCAGCGCCGCGGTCGCGGCCACGGCCCGCCCCAGCGCGGCATCCGACACCCGGGCGGCGTCGCGCAGCACCAGGACGAGCGCGGTGTCGAGCACGTCCTGCGACGTCAGGCCCGCGTGCACGGCCCCCACGACCCGCGCGGCCGCCGCCTCGCGGCCGGCCGCGTCCGTACCGCCCGGACCGCCGTCCGCCGTCGCGACAGGCGCGGCCTCGCCGTCCGCCGACCCGCCGTCCGCCGACCCGCCGTCAGCCGACCCGCCGTCAGCCGACCCGCCGTCAGCCGACCCCCCGTCAGCCGCCACCGTGCCGCCGGGACCGGGCGCACGTGCGGCGGTCTGCACTTCGGCGCGCAGGCGCGCGAGCAGCGGGATGACGGGGTTGCCGCCGCCTGCGGCCACGCGCGCCACGTCGGTCGCGAGCGCGAGGGCCGCCGTGTCGTCGTCCGCGAGCCGCCGCGCCGCGTCGTCCACCAGCGCCGCGACCTCCGGCCCGACGACGCCGCAGCGGGCCTGCGCGCGCACCCACGCGGCCTCGGCGGCGAGCAGCGCCCGCAGGACGGCCACGTCGTCGGTGACCCCCGCCGGCGACCCCGGCGCGAGATCCGCGCCCGGCGTGAGCAGGCCGACGTCAGGCACGGGTCTCGCCAAGCGGGTCCTGAGCCTGTCGAAGAGCGACCGGCGGAGTGGTCTCGACAGGCTCGACCGGCGGGGTGACGACGGCACCACTCGGGTCGGCCAGCTCGAGCGGGTCGGACGGCGGGCCGGCGGCCGAGCCCCGCACGATCCCGTGCGCCGAGTCCGACAGCGGGTCGGGCACCGCGTGCCCGGGCGTGCCCTTGCCGAGGTCGAGGAACACGGTCTCGCCTTCCCCCTGCAGCCGGACGTCGAACCCGAGAGACCCGTCGGGCTCACGCGTTGCCATGAGGGTCGCACGCCGCTCGGGCTCGAGCGCGGCGAGGAGCGGGTCGGCGGCGAGCGCCGCCGCCCGGTCCGGGCCGCCGTCGTCGGGCAGGTAGATCCGCGTGAACAGCCGGTCCGTCAGCCCGCGAGCGAAGACGGCGACGGCGAACATCGCCGGCCGGCGTGGCCCGGAAGGGGACGGCGTCGTCGGACCGGGCTCGAGGGTGCGGAACCACCAGCCGCCCTCGCGGTCGGTCGCGGCGCGCCCCCAGCCGGTGAACGTGCCGTCGCGCCAGATCGCGCCGGAGCGCTGCACGACGGCGCCGGACGGGTCTGCCTGCCACAGCTCGAGCATCGCGTCGGGCACAGGGCGGCCGGCGCCGTCGAGCACCCGCCCGTGCAGCCGCACGGCCCCCGGCGTGCCGGGCTCGACCAGCTCGTTGCCCCGCTCGTACGGCAGCGCGTACCCGAAGAACGGGCCGACGGTCTGCCCGGGGGTGGGGCGCAGCATCGCGTCACTCATCGCCGTCCTCCGGCTCGGTCCACGTGCGGCTCGACCCCGACAGCACGATGTCCCAGCGGTAGCCGGTGGCCCACTCGTGCGTCGTCAGGGCGTGGTCGTAGACGGCGACGAGCCGGTCGCGTGCCCGCGGGTCGCGGATCGACTGGTAGATGGGGTCGAGGGCGAACAGCGGGTCGCCGGGGAAGTACATCTGCGTCACGGTCCGCTGCGTGAAGTCCGTGCCGAACAGGGAGAAGTGGATGTGCGCCGGCCGCCACGCGTTGACGTGGTTCTTCCACGGGTACGGGCCGGGCTTGATGGTGGTGAAGCGGTACCAGCCGTCGTCGTCGGTGAGGACGCGGCCCACCCCGGTGAAGTTCGGGTCGATCGGGGCGGGGTGCTGGTCGCGCTTGTGGAGGTAGCGCCCGCCGGCGTTCGCCTGCCACACCTCGACGAGCTGTCCGCGCACCGGCCGGCCGGCGCCGTCGACGACGCGGCCCGCGACGACGATGCGCTCCCCGATCGGCTCGCCGCCGTGCTGGACGGTGAGGTCCGCCTCGAGCGGGCCGATGTCCCGCTCGCCGAAGACGGGCGAGAACAGCTCGATGGTCTCCGGGTCAGCGTGGTGCAGATCCTTCGTGGGGTGCCGCAGCAGCGAGCTGCGGTACGGCGCGAAGTCACGCACGGGGCCGGTCTCCTCCGGGCCCGCCGCGTCGACGTCTCCGGTGCGGGCGTCCCGGTAGGCCCGGTGGATCGCGCGGATCTCCTTCGTCAGGTCGGCCTGGCTCTCGGTCTCCGCGTCGAGCCGCACCTCGGGCGGCGCCTGCGGGTCGTGGATGCTCACATCGCTCCTTCCGTGATGATCGGGCCCCAGCCCGTGTAGCCCTCCGCGAGGAACCGGCGCCCGGCCTCGGAGTCGACGAGCGTGCGCAGCTCCGCCACGCGCCGCCTGGCCTCGAACCCGGACTCCGCCGGGTGCGAGTGCAGCATCCGGCTCATCCACGCGGAGAAGTGCTGCGCCCGCCACACCCGCTCCGAGACGCGGCGGCCGTACTCGTCGAGCAGGTCGTCGTCGGCGCGCCCGTTCCCGCCCCTCGCGAACCAGGTGGTCAGCACGTCGTGCAGCACGACGACGTCGGCGAGCGCCAGGTTGAGCCCCTTCGCGCCCGTGGGCGGGACGGTGTGCGCGGCGTCGCCCGCGAGCAGCATGCGTCCGTGCCGCACCGGCTCGACGACGGACGACCGGAACCGCAGCACCGACCGCTCCTCGACGGGCCCCTCGACGAGCCGGAACCCGTCGCCGCCCGCGACGCGCCGCTGCAGCTCGCCCCAGATCCGCTCGTCGTCCCAGCCGGAGGGGTCCTCGTCGGGGTCGCACTGGAAGTAGAGCCGCTGGTGGGTCTCGGTGCGCTGGCTGATCAGCGCGAAGCCGTGCTCGGAGGCGGTGTAGACGAGCTCCGGGGCGCTGCGCGGCGCCTCGACGATGACGCCGAACCAGGCGTACGGGTACTCGTGCACGTAGTGCCGGCGCAGGGACTCGGGCAGGGTGTGCCGGCACGTCGAGTGCGAGCCGTCCGCGCCGACGAGGACGTCGCAGCGCAGCTCGCGCTCGGTCCCGCCGGCAGCGCCGCCGGCGTCCGTCCACCGCACCCCGGGATGGTCGGTCCCCAGGTCGAGGACCTCGGTGACCTCGGCCTGCCAGCGCACGTCGCCGCCGTCGGCCGCGCGGCGGTCGGCGAGGTCCGTGAAGACCTCCGTCTGCGGGTACAGCCAGACAGCGCGGCCGGTGAGGCCGTGCAGGTCGATGCGGTGGCTCTCGCCGTCGAACCGCAGCGCGATGCCGTCGTGCCGGTCGCCCTCGCGCAGCACGCGGTCCAGGCCGGCGTCCACCAGCGTCGACACCGAGCTGGCCTCGAGGATGCCGGCCCGGGTGGTGCGGTAGATCTCGTCGCGCGTGCGCGACTCCAACACCACGTGCTCGATGCCGGACGTGTGCAGCAGGTGCGACAGCAGCAGGCCCGCGGGGCCGCCGCCCACGATCGCGACCGGCGTGTGCTCGACGGTTCCGGGCGTCGAGCCCGTCATGACGCACCCCCCAGCGCGAGGCCGAGCAGCTCCTCCAGCTCGGCGTGCGAGACGCCGAAGCGCTCGACCACGACCGCCCTCCCGTCCGGGTCGCAGCCGGGCCCGACGTCGAGCACCGCCCGGTCCGTGTACACGCGCGACACGCACGCCAGCCCGGTGAGGGGCAGCGTGCAGTCGCCCACCAGCTTGGGCCCGCCCTCCTTGGTGAGCAGCGACATCATCACGACCGTGCGGCGAGCCCCCACGGCGAGGTCCATGGCCCCGCCGACGGCGGGGATCGCGTCGGGCGCGCCGGTGGACCAGTTGGCCAGGTCGCCGCGCACGGAGACCTGGAACGCGCCGAGCACGCACACGTCGATGTGCCCGCCGCGCATCATCGCGAACGAGTCGGCCTGGTGGAAGTACGACGCCCCGGGCAGCTCGGTGACCGGCACCTTGCCGGCGTTGATCAGTTCCGGGTCGACGTCGTCCGGAGCCGGCCGCGGCCCCATGCCGAGCATCCCGTTCTCCGTGTGCAGCGTGACGCCGGAGCCGGGCGGCAGGTGGTCGCCGACGAGCGTCGGCAGGCCGATGCCGAGGTTGACGTACGCGCCGGCAGGGATGTCCGCGGCGACGCGCGCCGCCATCTGGTCCTTCGTGAGCGTCGCGCCCGCCGGCGTGGTCGTGCCCGTCATGCGCCCACCCCCGCGATCGCCGTCCCGCCGTCGAGGGCCACGACGGCCTCGACGTAGATGCCGGGCGTCACGACGGCCTCCGGGTCGAGCGCCCCCGCGGGCACGACCTCGCGCACCTGCGCCACCGTGCGCCGGGCGGCCGTGGCCATCACCGGCCCGAAGTTGCGCGCCGTGCGGCGGTAGACGAGGTTGCCCGCGGCGTCGGCGCGGTGCGCCTTGACCAGCGCGACGTCGGCGCGGATCGGCGTCTCCAGGACCATGGGGACGCCGTCGAGCACGCGCGTCTCCTTGCCCTCGGCCAACGGCGTGCCGTAGCCGGTGGGCGTGAAGAACGCGCCGATGCCCGCGCCCGCGGCACGGATGCGCTCGGCGAGGTTGCCCTGCGGCACCAGCTCGAGCTCGATGCGCCCGGCCCGGTACGCGGCGTCGAAGTGCCACGAGTCCACCTGCCGGGGGAACGAGCAGACGATGCGCCGCACCCGGCCGTCACGCACCAGCCGCGCGAGCGCGTCGTCGCCGTTGCCGGCGTTGTTGCTGACGACCACGAGCCCGGTGGCGCCGTGGGCCAGCAACGCCTCGACCAGCTCGACCGGCTGTCCGGCGGGGCCGAACCCGCCGATCATCACGGTCGCGCCGTCCGGCACCTCCCCCAGCGCCTCGAGCGCCGACGCCGCGACCCGGGTCATGCGTCCCCCGTCCCGTGCTGCCGCCCGCCGTTCCCGGGGCCGCTGACGTTCTCCAGCACGACGGCGGTGCCCTGCCCGACGCCGATGCACAGCGCCGCGACGCCCCACCGCGCGCCCGACGCCTGCAGGCGGCGGGCCAGCGTGCCGAGAACCCGTGTGCCCGACGCGCCCAGCGGGTGGCCGAGGGCGACGGCGCCGCCCCAGGCGTTGACGAGGTCCACGTCCACCTCCCACGCGTCCGTGCACGCGAGCGCCTGCGCGGCGAAGGCCTCGTTCAGCTCGACGGCGCCGACGTCGTCCCAGGTGATGCCGGACCGCTCGATCGCGCGGTTCACGGCCTCGACCGGCGCGGCGCCGAAGTACTGCGGCTCGCCCGCCACCGTGGCCCGGCCCGCGATCCGCGCGAGCGGGTCCAGTCCCGTGAGCCCCGCCGCGCGGGCCGACCCGATCAGCGCCGCCGACGCACCGTCCGACAGCGGGGAGGCGTTGCCGGCGGTGACGGTGCCGTCGTCGCGGAACGACGGCGCCAGCGCGGCCAGCTTCCCGAGCGACGTGTCCGGCCGGATCGCCTCGTCACGACGCAGGTCGGTGCCGGGCACCGGGGCGACCAGGTCGTCGTAGCGCCCGGCCTCCCACGCGCGTGCGGCGAGGGTGTGGCTGCGCAGCGCGAACGCGTCCTGCCGCTCGCGCGAGACGCCGTGCTTCTCCCGGAGCCGCTCCGTCGCCTCGCCCAGCGACACCGTCCAGTCGGGCTCCATCCGAGGGTTGACCAGCCGCCAGCCGAGCGTCGTGGAGACGAGCGCCGCGTCGCCGGCCGGGAACGGCCGCCCCGGCTTGGGCAGCACCCACGGCGCCCGCGACATCGACTCGACGCCGCCGGAGACGACGACGTCGGCGTCGCCGGTCTCGACCGCCCGCGCCGCCTGGACCACCGCCTCCAGCGACGACCCGCACAGCCGGTTCACCGTGGCGCCGGGCACGGACAGCGGCAGCCCGGCGAGCAGCACGGCCATGCGCGCGACGTCGCGGTTCTCCTCCCCCGCACCGTTCGCGTTGCCGAGGATCACGTCGTCGACCGCGGCCGGGTCGAGGCCGGGCGCGCGCCGCACCTGCTCGCCGACGACGAACGCGGCGAGGTCGTCCGGCCGCACGCCCGCGAGCGCGCCGCCGTACCGGCCGAACGGCGTGCGGACCGCGTCGTACACGTAGGCGTCGGTCACGTCGCCGGGCCTGGTTCGCGGCATGGTTCTCGGCATCGCGCTCCGCTCCTCACCTGATGCGCGCCAGGTCGGCCTCGATCTGCTTCGCCGCGGACAGCAGCGGCGGCAGGATGTCGTCGGTGATCTCGGCGACGTCGCCGCGCCGCACCGGGGCGGACACGTTGACGGCGGCCACGACCGCGCCCCGCGCGTCCCGGAGGGGCGCGGCCGCGGACCGCAGCCCCTCCTCCAGCTCCTGGTCGACGAGCGCCCACCCCGCCTCCCGCACCCGGTCCAGGGCGGCGCGCAGCTTTCCCGCCGACGTCACGGTGTGCGCGGTGAGCGCGGGCAGCTCGGCGGACGCGAGGAACGCCTCCCGCTCGTCCTCGGGCAGGTTCGCGAGGATCGCCCGGCCCATCGACGTCGCGAACGCGGGGAACCGCGTGCCGACGCGGATCGCGGCGGACATGATGCGGTGCGTCGCGACGCGCGCCACGTAGACGATGTCGGTGCCGTCGAGCACCGCGACCGACGACGACTCGCCCACCTGGTCGGACAGCCGCTCCAGGTGCGGTGCGGCGACGTCCGGCAGCGAGAGGCTCGACAGGTAGGCGTAGCCGAGGTCGAGCACGGCGGGCCGCAGGGCGAACTCGCGGCCGTCGAAGCGCACGTACCCCAGCTCGACCAGCGTGTGCAGGAACCGGCGCGCGGACGCGCGGCTGAGCCCGGTCTCGCGCGCGACGTCGCTCAGCGTCAGGGACGGCCGGCGCGCGCCGAACGCGCGGATCACCGCGAGGCCGCGGTCGAGCGACTGCACGAACTCGCCCGAGCGGGCCGGGCCCTCCGCCTCAGCCGGCATGGGTCAGCCGTGCGTCGGCCAGGGAGCGCACGCCCTTCTTCGCCTGCTGCACCAGCTCGTAGACGTGCGTGCGCAGCCGGGCGAACTCGGGCGCCCCACGGGTCTCGAGCTGGTCGCGCACCGGCCCGAGGTCGACCCGCACGTCCTCGAGCAGCACCGTCGGGCGGGCGGAGAGGACCAGCACCCGCTCGCCGAGGTAGATCGCCTCGTCGATGTCGTGCGTCACGAACACGACGGTCACGCCGAGCCGCGTCCACAGCGCGCGGACCAGGTCCTCGAGCTCGAACCGGGTCTGCGCGTCGACGGCCGCGAACGGCTCGTCCATGAGCAGCACCTGCGGCTCGTACGCGGCGGCCCGGGCGATGGCCACGCGCTGCTGCATACCGCCGGACAGCTGCCACGGGTACGACCGTGGCACGTCGGCGAGCCCCACCGCCTCGAGCGCCTCGGCGACGAGCCGCGTGCGCTCGGCCTTGGGCACGCCCTTCTCCGCAAGGGGGAGTCGCACGTTCTGCTCGACCGTCATCCACGGAAACAGCGAGCGCCCGTACTCCTGCAGGACGACGGCCATGCCGGGTGGCGGCTCGGTCACCGGGCTGCCCGCGAGCTCGATGTCGCCCGCGGTCGCCGGCAGCAGCCCGGCCAGGCAGCGCAGCAACGTCGTCTTGCCCGCGCCGGACGGGCCGACGACGCACACCAGCTCACCGGGAGCGACCCGGAACGACAGGTCGGCGATCGCCTCGACCGGCTCGCCGCGGCCGGCGTAGACCTTGTTCAGGCCGCGGACCTCGAGCATCGAGCCGGGCTGGTCGGTGGGCATCTAGGCACCTCCGCGCTGGGACCGCAGGTACCCGTGGTACCAGGCGAGGATCGCGTCGGTCACGACCCGGAAGACGAGGGACAGCACGACGCCGAGCAGCCCCAGGATGATGACGCCGCTCCACATCTCGGGGATGGCGAAGCTGCGCTGGAACTGGACCACCGAGAAGCCGAGGCCGTCGCGGGCCGCGAACATCTCGCTGATGACCATGAGGATGATCGCGATCGACAGCGCCTGCCGCGCGCCCGTGACGATCTGCGGGCCCGCGCCCGGCAGCATGAGGCGCCGCGCCCGGGACCAGGCCCCGAGGCGGTAGGCGCGCGCCGTGTCCTTGAGCACCGGGTCGAGGCCTCGGACGCCCTCGACCGTGTTGAGCAGGATCGGCCACAGGGCGCCGGTCGCGATGACGAACACGCGCATCGTGGTGCCGATGCCGAAGAAGAGCATGAGCACCGGCACCATGACGGGCGGCGGGATGGCGCGGAAGAACTCCAGCACCGGCTCGGCGAAGTCGCGCAGCGGCTTGATGGCGCCGATGAGCGCGCCGAGCGCGATGCCGACGACGAGCGCGACGGCGTACCCCATGAGGAGCCGCCCGACGCTCGGCAGGATGTCCTGGACGAACCGGGTGTCGGCGAACGTGTCGCCCGAGAACCAGGTGGGTCCGATCGTGGCGACGATCTCCGACAGCGGCGGGTTGTAGGGCGAGACGCTGTCCGCCGTCGCGAACCACCACGCGGCGAGCAGGATCAGCGGCAGCCCGACGACGTAGAGCACGGACCGCACGACGCTCCAGGTGGCGCTCATGCCGGTACCTCCCCGCGCACGGACGGGTGCCAGAACAGCGTGCGCCGCTCGAGCGCGCGGGCGAGCAGGTTGATCACGACGCCGAGCAGGCCCGCCACGACCACCAGCGCGTACATCGACGGGACCGCGCCCGACTCGCGGGCCGTCGCGAGCAGGTTGCCGATGCCGGGGGTGCCGATGAGCATCTCGCCCGTGACCGTGAGGATCAGCGCGACCGCCGCGCCGAGCCGCACGCCGGTCATGACGTACGGCAGCGCGGTGGGCCAGACGAGGGTGCGCACGCGGGCGCGCACGGAGAACCGGTACGACCGGGCCGTGTCGCTCGCGACCGGGTCGACGTCGCGCACGCCCGCCAGCACCTGGATGAGCACCTGCCAGAACGACGCGTACACCACCAGGAGGAGCGTCGCCTCCATCCCGTTGCCCCACAGCAGCACGGCGATCGGGATGAGCGCGACCGACGGCACCGGGCGCAGGAACTCGATCGTCGACGCGGTGGCGGCCCGCAGGAACGGGACCATGCCGATGATCACGCCGAGCACGACGCCCGCGGCCACCGAGATCGCCAGCCCGGTGATCCAGGTGACGAGGGTGTCGCCGAGGGCCACCCAGAACTCCGGCGTCTGCAGCCGCTCGGCCAGCGCCTGGAGGATGACCGACGTCGGGGGCAGGTAGTCGGGGTTCACCAGGCCCGTGCGGGGCACGACCTCCACGACCAGCATCAGCGTGACGACGCCCGCCGCGCCCAGCGCCCAGGAGGGCATGCCGGCCCGGCGGCCGCGCGGGGCGGCGCGCGCCGTCATGGGAGCGCCGTCATGGGAGGAGCGCCGACACGTCGACGGGCTCGGAGAAGACGCCGTACTCCAGGCCCAGGTCGGCGTGGAGCTGCAGCTGCGCCTGGTCGAGCTCCGGCGTGAACCGGGGCATGACCATCGCCTCCTTCACCTCCGGGGCGATCTCGGTGTAGCTGTCGAGGACCGCCCGCGTCTCGTCGGGGTTCTCCTCGGCGTAGGCGAGGGACCGCTCCATCGCGGCGGTGAAGGCGTCGACGGTGTCGGGATCCTCCGTGATCTGCTGGTCCGACGTGAAGTAGGTGGCGATGAGCAGGTCCGGATCCACCTCGGCGTAGTTCCAGGTGACCGGCACGGCGCCGTCCTGCATCGCCATCGTCAGGTGCGGCTCGAGGATCCACGCCGCGTCCACCTGGCCGGACGTGACGGCCGCGGGCATGTCGGGGAAGCCCATCTCGACGAACTCCACGGCCGACGGGTCGCCGCCGTCGTCGTCCACGACCTTGCGGATCGTGGTGTCGCCGATGTTGTTGAGCGTGTTGACGGCGACCGTGCGGCCCGCGAGGTCGGCGGCGGTCGCGATGCCCGTGTCCGGCATCGTGACGACGGCCCCGAAGTCGGCGCCGACCTCGCCGGTCGAGATGTTGCCGGGCGCCACGATCTTCAGGGGCAGGTTCTCCTGGGAGGCGAGCAGGAGCGACGTGACGTTGCTGAACCCGAACTGGTACTCGCCGCTGACGACGGCGGGCACGATGGCGGCGCCGCCCTGCGCCAGCTCGAGCGTGACGTCGAGCCCCTCCTCTTCGAAGAACCCCTGCTCCACCCCCAGGTAGATGGGGGCCACGTCCACGATGGGGATGACGCCCACGGTGACGGGCGTGAGCCCGCCGTCTCCCGACGCCGCGGGGTCGGGCTCCTCGGACGAGCCGCCGCAGGCGGCGAGGGCCAGGGCTGCCGCCGCGACGGCGGCGGTCTCCACGATGCGGCGCACGGTGTTCTCCCTTGAACGTTCCGGCACGGAGTGGACCAGGAACTGGTCCGTTCTCCGAACGAGTGTGCTGAGAGTGAACATAGTGGCGGCGATCACACCGGTCAACGGTTCCCGACGTCGGGGGACCCGTCTCCCCCGCCAAGGGGAGGACCCGCGCGGTCGGCGGCGGGAGCGTGGAACCACGCAGTCCCCCGACGAGAGGCACCACGATGACCGCCCCGTTCGTCCCGCACCACCCCCTGGCCCGCGCCGCCGGACCCGGCCGGCGGCTCGCCGCCGTCGCGCTCGCCACGTCGGCCGCGACGGCGGCCCTCGTCGCGTTCTTCGCCGCACGGCCCGACGTCAACCCGTTCCTCGAGGTCGACAACACGCTCGGACGGACACTCCTGCCGGGCCCGCTCCTCACGGCGATCCTCCTCGCGACGGCGCTCCTCGGCGTGGCGACCGCGGCGGCGGCGCTGGCCCGCGGCACCGCCCGAGCAGCCGAGGGCGTCGTCGCGCCCGTCGCCGTCCTCCAGGTGGTCGCCTTCGGGTTCCTCGCCCAGGGCTTCGGGACGCTGAGCGTGGCCGGCTACATCGTCGCGCTGACGGTGCCGGTCCTCGCCGTGTGGGCAGGGGCGCAGGTGTTCCGGACCCGGCCCCCGTGGCGGATCCCGCTCGCGCTGGCGGGCGTGGCCGCCGTCGTCGGGATCGTCGTCGCCCGCCACGACTTCGCCATCTGGCTCGGCCGCGTCGCGAGCGGGTTCGCGCGCGAGCGCTGGGGGATCCTCGCCGTGCTGCTCCCGCTCGCGACGGCGGCGGCGTGGGCAGGGCTCGCGCTCGTGCGCGCCTGGCGCCGCGGCTCGCTCCGACGCGCCACCACCTGGGTGACGCGCCACCGGCGGCTCTTCACGATCCTCGCGGCGCTCGGCCCGCTGCCCTACGCCCTCGCCCGCCTCACGTGGCTGACCCCGTGGCCGCAGCTCGGCGACGCCGAGCTGCTCACGCTCGCCACCAAGATCCAGGGTCTGGCGCTCTCGTCCGGAGCCTGGGCGGGCATCATCCTCACGCTCGGCCTGATCCTGCCGTGGGGCGAACGGTTCCCCCGCTGGTTCCCGCGCCGCGCGGGGCAGCCCGTGCCGCCCGCCGCGGCGATCGTCCCCGGCGGGATCGTGGCCGTCATGCTGTGCGGCGCCGCGATCCCGATGCTCCTCATGATGGGCTGGCTCGGCGCCGTGTACTTCCCTGCGTGGTTCTGGGGCCCGACGCTCGCCCTGGCGGTCTGGGGCTATGCCGGGCACCGCGCCGGCGTCGGCGCCCCCGAGGCCGGCGCCCCCGAGGTCGGCGCCGGAGACGTCAACGCCGGAGCGCCCGCCCCGCCCGCTCCCGCAGCTCGTCGCTGAGGCGCACGTCGCCGTCGTCATGGGCGACGAGCAGCGCCTTGGCGGCGTCGGCGGCGTCGGGCGCGCCGTCGAGGCGGTTCCACGCCCCGAACCAGTCCGCGGCGGTGACGCCGTGGGTGGGCCGGTGCACCACCTCGACGGCGTCGCCCGCGCCGAGGTCGCCGTTCTCGACCACCCGCAGGTAGGCCCCGGTCCGGTTGGCCTGGGTGAACCGCCGCACCCAGCGGGGCGGCGAGCCCAGGCGCCGGGCGAACGTCTGGCACGGCGTGCGCGGCTGCGTCACCTCCAGCAGCGCGGTCCCGACCCGCCAGCGCTCGCCGATGACGGCGTCGCTCACCGCCAGCCCGCGCGTGCGCAGGTTCTCGCCGAACAGGCCCGGCGTCACCTCGTACCCGAGCTCGGCACCCCAGGCCTCGGCGTCCTCCTGGGAGTAGGCGTACACGGCCTGGTCGGGGCCGCCGTGGTTCTCGCGGTCGGCCTGCACGTCGGCGTAGAGCCCGAACCGGCGGGCCTTGACCCGCCCGTCCACCGGGCGCTTGTCGATCGCGGTCACGCCGACCGTCCCGGCGTCGGGCAGCAGGGCGTGGACGCGGCAGACGGCGAGGAGCTCGGGCACGGCCCCATTCTGCCGCCCGTCGAGCATTCCGTCGGAGGAGCCTGCGCCGCCCTGAACGTGTCGGCGGGTCGAGACCTCGGCGCGGTCTCGACAGGCTCAACCGCCGCGCGGCCACTTACGGTGGTGCATGTGACGGTGCCCCACGACCAGCGCCCCGACCTGCCCCACGTCGTCGTCGTGGGAGGAGGCTTCGGCGGGCTCGCCGTCGTCAAGGCTCTCGCCGGCGCCCCCGTGCGGGTCACGCTCGTCGAGCGCCGCGTCTACAACACGTTCCAGCCGCTGCTGTACCAGGTCGCGACCGGCGGGCTGAGCCCGGGCGACGTCACGTACTGGCTGCGGGGCCTGCGCCTGGCGCAGAAGAACGTGCGCGTGCTGCACGAGCACCTGGTCGGCGTCGACCACGACGCGCGCACGATCCTGCTGGCGAACGACGAGAAGATCGCGTTCGACTTCCTCGTGCTCGCGAACGGCGTGACCGTGAACTACTTCGGCACGCCCGGCGCCAAGGAGCACGCGTTCGGCATGTACTCGCGGTCGCAGGCGCTGAAGATCCGCGACCAGCTCTTCGTCCGGCTGGAGCGGTCGGCCTTCACGCCGGGGTCGGACGACGGGCTGCGCGTGGTCGTCGTGGGCGGCGGCGCGACCGGGGTCGAGGTGGCGGGCGCGCTCGCGGAGCTGCGCACCGCCGGGCTCGAGCCCGCGTACCCGGAGATCCACGGCGAGGCGTTCGAGATCACGATCGTGCAGCGCGGGCCCGACCTGCTGAAGTCCTTCCACCCGGGCCTGCGCTCGTACGCCGCGCGCGAGCTCGAGCGGCGCGGCGTCCGGCTGCGGCTTGGCGCCGGGGTCGCCGAGGTGCTGCCCGACGCCGTCGTTCTCACCGACGGCACGCGCCTCCGCTCCGACCTCACGGTGTGGTCCGCGGGAGTGGGCCCGCACCCTGAGGTGGACGACTGGGACCTGCCGCGCCGCAAGGGCGGCCGGATCGCCGTCGGCCCGGACCTGCAGGTCGAGGGGCGCCCGGGCGTCTTCGCCATCGGCGACATCGCCGAGACCCCCGACTGGCTGCCCCAGCTCGCGCAGCCCGCGATCCAGGGCGGGCAGCGGGCCGCCCACAACGTCCTCGCGCTCCTCGAGGGGCGGCCCACCGAGCCGCTGCGGTACCACGACAAGGGCACGATGGCGGTCATCGGGCGGCGCGCGGCCGTCGCCGAGATCACCGCACCGGGTCTGGCGTCGCCGCTGCGGCTCACCCGCGGCGCGGCCTGGCTGGTGTGGCTGTTCGTGCACGTGATGTCGCTGGTGGGGCCCCGCAACCGCGTCACGACCCTCGCCGGGCTGGTGACCCGCTACGGCTTCCCGTTCCACCGCCGGCCCATCCCCATCGTCGGCGACGTGCCGACGGTCCGGCCGGACAAGTCCGGGTGACGCCGGTCAGGCGCGGGCGCGCCGGACGCCGCGGGTGAGGGCGTAGACGCCGAGGATCACCACGACCAGCCCGGCCGTCGCGGCGAGCTGCGTGCGCGCGGCGGGGTCGGACAGCATCAGCCCGGCGAGCGCCACCAGCGCGGCCAGGGTGACCCAGCTGAGCCACGGGAAGCCCCACATCTTGAGCCGCATGGGCTCGCCGGCCCGCTCGGCGTCGGCCTCGAGCCGCGGCCGCAGGCGCAGCTGCGAGATCGTGATGAGCAGCCACACGACGAACAGCGCCGACCCGACGGCGTTCAGCAGGATCGACAGGATCGACTCCGGCAGCAGGTAGTTCAGCAGCACCGCGACGACGCCGAAGAACACCGACACGAGCACCGCCACCCACGGCACCTCACGGCGCGACACCTTCGTGACCGCCGACGGGGCGTCGTCGCGCTGGCCGAGCGAGAACAGCATCCGCGACGTGCCGTACACGTTGGCGTTGAAGGCGCTCAGCAGCGCCAGCACCACGACGACCTCCATGAGCCGCGCCGCGCCGTCGAACCCGGCCATCTGCAGCACGGAAACGAACGGGGACTCCAGGGCGGCGGCGTCGTCCCAGGGGATGAGCGTCACCATGATCGCGACGGAGCCGACGTAGAACAGCAGGATGCGCCACACGATCGTGCGCGTGGCGCGGGCGACGGCCGTGCGCGGGTCGCGGGCCTCGGCCGACGCGATCGCGACGATCTCGATACCGCCGAAGGCGAAGACCACGGTGAGCAGTCCGGCCGCGATGCCGGCCCAGCCGGCCGGCGCGAAGCCGCCGTGCGCGGCCCAGTCGCCGAGCACGCTGCCGGACACCGGGATCACGCCCACGACGATGAGCACGCCGACCACGAGGAAGCCGATGATCGCCGCGACCTTGATGAGGGCGAACCAGAACTCGGCCTCGCCGAACTGCCGCACGCCGACGAGGTTGATGCCGCCCAGCACGGCGACGACGACGGCCGCGACCGCCCACTGCGGCACGTCCGGCCACCAGCCGCTGACGATCCCCGCGACGCCCGTGACCTCGACGCCGAGCACCATGATGAGCATGAACCAGTACAGCCAGCCCAGCAGGAACCCGGCCCAGCGCCCGAGGGCGGCCTCCGCGTAGACGGAGAACGAGCCGGACGCGGGCAGCGCTGACGCCATCTCCGCGAGCATCCGCATCACCAGCACGACCAGCGCGCCCGCGATGGCATAGCTGACCAGGACAGCGGGCCCCGCCGTCGCGATGCCCACGCCCGAGCCGAGGAACAGGCCGGCCCCGATCGCGGAGCCGAGGCCCATCATCGTCAGGTGCCGCGTGCGCAGTCCGTGGGCGAGGTGGGCCTCGGACGGCGACCCGGGCGTCGGGGCGTCCTGCTGGTCGGTGGTAGTCACGGCGAACCACCGTAATACCTGGGCCGCGAGACGACGGAGCCGCACCGGTCAGTGAGACCGGTGCGGCTGCGTCGTGCGGGGCCGCGCCGACGTCAGCTCGCCACGACGTCCCGGCGCCGGAAACCGGCGAAGGCCAGGACGAACAGGACCACCGCCGCGCCCGTCAGCCACAGGAACTGCGTCGCGTCGAAGCTCTCGACGAAGGGCTCGGGCACCCAGTGGAACGGCGAGAGCCAGTTCGCCTCCTCCGGCATGTCCTCGACGAGAGGGCCGAACATACCGATGACGAACGTGTAGGCGAGCAGCGCCCAGCCGGCCGCGGTGGCCCTAGGTACCCAGGCGTACAGCGCCGCCGTGAGCCCCAGGTACACGAGCACCGCCGGGAGGTAGCTGACGAAGACCTCGGAGTAGACGTCGAGGCCTGGGTCCGTGGCCCCTACGGAGACCGCACCCACCCACATGGCGTAGACGCTCACCGCGAGCAGCACCACCGTGCCGATCCCGGCGACCAGGAGCTGGGCGCCGAACCAGCGTCCGCGCGCGACGGGGGTGGACAGCGCCACCTCCGCCCGGCCGGTCGTCTCCTCCGCCTTGGGACGCAGCCCCATGACGATGGCGTACGCCGCGCAGCACAGGGCGCCGTACAGCACCATGACGCCGAGGAAGGCGGACTCGAACTGGCCCGGGTCGTCCCCGAAGAGGGCGCCCAGCGTCGGGTTGTCGCCGACGAGGTCGCCGACCATCGTGCCGATGTCCGGCAGCATCGTGCCGGTCGCCATCCACATCAGGCCAAGGCCGATGCAGCTCCACATCAGCGCCATCCGCTGCTGCACCCACGCCAGGACGAGCGGACCGCGCAGCGACGCCTTCGCATCGGCACGCCCCTTGCGGCTCGCGATCATTCCGCCGCCGAAGTCGCGACGCGACGCGAGCACCGAGGCGAACCAGAGCAGCAGGACGATCGCGACGACGCTGAGCGCCGCCGGCCACCACCGCAGGTCCACGAAGGCCCGCGCCTGCTGTGCCCACGCGATCGGAGAGAACCAGGACAGCGTGGTGCCGCCCGGGATCTCGCGCAGGTTGCCCGCGACCTCGATCATGAACGCCAGGCCGAAGACGGCGAGGCTGAGGCCGGTGGCGCCGCGGCTGTGCTCCGTGAGCTGGCACACGACCAACGCGACGGCCCCGAAGACCATGGCGCTCAGCGCGCACGCCACCGTCATGCCGAACGAGTCGGCGAGGGGCAGCTCGTCTGCTCCCCCGACCCCGGTCATCACGACCGCCGAGACGACGGCAATGACCGCGTTGACGACCAGCAGCGTGACGACCGCGGCGACCGCGGGGGCGTGTCGTCCGACGACGGCGGCCCGCACCAGCTCGGAGCGGCTCGACTCCTCCTCGGCACGGGTGTGCCGCACCACGTGCATGATGCTCATGAGGGCCAGCGCGAGCACCACCCAGGTGGTGCCCTCGTTCGCCATCGCCGCGCCGACCGTGTAGTTGTCGACGCCGTACCCGGGACCGCCCATGACCACGCCGGACGGCGTCTCCATGATGACGGCGCGCGCCTGCAGCGCCCCCTGGGTCTCGGACATCAGGCCGAGGGCGTAGGTGAAGTAGGCGTAGAACGCCACGAGCGACCCGGTCCACACGGCGAGCCGCACCCGGTCGCGGCGCAGGATGAAGCGGATCAGCCGCAAGGTGCCCGCGAGGTTGGACCCGCCGCGGGCCGCGGACGCGGACGGCGCCGCCGGCGCGGTCCGTTCCAGCGTGGTGGTCATCGCGCACCTGCCTTGCTGCGCTCGCCGGCCTCGGCCGTGTGCTTCGCGGCGGCCGCCTCCTGGGCGAGCTCGTCGCCGTAGTGGCGCATGAACAGCTCCTCCAGCGACGGCGGGGCCGCGGTAAAGCTGTGCACGCCCATGCCGCTCAGCGCGGTCAGGAGCCCGCCGATCTGGGCGTTGTCCACGTCGAAGGTGACGCGGGTGCCCTCTTCGACGGCCGTCGTCTGCACGTCGTGCACACCTGGGAGCACGGACAGGCCGGCCGGGTCGCCCGTCACGACCGTCGTGACCGTCGACCGGGTGAGGTGGCGCAGCTGGTCGAGCGTGCCCGACTCCACGGAGCGGCCCGCCCGGATGATCGTCACGGTGTCGCACACCTTCTCGACCTCGGACAGGATGTGGCTCGACAGCAGCACGGAGGTGCCCCGGTCCTTCGCCCCGCGCACGAAGTCCATGAAGACGGACTCCATGAGCGGGTCGAGGCCGGACGTCGGCTCGTCGAGGACGAGCAGGTCCACGTCGGTCATGAACGCCGCGACCAGCGCGACCTTCTGCCGGTTGCCCTTGGAGTAGGTGCGCGCCTTCTTCGTGGGGTCGAGCTCGAACCGCTCCAGCAGCTCGGCCTTGCGCCTCTTGTCGACCTTGCCCCGCAGGCGGGTGAGGTAGTCGATCGCCTCGCCGCCGGACAGGTTCGGCCACAAGGACACGTCGCCGGGCACGTACGCCAGACGGCGGTGCAGGCCGACGGCGTCGCGCCACGGGTCGCCGCCGAGCAGGCGGACGTTCCCGGAGTCCTTGCGGAGCAGGCCGAGCAGGACGCGGATGGTGGTGGACTTGCCGGCGCCGTTCGGACCGAGGAAGCCGGCCACCTGGCCGTGGGTGACGGTCAGTTCCAGGCCGTCCAGGGCCTTGACGGTGCCGAACGACTTGTGCAGGTCGTGGATCTCGATGGCGGGCGCGCCCGCCGTGCTCTGGGTGGTCATGGTTCCTCTTCGTCGTGGGTGTCAACGGATGCCGCTGGTCGTGAGGTCGTCGTCCTCACGGGGCGGGTCCGACACGTACAGGAGGTAGTCGTCGAGCATGCGACGGGTGGTGAGGAAGCCCTCGGTGAAGAGCTCGAGCATCGGCAGGTAGAGGTCGTCCATGAAGGCGCGGACGGCGGCGTTCACGTCCTCCGGGTCCTTCGGCGGGTTCATCGTGACGGACAGCAGCAACGACCCCAGCGAGGAGTACACGAGGTAGCGCACCCGCGCCCGCTCGTCCCGGCTCGGCCTGGCCATGCCCTGCTCGACGGCCTCGGCGGTGTACTTCTCGGCGTCGTCGATCATGTGCTCGACGAACGCCTTGCCCACGGGCCCGCCCGCCTGCAGCGAGCGCAGCACGTAGCCCACCAGGGGGGCGAGCTCGTCGGTCTGGGCGAGCACCTCGAGGAGCCGGCCGGACGTGGCCGGGCCCATGTTCCGCCGCTTCGACTCCGCGATCCACGCGAGCACCTGCTCGTCGCACGCGGCGTGCAGCTTGTCCTTGGAACCGAAGTGGTGGATGACGAGCGCCGGGCTGACGTCGGCGTCGGCCGCGATCGTGCGGACCGACGCGCGGAAGCCCGAGCGTGCGAAGCGCAGCACCGCGGCGTCGAGGATCCTCGCCCGGGCGCTGGTGTCGCCTGCCTCGGCTGAACGCATGTTCAATACCCTAAACAGGCGTTCAGCCGGGGCGCAAGACCTGGGTCGGGGATGATCGCGAGGTGACCGAACTCGCGCGCCGTCTCACCACCGCCGACGCCGTCGTCGTCGGGCTGGCCTCGATGATCGGCGCGGGCGTCTTCGCGGCGTTCGCGCCCGCCGCGCGCGCGGTGCTGCCCACCGGGACGGGCGCCGCGCTGCTGCTGGCGCTCGCCGTCGCGGCCGTCGTCGCGTACGGCAACGCGACGTCGTCGGCGCAGCTGGCCGCCCAGTACCCGACGTCGGGCGGCACGTACGTGTACGGGCGCGAGCGCCTCGGCCCCTGGTGGGGCTACATGGCCGGATGGGGCTTCGTCGTGGGCAAGACGGCGAGCTGCGCGGCGATGGCGCTGACGTTCGCGGCCTACGCCGCGCCCGCCGGCTGGGAGCGCGCCGTGGCGGCGCTCGCCGTCGTCGCGCTCGCCGCCGTGAACTACCGCGGCGTGACCCGCACGGCGCGGCTGGCACGCTGGGTCGTCGCGCTGGTGCTGCTGGCGCTCGCGGTGTGGACGGCGGTCGCGTGGGGCGGATCGTCGGTCGAGCCTGTCGCCACGTCGGTCGAGCCCGTCGAGACCACGAACGGGGTTTCGACCCTTCGACCGGCTCAGGGCGGCGCAGGCTCAACCGGCGAGGTGGTCTACAGCGTGCTGCAGGCGGCGGGCCTGCTGTTCTTCGCCTTCGCGGGGTACGCGCGCGTCGCGACGCTCGGCGAGGAGGTGCGCGACCCGCGGCGCGCCATCCCGCGGGCGATCGTCGGCGCGCTGGGCGGCGCCGTCGTCGTCTACGCGGTGGTCGCGGTGACGCTGCTCGCCGCGCTCGGCCTCGACGGCACGGCCGCCACGACGACGCCGCTCGCCGACGCCGTCGACGGCTCGCCATGGGCGGGCGTCGTGGTGCGGGTGGGCGCCGCGGCCGCATCGCTCGGGGCGCTGCTCGCGCTGGTCGCGGGGGTCGGCCGGACGACGCTCGCGATGGCGCGGGAGGGCGACCTGCCGCGGTGGCTGTCCGCCGTGCACCCGCGGTTCCTCGTGCCGCACCGGGCGGAGGTCGCGGTGGCGGCCGTCGTCGTCGCGCTGGTCCTGACCGTCGACCTGCGCGGCGCGATCGCGTTCTCGTCGTTCGGGGTGCTCGTCTACTACGCGGTGGCGAACGCGTCCGCGTGGACGCAGACCGGCGAGCACCGGCGCTACCCGCGGTGGCTGCAGGCGCTCGGGCTCGCCGGCTGCGCGGTGCTGGTCGTGACGCTCCCGCCGGGGGCGGTGCTCACCGGGCTCGGCGTGTTCGCCGTCGGGCTGCTGGTGCGGCTGGTCAGGCTGCGCCCGCGGACCTAGCGGTGCGGCCCGGTCAGTCGCCCGCGGGCCGGTGCCGGCGGTACGTGGCGGGGAACCAGTCGTCGCCCACCGGCTCGCCGGCGAGGTTCCAGCTCCACGACTCCGTGGGCACGACGCGCAGGAACGACCCGGGGCCGGTCATGCCCGTGCGCTCGAGGGGCCCGTCCGCGACGCCGTACACCCGGATCCCGCGGGCCACGAACGGGTCGAAGGACGGCAGGTCGTCGACGACCAGCGCGACCCTGCGGCGCCCGGCCGTCACGTTGCGCACCTTGCGCGTGCGCAGCACGGTCGTGCCGCCGCCCACCCAGAAGCAGGTGCCGTCGTACTCGTAGGCGACGGGCACCACGTCGGGCTGGTCGCCGGCGCCCAGCGTCGCGAGGCGCGCGAGCGGCTGCGAGCGCAGGAACGCGACCTCGTCGTCGTCGAAGGTGCCCCCCGCCGCCGCCGTCATCGTCACCGACGGGCGCGGCTCGCGCCGAACGGGCCGCCGAAGACCATCGAGATGCCCAGGACGAACCCGAAGTCGTACCAGTTGCCGGTGTTGTGGACCTCGTAGACCGACACGGAGTCGGTGAACAGCGACACGACGAACGTGACCGGCAGGATCATCCCCTGCCACAGCCCCCACCAGAACCCGTACGGCCCGGCGCCGCCGATGGTGGAGGTGTCCACGCCGGGGTTGGGCCCGGCCGCGCACGCGGAGACGGCGAGCAGGACGACGACGGCGACCACCGTGGCCGTGCGACGTGCCGCGCTCCGGGTCATGGCACCACTGTGGCACCGGCCGCCCCGCCCTGCCCGTCACGCCGGCTGCAGGACGGGCGGGCGGGGCGGGCTGGCGGGGCGGGGCGAGCCGGTCAGTCAGCCAGGGCCGAGGGGGCGCCCCACGGGCTGGCCGGGTCGTGGACGGCCACCGCCAGCGTCGTGTCGCTCTGGCCGTAGTACGCCAGCCACCTGCCGCGGAACTTCACCAGTCCCTCGACGAACGTCACGTTGGAGACCAGGCCGTGGGTGTCCTCGTACGTCTGCGGCGCCAGCCAGGGCTCCTGGGTCCGTGCGAGCACCTTGGTGGGCTCCGCCGGGTCGATGACGACCTGCCCGCAGCGGTAGTCGACGTCGACGTGGTCGTCGTACACGTGGCGGACCGCGCCGTTCGTCAGCATGAGCAGGAGCCCGTTGTCGGTGAGCACCGGCGACGTGCCGATCTCCACCAGGTCACGGTCGAACGAGCCGGGGGTGGGCTCGTACATCGGCTCGTCCTGCGAGGTGCCGGGGGTCCAGCTGATGAGGTCGTCGCTCGTGGCCCAGTAGATCGCGCCCTCGCCGAAGTACATCCACCACTTGCCCTGGATGCGGAACGGCACGATGACGCCCGCCTTGCTCCACGCGTGGCCGCGCGGGTCCACGGTCGCGAACGTGTCGAAGTCCTCGAACAGGGGGCCGTGCTTGGTCCACGTGTGCAGGTCGGTGGACGTGGCGAGGCACAGCTGGGCCGACGTGCGGTCCCACCCGGTGTACGTCAGGTAGTAGGTCCCGTCGATGAACGCGATGCGAGGGTCCTCGCAGCCGAAGCGCTCGTAGTCGTGCTCCGGGGACAGGATCGGCTCCGGCTCGCGCTCGAAGTGGAAACCGTCGGTGCTGCGCGCCAGACCGACGTGGGACACGATGTCCTCCGCGTGGGCGCGGTACAGGAGCACCACCTCGTCGTCGACGACCAGCGCAGCCGGGTTGTACAGGTTGCTCGACTCCCACGAGTTGCCGCGCGGCCGCATGATCGGGTTCCCCTCGTAGGGGACGAACGGGCCGAGCGGGAATCGTGCATCGTCGAAGATGGAGACGGTCGACACGGGATTGCTCCTTCGTGGTGTGTGGTGAGGGGGTCAGCCCTTGACGCCGGCGCCGACGTCGGTGGACGTGAAGTACCGCTGGAACAGGCAGAAGAGGACGATCACGGGGAAGGCGAGCACGCACGCGCCCGCGAGGATCGCCCCGTTGGGGTTGGCCGTCGACTGGGCCACGTTGCTGATGTAGTTCGCCAGCGCGACGGCCAGCGGCTGCATCGTCGCGTCCTTGGTGATGAGGAACGGCCAGAGGAACTCGTTCCACGGCCCGATGAAGGTCACGAGGACGACGGTGATGAAGGCCGGCCGCACCATCGGCAGCGCGACGGACCACAGGATGCGCAGCTCCGACGCGCCGTCGATCCGGGCCGCCTCGAAGATCGCCTCCGGCAGCTGCCGGAAGAACTGGCGGAAGATGAACACCGCGGTCGTGTTGATGAGGAAGGGCAGGATCACACCCAGGTGGGTGTCCCCCAGCCCGTAGTTGCGGGTCAGCTGCACGTACAGCGGGACCATGAGCAGCTGGAACGGCACCATCTGGACGAGCAGCATCATCGCGAACACGGCGCCGCGGCCGCGGAACCTGAGGCGTGCCGACGCGTACCCGGCGAGCAGCCCGAAGGTCACCGTCCCCAGCAGGACGCCCACGGTGAAGATCCCGGAGTTCAGCAGCGACCCGGCGAGGTCGACGCGCTCGTTGATCAGGGCGAAGTTCTGCAGGGTCCAGCCGCCGTCCGGCACCAGCTGGGACGGGTCGTTGGTGGGCGCCTCCTGGAACGCCCCGAGGACCATGTAGTAGAAGGGGAAGACGAACGCCAGCCCCGCCACCCCCAGCAGGGCGTACAGGCTCGTTCGTCGCAGTCCGCGGGACATCTCAGTCCTCCTTCCCGGCCCGGTTGGCCATCATCGAGAGCAGGCCCACGCCGATCACGAGGAGCACCCCGATCGCCGAGGCGACGTCCGGGTTGGTCTGCTGCAGGCCGCGCTGGTAGATGAGCAGCACGGGAGTGGCGGACGTCCCGTACGGGCCGCCGCCGTTCGTGAGCAGGTAGGGCTCGGTGAACAGGTTCGCGCCGGTGATGATCGCGAGGATGAGCACGAGCGTCGTCGCGTTGCGCACGCCCGGCACGGTGATGCTGCGGAACCGTCGCACCGCGCCGGCGCCGTCCAGCGAGGCCGACTCGTAGAGCTCGCGGGGCACCGCCTGGAGCGCCGCCAGGTACAGCAGGATGTAGAAGCCGAGCTGCTTCCAGGTCACGTACAGCGCGATCGACGGCATGGCCAGGTGCGGGTTCACCAGCCAGGAGGGATCCGGGGCCAGGGGGCCCAGCAGCGTGTTCACCAGGCCGTCCTGGGAGAACATCATCATCCAGACGCCGATCAGCGAGACGCTGGCGGTGACGTAGGGCAGGTAGAACGCCACCCGAAACGTCGTCGCCCACCGGACGATGCCGTTGAGGCCGGTGGCGATCACCATCGACAGCACCACCGTCAGCGGGACGTTGATCACCAGGAAGATCGCGGTGTTGAGGAACGAGCGGAGCACCTGCGGGTCGGTGAGCGCCGTCGCGTAGTTCGCCAGCCCCACGAACGGGGCGTCCACCGTGACGCCGGGGGCGGTGAAGATGTAGTCGTGGAACGACATCCACACCGCCAGCACGAGCGGGTAGGCGAACACGACGACCAGGAACACCACGTAGGGCAGGGTGAACGCCGTCCCCGCGGGGTGCCGGCCGAGGATGCGCTGCCACCAGGTGCGTCCGGTGCGCGGCGAGGTCGAGGCCATGCTCACTCCTCCATCAGTCGGTCGACGGCGTCGGCGGCGTCGGCGAGGGCTTCGTCGACGTCGCCCTCGCCGTACACGACCGCCCGGGTGTACTCGTCGCGCACCTTCTGCCAGGCCTCGACGGAGTTGGGGATGACGGGGACGTCGACGTCCCGCTCGGCCGCGTCCGCGAAGTCGACGTAGCCGGGGTTCTCGGCGAAGAAGGCCGGGTACCGCCCCACGAGGTCGGTGCGCATCGGCATCTGGCCGCTCGCCTCCAGCAGCGCGCCGTCCGCCTCGACGCTCGTCGTGAACCTGAGGAACTCCCAGGCGGTGCCGGGGTTCTGGCAGCTGGTGAACATCGAGACGTTCTTCGCGTCGGCGAACGTCGACGTCTCGGAGGCCGGCACGCCGTGCGCCGTCGGCACGGGGAAGAAGCCGTAGTCGACCGTCCCCTCGTAGGCGGCCACCGCCCAGGGGCCCGCGAGCTGCATGGCGGTCGCGCCCGTGAGCATCGCGTCGTCCGTGGCGCTCTCGCGCGGCGCGAGACCTTCCGCGTACATGGCGCGCCACATCTCCCACACGGCGCGGCCGTTCTCGTCGTCGAACGTGGCGGCGCCGTCCTCCACCAGGCTCGTGCCCCCGCTGGTCGCGAGGTAGAGCGGGTAGAAGTCGAACCACGACTGGAAGAACTCGCTCGTGGGCGCCGGCCAGATCGCGGAGGGCGCGGCGCCGGACTCCACCAGCGTGCGGGAGCCCTCGAGGAACCCGTCGAAGGTCGTCATGCCCGGGTCGTCCGGGTCGAGCCCGGCCTGCTCGAACATCGCCCGGTTGTACATCACCATCACCGGGTTGGACTTCCACGGGAGCTGGTACATCCCGCCGTCGGCGGCCCGGTACTGCTCCGCGGCCTCGCCGGTGCGGTCCGTGACGTACTGCTCGCCCCCGTCGAACCGGGTGAGGTCGACGAGGCCGCCCTGCTCCTGCCACTGCGGAGCCGCGGCCGGGGAGACGTTGTAGACGAGGCACGGGGCCGTGCCGGCCGTGACCGCAGCCGTGATCGCCTCCTCGGACGTCGACCCGGCCGGGATCTCCTGGACCGTGACCTGCTCGTCGGGGTGCTCGGCGTTCCAGCGCTCGACCATCCCGTTGCCCCAGGCGAGCTCGAACTCGTTGTTGGACAACCAGATGGTGATGTCCCCCGTGGCGTCGAGATCGGGCGCGGCCGGCGGGCTCGCGCAGCCGGCCAGCGCGAGTGCTCCGGCGACGGCGACTGAGGCCGCGGCGGCGCGGCGGCGGTGCGACATGTTCCTCCTCGTCGAGTGTCGTGCGGTGGTCACGTTCGGTCCGCGCTCAGGTGCGGGCGGCCGGCGCGCCGGCGGTGCTCTCGCGCACCACGAGGCGCGACGGTGCGATCCAGGCGTCCTCGGGCACGGCACCGTCGAGGTGGCGCAGCAGGACCTCGGCGGCGCGGCGCCCCCAGCTCACGACGTCCGTCTGCACGGTGGTGAGCGACGGCGTCAGGTGCGCGGCGAGCTCGATGTCGTCGAAGCCGGTGATCGCGAGGTCGTCGGGGACACGAACCCCGCGGGACTGCGCGTGGTTCAGGCCGGCGATCGCCATGACGTCGTTCGCGTAGACGATCGCGCTGGGCCGGTCGTCGGCGTCGAGCAGGCGGGCGGTCGCCTCGCGGCCCGACTGCGCGCTGAAGTCGCCCTCGACGACCAGCGCGGGGTCGAGGCCGTGCGCGGCCATCGCGTCGACGAACGCCGCCCGCCGGTCGTGCCCGTGCACGTAGCCGGCGGGCCCGCTCACGTGCGCGATGCGCTCGTGACCGAGCCCCACGAGGTGGTCGACGACGTCGCGGACGGCCGCGCGGTCGTCGCTGAGGACGCGCGGGTGCGGCGCGGGGTCCGGTGACGCGCCGACGACGACGGCGGGCAGGCGCAGGTCGGCGAGCAGAGCGGGGCGGGGGTCGTCGACGAGCAGGTCGGTGAGGATCACCGCGTCCGCGCGGCCGCGGGCGAGGCTGCGGTAGGCGTCGCGCTCCTGCTCGGGGGTCGAGACGACCTGCAGCAGCAGGCCCATCGAGCGGGTCGCGAGCACGGACTCGGCGCCCGCGACGAAGCGAGCGAAGAAGCTGTCGGTGGCGATGATCTCCGGGTCGCGCGCCAGGACCAGGCCGATGGTCTGGCTGCGTCGCGTCGCGAGCGCCCGCGCCCGGGAGCTGGGGACCCAGTCGAGCTCGGCCGCGGCGTCGAGGACGCGGGCCCGGGTCGCCGGCGAGATCGGACGCTTGCCGCTGTAGACGAGGGAGACGGTCCCCTTGCTGACCCCCGCGGCACGCGCGACGTCTTCGATCGTGACCACCCCGTCACCCCTCACCGCGTCACCGCACTCGAATCAAACCGGTTTAACGATCCACAGTTAAACCGGTTTGATCGCAAGCGTCAAGCGTGGGCCCGGACGGCCGGGACATGACGACCGGCGCGCGCTACCTCGTGGCGAGCTCCACCCGGGCGGGCAGGGCGTCGAGCCGGTCGGCCACGGACCGCGCGCAGCCGGCGAGGTCCCGTGCGGTCTCGGCGCTCAGGCCGAGGTAGCCGGCGGGGTCGAGGAGGACGCGCAGCTCGTCGCCCGAGAACGTCGCGCCGACGAGCGGGTCCTCGCGGAGCAGCTCGACGAACGGCCGCCCCCCGGTGGCAGCCGCCTGCGCGACGTCGTACACGACGTCGTGCGCGCGCTGCCGGCCGATCTTCTCCCCGAGGGCGAGCATGAGGGACTCCGAGCCGATCATGCCCTCCGACAGCCGCATGTTGGCGCGCATCCGCTCCGGGTCGAGCTCGAGTCCGCCCACCACCACCTCGAGCCGCGCCAGCATGTCCCCGGCGAGCACCGCCGCCGACGCCGCCACGTCCTCCAGCAGGGCCGTCATCGCCCCGTTGGCCTCCTGGTCGTGCAGCATCGACTCGAGCGCCGGGGCCGCGAGCGCACGCAGCTCCGCCGACATCGTCAGCATGTCCAGCGCGAGCTGCGGGTTGCGCTTGTGCGGCATCGTCGAGCTGCCGACCGTGCCCTCCGGCACGGGCTCGGCCGCCTCCGCGAACTCCGGCTGCATCAGCGCGTACACGTCCTTGCCGATCTTGCCGATCGTGCCCGCGAGCTGGGCGAGCACGAGGACGAGCTCCACGATGCCGTCGTTCACCGCCCGTGACGGCACCCGCATCGGGTGCAGCCCGAGCCGCCGGGCGACCCCCGCCTCGATCGCCCGGCCCGCGCCCCCGAACGACGCGAACGTCCCCGCCGCCCCGCCCATGAGCACGCAGAACAGCCGGTCGTCGAGCCGCTCCAGCCGCTCGGTGTGCGCCGCGAGCTGGTCGATCCACACCGCGACCTTGAACCCGAACGTCACGGGTACCGCGTGCTGGCTGTGCGTGCGCCCGGCCATCGGCATCGTGGCGGACGACTCCGCGAGCGCCGCGGCGGAGCGCAGCACGCGCCCGAGCTGGCCCAGGATCGCCCGGTGCGCGTCGCGCAGCACCAGCACGTCCGCGGTCTGCGTGATGTTCTGCGTCGTGGCGCCCCAGTGCACCCAGCCGCCGTGCTTGGACCCGACGGCCCGCGCGAACTCCTCGATGAGCGGGACGAGCGGGTGGCTCGCCTCGGCCGTGGCGGCCAGGACGCGCTTGATGTCGAGCTTCTCGATGCGCGCGGTGAGGGCGATGGCGCGGGCCGACTCCTTCGGGATGAGGCCCGCGTCCGCCTCGGCGAGCGCGAGCGCCGCCTCGACGTCGAGCCGCGCCTGCCAGCGGTTCTCGCGCGTGAACAGGCGCGCGACGCCCGGGTCCGGCACGCGCCCCTCGGTGAACCGGCCGAACGGTGCGACGATCATGCGTCCCCCTGGGTCCTCGACGGGTGCTCACGACGGCGGTGCTCACGACACTGTGCTCACGACGGCGGTGGGCAGCATGATCGTCCCTTCGGGCGGCGTCGTACACCCGCCGGACCGGCGGCTGTCGGTGGCGTGGATCACACTGGCGGGATGGCACGCGGAGAGGTGTTCCCCATCGTCAACTGTCGCGACCTGGCGACGGCGCGGCAGTTCTGGGTGCGCGCGTTCGGCGCGGAGCAGGCGTACCAGTTCCCGCCCGAGGGCGACCCGGTGTACGTGACGCTGCGCGTCGGCACCGGGCAGGTCGCGCTCGGCGTCGGCACCGCGCCCGCCCTGTACGGCGAGATCCCCCTGCCCGCGACCGGGCACGCCGTCGACGTCTGCGTGTACGTCCCCGACCTGGACGCCGTCGTCGCGGCCACCCCCGCCGCGGGCGGGGCGGTCGTCGTCCCGCCCGCCGACATGCCGTGGGGCGAGCGGGTGGCCTACGTGAGCGACCCCGAGGGCACCATGCTGCTCGTCATCCAGGACGGGCCGACCGACGACGAACCCTCCCGAGAAGGAGCCCCAGCATGAGCGAGAGCACCACAGCCCCGTCGTCCACGATCGCCGTCCTGGACGCGGTCGTCTTCGACGCCCCGGACACGCGGGCCTCGGCCGACTTCTGGCGGTCGCTGACGGGGGCCGAGGTGGAGCAGGCCCAGGACGGCGACGACTGGATCACCCTGAACACCCCCGACGGGTGGTCGCTCGCCTTCCAGCCCGCCCCCGGCCTCGTGCCGCCCGCGTGGCCGGGGCAGGACCGCCCGCAGCAGCTGCACCTCGACCTGCGCGTGCCGGACGTCGCCGCGGAGGTCGCCCGCGCCGTCGGGCTCGGCGCCACCGTGCTGCGCGAGAACGAGGAGTGGACCACGCTGGCCGACCCGGCCGGGCACCCGTTCGACCTGTGCCACGCGCCCGACAACGACGGGCTCACCGTCATGGGCGTGACCTTCGACGTGCCGGACGCGTCGGCGGCGGCGGCGTTCTGGTCGCGGCTGCTCGGCGACCCGGTGGTGTACGACGCCGAGGGGATGGCGATGCTGGGCGGCGAGAGGTCCGTCCTGTTCCAGCAGGTCGAGGGGTACAGCGCCCCCCGCTGGCCCGACCCCGCCTACCCCCAGCAGCTGCACCTCGACCTGTCGGTCGGCCCGCCGGGCCTCGACGAGGCGGAGGCGGCCGCGCTCGCCGCCGGGGCCACGCGGCTGCCGGGCGAGGGCAAGACCTTCCGGGTGTTCGCCGACCCGGCCGGGCACCCGTTCTGCCTCTGCGGCTAGAGGCTCATGGACCACCCGACCAGCGACGTGCTCGCGTTCGAGGCCCGCGCGACCGACGCCGACCTCGACGACCTGCGCGCGCGGCTGGCCGCCGCACGGCTGCCGGAGGCCGAGACCGTCGACCGTGCCGCGCCCGGGCCTCGCCGGTGGGAGCAGGGGGTTCCGCTCGCCGACCTCGTGGACGTCGTGGACTACTGGCGCACCGGGTACGACTGGCGGTCGTTCGAGGCGCGCCTCGACCGGATCGGCCAGTTCCGCACGGCCATCGACGGCCTGGGGATCCACTTCCTGCACCGCCGATCCGCCCGCGCTGACGCCACCCCGCTGGTCATGACGCACGGGTGGCCGGGCAGCGTCGCCGAGTTCACCCACGTCATCGACGAGCTGACGGACCCGGAGGACGCAGGCGCGCCGGCGTTCCACGTCGTGGCCCCGTCGCTGCCGGGCTTCGGCTACAGCGACAGGCCGGCCACCACCGGGTGGGGCACCGAGAAGATCGCGGCCGCCTGGGTGGAGCTGATGGGGAGGCTCGGCTACGACAGGTTCCTCGCCCACGGCGGCGACTGGGGCGGCAACATCACCACGGTCCTCGCCGGCAGGTTCCCGCAGCACGTCCTCGGCATCCACACCACGTTCGCGGACGCCCCGCCCGGGTTGCCCACGGACGGGCTGACGGTGGCCGAGCGCGCCTGGGCCGAGCAGACCCGCGAGTTCTACGAGGGCCCCCGCGGGGCGTACGCGAAGCAGCAGGCGACCCGCCCGCAGACCATCGGGTACTCGCTCGTCGACTCGCCGGTCGGGCTCCTCGCCTGGATCCTCGACAAGTTCGCCGAATGGTCGGACACCGAGGACGGCCCGTTCGAGATGATCCCCAGGGACCGCGTCCTCGACGACGTCACGCTCTACTGGCTGACGCGGACCGGCGCGTCGGCGGCCCGCATCTACTACGAGAGCCACAGCTCGATGGACCCCGGGCTCCGGGTCGACGTCCCGTCGGCCATCACCATGTATCCCCGGGACATCGAGAAGTGCCCGCGCCCCTGGGCACAGGAGCGGTACCGACGGATCGTCCGATGGACGACGCCCGAGGCCGGGGGCCACTTCCCGGCGCTGGAGGTTCCCGAGTACTTCGTCGAGGACCTGCAAGAGGGCCTCGCGGCCGTGCTTGCCGCCGGCGGTCGTCGGTGATGACGTCGTCGACGCCAGGCCCGTAGGCGTGCGAGGCTCCCGCCCCGGCTCAGTCGCGCAGCACCAGCGCGGGCCGGTCGGGGTGGTCCACGCGCACGACGACGTCCGCCCGCCGCTCGGGCGCGACCTCGCGGCGGTAGCGACCGTACGCGGCGAGGGTCCACGCGTCGTCGAGCGGGGTGTTGCGCGTCTCCGTCGCCGCCCGTAGGGCGAGGTGCACGCCGAGGTCGACGTCGAGCCCGCGGCCGAGGGCGAGCGAGCCGTCGAGCACGACGACGACCCCGGGCGCGGCGTCGACGTAGGCGGCGCGGGTCGCTCGATCGGTCTGGGGATCGCGCAGGGTCGGCAGCCATCGGCCCCGCCGGACGACGCCGGTGAGAACCTCCCGGTTGAGGCCGCCCACGTCGATCCACTCGTCGAGCAGCGCGTCCGGGTCGCGGCGGCCGCGCTCCAGCCGCAGCGACGCGGGCCGCAGGAAGTCGCGCACCCGGACCCGGGCGACCGGTCGGCCCGCGGCCCGGAGCGGCTCGACCAGCGCGTCGGCGAGCTCGTCGGGCCGGGTCGACGGATGCCCGTCGACCAGCACGCGCACCGGCGTCGCCCCGTCGCGGGCGAGCACCCGCGCCACGACGTGGCCGACCACGCCGTCGGGGGTCACGGGCTCCACGCGCACCGGGACATGCTGCCACCCGCCGAGTGTTGTGAGCATGAATTTGGCCCTGTTTCGCTCGCGAAACTGGGCCAAATTCATGCTCACAACACTCGGGCGGGCACTCGGGCGGGCACTCGGGCGGGCACTCGGGCGGGCACCCGTTTGTTCACCGAGTCTTCGGTTTCAGGTCCGGCGGTCTCGTAATTCCCCGTCACCTTGACGGGGTGTCATTCCGGTATCGCCAGTCGCGATATCCGTCGGTCCACGGACCACCCCGAAAGGAACGCCCATGCGCGCCCGCGCCCTCCCCGCTCTGGGCCTGCTCGTCCTCGGCGGTTGCTCGAGCTCCGGCACGCCGGAAGCCGCCGCCGCCGACGCGAACGCCCCCATCACGTTCGCGACCACGCCGCTCGGAGACGACCCGACCGCGGAGAACCCGATCGACGCCTTCGCCTCCCTCGTCGAGGCGGAGACCGGCCGCGAGGTCGAGATCGTCGACGTGCCCGACTACACGGCCGTCGTCGAGGCCCTCCGCAACCACCACGTCGACATCGGCTTCATGAGCGGCTTCCCGTCCGCGCTCGCGGTCAACACGGGCGAGGTCGACTCCCTCGTCGCGTGGCCCGGCGACGACTCCCCGGTCTCCACCTGCCTCGTGCTCGACGACTCGCCGCTGCAGTCGCTCGAGGACGTCACGCCCGAGACGGTCGTCGCCTTCGCCGACCCGGCGTCCAGCTCCGGCTACTTCATGCCCGTGGCGATGCTGCACGACGCCGGCCTGGAGAAGGACGCCGACTACCAGGCGCTGTTCTCCGGCGGCCACGACATGAGCTTCACCGCGCTCAAGGAGGGCCAGGCCGACGTCGCCTGCACGTCGACGATCTTCCCGACGATGGCGGGGTCCGGCGACCCGATGTTCCCGTTCGAGAAGGGGGAGACGCGCTCGATCGGCGAGAGCGCCTCCATGCCGGTCGCCGTGACCGTGCTGTCCGACCAGGAGCTCGCGGACGACAAGCGCGAGCTGCTGCTCGAGGCGCTCCCGAACGTGTTCACCGAGGAGAACGCCGAGCAGCTGGGCGCGATGATGGAGGCGATGCAGGGCACCGAGCCGATCCTCGAGCCCGACGCCGAGATCTTCCAGCCCTTCGTCGACATCGCCGCCATCGCCGACGTCGACATCTCGGACCTGAGCGGGTCGTGAGCACGATGACCGCGACCACCACCTCGACCAGCACGGGACTGCCGCTCGCGACCGTGCGGGGCCTGCGGGTCGCCTACGGCGACGGGCCGCTCGTGCTCGACGGCGTCGACCTCGACCTGTTCCCCGGCGAGCTCGTCGCGCTGCTCGGCTCGTCCGGGTCCGGCAAGTCGACGCTCATGAAGAGCCTCACGGGCTTCGCCCCGGTGAACGACGGCTCGGTGCGCGTCGCCGGCTACGACCTGACCAACCTGCGCCACGGACAGGTGCGCAGCCTCCGCGCCTCCGTCGGGCAGATCTTCCAGCAGTTCAACCTCGTCGGTCGCCTCAGCGTGCTGACGAACGTGCTCACCGGCGCGCTGCACGACGCCGGGCCGATCAACCTCGGCGGCGGCTTCACCAGCGGCCACCGCAAGCGGGCCCTGGAGCTGCTGGACCGCGTCGGCATCGCGCACAAGGCGAAGGACCAGGCCCGGACGCTGTCCGGCGGGCAGCAGCAGCGCGTCGCCATCGCCCGCGCCCTCATGCAGCGGCCGCGGCTCGTCCTCGCGGACGAGCCCGTGGCTTCCCTCGACCCGAAGATGTCGCACTCCGTGCTCGAGCTGCTGCACGACATCGCCCGCGAGGACGGCATCCCCGTGCTCGTCAGCCTGCACGTGCTGCCGCTCGCGCTCGAGCACTCGGACCGGATCGTCGGCCTGCGCCACGGCGAGATGGTCGTCAGCGCGCCGACGGCCGAGCTCGACGCCGACAAGCTCGAGGTGCTCTACGCCGGCGACGACGAGGAGGGGGACGACGATGACGCTCGCCGCGCCTGACACCGAGCCCGCCACGAAGGCCCGCTCGAAGGATTCCGCGCGGCGCGGCCGTCCCACCGACAAGCCGCGCCTCGACCCGCGCGAGCGGGACCGGCTGGAGCACGCGTTCCGGGTGCCGCGCGCCCGCTTCATGCTGGGCGTGCCGGTCGCGCTCGCCGTGCTCGTCTGGTCGTTCGTCGGGGCGGAGTTCAACTTCGCGAAGCTCGGCGAGGGCGCGGCCAACATGGGCGAGTTCCTCTCGCGCCTGTTCCCGCCCACGTGGGACAAGCTCGACGTCATCGTCGAGCTGCTGATCGAGACGCTGCAGATGGCGGTCGTCGGCACCGTGCTGGGCGCCGTGCTGTCCCTGGTCGTCGCGTTCGGGGCGTCGTCGAACATCGCCCCGAGGTGGCTGTACTACCCCACCCGCTGGGTCATGAACGTCATCCGGTCCCTGCCGGACCTGGTGTTCGCCCTGATGTTCGTCTCGGCCGTCGGCCTCGGCCCGTTCGCCGGCATCCTCGCGATGACCGTCGGGTCCATCGGCTCGATCGGCAAGGTCTTCGCCGAGGCCATGGAGTCCGTCGACGACGGCCCCGTGGTCGCCATGCAGGCCGTCGGCGCGTCCAAGCGCCAGGTCGTGCAGTACGGCGTCCTGCCCCAGGCCGGGCCGCTGCTCGTGTCGTACACGCTGCTGCTCTTCGAGGGCAACGTGCGCGGCGCGACCATCCTCGGCATGGTCGGTGCCGGCGGCATCGGCCTGGAGCTCACCACCGCCATGAAGATGTACGACTACGGGCACCTCTCCGCGATCGTCATCTGCATCATCGTGCTGGTCACGGTCATCGACCAGGCCAGCGCCGTCATCCGAAGGAAGATCACGTGACCCTGACCGACATCCCCGTCGACCCGACCACCGCCACCCCGGCGGACCTGCCCCTGAGCGCCCCCGTCAACCTCCGCGACCTCGGCGGCATCCCGGTCGCCGGCGGCGCCGTGCGCGAAGGCTTCGCCGTCCGCGCCGACGACCTCTCGATCGTCACGCCGGGCGACGCGGACGCGCTCGTCGAGAACGGCCTTCGCGCGGTGATCGACCTGCGCTCGGCCGACGAGGTCGGCATCACCGGCCGCGGCCCGCTCGGCGCGCAGCCGACGGTGACCTACCACCACGTGCCGTTCATGGCGAACATCGGGCAGGCCGCCGACGGCGCGGCCGACGACGCCGCGCACTTCCCCGACGGCACCCCGGCCGCCGACATGATCGACCAGAGCCGGTTCGGCCGCCTGTACCTGCGGATGTACTCCGACGCGGCGCCGCAGATCGTCACGGCCCTGGCGATCGTCGCCCACGCCCCCGGCGCGGTCGCGTTCCACTGCGCGGCCGGCCAGGACCGCACCGGCGTGCTCGCGGCGGCCCTGCTGCTCACCCTCGGCGCCGAGCAGGACGACATCGTGACCGACTACGCCCGCACGGGCGCCAACTCGGCGGCGATCATGGCGCGCATCTCGCCCATGATGCAGCCGCTGATGCGCAAGTTCGGGCTCGACCTCGACGAGGCGGCGCGGGCCGCCGTCCGCACGGAGTTCTCCGAGGCGCCGATGCGCGAGCTGCTCGGCACGCTCACCGAGCGCCACGGCGACCCGCTCGCGCCGCTGCGGGCGGCGGGGCTCACCGACGGGCTCGTCGCCCGGCTGCGCGAGCGGGCGCTCGGGCCCGTCGAGCCGGCCCAGGCGTGACCACCGTCCCGACGTCGACCGCCGGGGTCGTGGCCGAGCGCCGCGTCCCCGGCGGTCGTGCCGGTAGCCCTTCCGGCCGGCGTCCCGGCCGCCCCCGCGCCGAGGGCCACGACGAGCGCATCCTCGACGCCGCGGTCGCTCTCCTGGAGCGGGGCGAGGAGGTCACCGTGACGCGGGTGGTCGAGCGGAGCGGCGTGAGCCGCGCCGCGCTCTACCGCCGGTGGCCGAGCATGACCGACCTCGTCGCGGAGGCCCTCGACCGCGGACGCGAGCCGTACGCGATCCCGCTCACCGGCGACCTGCTGGAGAACCTGTTGGCGGCGTTCTCCCCGGCCGCGCAGGCCGCCGGCCGGAGCTACCCGGAGGAACGTTTCCGCCTGCGCATGCGGCTGGCGATGACGGACCGCAGGCTCGCCCAGGCGTACTGGCGCTCGCACGTGGCCCGGCGGCGCGGCGCGCTGGTCGCGGTGCTGCAGGCCGGCATCGAGCGGGCGATCCTGCGGCCCGACGTCGACGTCGACGCGTGCATCGACCTGATCAACGGGGTCTTCTACTACCAGTACGTCGTGCGCGGCGTGGCGCTGGACGACCCCGGGACCACCGCCCGCTGCCACGAGGCCGTCCGCGTCGCGTGGCGAGGGATGTCCGTCGACGCGGGCTGACCCCGCGGATCAGCGCGCGTGCTCGACGCAGCGGGTGGCGGCGGGCCTGGCCTCCAGGCGAGCCTCGGGGATCGGGCGGCCGCACACCTCGCACACGCCGTAGGTGCCGTCGGCCACACGGTCGAGCGCTGCGAGCAGCTCGTCGCGTTCTCGCCCGGCCTCGGCCGCGAGCGCCGCCGCCTGCTGCCGCTCCCACGCGAGCGTCGCACCCTCCGGGTCGTGCTCGTCGTCGACGTTCGCGTCCCGCGCCGCGTCGACGATGCCGGCGACGGCGTTCCGCTGCGCCGCGAGCCTCGCCTCGACCTCGGCCAGCCGCGCCCGCAGCCGCGTCTCGGCGTCACTCATCTACGCAGTCTCCCACCGTGCGCGCCCCGATCGGAGCCGTCCGACGGGCCCGTCGCACCGAGAGTTCGCCCGCTCGTCGTCGGCGCGCCACCTGCCCGCCGTGGCGAGGGCAACCCGTCCTTCGTAGCGTGGCGATCTCGTCCCGCCAGAGAGGAACGCCATGACTGCCCACCACCTTCGGGCCCGACGCCGCGCCCTGCTCGCCCCTCCCGGTGCGCGCACCGTCTCGGGTGTGCTCGCCTTCACGATCGCCGCCGCGGTGGCCGGCGGTTCGGCCGCGGCGACCGTCGTCGCCCCGCCCGTCGCCGCGGCCGCGCCGCTGACGGCCAAGCCCGGCGACGTCGCCTACGCCGAAGACTTCGACGACGTCGCCGACGGAGCGCTGCCGGACGGCTGGGCCGCCGCCGCAGGCGACTGGGCCGTGCAGGACGGCCGCCTCGTCGGCGAGCCGGCGAGCATCGGCCGCATCACCTTCGGCCCGCACCTGGAGAACTACCGCCTCGAGGCCACGGTGCGTTTCGACGCCGTGAACAACGCCGCCCGCTGGCTCGCGCCGATCCTCGACATCGACCCGTCGGGCGGCGTGCCGTGGTGGCAGGCCGCGATGCGGTCCACCACGACGGCGAGCAACGGCCTCGAGATCGCCCAGCGCACCGCCGCGAACGCGTGGAGCGTGCCGTACACCGCCGCCGGCCCGTCGGACGCCGGGGTCGGCACCGACGTGCCGATCGCGATCGAGGTGCAGGGCCGCGACGTCACCTGGATCTACGACGGCCAGGAGGTGCTGGAGGGCCGCATCGACCGGTCCGACGACGGCGTGCTGGGCTTCTCCGCCGACGGCGCCCGCGTCAGCATCGACGACGTCGTCGTCACCGAGCTCGCGCCCAAGCCCGTGGTGAACGAGCCCGGCGAGCTGCCCGACACCGCCGCGCACCGCGGCTACTCCGCCGTCAACCCGGAGAACACGCTGGCCGCGTACGCCGCCGCGATGAAGGCCGGCGCCGAGTACGTCGAGATCGACGTGCACACCACCGCCGACGGCGTGCCGGTCGTCATGCACGACCAGACCGTGGACCGCACCACCGACGGGGTGGGCGACGTGGCCCTGCTCGACGGCGCCACCGTGGCCGGGCTGGACGCCGGGTCGTGGTTCAGCCCGGCGTTCGTGGCCGAGCCGGTACCGACGTTCGCGCAGACGCTCGACCTCATGGACACCGGCAGCTCGGACATGCTGCTGGAGATCAAGGGGCCGGAGACGCGCGAGCAGGTGCACCGGGTGGTCGACATGATCGTCGAGGCCGGGCTCGACGACCGGATGGTCATCCAGTCGTTCGACGAGAACGTCCTGAGGTACGCCTACGAGCGGGCGCCGCAGATCCCCCTGGGCCTGCTGCGCGGCACCCTCGACGCCGACCCGGTCGCGAAGGCGGAGGAGCTGCACCTCACGTACTACAACCCGTCCGGCACCGCGCTCGCGACGCGGCCGTCCGTGGTGCGCGACCTCAACGACGCCGGCGTCGGCGTCTTCGTGTGGACGATCGACTCCGCCGCGGACTGGGCCACGTTCACCGACCTGGGCGTGGAGGGCATGATCACCAACCGTCCCGGCGCGTTCATCGGCTGGAAGTCGGCGCAGGACCAGGAGCCCGAACAGCCCGGCGGGGTGCTCACCGGCCTCGCGGAGCTCGACCTGTCCACGGGGCAGGCGATCGCGATCGTCACCGCCCTGCAGCACGAGCGGTGGACCGTGCTGGAGCGACTCGTCGAGCGGTACGTCGACGACCCCGCGCAGCGCGACGCCCTCCTCGCGGAGATCGACGAGCTCCGCGGCTGACCGCCGCCGGTCGAGCTCGTCGAGACCCGCGGACGTGGTCTCGACGAGCTCGGCCGACACGGCTCGACCGGCACCTCACGTCTCAGAGCGCGCGGTGCGTCCAGCGGCCGGCGACGAGCGTGCCGCTCACGGGCATGGTGCGCAGGGCGGCGGCGTGCTCGACGGCGTCGTGCTCTCCGGCGTCGGACGGCGCGCCGGCCGCGAGCGGGTCGGCGTCCAGGATCGCGAGGTCGGCGGGGCCGCCGACGGCGAGGCGGAGGGGCCGTCCGTCGACCGACGCCTCCAGGGCCGCGCGCACGTCGATGCGCTGCTCCGGGTGCCACGGCTCGCGGCCGTCGCGCGATCGCGTGACGGCCGACGCGATCGCGACCCACGGGTCGAGCGGCGCGACGGGCGCGTCGGAGCCGAGCGCCAGCCGTACCCCGGCGGCGCGCAGCTCGGCAAGCGGGAACGCCCGCGCGGTGCGGCCGGGCCACAGCTCCTCGGCCACGTCCCGGTCGTCCATCGCATGCTCGGGCTGCACGCTCGCCGTCACGCCGAGCGCCGCGAACCGCGCGACGTCGGCCGGGCGCAGCAGCTGCGCGTGCTCCACCGACCCGCGCGCTCCGGACGCCTCGAACGCGTCCAGCGCGAGGGCGTTCGCCCGGTCACCGATGGCGTGGATCGCGCACCGCAGCCCGGCGTCGTGCGCGCCGGCCATGAGCGGGACGAGGTGATCGGTGGCGACGTTGAGCACGCCGTGCGCGTCCGGGCCGCCGACGCCGGCGTACGGGTCGAAGCAGTACGCGGTGAGCGTGTTCAGCGAGCCGTCGCTGATGACCTTGAGCGGTCCCTGCGTCACCAGCGGGTGGTCGCCCGCCTGGTCGCCCAGCCGGTCGCCGTCGCGCAGCCCGGCATCGAGCACGGCGTCCAGGTGCTGCTCCCACACGCCCGCGCGCACCCGTAGCCCGTCCCAGCCGGCGGCCAGCCGTCGGCGCCACGCGGTGAGGTTGTCGGCCACCTCGAAGTCGACGACGCCGACGACGCCGCGTCCGGCCGCGGCCCGTGCCGCGTCCGCCACCAGCGCGTCGGCGACGTCGTCGTCCACGGTGACGATGCGTGGGCTCGCGGGCATCCACTCCTCCTCGCGCAGGAGGCCGGTGGGGTGGGGGTCGAGGCCGAGGAAGCGCAGGCCCGCCGTCGACGCCCACGCGCTGTGCAGGTCGCCCGACAGCAGCACGACCGGCACGTCGCCCGCGACGGCGTCGAGCAGCGCGGCTGTCGGCTCGTCGGGCCACGTGGCCCAGCGGAACCCGTAGCCCACCAGCGGCTGCCCGCCGGCGGGCGGGGCGGCGTGGTCGAGCCGGTCACGGACCAGGTCGGCGGCGTGCGCGGCGCTGGTCGCCCACGACACGTCGAGCCGGTGCCGCACCAGCGCCCACTGCGTGAGGTGCGTGTGCGCGTCCCACAGGCCGGGCACGACCGTGCGCCCGTCCAGGTCCACGACGTCCCCCGCGACGACGGCGTGCCCGCCGCCCGCGCCTGTCGGCGTGGCGGCCGCGATCCGCCCCCCGTCGAGCAGCACGTCGACCGGCTCGGCGCCGCCCGCCAACCGGGCGTTGGTCAGGAGGAGCGCGGTCACGATCAGCCGGCGGTGCCGGCGGGACCGACGAGATCCCGCAGCGCCTCGACGACGAGCGCGTGGTCGTCGCCCTGCGCAAGGCCGGAGACGGTCACGACACCGACGACCCCCACACCGGAGACCCGGACGGGGAACGCGCCGCCGTGCGCGGCGTACTCCTGCAGCGGCAGCCCGTGCTTGGCGTTGAAGTCCTCGCCCTTGGCCTTCGCGCGCAGCCCCACGAGGTACGACGACGCGCCGAACCGCTCGACGACGCGCACCTTGCGCGCCACCCAGGTGTCGTTGTCGGGCGTCGTGCCCTCCCGCGCGGCGTGGAACACCTGCTGCGGACCCTTGCGCACGTCGACGGTCACGGCGAGGTCGCGCTCCGCCGCCAGCTCGACGAGCAGACGGCCGAGCCGCCACGCGTCGTCGTGCGTGAACCGTGGCAGCACGAGCTCGCGTTCCTGCTCCTCGACCTCGGCGATCAGGGCCGTCACGTCATCCGGGGTGCTCATGGCTCCCAGCGTGCCACGCGGCCGCTCCGCGGACGGACGCTCACGCCGACCAGCGCGTCACGCTGCCGCCGCTACTGCCGAGGTTCCGGGGATTGAACGGATACGGAAACAGCTCGCAGGATCGGGCTGACAAGCGCGGTGAAGTCTTGGTGGCCGACAAAAAGTTCGGAGAACTCGTCGGCAGGTCCTGCCGAGGTCCAGCCGGCCTCGAGCAACCGCGACCTCACCTCGCTGACTTCGTCGTCGCCCACGCGGGAGTCGAACTTGAAGTCAATGCCCACCGATGCCGGCGGACCATTTGTCGTGTCGCAATGCGGCACCGACACTCTCGAGTCCCGCGTGGCAATCTCATCGGCAAGTGCGGTGAGCTCATCACCGTACTCCGCGATGGCTTCCTCACACTCGGGACCATTGCTGTAGCTGCACGCGGTACCCGATCCAGCGACGAGTGCCGTGATCGTCAGCCAGCGAATAGCCTGCTTCACCGCCGGGCTGGTCGAAGATACGGCCACGCAAGCACCTCCCCGGCCTCGCCCGGGAGCAAGCCCGGCACGATCAGCCAGCCGCCACGTGACGCTGACCCCAGTGCCTGCGAGATCGCACCGTGTCTGGTGGACCAGAAGGTAGCCGTCGACGACCTCTCTGGCCAGACTCCGCGAACGACTTTCACCCGCACGGCTTCGGAGCTGGGAGACCGGCACCCGTGGGCAAGGAGACGTCCGGCAGGGCCGTCTGGCAGGGGCCAGCTCTGGCGGACACGACGACCCGCCTCACGCGCCCGTCATTCGCAGCCGACGCCGTCGCCGTCGCCGTCCAGGTGTCCGTCGTACCCCGGGTCGCCGCGGTGGACCGGCGCCGCGCCTGCCGCGCGGGCCGCGTCGCAGTTCTCGTAGTAGACCGACCCGCCGCCCGAGCCCGAACCGGCGTCGGGCTGCGGCGCCGTGGTCCGCTGCTGCTCGGGCTCCTGCACCGCCGTGGCGGGTATGAGTGGCGCGGCGGGCTCGGTGGCGTCGCCCTTCGGCAGCTTCTTCTTCGGGCAGGTGGTCAGCACGCGCTGCATGGCGTCGTGCTCGGCGCCGGTGACCCACAGGTCGTAGCTCTGCTTCACGGCGACCTGCCGCGCCACGTACGAGCAGCGGAACTTCTTGTTTGGCGGCAGCCAGGTGGCCGCGTCGCCGTCGCCCTTGCTCATGTTCGCCGGCCCGTCGGAGGCGAGCAGGTTGAGCGGGTCGTTGGCAAGCAGCCGCCGCTCGTCGGCGGACAGCCGCTGCGCGCCCTTCTGCCAGGAGTCGGAGAGTGCGACCACGTGGTCGATCTGCACCTGGGTCGACGTGTCCTGCCCGCGCTCGAACGCGATCGTCGTGCCCGTGTACGGGTCGTCGAACGAGCCGGTCAGCACGACGCAGCCGTGCGTGCCCGCGCGGGTGGCGACGTCGTCCAGGTCGCGGCGCAGCACGTCGTTGCGGGTGTCGCAGCCGTTGTGGTCGATGTCGGCCCACGCCGGGCCGAACTGGTCGCGGTCGTAGCCGGTCTTCGGGGCGCGGCCCTTGACGTCCAGCGTCGCGAGGGCGGCGAGCGCCGTGCCGGGCTGCGCACCCGCCTCGGGCTCGTCGGCCGGCGCGGGCGGGTCGCTCTCGGCGGGCTCCGCCTCGGGCCGGGCGGTCGGCGTGACGGGGGCGGGCTCGACGCCCTCCGCCGGGTCCGCCGAGACCTCCACCCGGGTGCTGCTCTCGGACGCCGCGGGCGGGTCGTCCGCCGTCGTCCCCGGGTTGGCCGCCGGCCCGGCGACCGACGACGTGACCACGAGGGCGACGAGCGCGACGCCGCCGACGGCGGCCGCGCCGCCGCGGCGCATCCGCCCCCACCACGTGCGGGTGGTGAGCACGCCCCAGCCGGCGCTGAGCGCGACGTAGAGCGACGACAGCACGAGCGCGCCCCACCAGCCGATGGCCGCTCCGCCGATCAGCGCGACCACGGCCAGCCCGGCGAGGCCGACCCAGAGGGCGGGACGACGGGCAGGCGCTGCGGGCATGGGTTCTCCGTGGTGGTGGGGCGGCGGACGCGGGACGCGGCCCGACCAGTGTGCGGGACGCGGCCGCCGTCGTCGGCCCGCGACGCGGCTGGACGACGCGCACGGGATGCGCCGAGCCGCACGGCGCGTTGTGCTGTGACGTGGGCGCCCGGCCGGGCGGCCCACCACGACCACACCCGGGAGACCACCATGCGACGCCGACCCGCCCTGCTCGCCACCGCGACCGCCACCCTGACGGCCCTGGCGCTCGCGGCGTGCGGCAGCTCGGACGACGACGGCGGCGGCGACGCGGGCAGCGACCTCGGGCTCGTGACGGACGGCACGCTCACCGTCGCGACCGAGGGCACGTACCGACCGTTCACCTTCCACGACGAGGGGTCGGGCGACCTCGTCGGGTACGACGTCGAGGTCGCCGAGGCCGTCGCCGAGAAGCTCGGGCTGGAGATCGAGTTCCAGGAGACACAGTTCGACGCGATCTTCGCCGGCCTGGACGCGGGCCGATTCGACACCATCGCCAACCAGGTCTCGATCAACCCCGAGCGCGAGGAGAAGTACGTCTTCAGCCAGCCGTACACGGTGTCGCGCGGCGTCGTCGTGGTGAACGAGGGCGACACGTCGATCTCGAGCCTGGACGACCTCGCCGGCAAGACCACCGCGCAGTCCCTGACGAGCAACTGGTACCAGCTCGCCCAGGAGGCGGGCGCGGACGTCCAGCCGGTCGAGGGGTGGGCGCAGTCCGTCGAGCTGCTGCGCCAGGGCCGCGTCGACGCGACCATCAACGACTCGCTCACCTACCTCGACTACGAGCAGCAGCAGGGCGGCGACACCGGGCTGGAGGTCGCGGTCGAGACCGACGACGAGTCGCAGAGCGCGTTCGTCGTGACGCCCCAGCGGGAGGCGCTCGCCACCGCCATCGACGGCGCGCTCGACGAGCTGCGCTCCGAGGGCGTCCTCGCGGAGCTGGGCGAGACGTACTTCGGGGAGGACGTCTCCGGGTGACGGGCGTCGTCGGGTAGCCGGCTCCGTCAGGACGCTCCCGGCGCGCCGCCCGTGGCCACAGCACCGGTCGTGGTGGAGTGACGGCCGTGGGCGACATCGACTGGCAGCTCGCCGCGGACTCGTTCTGGCCGCTCCTGCGCGGCGGCCTGACGGGCACGATCCCGCTCGCGCTGATGTCGTTCGCCTTCGGGCTCGTGCTCGCGTTCGCCGTGGCCCTGCTGCGACTGTCCCGCAACCGTGTGCTCTCCGGGATCGGGCGCGTCTACGTGTCGGTCATCCGCGGCACGCCGCTGCTGGTGCAGCTGTTCGTCGTGTTCTACGGGATGCCGTCCGTCGGCGTCGTCGTCGACCCGTGGCCGAGCGCGATCATCGCGTTCTCGCTCAACGTCGGCGGTTACGCGGCCGAGGTGATCCGCGCCGCGATCCTCTCCGTGCCGTCCGGGCAGTGGGAGGCCGGGTACATGGTCGGCATGTCGCGCGGCCGGGCGCTGCGGCGCATCATCCTGCCGCAGGCCGCCCGGGTGAGCGTGCCGCCGCTGTCCAACACCTTCATCTCGCTGGTCAAGGACACGTCGCTCGCGTCGCTCATCCTCGTGGCCGAGCTGTTCCGCGCCGCGGAGGAGATCGCGGCGTTCTCCAGCGAGTTCATGCTGGTGTACATCGAGGCCGCGTTCATCTACTGGGCGTTCTGCACGGTGCTGTCGTTCGGGCAGGACCGGATCGAGAGAAAGCTGGAGCAGTATGTCTGAGCAGGCTGCAGGCGCCGCTCCGCTGCTCGCGGCCCACGGCATCCGCAAGTCCTTCGGCGACCACGAGGTGCTGCGCGGCGTCGACCTGACCGTGCGGCGCGGGCGGGTGGTCGCCGTCATCGGCCCGTCCGGCTCGGGCAAGACGACGCTGCTGCGCTCGCTCAACGGCCTCGAGACGCCCGACGGCGGACGCCTCGACCTCGACGGCGGGCCGGCGCTCGACTTCTCCCGGCCCGTGCCGAAGGCCACCCGGCTCGCGTTGCGCGACCGGTCGGCGATGGTCTTCCAGCACCACAACCTCTTCCCCCACCGGACCGTGCTGCAGAACGTCACCGAGGGTCCCGTGCAGGTGCGGCGGGTACCTCGCCGGCAGGCCGACGAGCGCGCGCTCGCGCTGCTGGAGCGCGTCGGCCTGGCCGAGAAGCGGGACGCCTACCCGCGCGAGCTGTCCGGCGGGCAGCAGCAGCGGGTGGGGATCGTCCGCGCGCTGGCCCTGCAGCCCGACCTGCTGCTCTTCGACGAGCCGACGTCCGCCCTCGACCCCGAGCTGGTCGGCGAGGTGCTCACCGTGATGAAGGAGCTCGCGGAGGAGGGCTGGACGATGGTCGTCGTGACGCACGAGCTGCAGTTCGCGCGTGAGGTGGCCGACGAGGTGCTGTTCATGGACCGCGGCGTCGTCGTGGAGCAGGGGCCCCCGCGGCAGGTGTTCACCGCGCCGCGCGAGGAGCGCACGAAGAGGTTCCTGCACCGGATCCTGCATCCGCTCGACTGAGGCGGAGGTGCAGCGCAGGGTGAGGGCCGAGGAACGAGGCACTCGCCCGCAGCGGAACCGCAGACTCGGGCGACCACAGGCGCGACTGAGGTGGAGGTGCAGCGCAGGGTGAGGGCCGAGGAACGAGGCACTCGGCTGCAGCGGAGCCGCAGCAGGGCGACCACGAGATCGACCGAGGTCGGCGACCACGAGATCGACTAGCCTCGGCGCGTGACCCGACTGGTGCTCCTCCACGGCCGTGACCTCGACGGACACGATCCGGAGTCGATCGAGCAGGACTGGTTGGGGGCGCTCAACGCCGGGCTGGCGGCCTCGGGGTCGACCCTCCGGCTCGGCGACGACGACGCGGACTACGTGTACTACGGCGACACGCTCGCCCATCTCCTCGAGGGGGGCGACGGCGCCACCCCGCCGGTCGTCGCCGAGGTGCAGATCGAGGGCGCCCGGGCGACCCCGTCGGCCGACGCCGTCGCGCACGACCTGGCCGAGTGGCCCGCGGGCGCGCAGCGGTTCGCGTTCGAGGTCGCCCGTGACGTGCTGGCGGGCGCCGGCGTCCGGCCGCCCGCCCCGCCGGAGGCCAGGGCCGAGGGCGTGCTGGACCCGCTGTTCGAGGCGCTCGCCGCGGCGGTCGCCCTGCTCGACCGCATCCCGGGGGTGAGCGCCGCCGTGGTGCTGCTCATCGCGCGGGACGTGTGGACCTACCTGCACGACGACGACGTGCGCGCCGCCGTGGACGAGGCCGTCGCGGAGGCGCTGCCCGACGGGCCGTCCGTCGTCGTCGCCCACTCGCTCGGCTCGCTGATCGCGTGGTCGACGCTGACCGGCGCGCGGGCCGGCTCGGCCGGGGACGGCGGCCCGGCGCGCGAGGTGCCGCTGCTGCTCACGATGGGCTGCCCGCTGCCCGTGCGCGCGGTGCGGGAGGCGCTCCAGGAGCGCGGCCCCCTGGTCTTCCCGCCCGGGGTGCGGAGGTGGGTGAACGTCCGCGACCGGCTCGACCTCGTGGCCGTGCACGACATCACCCCCGAGACGTTCCCGCTGCCCGCGGGATCGCCGGACGTCGTGAACCTCGTGGTCGACAACCGCGCGCCGGGAAACCACGCCGCCGTCGCCGTCCTCGAGGACGGCTCGTACACCGGCTACCTCGCGACCGCGCCGGTGGCCGCGGCGGTCGAGGCCGGGCTCGGCGGGACGGCGTACGAGTCGCACGACGCACCGACGTAGCGGTTCCTGCCGGTTCCCCGCACTGAAGCGGTAGCGATCGCTACGTCGACGGCGCCTGCCAGCCGGGGAGCAGCCGATCCAGCGCCTCGGTGAGGTCGATCGAGCTGCCGTCCTTGCCGCCGGCGCCGAGCACGAGCGGCGGACGCTGCGGCGCGAGGCGGACGCCGCGCAGGCGGTCGAGCGGCGACAGGGGCGCGGTGAGGACGTAGAACGTGCCGTCGGTCGTGACGCCGGCCGTCCGGTCGGTCCGCAGGTACCAGCCGCGCAGCGACGTCCGCGCCGTGCCCTTGCCCCCGTAGCCCTTGGCCTCGAGCCGCTCGTGCGCCAGCCCGGCGTCGGCGGCCGCCCGGACGAACCGCGCCAGCAGCGCCTCCGCCTCCGCGTGCTCCGCGTCCTGCCGCGCCCGCAGGCGTTCCGCCTGCACGCGCGCGGCCTCGGTGCGCCGCGCCGCCCAGTCGTCCGTCATCGCGGCATCGTCCCACGCGCAGCTCCGCCCGAGCTGTCAGAACCACGAAGCGGCGATGCGTCGCGTGGTTCTGACGGCTCGGGTCAGAGCTCGCGCTCCGCGTAGGCGACGAGGGCGTAGCGGACGAACGTCGCGCCGTCGGTGCCGCCGTAGTTCTTCGCGAACCGCGGGTCGGCGACGTACATCTCGGCGAGGCCGACGACGTACTCCTTCGTCGGGCGTCCCTGCTTCGACCCCGGCGTGCCGGGGATCGATCCGAGCCAGTCGGCGTGCCGGGCGGCGAGCGCCTGTGCCTCGTCGGACGTCGGGTCGACGCCTCGCGCCGCGGCCTCGCCCCAGGCGTCGCCGAGCTCCTTGGTGCGCGCCTGCCAGGCCTTCTGCCCCTCGGCACCGAGCCCGCGCCACCACGCGTCGCTCTTCGCGTACGCGTCGGCGCCCCAGCGCTCGGTCACCTCGTCCTTGTGCTGCGTGTGGTCGAACCCGTCGAGCATGTCCTCGGCCATGATCTTGTCTCCCTTCTCGATGGCGGTCAGCGTCCGCTCCACGGACGCGATCTGCCGGCCCAGCCGGCCCTGCTCGGCGCGCAGCGACCCGAGGTGGTCCCGCAGGGCGCGGGCCTCGTCGGTCTGCTCGTCGAGCACCGTGCCGATGTCGGTCAGCGGCAGGCCCAGGTCGCGCAGCAACAGGATGCGCTGCAGGCGCCGGAGCGCGGCGTCGTCGTAGCGGCGCAGGCCCCCGACGCCGGTGTCCGACGGCGGCAGCAGGCCGATCTGGTCGTAGTGACGCAGGGTCCGGCTGCTGACGCCCGCGAGGCGGGCGACGTCCTGGATGGAGCGGGTCATGATGTCGACCGTAGAGGTTGACGCTGCGTCAAGCGCAAGGGCGTGGTCGATGAGGAGGTTCACATCCGTACCTCATGCGGAAGCCACCGGCCGCAGCGAGGATCGACGGCATGAACCTCCGCTCCGCCCGCCGCGCCACCGTCCCCGCCGCCCTCGCCGTTTCCCTCGGCCTCGTGCTCACCGCCTGCGGCGACGGCTCGGGCGACGACACGCCCCCGGCCGGCGACGCCACGACCGCCGCGCCCACCGACGACGCCGAGCCGGACGACACGAGCGCGGACGGCACGACGTCGGACGACGACGCCGCCCCGGACGCGACCACCTCGCCGGAGCGCCGCACGGCCGCCGGGCTGCGCGCCATCGTCACGGCGGAGAAGGAGGCGGGCGGGACCGCCTTCGCCATCGACGACCCGGACCGCGACAACACGTGGGAGGTCGACGTCTCGACCGGCAAGCTAAGCGTCGAGGTCGAGGTCAGCGCCGACGGCGGCGAGGTGGTCCGCACCGAGAACGACGACCTCGACGCCGACGACCGGCGCGCGATCGCCGACGCCAGGTACACCATCGGCCAGGCGATCGAGCGCACGGTCGCCAAGGCCGGCGGCGCGCTCGAGGACGCCGAGCTGGACGGCGACGACGGCCGCTACCACTGGTCCGTGACCGTGCTCGTCGACGGCGCCGAGGTCGACTACCGGGTCGGCACGCAGACCGGCAAGGTCACCCCGGAGCCGGCCGACGACGACGACTGACGCGTCCCGGTAGACCTCACCCTCCACGGCCGTTGACCACCGGACGCCGCGGTGCTCCAGTGGAGGGATGGTCCGCACGATCGAGACGGACTACCTCGTCGTCGGCGCCGGGGCAGCCGGGATGGCCTTCGCCGACGCGCTGGTCGACGCCGACCCCGGGTCGCACGTGACGCTCGCCGACCGACGGGCGGCCCCGGGCGGTCACTGGCTCGACGCGTACCCGTTCGTGCGGCTGCACCAGGCGTCGCAGCTCTACGGCGTCGCGTCGACCCGCCTCGGCGGCGGGCAGGTGCAGGAGTCCGGGCCGGAGCGGGGGCTGCACGAGCGCGCGACCGGCCCGCAGGTGTGCGACTACTACGCGCGCGTGCTCGCCGGGCGGCTGCTGCCGACCGGGCGCGTCGAGCTGCTCGGCGGGCACGAGTACTCCGGCGGGCGCCTCGTCGACGTAGGCTCCGGGCGCGACGTGGACGTGCGGGTGCGACGGCACGTGGTCGACGCCCGCTACCTGGCACCGTCGGTCCCCGCGCTCTCCCCGGCGCCGTTCGCGGTCGACGACGGCGCACGAGCCGTGGCGGTCGGCTCACTGCCCGAGGTCGCGGACGCCGACCGGTACGTGATCGTGGGCGCCGGGAAGACCGCGACCGACGCGATCGTGTGGCTGCTGGGCCGCGGCCTCGACCCCGGCGCCATCTGCTGGGTGCGCCCCCGCGACCCCTGGATGTTCGACCGCGCCTGCATCCAGCCCGACCCCGCGGTGTTCCTCGCGATGGCGACCGACCTCATGACCGCCGCCGCGGACGCGAAGGCGCCGGACGAACTGTTCCGGCGCCTCGAGGACGCCGGGATCATGCTGCGGGTCGACCCCGCAGTCACCCCGACGATGGCGCGCACCCCCACGCTCGGGCGGTGGGAGCTCGACCTGCTGCGGTCCGTCACGGACGTGGTCCGCCTGGGGCACCTGCACCGCGTCACGCCCGGGCGCCTCGAGCTCGACGACGGCGAGGTCGCGGTCGCGCCGGGCGCCGTCGTCGTGCACTGCGCCGCGTACGGCCTGCAGCGGCGCCCCTCGGTGCCGGTCTGGGGCGGCACCATCACGCTGCAGCCCGTCCGGGCCGGGTTCCCGTGCTTCGGCGCGGCGCTCATCGGCTACGTCGAGGGCACCCGGCCCGACCGGCCAGCGGCGGAGAAGAACCGGCTGTGCCGGGCCACCGGGTACTGGAGCACGCCGACGGACTGGGTGACCGAGCAGGCCGCCGGCGCCCGGTCCGCGGCGGCGTTCATGGCCGAGCCCGACGTCGCTGCATGGGCCCACGCCACGCTGCTCAACCCCGCGCGGGTCCCCCCGGAGGAGGCCGCGAGGGCCGAGGTGCGCGACGTCGTCGCCCGGTTCAAGCAGCACGCCGCGGCCGGCATCGCCGGTCTGGAGCGGCTCGGCCTGGCCGCGACAGGGTGACCTGCTGCGACAGGGCGACGTGCTGACAGGGCGGCCAGCCCTCAGCCGGCCAGCACCTCCTTCAACCGGGCCGCGAACGCGCTCGGGTCGTTGTCCGGCGACCACTCGTTGGCGGCGAACCCGCCATGGTCGCCGGGGAACACGACCGGTTCCACGCCCAGCGCTGCGGCCAGCGCCTCGCCGCCTCGCCGCGCCATCGTGCCCTCTCCTGCCTCTCCGTGGGCCGGGATCAGACGCACCGTCGTGGCGCGCAGTGCGTCCAGGTCGGGCTCGAACGCAGGCAGCGTGGCCATGTTCCAGCGGAGCAGGAGGTCGTCGCGCGACCCGTCGTCCTCGGTGGGCAGCCCGAACATCGCCGGGTCGGGCGCGGGCTGCTCCAGGTAGGCGTCGGTGACCGGCCCTGCCTGCATGACGAGCTGGATGAACTTCGCCATCGCCGGCCCATACCCTTTGCGGTGATACGTCTCCACCATTTCGGCGGCGACCTTGCGCTGGGCGTCGCGGTCCTCGAGCAGCGCCCACAGCGGCGGCTCGTGCGCGACGACCGTCCCCAGCTCGGCCGGGTGGTCGACGATCCACGCGAGCACGTTGACGGCGCCGCCGCTGGAGGCGAACACGTCGACCGGCCCGTCGCCGATCACGTCCCGGGCCGCCTCCACGACGCGGTGGAAGTCGTCGGCGTGGATGGGCGCGGACACCTCACCGTCGGGGGCGAGCGTGCTGCGTTCCATGCCCCGGGGGTCGTAGGCGATGACCGTCCGGTCGCCCAGGTGCTCCAGGAGCTGGCCGAAGTCCGACGCGGCCATGGGCGATGCGAGCACGAACAGCGGCGGTAGGTCGCTCGGGGTGTCGGGCTGGTGCACGTCGTAGGTGAGGACGGCGCCCGGGGCGTCCACGGTGTAGGTCTTCTGCGTGCTCATTGCGCGTGCCTCCGTCGGCATCGGTCCGTGCTGCACATCCTGTGCCAATCCTCTGACAACATCCCAGGACGAAACTCATCGGGCGGGCCGCGGGACGTCGCCGCGAGCGGGGGCGCGGCGCCGACGCCGTCCCCCGGCGCGCTGCGTCCACACCCCGCGGAGCCGGGCCGCGGTCGGCGGGCACGACGGGGCAGGGTCGGACGACGGCGCCCGCCAGGGCGACCGGACCGACGCCCGAAGGAGCCCCGATGCTCGCCGCGACCGCCCGCTTCACCCCGCCCGACCTCGTGGACCTGCGCACCGCCTGGACACGGGAGCGTGAGCTCGCCGCCCGCCCGGGCTCGAGGCACGACGGTGTCCCAGGGCCTGGCTGCGAGGGCCGGCACGGCTGGCTGCTCGACGAGGGCTACGACGCCCTGCTGGAACCCGTGCTCGGGTCGAACGCCATGGCCGGACCCGGCTACTACCCGTTCAGCGGCCTCGACGGGCAGACGGCGGCCGCGCTGCTGGAACGGCTGCCCGACGACTACCTCGCCACCGAGCGGCAGAACCTCGGCCCGACCATCGGCGCGGTCCTCCGGGCCGTCGCCCGGTACCCGCACCTGCTGCGCGCGCACGGGTACGTCATCGGTCCGCTGCGCTGCGACGAGCGGATCACCGTCACCGGAGTGCTCGTGCGCACGGACAGGGAGCTGCGGCTCGACGCCTGGCACGAGGACGGCTGCGAGTGCCACGACCTGTTCACCATGCTCACCGACGAGCTCGGGGTCGACGACATGCACACCCCACCCGACGAGGTGACGCCGTGGTGGGGCTTCGGCCTCTTCGGCCCCGCCGCACCTGGTGCGGAAGCCTCTGGAGCGAACCGCCCTGGCACGGACGGCCCAGATGCCGACCGCCGTGGTGTTCACGGCCCGGGCGCGGACGAGCACTGGTACCGCCTGTGGTGGGACTGAGCCGCTGCACGCGACCCCCTGGGCCTGTGGATAACCTCCGTCGCCGTCCCGGCGCAGTGCCTACGGTCGTCGTCGTGCCCCGGCACGGACCCTGACGACCAGCACCAGGACAGGACGGGATGGCCCACCTCGACCTCGACACGACGGCCCTGACGGGCGGGAGCGCGCGCGCCCGCACGGCAGAGTCCGCCCTGACCGCCTCCCCTACGCTCGGCGCCGTCGATGGCGCTGACGCGCTCACCGCCGCGGGCGATCCCGTGCTCGCGGGCGCGCTCGTCGAGCTCGCGTCGGCGTGGGCTCCGGCCCGTGCGGGGCTGGTGACCGAGCTGGCGGCGCTGGCCAGCGGGCTCGCCCGGGCGGCCGAGGTCTTCTGCGCGGCGGAGCAGGTGACGGCGCTCAGGTTCGCCGAGCTGCTCACGGCGTCGGGCGCGGCCGACGGCTCCGGCGCCGCGGCCGGTCCCTCGGCTGCGCGAGCATCGTCCGGACCCGGAGGCTCCTGATGCTCGACGTCGAGTTCGCCCCTCTCGCGGGTCACCCGGCGGCGCTCGCCGACCATGCGCACGACGCGGCCCGCGGCGCGGCCGCTCTGGACGATGCCCGGGCGAGCCTGCGCCAGGTGCTCGCCGCGCTCGCCGGGCAGCGCGGCACGGCGGTCACGTCGGCGGCCGCGCGCCTGACCGGGCTCGACGAACGCCTCGCCACCTGTGTCGTCGTGCTCGACGCCGCGGCCTCCACCCTGCGACGGCACGCCGCGGCGCTCGGCGACGCGCAGGCCGACGCGAACCGGGCCATCGCCGACCGCGCCGCCGCCCTCGCCCGCGAGAGCCAGTGCGAGATCGAGGCCGACGAGGCGCGTCGTTCCACGTGGAACGTGGCCGCGCTCGGGTCCGCGGCTCCCGGCGGGCTCGGCACGGCCGGGTTCGGCACGGCCGGCGTCGGACCGACAGGGTTCGACGACGCCGCGACGGCGCACCTGCGACTGTTGGCGGCCGAGCGGCGTCTCACGGAGGCACGGGCGGACGTCGCCGCTGCGGAGGTCCGGTGGCGCGCGGCCCGCGACGCCAAGGCGGAGGCGTCGCGGCAGGCGGCGACGGGCCTGGGCTCGTTCGCCGACGTCCGCGCGGTGCGCGTCGCGGCGGCGGCGGGCACGACCGGCGAGCAGTACGAGGCGTCGGCGGCCGAGGGGCGCCGAGCCGCGGCACTCCTGCGTCCCGCGGCGACGGCCGACCGTCCGGGCGAGCGACGGGCGTCACGAGCCGACGTGCGGGCCCTGCTGGCGAGCCATCACGACGACCCCGCCTTCTGGGCTGCCTTCTGGGACCGCGCCACCCCGGAAAGCCTCTACCTCGCGCTCGGGCCGGACCCGGCCGACCCGGGCCGGGTTCTCGACGCCGGGGTGCGCGCGGCGCTGGCGGACGGCGTCGCGCAGTGGGTTCAGACGGCGACGCCCGCCGAACGCCGCGACTTCGGGCGTGCGGTGGTCGAGGACCTCGGCGACGGGACCCTCGGCCTGACGGCACGCTCCGAGGCGGCGGCAGCGCTGCTCTCCGCCCCGCTGCCGGAGGAGGTCGTCGCGGGTGCGGGCGACGCTCTCGACGAGCGGTGGGCAGCGCACGACGGTGACGAGATCGACCTCGGCGTCATCGCCCCGCTGGTGGTCACGGTCCTCGCCGGGTACGCACGACACCCACGGCTGGCGTTCGACCGCCTCGCCCCCGCCGGCGCGCCACGCGTCCCGGACGTCACCCGCCGGTGGTTCGGCACCCTTCCGCACGGCGGATGGCCCGACGGCGGGTCAGCCGTCGCCGATGCGTTCGCGACGGCCGTCGGCGTCGGCACGTCGTCGCCGTCCCGCGGCGACCAGCGGCGCGCTGCCCTGCTGGTCTCGCACGCGACGACGGCGATGCCCTCGGGCCTGCTGGCAGGTCCGGGGCTGAGCGACGCCGCCAGCGCACGCATCGCCCGCGCCTACGAGCCGTACGTGCCGAGCATGGGCGACGCGACCCTCGCGCAGAGCCTGAACCGGCAGTGCGACGGCGACCCGGCCGAGCCGCCGCCCGTGCCGGGGGTCGACGAGGGCGTGCGGCTGGCCCCCAACGTCCGGCTGGTCCCGGCGGCGGTCCAGCCGACGATCGACGCGTTCGCGCTGCGCGACGTCATCGCGGCCACGTCCCGGACGCCCGAGGCCGCCGACGTCTGGCTCGGCACCACCGACCGGTATGCCGACGAGGTGCTCACGGTCGCGACCTCGGGTGCGTACGACATCGACACCAACCCGCGCAGCGAGCTCGTGAAGGCGGCGCTCAGCGACATCGGCGCCGTAGCCGGCGCGATGCAGTCGGAGACGATCTCCACCGCCGAGAGCCGCGCGGCGGCCCGGGAGAACTCCGTCACCGTGGCCGGCATCGGATCGGGGATCGCCACGATCGGGCGCAAGGCCGCCGTGTCGATCGCCGAGACCGCCGAGAGCAACGCGTGGGCGTTCCTCGACACGCGGGCCCCCGTCGCAGAGGCGAACACCCGCGTCGGAGCCACCGAGGACGCCCTGTACGACCAGTACGCACCCGCCATGTTCGAAGGGGTCGTCGCGCACGACCTCACGCTCGGCCGCACCCAGGGCGAGGCCCTGACCCGCAACGGCAACCTGAGCCCGGGCGACGGCCTCCACCGGCAGGCGTTCTCGAGCACGTTCGACGACCTGTCCCGCGCGCCCGAGGACGAGGTCGACTGCGCCGAGTAGCGCTCACCGCCGACGAGCGGCGCAGGGCACGCCGTCTCAGGCCGACTCGCGCACCACCAGCGACGTGGGCAGCGTGATCGCGGCGGGCTCCTGACCCTCGACGACCTCGAGCAGGAGCCGCACCATCTCGGCGCTGATGCGCTCGTACGGCTGGCGCATGGTGGTGAGCGGCGGGTGCAGCTGAGCGGCGACGCCCGAGTCGTCGAAGCCGCCGACGGCGACGTCGCCCGGCACGCTGCGGCCGGCGGCCTGCAGCGCGACCAGCGCGCCCGCGGCCATGAGGTCGGAGTGGACGAAGACCGCGTCGACGTCGGGCCGCCGCTCGATCAGCCCGGCCATCGCGAGGCGGGCGCTCTCGCGCGAGTAGTCGCCGTGCACCACGAGCTCGGGGTCGTAGTCGTCGCCGAGCACATCCCGGTAGCCCTCGAGCCGCAGCACACCGCCCGGGGTGTCCATCGGGCCGGTGATGGTGGCGATGTGCCGGCGGCCCGTGTCCCACAGGTGCTGCGTCATCGCGCGTCCGCCCGACCGGTCGTCGGCCGCGACGTACCCGACCTTGCCCTCGTACCCGAGCGGGACGCCGCACGCGACGGTGGGGATCCCGTGCCGCAGCAGCTCAGCCATCATCGGGTTGCCGCGGTGCGAGCTGATGAGCAGCACACCGTCCACGTGCCCGGCCTCCAGGTACTGGGCCACCCGGCGCCGCTCCTCGGGCGTGCCGGCCACCAGCAGCACCATCGGCATCTCCCGCTGGGCTGCCGCGTGTGTGGCGCCGCGCAGCAGCAGAGAGAAGTTCGGGTCCTCGAACAGCAGGTGCTGCTCCTCGGTCAGCAGGAACGCGATCGAGTTGGCCCGCCCGGTCACGAGGGAGCGGGCGTGGGGGTTGGCGCGGTACCCGGTGGTGCGGATCGCCTCCTCGACCGCCGACCGCGCGTCGGGCGACACCCAGTGCCCACCGTTGATGACGCGCGACACCGTGCCGCGGGAGACCCCCGCCGCCGCCGCCACGTCACGGATGGTGGGGCGCCTGCTCCGGCCGTCCTCGCTTGCTGACTCCACGCCGGTGAGTGTATTGACCGTCCGCCTGCTCGGGCTCGGGCGCGACCGCGTCTGCGTCACGACTTCACCGCGCCCGCCGCCAGGTCGACCTGCCAGAACCGCTGGAGCGTGAGGAACAGCGCGATCAGCGGCACGACCGACAGCAGCGCGCCGGTGATGACGAGGGTGTACATCGCCGGCTGGCTCGCGCCCTGGTTGAGCAGTCCGGACAGGCCCACCGTGATCGGGAACAGCTTGTCGTCGCCGAGCATGATGTACGGCAGCATGAAGTTGTTCCAGATCGCGACGAACTGGAACAGGAACACGGTTACGAGCCCGGGGATCATCATCGGCACGGCCACCTGGAAGAACGTGCGGGTCTCGCTCGCGCCGTCGGTGCGCGCCGCCTCGACCACCTCGTCCGGGACGGATGCGGCGGCGTAGATCCGCGACAGGTAGATGCCGTAGGGGCTGATGATGCTGGGCAGCAGGACGGACCAGTACGTGTTGGTGAGGTTCAGCTCGGCGAGCAGCAGGTACTGCGGGATCGCGAGAACGATCGCCGGGACGAGCACGCCCGCGAGCAGCACGTTGAAGACCGCGTTCTTGCCGGCGAACGCGTACTTGGCCAGCCCGAACCCGGCCATCGCCGACACGAGCGTGGACAGCAGCGCGCCGACCCCGGCGTACAGGGCCGTGTTGAGCATCCACCGCCAGAACAGCCCGTCGCGGTAGGCGCTGAGCTCCGCCACGTTGTCGGCGAGGTGGGTGGAGGGCGCGAACGTGAAGCTGGCGAACAGCTCCGAGCCCGACTTCGTCGACGCCACGACCACCCACACCACGGGCAGCAGGCAGTAGAGCGCTCCGAGCAGCAGGATGCCCGTGGCGAGGGCGGACGGCCGCTCCCCGGCACCCCGCCAGCCGCGGCGGCCACGGGCGGGGCGGCCCGGGGACGGCGCCCGGCCGTCGGATCCGGTCGCGGCGGCGACGGCGGTCGTGGGTGAGGTGGAGGTCGTCATCGTCACTTCTCCTGACCGAACGCGCGCCCCTGCACCAGGCGCAGGAACCCGAACGAGAGCACGAACGTCGCCAGCGCGATGATCACCGACGTCGCCGCCGCCGAGTACAGGTCGCCGCGCGTGAACGCGTCGCGGTACACCTTCATCAGCGGGGTCCAGGTGGTCGAGATCGCGTTGCTCAACGGGCGCAGGGTGGTGGGCTCCGCGAAGACCTGCAGCGTCGCGATCAGCGAGAAGACCGACGTCATGATGATCGACGGCGCGACGATCGGGATCTTGATCCGCAGCGCCACGGCCCGCTGGGACGCGCCGTCGAGCTCCGCGGCCTCGTACAGCTCCGACGGCACCGCCTTCAGCGCCGTGTAGATGACGATCATGTTGAAGCCCGTGCCGCCCCAGACCGCGATGTTGGCGACGGCGAACATCACCAGCCCGCCGTCGAACAGCGACGGCACGTCCCAGCCGAGCGCGGCGAACACGTCGTAGAAGGGGCTCACGCCGGGGAGGTAGAGGAAGCCCCACAGCAGCGAAGAGATCACCGCGGGCACGGCATACGGCAGGAAGATCGAGGTGCGCGAGAACGACTTCGCCCGGGTGCGGCGCGCGTCGAGCAGCAGGGCGAACAGCAGCGCCAGCCCGAGCATGGTGGGCACCACGAGGAGGCCGTAGAGCCCGACCCGGCCCACTGACGCAAGGAACTCCGGGTCCCCGAGCGCCGCCGCGTAGTTCGACAGCCCGGCCCACACCTCGGTGCGCGACCCGGAGCCGAGCCCCAGCCCGCTCACCTTCTCCGTGCGGAACGACAGGTAGACGGCATACCCGATGGGCAGCGCGAGGAAGAGCACGAACAGCACGATCGCGGGAGCGAGGAAGCCCCACGGCGCGAGCCGCCGGCGGCCGGACGTGCTTGGGCCGGTGGACCTGGCCGGCGGCGGAGCGGCGCGCCCGGGCACCGCGTCGGTGGAGGTGGACATCGGTGGATCTCCTCGGTGGAGCGGGACGGGGCGGGCCGCCCGGACGCGCGGTCCGGGCGGCCCGCATCGTCACTCGGTGACGCTGAAGCCCTGGTTCACCAGGTCGTCGAGGGTGATCTGCTGCATCGCCTCGACGGCGGCGACGAACGCGTCGGCCTTCTTGGCCTTGGTCGCCTTGGCGAACTCGTCGTTGTACGCCGAGTACGCGACGTTGATGTTCGGCCCGTAGGTGAAGGGCTGTACCGTCCCGGCGGTCTGCGCGGCGATCTCGTAGAAGTCCGGCTGGTTGGAGAAGAACGCCGGCGGGTCGGACAGCGCCTCGGTGCTGGCCGGCACGTCGGCCGGATAGATGCCGGCCTCGTCGACCAGGGCCTGCACGGCCTCGGGGTCGGTGTTGAGCCAGGTGATGAACTCGGTGGCCTGCTCCGGGTGCTCGGTCTGGCTCGTGACCGCGGTCGCCGACCCGCCCCAGGTGCCGGTGGCGGGGGCGGCCTCGTCCCACTGCGGCATGGGGGCCATCTCCCACTTGCCGGCGGTGTCGGCGGCGTTGCCCTCGAGCACGCCCGGGGCCCAGATGGCCGAGAGCCAGCCGACCTGGGTGCCGTCGTTCAGGGCGGCGTTCCACTCCGGGGTGTACATCGGCGCGTTGTCGATGACACCCTCCTCGACGAGGCCGCCCCAGTACTCGGCGACCTTCCGGGTGGCGTCGGAGTCGATGTCCACCGACCAGGAGGCGGCCTCGGTGTCGATGCCGTACCAGGACGCACCGGCCTGCTGGGTGAGGCCCGTGAACCAACCGGCGTCGTTGGCCGAGAACGTGCCGAGGTAGCTCTTCGGGTCCTTCTCGTGGACGGTGCGCGCCGCCTCGGCGTACTCCTCCCAGGTGGTGGGCACCTCGATGCCGAGCTTCTCGAAGACGTCGGCCCGGTAGTAGAACTGCATCGGCCCGGAGTCCTGCGGCACCGCGTACACGGCGTCCGACCCGAGCGTGACGGCGTTCCAGACGCCGTCGGCGAAGTGACCGGCGACGTCGTCGCCCAGCGAGCCGGAGATGTCGGCGAGCGCGTCGGACGACACGAGCTGCGGGATCTTCTGGTACTCGGCCTGCATGAGGTCCGGCGCGCCGGACCCCGCCTTGATCGCGGTGAGCAGCTTGGTCACGGCGGGGTCGCCGCCGTCCTGCTTGTTGACCGTGACCTGGATGTCCGGGTGGTCGGCGTTCCAGAGGTCGACGACCTTCTCCATGTTGGGCGTCCACGTCCAGAACGTGAGCTCGACGGGACCCTCGGCCGCGGCGTCGTCGCCGGCGCCTTCGCCGTCGCCGCCGCTGGAACAGGCGGACGCGACCAGCGCGGTGGCGGCAACGAGGGCCGCGATCCGGGTGCCTGTGGACAGGCGCATGACTCCTCCTCGTCAAGGACCATCGCACCGCCGCTGGATGGACCGTCACCTCGGCGGTACCCGCGACTCACGACAGTGTGGACTGTGCACGGTCACAGTAACGGGAGCCGTCCAGGGATTGTCAACTCCGACTTTCATGGTGTTATCTGGTCGTTGCACGGTCACATCGCCTGTGATCGTGCACAGCATCCGCCCCGCCGTCCCCTCACGGTCGCGCACAGCACCGACGCAAGGAGCACGTCATGACCCTCGCCGCGTTCCGGCCCGGCCCCGACTTCGACGGCTGGCTGCCCGGCGTCGAGGGCATCTCCTACGGCGGCGACTACAACCCGGAGCAGTGGCCCGAGGAGGTGTGGGCCGACGACGTCGCGCTCATGCGCTCCGCGGGTGTCAACCTGGTCAGCGTCGGCATCTTCAGCTGGGCGCTGCTGGAGCCGCGCGAGGGGGAGTTCGACTTCGGCTGGCTCGACCGCCTGCTCGACCTGCTGCACGCGCACGGCATCCGCGTGGACCTCGGCACCCCGACGGCGTCCCCGCCGGCCTGGTTCTTCCGCACCTACCCCGACTCACGGGTCGTCACCCGCGACGGCACGGTCCTGGAGTTCGGGTCGCGGGGTATGGCGGCGCCGTCGTCGCCGGCCTACCGGCGCGCCGCCACCCGGATCGCCACGAAGCTCGCCGAGCGCTACGGCGACCACCCGGCGCTCGCGCTGTGGCACGTGCACAACGAGTACGGCGCCCCGGTCTCCGACGACTACTCCGACCACGCGAAGCGCGCGTGGCGGCTGTGGCTGCGCGCCCGCTACGGCACCCTGGAGTCCCTCAACGCGGCCTGGGGCACCCGGTTCTGGGGGCAGGTGTACGGCGAGTGGGAGCACGTCGGGGTCCCGTCGCTCACTCCCACCGTGGCGAACCCCTCGATGCGGCTCGACTACGCCCGCTTCACCGACGCGATGCTGCGCGAGTGCTTCGTGGCCGAGCGCGACGCCGTCCGCGCGCGCTCGCGCGTGCCGATCACCACGAACTTCATGGCCGCCTCCTGTCCCTCCACCGACCTGTGGGCGTGGGCGCGCGAGGTGGACGTCGTCTCCAACGACCACTACCTCACCGCCGCCGACACGCGCGGGCACGTCGGCCTCGCGATGGCGGCCGACCTCACCCGGTCCGTCGCGGGCGGCAAGCCGTGGCTGCTGCTGGAGCACTCGAGCTCGGCGGTGAACTGGCAGCCGCGCAACGTGGCCAAGCGCCCGGGCGAGGAGCGGCGCAACGCGCTGTCCCACCTGGGCCGCGGCGCCGACGGGATCCTGTTCTTCCAGTGGCGGGCCTCGCGGTCGGGGGCCGAGAAGTTCCACTCGGCGATGCTGCCGCACGCCGGCACGAGCAGCCGCGTGTTCCGCGAGGTGTGCGCGCTCGGGGCCGACGTCGGCCGCCTGGCCGAGGTACGCGGCTCGCGCGTGCGCGCCGACGTCGCGATCCTCTGGGACTACGAGTCGCACTGGGCGCAGGACCTCGAGTGGCGACCCAGCGTCGACGCGTCCCACCGCGAGCGCACCGAGGCGTTCTACGACCGGCTCTGGCGCGACGGGCTCACCGTGGACATGGCCCACCCCGACCAGGACCTGTCCGGCTACCGGCTCGTCGTCGCGCCGGCGTCGTACCTGCTCACGGGCGCGGCGGCCGAGAACCTCACGCGGTACGTCTCCGGCGGCGGCACGCTGCTCGTGAGCTACTTCAGCGCCGTCGTCGACGAGCGCGACGCCGTGCACGACGGCGGGTACGTCGCGCCGCTTCGGCGGGCGCTCGGCCTCACGGTCGAGGAATTCCTGCCGCTGCGCCAGGGCGAGTCGCTCGGCGTCGTCGGGCTGACGGACGGCACCGCCGACGCCCCGCTCACCGGCGACGTGTGGGCCGACGACGTCGCGCTCGACGGCGCCGAGGTCGTCGCGACGTACGACGGCGGCCCCCGGCCCGGAGGCCCCGCGATCACCCGGAACCGGCTCGGGTCCGGGACCGGCTGGTACGTCTCCACGAGGCTGGACCCGGACGCCCTCGCGCCGCTCATGGCGCGCGTGTACGACGACGCCGGCCTCGCGCCGTCCGGCCTCGCGGCCGACCTCGAGGTGGTGCGACGCCACGGCACCCACGACGGGCGCGACGTCGAGTACACGATCGCCATCAACCACGCCGGCGACGACGCCAAGCTGCCCGACGTCCCGCCCGGCACCACCGACCTGCTCACCGGGGACGCCGTCGCCGGCGGCGTCGTCGTGCCCGCGGGCGGGGCGCGCGTGCTGCGCACCAACCCCTGACCCCTGCGGGCCATCCCCGCACGACCGGAAGGACGACGATGTCTGGACACGCACGACGGGCCGCCACGGCCCTGCTGGCCGCGGGAGCTCTCGCGGTGACGACGGTCGGCGCCGCAGGCGCCTCGACCGTCGAGCACCCCGGCGGGCACGGCAGCGCGGCTGTCGCGAACCCCGGGTTCACGTCCGGCCTGGACGGCTGGAGGGCATCGGGCGACACCGGCGCCGCGAAGGCCGACCCCGAGGGCCACACCGCCGTCGGGCGGCTCACGCACTGGTCGGCGGAGCCGTACGACGTCACGACCGCCCAGACGGTCTCCGGCCTGCGTGACGGCTGGTCGACCGCGAGCGCGTGGGTGAGATCGGGCGGGCTGAACGCCTCGACGCTCTCGCTGACCTGCGGCGACGACCGGGCCGGCCGCGAGCGCGACGGTCGGGGATCCGGCCGGGATCGCGGCCGCGAGCGCGCCGTCGACGGCGAGGTCACGCTCCCCCAGACGCTGCAGGACGACGCCTGGGTGCGCGTCGCGGTCTCCGCGTTCGTGCGCGACGGCGACTGCGAGCTCGCGGTCACGACGGCCGACGCCGTGGGCGGCGCGTGGGCGAACGTGGACGACGTCGCGCTGGAGCGCGGCCGCGTGACGCGCGACGTGCGCGGCGGAGACCTGTCCGGTCTGGCGAAGAACGAGGACGCCGGCGCGACGTACGCGGACGCCGACGGCGAGCCCGGCGACGCCGTCCGGATCCTCGCCGAGGCGGGGATGAACCTCGGCCGGCTCAAGGTCTGGGTGGACCCGGCCGACGGGTACAACGAGGTGACGCACGTCGTCGAGTCCGCGCGCCGCATCGAGGCGGCGGGCATGGACGTCATGGTCGACTTCCACTACTCCGACCGCTGGACCGACCCCGGCGCGCAGGGCGTGCCCGCCGCGTGGGCCGGCGCGAGCGTCGAGGAGATGACCCACCACCTGGCCGACCACACGCGCGAGGTGATGACGGCGCTGAGGAGCGCCGGCGTCAGCGTCGAGTACGCGCAGGTCGGCAACGAGATCAACCCCGGCATGCTGTGGCCGTACGGGCAGACGTGGGACGTCGACCCCGGCGACGGCGTGGACGGAGCGCAGTGGGACGCGCTCGCCGGGTTCCTCACCGCCGGGCACGACGCGGTCAAGGAGGTCTCGCCGCGCACCGAGACGATCCTGCACCTGACGAACATCAACAACGGGATCGACTCGCTCACCTGGTGGTTCGACGAGGTCACCGCGCGCGACGTGCCGTTCGACGTCATCGGCCTCAGCTACTACGGCTACTGGCACGGCTCGCTCGCCGACCTGCAGGGGGCGGTGAGCACCCTGTCGGCGAGGTACGACCGCGACGTCATGGTCGTGGAGACGGCGTACCCGTTCACGCTCGCCGACGACGCGCCCGCGTGGGAGAACGTCATCGACCTCGAGTCCGAGCTGGTGCCCGGCTACCCCGCCACCCCCGAGGGCCAGGCCGCCGCATATCGGGCCGTGCAGGACGTCGTCGCCGCCGCGCCCGGCGGGCGCGGGCTGGGCACCGTGTACTGGGAGCCGGCGTGGACGTCCGTCCAGGGCAACGGCTGGGACCCCGAGGACCCGGCGTCCGGCAACGCCTGGGAGAACCAGGCGATGTTCGGCCACGACGGCCGGCTGCTCGCGCCCGTCGCGGCCCAGCTCGCCCCCGACCCGAACCCGGGCCGGCGCTGACTCGCTCAGGAGTTGTCGGGCTCAGCGCGACGGACACCTGCGCCGAACCTGACAGCTCGGGAGCGGGCTCAGTCGAGCTCGGCGAGGCGGGAGGCGGCCTCGTCGCGACGGCCGGTCGCGTCGGCCAACGCCCGCTCCGCCCGTTGCCGCGCGACGACGGCGCCCCGCAGCTCGGCCTCCACGGCGTCGGCCTCGCCGTCCAGCTCGGCGAGCCGGCGCCGGACGGCGTCCCGCTCGGCGTCGAGGCGCCCGGCGGCGGCCTCGACCCGGGTCACGTCGCCGACCGCCGCGGCGTGCGCGTAGGCGCCGGCCGCGGCGTCGTCGTCCTCCCGCGCCAGGTCGCGCCTCGCCTCGGCCCGGGCGGCCTCGCGGGCCTCCGCGACGGCCGCCTCCCGCTCCGCCTCGTCCGCGGCGTCCCGCCCGGCGCCGCGGCCCGTGCCCGCCCGGGCGCGCCGCCCACCCGCCGCGCCCCGCCCGGCGGCCGGGAGGTCCGGCACCGCGTGCAGGTGCCGACGCCGCCCGTCCGGGTGCGGGGCGATGCCGAGCTCGTCAGGCGCGGCGACGACGGACGCGACGTCCGCCGGGTCCACCCCGGTCGCCTGGAGCGCGCCGACGAGCAGCCCGCTGCGGACCGCGCGGCCGGCGTCGTCGTCGATCATCGCGGCGGTGAGCGTCGCCTCGACCTGTGTCGTCACGGCCGCGGACACGGGGACGGCCGCCTCGACGGCGAGCTCTCGCGCCCGCGCCGTGACGGCCGCGACGAGCCGACGCCGCTGCCGGGTCAGCTCTCGTAGCTGCCCGGCGTCGAGGCCCTCCTGCGCGGCACGCATCGCGACGCCGAGCTCCACGACCTGTCGCACCTGGTCCGGGTCGGCCCGCACCAGATGGTTGACGACCCACGCCGCCGCCGACGGCTTGCGCAGCGCGCGGACCCGCTCGGCGAGCTCCGGCTCGTCGGACCGCAGCGCCGCGGCCCGCGCGTTCCGCGCCGGCACGAACCCGGCCGGGTCCAGCGCGTAGAGCCCGGTGGCGACCTCCAGCAGCTCCTCGGACGGCGTCGGCACCCTCCGAGGGTAGGCCGCCCCCGAGGCTGCGACCTGTCACGGCCCGGGCGGGCGGGGCCGGCGTCGCCGCCTAGGATCGTTTCGATCACCATGACCGAGACCCCGCAGCCGGCCACGCCCGCGCCCCCGCGCCCCTTTCCCGCCCCGCCCGTCGACGAGCGCCGCGCCACGATCATCCTCGTCGCGATGGCGCTGTCGACGTTCCTGTTCGTCACCGTCGAGTCGCTGCCGTCCGGCCTGCTGACGCTCATGGCGCCCGACCTGGACCGGTCGACCTCGCAGATCGGGCTGCTGGTCACGGGGTACGCGCTGGTGGTGCTGACCACGACGATCCCCCTCGCCCACTGGGCGCGGGCGGTGCCGCGCCGCTGGGTGCTGTCCGCGTGCGCGGGGCTGGCCGCCGTCTCGACGCTGTGGGCGGCGCTCGCGTCGACGTACGAGCAGCTCCTGACGGCGCGCCTCGTCACGGCGGCGGCGCAGGCGTTGTTCTGGGTGGCCGTGGTGCCCGCCACCACGGGCCTGTTCCGGCCGCTCGTGCGCGGCAAGGTGATGGCGCGGCTCGCGATCGGAAACTCCCTGGCCCCGGTGCTCGGCGTCCCGGCGGGCACCTGGCTCGGCGAGCACACGTCGTGGCGGTGGACGTTCGCCGCCGTCGCCGCGCTGTCGCTGGTCGTGACGCTCGTGGTCCTGGTCCTGTTCCCCACCATCAGGCCGTCCGAGGGCGGGGCGAACCGCGCCCCGCACCCCAGCGCCCGCCGCTTCGGCTTTCAGATGGTGACGACCGGGCTCGTGCTGACCGGCGCGTTCGGGGTCATCACCTTCGTCACCCAGTACTTCATCGAGGTCACCGGGTTCGCCCAGGCGGACATGCCGCGGCTGCTGCTCCTGCAGGGCGCCGCCGGCGTGCTGGGGACGATCGTCGTCGGCCGGTTCATCGACCGCCGCCCGGTGGCGGTGCTGCTCGTCGCCCTGGCGCTCCTCACCGCGGCACTGGTCGCGCTGTGGGCGTTCGGCGAGCGCCCGGTCGCGGCCGTCGCCGCGCTGGCCGCGTTCGGTTTCGCGTTCTCCGCCGTGCCGCCAGCCCTGTCGCACCGGGTCATGCTGGTGGCACCCCGGTCGACGAACATGGGCGTCGCCGTCTCCTCGTCGATGTTCAACGTCGGCATCGCCGCGGGGTCCGGGCTGGGCGCCGTCCTGGTCGCCGTCGTCGACGTGCGCGTCGTCCCGCTCGCGAGCGCCGCCGTCGTCCTGCTCGCGCTGGTGGTCGCGCTCGCCGAGGAGCGGTTCAGCCCGCCGCTGCCCCGCGAGCACTGACCTGCGCTCCTGACGGCGGCGGGCGGGTCACCGCCGCGGCACGATCCCCCAGTCGGGCCGGATCTCGAGCAGGGGCGACGCCGTGAGCCGGCGCACGTCGCGACCGTCCCACCGCATGGTCCACAGGTCCCCGGAGCCCGTCGACCCGTCGGCGCGCACCGCCACGACCCTGCGCCCGTCAGGCGACCAGTCGGGGAAGGAGTGCGCCACCGGCGCCGACGTCGGCGACGTGAGGTAGCGGATCCGCCGCTCGCAGTCGGCGAGCGGGCGGCAGTCCAGCGGGACGGTCGCGACGGCCGGCACGGTGCCCTCGGGCGCGCCGCCGGTGCCGTAGGTGTCGAAGACGACCAGGCCCCTGCTCGGCCCCGATCGGGCGGGCGAGACCTTCGGGTGGTCCCCGCCCAGCGACCAGGGGGTGAGCTGGCGGACGTCGGTGCCGTCGCGGTCCATCCGGTGCACGGCGACGCTCGGTCGGGCCCCGGGCGCCAGCGGGTTGCCGACCCGCAGAAAGACGAGCGTCCCGTCGGGCGCCACCGAAGCCATGGAGTCCTCGTACACGCCGTCGATGCCGGGCGGCGACACCCGCTCGACCTCCTGCGAGCGCAGGTCCACGCGGTGCAGCGCCGCCGACGCGGCGTTGCCGTACTGGTCGAACGGCCCCACGACGCGGCTGAAGTACAGGTGACTGCCGTCGTAGTCCCACATGGGTGTGATCTCCGCGGCGCAGGGCCAGGTGCACCCGAGGTCGAGCGCGCGCTCGTCGGTGCCGTCGGTCCGGACCAGCACGATGCCGATCGCCGTCTCCGTGTCGCGCTCGAACGCGATCCACCGGCCGTCGGGCGACAGCCGCGGGCCGATGTCCCACACACCGTCGGACGACGTCGTCACCTCGCGCACGTGCTGCCCGCCCGGGTCTCCGACGACGATGCGCGCCGCCGTCCGCTCGGCGTCGACGAACCGGGTCCACGCCAGCTGGGTCCCGCTGCCGCGCCCGAGCCGCCGGAGGGCGTCGAGCGGCCGGCCCTCGCGCCCGTCGTGGTCGTCGCTCAGCCGGGTCACGGCCGACGGCGCAACGGCGCCCGCGACGCCCCCCGAGGCCGGCACGATCCCGACGACCGCCAGGGCGGCGGCCCCCGCCAGGGCGACCGTCGCCGCCCGCCACGACCTTCCCGTCCGTGCCATCTCGGTCTCCTTCGCCCGGCACGGCCGGACGCCGCACGCCGCCGTCATCGTCACGCCCGGCCGGGGCTCGCGGGGAGGCACCGTTCCGCTCAGTGGAACGGCCCCGGTGCTCGTGCCTCCGACCGGGTGAATTCCCGCCCGCGCGCACGACTCCGGAGGACGATGGTGGTCGTGGCCACACCGGACGACGGCACAGTCGTGGGTCGAGCCCTCGCGATCGCCGACGCCGTGGCCGTCGCGAGGGTGGCGACGCTCGCGCAGCTGGCGCGCCGCACCGGTCTGCCCAAGGCGACCGTCCACCGGGTCGCCCACGACCTCGTCGCCCGTGGCGTGCTGACGCGGGACGACGCCGGGTTCGCCCTCGGGCCGCGCCTGAGCCGGCTCGGGGCGAGCGCGACCGGCGAGCGGTGGCCTGCCGCCGAGGTCATGCCGGCCGTCCAGGAGCTGCACGAGCGGTCCCGGACGATGGCGTTCCTCATGGCGGTGGACGACCAGCGGCTCGTCACGGTCGGTATCGCTGTCGGCCGCGCACAGGCGCCGGAGCTACGACGGCGCGGCGGCTGGCCGGCCCAGATGCGGCTCAGCCCGGCCGACCTCTTCACCGCCTCCGGGCGCGTGGTCCTGGCCCGGTCGCCGGAGCTGGTCGAGGGCTACCTGCGGACGGGGCTGCGGGTGCGGACCCCGCACTCGTCCCGGAGCATCGCGGCCCTGATCCGGGAGCTCGCCCGCGCGCACGACGACGGGGTCGCGGTCGAGCGCGACGAGCACAGCGAGGGCTGGACGTGCGTCGCCGCGGTGGTGCCCGGGCCCGACGGTCGCATCGCGGGGGTCGTCGGCATGTGCGGCCGGACCGGGGAGGTCCCGACCGACCGGGCGCGGTGGGTCACCGCGGCCGCCGCGGAGCTGGCGCCGGCGGTGCGCCGCCCGCCCGACGCGGCGGGGCAGGCCGGGCGGGGCCGACGCCGCGTCGGGCCCGCCGACCACGCGCCATGATGGTCTCGTGGACGACGCCGACCGATGCCCCTGCCTCTCCGGCGACACCTACGGCGCGTGCTGCGGGCCGCTGCACCGCGGCGAGCGCCGCGCCGCCACCGCCGAGGCGCTGATGCGGTCGCGGTACAGCGCGTACGCGGTGCGCGACGTCGCATACCTGCGCTCGTCGTGGCACCCGCGCACCCGCCCGCCCGCGCTGGAGCTCGACCCCGACCAGGAGTGGCGGCGGCTGGACGTCGTGGCCACGCGGGCCGGCGGCCCGTTCGACGACGCCGGGGAGGTCGAGTTCGTCGCCCGCTACCGCTGGGCGACCACCGGCCACGCGGGGCGGCTGCACGAGGTCAGCCGGTTCGTGCGCGAGGGCGGCCGGTGGCTGTACGTGGACGGCGACGTGGGGGCCTCACCGCTCAGAACGGGTAGCGCTGGATCCGCGACTGGACGGTCACCCACTGCTCCTCGGTGAACGCGGCGACGTTCGCCTCGTGACCGCCGAACCGCGAGCCGGTGCCCGACGCCTTGGTGCCGCCGAACGGAGCGACCGACTCGTCGTCCACCGTCTGGTCGTTGACGTGCACGATGCCCGCGTCGAGGCGGTCGGCCAGCTCGTAGCCCGCGAAGGTGTCGGGGGCGAGCACGCCCACGGACAGCCCGTACTCGGAGGAGTTCACCACCTCGACGGCCTCGTCGACGGACGAGAACCGGAGCACCGGCGCCACGGGGCCGAAGATCTCCTCCGTCCACGCCCGGTGTGCCGGCGCGACGCCGGACAGCACGGTGGGCTGGTAGCACAGCCCGTCGTACCGGCCCCCGGCCTCGAGCACCGCGCCGGCCGCCACGGAGTCCGTGACGACGGCGTGCACCTTGTCCCGCTGCCCCGCGTCGATGAGCGGCCCGAGCGGGGTGCCCGTCGCCGGGTCGCCCACCGGGATGCCGCCGGCCTTCTCGGCGAGCGCCGCGACGTACTCGTCGTGGACGTCCGCGTGCACGAGGTGGCGCCCGGCCGTCATGCAGATCTGCCCCTGGTGCAGGAACGAGCCCCACGCGCCCGCGGACGCGGCCGCGGCGACGTCGACGCCGGGCAGCACGACCAGCGCGTTGTTGCCGCCCAGCTCCAGGTGGGCGCGCTTGAGCAGGCGGCCGCACCGCTCGCCGACGACCCGCCCGGCCGCCGTCGAGCCGGTGAAGGAGATCACCGGCACCGCCTCGTGCTCGACCAGGGCCGCGCCGACCGACGACCCGCCCGGCACCACGGACAGCAGCCCGGCCGGGAGCCCGGCCTCCTCGAGCACGGCGGCGAGGAACAGCCCGCCGGCGACGGCGGTGCGCGGGTCGGGCTTGAGCACGACGGCGTTGCCCAGCGCGAGCGCCGGCGCGACGGAGCGCATGGCGAGGATGCCGGGGAAGTTGAACGGCGAGATCACCCCGACCACGCCCACCGGGCGACGGCGCACCATCGACAGGCGGGGCTGCGCCGACCGCAGCAGCTGCCCGTACGGCACGAGCGCCGTCCCCGCGGCCAGGTGCAGCTCGGCCGTCACGAGCCCGACCTCGAACGCCGCCTTGCCCTGGCCCGAGCCCGCCTCGCGCACCAACCAGCCCGCGAGATCGTCGGAGCGGTCCTCGAGCACGGCGGCGGCCCTGCGCAGCACGGCGGCCCGCTCCTCGGCGGGGCGGCCCGCCCAGTCGGCCTGCGCCTGCGCGGCGAGCCGCGCGGCCCGGTCGACGTCGGCGGCGCCGCAGTCGGCGACCCGCCCGAGGACCTCGCCGGTGGCGGGGTTGACCACGTCCGCGGTCGCGTCGGTGGCGATCCAGCCGCCCACATAGGCGCGGCTGTCCCAGTCGGCCGGGTCGAAGAACGTCATCGTCGTCATCCCTTTCGTCGCCAGTGTTGCGACGCTAGCGCGTACCGGCGACGACCGGGAGGATGCGGCCGGGCTCAGACGTTCGGGCCGCCGTCCCGCAGGTCGCTCCGGCCGGCGAGCCACCCCAGCAGGCGGTCCGGCCGGTCCGTGATGATGCCGTCGACGCCGAGGGCGACGGCCTGCCCCCAGTGCGCCGGCTCGTTCAGGGTCCAGACGGCGGTGGTGAGCGCGGCGTCGTGCAGGCGCCGCACCAGGTCCGGGTCGTCGCGCAGCACCGTGCCCGGCGGGTTGCACGCGACGACGCCGAGGTCGGCGCACCGCTCGAGCAGGTCCTCGTGGGCGGTCGCCACGAGCAGGCCGCGGCGCAGGTCGGGGTCGACGTCGCGCACCGCCGCCACCGTCTCGGGCCAGAAGCTCTGCGCCACCGTCCGATCGACGAGGCCGGCCGCCCGCAGGGGCTCGGTGACCCGGCGCACCTGCCGCGCGGTCCAGGCTCCCTTGAGCTCGAGCAGCAGGCCGAGGCCCTGGCGGGCGCGCAGCAGGTCGGTCACCGCGTCGAACGTCGGCACCCGTTGCCCGGCGTACGCGGGCGAGAACCAGGAGCCGGCGTCGAGCAGACGCACCTCCCGCAGGTCGAAGTCCGCGATCTTGCCGCTGCCGTTCGTCGTCGCGTCGACCGTGTCGTCGTGCAGGACGACGACCTCGCCGTCGGCCGTGAGCCGTACGTCGAGCTCGACGACGTCCGCGCCGGCACGTGCCGCCGCCTCGAACGCGGCGAGCGTGTTCTGCGGGGCGACGGCGCTGTTGCCGCGATGCGCGACGACGAGGGGGCGCCCGGGAGGTGGCGGCACGGCACGGGTCATGTCGAAGGTCACGCCGCCAGCGTAGGCAGCCGTCCGCCCGAGCTGTCGCGAGGAGGGCGCGACGCGAGAAGGGTTCGGAGAACGTTCACGCCCCGGGACCCGGGGCGTCATGCGCCGGTTCGAAGACCGGGTCAGCCCGGCGACGTCGCGGGGACCCCGGCGCGCGGGTACGGGCGGCGGCGTTCCGACGTGCCCATCCCCCAGCGGACGCCGCGGACGGCGGCGGCACCGGCGGGGCCGCCGACGGCGCGACGGAAGCGGGTGTCGACACCGAGGGCGTCGCGCGCCCAGGGCGGCAGCAGGCTGACGGCGCCCGCGGCGAGCAGGCCGTACGGCAGCCGGACCGGGCCAGGCAGCGGCGGCTCGCGCAGCAGGAAGTGCGCGGTGTCCAGGTCCGCGGGCGTGGCCTCCAGCTCGGGGCGGTAGGAGTCGATCGCCTCCCGCAGCTCGGCGACGCTCTCGGGGACGACGACAGCACCGAGGGCCCGGGCGACCCGAGCCGACTGCGCGACGTACTCGTCCGACTCGTCGGGCGTGAGAGGCCGCTCCCCGTACCGTTGGTGCGCCGCGAGGAACGAGTCCGCCTCGGCGACGTGCACCCAGGTCAGCAGGTGCGGGTCGCTCGCACGGTACGGGCGGCCGTCGGGGGCCTTGCCTCTGATCCGCGCATGCACCGCGCGGACGCGGTCGACCATGGCCTGCGCGTCGTCGGTCGTGGCGAACGTCGTCGTGGCGAGGAACGTCGACGTGCGCGCCAGCCGCCCCCACGGATCGCCGCGGTAGCCCGAGTGCCCGGCCACGCCCGCCATCGCCAGCGGGTGCAGCGACTGCAGCAGCAGCGCCCGCAGACCTCCCACGAACATCGACGCGTCCGCGTGCACCCGCGCGATCGGGCTCTCGGGCGCGAACCACCGCGGGCCCGGGGTGAGGTGGATGCGGTCGCGGTTGTCGTGCCCGTCCGGGCCCGCGACCTTGAGGAACAGCGCGTCGCCGACCCGGACCCGCAGCCGCTCCACCGAGTTCGTCACCGCCGACATGCCGCCAGTATCACCCGCGCCCGGCCAGGTCGTGCCGCCACCGAGGCTCATCACCGGCGGGCCCGCGGCAGGAGCCGGCATCGGACGGGCACGGCGTCCGGCCGAGCTCGTCGCCCCGGTGCCGCACCGCTTGACACCCCCGACCGCCTCCGGTCTACTGAATCCGGATCGATCAGTACTGCTTGATTTTCCGCAATGGAGCGCGAATTCAATCAGAGGAGTGGTCGTATGTCCCTTCCGAGCAAGTACCAGCCGTCGCGCCGCGACATGCTGAGAACCGGGGTCGCGCTGGGCGCGGCGGCCGGCATGGGCGCGGTCGGCGCGACGCCGGCCGCGGCCGACGAGCCACCGCGGGTCCAGGGCCGCGAGCGCAGCATGACCGACACGCCGTTCGAGGGTTTCGACGAGGTGCGCGTCGCCCTGATCGGCCTGGGGCAGCGAGGCGGCGGGCAGGACGTCCGCTGGGGCGCGGTCGGCAAGGTCACGGCCGTGTGCGACATCCGCCCCGACCGCGTGGAGCGCACGATCCAGCGGATCATGGCGCAGGGTTTCCAGGACACGGCGCCCGTCGGGTACTCCGGCGGCGAGGAGGACTTCCTCAACCTGATCCGGCGGGACGACATCGACATCGTCTACATCGCCACGCCGTGGGAGTGGCACTACCCGATGGCCAAGGCGGCCATGGAGCACGGCAAGCACGTCGCGTGCGAGCTGCCGATCGCGCCGCACCTGGACGAGATCTGGGACCTGGTGCGCACGTCGGAGCGTACGCGCAAGCACTGCATGCTGCTGGAGAACGTCAACTACTTCCGTCCCGAGCTGCAGATGTTCAACATGGCCCAGGCCGGGCTGTTCGGGGAGATCCAGCACGGCTCCGGCGGGTACGTCCACGACCTGCGCTGGCCCTACATGTTCGGCGGCGCGTACTACCCGGAGCACTGGCGCCGTCGCTGGCACACCAGGATGAACGCCTCCCACTACCCGATGCACGGCCTCGGCCCGGTCTCGGCCACGATGGGCATCAACCGCGGCGACAGGTTCGCCGAGCTGATCTCGGTCTCACCGCCGCCCATGGGCCTGGCCCTGTTCCGCGAGGAGGACCCCCGCGTCGGGCCGGACCACTCCTCGTGGGACGACGACCCCTACATCTCCGGTGACCGCAACACGTGCCTCATCCGGACCGAGAACGGCCTGATGATCCGGGTCGAGCACGACGTGACCTCGCCGCACCCCTACACCCGCGAGACGACGCTCACCGGGACGCGCGGCTCGATCGAGCTCGACAACGCACGCGTCTACCTCGAGTCCCTCGGCCACAACAACCACAGCTGGCGCACCGGGTCGGCGTACGACGCCATCCGGAACGAGCACGACCACTGGCTCTGGCCCGCGCTCGAGGAGCTGGCCGAGCAGTACGGCGGTCACGGCGGCGGGGACTTCGTCGCCATCTTCCGCACCGTCCAGCTGATGCGCCTGGGCATGACGCCGGACATCGACGTCTACGACTCCGCGGCGTGGTGCTCGGTGATCCCGCTCAGCCACGCCTCGCTCTCCGGCCGGTCGATGAGGCCGGTCAAGGTGCCCGACTTCACGCGCGGCCACTGGCGCGACGCCCGCGGGACGTTCGACCGGCCGCGCCCGGAGGACCCCTGGCTCGACGCCCGC
>NZ_BAAAPM010000003.1:1361857-1392459 GCF_039531145.1 Isoptericola hypogeus
GTCGACCACTCAGGGTGAAAATCGCCATCTACCAGGCGAGTTACCCGTGCGAGCCCTTGCGCCGGCACCTCCTCGGTGGTGAGCTCGGCGGGTGGAGTCCGCGGTCGAGGCAGAGCTGCGCAAGCAGATCATGGAGTGGGTGAGCGCCCGGGCTGAGGCCAACGGCGGCTTCCTCCGGCGCGACGAGCTGCTCGACTTCCACCTCGCTGGCGAGAAGCTTCCGGTCATCGACTACTCCCGCGGCATCCGCAATCCCGCCTCGTTCAGCTCCACGCTGTCGATCGTCAGCGCTGCCAACGGCCCGTACGACGACACCGAGTCCGACGACGGACTGCTGCACTACGCCTACCGCAAGGGCGACCCGTGGTCGGGTGACAACCGGAAGCTGCGGCACGCCATGGTGACGCGCATGCCGCTCATCCTGTTCCGCAAAGAGGTCGCGAACGTCTACACGCCGGTGTTCCCGGTGTACGTCGTCGACGACGAGCCCGAGAACCGGCAGTTCCTCATCGCCCTCGACGAGTCGTTCACGTTCATCCACGACCCACGGCATCTCACCGAACCGCAGCGGCAGTACGCGCTCAGGCTCGCGAAGCAGCGTCTGCACCAGCCGGCGTTCCGCACGCGTGTGCTCGTCGCCTACGAGACACGGTGCGCCGTCTGCGAGCTCAATCACGGGTCATTGCTCGACGCCGCACACATCGTTCCGGACGGGCACGAGCTCGGCGCCCCGACGGTCGACAACGGGCTCGCTCTCTGCAAGATCCACCACGCCGCGTACGACCAGAACATGATCGGCGTGACCCCGGACTACGAGGTGCGCATCGCATTCCGCCTGCTCCAAGAGGTCGACGGCCCGATGCTCAAGCACGGCCTCCAGGAGATGCACGGGCGTCAGCTGTCGCTGCCACGATTACGCCCGGATCGCCCTGACCGCGATCACCTCGCCTGGCGCTACGAGCACTTCGCCACGGCGACCGGCGTTCCACGAGCGGCAGGCTGAACAGGGACGCCACCCGTCGCACTCTGGGATCTGTGCCGTGTCACCGGTCCCGGCTAGCGTCACAGCATTACCTACGCGAACGTCGGCACGCTCGGCACGGCCCCCGGCAGGCGTGACGAGCTTGTCGCGCACCTCACGCAGCACAGCACGGAGCTGGCAGACGCGGGCTGCCTGCTCTACGAGGTCGGCGTCAGCGACGACCAGCCGGACACGGTGTTCGTCGCCGAGCTGTGGACGTCGCAGGAGGCGCACCGCGCATCGCTCCAGCTCCCGGCCGTGCAGGCGTCCATCGCCGCCGCGCGGCCGCTGCTGTCCGGCGACGTCGGCGGGTTCGACTTCGCCGTCGTCGGCTCGCCGTTGCGCGACTGGTCCGGCCGCCCGTCCGCCGTCGGCGAACCTGGAAATTGAGTCAGGGTGGCTCAAGTTGAACCGGTCAGCAGCACTCACCCAGAGGAGGACAGCATGACCACCACCCTGACCCGCACCCCGTTCGCCGACGCCTGGCTCCGCGACCTGTGGACGCCGCGCTTCGCGGACGTCGCCCGCGCCGAGGGCCCGACCCCCGCCGCGGACGTGTACCGCGACGGCGAGGACCTCGTCGCCCGCCTCGATCTGCCGGGCGTCGACCCGGCCGACGACGTCACCGTCGAGGTCGAGGGCCGCAAGCTCGTCGTCCGCGGCGAGCGCAAGGACCAGCGTTCCGAGGAGTCCGAGGGCCGCCGCATCTCGGAGGTCCGCTTCGGCTCCTTCCGCCGCGTCGTCACGCTGCCGAGGGCCGTGGAGCCCGAGGCCGTCCGTGCGGCGTACGACGCGGGCGTCCTGACGGTCACCGTCACCGGCGTCTTCGCCGGCACGGCACCGCAGCGCATCGAGGTCACCACCGCCGCCTGAGGCGGAGGTGCAGCGCAGGGTGAGGGCCGAGGAACGAGGCACTCGCCCGCAGCGGAACCGCAGACTCAGGCGGCCGAACACCGCCGCCTGATTTCTCAGGCGCACGCCCGACGGCGCCCGGTCGCACCCCGCGACCGGGCGCCGTCGCCGTGCCCGGGTCGATGTCACACCCGTACCCCTCGCCGTCGTCGGGATGACGACGCAACCTGAGGACGACGAAGGAGTGGACATGTCGCAGCAGACCGGATCGGTGCGGGTCGTGGTGGTCGGTGGCGGGTATGCCGGGGTGATGGCGGCCAACCGCCTGACCAAGCGCGACGACGTGGCCGTCACGCTGATCAACGCCCGCCCGACGTTCGTCGAGCGGATCCGCCTGCACCAGCGGGTGGCGGGCTCGAACGACGCGGTCGTCGACTACCGGGAGGTGCTGGCCGACGGCGTGCGTCTGGTCGTCGGCAGCGCGGAGCGGATCGACGCCGGCGAGCGCCGCGTGCACCTCGCCGGCGGCGGCGCCGTCGGCTACGACTACCTCGTCTACGCGGTCGGCAGCCACAGCGCCGTGCCGCGCGTGCCGGGGGCCGCGGAGCACGCCTACCCGGTCGCCAGCCTGGAGGAGTCGGACCGGCTGCGGCCGGCGCTCGACGCCGCCGGCCCGACGGCGTCCGTGGCGGTGGTGGGTGCCGGGCCGTCGGGCATCGAGGTGGCCACCGAGCTGGCCGAGCAGGGGCGCGCCGTCACGCTGGTGGCCGGCGAGGTGCTCGGGCCGTACCTGCACGCGAGGGGACGGCGCGTCGTGGCGGATCGGCTGGCAGCGCTCGGCGTGACGGTGCTCGAGGGCGCCGGTGCCACCGTGACCGAGGTGACGGCCGACGCCGCGCGGCTCGCCGACGGCCGCTGCCTGCCGTCCGCCATCACGATCTGGACCGCCGGGTTCGCGGTACCGGACCTCGCCGCACGCAGCGGCCTGACCGTCGACGCCGCGGGGCGTCTGCTCACCGACGAGACGCTGACCAGCGTCGACGACGACCGCATCGTCGCTGCGGGTGACTCGGCCGCGCCGTCGGACCTGCCGTTTCGGATGAGCTGCCAGGCCGCGGGCCAGCTCGGCGGCATCGCGGCGAACACCGTGCTCGCCCGCCTCGCCGGCCGGGAGCCGGCGCCCGCCGCGGTCGGCTTCCTCGGCCAGTGCCTCAGCCTGGGGCGCACTGCCGGGATGTTCCAGTTCGCCCGCCGCAACGACGACCCGGTCGGGGTGTACCTGGGCGGGCGTCTCGGCGCGCGGATGGGGTCGTGGCTCAAGGAGCTGGTGTGCTGGAGCACGGTCAAGCAGCTCGTGTGGGAGGCCCGATGGCCCGGGATCGTCAGCTTCCCGGTCTGGATCACGGACCACCGGCGCCGCGCGGCGCAGGTGGCGGAGCGGGTGCAGGCGCCCGCGATGGCCGGCCCGGCGGCCTAGCCTCCGCCGAGCGCCTCCCGCAGGATCCGCACCGCCTTCGGCCCGACGCCGTGCAGCGTGAGCAGCTCGGCGTGGTTGAGCCGCTGCCCGTCGACGTCGGCGAGCGGGATGCGCGCACCGAGCACGGTCGCGCCACGGGTCAGCCGCTCGGCCGAGGGCACGTCGGCGAGCAGGGCGTCCACGTCGTCGGCCGTGAGGCGCAGCTGGACGGCGTCATCCCTGGTCACCGATGCGAAGCTCCTCTCGCGCACGGTGAACGCGACCATGCCGAAGCGCGTGCCTTCGGCGGTCTCGGGCAGCGCGAGCGCGGCCCGGCGCAGCTGCGCGACGGTCGTCATGCCGCCACCCTGTCACGCCGGTCCTCCCCGACCAGGGCGAGGCGCCCGGCAGGACTCCCCCGCCGCGGCCCTGCGGCCCCGCGCCGCCGACGTTGTCGTTTTGCGCACTGTCGGCCGAGCCGGAGCGCGTCCCGCGGCGCGGTCACGGATCCAGGTGAGCAGGACGTTCCTGCCGGGGCGTATCGGCGCGCGCCAGGAGGGACGGGATCCCGCGCTCCCGACAGAGCCGTGATCGGCAACCGCTCCGAGATGACGGCACGCCGGGGCGACACGCGGGTAGCGTTCCGGTCATGACGGCGAGCTCCACGAAAAGCGCCCGCAGGGGCGTGCGGTTGTACGACGACGTCCGCCCCGACGAGGCGGACAAGGCGTACCTGCCCGGAATGAGCAGCGCGTGGAAGATGCCCTGGTACGACGTCCAGAGCTGGTGGCGTCACGCCGGCCGCCTGCACGTGCGCACCGTCGGGCTGGCGGGCGTCGCTCCAGGTCAGCGGGTGCTCGACGTCGGTTGCGGCACCGGCAACCTCCTGCTCACCGTCCTGCGGGAGGTGCCGGACGCCGTCGTCACCGGTCTCGATCCCGACGGCGCCGCGCTGCGCCGGGCCGCCCGCAAGGTCCGGCGTCGCCGCTGGTTCTCCAGAGGTTCGGGCGGAGAGGTCACGCTCGTGCGCGGGTACGCCGACCGGCTCCCCGCCGCTGACGGGAGCGTCGACCACGTCGTGTCGTCGCTCGCGCTGCACCACGTGCCGATGGCGGAGAAGGAACGGTTCGCCGCGGAGCTGGTGCGCGCGCTCCGTCCCGGCGGGCGGGTGACGATCGCGGACCTCGACGCGCCCGGCGGGCACGACGACGGCCACGGCCATGACCACGGCGGCGGTCAGCGGCACGGTCGGGCCCACCAGCACGGGCACGAGATCGGCCGGAACCAGCACCGCGAGGACAACGCCGACGGCGGCATCCAGCGGCTGCTCACCCAGGCGGGTCTCGTCGACGCGCACGAGGTCGAGCGCGCGACGTTCATGGACACGCCCGTGATGTGGGTCCAGGCGCGCCGGCCCTGACCGGCCCGACCTGGTCAGGACTTCCCGGCGGCCGCCTCGGCCTCGAGGAACTCCTGCGGCGGGGCGAACTGGGACAGCACGAGCTCGGCCCCCGACAGGTCGTGCACCGTCGCGTCCCTGGACCATTCGGTCTCCACGGTCGAGAGCACCCTCCCACCGGCGCGCTCCGCGGCGGCTGCGGACGCGTCACGGTCGGCCACGGCGAACACGACCGACCACCGGGCGGGGCTCACCCCTGGCAGCACGCCGGCGACCACGTCGGCGAACCCCGGCGGGACGAACTCCTGCCGCTCGTGGATGCCGGGATCGACGGTGCGGGCCAGGTGGTCGCCGTACCCCGGCACGCGCGCCATGCCCGCCCCGAGGTCCGGGTCCAGCTCCCACCCCAGCAGCGGCCCGTAGAACGCGAGCGCCGCGACCGGGTCCGGGGTGAGCAGGTTGCTGAAGTTCCATGCGCCCGGCCCGTTGACCACCTGCGACCCGAGCCGCGTCCCGGCCTGCCACAGCCGGCTCGGCGCGCCCTGGGGGTCCACGATCCGCGCCATCCACCCCGCCGCCCGGCCGGGCGGACCCACCGGCTCCGGGCCCGAGCTGACGAAGCCGCCCAGCTCGACCGCCCGGGCGGCCGCCGCCTCGACGTCGTCGACCGCGAGGTAGGTGTGCCAGGCCACCTCGCCGTCGTACCCCGGGTCGGGCGTGGCGATCCCCGCGACGGCGGTCGCGTCCGTGCCGTCGTGCGACGCCACGACGTACCGGCCGGGTGCCGTCGGCGGCAGCTTCGCGGTGAACGTCCAGCCGAACAGGGCGTTGTAGAACGCCAGCGCCGCGTCCACGTCCTCCACCTCGAGGTCGACCCAGCAGGGCACACCGTGCGGGTACGTGCGGGGAGCGATCGGGTCCGTCGTGGGTGCGGTCATGCGTCCTCCAGCCCTCGGTTCGTGACACCGACCATGCTGCCCCGCGGCACCGACAGCCGACAGCCGCAGCACCTGACGTTCATCCACAGGTCGCCCGCGCCTCCTTCCCCGCGCGCACCCGCCTCCCTACCGTGGCGTCATGACCTCACGCCGTGCACTCCGCCGCCAGACCGTCACGGTCACCGCCACGCTCGCCCTCGGGGCGGTCCTCGCCCTGGCACCCCTCGCCGCGAGCGCCCACGGCGGGGGCCACGGCGGGGGCGGCCACGACCACGGGCACGGCCACGGCGGGAAGCACGAGTCCCTGCGGGTCGCGACGTACAACCTGTCGCTGAACCGGGCGACCGAGGGCGAGCTCGAGGCGGACCTGTCCAGGGGCGACGACGCCCAGGCCCGCGCGGTCGCGGAGGTGATCCAGCGCGCCGACCCGGACGTCGTGCTGCTCAACGAGTTCGACCACGACGACGCGCACGCGTCCGTGGACCTCTTCCGCGAGAACTACCTCGAGGTCGCGCAGGGCGGCGCCGACCCGGTGCGCTACCGCTACGCCTGGACCGCGCCGTCGAACACGGGCGTGGACAGCGGCTTCGACCTGAACAACGACGGCACCGTGGGCGGCGGGGACGACGCGTTCGGCTTCGGCGAGTTCGAGGGGCAGTACGGCATGGTCGTGCTGTCCAAGTACCCGATCGACACCCGATCCGTGCGCACCTTCCAGGACTTCCTGTGGAAGGACATGCCGGGTGCACTGCTCCCCGACGACCCCGCCACCGCCGAGCCCGGGGACTGGTACAGCGACGCCGAGCTCGACGTCGTCCGGCTGTCGAGCAAGTCCCACTGGGACGTCCCCGTGCGGGTGGGCCGCACGACGGTGCACGTGCTCGCCTCGCACCCGACGCCGCCCACGTTCGACGGCGCCGAGGACCGCAACGGGCGGCGCAACCACGACGAGATCCGGTTCTGGGCCGACTACGTCACCGGCGGCCGGACCGCGCGCTATGTCTACGACGACGAGGGCCGCCGCGGCGGGCTGGAGCGCGGCGAGAGCTTCGTGGTCCTCGGCGACCAGAACGCCGACCCGCTCGACGGCGACTCGGTGGACGGGGCGATCGACCAGCTCCTGGACCACCGCGGGATCACCGACCCGGCCCCGACGTCCGACGGCGCCGTCGAGGCCGCGACGCTGCAGGGTGGCGCCAACGCGGCGCACACCGGCGATCCCGCGCTGGACACCGCCGACTTCGCGGACACCGCGCCGGGCAACCTCCGCGCCGACTACGTGCTGCCGTCCCGGGACCTGCGGGTGCGCGACGCCGGGGTGTTCTGGCCGACGCAGGCCGACCCGCTGTCACGACTCACCGGCGCCTACCCCTTCCCGAGCAGCGACCACCGGCTGGTCTGGGTGGACGTCAGAGTCCGCTGACCTCGGCATCCATCGGTCCGGGTGGCCCCAAAAGTCACCCGGGTGACAGGGGGCCGCGCACCTGGCGGGCGTTCCCGGCGGCGGAGCACACTCGGAATGCTCTGATGCCCGGCCGGACACCTCGGCCGCACCGCGCGCCGCCGGGACACCCGGCCCCGCGCCTCCGTCGTCGGCAGGGACGACACGACACCCCACCATCGGTATCGGTCTGCGCACCCCTGGAGCACCCATGAGACGCGTCACCACTGTGGTGGCGGCAGCAGCAACGGCGCTGCTGCTCGCCACGCCATCCGCCGTCGCTCACGGCGGCAAGCACCACCAGCCCCGCCCGCCGGAGGTCACCGACCTGGCGACCGGGCTCGACACCCCGCTCAGCGTCGCCGCCGGACCGCACGGCACGACCTACGTCACGCAGAACTTCACCGGGACGATCACCGCCGTCGACCGGCGCGGCAACACCTCGACCGTCCACGGCACCCAGCCGCACGAGATCTTCGGCCCCGCCGAGGCGGGCGCGCTCTCCGTGCACGGACGGACGCTGACGTTCGCCGAGACGGCGATCAGCGGGACCGAGGAGGCGCCCGTCTTCAGCACCCCGATCAAGACGCTCCGGCTCGACGGCCACGGCAGGCCGGTCGGCACGGCCCGCACCGTCACCGACCTGAGCGTGTACGAGGCCGAGCGCAACCCGGACGGCGACGTCACCTACGGGTTCCGCGAGACCGACCAGGAGTGCTTGGACCTGATGCCCGAGGACGGCATGCCGATCCTGTACACGGGCATCGTCGAGTCCCACCCGTACGCGACCACCCACGCCTGGGGCACGACGTTCGTGGCCGACGCGGCGATGAACGCCATCGTGTCCGTGAGCGACCGGGGTCGGGTCCGCGCCGTCGCGGTCCTCCCGCCGCAGCCGACGGACATAACGGCCGAGGCGGCGGCGTCCAACGGGCTGCCCGACTGCGCCGTCGGCGAGACGTACTGGTTCGAGCCGGTGCCGACCGACGTCGAGGTCGGCCCGTGGGGCCAGCTCTACGTCACGACGCTGCCCGGCGGTCCCGAGGACCCGAGCCTCGGAGCCCGCGGCGCGGTCTACCGGGTCAACCCCCTGACCGGCTCGGTCCGGGAGGTCGCGGACGGCTTCTTCGCCGCGACGGGCCTCGCCGTGTCCCCGTGGGGCGACATCTACGTCGCCGAGCTGTTCGGCGGCCGCATCAGCAAGGTGACGCACGGCGAGCCGCGCACGCTCCTCGAGGTCGGGCTCCCCGCCGCCGTCGAGTGGCACGACGGCGACCTGCTCGCCACGATCGAGATCGCGGACCTCGCCGCGCCGCCGGACGAGCCGCCGCCGGCCGTGGGCCGCCTGGTCGAGATCGACCTGCCGAAGGGCCACGGCCACTGGCACGGACGCTGACGCCCCCACGAGCGTTGTGAGCATGAGACACGCCCTGTTCGGAACGCCGAACAGGGCGTGTCTCATGCTCACAGCGTCGGCGGGAGGGCTGCTGGGCGGGCGGTCTCAGGGGCGGCGGGCAGCGTAGTGCGCGGCCAGGCGCTCCAGGCCCTCGTCGATGCTCACGGCCGGGGTCCAGCGCAGGTCGGCGTGGGTCGCGCGCTGGTCGAACCAGTGCGCGGTGGAGAGCTGCTCGGCGAGGAAGCGCGTCATCGGCGGCTCGTCGGCGCCGTCCCGAACCGGCGGCCGCACCCGCCACGCCGCCTCGACGAGCCCGCCCGCGGTGCGCGCGAGGCCGGCCGGCACCCGCCACGCCGGGGGCCGCACCCCCGCGGCCCGGCAGATGCCGCCCAGCAGGTCCGCGACCGTGCGCGGCTCGCCGTTGGTCAGCACGTACGCGCGACCGTGCACGTCCTCGGCGCGGTCGAGCGCCGCGACGATGCCGTCCGCGGCGTTGTCCACGTACGTCGAGTCGATGAGCGCGGCCCCGTGGCCGAGCAGCGGGAGGCGACCGCGGGCGGCCCGGTCGACCACGCGCTCCACGAGCTGCGTGTCCCCCGGCCCCCACACCAGGTGCGGGCGGACGGCGACGACGCTCGTCCCGGCGGGGCCCTCGTCGCGGGCGAGGGCGAGCAGCTCCCCGAGCGCCTTGGTCCGCGCGTAGTCGCCCCGGGCGCCCACCGGGTCCGCGGGCTGCGCGCCGACGCCGACCAGCGACGAGCCGGTGTGCGCGACGGACGGCGACGACACCTGCACGAACAGACCCGCGCCCGCCCGTCGCGCGGCGTCGAGCACCGTCGCGGTGCCGCCCACGTTCACGGCGTCGAACTCGGACGGCTCCCCCGCGAGCGACACCTTGGCCGCGAGGTGGACCACCCCGTCGACGCCCCGGGCGGCACGACGCACCGCGTCCGGGTCGGTGACGGACCCCGCCGCGTCCAGGGCGCCCGGCACCCCCGAGGGGCGCCGCTGCAGCGTCCGCACCTCGTCACCGCGCGCGACGAGCGCCCGCGCGACCGCGCCGCCGAGCAGCCCCGACGCGCCCGTGACCAGCACCTTCACGAAGCACCGCCCCTCACGGCGCGCCTACTCGGCCGCCTGCCAGCACGCCGGCGGCCCACCTGGCCAGGCGGGTGCGGTCGATCTTGGAGTTGTGGCGCACGTCCGTCGGCATCCGCGGCACGACCAGCACCGCGGCGAGCGGCACCGGCGACGCCGCGCGCACCGCCGCCGACAGCTCGTGCGGCGCGAGTCCCGGCCGCCGGACGCCGGCGACCGTCTCCACGACCGCGACCGGCTGCTGCACCCCGGCCGGCCCGACGCCGACGACCGCGGCCCGTCGCACCCCCCGCACCCGCTCGACGTGCTGCTCCGGGCCCACCGGGGCGAGCGGGCCGGCGGGCGTCGTCAGCACGTGCGCCAGCCGCCCCTCGATCCACAGCCGGCCCGCGTCGTCGAGGTGCCCGACGTCGCCCGTGCGGTGCCAGCGCCCCGCCGGGACGTCGCGCACCGACGCCAGGTCGGTGAGCCACAGCCGGTCGTACCGCTCCTTGAGGTGCGGAGCGCGCACCACGACCTCGCCCAGCACGCCGGGCGCGTCGCCGGGCTCGCCGGTCGCGGCGCCGTCGTCGTCGAGCGCGCTGACGAGCACCTGCGCACCGGCGGCGCCCCCAGTCCCGCCCGCACCGGCCGTCCCGAACGGCAGCCCCACGCACACGCCGTCGTCGGGCGCGGCCGCGGCGTCGGCGATGCCGTCCAGCGTGATGTCCGTGACGAGCAGGCACTCCGTCATCCCGTACGGGGTGTGCGCGGTCGCGGCGGGCATGAGGTCGGCGGCCAGGGAGAGCAGCCGCTCGCTGATCGGCGCCCCCGTGGACAGGAAGGTGCGCACCCTCCCGAGGGCGGCGCGGTCGGCGGGCTCGAGCCCGTCCGCCGTGGCGACGACGTTGAGGATCGCCGCCGGCGACAGGAACACGATCCGCGCGTCCGAGGCGCGCACGGCGTCGGCGACGGCGCGGGCGGTGAGGGTGCGCGGCGCGGAAACGTCCATGACGGGCGTCACCGACCTGGTGCCCAGGGCCGGGCCCAGCAGCGCGAACGGCGCGAACCCCGTCACCAGGCCGGTGTCGGGGCCGACGTCGAAGTGCGCGGCCAGCGCGTCGCGCAGGGCGGCGAGCTGCGCGTGGGTGTAGACGACGCCCTTGGCGGGGCCGGTCGAGCCGGACGTGAACAGGACGGCGGCCTCGTCGTCGGCGCCGGGCTCGGGGGGCAGCGCACGCCCCTCGCCGAGGCGCGCGACGTCGACCAGCTCGTGGGCGACCCCGAGGACGCGGCGCGCGGCGGCGGGGAGCGGCTCCGCGGAGATCCGCACGCCCGGCCAGCCGAGCGCCCGCGCCGCCGCCAGGCCCTTGCGCTGCGCGACGACGAAGCGCGGCCACGCGCCGCGCTGGGCGCGGGTCAGGCCGCGGGCGCCCAGCCCGGCGTCGGCCACCACGACCACAGCCCCGATCCGCAGGCACGCGTAGACGAGCGCCGTCAGCGTCGGGCCGGGCTCCACCAGCAGCGACACGCGGTCACCGCGGCGCACCCCGATCGCGTGCAGCCCGGCGGCGATCCGCCGCACCTGGCGCGACAGGGCGCGCCAGCTCACCGACCGCGAGGGGTCGCGCTCGTCGGCGGACATGTCCAGGACGGCGCGGCCGGCGTCGTCGGCGCGGGCGTCCAGGCCCGCCCAGATCGGCGAGAACGCGCCCGAGGGTCGAGCCTGCGCCGTCCCGGGCCCGTCGACGGATCCCGTCCGTGGCCTCGACACGCTCGACCGACGAGGCGGCTCGACCGGGGGCGCGACTTCGTCGCCGAGCCAGCCGAGCACGGTGGGTGCCCAGTCGACGTCCTCGGCCAGCAGGTGCCCGGCGTCGGCGTACCGGTGCACGTGCGCGTGCGGCAGCCGCCGGACGAGGTCGTCGAGGTAGCGGTCGGAGAACACCGGGTCGTGCGGGCCCCACAGCAGCACCGCCGGGACGGTCAGCCCTGCGACCCCCGCCGCGATGCGGTCCAGCTCGGGCCGGCTCTCGTGCTCCGGACCTGCGGGGATGTCGGCGACGAACCCCTCGATCCCGTGCCGCTCGTCCGCCCGGCGGTACGGCAGCCGGTAGGCGTCCGCGACGTCGCGCGGCAGGGGCGGGCGGGCCAGCGACAGCGTGGTCTCGAGGAACGCACGCGTGGTGCGGGTGCCGAGCGTGTGCACCGGCCCGGCGAGCGCGAGGCGTAGCGCCGCGGGGATGGGGACGCCGTCCGGCTGGTGCACCGCCGTGTTGAGCAGCGCGACGCCGGCGAGCCGGTCGGGGCGGTCGACCGCCCAGCCGAGGGAGACGACGCCGCCCCAGTCGTGCCCGAGGGTGACGACCGGCCCGGTCAGACCCAGCGCGTCGGTGAACGCTCCCAGGTCGGCGACCCGCCGGGCCAGCGGACGGTGCGTCCCCGTGCGCGCCGACAGGCCCATCTCGAGCTGGTCGACGGCGACGACGCGCCACGCCGGCAGACCGCGGGCCGCGGCGTCGAGGGAGGCCGTGACGACCGACCGCCACAGGTACGACCAGGTGGGGTTGCCGTGCACCGCCAGCACCGTGCCGACGGGCTCGATGCCGCGGGCCGCGAGCTCGGGGCCGGTGTCGAGGTAGTGCCAGGCGCCGAGCACGTGGCTGTGCCGAGGGTCGAGGCCGGGCAGGGCGAACGGGACCGTGTCGGCCGGCCGGACACCGGCGCGGAGGGTGGAACGGTCGGTCACCAGGCGAGCTCCATCATCGCGGTGTTGATGCCCGACCCGACGCCCATGAGCAGCACCCGGTCGCCACGGCTCAGCGTGTCCTGCTCCTCGACGAGCGTGATCGGCACCGACGCGGGCCCGACGTTGCCGTAGCGCGGGAACGTCGTCGGGACCTTGGCGCGGTCGAGCCCGACCGCCTCGACGATCGCGTCGGTGTGCACCCGCGAGACCTGGTGCGTGACGTACCGGTCCATCGCCGCCCAGTCCCAGTCGGCGACGGCGTCCTTCCAGGCGTCCACGACGAGCTCCAGGCCGCCGTCGAGCAGCGCCTTCGCGTCGGTGAACATGCCCTCGGTGCTGCCGACGCACAGGTCGTGGAAGCGCGTCGCGGCGCGGGTGACGCCGCCCAGCACGCGGTGCCCCTCGGGGTGCTCGTCCGCCCGTCCCAGCACCGCGGCGGCCGAGCCGGACCCGAGGGTGAGCGACGCGAACTCCTGCATGAAGTCCTCGCGGCCGACGTCCTCGCGCAAGAGCCGCGAGATGGTGCGGTCGTGGATCAGGTCCGCGTCCTCGCCGTTCACGATGACCGCGTGGCGGATCTGGCCGGACTCGATCATGCCCGCCGCGAGGCTCATGCCGTTGATGAACCCGAGGCACGCGTTCGCGACGTCGAAGTTCACCGCCGACGACGGCAGGCCCAGCCCGTGGTGCAGTCGCACGGCCACGGACGGCTCGAGGTGCTTGCGGGTCACCGACGTGTTGATCAGCAGCCCGACGTCGGCGGCGTCCACGCCCGCCGCCGCGAGCGCCTCGTGGCCGGCCGCGATCGTCGCGGTGTCGGAGTCCTCGTCCGCCGTCCAGGCGCGACGCTCGCGCACCCCTGCCACGCGCTGCAGCAGCGACGACGGGAGCCGCAGCCGACGTAGCGCCGGCGCGAGCCGCCGCTGCACGTCGGCGGACGTGCGCACCCCGGAGGGCAGTCGGCTGGTCACGGACAGCAGCGCGACGTTGGCGAACCTGGTGGTGGCGTTTCCTGGCACTCGAGCTCCAAGCGGCCGGCACTCGAGGTGCCGGCACGACGACGGGACGGCGCGGGTCGAGTCCGTGGGGGCGCGGCCCGTGTAGTGCCGGCGACCATGACGAGCCGTCAGCACCCCTGAGCGTAGGACGCTCGGCGCCTCCCCGCGGTTCCAAGCCCATACGGTGGCGTCCGCCACTCGGACGGTCGATGACAGCCGGGCGCCGGCCGAGCCCCCCGAGACCTACCCTGACCCGGTGACCGACCCACAGCTCCCGCCGTTCGCCTCCGACAACTACGCGCCCGCGCACCCGGACGTGCTCGCGGCCGTCGTCGCCGCCAACGAGGGGTACGCCGTCGCGTACGGGGACGACCCCTGGACGGCGCGGCTGGACGCGCGCGTGCGGGAGGTCTTCGGCCCCGGCGCGCTCGCGTTCCCGGTGATCAACGGCACCGGGGCGAACGTCGTCTCGCTCACCGCGCTGTCGCCGCGCTGGGGCGGGGTCGTCGTGTCCGACGTCGCGCACGTCAACACCGACGAGAACGGAGCGCCCGAGCGGGTCGGCGGCCTCAAGCTGCTGCCGTGCGCGTCCGTCGACGGCCGGATCACGCCCGACGACGTCGCCCGCTGGGCCGGGCAGCGGCACGACGTGCACCGCGCCCACCCCGCGGTCCTGTCGCTCACGCAGTCCACCGAGCTCGGCACCGTCTACCCGCTCGAGGACCTGCGCGCGCTGGTGCGCGTCGCGCACGACCTGGGCATGGCCGTGCACGTCGACGGCTCGCGCCTGGCCAACGCGGCGGCGTCGCTCGGCTGCTCCCTGGGCGCGCTGACCACCGACCTCGGCGTCGACGTCGTCTCCCTCGGCGCCGCGAAGAACGGCGGGATGCTCGGCGAGGCGGTCGTCGTCCTCGGCCCCGACGACGGGCCCGACGGCGGCACCGGCGCCGCGCGTGAGGCGGCGGCCGCCGCCGTCCCGTACCTGCGCAAGGCCACGATGCAGCTCGCGTCCAAGGCGCGGTTCGTGTCCGCCCAGCTCCTCGCCCTGCTGGGCGAGCCCGGCGCCCCGGTCGGGCCCGCCGCCCCGGTCGGGACGACCCCGCCCGGCGAGCCGCTCTGGCTCCGCAACGCCGCGCACGCCAACGCGATGGCGGCGCGGCTGCGGGACGGGATCCTCGCGTCGGCGGCGGGGTCGGCGGCGGGTGGCGGCGCGGCACGGGGCGACGGCTCTGCCCGGACCGACGGCGGCGGCGGCGCGCACGACGCGACCGGCGTCCGGGTCACGCGCCCGGTGGAGGCGAACGCCGTCTTCGCCACGCTCCCGCGCGCGGCGGCGGACCGGCTGCGCGGGCGCGCCCGCTTCTACGACTGGGCGGCCGGCGAGACGCCGGACCGCGTCGAGGTGCGCTGGATGTGCGCGTGGGACACGACGCCCGAGACGGTGGACGCCTTCGTCGCGGCCGCCGTCGACGCGCTGAGCTGATCACCGCGGCAGTTCGGGATCAGGGCGGCAGCTCGAGCTGCCGCCCTGATCCCGAACTGCCGTTCTGATTGCGCTCGGCGCGCCTCTCAGCGGCCGACGGCGAGCGGCACAGCTGCCCCGGAGTCGTGGTCCTCGAGGTCGCGCAGGCGGCGGATCGGGCTGAGCCCGACGACGAGCGGGCCGAGCAGCAGCACGAAGGCCGAGCCGAGGAGCACCGCGCGGTTGCCCACCTGCGCCGCCAGCACCCCGGCCGCGAGCGAGCCGAGCGGGATCATCCCCCAGGAGACGAACCGCACGGTCGCCATGACCCGCGACAGCAGCTCGGGCGGGCTGGCGACCTGGCGGTACGTGCGCGTCACGACGCTCCCGGGCACCACGGACGCGCCGAACACGAGGGTGCCGAGCGCGAAGCAGAGCCACCCGACGGGGCCGGCGCCGAGCGGGATCAGCAGCGCCCCGGCGAACCCGACCAGGCCGTCGAACAGCAGCACCCGCGCGGAGCCGAACCGCCGCACGAGCCACGGCGTCGCGGCCGCCGCGAGCAGCGACCCCAGGCCGTCGGCGGCGAGCAGCACGCCCACCATGGCGGGCGGGGCGTCGAGGTCGCGCACCAGGTAGAGCGCGAACAGCCCGGCCTGGACGCCGCAGACGAAGTTGACGGCGCACGCCCACCAGGTGGCGGGCGCCATGACCGGGTGCCGGACGACGAACCGCCAGCCCTCGGCGACCATCGCGCCCATCCGCGGACGCGCCTCGCCGTCCGCGAGCGCCGGCTCGCGCCGCTCCGGCAGCCGCCGCAGCAGCAGCGCCGACGCCACGTACGACACGACGTCGACCAGCAGGGCCGGCACGGCGCCCACCGCCTGGACCAGCAGGCCGGCGGCGGACGGCCCGCCGAGCTGCGTGGCGGCCTGGGTGGCGGAGACCAGGCTGTTGCGGCCGGTCAGCTCGTGCCGCGGCACGACCGTGGGCAGGAAGGTCGTGTTGGCGGTGAAGAAGAACACCTCGGCGACGTTGACCGCGAGCGCCGCCAGCACCAGGTGGGCGAGCGTGAGCTCCCCGAGCCACCAGGCGAGCGGCACGGTGAGGACCGCGGCCGCCCGGGCCAGGTCGGCCACCACCTGGGTGGCGCGCAGCGGCAGCCGGTGCACGATCGCGCCCGCGGGCAGGCCGAGCACGATCCAGGCGAGGTACGACGCCGCCGCCAGCACCCCCGTCTCGACGGGACCTGCGTGCAGCACGGTCACGGCGGTCAGCGGCAGCGCGACGGTGGTGACGGCGGTCCCGACGCCGCTCGTCGTCGTCGCGCTCCAATAGGTCCAGAACGCCCGGGCGCTGGGGGCAGGCATCGATCACCTCTCGGGAATGTCCCCGCCGGCAGGCGGGTTGTGTAGTCAGTTCCAATTTGGAACTCTATACCGTCGGTGCGGCCGCGCCGACCGGGAGAGGATGGTCACCATGCGACGTGAGGAGCTCGCCGACACCGACTGCGGCATCGCGCAGGCCCTGGGCGCCGTGGGCGACTGGCAGAGCCTGCTCGTCGTGCGCGAGGCCGCCGCCGGTGTCACCCGGTTCGAGGGCTTCGCGCGGGAGCTCGGCCTCAGCCGCCGCGCGCTCACCGAGCGCCTCGGGTCGCTCGTCGAGCACGGCGTGCTCGAGAAGGTGCCGTACTCCGACCGCCCGCCGCGGCACGACTACGTCCTCACCGCCCGCGGCGAGGGGCTGCTGCCGGTCCTGCTCGCCCTGCAGGAGTGGGGCACGCGGCACGTCATGGGCGACGGCGGGCTCACGGGCGAGCCCGCCGACGGCGAGCTGCACCGCGTGCGGGGCCTCGTCGGGCGCCGGGTGCCCGACGTCGAGCTCACGGCGCACGACGGCTCCACCGTCCGGCTCGCCGACCCCGAGGCGTGGACCGTCCTGTTCTTCTTCCCCGGCGCGTACGCCCCCGGGTCGGCCGGCTATCCGCCGCGCTGGGACGAGGTGCCCGGCACCCGCGGCTGCACGCTCGAGTGCGTCACGTACGGCCGCCGCCACGACGCGCTCGCGGCGGCGGGGGCGCGCGTCCTCGGAGTGAGCACGCAGCACCCCCAGCAGCAGGCCGCCTTCGCGGCGCACGCCGGGCTGCCCTACCTGCTGGCCTCCGACCAGGACGGGCTCGCGGCGTCCGCGCTGCGGCTCCCCGTCTTCCGCGCCGGCGGGTCCGACCGGCTCAAGCGCGTCACGCTGCTCGTCGACCCCGTCGGCGTCGTCCGCGGCGTGCAGGCGCCCGTCACCGACCCGGCGCAGTCCGTCGACGACGCCCTCGCCGACGTGCGCCGGCTCGCGGCGGCGCCTGAGCCCGCGTCGGAGCCGGCGTCCGCACCCGCGTCGGAGCCCGCGCAGGGACCCGCGTAGGACCCGGTCGGTCACCCGGGCTAAGGTCGGGGGCGAGGACCGACGACGGCGGAAGGAACCCCCCATGACGACGCCGACCAGCCCGGACACCCCCGAGACGGCCACCGGGAACGCCACTGCCGACGCCTGGACGGAGCACGTCGCGACGGCGTCGGTGCACGTGGCCGAGCCCCCGAGCCGGGTGTGGGCCGAGCTCATGCACCCGGGCGCGAGGTGGATGCTGGGGGCGAACATCGAGACCGACTTCCGGCCCGGCAGCCCCATCACGTTCGAGGGCCACTTCTTCGGCCGCCAGTTCGCGGACAAAGGCGTGGTGATCGCCGTCGAGCGCCCGCACCTGCTGCACTTCACTCACTTCTCGCCGCTGAGCGACCTCGAGGACGTGCCCGAGAACTATCACGACATCCGGATCACCCTGGAGCCCGACGACTCCGGGACCGTCGTGACGGTGCTGCAGCAGAACGTCGACACGGCGGAGCACGCGGCACGCTCCGAGGGGCACTGGCGCACCGCGCTCGACACCCTCGCCCACCGTGACGGCGCACCTCGTCGCCGCTGAGCCACGCCGGCCGGGTCGCCGGCCGCCGCCCGCGCTCGTCGCCGTCGCGCTGACGGGGGCCCTGCTGCTGGCCGGGTGCGGGCCGCCGGTGGGCGAGCCGAGCCCCGCGCCCGTCTCGACCGAGGCCGGCACCGACCCGCCGTCCTCGCCCGGCCCGCCGTCCTCGACCGGCTCGCCCGCCCCCACGGGCTCGCCTTCCCCCTCGGACGCGGCGTCCCCCGCCCCGGACACGACCCCGACGCCGGACACCACCCCGCCGCCCCGGCCGGACGACGTGCTCGCCGGCTGGACGCTGGACCAGAAGGTGGGACAGCTCCTCATGGCCGGCGTCGCGGTCGACGGCCCGGCCGAGGTGAGCGCCGACGCCGTCCGCGACCACCACGTGGGCAACGTCTTCCTGCACGGGCGCAGCGAGGCCGGCGTCCGCGCCACCGCCGACCTGGTCGACGACTACACGGGCCTGGTGTCGACGAAGACCACCCACGGCACCCCGCTGCTCGTCGCGACCGACCAGGAGGGCGGGCTGGTGCAGGTGCTGCGCGGCCCGGGCTTCTCCGAGATCCCCCGGGCGACCGAGCAGGCCACCTGGGACCGCGCGACGCTGCGCGAGCGCGCCGAGGGCTGGGGCTCCGAGCTCGCCGCGGCGGGCGTGAACCTCAACCTGGCACCGGTGATGGACCTCGTCGACGCGGCCGACGCCGCCGGCAACCCGCCGATCGGGTACTTCGACCGCAGCTACGGCTACACGCCGGCGTCGGTGACCCGTTCGGCGACGGCGTTCGCCGCGGGCATGCAGGCGGCGGGCGTCGAGCCGGTGCTCAAGCACTTCCCCGGGCTGGGGCGCGTCACGCAGAACACGGACACCGACACGGACGTCACCGACGACGTGACCGGGCCGCGCGCCCGCGCGGTGACCCTCTTCGGCGACGGGATCGACGCCGGCGCGCGGTTCGTGATGCTGTCCTCCGCCGTCTACGACCGCATCGACCCCGACCGGCCGGCGGTCTTCTCGCGCCGGGTCGTCGACCTGCTGCGCGACGACCTCGGCTTCGACGGCGTCGTCATGACCGACGACGTCTCCGCGGCCGCGCAGGTCCGGCCGTGGCCGCCGGGCGAGCGTGCCGTGCGCGCCGTGGACGCCGGGGTGGACCTCGTGCTGGCCTCGGCGGACCCTGGCGTCGCGGGAGAGATGGCCGACGCGCTCGTCGCGAAGGCCCGCGCGGACGACGGCTTCGCCGCGAAGGTCGACGCGTCCGCGCGCCGCGTGCTGGCCGCCAAGGCCGGCCTCGACGGCTGACCTGGCACGGAAACGCGCGGCGTCCGCGGGCGAGGAGTGCCGCGCCAGGACAGGATCAAGGATGAGCCGTACGGCCGGCGAGGTCCTGACCGCCACGATCCGCACCCGGGTCGACACGATCCTGCGGCGCGAGGCGCTGGTCCGCACCGACGCCCCCGACGTGGTGCACCGCACGCGGACGGGGGTGCGGCGGCTGCGCTCAACGCTGCGCACGTTCGCGCCGTTCGTCGACACCGACCGCCTCGACGCCGCGCGCCTCGACGACGACCTCACCCGTTGGGGTCGCCTGCTCGGGCACGCGCGGGACGCCGAGGTGCAACGCGCACGCCTCGCCGCCGTCTCGCGGGACCTCGACACCGCGCTCCTGCCGGGCGTCGCGGCCCTCGACGCGGTGTTGCGCCGCAGGCACGCCGCCGCGCTCGGCAGGGTGCGCTCTGAGCTCGACGCGCCGTCGCACCGCGATCTCGTGAAGCGACTGCGCGCGCTGGCGGAAGACCCGCCGCTGCGCGAGGCCGCCGCCACGCGCGCCCGGCCAGCGCTCGAGCCGCGGTTGGACAAGGCGATGCGCAAGGTCCGCCGCCGCTCCGACCGCGCGTCCGGGCGCGGCGTCGAGGAGCTCCACAAGGTGCGCAAGGCGGCCCGCCGGGCGCGCTACGCGGCCGACGTGCTCGCGTCGTTCGGCAGCGGGTCCAAGGCCAGGGCAGCCAAGCGTGCGGCGAAGGGGTACCGGGCGGTCCAGGACCTGCTCGGCGAGCACCACGACGCCGCCGTGCTGCGCGAGACGCTCGCGGAGCTGCGCACGCCGCGCACCGCGGACGCCGTCGACGCGCTCGACGCGCTGGAGGAGCGACGCGCCCGCGAGGCGCTCGCGGGCTGGGACCCGGACGACCTGCCCGGATGACCCCGGCCGCACGGGCCGGTGCCGCTCGAGGTCAGTGCCCGCCCGAGACCAGGAAGACCAGGCCGAAGGCGATGGCGCCGACGACGACGCCCATGCACGCGATCGCGCCGACGAGGCGCGCCGGGGTGGGCCGGGCGATGGCCACCGGCCCCGCGGGCACGCCGCCGTCGGCCGCGCGCCTGGTGCCGGACGCGGCGCGCTGCGGCTGCGTCGTCGTGCCGGCCAGCAGGCGCAGGCCGAGCGCGAACAGCGCGGGGATCCCGGCGCCGATGATCAGCCCGGCCACCACGACCTGGCCGAGGGCGCCCCACTCGATGAACTCGCTCATGACTGCACGCTCCCCTTCGACGCGCCGGCCACGCTGACCGACCCGACGGACTCGATGGCCGGGCCCACGGACGACGCGGTGGCGGCCGCCGGCACGGGGGCGACCCGCTCGGGGCCGGCCTCGCCGGTGGTCGCGGCGACGGGCTCGACGCCCGCGCCCTTCTCCTCGTCCCAGGCCTCGTTGACGTTGGTGTGGTCGACCGGCTTGCGGCGCGAGATGACCCAGATCGCGGCGGAGACGACGACCAGCAGCGCGAAGACGGCGATCGTGCCGGCGGCGCCGCCGATCGCGGACTCCAGCCAGTGGCACAGCGCACCGACGAGGCCGGCGGCCGGCAGCGTGACCAGCCAGGCGACGAACATGCGGCCCGCGACGCCCCAGCGGACCTTCGCCCCCGGCATCCCGACGCCCGAGCCGAGCACCGAACCGGTCGCGACGTGCGTCGTCGAGAGCGAGAACCCGAAGTGGCTGGAGAGCAGGATGACGGCGGCCGAGGAGGTCTCGGCGGCCATGCCCTGCCGGGTGTCGATCTCCACCAGGCCCTTGCCGAGGGTGCGGATGACGCGCCAGCCGCCCAGGTACGTGCCGGCCGCCATCGCGATGGCGCAGCTGATGATCACCCAGAACGGCACCCCGGCGTCGGCCGGGACGGCGCCGCCCGCGATGAGCGCGAGCAGGATGATGCCCATCGACTTCTGCGCGTCGTTGGTGCCGTGCGCCAGGGAGACCAGGGACGCGGAGCCGATCTGGCCCCAGCGGAACCCGCGGTTGCTGACCTCCTGCGGCACGCCGCGGGTCAGCCGGGCGACCATCCAGGTGCCGGCCCCGGCGACGGCGATCGCGACGAGCGGCGCGAGCAGCGCGGGCACCAGGACCTTGGACACCACGCCCGTCCACAGCACGCCCGACGTGCCGACGGCGGCCAGCACGGCGCCGACCATGCCGCCCACCAGGGCGTGCGACGAGCTCGACGGGATGCCGAACAACCAGGTGAGGAGGTTCCACACGATGCCGCCGACCAGGCCCGCGAGCACCACCGGGAGGGTGATGACGCCGGCGTCGACGATGCCCTTGGCGATCGTCGCGGCGACGGCCAGCGACAGGAAGGCGCCGACCAGGTTGAGGACGGCGGACAGCGCGACGGCCGTCTTGGGCTTGAGGGCGCGGGTGGCGATGGAGGTGGCCATGGCGTTGCCCGTGTCGTGGAAGCCGTTCGTGAAGTCGAAGGCCAGCGCGGTCACGACGACGAGGGCCAGCAGGATCGTCTCGGTCACGTCATCCATGGTGGCGGCCGTTCCCGGGTGTTTTCGACCAGGAACCGACCGTCCGGTGAACTGTTCCGGGAGAGTTCACCTGCCGTTCATCTTCGGTTCGAGCGTGTCTCTCCCGCTTCGAACCTCGTGTGCGCCTTCCCCGTCGACCGCGGCCCTCAGCGCCTGCCGAGCACGTCGAGCACCCAGGCGTTCTCGAACGCGATCTCCTCCCAGCGCGCGTACCGCCCCGACACCCCGCCGTGCCCCGCGGACATCTCGATCTTCAGCAGCGCCGGCGCCCCCGCGGCGCGCAGCCGCGCCACCCACTTGGCCGGCTCGACGTACAGCACGCGGGTGTCGTGCAGCGACGTGGTCGCGAGGATCCGCGGGTAGCGGGACGCGTCCTGGGGCACGCTCTCGTACGGGCTGTAGGACCTCATGAGCGCGTAGACGTCGGGGTCGTGCAGCGGGTCGCCCCACTCGTCCCACTCGACGACGGTCAGCGGCAGCGACGGGTCGAGCATCGAGGTCAGCGCGTCGACGAACGGCACTCCCGCGAGCACGCCCGCGAACAGCTCGGGCGCCAGGTTGGCGACCGCCCCGACGAGCAGGCCGCCCGCGCTGGCGCCGTCGGCGACCAACCGGTCGGGCGCCGTCCAGCCGGCGTCGACGAGGTGGCGCGCGCACGCCACGAAGTCGGTGAACGTGTGCGGCTTGGCGGCCAGCTTGCCGTCGTCGTACCAGCGGCGGCCCAGCTCGCCCCCGCCGCGCACGTGCGCGACGGCGAACACGACGCCGCGGTCCAGCATGCTGAGGCGCGGCACGGAGAAGTAGGGGTCGATGCTCGTCTCGTAGGCCCCGTACCCGTACAGGAGCAGCGGGGCGGGCTCGGCCCGCAGGCCCGAGCCGTCCAGCGTCACCGCGTCGCGGCGCCAGACCAGGCTGATCGGCACCCGCGTTCCGTCCGGTGCGGTCGCCCACTCGCGCCGCTGCACGTAGTCGGCCGGGTCGTAGCCGCCGAGCACCGGCTGGCGCTTGCGCACGTGCCGCTCGCCGGTGACGAGGTCGACGTCGAGCACCGTCGCCGGCGTGACGAACGACGTGTGCTGCACCCGCAGCAGCGGCTGGTGCCAGTCCGGGTTGGCGTCGACGGCGACGGAGAACAACGGCTCGTCGACGGCGACCTCCTCGACCCGCCAGGGCGAGGAGGCCTCGACCGCGTCCAGCGCGACGACGCCCACGCGGGGCAGCGCGTCGCGCCGGAACGACAGCACGGCGTGCCCCGCGAACGCGTCGACGCCGTCCAGGCGGGTGGCCGGGTCGTGCGGGACGACGACGCGCGCCGCCGACGTGTCGAGCGGCCCGTCGGCCCCGGGCACCTCCGTGAGCGCGAGCTCGAAGTTCTCGGCGCCGTCGTTATGCAGCACCAGCAGCCGGTCGGCGGAGACGTCCGTGCCCTCCGGTCCCCCGAGGCCCGGCAGCACCGCGTGCTCGACGGTGTACTCCACACCGTCGCGGCGCTCCCACACCGTCCGGAACTGCCCGGTGGGGTCGTCCGCCTCCAGGACCCGCGCCTCGCCGGTCGTCTTCGACCCGGCCTCGATCACGAGGTACCGCTGCGAGCGCGTGAGGCCGACACCCACCCAGAACCGCTCGTCCGGCTCCTCGAGCACCAGCACGTCGTCGGACGCCGCGGTGCCGACCTCGTGCCGCCAGATCCGGTACGGCCGCCATGCGTCGTCGACGGTCGGGTAGAAGACGTACCGCCCGTCCGGGGTGATCGCGGCGCCGGGGAACGTGCCGGTGACGACGTCGGGCAGGTCGGCGCCGGTGACGAGGTCGCGCACGCGCAGCGTGTACCGCTCGTCGCCCGTGGTGTCGACGGCGTACGCGAGCCGGGCGCCGTCGGCGGAGACGTCGAACGAGCCGAGGGAGAAGAAGTCGTGCCCCTCGGCCTCGAGGTTCTGGTCGAGGAGCACCTGCTCGCCGTCCGGCACCCGGCCCGGCTCGACCACCGGCGGCGTCCAGGCGTCGGCCCGCCCCTCCTCGCCGGCGTCGTCGACCGCGACGTCTACCGGGACGCGCGCGTGGATCGGGTACTGCCGGCCCTCCTGCGTGCGCGAGTAGTACCAGGCGCCGCCGAGGCGGGTGGGCACGGACAGGTCGGTCTCCTGCGTGCGTTCCTTGATCTCCGTGAAGAGGGTCGTGCGCAGGCCGGCGAGCGGCGCGAGCTGCGCCTGCGTCCACGCGTTCTCCGCCTCCAGGTGCGCCAGCACCTCGGGGTCGTCCTTGGCCCGCAGCCACTCGTAGTCGTCGACGAACGCGTCCCCGTGGTGGGTGCGGGTGGTCGGCCGGCGCTCGGCCGACGGCGGCTGCTCGTCCGACGGCGGCTGCTCGTCCGACGGCGGCGCCTCGGGCGCGACGGCGAGGTCGACGTCGGCGGCGGAGGGGGCAGGGGTGGTCAGGTCGTCGGACACCCGGCCAGCCTAGGTGGACGTCGCAACCTCGTCCGCGGTCGGGGCGGCGATGCACGACTGTGACCTGCCCCTGTCATCTGCGTCACATTTTGGTGGCTAAACTTCCGGCACGCTCGCGAAACCCTGGAGATACATGGGGCCTTTAGTGTCGCTGCACCACCGGGGGTGCGCGGGCCCGCCCCGAGCTGCCTCGGGAACCACGCCCTCGACCCCGAGGAGGACCGGCCGGATGACATCGGACCGACCCCACCTCGCGAGCGTGCTGCGCCGCACCGTTGCGGCGCTCGCGATCGCGCTCGCCCCGCTAGCCCTCGCCGCTGCGCCCGCCACCGCGGACGTCGTGACCGACTGCACCCCCGACGACACGACCGCCTGCGTCGCGGTCCTCGTCCTGACCGAGGAGAACGACCGCGTCGCCGACGCGACGGCCACCATCACCGGCCCGGCCGACTTCACCGCGACCGTGACGACCTCCGCCGACGCCGTGCCCGCGGTCGCCGTGCCGGAGACCGGCCGGTACACGGTGACCCTCGACCCGGCGACCCTGCCCGCCGACCAGCCCCTGCCCGACGGCGCGCCGGCCGAGATCGAGGTCGTCGCGCAGACGGGCGGCACCGCCCGCGCCGCGTTCCGCGTCGGCGCGGGTGCCGCGGCGCCCAGCCCGACGGCCGAGGAGACCACCTCGGCCCCCGCCGACGACGGCGAGGAGACCACCACCGTCGACGGCGAAGGCGTCGGCGCGGCGCCCGAGGGCGACGCCTCGCAGGGCGCGTTCTCGTGGGGTCAGGTCTGGCAGCAGGTCGGGTCCGGCCTCCGCTTCGGGCTGCTCCTCGCGCTCGCCTCGATCGGGCTGAACCTCATCTTCGGCACCACCGGGCTGTCGAACTTCGCGCACGGCGAGCAGATGGCCCTCGGCGCCGCCCTCGGCTTCATCACCATCAACCAGATGGGGATGCCGATCTGGCTCGGCGGTGTGCTCACCATCGCGGTCTGCGCGCTCACCGGCCTCGCCCAGGACGCCGGCATCTGGCGGCCACTGCGCCGCAGAGGCACGCCTGTCATGCAGATGATGATCGTGACGATCGGTCTGTCGATCGCGCTGCAGTACGTCATCCAGCTGCTCATCGGCGGTGGCTCGGAGCGGATCCTGTCGCGCAACCCGCAGCCCCTGACCATCGCGGGGATCACGCTGAGCTCCGTCTCGTGGGTCTCGATGGTCGTCGCGCTCGTGTGCATCGTGGGCATCGCGTGGTTCCTCACCCGCACCCGCCTCGGCCGCGCCACCCGCGCCGTCTCGGACAACCCGGCGCTCGCCTCCGCCACCGGCATCGACCCCGACCGCATCGTGCGCATCGTCTGGGTGATGGCCACCGGCTTCGCGGCGCTCGCCGGGCTCATGTGGGGCATCTCGTACGGGTCGTTCAACTGGCAGCTCGGCGTGCAGCTCCTGCTGCTGATGTTCGCCGCGGTCACCCTCGGCGGGCTCGGCACCGCGTTCGGCGCGCTCGTGGGGTCGATCCTCATCGGGCTCGTCGTCGAGCTGTCCAACCTCGTGATCCAGAGCGACCTGCGCTACGCGTCGGCGCTCGTGATCCTCATCCTCGTGCTCCTGATCAGGCCGCAGGGCATCCTCGGCCGCCGCGAGCGGATCGGCTGAAGGGAGACCCACCATGGACGAGTTCCTCAGAATCCTCACCCAGTCGCTGGCCGAGCTCATCGCGCCCACCACGGCCGCGTACGCCATCGCCGCGATCGGCCTCAACCTGCACTTCGGCTACACCGGCCTGCTCAACATGGGCCAGGCGGGCTTCATGCTGCTCGGGGCCTACGGCTTCGGCATCGCCACCATCGCGGGGGCGCCGTTCCTCGTCGCGCTCCTGGTGGCGATGGCCGCCGGGCTGCTGTTCGCGCTGATCCTCGGCATCCCCACACTGCAGCTGCGGGGCGACTATCTCGCCATCGTCACCATCTCCGCCGCGGAGATCATCCGCTGGCTCGGACGGTCCACCTGGCAGCAGGAATGGACCGGCGGCGCGTCCGGCCTGCAGGGCCGCGACTTCAAGGGCACCTTCCAGGAGCTCTCGCCGCTGCCCGACGGCCGCACCGCGATCGGCCCGCTCGAGTACATCAACACCGGCTCCGACTCGTGGTGGACGCGGATCTTCGCGTGGGGGCTCGTCGCCCTCGCGCTGCTGTTCGTGTGGCTCATCACACGCAGCCCGTGGGGCCGGGTGCTCAAGGGCATCCGCGAGGACGAGGACGCCGTGCGCGCGCTCGGCAAGAACGTCTACTCGTACAAGCTCCAGTCGCTGGTCCTGGGCGGCGTGCTCGGGTCCCTCGGCGGCGTGCTGTACGTGCTACCACTGACGATCGCGCCCGACGCGATGGGCCGCACCATGACGTTCTTCACCTGGACGGTGCTGCTGCTGGGCGGTGCGGCCACGGTGTTCGGGCCGGTGCTCGGCGCCATGCTCTTCTTCGGCGCCTACATGTTCCTGCGTACCGGCATGCGCGCCCTGGCCGAGAACACCGGCGTGGGCGAGATCATCACCACCACCAACGTGGAGCAGATCGGCGGCATGCTGGTGGGAGTCACCCTCATGCTCCTGGTGATCTTCCGGCCGCAGGGCATCCTCGGGAACAAGAAGGAGCTGGCCTTCAATGTCCGCTGACCTCCCCGCCGACGGGACCACGCACACGATGCCCGAACCGACGCCAGAACCGACGCCCGACTCCGTCGTCGATGCCGCCGCGGCGGCGGCGCACGAGCCGACCTCCGAGACCGCCGTCGAGGCCCGCAGCGAGCTGGCCCAGGTCGAGCCCGTCGTCGGCGCGGCCAAGCCGGACGCCATCCTCGTCGCCGACGACGTCGTCCGCCGCTTCGGCGGCATGACCGCCGTCGACGTCGAGCACCTGGAGGTGCAGCGCGGCGCCATCACCGCGCTCATCGGCCCCAACGGTGCCGGCAAGACGACGTTCTTCAACCTGCTCACCGGCTTCGACACCCCGCAGAGCGGCACGTGGAGCTTCGAGGGCCGGTCCCTGCAGGGCAAGAGCGGCGCCCGCGTCGCCAAGCAGGGGATGGTGCGCACCTTCCAGCTCACCAAGGCGCTATCGCGGCTCACGGTGCTGCAGAACATGCTGCTCGCCGCGCCGCACAACCCGGGCGAGCGGTTCTGGCTGTCGTGGCTGCCCTTCACCTGGAAGGCGCACGAGAAGGCCGCCACCGAGAAGGCGGTGGAGATCCTCGCCCGGTTCAAGCTCGACGACAAGGCCGGCGACTACGCCGGGTCACTGTCGGGCGGGCAGCGCAAGCTGCTCGAGATGGCCCGCGCCCTCATGACCGACCCGACGATGATCATGCTCGACGAGCCGATGGCGGGCGTGAACCCGGCCCTCGTGCAGTCGCTGCTGGGGCACGTCCAGGCACTGCGCGACGAGGGCATGACCGTGCTGTTCGTCGAGCACGACATGCACGCCGTGCGGCACATCTCCGACTGGGTCGTGGTGATGGCCGAGGGGCGGATCGTCGCCGAGGGCCCGCCGAAGGCGGTGATGACCGACCAGGCCGTCGTCGACGCCTACCTGGGCGCCCACCACGACACCGACCTGGGCGACGACAGCCTGCTCGACCCGGAGATCCTGGCCCGGCTCGAGGCCGAGGAGGAGAAGCGATGACCGACACCGCGACCGTTCCCGATGCGGCCGGCTCCGCTCCGGTGGGCAACCGGGACGTGCTGCTGCGCGCCGACCACATCGTGGCCGGCTACCTGCCCGGGGTGAACATCCTCAACGACTGCTCGATCGAGGTCGCCAAGGGCGAGCTGGTCGGCATCATCGGCCCCAACGGCGCCGGCAAGTCGACGCTGCTCAAGGCGCTGTTCGGCCTCGTGCACGTGCGCTCCGGCAGCGTCACGCTCGAGGGCGAGGACATCACCGGCAAGAAGGCGAACTCCCTCGTCGCACGCGGGGTCGGGTTCGTGCCGCAGAACAACAACGTGTTCCCCTCGCTGACGGTAGAGGAGAACATGCGGATGGGCGTCTACCTGCGCCCCAAGGTGTTCGAGGACCGCTGGGGGTTCATCGGTGACCTGTTCCCGGTGCTGCACGAGCGCCGCGCGCAGCGGGCCGGCGCGATGTCCGGCGGCGAGCGTCAGATGGTCGCGATGGCGCGCGCGCTCATGATGAACCCGTCCGTGCTGCTGCTCGACGAGCCCTCCGCCGGACTGTCCCCCGTGCGCCAGGACGAGACCTTCCTGCGCACCCGGATGATCAACAAGGCCGGGGTGTCCATCGTCATGGTGGAGCAGAACGCCCGCCGCTGCCTGCAGATCTGCGACCGCGGGTACGTGCTCGACCAGGGCAAGGACGCGTACACCGGCACCGGCCGCGAGCTGCAGGCCGATCCCAAGGTCGTCTCGCTCTACCTGGGCACGCTCGCCGAGGACGAGGTGTAGCGCGCCTGTCGGGGCGCACGGACGGCGGGGCACCCTCGGGGTGCCCCGCCGTCCGTGCGCCCCGGTGGCGGCTACTCGGAGCGCCCGCCGCCCCAGCGCCGGAGGTCCGCCTCGGTGATGTCCCGCACCGGGACCTCCTGCGTGATCCGCAGATGGTTGCCGAACGGGTCCCGCAGGGCACAGTCGATGCCGTAGGGCTGCTCCGTCGGCTCCTCGGTGAACTCGACGCCCTTGGCCTGCAGCGCGGCATACGTGGCGCGGCAGTCGTCCGTCGTGAGGATCGCGGCCGTGCCCAGCGCGCCGCGCGTGACGAGGGAACGCACCTGGGCGGCGGTCTCCTCGCTCATCGACGGCGGCCCCGGCACCTCGAGCAGGATCCGGCGCTCCGGCTGCCCCGGCACCGACACGGTGAGCCAGCGCATGAACCCCATGTCGACGTCGGAAGTCACCTCGAGGCCGAGGGTGCCGACGTAGAAGTCGAGCGCCTCCTCCTGGTCGAGGACGTACACGCTGTGGATCGCGATTCCTGTGAACATGCCGACCACGCTAGGCACCGCCCGGCCGGGACGCTTCTCCGAAACTGCTCGGCCGCGTCCAGGCCTTGGTGAAGCAGACCGGGACCGGCACGGGGACGGAGTCCCGGCGGAACGTCGTGGGGCTGCGCCCGATGATCCGCGTGAACGTGCGGCTGAAGGTGCCGAGGCTGTCGTAGCCCACCTCACGGGCGACGTCGGTGACCGGCACCGCCGTGTCGCGCAGCAGGGCGCAGGCGCGCTCGATCCTGCGGCGTTGCAGGTACCGGTACGGCGTCTCGCCGAACACGGCGCGGAACCGGCGGCTGAAGTGCGCCGGCGACATGAACGCCACCCTGGCGAGAAACGACACGTCCAGCGGCGTCGCGTACGCGCGGTCGATCGCGTCGCGGGCACGCAGCAGGCGCCGGTTCTCGTCCTCGGTCGGGGTGAACACCCCGCCAGTGAACACCCCGCGGGTGAACACCGCCGTCGTCGCCACCACGAGCGCGGGCCCGGACGCTCGCGGGGAGCGTCCGGGCCCGCGCCGCACGGTCAGGCGTGGCCTGGCCGCGCGGCGGCGTACCGCCGGTGGGTCACTCGATCTTGCCCTCGATCTGGCGCACGTACGAGTACTGGTTGTCCGGGCCGTACTCGTAGATCCCGATGAACGCCGACGTCGGGTCGTTGGCGTCGTTGAGCGGGCCGATGCCGGACTTGCCGACGTAGTGGATGTCGTCGCCGGCCTCGAGCGCAGCGACGCCCTCCTCGAAGGTGGTCACCTCCGTGCCGCCCCCGTCGGTGCCGGAGACGGACTTGATGTTCTCCGAGATGGTGGCGCCGTCGGTCGCCCCGCCCCGGACCGCGGCCAGCGCGGCGAGGACGGTCGCGTCGTACGACTCCGCGGCGTACGAGAAGTCGGCGAGCTCGCCGCCCTCGTTCTCGGTGTACCAGGCCCTGAGCTGCTCACGGAACGCGTCTTCGGCCTGTGCCCCGGGCAGGGTGCCCTGGACGCCCTCCAGCGTGCCGGGGTCGAAGTCGTAGTCGTTCGACAGGTTGCCGTCGACGAAGTACGTGGTCCCGTTGAGGTCCCACTTCTGCGAGACGAGCTCGTTGACGATCGCCGTGGTCTCCTCGAACGCGATGATCGAGATGGCGTCGGGGTCCTGCGCGAGCAGGTCGGACACCTGGGCGCTGAAGTTGGTGTCGCCCGGGGCGAACTCGTGGCCCTCGCCGGTGCCGCCGTAGACGGCCTCGCACCCGCCGGCCTCGATCGCCTCCTGGATGTAGTCGCGCAGGCCGTTGCCGTAGGCCTCGTTCTGCACGAGGAAGCCGACCCGGCAGTGGCCGTCGTCGAGGATGAGACCGGCGTGCGCCGGACCCTGGACCGTGTCCGGCGGTGCCGTGCGGGCGAAGAAGTCCCCGTACCCGGAGAGGTCCGCCGCGGTGTTCGCCGGGGAGATCTGCATGATCCCGGCCTCCTCGAACGTGTCGACCACGCCGAGGGTGACCGCCGACGACGCCGCGCCGATGACGGCCGAGACGCCCTTGTTGATCAGGTCGGTGGCGGTGCTGCTCGCGACGGAGAGGTCGGTGCTGTCGCCCGAGTCTCCC
>NZ_BAAAPM010000003.1:1392515-1410603 GCF_039531145.1 Isoptericola hypogeus
GAGCCCGACGCCCGCGATCTCGGGCGGGCCGAGGAAGGCCAGCGTTCCCGTCACCGGGAGGATCGTGCCGATCTTCAGGGGTTCGGCGGTGGTCTCCTCGCCACCACCGCCGCCGGTCTCCTCCCCGTCGCCCCCGCCGTCGGAGGTGGAGCAGGCCGCGAGGCCCAGGCTGAGGACCGCCGCCAGGGCCAGGCCCCGGGCGGTCGTGCTGCGTCGAATCATGCTGATCCCCTTCACGACGTGGGTACGCGCGGCTCAACACCGCATGTAGTGGCGCTGAACGTAGTGGGAATGTATGACGGCCACGTGTCGCGTGGGTCACACTGCGTGGATCGTGACGAACATGTTATGTGCGTCACACCCGGAGGTCCCCTCCCTCGTGCGTGTTCCGCTCGGTAGCGCGCGCCGCGGCCTCAGTCACGGAACTGGGTGAAGGCGGCCGTGGCCGGGTCGGCGCCGGTGCGGCCGTCCGCCCCGGCCTCGAGCGCGTCGATCTGCGCCATCTGCCGGTCGGAGAGCTCGAACGAGAAGAGATCCATGTTGGTGGCCTGCCGCTCGACCGACATCGACTTGGGGATGACGATCCGCCCCTGCTGGACCGCCCACCGCAGCACGACCTGCGCGGGCGTGACGCCGAGGTCGGTCGCCGCGGCGACGACGGCGGGGGCGTCGAGGTCGGCGCCCTGGCCCAGCGGTGAGTACGCCTCGACCGCGACCCCGAGCTTGCGGCACGCCGCCTGCACGTCGGCCTGCTGGAAGGTGGGATGCACCTCGATCTGGTTGACGGCGGGCGGCACGTCGGCCGCGGCGACCAGACGTTCCAGGTGGTCGGGCAGGAAGTTGGAGACGCCGATCGCCCGCACGGCGCCGTCGGCGAGGAGCTTCTCGAAGGCCCGCCACGTGTCGAGGTAGAGGTCGCGGCTCGGCACCGGCCAGTGGATCAGGTAGAGGTCGACGACGTCGACGCCGAGCTCCTTCCGCGAGCTCTCGAAGGCCCGCAGCGCCCGTTCGTACCCCTGGTCGCCGTTGCGCAGCTTGGTGGTGACGAAGACCTGGTCCCGGGGCAGCCCCGACGCGCGCAGCGCCGCGCCCACGCCCGCCTCGTTGTAGTACGCCGCTGCGGTGTCGACATGGCGGTACCCGAGCTCGAGCGCCTGCTCGACGTTCTCCTGCGTGCCGTCGTCGGGCACCTGGAAGACGCCGAGGCCCCCCTGGGGGATCTCGACGCCGTTGTTGAGGGCCACGGACGGGATGGGCGTGGTGGTCATGGTTCCTTTCTATCCCGCCGCTCTCCCGCCCGGGAGGCGGGTGGCCCGCGCCCGTTTCATCCTGTGGACGAAGCAGCACAGACCACTGGTGCGCGCTCGCGCGCTCGCGTACCGTTGTGCCCGTTGCAGTGCCTCGCTCGATCCGGGACGGGTTCCCCGTCCTGCGCTCGACGGCCGCGTCGTTCAGGATGGACGCGAACGTCGTGCGGACCTTGGTTTCAAGAGTTGACGACGATTCACCGTGATGCGCGATCTCGACGGTCGAGGTCGTCGACACCTCTTGAAGGAGTAAGCATGGCCACCGGAACCGTGAAGTGGTTCAACAGCGAGAAGGGCTACGGCTTCATCGCCCCCGAGGACGGCTCGGCTGACGTGTTCGTCCACTTCTCCGCGATCCAGTCGCAGGGCTACCGCTCGCTGGACGAGGAGCAGCGCGTCGAGTTCGACGTGACGCAGGGCCCCAAGGGCCCGCAGGCGGAGAACGTCCGCCCGCTCTGACCCTCCGCGTGGCCGAGGTGACTCGGCCGGTTGCGTGAGACCACGGCCCGCATCCCGCCAGACGGCGGGGTGCGGGCCGTCGCCGTACCCGGGCGCGCCTGGCTCGCCCGGCTGCTCGGCGCCCCGGAACGGGAACGCGTGCACGGACGTCCCCGTTGGACGGGGTATGGGATTCCTCGATCGGCTCCTCGGCAGGACGCGTGACGAGCGCTCGTACCACGGCGTGCCCGGGCAACCGGGCTCCGCGCCGCCGCACGCCGGCGAGGCGCCGGGCAAGCAGGGGTACGCCCCGGGGCCGGGGCAGGAGCCGGCCGGTGCGCCGGCCGTCCCCGGCTACGGGGCGAGCGGGTCCCCGGCCGCACACCGCGACCCGGACGAGGTCGCCGTGGAGCGCTACCGCTATCTCCTGCGGACCGCGCCGCCGGACGCCGTCGAGCAGGCCCACGCCGAGGCGTTCGCCCGGCTCACCCCCGAGCAGCGGCGGCGGGTGCTCGAGGAGCTGGGCTCCGGGGTGCCGCCCGCCGAGCGGGCGACCTCGGACGACCCGCAGTCCCTCGCACGGATGGCGACGCGCGCCGAGATGCGCAACCCCGGCACGCTGGAGCAGTCGTTCCGCGGCGGCTTCGGCCCGGGCGGAGGTCGTGGCCCCGGCTTCGGTTCGATGGTGGGCGCCAGCATGCTGGGCACCGTCGCCGGCGTGGTGATCGGCACCGCCGTCGCGGGCGCGCTGTTCGGTCCGACGTTCGGCGACCCGACGCAGGACTTCGCCGGCGACACGGGCGAAGGCTCAGGGTCCGAGGCCGGGGGCGACGAGGCCGGTGCAGACGGCGGAGCCGACGCCGGCGGCTCCGAGGCCGACCCCGGTGCGGTCGAGGCGTCCGGTGCCGACGGCGGGGGCTTCGGCGACTTCGGCGGCGGTGACGGAGGGGGCTTCGGCGACTTCGGCGGCGGCGACTTCAGCGGCGGGTTCTGACCGTCGAGCCAGCACCCACCGTCGCGAGCAGCACGATCCGGACACATTCCCGGCGGCGCTGCCGCTCGCTGTGCTGACCCGGCGCGGCTAGCTCGGCGAGCCGAGCCGGAGGAACGCCCCGAGCTGCTCGAGTCCGCGCACGCTGTGCGGCAGGTAGTCGGCCAGCCGTGGCGACCGGACGATCACCGCGCACCACTGCCCGCGCGAGACGGCGACGTTGACCCGGTGCCGGTCGAGGAGGAAGCCCATGCCACGGGCCACCCGGTCCGGGGACGACGCCGCGAGCGTGAGGATCACGACCGGCGCCTCCCGCCCCTGGAACAGGTCGACGGTGCCCACCGGGACGTCGGGCAGGCCGGCGGCGTCCAGTGCCCGTCGGACGGTCGCGACCTGCGCGTTGTACGCGGCGACGACGAGCACGTCCGCTGTCCCGAGCGGGCGGGCGGGCCCGTCGCCGGGGTGCCAGCTGTGCCCGAGCACGGCCCGGACCTGTCGCACCACCTCGTCCGCCTCCGCGGAGGACGCGACCTCGTCGCCGTCGTGGTCGACGAGCACGTGCCGCACGCCGGGCTCCACTCCCTCCAACCTGCGCGCGCCGGCGCGCGGGTGGGCGTGCAGCCGCCCCTCGTAGGCCAGCCGCGACACCTCGCCGCACAGGTCCGGGTGCATGCGGTACGACGCGGGCAGGAAGTACCCGAACCGGTCCGGGAGCACGTCGCGGCCGCCGGCCAGCCAGGACAACGCCGAGCCCGCGACCGCCGGCTCCGGGTGGCTGCCCCGGCTCACCTGCCCGAGCTGCTGCGGGTCGCCGAGCAGCAACAGCCGCCTGGCCGCCCTCGCGACGGCGACCGTGTTGGCGAGCGAGAACTGCCCCGCCTCGTCCACGACCAGCAGGTCGAGCCCCTCGGCGGGCCACCGGCCGTGCGCGAAGTCCCAGGCCGTGCCCCCGACGAGGCACCCGTGCCCGGAGCGCTCGGCCGACGCCGCGACCTCCGCCAGCGCCTCGGGGCTCACCTCGGCCCAGGCGACCGGCGGCGCACCCGTGCGGTCCCGGCGCTTCTTGGCCACCCGCTCCGGCGGCACCCCGGCCCGCAGCGCCGCCGCGAGCAGGTTCTCCACCACCGCGTGGGACTGCGCGACCACGCCGACGCGCCAGCCTGACGCGACCAGCTCCGCGACGACCCGCGACCCCAGGCGGGTCTTGCCGGTGCCGGGCGGGCCCTGCACGGCCAGGAACGAGCGGTCCAGGCGCCGCACCGCAGCCAGGACAGCTGCGACCAGGTCCGGCTCCTCGGACTCCCCGGGGCTCGCGCCGTCCTGAGCCTGTCGAAGGGCGCCGTCCTGAGCCTGTCGAAGGGCGCCGTCCTGAGCCTGTCGAAGGACGCCGTCCTGAGCCTGTCGAAGGACGCCGTCCTGAGCCTGTCGAAGGGCGCCGTCCTGAGCCTGTCGAAGGATCGACGGGGACGGCAGCGCCTCCCCGCCGACGAGCCGAGGGGCCCGTCGCACCAGCAGGTCGACCGCGGGCCCGGCGGGCAACCGGCCGGACCTCCGCCAGGCCGCGAGCGCCTCGGTCGCTGCGTCCTCGACCGCCTGTTCCTGCGGGCCCGTCTGCACGAGGCCGTCGAGGGCCACCCCCATCGGCCGCGCGTCGTACGGAGAGTCGGCCCGGCGCAGCTGCTCCCGCACGACGAGCACCTGCTCCTGGGCCGCCGCACCGGCGCTCGGGGTACCGCCACGGCCGCCCGGCGCCCCGCCCGTGCCCCCGACGCCGATAGGCGCACCGGGAATCACCGGGGTCGGCGCACCGGGATCGACCGGGGTCGGCACGCCGGCCCCGAACGGCTCGGCCGGCGGGTCGACGATGCTCGCGCGGCGGTGCGCAGCCCGGGCGGCGCCGATCGGGGGCTCGCCCACCCCGGCCGGCACGGGCTCGTCGTACAGGAGCCACACGGGGGCGCCGGGGACGAGCTCGGAGCCCTCGACCGCCCGGCCGCGCAGGGTGAGGAGCCGGGACGCCGTCGACCGCCCCGGCTCGATCTCCCAGCCCCGCAGCACGTCGGCGCTCTCGACCACCATCGACGACCGACGCCCGGGCCACTCGTCCGGCGGCGACTCGAGCCGCGCGAAGTGCTCGTGCCAGAACGGCTTGGCCTCCCGCCGGTAGTAGCCGACCGATGCTCCCAGCAGCGCCAGCGCCCGCACCTCCGCCGCCAGCGCCGGCGCGCCCGCGTCCCGGCCCTCGGCCAGGCGCGCCGCCTCGTCCAGCACGGCCGGCGCGGACGCGGCCACGGCGTCCCGCTCGGCCGCGACGTCCCGCTCGGCCTCGACGACCGCGCGCACGTCGTCCTCGAGCGCGAGCCGGCGCCGGACGTCGAGCTCGCGCCGGGTCGGCTCGGCCGGCGCGGCGCCCGGGCCGCCTCCGTCGGCCGCGGCGCCCGGGCCGCCTCCGCCGTCCGCGCCGCCCGCGAGGGAGACCTCCGGCCGGGCTGACACCTGGTCCGGCACCCGGGCAGGCGCCGCGGCAGGCTCCGCCGCCACGCGGCCGTTCACCTGGGCACGGGCGTCGCGCAACCAGTCGAGCAGGCGGAGCGTCGAGACGCAGTCGTACCGGTTGTAGTCGAGGATCTGCGCCTTGCGGTCGGCGGCCTCCTCGATGCGCCCCGCGGCCAGGAGACCCGTGTACTCGGCGTACTCGACGATCGAGGCGGCGGCGTCGGTGACGCCCTCGCGCCCCGGCTCCGCCGACATGTACAGGGGCTCGAGCTTCTTGATCGACCGCGAGCGGTGCGAGATGCGCAGCGACGGGCGCACGACCTTCCACAGGTCGACGAGCACGCCCTCGCGCAGCAGGTCGTCGACCTCGTCCTCGTACGTGCCGTGCCGCGCGGCGATCGACAGCAGGTGCGACCGCTCGTAGTCGGCGTAGTGGTAGACGTGCAGGTCGGGCCAGCGCCGGCGCCTCTCGTTCAGCCAGTCGACGAACGCCACGAGGGCGTCGCGCTCCTGCGCCGGCGTGTCGGCCCACAGGCCGTGGAACGGCGGGACGCCTGCGTCCGCGCCGCGGTCGGGAGCGACGCCCACCCCGTCGTCTACCCCCGGCCGCGTGACCCAGCCGAAGAGGTAGTCCAGCCCGTACCCCGCGCCCGGCCCGTGCCCCTGCGGGTCCGTCCACAGCGGATCGCCCTCGAAGTCGAAGAAGACGTCGCCGGGGCTGGGCGCGGGCAGCCGGTCGACCGCCGACGGGTCGGGCATGGCCCAACGCAGCTCGGCCGTCTCCGGCCCCGCGGCACCCGCGACCTCGTACCGCACGCGCCCGTCGCCCGGGTCGGTGCCGAGCTGCAGCGCCGCCTGGGACCGCACCTTGGAGAACGCGCCGGCGGACATCCCGGCGGGCGGCTGCTCGGCCGCGGCCAGCGCGTCGATGGTCGTGACGCCGGCGGCGACCAGCGTCGCGCGCTGGCGCGGATAGACCCCGCCGACCAGCAGGACGTCGCGATGCCGCTCAGCCGCCTCGCTGCAGTCCGGGCACACACCGAGCCGCCCGCACGCGTCGAACCGCGGGTCCCCCCAGCCCACGGGCCCGCCGTCCGCGACGTGCGCCGCCACGACCTCGAGCAGCCGGTCACGGCGCGCGCGGAACACCGGCAGCACCTCGGCGAGCAGGTGCTGCGACGCCACGCCCGTGCCGAGCAGCAGGTGACCGTGCTCGGTCGGGTCCGCCCCGGCCGCCGCGAGCTGCTCGGCGTAGGCCGCGACCTGCAGCAGCGCGGGCACCTTGGCCCGGCGCGCCAGCTTGGCCTCCCACACGGCGTACCGCGGCCGGCCGCCGTCGTCGGCCTCGGCACCCGCCCTGCCGCCCACCCCGCCCGCGCGCACCAGGAAGTCCGCGCGCCCGTGGAAGCGTCCGTCGAAGAACGCCGCCTGCGCGACGACGTCCGCGCCGCGCTCCAGCGCCCCGAGCGTGCGCGCGTGCGCACCGGCCAGCTCGTCCCAGGTCATGGAGCTCGGCGGGGCGATCTCGGCGACGCCGCCCGGGCCGCCGTCGGCCGGCGCCCGCCCGAACCGGGCCAGGTGCGCGGCGAGCGCGCGCTGCTCGTGCGCCGTCCCCAACGCGAGGGTGCGGGCGAGCGTGGCGTCGGCGACCCGGTCGCGCCGCGGGGCCCGGCCGAGCACCTCGTCAAGGCGCCGCAGCGACGCGAACTCGCACTCTGCGGCCAGCACGACGTCCCTCGCCGAGTGCACCAGCCGAGGCGCGGGCGACGCGCCCGAGGCCGTGTCGGGAGCCGGGTGGTGGCCGTCGAGAAGGAACATGCCACCGGTCTACCAGCGGCCCCCGACAGGCCCTGCCAGCAGGGCCGCAGGGCTCCGTCTCGCGTGTGACGTCGCCCGTCGGCGGTCCGCACGACCTGGGCGGGCGTGGACCTACCGGCCCGGTTTCCGCCATAGTGGGTGCCGCTCGACGACCAAGGAGTGTCATGGCTGTGCGATTCAACCCGCCCCCGGGGTGGCAGCTTCCCCCCGGGTTCCGGCCCGACGCCGGGTGGGTTCCCGACCCCGCGTGGCCGCCCGCGCCCCAGGGTTGGGAGTACTGGGTCGAGGACGCCGCACCACCGGCGCCGGTCGCCCGCGCCGCGGCGGCAGCCGCTGGACGGCCCGAGTCGGCGGCCGAGCGGACCAGCGTCATGGCGCCCGTCGGCGCGGCGCCCGCCCCGCCCGCCGCCGTCACGCCCGTCGGGTACGTGACCGCCCCGGCGACGCCGGCGCACCCGGCCGGCGACCCCCGGGCGACGGCGACCCTGCCGCCCGTCGCCCCCATGCCGTCCGTCGCGCCGGTACCCCCCGTGCCGCCCGCTCCGCCGGAGCTCCCGACGCGCCGCGGCAGCCGCACCGCGCACGACGGCGAGCCCGCCGGCGGTCAGGGTGGCGTCGCGGCTGCCACGGCCGCCGCGGCGTCCGCCTTCCAGGCGTGGGGCGAGCGTGCGAAGGCTCGCCGCGCCGCCCGCGCGGAGGCGTCTGCCCGCGCGCAGACAGCCGAGGCCCCGCGGGCCGGACGCACCGCCCGACGCCGCGGCCCGTCGAACGGGCTCGTCGCCGGCGTCGCCGTGGCGTGCCTCGCGCTCGGCTCCATCCTGGGCGTCACGGTGTCGATGATGCGCAGCTCGGACGCCGCTCAGGCGCTCGTCGACGCCCAGCGCAGCCTGGAGCAGGCCGAGCAGCTCGAGGCGGCGGCCACCCAGGCCCGGCAGGAGGTCGACGCCGCCCGGGTCGACGTCGAGAAGCGCGAGAAGGACCTGCAGCAGCGGGAGAAGGACGCCGCCGCGAAGGAGGCCGAGCTCACCAGCCAGCAGCAGGCGATCGCCGACCAACAGGCGCAGCAGGAGCAGGCCCAGCAACAGCAGCAGGACGCCGCCTGGTTCTACTGGGACTGCAACGCCGCCCGCAGCGCGGGTGCCGCGCCCATCCAGCAGGGGCAGCCCGCCTACCGCGCGGCTCTCGACGCGAACGGCAACGGCATCGCCTGCGAGGCCGGGGAATAGCGGCCGGAGCAGCACGAACAGGCGACCGGGGGCACGATCCTCCACAAGGCGCGGAGGGCGGGCAAACCCGCGTCAGCCCGCGACGGCCAGCCGCAGGCCCTCCGCGACACGGTCGGCCGTCTCCGCGGAGGCGTCGTCCGCCGGGTCGAGCCCGATGACCGCGCGCTCCTCCTCGGTGAGTCCGTCGGGGCAGTAGGCCCGCTTGACGTTGATCGCGATCCCGTCGTCGGTCGGGACTGCGCACGGTGTCTCTTGGGGCCCGTCCCCCGGCGCCCAGTAGCGCAGCATGAACCGCTTCTCGTCGTCGCCACAGGTGGCGACGCCCGAGGCGACGTGGCTCGTGCCCGCGGCGAAGTAGAGCGTCGTGCCCGCGGGCGGGTCCGCGAGGTGGTGCACGTCGCCACCGTCAGAGAGCCCCCGTTCGGATGCGTCGAACCCGTCCAGCATCCGCCAGGGCTCACCCGGCCCCCCGATCGACGCCGACGTGGCGACGTCGACCTGCTCGTCCCCGGTCGGCGGGTTCTTCGAGTCCTTTCCTGCCTCCCGGAGGATCCCCTCGACCATCGGCGGCGAGACGCCCCACCCGTCGACGCTCGGCCTCGCCTCCGCGGCGTCGGCGCCGAGCATCCGCTCGACCTCGACCTCGTCGGGCCGGTCGCCCGAGCGCCGCTGGACGCGATCGACCCACAGCACGACGGGACTCGTCTGCTCGCTCGACCAGTCCACCTCGACGTCGGCGGGGTCGCACACACCTGCAGGGAGCGACGTCGCGGGCGTCGCTGCGCCGTCGGTGGCGGCCTGCCACAGCCCTGGCGCCGCCTGCGCGCCCACGCCCGCGACGGCGAGGGACGCGAGGCACGCCGTTCCCACGGCGGCGCGGTGCCGCACGGACTTGCGCCGGCTGGAGCGCAGGACGGCGTCGAGGTCGAGCGTCGACGGCGGGACGTCCGCGGTGGCGCCCCGCAGCCGCGCGACGAGCTCGTCGTCGGACATGCCACGAGGCATCGGTTCGCGGGTCATCGGGTACCTCCCAGGGAGTCGAGGTCGAGGACGGCGCGCAGGTGCGCCAGCGCGCGGGAGGCGGAGGACTTCACGGTGCCGACGGGCATCCCCAGCTCGCGGGACACCTCCGCCTCCGACAGGCCCATGAGGTGCCGCAGCACGACGACGCGGCGCTGCCGCAGGGGCAGCAGGAGCAGCGCCCGCACGACGGCGTCGCGTTCCTCGACGGTCCGCGTCTCCGCCGTGCCGGACGCCCGCCGGTCGGCCCGCTCGGCGCCGTCCGGCAGCTCGTCGGGAACGGTGAGCACCTCGCGCCGCGTGCGGCGCCAGGTGTCGACGCGCAGGTTCGCGAGGATGCGGCGGGCGTACGCGAGCGGGTCGCCCCGGCGGGCCGACGACCACGACCGGTAGGTGCGCTCGAGCGTCTGCTGCACGAGCTCCTCGGCGCGGTGCCGGTCGCCGCACAGGAGATACGCCATCCGGTGCAGCGGGTCGGCCGCCGCGCGCATGAACGCGGTGAACTCGGCGTTGCGGTCGGCGTGCGTGATCCGCACGTCGACGATCGGCGCGTCGTCGTCCCGTTCCTCGCCCGCCCGGCCCGCGCCGAGCCCGGCGTGGGTCAGGGCGGTGGAAGCCGCGTCGCTCGTCGCTGTCACGAGCAGTACACGCAGCAGCCGCGCAGAAGGTTCCGTCGTCTGACGATCTGGTGACGTCTGTGCTCCCGCTCCCCTGGACAGGGCAGAGGCCACGGGGCCGCGAATATCCTGACGGCGTGACGCGGGTCCTCGTGGTGGACGACGACGCCACCGTCGCGCAGGTGGTGGTGGCCTACCTCGAGCGCGCGGGAATGACGGCCGAGCACGTCGCCGACGGAGCCGCCGCGCTGGTCGCGGCGGCGGACCGGCCGCCCGACGCGGTGGTGCTGGACCTCATGCTGCCCGGCGTCGACGGCATCGAGGTGTGCCGGCGGCTGCGCGCCGACCGGCCCGGGCTGCCGGTCGTCATGCTCACGGCCCGCGGCGAGGAGGACGACCGCGTCCTGGGCCTCGAGGTCGGCGCCGACGACTACGTGACCAAGCCGTTCAGCCCGCGCGAGCTGGTGCTGCGGGTGCAGTCGGTGCTGCGGCGCGTGGGCGCCGGCCGCCCCGCGGAGACGGCGCCGGAGACCCGGGAGACGCTGCACGACGGCGACCTCGAGCTCGACGCAGAGGCCCATCGGGTGCGGCGCGGCGGCACCGAGCTCGCCCTCACGGCGCGCGAGTTCGGGCTGCTGCGCTGGTTCCTCGCGCACCCGGGCCGGGTGTTCGACCGCGCCGAGCTGCTGCGCGAGGTGTGGGGCTGGGAGTACGGCGACCTGTCCACCGTGACCGTCCACGTGCGGCGGCTGCGCGAGAAGGTCGAGGCCGACCCGTCGCGGCCGGCGCGGCTCGTCACCGTGTTCGGCGTCGGATATCGCTGGGACCTCGCCGGGACGGTCTCGACCCTTCGACCCTTCGACAGGCTCAGGACGACGCCGGCTCAGGGCGACGCCGGCTCGACCGCAGAGACGGCGGGGCCACGATGAGCCCCGTCGTCGAGGGCGTCGCCCTCTCGGCGGGTGTGGCCGCCGTCGTCGGGACCCTCGGCGCCGTCGGCGTGCTCACGCTGGGCCGGCGCCGCCCGGCGGTGGCCGCCGCGCTGGCGCCGCTGGTGGTCGTCGCGTCCGTCGCCGCGGGCGTGGCCGCCAGCTCCTACGCGATGTTCCTGTCCGCGGCCGACGCCGCGACCGTGCTGTGGCTGCTGCTCGCCGCGGTGCCCGTGGCGGTCGGTGTGGGCCTGGTGCTCGCGCGGCGCGCGCACCGCCTGACGGCGGAGCACGCGGCGGCGCTCGCCGCCCGCGACCGCGACCGCGCCGTCGAGGAGCGGCGGCGCGAGATGGTGGCGTGGGTGTCGCACGACCTGCGCACTCCCCTCGCCGCCGTACGGGTGCTCACCGAGGCCGTGGACGACGGCGTCACCGCACCCGCCGACGCCATCGGCCCGATCCAGTCGGCGGGCGCCCGGATGAGCGCGATGGTGGACGACCTGCTCGCGCTGTCCCGTCTCCAGTCCCCCACGTTCGAGCCGGCTCGGGAGCCGGCCGACGTCGGGGACCTCGTGTCCGACGCCATCGCCGCCGCGCAGCCGCTCGCCGACGCGGGTGCCGTGCGGCTGGCCGGCGAGGTCGACGCCCCGGTGGTGGCGCGCGTCGACGCCGCGGAGGTGTCGCGCGCCCTGGCGAACCTCGTGGTCAACGCCGTCCGGCACACGCCCGCGGGGGAGACCGTCTGCCTGCGGGTGTCGACCGAGCCCGGCGGGTCGGGAGGGTCCAGGACGGGAACGACCGCCGTCGTTCAGGTGACCGACGCGTGCGGCGGCATCCCCGAGGCGGACCTGCCGCGACTGTTCGACGCCGGCTGGCGCGGCACCCCGGCACGGAGCCCGGGCGCCCCCGGCGGCGCGGGCGCCGGCATCGGGCTGTCCATCGTGCGCGAGGTGGCCGAGGCGCACGGCGGTGGCGTGGCGGTGCAGAACGTCGCACTGCCCGACGGCGGCCGCGGCTGCCGCTTCACGCTGACCCTGCCTGCGTGACGGCCCCGCGTCCCCGAGCCGCCCGAACCCGGCCGCCCGACGCCGCTAGGAGCCGTCCAGCGCCACCTTCGCCGTCGTGCCGTCGGTGCGCGTCACGACGGCCTCTGTGCCGAGGGAGGCGTCCCCGGGCGCCCAGACCGCCCACCACCCGTCGTCGACGGACGCCTGCACGGCCCGCCCGTCGTCGAGGGTGAGCTCGATCGCCGCGACGTCGTCCCCCGCGCGGCCAAAGGCGGACGTGAGCGCGCCGTCGCCGGATCCGCTCCCGGACCACGACGCCGTCCCCGACTCCAGGGTGGTGACCTCGCCAGGGCCTGGGACGGCGGCCGCGCCGGGAAGGACGGCGTCGGTCGTGACGACGTCCTGCGGGCCGTCGGCCGGGGTCGTGACGAAGCACTGGGTCACCGCGCCGTCGCCGGCGAGGATGACGTACGCGTACTCGCCGCGCACCTCGGTCAGCACCGGGTCGACCGGCACCTCGACGACCTGCGACCCGTCGGGGCCGTCCACGATCTCGTGCGCGGCCGTGCCGCACGGCTCGGCGCGCTCGGCCGCCTGCGCGGGCGTGAGCTCGGCGGGAACGGGCGTCCACGTCGCGTACGCGGGCGGGGCGCCCAGCGTCGAGGTCAGCGTGACGCCCACGGCCACGGCGACGACGGCGGCCGCGGCGGCGCTCGCGACCAGCGCCGGGCGGCTGACCCGGCGTCGGGAACGTCGGTCGGTGCCGAGGATCGCCGCCAGCGCGTCGTCGTCCTCGCGCCCGGGGGCGCGCAGGTCGCGGGCGGGGTCGAGGGCCTCCAGCTCGGCCATCATCGGGGATCTCATCGCGACTCCTGACCGACCGACGACTGGAGGTTGCGCAGCACGTCCGCGGTCTCGTGCGGCACGCCCGAGAAGGCGAGCAGCCGCTTGCGGGCGCGCGTGAGGCGGACGGAGAACGTCGTGGGGCGGATCCCGAGGACGCGGGCCGCCTCGACGGCCGTGAGGCCGTCCCAGGCGACCAGCGCGATGACCTCCCGGTCGGCGTCGGACAGCAGCTCCCAGGCGCGACGCAGGTCGGCGCGGTCGGCGGCGACGTCGTCCGTGCCCTCGTGCCCCGGCTCGGGCTCCCGCTCCAGCCGGACGCCGAGCGCGCGCCACCGGCCGTGCGTGCGCAGGTGCGTGGACAGCACGTTGCGGGCCACCCCGAACAGCCAGGGCCGCGCGTCTGCCGGCACGTCCTCCACCTTCCGCCACGCCACCAGGAACGTCTCGGAGACGACGTCGTCGACGAGGCCCGGCATCACGCGCCGGGCCACGAACCTCGCGACCGACTCGTGGTGGTCCGTCCACAGCTGAGTCAGCAGTCGGCGAGCCTCGGCGTCGTCCACGCTCGCACCTTTCGTCTCCACCCTTCACATTGCCGGCAGGGTTCCCGTTGCTACACCGTAGTGACCGAAGGTTGCATCGAACGAGTCGATGAGTACGCTCGCCACCACTCGTGCACTGACTCGTGCGCGCCGAACCGACACTCGAGACACCGAGACGAGGAGCGGACATGAGCCGACGCAGGACCACGACCAGGGCAGTCGCCGCCTGCCTGGGGACCGCCGCCCTCGCGGTGGGCGCCGCGCTCGCCACGACGGTCGCACCCGCGGCCGGATCGGCGGCTGGATCGACGGCGGCCGCGTCCGAGGCGCAGAACCTGCCCGGCGTCCCCGAGCCCGGAGCCTCGGCGAGCACCTGGGAGGAGTGGGCGGCCCAGGAACAGGCGGACGCGAAGGCCACCGACTGGGCCGCCGACGCCGCCGCCCGCGGCTGCGAGCTCGAGGACGTGACAATCTCCATGGAGGTCGACCGCGAGTACAACCTCGCGATGGGCGCCCCCGCCGACCTCAGGACGCACCGCGTGGAGCTCCTGGAGGACTGCGCCGACCTCGGCGCCTCGACCTCGGGCTCGGCCGCCGAAGGGACGGCGAGCAGGGTGGGCACGCTCGGCGCCTCGACCGCCGGCCTCCCGTCGGGCAACCAGTGCGACTCGACCAGCGGCCCGGGCACGATCTGCCTCAGCAAGAGCAGCGGGCGGATCTACGCCTCGTGGAAGTACCGCGGCTCCGGCTCCGTGTCCGGCTTCCTGCGCGTCTACCGCGTCTCCACCGGCTCCGACGGCTGCCCCACCGGCAGCACCTGGCTCACCGGACCCGACTCCACCTGGGGCAGCGGCGACACCCGGACGGTCTCGAAGACGCGCACGTCGGCGGGCGGCTACTCCGCGTACATCTGGAAGAAGGTCCTCGTCGGCCACACCGACTGGGGCGCCACCTGCGCGTCGCTCTGAGCCGGTCGTCCGATCAGTTCGGCAGGCCGTGCATCAGTTCGGCAGGTCCGATTGCCGAACTGATCCACGGCCTGCCGAACTGATCCGCTCCGGGCGTCAGAGCACGTGCGCCAGGAAGTCCCGCAGCCGGGGCTCGGCCGGGTTGTCGAGCACGTCGGCGGGCGCGCCCTCCTCGACGATGACGCCGTCGTCCATGAACACGACGTGGTCGGCGACCTCGCGGGCGAAGCCGATCTCGTGCGTCACGACGATCATCGTCATACCGGACCGGGCCAGGTCCTGCATGACCGTCAGCACCTCGCCGACCAGCTCGGGGTCGAGGGCCGACGTGGGCTCGTCGAAGAGCATGAGCTCGGGGTCCATCGCCAGCGCACGCGCGATGGCGACCCGCTGCTGCTGGCCGCCGGAGAGCTGCGCCGGGTAGTGGCTCACCCGGTCGGAGAGCCCGACGCGGTCGAGCAGCTCGAGCGCCCGCGCCCGGGCGGCGGCCTTCGACAGCCCCCGCACCTGCATGGGCGCCTCCATGACGTTCTCGAGCGCCGTGAAGTGCGGGAACAGGTGGAAGCGCTGGAAGACCATCCCGATGCGGGAGCGCTGCTTCGCGATCGCCCTGGGGTGCAGCCGGTGGAGCACGCCCTTGGCGTCCTCGCGGTAGCCCATGAGCTCGCCGTCGACGCGGATGGCGCCCGAGGTGATCTCCTCGAGCTCGTTGACGCAGCGCAGCAGCGTGGACTTGCCGGAGCCGGACGGCCCGAGGACGACCGTCACCGACCCGCGGGCGACGTCGAGGTCGATGCCGCGCAGCACGTGCACCGCGTCGTGGCCCCGGCCGAACACCTTGTGCACGCCGCGGACCCAGACCATGGCGTCGGTGGTCTCGACGGGCTCGACCGACGGGGATGCGCTCACGGGGTCACCTCCAGGAAGGGGGCGTCCTTGGTCGTGCCGGACGCGCCGATGAGGTCCTGCTTGCGGGGTTTGCGCCCGCCTCGACCGCCCGGCCCGCGGCCGCGGCGACCTCCACCGGTGGCACCGCCGTCGAACCCGCGACCGTAGTACCGCTCGAGGTAGTGCTGGCCGACCATGAGGATCGACGTGATGAGCAGGTACCAGAGCGCCGCGACGATCAGCAGCGGGATGGGCTGGAAGATCCGGTTGCCGATGGCGTTGGTCGCGTAGGTGAGCTCGAGGGTGAACGGCACCGCCAGCACCAGCGACGTCGTCTTGAGCATGGAGATCGTCTCGTTGCCCGTGGGCGGCACGATGACGCGCATCGCCTGGGGCAGCACGACCCGCCACAGGATCTTGCCGTCCTTCATACCCAGCGCCTTCGCGGCCTCGGTCTGCCCGGGGTCCACCGACGACAGGCCCGCGCGCACGATCTCCGCGAGATACGCCGACTCGTTGAGCGCGAGCCCGAGCATCGCGGCCCAGAAGGCCGTGATGACGTCCTGGGTGGTGAACGTGAAGAACTCCGGCCCGAACGGGACTCCGAGGCTGAGGCGCGGGTACAGCACCGAGATGAGGCCCCAGAACACGAGCTGGGTGTAGATCGGGGTACCGCGGAAGAACCAGATCCAGAACCAGGACACCCCCCGCATCACCGGGTTGTCGCTGCGCCGCATCACCGCCAGCAGCACCGCCAGCACGATGGCGAGCGCCATCGAGCCGAACGTGAGGACCAGCGTCCAGCCCACCCCGCGCACGACGACGACGTCGCGCAGGTACAGCCAGACCGTGTCCCAGCGGAAGTTCGGGTTGGTGACGAGCGCGTTCACCGCCATCGCGGCGAGCACGAGGACGATCGCCGCCGAGATCCAGCGGCCGGGCCGGGGCACCGGCCGCGCGTGGATCGGCTCGGGCAGCGTGTCCGGCGGCGCGGACGTCTGCGGGCTCATGGGGATTCCTCCAAGCGGCGGTCGAGCGTGCGATGTCCTGAGCCTGACGAAGGGTCGAGACCATGATGGTCTCGATCCTTCGTCAGGATCAGGACGGCGCAGGCTCGACCGACGGGGTCGGGTGCGCTCAGCCTGCGGGGTTCAGCTCGGCGGTGTCCAGCACGGCCTCGCCGCTGCCCCAGACGTCGGCCACCTGGGCGAGCACGCCGTCGTCCATGAGCTTCTGCAGCGCGGCCTGCACGGCCTGCGCCAGCTCGGTGTCGTCCTTCGCGACGACGGCGCCGTAGGGGGCGGCGTCGTGGATGTCGCCGAGCGTCTCGACGGTGCCGCCGGTCTGCTCGACGGCGTACGCGATGATCGGCGAGTCGGCGTACATCGCCTGCAGCTTGCCGCCGGCGAGGTTGGTCGTGACGTCGGCCTGCGAGTCGTACGGCAGGACGTCGATCGCCTCGTTGCCGGCGTCCGTGCACTCCTTGCTGAGCGTGTCGAGCTCGCCCTGCTGGATGGTGCCGGTCTGCACGCCGACGGTGACGCCGCACAGGTCGTCGGCGGAGACGCCGTCGGGGTTTCCCTGCGCCACCGCGAACTGCGAACCGGCGGTGAAGTAGCTGACCATGTTCACGGTCTCGAGGCGCTCGGGGGTCACGGAGAAGGCCGAGAAGCCGACCTCGAACTTGCTGCCGATGGCCGGGATGATCGAGTCGAAGCCGGCGTTCTGCACGTCGACCTCGAGGCCCATCGTGTTCGCGACGGCGGTGACGATGTCGATGTCGAGGCCCACCGGCGTCGTGCCGTCGGCGTCGACGAACTCCACCGGCGCGTACTCGAGGTTGGAGCCGACCGTGAGCTTGCCGTCGGACGCGACGGCCTCGGGGACCATGGCCGCGACGTCCGCGTCCTCGGTGATGGTCGTCGGGTCGAACGACGCGGCCGAACCGCCGTCGGACGCGGTCGGGTCCGAACCGGCGTCCTGGGAGGCCGTGGTGCAGCCGGCGAGCAGCATTGCCGCGGCGGCGACGGCCGCGGCGGCGACGGGAAGGGTGCGCATGGTGGTGCTCCGGTGGTCGATCGGGGTGTATGCATGAGTATGCAGAGCGACGCATGAATCACCAAACCGGCAGGTGGTGCGGCCCGCCCGGCGCCCCCTCTAGATTCTCGTCCATGACACGACCCTTTCGTATCGGTGTCCAGATCCAGCCCCAGCACGGCGACTACGCCCAGATCCGCGACGCGGTCCTGCGGGCCGAGGACCTCGGCGTCGACGTCGTCTTCAACTGGGACCACTTCTTCCCGCTCACCGGCGACCCCGACGGCAAGCACTTCGAGTGCTGGACCATGCTCGGGGCGTGGGCGGAGCAGACGAGCCGCGTCGAGATCGGCGCCCTCGTCACCTGCAACAGCTACCGCAACCCGGACCTCCTGGCAGACATGGCGCACACCGTCGACCACATCAGCGGCGGGCGACTGATCCTCGGGATCGGGGCCGGCTGGTTCGAGCGCGACTACGACGAGTACGGCTACGACTTCGGCACCGCCGGCTCGCGAATCGCGGACCTGGCCGACGCACTGCCCCGCATCAAGGCACGCTGGGCGGCGAAGAACCCGGCGCCGGTCCGCGACATCCCCGTCCTGATCGGCGGCGGCGGCGAGAAGAAGACCCTGCGCATCGTCGCCGAGCACGCGGACGTGTGGCACTCGTTCGGCGACGCCGACACGCTCGCCCGCAAGAGCGGGATCCTCGACGAGCACGGCGCCGCCGTCGGGCGGGACACCGCGTCGCTCGTCGAACGCTCCGTCGGGGTGTCGCGGCCGCCGGCCGAGTCGGCCGAGGCTCTCGTGGCCGCGGGCGCGACCCTCCTCACCGTCGGGACGAGCGGGCCGGACTACGACCTGTCGCTCGCCGCGCAGTGGGTGGCCTGGCGCGACGCGCGGGCCTGAGCCCGGGTCGAGGCGACGACCGCCCCCACGTCGGACGCCGACGGCGC
>NZ_BAAAPM010000003.1:1410646-1415779 GCF_039531145.1 Isoptericola hypogeus
GGGTGGCCGCGCCGTCGGTGCCTACCGCCTGGGCTACTTCACGCCGTACAGGTGGACGACGCTCTGCTCGGTCCTGGTGCCGTGGGAGTCCTCGGCCTCGATCCGCAGCGAGACCACCTTGTCCTGGGTGGCGGCGGAGTTGTCGACGAGGACCACCCACTCCCCGTCACGCCGGACCACCGGGGCGTCGACCCAGGTGTAGTCCTCCAGCGGCGTGCGGACGGCGTCGATCTCGTCGAAGGACACCTGAGCGGAGAGGCTGACGATGTCGCCCGGGTCGTAGCCGTCCTGCCCGTTCAGCGACACCGTGACCGGGAAGCCGGCGGTAGCGGGTGCGAGGTTGAGCTCGTCGACCGGCGCGTCGTAGTGCGGCAGCGCGATCGGCAGTGCCTCGATCGCGTCGCCCTCGGGACGGCTGGTCGAGAAGGTGAACTCGCTGAACGTCGCCCGGCCGAACTTCCACTCCGCGCGCGGCCGCAGGCTCAGCTGGATGAGCTCCGCGCGCAGCTCGCTCGCCTCGGTGCCGACCTCGAACTGGCCGAACGGGACCGCCCGGGTGCCGATCAGCTCGCCGTCCTGGTAGAGCCGCAGGTTGCCGACGTCGAGGAAGCCGGCGACACCGGTCCGTCCGGCGACGCTGTCCTGCCAGTACGGGAAGCTCATCCCGACGAGCGACCCCTGCCGCTCGGCGATCCGGCCCGGGGAACCGTCGTCCCGGTGGGCCATCGCCGTCCGGGTGGTCATCTTGAACCAGTCGGTCTCGGCCCGCTCGCGGGCGGAGTACTTGCGCACCGGGTCGAACCAGGTCTCGGGGCGGTCGCGGAACCCGCCGCTGGACGCCAGCTGCTGCCAGGCCACGTCGGGCGTGTAGTACGCCGTCCGGGTGCCCGGGGCGGCGACCGGGCTGCTCGTGGCGGCCATGATCGGGTCGGTGCCGTCGCCCGGCATGATCCGGGTCATGTCCTCCGCGTGGGGCCAGGCGGTGCGCTGGGCGTGCCAGCGCTCGGTCACGGTGGCCAGCCGGCGATCGGCGATGCGGTGCGACTGGTCGGCGGAGACCCGGCCCTCCTCGGTGAAGGCGAGGTTGTAGACGTAGTCGCTGTCCTCGATCGGGACGTTCGGGTCGTAGGCCCGGACGTAGGTGCCGAAGGTGAAGTCGCCGTTGCCGGCGCGACCGGTCGGAGCGGCGTAGAAGGTGGGGGCACCGGTCGCGCCGCCGGCGGACAGCGCGCTGCCGAGCAACCACCGGTCGTCCCAGGACCGCTGGAGGGCCATCGATCCCGAGCGGATCTGCGCGGGCCGGTCACCCGCGACGGTGACCTTCCGCGCGGCCCGCGCGTCCAGGACCAGCGTGGTGTCGTCGGTGAGCTCGGCCTCCGGATCCCCGACGTAGGCGTACCCCGTGGTCCCGTCCGGTTCCACGGACGGGATGAAGGAGGTGACGACGTAGCTGCCCGCACGCAGGCGCAGGGTCAGGTCCTCGCCCGTGAAGTAGTGCACCGCCCGGCTGGGCTGGTGCATGTCGGTGATGTCGAGGTAGCCGGCGGTGGCGGCCGCGCCGTCGCGGTCGATCCCCTTGACGGTCACGGTCACCGTCTCCGGCTCGAGCCAGAACCCGACGGCGGTGGTGACCCGCACGGCCTCGTGGCCGGCCCCGCCCCGGGCGACGATCCGGCCGCCGATCTCCCCGTACGCCGACTCCCGCAGCGTGCCGACGTCGCCGCGCGCGACCACGTCGACCGTCGCCGAGCCCCGTGCGGGCACCGTGATCACCCGGTCGTCGACGCCCAGCAGGTACGACGGCACCGACCTGCCGTCGGCACCGGTGACGTCCTCCACGGAGAGACGGAGCTTCACCGGGCGGTCCGAGGTGTTGGAGTAGGTGACCGGCTTCGTGGCCACCTGGCCCCGCCCGTGCGGCCACGCGAAGTCGGCCACCTTGACGCCGACGTCGGTGGTGACCGGGGTCCGGATCGCGGCCAGGGCGGACAGCTCGCCGGCGCCCTGGTCGTAGACCGTCCCCTGCGCGTCGTCCTTGACCGACGCCGCCAGCGCGGCCTTGACCTGCTGCGCGGTCCATCCCGGGTGCGCCTGGCGCACCAGCGCCGCGGCGCCGGCCACGTGCGGGGAGGCCATCGAGGTTCCCGACTTCCTGGTGTAGTGGACGCCACCGGGGCTGCCGGCCGCAGCGCCGGCGATCGCCACGCCCGGTGCGGCGACGTCCGGCTTGACCCGGTGCTCGCCGAGCGTGGAGCCGCGGCTCGAGAAGGGTGCGGTCACCCCGTCGGCGTCGACCGCCCCGACCGTGAGAGCGCCCTGGGCGCAGCCCGGTGACGACACCGTCTCCCGGGCGCCGGCGTTGCCGGCCGCGACCACGAACAACGTCGCGGTCTGCTCCGAGAGGTCCTGCAGGGCCATCGACATCGGGTCGGTGCAGTCGGTCGGCACGTCGGAGCCGAGGCTCATGTTGACGACGTCGGCCCCGCCGTCGATCGCCCACTCCATGCCGTCGATGATCCAGGAGGCCTGGCCGCCACCCTGGCCGAGCACCTTGCCGATCATCAGGTCCGCCTGCGGCGCCATCCCGACCTTGGACGGGTCGGCGGCACCGCTCCCGGCCACGGTCGAGGCCACGTGCGTGCCATGACCGCTGGCGTCGTCGATCCCCTGCCCGGTGAAGTCCTCCGCCGCGACGACCTGGCCCGCGAGGTCGGGGTGCCCGGCGTCGTACCCGGTGTCGAGCACCGCCACGGTCGTCCCCGTGCCGTCGTACCCGTGGTCCCACGCCCGGGGAGCGCCGGTCTGCTCGACCCCGGTCGCCGGGTCGAGGTCGAGGTCGGTCGGCTGCACCCGCGCGTCCAGCCAGATCTTGTCCGCCGAGCCGGCCGGGTCTGCCGAGCCCGCCGAGCGGGCGCCGGTACCGAGAAGCTGGCCGTACGCCGCCGCGGCCCGGTCCTTGTCGAGCGAGACCGCCGCGGAGCCGATCGACTCGAGGCGTGCGTCCACCGTGACGCCCGTCGCGCTCCGGGTCTGCGGGATCGCGCCCTGGACGATCAGCGGCAGCGTCTCCCGGCTGGCGTCGTCGTACCCCTGCTCGATCAGGCCGGACACGTTGAACAGCTCGGCGTCCAGGCGGTCGGCGGCCAGCGCCTGCTGGGCGTCCGCGGGGAACAGGTAGAGGTCGCCGTCGACGTGGCGGGTGTAGAAGTCGCCGTCCGTCTGCATCGCTGCCGACTGCGTTCCGTCCGGGGCTGTCGTGACGAGCACGCGGTCGCCCGTGACCAGGGTGACCTCGTGCGTCTCGGCCCCCGACGTGGCCGCGGACGCCCCGACGAGCGCCGGGGTGTCGTCGCCCGGAGGGCCGGCGTGTGCTGTCTGCCCTGTGGCCAGGACGCTCACCGCGACGAGCGCGGCGAGCCCACCGGCGGCGGGGCCCGTGAGTCTGGACATGGTGTGTGACCTCTCGGAACGGGGCGGTGGTCGCGACCTACGTCACGAAAGTGTCAGACCGAGAAGCCCAAGGCAATGGCGGTTACGTGCCATGGCACTTTTCCGTCGCCGGCCCTCGTGGGATCGTTGGCACGGAGGTGCAACCATGCTGGACGTGCTGGGTCTGGACGAGCTGCAGGAGCGCGCCTACCGCGAGCTGGTGCAACGCCCCGCCCAGGCCGCACAGACGCTCGCCGGCGCCCTCGACACCGAGGTCGCGCAGACCTTGAGCGCGTTGGACTCCCTGGAGAGCAAGGGCCTGGTGATGCGTTCGGTCGCGAGCCCGGAGCACTTCGTGGCCGCGCCCCCGGAGCTGGCCATCGGGTCGCTCATCGTCGAGCGGCAGCAGGAGATCCGGCGCGCTCAGCTGGAGCTGACCGGCCTCACCGAGCTCTACCGCGACTCGGCGTCGGTGCGGACCCACACCGACGTGATCGACGTCGTCCGTGGCCGCCAGGCGGTCGCCCAGCACTTCGCGCAGCTGCAGCGGGGAGCCCGCCGCGAGGTGTGCGCGCTGGTCAAGCCCGAGGTCGCGGCCGTGTCGGCGGAGGAGAACGTCGACGAGGCGATCGCCCTCGAGCGCGGCGTGACCTACCGCGTCGTGATCGAGCGCGCCAGCCTGGAGCTGGCCGGCCATGCCCAGCTCGTCGCGGAGTCCGTGCAGCGCGGCGAGCTGGTCCGGGTCACCGACACCGTCCCGCTGCGGCTGCTGGTCGCCGATCGCGAGCTCGCTCTGCTGCCGCTGATCTCGGACGGCACGACGGAGCCCGAGGTGGGCGCCCTCCTCGTCCGGCCGAGCGGCCTGCTGGACGCGCTGATCGCCCTCTTCGACCTGGTGTGGCACCAGGCGCCTCCCTTGCACAGCGGCGAGGACGGGGTGCGCGAGGTGTCGGGCGACCGGCTCGACGAGGTCGACCTGCGCCTGCTGACCATGCTCCGGGCCGGGCTGACCGACCGGGCGATCGTCGTGCAGCTGGGACTCTCGCTGCGCACCGTGCAGCGCCGGGTGCACCAGCTGATGGACCGGGCCGACGTCACCACCCGCTTCCAGCTCGGCCTCGAGGCCGCACATCGCGGATGGCTGTCGCGCTGAGCCCGGCCCGGCCGCTCAGCAGATGGAGACGGCGCGGCCATGCTCGGCCCGTCCTGGCGAAGAGCCCGTTCGACGTGCCGAGGCACCCTCGCGTCCTTATGCTCCGAGCATGATCAGATTCCTGATTCGGACGGCGATCTTCCTGCTCGCCGCGGCGGTCGGCCTCCTGCTGACGGACTGGATCTTCGGTGCTTTCGACCTGGAGACGTTCGACATCAACTGGTCCGAGCCGCTGGGCTTCATCATCGCCGTGGTGGTCTTCGCGCTGGCGCAGGCGATCCTCTCGCCGTTCCTCGCGAAGGTCGCGCGCAACAACGCGCCGGCGCTCGTCGGCGCCGTCGGGCTGCTGTCGACGTTCGTCGCCCTGATCATCGCCGTCCTGACCACGGACGGCCTCGCGGTCTCCGGAGCCGCCGGCTGGATCCTCGGCCCCATCGTGGTGTGGCTCGTCGGGATGCTCGCCGCGTTCCTGCTGCCGCTCTTCCTGCTCAAGGAGGGCGTGGAGAAGGTCCGGGAGAACAACGACTGACCGGCGAGACAGAAGGAACGTC
>NZ_BAAAPM010000003.1:1415814-1425177 GCF_039531145.1 Isoptericola hypogeus
GGTCCGGCCCTCTCCATCTCGGCCTCTATCTCGGCGGGGAGGTCACGTGTCGTGCTCGACGACGTGGTCGTCCTCGCGGTGGTCGTCGTCGCCGCCGGCCGGGTAGTCGGCGCGCTCCGGCCGGGCGCGCAGGACGAAGATGCTGACGACGAGCCCGCCCCACACGATCAGCAGGGACAGGACCATGAGCATGATGGCGGGGGTGGTCATCGCGCGGCCTCCTTCGAGGTCGTCGTGACCGACGGCGGAAAGGCCGGCCACGGGGTGAACTCGTCAGGGCTGCGGCGCCAGCGCGGAAGTGTCAGCACGACGGCGCCGACGACGAGCACCACCAGCGTGCCCCACCCGGCGTACAGCAGGTAGGTCTCGTCGTACTTCTCGTACGGGTTCTGGACGAGGTCGACGATCCGCGAGACCAGCATGTAGGCGAGGATCGCCGGGACGATCACGCCCACGCACGCGTACCACCAGCGGCCCACCTGGAACGTGGAGACGGCGTTGAGGTGATACCGCAGCTCCGGCCCCTTGTGCAGCAGCCAGACGAAGAAGATGCACATGATCACCGCAGACGCCACGATGCCGATCTGGTTGGACCAGTTGTCGATGGTGTCCAGGGCGATGAGGCCCGTCGTCGTCGCCATCCCGATCACGGAGAGCGCTGCCGCGACCAGCCCGATCCACAGGGTCGCCTGGCGACGGCTGAGGCCGAACTTCTCCTGGAACGAGGCCGACACCACCTGCAGGATCGAGATGAGCGAGGTGAACCCGGCCAACGCCAGCGAGCCGAAGAAGAGCGCGCCGAACAGCGCGCCGGCCGGCATCTGCGAGATCACCGCCGGGAACGTCACGAACGACAGGATCGGGCCGGTGAGCCCCTCGAGGTCCGCCACCGCGACGCCCTGCTCGTGCGCGAGGAAGCCGAGCGCCGCGAACACGCCGATGCCGGCGAGCATCTCGAAGCCCGAGTTGGAGAACGCGACGACCAGGCCGGGGGACGTGAGGTTGGCCTTGCGCTTCCGGTACGACGAGTAGGTGATCATGATGCCGAACGCCACGGACAGCGAGAAGAAGATCTGGCCGTAGGCGGCGATCCACACGTTCAGGTCGCCGAGCGCGCCCCAGTCGGGCGTGAACAACGCGTTGAGGCCGTCGCCCGCGCCGTCGAGGAAGATCGCGCGGACCACGAGCACGCTGAACGCGATGACGAGCACGGGCAGGAAGATGACGTTCGCCTTCTCGATGCCCTTGGCGACGCCGCCCGCGAGGACGGCGAGGGTCGCGACCCACACCAGGACCAGCGGGATCAGCACCGCCGGGACGAAGTCGAGGGAGAACCACGGACCGCCGTTCGCGGTGTCGGAGAGCTGCAGGTAGTCGCCGGTGAAGAAGGCGGCAGGGTCGTCGCCCCACTGCAGGCCGAACGAGTACACGAAGTAGCTCAGCGCCCAGGCGATGACCGCCGCGTAGTAGATGGCGATGACGAAGCAGATCATCACCTGGAACCAGCCGAGGCTCTCCAGCCAGGTCTTGACCCGCCGGAACGCCGTCGGCGGCCCGCCGCGGAAGCGGTGCCCGAGGGCGTAGTCGAGGAAGAGGATCGGGATGCCCGCGGTCAGCAGCGCGATGACGTACGGCACCATGAAGGCGCCACCGCCGTTCTCGTACGCGACGCCGGGGAACCGCCAGATGTTGCCGAGCCCGACGGCGGAGCCGATCGCGGACAGGATGAAGCCGACCTGTCCGGTGAACTGCTCCCGCGGGGGGCTCGTGTCTTGGGTGGATGGTGCGCTCACGGGTGACGAACCTCCATGTAGATCACCGTCGCGTCAAACGTGTCTCACGAGCGATGATGCGCCGCAACGGCAGGACCGGCATCCAGGCACGCCGCGAACCGGACGATCCGGGCGAAATCGTGGGTCGAGCCTGTCGCACGGATCCGTGGTCTCGACAAGCTCGACCGGCGGCAGGTTTCGACGGGCTCAACCGCCGGGTCCTGGTCTCGACAGGCTCGACCGGCGGTTTCAGCCCAGGAGCCGCGCGACCAGCCCGCCGTGCAGCCGCCCGTCGGGGTCGAAGCGTCCGGCGAGGTCGCGGAAGTCGCCGAACCGCGGATAGAGGGCGGCCATGTCGCGCGGGTCCACGGTGGAGACCTTGCCCCAGTGCGGCCGGGCGCCGAGCGGCAGCAGCGCCGCCTCGAGGTCCGGCAGCAGCGCGCGCACGTCCGCCTCGCGCGGCAGCCAGGTGAAGTGGAGACCGACGGACGGCTCGTCGAACGGGCTCAGCCACAGGTCGTCCGCCGCGACGGTGCGGATCTCGCTCGTCTGCAGCAGCGGCGCCACCTTCGGCCCCAGCCCCCGCACGGCTTCGATCGCGGCCACCGCGTTGCGGCGCGGCAGCAGGTACTCCGTCTGCACCTCCGCTCCCGCCGACGGCGTGAACTCGAGCCGGAAGTGGCTCAGCCGCTCGTGCCACGGGCCGGTCACGCCGAGCTGCTCCGTGGTCGCCGACGCGTCCACGCCCGGCAGCGGGTGCACCGGCACGGTCGACCAGCGCGCGCCCGGCACCTGGGGCACCCCGCCGCCGTCCGACCCCACGACCGACTTGAACCACACGTGCCGTACGGCGGGCTCGTCCCACGAGGTGAAGGCGCTCACCGAGTACGCGGCCGACGTGATCGCGTCGAAGTTCTCGAGGTACGCGTCCCAGGGCAGGCCCTCCGCCACGTCCTGGCGCACCGCGAACGTCGGCACGGTGGCGAGCTCCACGCGCGTCACGACGCCCAGCGCGCCCAGGGACACGACCGTGCCCGGGAAGACGTCGGGGTGCTCGTCGCGCGTGATGCGGCGCAGCTCGCCGGCCGGCGTCATGAGCTCCAGGCCGACGACGGCGCCCGCCAGGCTCTGGTTCGCGTCGCCCGAGCCGTGGGTCGCGGTCGCCACCGCGCCCGCGACGGAGATGTGCGGCAGCGACGCCATGTTCCCCAACCCGCGCCCGGTGGCGTGCAGGCCGCGCGACACCTCGCCGTAGCGCAGGCCGGCGTTGACCGAGACGACGCCGTTCTCCACGCCGTCGGCGTCCAGCACGTCGACGGCGGGGCGGCCGTCGTCGAGCACGTCGACCTGCACGTGCACGCCGTCCGTGTCGGCCACGTCGTTGAACGAGTGCCGCGACCCGAGGGCCCGCACCCGCTCCGGTCCCGCGAGGAGGTCGGCGAGCTGCTCCAGCGTCGTGGGGCGCACGATCTCGCGCGCGGAGTACGTGAGGTTCCCGGCCCAGTTCTGATGCACGGCCTCTACCCTGCCATCTCCGCCGACGGCGTCGGATCCACCTTCAGACGGATCCCGGGTCGTCCTGCGGTCCGACGGGCCCGCCGGCCGAGCCTGCGCTCAGCCGGCCAGGTACGCCTCGAGCTCGGCGACCTGCCGGTCCAGCGCGGCGCGCTCGGCGTCGGAGGCCTCCCTGACCCACTGCACGTCGACGGCCAGGCGGCCGCGCTGCGGGCCCCTCGACCCGTCGACAGGCTCAGGACGGCGCATGCTCGGGGCGGCGCCCGACGGCCAGCGCCAGCGGCCGGCGAAGACGCCGTCAACCACGACCCCGTGCACGAAGGCGCCCGCACGCTCGGGCGCCGGGAGCGCGGGGTCGAGCAGCACGTGCCGCGTCTCGCGGTAGGACATGAACAGCTCGTCGTAGGCCTGCAGCAGGTCGACCGTCGGCCCGCCGTCCCCGTCGCCGGCGGCGTCGCCATGGGCGGGACCCGCGCCGTCGAGCCAGCGCTCCGCGGTGGCCGCCGTCGCCACGAGGGTCAGGCCCTCCAGGTCGCCGCCGCCCGGGATCTCGACGACCTCCCCGGCGTCGCGGAGCACGGCCAGGCCGCGACGCAGGTCGGCGACGGTGACGTCGCTCCACAGCCGCAGGTCGTTCACGGTCGCGAACGCCCGGCCCGGCAGGTAACGGCGCCAGAGCTCGACGACCGCCGCCTCCGCGTCGTACGTGGACCCGAGGGGCCCGTATCCCGACGGGACGCGGTCGTCGAACGTCGCGTAGACCTGGTGGTGCGTCGGCCGGTCTGCCGGCGGTGGGCCGCTGATGACGAGCCGCCGCAGCTCCGCATGCATGAGCATCTGCGTGAACGCGATGCCGGGCGCGTCCGCGGCGAGCAGGCCGCGCGCGACGAGGGCCTCCTTCAGCTCGGCGCGGGTCCGAGGCCCGTTCGCGACCTCGGCGGCCACCGCGTCCGCGCCCCGAGTCTGGTCGCCGAGCCCCCAGGCCTTCTCGGTCGACGCCATCAGCCTCGCGATGCGCGGCGCCGTCAGCTCCAGCAGCCAGCGCGCGTCGGTGGGGCGCAGCACGTGCCACGTGGGCCGCAGCACGTGGGTGCGCAACAGCTCGCCGTCCGCGAGCGCCCGGTTCGCGGCCGCGTGACCCGGGCGGGACGCAGGGACGACGCGGCGGCTCAGCCCCCACAGCGCCGGCTGCAGCTCCTGGGCCTGCACGGCCAGCAGGTGCTCGACGACGGCGGGCAGGTCTGGTCGGCCCCGGCCGCGCAGGTGCGTCGCCTCGAGGCGTGCCGCCCGCACGATCCGGGAGTCCGGCGCCGCCCGTGAGGCCTGCCCACCGGGCCGCGCGGTCACCCCAGCCTGCCGGACGACTCCACCTGCTCCACCGGGATCCGGCCGCCCATGCCCACCATGTCCAGCACCTCGGACACCGCCTCGGACGGCTCGCGCAGCATGACCGGCGTCCCCGTCTCCTGGCCGAGCATGTACACCTGCAGGACGAACGCGACGCCGGACGAGTCGATGAACGTGACGTCCCGCGTGTCCAGGACGACGGGGCGCGTGGACCCCCGGGCGGCGAGCGCCGCCATCGCGTCGCTGGCCGCCTCGCGCAGCGCGGCGTCCACCTCGCCCCAGAGGGTCAGGACGGTGCCCTCGTCCCCGGTCCGGGACGAGATGCCGGAGCTGGGCCCGGGGTCGCTGCTGCTGTCGAAGTCCATGTCGTGAAGAAGCTCCCGTACGTGCGGTGCCGATCGGCGAGCGGGCGGAACCGGGGGCCTCGGCGCGGCGCCACAGGCCCGCGTCGAGTGTTCCCCCCTCAGCGGGTTTCGTCCACCCCTGCGGCGTGCGGCGGCACCGCGGCGGTGGACTCGCCGGCGTCCGGTGTCGCCCCGGGCTCCGGATCGGTGACGTCGGCGACCTGCGCGCCGAGCGCCGCGGCCAGCGCGGCGCCGTCGACCGTCGCCGCGACGCCGTGCGCCCCCGCGCCGATCGACACCGGCCCCGCGACGACGCGCTCGTCCGCGACCACGGGCCAGGGGCGCGTGGAGCCGAACGGCGTGATCGTGCCGCGCTCGTACCCGGTCACCTCGCGGGCGACGTGCCGGTCCGGCATCGACAACCGCGACACGCCCAGCAGCGCGCGCAGCCGCGGCCACGCGATCGTCCGGCCGCCAGGTACCAGCACGAAGAGGTAGTCGTCCTCCGCGCGGCGCACCACCAGGCTCTTGACGACCTGCTCCGGCCGCAGGCCGCGGACCCGTGCCGCCTCCTCGAGCGAGCCCACCGGGCCGTGCCGGGTGATCTCGAACGCGATCCCCGAAGCCTCAAGCGCCTCGCGGGCACGGAACTCTCCGGGCGAACCCTCCGGGGCGTCGTCCGGTGTCGCGGGACGATTCACCCCTAGTTCTCCCGGTACGCCACGAGGGCCTCGTCCAGCGGGCCGTCCTGCTGGTCCTCGGGCAGCTGGCAACCCAGCAGTGCCGGCAACGCCGCGTCGTCGTCCGCCGTCGTCTCCGTCGCCAGGGCCGCTGCCGCGGCGTCCAGCGCCTCGTCGGCACACGGCTCGGGATCCGGGGTCGGCGTCGGCTCACCGGACGGGTCGTCCGTGGGCGTGGGCGTCGGGGTGGGCGTCGGGGTCGGGGTGGGCGTCGGGGAGGGCGTCGGCGTCGGGGAGGGCGTCGGCGTCGGGGAGGGCGTCGGCGTCGGGGAGGGCGTCGGGGTCGGCGTAGGCGTCGGCTTGGGCGTCTCGCTCGGCGACGGCGAGGGACTCGGCTTCGGGGTCGGCTTGGGCGTCGGCTTGGGCGCCGGCGTGTCCTTGCCGTCGTCGGACTTGCCGTCCGCCTTCGTGCCGCCCGGCTTCGTGTCCGTGCGCTTCGTGTCGCCCTTGCCCTTGCCGGACGTGCCGTTGTCGGACGTCCTGCTGACCCGGTCGTGCTGGGCCGCCTTGTCCTGCGCGGCGCCGGTCACGCTGACGTCGTCGGCGTCCCAGGCCCGGTCGGGGATCGGCCCGGCGGCGAAGAACTCGAAGTGCCACGGCTCGGGCTTGGAGCCGTCGAGGCGGGCCCATGACGGGTTGTCCCAGCCGAAGTCCGGCCCGTGCACCCGCAGCCACTGGTACTCGGACGTCGTCCCGGACGAGATCGGGTACGACAGGTCGACGGCGAGGCCCCAGCCGTGGTTCGACGTGCCCGGCACCGCCGCCAGGTACGGCTTGGTGATCTTCAGGCGGACCTGGACGTCGTACGGCCGGTACGAGTCCGTCATCGGGATCGGGACCCCGAACCTCTTCTCGTACAGCTCGTTGAGCTGCATGAGCTGCTCCGCGGCGTCGCACCGCAGCATGTGGCCCGGCGCGAAGTCGAGCGGGCAGAGCGCAGACGTGGGGATCCGGCCGTTCGCGTAGCCCGACGTGCTGCCGGCGTACTTCTCGACGACCGCACGCAGCCCGGCGGTCAGCGTCGCGCGGGACGAGATCCCGTCGAGGGAGGTGACGCCGTCGATGCCGTCCGCGGGGAGCACGACGTCGGCCACCGCCGTCGCCGACGCCGGGTCGAGCAGGTTCGCCAGCCGCGTCGCGGCCACCACCACGTCGTCGAACGTCACCTCGCCGGAGTGGTCGTGCGCGGACTCGTGATCGGCCACCTCGTCGTCGGCGGCATCGTCGACGGCCTTCCCGGCGGACTTGTCGGCCGGAGCCTCCTTGTCGGCCGGAGCCTCCTTGTCGGCCGGAGCCTTCCCCGCGGACTTCTCTTCGTCGGACCCCTCGTCGGCGGGAGCCGTCTTGTCGGCCTTCGCGCCCGCCTTCTCGTTCGCCTCGACGGCGCGCGAGACCGGGACGGCGTCGTCCTCGGCCGGGTCGGCCGCGTCGACCAGAGGGGCTGCCACGGGCGCGCCGTCGGCGGTCAGCCGGAAGTCGGACTCGGCCTGCTGGGCAAGGTAGGTGCTCAGCAGCATCCCGAGCTCGGCGGCCGCCTGCCGCACCTCCGGCGTCAGCTCGCGACCGGCCTCCTGCGCCGCGAGCTCCGCGCGCTCGAGGACGGCGAGCACCTCCTCCACCGTCGTCGGCCCGGTCGTGGTGGTCGAGCCGACGACTCCGACGCTGACGCCCTCGCCCGCAGGGCTCCCGGCGCCGACGTCGGGCAGCTCCTGCGCGGCGTGCAGCAGGTCAGAACCCGCGGGCGCACCGATCACCGGGACGGCGAGCAGCCCCGCGGCGAGGACGCACGCGGCGGACCCCGAACCCACGAACTTGAGCAGGCGACTCCGTCGCGTCCCCGGCATCGCACGACCGTCCTGGTCAGCGCCTGGCGCAGGCTTCACGACCGCAGACCTCCCTCGGCTTCGACGCGACAGCGCTCGCATCCTTGCACACCGTCCCCGCGGAAGGTGACGCGGGCGACGACGTGGCCTCTCCCACCTTGCGACACCCGGGCCGCGGATGCCAGCCCGGAGCCAAGATTTCACTCCCCGGTCATCCCGGACCGGGCCACGGAGCACCCGGGAGCGCCCCCGGCGACGGGCCGTGTTGGACACTGTCCCCATGAGCGGCGTCGACCTCAACAGCGACCTCGGCGAGGGGTTCGGGCGGTGGAGCCTGGGCGACGACGACCGCATGCTCGCCGTCGTGTCCAGCGCGAACGTGGCCTGCGGCTTCCACGCCGGCGACCCGGCGACCATCCGCCGCACGGTCCGCGCCGCGGTGGCTCACGGGGTCGCCATCGGCGCGCACGTCGGCTACCGCGACCTCGCGGGGTTCGGGCGGCGCGCGATGGACGTGCCCGGCGACGAGCTCCGTGCCGACGTGCTCTACCAGCTCGGCGCCCTGTGCGGGATCGCGGCCGCCGAGGGCGGCCGCGTCGCCTACGTGAAGCCGCACGGCGCGCTGTACCACGCCGCCGCGAAGGACGAACGGGTCGCGCGGGACGTCGCCGTGGCAGTCGGCGACCTCGACCCCGGCCTCACGATGCTCGGCCAGCCCGGCACCGCCGCCCTCGCCGTCGCCGCCGACGTCGGGCTGCGGGTCGCGACCGAGGCGTTCGCCGACCGGGCGTACGCGCCCGACGGCACGCTGCTGCCGCGCTCCGCACCCGGCGCCGTCCTCCGCGATCCCGACGAGGTCGCCCGACGCGTGCTCCGGCTCGCCACCGAGGGCGTGGTCGAGGCCGTCGACGGCTCGCTCGTCCCCGTCGCCGCGGACTCCGTCTGCGTGCACGGCGACACCCCCGGCGCCGCGGCGATGGCGGAGCGGGTGCGGGAGGTGCTCGACGCGGCGGGCGTGCCGGTCCGCCCGTTCGTCGGCGGCGCGCACGGCGGGGCCGCCGGCGGGGCTCCCGGCGGGGCTCCTGGGGCGGCGGACGACGGCGCCGCGACGGCCGGCTGAGCGTGCGGGTCCGCGCCGCGCGCGACGACGCGCTGCTCGTCGAGCTCGACGACCTCGCGCAGGCGGTCGCGCTGCACACGTCGCTGCAGGCGCACCCCGTGACCGGGGTCGGCGAGACCGTGCCAGGCGCGCGCACGCTGCTGGTCGCGTTCGACCCCTGGCGGGTCTCGGCGGCCGACCTCGCCGCCGAGCTGCGCGCCCGCGCGTCGTCGTCCGACGTCCGGCCCGACCGCGAGCACCGACGGGGTGGGGCCGGCAGTCGGCTCGTGGAGGTCCCGACGGTGTACGACGGCGCGGACCTCGACGGCGTCGCGACCCTGCTCGGCTGGAGCGTCGAGGAGGTGGTGCGACGGCACGCGAACGCCTCGTGGGTGGTGGGCTTCGTCGGGTTCGCGCCGGGCTTCGCGTACCTCACGGGGGACGACTCCGGGCTGGTCGTGCCACGGCGGTCGAGCCCCCGCACCCGGGTCCCGGCGGGGTCGGTCGCGCTCGCCGGCCCGTACACCGGCGTCTACCCGCGCGAGAGCCCCGGCGGCTGGCAGCTCGTGGGGCGCACCGACCTCGTGACGTGGGACGTCGAGCGCGACCCGCCCACGCCTTGGGCGCCCGGCGACCGGGTGCGGTTCACACCGGCGCGCGCGTCCGTGCGGGCGGGCGCCACGCACGGCACGGATCACGGCGGCAGTTCCGGATCGGAGCGGC
>NZ_BAAAPM010000003.1:1425213-1429345 GCF_039531145.1 Isoptericola hypogeus
ACTGCCGCGCCGATCCCGCCCCGCACGGGGCTGGAGGTCGTGACGCCCGGGGCGCAGGCGCTGGTGCAGGACCTCGGCCGGCCCGGGCTCGCGCACCTCGGGGTGTCCACGTCCGGCGCGGCGGACCCGCGCAGCATGCGCGCCGCCAACCGGGCCGTCGGCAACCCGGCGGGCGCCGCGGTCCTGGAGGCCGTCGGCGGGGGGCTGCGGCTGCGCGCCCGCGGGACCGTCGTCGTCGCGCTCGCCGGAGCCGACGCGGGCGCCGTCGTGCACCCGGCCGGGGTCGAAGGTGCGCGGGCCGGCGGTGCGCCGAAGGCCCGTGCGTTCCGGCTGGCCGACGGCGACGAGCTCGCCCTCGGTGCCCCCGCCCGCGGGCTGCGCACCTACGTCGCCGTGCGCGGCGGGCTCGACGTCACGCCGGTGCTGGGCTCGGCGTCGACGGACGTCCTCGCCGGGCTCGGCCCGGCCCCCCTGTCCCCCGCCGCCCTCCTACGTTGTGAGCATGATTTTGGCCCCCTTCGGAGTTCCGAAGGGGGCCAAAATCATGCTCACAACGATCCGGGCGGGGCAGGGGCGGGGGCGGTGGCGGCGGGGGACGTCGGGGCGCCGGACCCGGCGGCGCTGCCCGCGCCCGGCGAGGTCACGACGCTCCCGCTCCTGCTCGGCCCGCACGACGACTGGTTCTCGCACGCCGCCGTCGCGCTGCTGCACGACCAGGCGTGGGAGGTCACGATGCGCTCCGACCGGGTGGGGCTGCGTCTCGCCGGCGCGCGGCCGCTGGAGCGCGCGACGTCGGCCCGCGACCTCGAGCTGCCGAGCGAGGGCTGCGTGACCGGCGCGCTGCAGGTGCCGCCCGACGGGCAGCCCGTGCTGTTCGGCCCAGACCACCCGCTCACGGGCGGCTACCCGGTGGTCGGCGCCGTCCCGTCGACCCACCTGTGGCTGCTGGGCCAGCTCCCGCCGGGGGCGCTGCTGCGCTTCGTCCCGCGCCGGCTCAGCACGTGAGGGTCTCGCCCTCGGCGGGACGCCGGTACCTGTCGGCGCCGAGCACCGCGGTCAGGACGTTGTCGACGAGCTGCCTGCCGCCCGGGCTCAGGATGCCGTCGTGGATCGGCAGCACCGTGGCGCCCGCGTGGGCGCGGGCGAAGTCGATCGCCTCGGCGAGCTTGAGCCACGGGGCCGCGACGGGCAGCAGCACCTCGACGGCGCCCGGGTCGGGCGCGGTCGCGAACGAGTCGCCGGCGTGCAGGATGACGCCGTCCGGCCCGGCGGACGACGCAGGGCCCGGCGGTTCGCGCCCGCCGGGACCTGCGTCGTCGTGCAGCGCGACTCAGGCGCGCGTGGTGGCCTCCGCCAGCTCGCGCTCGCCCTGCGCGGCGTCGTCCTGAGCGGCGTCGTCCTGCGCGGCCGGGGCGTCCGCCGCGGTCTGCTCGGCGTCGGCCTCGTCGTCGAACAGGTCCTCCGCCGACGCGGCGCGGTACTGCTCGAGGTCGAGCAGCCCCTCGCGCTTGGCGACGATGGTCGGGACCAGCGTCTGGCCGGCGACGTTCACCGCGGTGCGGCCCATGTCGAGGATCGGGTCGACGGCGAGCAGCAGGCCCACGCCCGCGAGCGGCAGGCCGAGCGTCGACAGCGTGAGCGTCAGCATGACCATGGCCCCGGTGAGGCCGGCCGTCGCGGCCGAGCCCACGACCGACACGAACGCGATCAGCAGGTAGTCGGTGATCGACAGGTCGATCCCGAAGATCTGGGCGACGAAGATCGCGGAGATCGCCGGGTAGATCGAGGCGCAGCCGTCCATCTTGGTCGTGGCGGCCAGCGGCACGGCGAACGACGCGTACTCGCTCGGGACACCGAGGTTCCGCTCCGTCACGCGCTGCGTCACGGGCAGCGTGCCGATCGACGAGCGCGACACGAACGCGAGCTGGATGGCGGGCCAGGCGCCCCGGAACCAGGAGACGACACCGAGGCCGTTGGCCCGCAGCAGCACCGGGTAGACGACGAACAGCACCAGCGCGAGACCCACGTAGATCGCGAGCGAGAACGACGCGAGCGAGCGCAGCGACTCCCACCCGTAGGTGGCGACCGCGTTGCCGATGAGGCCCATGGTGCCCAGCGGCGCCAGCCGGATGATCCACCAGAGCACCTTCTGCACGATGGCGAGGGCGGACCGGTTGAACGCCAGGAACGGGTCGGCCTTCGCGCCGGACTTCAGCGCCGCGATGCCGATGACGAGCGCGACCACGAGGATCTGCAGCACGTTGAAGCTGATGCCGGTGTCGGCGGTGAACGTCCCGTCGGCGGCGGCCTCGACGTCGGTCGAGGCCCCGAGGCCGAGCACGTTCGTCGGGATGAGCCCGTTCAGGAAGTCGAGCCAGGTGCCGGTGCTCGACGGCTCGGCCGCCTCGGCGGTGGTCAGGGTCGTGTTGTGGCCCGGCTGGAAGACCAGGCCCAGGCCGATGCCGATCGCCACGGAGATCGCCGCGGTGATGGCGAACCAGAGCAGCGTCTGGCCGGCGAGGCGGGCCGCGTTGGTGACGGTCCGCAGGTTCGCGATCGACGCGACGATCGCCGTGAAGATCAGCGGCGGCACGATCGCCCGGAGCAGGGTGACGAACGACGAGCCGATGGTGTCGAGCGTCGTCGTCAGGCCGTTGGGGGTCTCGCCGTCGGCCTGGGGGCCGATCGCGAGGGCGGCCCAGCCGAGCAGCACGCCGAGCGCGAGGCCCAGGAGGATCTGGACCGAGAAGGAGGGGAAGCGAAGACCCTTGCGGGCGCGGGCTTCCGCGCCGGGGATCTTCGCCGTGGAGGTGCGGGACACGAGGGAACCTTTCGGCTCGGGTGCCGGGACGGCACCGGTGGGAGGACGGCGGTGGTCGCTCGCAGGCGGACTGCCGCGTCCGGGAAGGACGCGGGTGCACGGGGCACGAGCCTGCGGGGGGACGCGGGCACGAGGGCGGTCGAGGGGCGCCCGGAGGGCACGACGGGTTCGCTCGTGGCGGCGTCGGGGGTGCTGCGCCGTCGGCGTCGACGGCGGTCAGCGAGGGGTCAGCGACAGAGCGCGCTGGCGACGCGACGGAAGTCGACGTCGAGGCGCGCGGTGAGGTGGTTCCTCACGGGGACGCTGACGGCCACAGGTGCTCCAGGCAGGATCGGGATCGGGGTGATCGGTCGACCGAATGATCGACATGATCGATCGCAGGCATCGAACCCACGAATTCGGAACCTTAACAGGGACGCGGCGCGGTGCCCAAGAGCGTGTGAGCCACCTCATGACGGCCGTACCGTCGGCGGGTGACCTCCGCTCCCCTGCCCCACGACCCCCTCTGGCCCCGCGCCGGCGGCTGGCCCGCGCCCGACGACGGGCCGGGCGCCGACCTCGCGCTGCTCGGCGTCCCGACCTGGCGCACGTCGCTCTCGCCGACCGGGGCGCACGCCACGCCCGCCGCGGTGCGCGACGCGCTGCGCCGGTACAGCCCGGCGCTGGTCTCCGGTCCGAGTGGACCCGTCGACCTCGGCGCGCTCGCCCTCGTCGACCACGGGGACGTGCCGGAGCCGGACGGCGACGAGGGCGAGGCGCGCACGCGCGCGGCCGTGGCGGCAGCGCTGGAGCGGGCGACGGCGCTGGTGGCGCTGGGCGGGGACAACTCGCTCACCGTCGCCACGGCGCTCGGCGCCTGGGGCGACGACCTCCCCACCGCGGGGCTCGTCACCCTCGACGCCCACTACGACCTGCGCGACGGCGTCTCCAACGGGTCGCCGGTGCGACGGCTGGTCGAGGCGGGCCTGGACCCGGAGCGGGTCGTGCAGATCGGCATCGCCGACTTCGCGAACTCCGCCGCGTACGCACGCCGGGCCCGGGACCTGGGGATCACCGTCGTCACGGTGGACGAGCTGCGACGGCGGGGCGCGGGGTCGCTGGACGACGTCGTGGGTGAGGCGCTCGAGATCGCCGGCGCCGCGGGCGGCCCCGTGCACCTCGACGTCGACGTGGATGTCTGCGACCGATCCGTCGCGCCGGGCTGCCCGGCGAGCGTCCCCGGCGGTCTGGCCGCGTGGGAGCTGCGCACGCTCGTGCGCGCCGCGGCGTCCGACCCGCGCGTGCGGTCCGTCGACCTCGCGGAGGTCGACG
>NZ_BAAAPM010000003.1:1429402-1497509 GCF_039531145.1 Isoptericola hypogeus
GCCCGAGTTCGAGGTCGGGGACCTCGAGCTCGAGCGCTCACCTCGTACTCGGCGAGTGGGCCGCCACCCCGTCCTTCCAGACGGCGTGCACGAGCGGGACGCCCGGGCGGTACGCGAGGTGGGCGCGCGACGGCGCGCCGAGCACGACGACGTCGGCCCGGGCGCCGGGTGCGAGGTGCCCGACGTCGTCCCGGCGCAGCGCGAGCGCCCCGCCCGCCGTCGCGGCCCACACGGCCTCGGCGACGGTCATGCTCATCTCGCGGACGGCGAGCGCCACCATGAGCGGCATCGAGCTCGTGTAGGACGAGCCGGGGTTGCAGTCGCTGGCCAGCGCGACGACGGCGCCCGCGTCGAGCAGGCGGCGGGCATCCGGGTACGGGTGCCGGGTGGAGAACTCGACGCCGGGCAGCAGGGTCGCGACGGTCCCCTGGGCTTCTCCCGCCCATGACTCCGCGAGCGCCGCCACGTCGTCGTCGGACAGGTACGTGCAGTGGTCGACGGCGGCCGCGCCGAGGTCGACGGCGAGCCGCACGCCCTCGCCCGGGCCGAGCTGGTTCGCGTGGACGCGCACGCCGAGCCCCGCGGCGGCGCCGGCCTCCAGCACGCGGCGCGACTGCTCGGGGGTGAACGCGCCCGTCTCGCAGAAGACGTCGACCCACCGGGAGTGCGGGGCGCACGCGGCGAGCATCTCGCCGCACACGAGGTCGACGTAGTCGTCGGCACGGCCGTCGAAGTCGACCGGGACGACGTGCGCGCCGAGGAACGTCACCTCGTCGGTGGCCTCGGCCGCGAGGCGCACCGCGCGTTCCTCGTCGGCCACGCTCAGCCCGTAGCCGCCCTTGACCTCGATCGTGGTGGTGCCCTGGGCGAGCGCCTCGTCGACGTGCCGGCGCAGGCGGGCCCGCAGCTCGTCGTCCGACGCCGCGCGCGTGGCGGCGACCGTGGTGCGGATGCCGCCCGCGGCGTACGAGCGGCCCGCCATGCGCGCCTCGAACTCGGCCGACCGGTCGCCCGCGAACACGAGGTGGGTGTGGGAGTCGACGAACCCGGGCACGACGGCGCGCCCCTCCACGCCGACGACCCGGTCGGGCGCCCGGCCCAGGGCCCGCTCCACGCCCTCGGCACAGTCCCGCTCGGCGCCGACCCACGCGACACGCCCGCCGTCGAGCAGCAGCGCGGCGTCGCGGACGAGGCCGGTCGGGTCGCCGACGGCGTCCACGCCGAGGTCGGCCAGCACCGCCTCGGGGGCGTTCGTCGTGAGCTCGCCGATCCCCAGGATCAGCGTGGCCGGGTGCGAACCGGGCCCTCCTGAGCCTGTCGAAGGGCCCGGGTGCTCCACCTCGCGCACGTCACGCCTCTCGCGCCGGGCCGGCAGGGTCGCTCTCGAGCATGGGCACGCGCAGCCCGCCTCGCTCGGCGGCGGCCGCCGCGTCGTCGTATCCGGCGTCCACGTGCCGCAGGACGCCGAGACCCGGGTCGTTGGACAGCACGCGCGCGAGCTTGGCCGCCGCGAGCGGCGTGCCGTCCGCGACGGACACCTGCCCGGCGTGGATGGACCGCCCCATCCCGACGCCGCCGCCGTGGTGCAGCGACACCCACGTGGCGCCGGACGACGCGGCGGTGAGCGCGTTGAGCAGCGGCCAGTCGGCGATGGCGTCGGAGCCGTCGGCCATGCCCTCGGTCTCGCGGTACGGCGAGGCGACGGAGCCGGCGTCGAGGTGGTCGCGGCCGATGACGACGGGCGCGCTCACCTCGCCGCTCGCGACGAGGTCGTTGAACGCGAGCCCGGCGCGGTCGCGCTCGCCGTGCCCGAGCCAGCAGATGCGGGCGGGCAGGCCCTGGAACGCGACGCGCTCCTGGGCGGCGCGGATCCAGCGGTGCAGGTGGTCGTCGTCGGGGAAGAGATCCAGGACCGCGCGGTCGGTGGCGGCGATGTCGCGCGGGTCGCCGGACAGCGCGGCCCAGCGGAACGGCCCCTTGCCCTGGGCGAACAGCGGCCGGATGTACGCCGGGACGAAGCCGGGGAAGTCGAAGGCGCGGTCGAAGCCGCCGCGGCGCGCCTCGTCGCGGATCGAGTTGCCGTAGTCGAAGACCTCGGCGCCGGCGTCGAGGAAGCCGACCATGCCCTCCACGTGGCGTGCCATCGACTCGCGCGCCCGGTCGGTGAACTCCTCCGGCTTGGCGGCGGCGTAGTCCGCCCAGTCCTCGACGTCGACGCCGAGCGGCAGGTACGACAGCGGGTCGTGCGCCGACGTCTGGTCCGTGACGACGTCGATCTCGACGCCGCGCCGCAGCAGCTCAGGCACCACGGACGCGCTGTTGCCGACGACGCCGACGGACAGCGCGCGCTTCTGGGTGCGGGCGGCCTCGACGCGCCGGACGGCGTCGTCGAGCGAGTCCGCGACCTCGTCGAGGTAGCGCTCGCGCACGCGCCGCTCCAGGCGCGAGCGGTCGACGTCGACCACGAGGCACACGCCGCCGTTGAGCGTCACGGCCAGCGGCTGCGCGCCGCCCATGCCGCCGCAGCCGCCGGTCAGGGTGAGGGTCCCGGCCAGGGTGCCCTCCCCGCCGATCGAGCCTGTCGAGATCTTGGCCGCCACGGCCGCGAGCGTCTCGTACGTGCCCTGGAGGATGCCCTGCGCGCCGATGTAGATCCACGACCCGGCCGTCATCTGCCCGTACATCGTGAGGCCCTGCGCCTCGAGCCGGCGGAACTCGGGCCACGTCGCCCAGTCCCCCACGAGGTTCGAGTTGGCGATCAGCACCCGCGGGGCCCACTCGTGCGTGCGCAGCACCCCCACCGGCTTGCCGGACTGCACCAGCAGCGTCTCGTCCTCGGCGAGCGTCTCCAGGGTGCGGACGATCGCGTGGTAGCTGGGCCAGTCGCGGGCGGCGCGGCCCGTGCCGCCGTAGACGACCAGGTCGTCGGGGCGCTCCGCCACCTCCGGGTCGAGGTTGTTCATGAGCATCCGCAGCGGGGCCTCGGTCTGCCAGCTGCGGGCGGTGAGCGTGGTGCCGCGCGGGGCGCGGACGGGGACGGGGGTGCCGAGGTCGTGGGACATCTGCGTCTCCTTCAGCGGGGTCAGGTCGGTGTCAGCGAAGAGGGCCGACGGCGGCGGCCGCCGCGGCGACGACGTCGCCGCCCGCGACGAGCCGGGTCACGGCGTCGATCTCGGGGGCGAGGAACCGGTCCGGGCCGGGGCCGGCGACTGCCGTGCGCAGCAGGTCGTGCACGGCGCCGGTGCCCGCGGCCGGCGCGAGGCGGTCGGGGCGGCCCGCGCCGGGCGCGCAGCGCAGGTCGAGCGCGCGGGCAGCGGTCAGGAGCTCGACGGCGAGCACGCGGCCGAGGCCGTCGACGGCGCGGCGCAGCTTGCGGGCACCGGACCAGCCCATGGAGACGTGGTCCTCCTGCATGGCCGACGACGGGATGGAGTCGACGCTCGCCGGAGCGGCGAGCCGCTTGAGCTCGCTCACGATCCCCGCCGCCGTGTACTGGGCGATCATCAGGCCGGAGTCGACGCCCGGGTCGTCGGCGAGGAACGCCGGCAGGCCCTCGTTGCGCGCGACGTCCAGGAACCGGTCGGTGCGGCGCTCGCTCATGCTCGCGACGTCGGCGACGGCGATCGCGAGGAAGTCCAGGACGTAGGCGACCGGCGCCCCGTGGAAGTTGCCGTTGGACTCGACGCGGCCGTCGACGGTGACGACGGGGTTGTCGATGGCCGACGCCAGCTCGCGGCCCGCGACCGTCGCCGCGTGGTCGAGCGTGTCCCGCGCCGCGCCGTGCACCTGCGGCGCGCAGCGCAGGGAGTACGCGTCCTGGACGCGCGTGCACTCGGGGCGCCCGTCGGCGTCGTAGGTCCGGTGGCTCGCGACGACCGGCGAGCCCGCGAGCAGCGCCCGCAGGTTGGCGGCCGACGCCGCCTGGCCGGGGTGCGGGCGCAGGCCCACGAGGTCCTCGGCGAACGGCGCGTCCGAGCCGAGCAGCGCCTCCACGCTGGAGGCGGCGGCGACGTCGGCGGTGCGGAGCAGGGCGGTCAGGTCGTGCAGGGCCAGGCACAGCATGCCGAGCATGCCGTCCGTGCCGTTGATGAGGGCGAGGCCCTCCTTCTCCGCGAGGGCAAGCGGCGCGATGCCGGCCGCGGCGAGCGCCTCGTCCGCGTCCCGGATCTCGCCGTCGGCGTCGCGCACGGGGCCCTCGCCCAGCGCGGCGAGCGCGACGTGTGCGAGCGGCGCGAGGTCGCCCGAGCAGCCGAGCGAGCCGAACTCATGCACGACGGGCGTGACCTGCGCGTTCAGCATCGCGGCGTAGGTCTCCGCGACGACCGGGCGGGCGCCCGTACGGCCGGTGGCGAGGGTGGCGAGGCGCAGGAGCTGGAGGGCACGGACCACCTCGCGCTCCACCTCCGGGCCGGTGCCCGCGGCGTGCGAGCGCACGAGGCTGAGCTGCAGCTGCGCCCGCTTCTCGGTGGGGATGTGCCGGCGCGCCAGGGCGCCGAAGCCCGTGGAGACGCCATAGTGCGGGCGGGCGTCGCCGGCCAGGTCCTCGACGACCGTGCGGCTCGCGGCCATCGACGACAGCGCGCGGTCGGTGAGGCGGACCCGCGCGCCGTGCCGGGCGACCGCCACGACGTCGTCGACGGTCAGGGGGTCTCCCGTGACCTCGACGACGACGTCGGTCAGCGGTGCGGCCGGGTGGGCCGCCGTCGTACCGGGGTGGTGACCGGCGAGGTGCTGCAGCGATGCGGACATGCCGCCAGCACACACCGTCGTCGGTCCGCTGGACACGGGTTCGCCGGAGGTTCAGTCTGGGATCCCAGACAGTCGGCTTCCGAGGCGTTCCCCCTCCGCCGAGGTGGCTCGGAGGGAGAAGATGGCGGACGTGCCGGCGGCGCGCAGCACGCTGCGGGTGTTGGCGTACCTGGCGGCGCAGCCAGGGCCGTCGCCGGCGGCCGCGGTCGCGCAGCACCTCGGCCTGCCGCGCTCGACCGTCTACCACCTGTTGTCCGTGCTGGTCGACGAGGGGTTCGTGACGCACCTGCCCGAGGAGCACCGGTACGGGCTGGGGACCGCGTCGCTGTCGCTCGGCTCGGCGTACGCGCGGCAGGCGCCGCTGGCGCGGCTGGCCCGGCCCGTCGTCGCGCGGCTGGTCGAGACGACGGGAGAGAGCGCGCACCTCGCGGTCCTCCACGGCCGTGAGGTGCTGTACCTGGTGGAGCAGCGCGCCCCGCACCGTCCGTCGCTCGTCACCGACGTCGACGTGCGCCTGCCCAGCCACCTCACCGCGAGCGGCCGCGCCGTGCTCGCCCGCCTGCCCGCCGCGCAGGTGCGGGCGCTGTTCCCCAGCTCGGCGGTGCTCGCCTCCCGGACCGACGTCGGACCACGATCCCTCCGGGAGCTGCGCGACGTGCTGCGCGAGACCCGGCACCGCGGCTACTCGACCGAGGACGGCGAGGTCACGACCGGCCTCGCGTCGGTCGCGCACGCCGCCGTCGACCACACCGGCTACCCGGTCGCCGGCGTCGCGCTGACCTTCTGGTCGGACGACGTCGACGACGCCCGCCGCGCCGGGCTCGCCGAGGCGGCCGGCCGGGCGGCCGCGGAGATCAGCCGCCGCCTCGGCGCCCGCTGACCCCTGATCCACCGGGTCAACATCAGGCAGCACGCCGGTGGCGATGCGGTCGTGCGTGCTTCTTGCGGATTCGATCCTTGCGGATCAGGAAGTCTGCCGGGTGGGCATGATGGCGATCTCCTGAAGGTTGACGCGGCGCGGCAGGTTCACCGTGAACGCGACGACCTCGGCGACGTCCTGCGAGGTCAGCCACTCGAGCGTGTCCTTGGATCCCTCCAGCCAGTCGGTCGCTCCCTGGTCGGTGACGTGACCCTGAAGCTCCGTGCCGACGATACCGGGCTCGATCGCGGAGACGCGGACGTCCTTCGGGCCGAGCTCGGTACGCAGGTGGTTGGAGAGGTGGATCACGTAGGCCTTGGACGCCGAGTACACGGCGAAGGTGGGGAACAGGTTCTTTCCCGCGATCGAGGCGGTGTTGATCAGGTCGGCGACGCCGGCGTTCCGAGCCGAGGCGACGAGCTGGCTCAGGAACGCACCGATGACGGTGTTCAGCGCCGAGATGTTGAGGTCGACCTGGTGGGACCACTGGTCCTCGCGCAGCTCCTCGATCGGAGCGGGAAGCATGATCCCGGCGTTGTTGAACAGGATGCTCACCGTGCCGAGCTCGTCCTCGATGCTCTGTGCGAGGCCCTTCACGGCCGCAGCATCGGTGACGTCGACCGGAAAGGCGACGGCCCTCCCGCCTGCGGCGGTGATCTCGTCGACGATCGAGGCGAGCCTGTCGGCCCGTCGGGCCAGGAGAGCGACCTTGGCGCCCTTCGCCGCGAGCGTGCGGGCGGTGGCTTCGCCGATGCCGCTGGACGCACCGGTGATCACGGCGACACGGCCGTCGAGGAGGGCGGCAGTAGTCATGGGGGCTCCTTCAGCAGGTGTTCGGAGGGTCGTGCTCGGTGACGACCTCCGAGAGTCAAACGCCGTTCCAGCGGGAAAAGACGGCCGAAACCTGCCCAGCCCTCCCTAGGACAAACAGAGCCACCCTCGATCTGAAGGCCCGGCACATACTGGGGCGATGGACGACAACGGGACTCTCGCCAGCTTCCTGCGGGCGGCTCGTGGGCGAGTCACCCCGGCAGACATCGGACTGACCACCGCGAGCTTCAGCGTCCGGCGGGTCCCAGGACTACGGCGTGACGAGGTCGCCGCTCTGGCGGGTGTGAGCGTGGACTACTACACGCGCATGGAGCAGGGCCGGGTGGCGCGCGCGTCCGACGCGGTCATCAACGCTCTGAGCAGCTCCCTGCGGCTGACGGAGACCGAGCGGGTCTATCTGTTCACGCTGTTGTCGGCGTCGACCGGGGGCCGCGTCCAGGCCGACAAGCGCAGCACGAGGGTTCGGTCCTCGCTGCGGCAGATGCTCGACCAGATGGACAACGCTGCCGCGTTCGTGCTCGGCGTCGGCATGGACGTGCTGGCGATGAACGACCTCGCCAAAGCGTTCCTGCACGACTTCACGAAGGAGAAGGGGCTCAACCGCAGCCTCGCCCGATGGACCTTCCTCAACCCGGCCGCGCGCGAGTTCTACGTCGACTGGGAACTCGTGGCCGCGGACGTCGCAGCGATCTTGCGCCGTGACTCCAGCAGCCACCCGAACGACCGCGAGCTGAACGAGCTCATCGGCGAACTGACCGTCAAGAGTGACGAGTTCCGCACGTGGTGGCCCCGGCACAAGGTCTACGAGTGCAGCTTCGGCAGGAAGAAGACCATGCACCCGGTCGTCGGCCGAGTGGACATCAACTACGAAACCTTCCCGGTGCCCGGCGAGCCGGACCAGCAACTGTTCGTCTATACCGCTGCCACCGGCTCCCCTTCAGAAGACGCGCTCCGGATCCTCAGCAGCTGGGAGAAACCAGACCCGGCACCGTCGACCACCCGCGCCCAAGGGCTCCGCGACGGCAACTGATCCCCACCACCGACTGCTCGCTTCGCCTCGACCCGCTCAGGTCCCCGCCGATCGTGCGGCCGGGCGACGCGCTGCTGGACATCAGGCCAGCCACTCCCGCGCCGCGGCGACGAGCGTCGCGACGCCGAGGTCGAGGGTCGGCTCGGGCACGGGCGCGAAGAACGGCGAGTGGTTGGGCGCGACGCCGTCGGGCAGGCCGCCCATGCCCGTGGCCGCTGCGGGGTCGAAGCCCTCGAACAGGGCGGCGTCGAACCCGCCGAGGAACCAGTAGACGAGCGGGGCGCCGGCGGCGGTGGCGAGGTCGCCGACGTCCTCCGAACCCGGCAGCGGGGGCAGGCTCACGAGGAGCGGCCGGCCGCCGGCCGCCTCCACGCGGGGCCGCTCGTCGGCGAGCGCTCGCTCGAGCGCCGCCCGGGTGCGCGCGGACGCCGCCGCGTCGTTGGTCGTGAGGTTGAACGCCGCGACCGACGCGTACTCCGGCGGCTTCGGCGCCCCGGACGCCGCGGCCTCGGCGTCGACGATGCGCCGGATGGCGGCGAGCACCCGCTCGCGGACCCCGGCGTCGAACGTGCGGACGTTGACCAGCAGCTCGGCGCGGTCGGGGATGACGTTCGCCTGCGTCCCGGCCTGCACGGACCCGACGGTGACGACGGCGGACTCGGTCGCGCCCACCTCGCGCGACACGATGCCCTGCAGCCGCAGCACCGCGGCCGCGGCCATCACCACCGGGTCGACCGTCGCCTCCGGGCTCGAGCCGTGACCGCCCGACCCGTGCAGCGTGATGCGCATCGAGTCGGCCGCGGCCATCGCCGTGCCCGACGTCAGGCTCACCACGCCGACCGGCAGCGGCATCACGTGCTGCCCCAGCACGACGTCGGGCACCACGCCGATCCGGTCGTACAGGCCGTCGGCGACCATCCGCCGCGCGCCCTCGCCGACCTCCTCGGCGGGCTGGAAGAGGACCACGAGCGTGCCCGCCCACTCGCCGCGCCGCTCGGCGAGCGCGGCCGCCGCGCCGAGCAGGCAGGTGACGTGCACGTCGTGCCCGCAGGCGTGCATCGTGCCCGACTCGCGGCCCTCGGGGGTCGTCGCCGTGCCCGTGGACGCGTACGGAAGGCCGGTGCGCTCGGTGACGGGCAGCCCGTCCATGTCGGCGCGCAGCAGCACGCGCGGGCCGGCGCCGTTCGTGAGCACCCCGACGACACCGGTGCCGCCGATGCCCTCGTGCACGTCGTAGCCCCAGGCGTGCAGGCGCTCGGCCACGATCCCGGCCGTGCGGTGCTCGGCGAACCCGAGCTCCGGGTGGGCGTGCAGGTCGGTGTAGATCGCGGTCAGCTCGGCGGTGGTCGGCGTGGTGACGGTCATCCAGGCATCCTCGCCCCGGGATTGCCCCTGCGCGAGAAGGACACCCCGCCTTGTGTGTGCAAGATCTCCACGTCATCTGTGGTTTCCGGCCCAGGGAAACCGCGTCGGGCAGGGCAGAATCGGGCCCATGACGTCAGCGACGACTTCGACCAAGGGCAAGACGACGACCCGTCTGGCTGCGGCGAGCCTTCTCGCCCTGGCCATGATGCTGGGCGCCTGTTCCGCCCCCGCCGAGGTCGAACAGTTCATCGCCGACGCGCAGAGCCAGGCCGAGGCCATCGATGGCGACCTGCAGGAGCTGGAGAAGCAGGTGACCGCCGTCCCCGACGCCCTCCGTGGCGACGTGACCGACGCCGTGGCCTCCGCCCAGGCCGCGACCGACGAGGCCCGCGCGGCGCTCGAGCAGGCGAAGGACTCCGAGGACGGCGCGGTCGTCGCGCTCGAGGACGCGCAGGTGGCGCTCGAGGCCGCCTCCGCCGAGGTCAAGCACGTGACCGAGCAGGCCCGCGAGAGCGGTGCCGGCACGGTGGCCGACCTCCTCGCCGGGCTCCAGGAGCAGATCGACGCCCTGCGCGGGGAGACGGAGAACGCGGCCGCCTGAGCCGGCCCGACCAGCCGGCCCAGCCCGGCTGGCCCGATCGACCGGGCCGGCCCCGCCGGCCCGGTCAGGGGAGCCGGAAGGGCAGGTCGACCCCGTCCAGCACCCGGCGGCACGGGCACGCGTCGTCGTCCGGCAGCCCGGCCACGACGTCGTGCAGCACCTCGGTGAGCGCGACGACGTTGCTCGCGAACGCCTCGAGCACGGCGGCGTGGGTCACGGACGACCCGACGTCCACCCCCGCGTCCGCGTCCGTGACGAGCGCGAGGGTCGTGTAGCAGAGCGCGAGCTCGCGGGCGATCGCGGCCTCGGGCATCCCCGTCATCCCGACGACGCTCCCGCCCTCGGCCGCGTTGCGCCGCGACTCCGCGCGGCTGGAGAACCGCGGCCCCTGGATCACGACCATCGTGCCGCCGTCCACGGCAGACAGCGTCCCGGACCGCGCGGCGCGGACGGCCACGGCCCGCCCCCGCGGGCAGTACGGGTCGGCGAAGGGGACGTGCACCACCGTGCCGACGTCGTCGTAGACGGTGTGCTCGCGTCCCCACGTGCGGTCGACGACCTGGTCCGGCACGACGACCGTTCCCGCCGTGAGCTCGGGGCGCAGCCCGCCCACCGCCGAGGCCGCCACGACCTGCCGGACGCCGAGCGCCCGCAGCGCCCACAGGTTCGCGCGGTAGTTCACGCGGTGCGGCGGGTACCGGTGGTCGGCGCCGTGCCGGGGCAGGAAGACGACGGGGCGCCCGGCGAACGTGCCGCGGCTCGGAGGGTCGGACGGGTCCCCGAACGGCGTCGCCACCGCGACGGGCTCCGGGGTTTCGAGCAGGCGGTAGAGGCCGGACCCGCCGAGGATCCCCACGGGTGCGGTCGTCGCGTCGGTCACGACCGCCACGCTAGACCGGCCGCGGGCGCGCCGTCCGCCGACGACGCGCCGGGAACCGGGACGTCAGCAGATCGTCATCTCCTGCGCCGCGCCTCGCCCCGCCGCGCGTGGCCCGCGTCGTCGATGCTGGGGGCATGCGCATCCTCGTCACGGGCGGGGCGGGCTTCATCGGCGCCGCCGCGACCCGCGCCCTTCTCGCCGCCGGCCACGACGTCGTCGTCCTCGACGCGCTCCGCGCCGACGTGCACGGCGACCGCCCTGCGCCCGCCCTGCCCGACGGCGTCGACCTGCTCCGCGCGGACGTGCGGGACGGCGCGGCGGTGCGCGACGCGCTCGCCGGCCGGGACGTCGTCGTGCACCTGGCGGCGAAGGTGGGGCTGGGCGTCGGGATCGACGACATCGACGACTACGTGTCCTCGAACGACCTGGGCACGGCCGTCCTGCTGCGGGCCGCCGCGGAGCGGGTCGGGGCCGGGCAGGCTCCGCACGTCGTGTACGCGAGCTCGATGGTCGTCTACGGCGAGGGCGCGTACGCCTGCGCCGACCACGGCGCGGTGCACCCGCCGCCGCGCGCCGAGACGGACCTCGCGGCCGGCGTCTTCGACCCTCGCTGCCCCGTGTGCGGGCGGGTGCTGGTGCCGGGGCTCGTGGCCGAGGACGCGCCGCTCGACCCGCGCAACGTGTACGCCGCGACGAAGGCCCACGGCGAGCGGCTGCTCGCCGCGTGGGCCCGAGCCACCGGGGCGACCGCGGCGGCGCTGCGCTTCCACAACGTGTACGGGTCGGGGATGCCGCGGAACACCCCGTACGCCGGCGTCGCGTCGATCTTCCGCTCGGAGGCCGAGCACGGGCGCGCGCCGCGCGTCTTCGAGGACGGCGGGCAGCGCCGCGACCTCGTGCACGTCGACGACGTCGCGCGGGCCGTGGTCGCCGCCGTCGAGCGGCCGCAGGCGCCGGGGCGGGCGGAACCGTTCAACGTCGGCTCCGGCACGGTGACGACGGTCGGGGAGCTCGCGCGGCGCGTCGCGGCGCTGCTCGGCGCCCCGGAGCCCGTGGTCACGGGCGAGTGGCGGGCCGGCGACGTCCGGCACGTCACCGCGTCGAGCGAGCGGGCCGGACGCGTGCTCGGGTGGCGCGCGGAGGTGGGCCTGGACGAGGGCCTCGCCGCACTGGTCGGGCGGCTCTGACGCCCACCGTCACCGCGGCCGTAAGGCGACCGTAAGGCCGGTACGGGGCATCTGCCGGCGCCTGCGGCGCCGCCGGAACCTACGCTCCAGAAGTGACCAGCGCCCCTCCCGGCGCCCCCGGCGGCGGCGACGTCGCGGGGGCCGCCACGCCGACCGTCGACGTCGTGCTCCCGTGCCTCGACGAGGCCGCGGGGCTCGCGTGGCTGCTGCCGCGCGTGCCCCACGGCATGCGGGCGATCGTCGTCGACAACGGCTCCACCGACGGTTCCGCGGACGTGGCGCGTGCGCACGGGGCGCGCGTCGTCGTGGCCCCGGCGCGCGGGTTCGGCGCGGCGTGCGACGCCGGCATGCGGGCCGCGAGCGCCGAGGTCGTCGCCTTCTGCGACGCGGACGCCAGCCTCGACCCGGCGGACCTGCCCCGGGTCGTCGCGCCGGTCGCCGCCGGGGGCGCGGACCTCGTCCTCGGGCGCCGGGTCCCGGCGCCGGGGGCGTGGCCGTGGCACCTGCGGCTCGCCAACCGGGAGCTGGCGCGGCGCGCGCGCCGCCGCACCGGCGTCGCCGTCCACGACCTGGGGCCCATGCGCGCCGCGCGACGCGACGCGCTGCTGTCGCTGCGGCTCGCGGACCGCCGCTCCGGATACCCGCTCGAGATGCTCGTGGCCGCGGCCGACGCGGGGTGGCGCGTCGAGGAGGTCGACGTGCCGTACGGCCCCCGGCTCGGCCGGTCCAAGGTGACCGGCACCCCGCTCGGGGCGTGGCGCGCGGTGCGGGACATGTCGCGGGTGCTGGCGTCGTGACGGCGCCGGACCCGCTCGACCCGCCGCGCACCGTCGTCGTGCTCGCCAAGGCGCCCGCGCCCGGGCGGGTCAAGACCCGGCTCACGCCCCGGCTCAGCCCCACGGCGGCGGCCGACGTGGCGGCCGCCGCGCTCGGCGACACCCTGGACGCCGTCGCGACCCTGCCGTGCCGGCGCGTGCTGGTGCTCGACGGCGACCCGGGCGGGTGGGTACCGGCGGGCTTCGACGTGCTCCCGCAACGGACCGGCGGGCTCGACCGCAGGCTCGCCGGGGCGTTCGAGGACGTCTTCGGGCGGTACCCCGGCCCGGTCCTGCTCGTCGGCATGGACACCCCGCAGCTCGGCCCCGAGCTGGCCGCCGTCGACCTGTTCGGGCACGACGCCGTCCTCGGCCTCGCCGAGGACGGCGGCTTCTGGGCCGTCGGCCTCCGCGCGCCCGACCCTGACCTGTTCCTCGGCGTCCCGATGTCCGAGGCGACGACGGGCGCCCAGCAGCTCGCCCGGTTGCTCGACCGAGGCCTCGACGTCGGGATGCTGCCCACGCTGCGCGACGTCGACGGCCCGGACGACGCGGAGGCGGTCGCGCGGCAGGCGCCCGCGAGCCGGTTCGCGCTGCGCTGGCGTGCGCTGGCGTCGTCCCGCGGTGCGGGTCGCCCCGCGGCGGGGTCGCGCCCATGACGACGACGTCCGCGCGCGAGCTCAGCCCCGTCGTGCTCTACGAGGCGGCGCTCGGCGGCCTGCCGGTGGTCGCGGTGGAGGGCGGCGGCGACCGCCCGCTCGACGTCGGCACGTGGGCGGCGCCCGCGACCCCGTCGGACGACGTCCTCCTCGACCGCTGCGAAGGGCCGGTCCTCGACGTCGGCTGCGGGCCGGGCCGGCTGGCCGCCGAGCTCGCCCGCCGCGGCGTGGACTGCCTCGGCATCGACGTCTCGCGCGACGCCGTGCGCCGGGCCCGCGACCGAGGTGCCGTCGCGCTGCGGCGCGCGGTCGAGGCGGCGCTGCCCGACGAGGGCAGATGGCGCACCGTGCTGCTCGCCGACGGCAACATCGGGATCGGGGGCGACCCCGTCGCACTGCTGCGCCGGTGCGGGGAGCTCGTCCGGCCCGACGGGCAGGTGCTCGTCGAGACCGATCCCGACCCGGACGCGTACGACACGTCGCCCGTGGTCCTGCGGGCCGCGGACGGCCGGCTGAGCCGCCCCGTCCCGTGGGCCCGGCTCGGCACGCGACCCCTGCGCGGCCTCGCGGCGGCGGCCGGGCTCAGCGCGGCGGCCCAGTGGTCCGCCGGCGGGCGGACCGTCGTCGCGCTCCGCCGGGCTCCCGCCCCGCGCTGAGGAACGCCCCCACGACCACGCCCACCCCGATCACGAGCACCGCGGTGGCGATCGCCGGGAGGGGGTCGTGCGGCAGCACGGACCAGTGGCGTCGTCCCGCGGCCCCGGCGAGCACGGCGACGGAGAGCAGCGCGAGCGCCCCCGCGGCCAGCAGGCCGCCGCGCAACGGCGCGCGCCACGTCGGCGGCACGCGGGGCAGCACGAGAGCGCCGGTCACGACGGCGAGCGGGGCGAGCACGGCGTCGTGCACGACGACGCCGCCCGCGAGCCAGAGCAGCGCGGACGTCCACTGGCCCTGCGGGACGGTCGACCACGCCGTCCACGCGCCGAACGCCAGGAGCGCGCCGCCGGCCACGACCAGGACCCGGCGCCAGCGACGCACGGCGGGCGACGGCCCTCGCGACGGCGACGGCGCGGGCCCGCTCATGCCGCCCTCGCCGGCTCGACCGTCATCCGGGTCACCCACTTGGTCTGCAGCACACCTGGACGGTTCGGCGCGACGACGCGCGCCGGGTAGCCGTGGTCGAGGTCGAGGTCCTCCCCCGCGAGCCGGAGCGCGAGGAGCGTGTCGTCCGCGGCGACGTACGCGGCGGGCAGGAGCGACTCGCGGTACGACCCGCCCGCCTGCAGGCTCTCGACGCGCACGTCGTCCGCGCCGGTGCCGCCGACCAGCCGGGCCAGGTCGCGCACCCGCACGCCGTCCCAGGTCGCGGTCGCGCTCCAGCCCTCGACGCACGCGATGGGCACGACGGCGGTCGCGAGACCCAACGCGAGCAGGTCCTGCCGCGCCAGCCGCCGCGTGCCACCGGGCCCGACCAGCTCGAGCCGCCAGCCCGGGTCGGTCGCTGCCTGCTCCACCCCGGCCGCGTGCGCCGTCTTGTTCACGGGCAGGCCCTGCGGTCCGACGCCCGGGTCGCGCGGCGCGAGCACGGCGAGCGGCGCGAGCGGACGGACGGTCTGCCCGACGGTGAGCGCCACGACCCCGAGCGTCGTGGCGGCGACGGCGGCGAGGAACCCGCGGCGCGTCGACGCGCCGTCGTCGCCGGCGGGGATCGACGCGCCGTCGCCGGCAGGCCACGGGGCGGCACTCGCCGCCACGCGCGGCGGCTCGCCGCGCTCCTCGCGCCGCAGGTCGTCCACGGACGAACGCAGGGCGCCTGCGATCGTCGGCAGCTTCACCCCGACGTGCACGAGCACCGACCCCGCCACCACCCACGCGGCGGCGTAGTGCACGGCGACGAAGCTGAACCGCCACGGGTACACCTGGAACGCGTTGAGCACGCCGGTGACCACCTGGAACGTGGTCGCCGCGACGAGCACCGCCACGGACGCGCGCTCGACGGCGTGCCGCCACCCTCGCAGCGCGGGCCGCTCGAAGAGGCGCGGGTACGCGGCGTAGAGCTTGGCCAGCAGCAGCGGCACGCACGCGAACCCGACCGTGACGTGCACGCCCTGCGTGAGGCGGTACGCCCACGACGGCGCCGGGCCGAACGCCCACCACGAGACCGGGTCCTGGTGCAGGTGGGAGACGAGCCCGGTCGTGAACAGGACGAGGACGGCGCCGCCGAGCAGCGCCCCCACGCGGGCGACGACGCGCGGGTCGTGCACCGGCGACCGGAAGTCGGCGGTCCGCGGGACGGTCATGGATCGACCGTAGGGTCGGCGGGGCCTTGCCGACCCTCACGGTCTCCTTACGGCGTCCCGCCGGTGGCGGGGCCCGGCGTCACCAGGGCGAGCGCAGCACCGTCGCGAGCACCACCGTCGCGGCGGCCTGCACGACGAGCCACGCGCGCCACGCCCCGACCCGGCCCGGGTCGCCGACGACCGCCGCCGCGGCCGGCACGACCCAGCACGCGAGCGGCAGCCAGATCCGCTCGACCTCCCCCCGCTCGAACCCGCCGACGGCGCCGAGCACCGCGGACGCGGCAGCGACGAGCACCATCGCGCGCGTCGTGCGGTCGAGGTGCCGGGCCCGGGCGAGGCCCGCGGCGCCCGCGGGCCCGACCAGCACCGCGAGGAGCACGAGGTCGACGGCGAGGAAGTACAGGTAGGGCCGCCCCGTGCCGGACCCGGCGCTCCACTGCTCGTGCGTCGCCGCCACCCCGTCCCCGAGCCAGAGGCCCCCCGCCGCGGCCGCCGCGACCACCGCCAGGACGACGACGCCTGCGACGAGCGTCGGCGTCCACCGGCGCGTCGCCCACGGCACGACGAGCGCCACGACGCCCATGTGCAGCAGGCCGTAGGAGAGGAACGGGCACGCCCCGAGCAGCAGGCCCGCGCCCAGCGCGGCGGCCAGGCGCACGCCGGGACGCGGCGTCGTGGACGCCACGGCGAGCGCGGCGACCCCCCACGCGAGCACGGCGGCGAAGAACGCGTCGGCCGACGTCGCGACCCACAGGGCGGCCGGGGCGAGCACGACCGCCGGGAGCGCCCGCCGTGCCGTCTCCTCCCCGGGCCGCCCGCCCAGGCGGCGCAGCGTGACCGCCACCGCGACGACGGCGCTCGCGCCGGCGACGACGGCGAGCGCCGCGGCCCAGCCCGGCCCGCCGAGCCCCAGCCTGTCCAGGCCCGCGAGCACGAGCACGAAGCCCGGAGGATGGCCCCGCACGTGGATGGGGTACTCCGCGAGGCGCTCGACGAACGTGGCGAGGAAGCCCGCCGGGTCGGCGGCGGCGGCCGGGACGACGGGCAGGTACTCGTGCGGGCCGCGCACCGGGTCGACGAGGTCGCCCCACGACGTCGCGGCCCCGAGGGCGACGGCGAACGCCAGCGCGGTGGCCCCCGCGACCGCCAGGAGCGCCGGCCAGCGCAGCGCGTGCGCGAGGCGCGGTCCGAGCGCCACGACGACCGCGGCCAGCGCCACGGCCGCGAGGGTCCCGACGCCGGCCCGGACGTCCCAGTACCCGACGAACGGCTCCGCGCCCGTGAGCAGCACAACCCCCGCGTCGTCGCGCAGCGCCGCCGCCCACAGCGCGAGGAGCGCGACGGCCGCGACGAGGGCCACCAGCGCGGCAGCCGGAAGGATCCAGACGGGACGTCGGCCTGCGGGCGACGGGCGGGGCGACGGTTCGGGCGATGGTCGCGGCACGACACCTCCTCGATCCGTGCGCGTCACACGCTAGCGGCGACCGCCGCTCGCCGGGGCACGCCGGCCGTCCGGGACCGGTCAGTCCGGGTCGCTCGGGTCCAGCGGCTGGTGGTGGTCCCGGTTGACGACCCCGCGCTTCCAGTAGCCGGAGATCGACAGCTGTTCGGCCGGCACGCCCAGCTCCCGCCGCAGGAAGCGCCGCACCGCGACCAGCTCCCCGGCCTCGCCGAGCGCCACCACGAGCTCGCCGTCCTCGGGGCCGCCGAGGGAACGCACGGCGTCGGCGACCTGACCGGGGCCGTCGGTCCGGTACAGGATCTCGACGCTCGCGCGCCCGAGCTCGTCCTCGACGTACGCCTCGTCCACGTCGTCGCCGATCTCCACGATGGCGGTGACGGGCACGTCCGGCCCGACGGCGTCGACCCAGCGCGCCGCGGCGGGCAGCCCCGTCTCGTCGACGACGACGGTGAGCCGGCCGATCTCGTCCGGCACGCCGACGCTGCCCCGCGGCCCGGCGAGCACGAGCTCGTCGCCCTCGGCGGCCCGCGCCGCCCAGGCGGAGGCCGGCCCCTCGTCGCCGTGCAGCACCCAGTCGACGTCGAGCTCGGCGACGCCGCCGGCCGTGCGCGTGGCGCGCACCGTGTAGTCGCGCGAGATCGACACGACCCCCGTCGGCCGCTGCAGCCCGCCGTCGGGCGCGATCGTGGGGGCGTGCAGCTCGCCGGTGGCGGGGTCGGGCAGGAAGACCTTGACGTGGTCCTCCGGGCCGGGCGCGCGGATCGCCGCCAGCGACGTCGGCGCGGCGGGGTCCGCGCCGTCGACGTCGCGGAACGTCGTGCGGCGCATCGAGCCCGTCAGCTCGGTGACGGCGTGCACGCGCACGCGGCGCGGCACCAGGTCGAAGCGGGTGCGGGGACGCGTGAACACCCGTCGATTCCATCACGGTCCGATGACGATGCGCCGCCCGCCCGCCCGTCGGCGCGGGCGCGGGCCTAGCGTCGTCCCGTGATCCGTCGCCGCGTGATCCCTCGCCGCGTCTGCCGTGCGTCCGCGGGCCTGGTCGCCGTGCTGGCGGCGAGCCTTTCGGCGGCGTGCACCTTCGACGCCAAGCCGACGGCGGTGGACCAGGTCGCCACGTACCCCGCGGGCGACGGCGGCAACGCGGCCCTGCTCACCGGCGCCCTCGCGGTCGAGGGCGGGTGCGTCTACGTCGTCGACAGCGACTTCGGCAAGCGCTGGCTGCCGGTCTTCCCGTCGGGCGCCGTGGGCTGGAACGGCGAGGTGCTGACGTACGGCTCGGAGCAGTACGAGCCGGGGGCGGTGATCGAGCTCGGCGGCGGCGCCTCCGGCGAGGACGACCCGGACCCCGAGATCCCCGACGACTGGCACGTCCCCGCCGGCTGCGACGCGACCCACACCTGGATCGTCGCGCCCTGACCTCCGAACGCCCCGTCCTCCGAACGCCCGACCTCTGAGCGCCCGACCTCTGAACGCCCGGGCGACGAGCGCCGATGATCCTGCGGCGAGACGCGGGTCAACCCCCTATGACCGACGACCTCGCCACCGACGACCTCGCCGCAGGCGCCGAGCGCGTCCTCACCACTGTCCGTTACGTCGTGCTCGCGACGATCGACCCGGACGGGGCGCCGCGCGTCTCCCCGGTGTTCTTCACCCGTGACGGCGCGGACGTGTACTGGGTTTCCTCGCCCGACGCCCACCACTCGCGGAACGTCGAGCACGAGCCGCGCGTCGAGGGCGTCGTCTTCGACTCGACGGTCCGCGTGGGCGGCGCCGAGGCCGTCTATCTCACGGGCCGGGCGCGGCGGATCCCCGACGACGAGCTGGGCGACCGCTGCGCCGCCGCCTACGCCGACACCCGCGACGGCGTGGCGTTCACCCCCGCCGAACTGTCCGGCGACTCGTCGTTGCGCCTGTACGTCCTGGAGTGCGAGCGGCGGGAGGTCCTCGTCCGAGGCCGCCACCCGACCCTCGGCACGGGCATCGACCGGCGGATGCCCGTGCCGCCGAGCTGACACCCTCAGGCGGTCTGTCGTCGGCCGAGTCTGCGGTTTCGCTGCGGGCGAGTGCCTCGTTGCTCGGCCCTCACCCTGCGCTGCACCGACGTCTCAGGCGAAGAAGACCCGCAGGTCGGCGACGATGTCGTCCGGCACCTCCATCGCCGCGTAGTGGCCGCCGCGCGGGAACTCGGACCAGTGCTCGATCCGCGCGTTGTCCCGCTCGGCGAGCTGCCGGATCGTCTGGAAGTCGTCCTTGAACACAGCGACGCCGATGCGCCCGGTGCTCACGGCGGGCTCCGCGCCCGCGCGCTGCTCGGCGTAGTAGTACCGCACGGCCGTGGCGTAGGAGTTGGTCAGCCAGTAGAGCGTGGCCTGCGCCAGCACCTGGTCCGGGGACACGAGCGCCGTCCCATTGCCGAAGCTCTCGAACAGCTCCGAGTAGGCCAGCGTGGCGACGGGCGAGTCCGCGAGCCCCGCCGCGACGGTCTGCGGCCGCGACGCGTTCATCGTGTTGTATCCCCCGACCGTCTGGAACCACTGCAGGAACTCGAGCGCCGCATACTCCTTCGGGCCGAAGCCGTCCATCTCGCCGGGCGCGCCGGTGGGGAAGGAGAAGAGCTGCAGCACGTGCGCCCCGAGGAACCCCGGGGGGTCCATGACGGCGAGCTCGCGCGAGATCATCGCCCCGTTGTCGCTCCCGTGGATCCCGTAGGACTCGTAGCCGAGCCCGCGCATGAGGGTGTCGTACGTGCGCGCGACCCGGGCGATCGTCCAGTCCGCCCTGACCAGCGGCGTGGAGAACCCGAACCCCGGCGGGGACGGGATCACGACGTGGAACGCGTCCTCGGGGCTCCCGCCGTGCGCCACCGGGTCGACGAGCGGGTCGATCATGTCGAGGTAGTCCAGCACCGAACCGGGGTAGGTGTGCGCGAGCAGCAGCGGCGTCGCGTCGGCGTGCTGCGAGCGCACGTGCAGGAAGTGGACCGGTTGTCCGTCGACGTCGGCGAGGAAGCCCGGGTAGGCGTTGAGCCGAGCCTCGACGGCGCGCCAGTCGAAGCCCTTCCAGCGCTCGACCATGTCGCGCAGGTACGACTCCGGCGTGCCGTAGTCCCACGAGTCGCCGGGGGCGGCGGGGGCGAGACGCGTGCGCTCGAGGCGCTGTTGCAGGTCGTCGAGGTCGGCCTGCGGGACGTCGACGGCGAAGGGGCGGAGCTCGATGCCGGTCTGGCCGGCGGCGGCGGTGCTCATGGCTGTCTCCCTGGTTCCGGACGGGGCTTCTGCCTCGCTGATGTCTTCGACACTAGAGAAGGTTCAGGAACGGTTCTTTCCTTTATTCTGGAGCGACCAGAACTCTCTCGGAGGAATCTCGATGGGCTCCACCTCGGCCCGGATGCTCGCCCTGCTCGGGCTGCTGCAGTCACGCCCCGACTGGTCCGGCACCGAGCTCGCGGAGCGCCTCGACGTCACCGACCGGACCGTCCGCAACGACGTCGCGCGGCTGCGTGAGCTGGGCTACCCCGTCCACGCCGTGCGGGGCCCGGGCGGGCGATACCGGCTCGGCGCGGGCGCGCGGCTGCCCCCGCTGCTGCTCGACGACGCCGAGGCGGTGGCGGTGGCGGTGGGCCTGCGCGCGGCGACGGGCACCGCCGGGTTCGAGGAGTCCGGGCAGTCGGCGCTGGCCAAGCTCGAGCAGGTGCTGCCCGACCGCCTGCGGCGACAGGTCTCGGCCCTACGGGCGGCCTCGACGGCTGGGCCGGCGAACACCGGGCCCTACACCGAGGAGCCCGAGGTCGACCCGGAGAAGCTCACCGCGCTGGCCGCGGCGATCCGCGACCACCAGGGCCTGCGCTGCTACTACCAGGACGAGCCGCTGGAGCTCGAGCCCCGTCACCTGGTCGCGTGGCAGCAGCGGTGGTTCCTCGTGGCCCGGGACCCCGCCGCCAGCACCTGGGCGCCCTATCGGGTCGACTGGCTGCGCCTGCGCACCCCCGGCGGACGGCGGTTCACCCCGGTCGACTTCCCCGGCGACCTCACGACGTTCGTCGTGCAGGAAGTCGCGCGCACAGGGTGGGCGTTCCACGCCCGGGTCGTGGTCGAGGCGCCCGCGCACGAGGTCCTGGCCCGGATCAACCCGGCGGTCGGCACGGTCCAGCCCCTGCCCGACGGGCGGAGCGTGCTCGTCACCGGAGGCGACAGCGTGCAGGTCGTGGCGGTGTGGATCGGGCTGCTCGGCCTGGACTTCCACGTCGCCGAGCCGCCCGAGCTGGTCGAGCACCTGCGGGCGCTCGCGGCGCGGTACGCGCGCGCCGTGCCCGACGCCGCCCGCGCCGACGCCTCGTCCGCGGACGACGCCGGCGACGCGCCCCGTCATGAGGCGTGACGACGGTCTTGGCTCCGGGCCCCGGTTCCGGGACACTGTCGCCGTGAGCGACCCCTATCAGCCCGGCCAGACCTCCCCGACCGCCGGCGCGCCACCCCCCGGCGGGACGACGCCGGACCCGCAGCCGGGCTACACGCCGTCGGGCTACGGCTACGGCCCGGCACCGACCTCCCCGCAGGACCCCTACCCCCAGGCCGCCTTCCCGCAGGGCACTCCCGCCCAGGGCGCGTACCCGCAGCACACGTACCCCCCGTACCCCCAGGGTCAGGCCTACCCGTACCCGGGCTACGCCCCCGAGCCCCCGGGTCGGACGCTGGGGATCGTCGGGTTCATCCTCGCGTTCCTGGTGGCCCCCGCCGGGATCGTCGTGTCGGCCATGGGGAAGTCCCAGTCGAAGAAGGCCGGCGTCCCCAACCCGCTCGCCACGTGGGGGCTGTGGCTCTCGATCGTGTTCACGTCGCTCTGGGTGCTGTACGTCCTCTTCTTCGTCATGCTGTTCGCGATCGGCATCTCCGGCGGCGCCGCGACCTACTCCGACTACCCGACCGAGCTCACGGTCCTCTGACGCGACGACGAGGCCGCCGTGGGCCGGCGGACCAGGTCAGCACCCGCACGGGGCTGCCCGCCGCCCACCGCGGCCACGGCCTCGTCGTCGGGCAGCGGCCGGTCGAGGAACGTGACCTCGGCCCCCAGGCTCGCCCAGTCGACGAACCGGCGGGCGACCTGCTGGTAGTCGTCCAGGACAGCGACACGCACGATGTCCTCCTCGCGACGACGGGTAGGGGGCGGGTAGGACTGGCGGGTCGTGCCGACGCTGATCCCGGCCGAGAGGGGCGCGGCGCGGCGTCGAGGAGCTAGCGGAGCACGCGGTAGCGCAGGTGCGTCTCGCTCGCGAAGGCCGACGTCTCGAGGCGCTCGAGCTCGATGCGCTGGCCGAGCCCCGCGAACAGCGAGATGCCGTCTCCGAGCAGCACGGGCGCGACGTCGAGATGGATCTCGTCGACGAGACCGAGCTGCAGGCACTGCCTCGAGATGCTGCCGCCCAGCAGGCTCACCCATTTGTCGCCCGCCGCCTGCTTCGCCGCCTCGACCGCGTGCGCGATGTCGTCGACCACGAAGGTGTACGTGACGCCGTCCCGCTCGATCGGGTCGTGGGGGGTGTGGGTCATGAGGTAGACCGGCACGCCGAGCATGCCGCCGTACGGGATCTCGCCGTCGTCGATCGTCCGGGTCTTGTTCGCCCCGCCGACGACGGCCCCGATCCGCTCGGTGACCTTCGCGACGACGTCGTCGTCCTGGGGCGCCGAGGGGCGGCCGAACATCCAGTCGACCCCGCCGTCGGGATCGGCCATGAATCCGTCGAGAGTCACGGTGGCATGGACGAATACTCCGGTCATGATCTTCTCCGATCATTGAGGTGAGCCGCTCGACTCACCTCTCCACGGTAGACAGGGAACAGAGGCGAGTCAAGCAACTCACCTCATGGGACACTCAGAGCATGGCTCGCGAACTCTCCGCCTATCACCGCGAGGTCGCCGCGACGAACCGCGCGACGATCCTCGACGCCGCCACCGGTCTGTTCCTCGAGTCCGGGTACGACCGCACCTCCCTCGCACGCGTCGCCGCGAGCGCCGGGGTCTCCCGAGCGACGCTGTTCAAGCAGTTCCCGACCAAGGCGGAGCTGTTCGAGGCCACCGTGCTCGCGGCAGGAGGCTCGCCGGACAGCGAGCCTGCCGACCCGCCGGACGGCGACTTCCACGCGGGCCTGGTGACCCTCGGCCTCGCCTACGTGGAGCTGCTGACCCGTCCTCGCATGGTCGGCCTGATGCGCACGGTGATCGCCGAGTCGGCGCGGTTCCCCGAGCTCCGCGAACGCACCTTCGACTTCGGCACGCTGCCCGTCCTGGCGGCCCTCCGGCGCTATCTCCGGGCGGAGCACGTCGACGACACCGACGTGGCGGCCCCCCAGTTCCTCGGGATGATCGCCTCGGCCGTCTTCTGGCCGCGCCTGATGCACGGCACCTGGTCGATCACCGAGGAGGAGACGCTCCGGACGGTGGACGAAGCGGCTCTCACGATCGTCGCTCGCCACGCCCCGACGGGCGCGCGCGAATCACCTTGCGGCGCTTGCGACAATGGGACGTCGTGAGTACCGAGCAGCCCCCCGCCCCGCAGTCGTCGTCGGACGACGGCGGTGCGCGTCGTCCCCTCCGCCGGGGTCGCGGGCGGCGCTCCGGCACCGCGCGTGACACCTCGACCGGCCGACGTGACCCCCAGCAGGACCGGCGCCGGTCCGGTCCGCGCCGGGTGAGCCGCGAGCAGCTCGAGAAGGCCGCGGCCCGTCGCGCTGCCGTCGAGGTCCCGCCGATCGTCTACCCCGAGCAGCTGCCGGTCTCGGCGCGCAGGGCCGACATCGCCGCCGCGATCCGCGACCACCAGGTGGTCGTCGTCGCGGGCGAGACGGGCTCCGGCAAGACGACCCAGCTGCCGAAGATCCTGCTCGAGCTGGGCCGCGGCCGGAAGGGCCAGATCGGGCACACGCAGCCCCGCCGGATCGCGGCCCGCAGCGTCGCCGAGCGCGTGGCGGAGGAGCTCGGCACCGAGCTGGGCGGGGTCGTCGGCTACCAGGTGCGGTTCACCGACCAGTCCAGCGACGAGACGCTGGTCAAGGTCATGACCGACGGCATCCTGCTGGCGCAGATCCAGCGGGACCCGGACCTGCTCGCGTACGACACGATCGTCATCGACGAGGCGCACGAGCGGTCGCTCAACATCGACTTCCTGCTCGGCTACCTGTCCCGGCTGCTGCCGCGCCGGCCGGACCTCAAGCTCGTCATCACCTCGGCGACGATCGACTCCGAGCGGTTCGCGGGCCACTTCTCCCCAGCCTCCCTCGCCGAGCACGGCGGTGCCCCGGACGACGTCGTGGCGCTGCTCCGCGACACCGGCCGCGACGCCGCGCCGATCATCGAGGTCACGGGGCGCACGTACCCGGTCGAGATCCGCTGGCGCCCGCTCTCCCCCGACACGGACCCCGACGCCCCCGCCAAGAAGAAGGTTTCGACAGGCTCAACCTCCGGGGAGGAGAAGGACCTCGTCACGGGCATCGTCGAGGCCTGCGACGAGCTGATGCGCGAGGGCCCAGGCGACATCCTCGTCTTCCTGTCCGGCGAGCGGGAGATCCACGACGCCGCGGACGCCCTCGAAGGGCACCTCAAGGACCGCGTGCGCGACCCGCGCCACCCGCAGCACGTCGAGATCCTGCCGCTGTACTCGCGACTGTCGGCGGCGGAGCAGCACCGCGTGTTCCAGTCGCACCCGGGCCGGCGCATCGTGCTGTCGACCAACGTCGCCGAGACCTCGCTGACCGTGCCGGGCATCCACTACGTCGTCGACCCGGGCACCGCGCGCATCTCGCGCTACTCGAAGGCGACCAAGGTGCAGCGGCTGCCGATCGAGCCGATCAGCCAGGCGTCGGCGAACCAGCGCTCCGGCCGGTCGGGCCGCGTGGCCGACGGCGTCGCGATCCGCCTCTACTCCCGCGAGGACTTCGAGGGCCGGCCGGAGTTCACCGAGCCCGAGATCCTGCGCACCTCGCTCGCGTCCGTGCTGCTGCAGATGATCAGCGTGGGCGTCGTGACGACGCCCGACGACGTGGCCCGCTTCCCGTTCGTCGAGCCCCCTGACACGCGGGCCGTGCGCGACGGCGTGCAGCTCCTCACGGAGCTCGGCGCGCTGTCGACGCAGGACGGGGCGACCCGGCTCACCGACGTCGGGCGCACGCTCGCGCAGCTCCCGATGGACCCGCGGCTGGCGCGCATGATCATCGAGGGCGCGAAGCGTGGGGTGGCGCGCGAGGTCGCGATCATCGCCGCCGTCCTGTCCATCCAGGACCCGCGCGAACGCCCCGCCGAGACGCGCGCCCATGCCGACCAGCTGCACGCCCGGTTCACCGACCCGCGCTCCGACTTCCTCACGTACCTCAACCTGTGGGAGTACGTGCGCGAGCAGCAGCACGCCATGGGCTCGTCGGCGTTCCGGCGGATGTGCAAGGCGGAGCACCTCAACTTCCTGCGCATCCGCGAGTGGCAGGACGTCGTCGCGCAGCTGCGCGAGATGAGCAAGCCGCTCGGCATCGACATGTCGTTCACGCCGCGGGTGTCCTCGTCGGTCGAGCCTGTCGAGACCACCGGTCCGTCAGTCGAGCCTGTCGAGACCACCGAGGCGGACCACCGGCTCGACTGGGACGGCGAGACGATCCACCGCTCGCTGCTGGCGGGCCTGCTCAGCCAGCTCGGCATGCAGGACACCGGCGAGATCAAGGCGTCGTCGGTCGCGCACCTGCGGGGCGAGGCCCGCGCCCGCGCGCTGCGGCAGGCGGCCAAGCGCGCCCGCAACGAGTACCTCGGCGCGCGCGGGGCGCGGTTCGCCATCTTCCCGGGCTCGCCGCTGAGCAAGAAGCCGCCGGAGTGGATCATGGCCGGCGAGCTCGTCGAGACGTCCCGCCTGTGGGCGCGCGACGTCGCCCGCATCGAGCCGGAGTGGGCCGAGGAGCTCGCCGGCCCGCTCGCGAAGCACACGTACTCCGAGCCGCACTGGTCGACCAAGCAGGGCGCGGCGATGGCCACCGAGAAGGTGCTGCTGTACGGCGTGCCGATCGTGGCCGACCGGCCCGTGCTGTTCGCCAAGGTCGACCCCGAGGCCGCGCGCGAGCTGTTCGTGCGACACGCGCTCGTCGAGGGGCAGTGGACCACGCACCACCGGTTCTTCGCCGAGAACCGGCGCCTGCTCGCCGAGGCCGAGGAGCTCGAGGCGCGCTCGCGGCAGCGCGGCCTCGTCGCGTCCGAGGACGACCTCTTCGCCTTCTACGACGAGCGCGTCCCGGCGTCGGTCGTCAGCGCCCGGCACTTCGACACCTGGTGGAAGCAGGCGCAGCGGGAGACGCCGGACCTGCTGACGTTCACGCTCGACCAGCTCGTCGACGCGGGCGCCGTCGACACCGACCAGTTCCCCGAGACCTGGACGCAGGGCGAGGTCACGCTGCCGCTGACGTACCAGTTCCAGCCCGGCAGCGACGCCGACGGCGTCACCGTGCACGTGCCGCTGTCGATCCTCAACCGGGTCGCCCCGGAGGGCTTCGACTGGATGGTGCCCGGCCTGCTCGACGAGCTGTGCGTCGCGACGATCCGCTCGCTGCCCAAGGCCGTGCGCGTGCAGCTCGTGCCGGCGCCCGACGTCGGCGCCGCCGTCGCCGGCTGGCTGCGCGCGAACACCCCCGCGTGGGAGGACATGACCCGGGCCGGGGACATGGCGTCGCCGTTCCACGTCGAGTTCGCCCGCGCCGTGCGCGCGCTGCGGGACGTCGTCATCCCCGACGACGTGTGGGACGCCGAGCGCGTCGAGCGGCTGCCCGCGCACCTGCGCATGACGTTCCGGGTCGAGGACGCGTCGCGCGCGGCCGCGCCCCCCTCGCCCGCGAAGGGCAAGGGACGCCAGCGTCGGCCGCACGCCGCCGCGCCGGCCGTCGTCGGAGAGTCCAAGGACCTGCTGGTGCTGCAGAAGCAGCTCGCGCCGCAGGCCGAGGCCGCCGTGCGTGCGGCGGTGAAGGGCGCCGTCGGGCGCGCGCTCGAGGAGGCGCGGGCATCGGCGGTCGAGGAGGCACGGGCATCGGCGGTCGAGCCTGTCGAGACCACGCACCGGCTTCCGACCCTTCGACAGGCTCAGGACGACGCAGGCTCAAGCAGCGACCGGGCCTCGACCGGCTCGGCCAGCGCTGTGGTGGCCGCGGCGTCGGTCGTCGCGGAGCAGACCGGCCTCACGACGTGGCCCGAGGGGCTGCCGGACGGCGCGCTGCCGGACTCGGTGTCGACCGACCTCGGCGGCGGTGTGGTCGTGCGCGGGTACCCGGCGCTGGTGGAGGAGCCCGACGCGAAGGGCAGGCCCACCGTGGCGCTGCGCGTGCTCGCCGACGCCGCGGGGCGGGACGCCGCGCACGCGCACGGGGTGCGCCGGCTGCTCCTGGCCCGGGCGGCGCTGCAGGCCGGGCGGATCACGTCGCGCTGGACGTCGAAGCAGTCGCTGACACTCGCGGCCGCGCCGTACCGGAACACCGACGCGCTCGTCGCCGACCTGCAACTGGCGGCCGTCACCGCGCTGACCAGCCCCGAGGCCGAGCGAGCGCCGGGGACGCCGGTTTCGACCCTTCGACGGGCTCAGGACGGCGCAGGCTCAACCACCGATGCGGCGAAGATCGGCGACGCCGAGGCGTACGCGGCGGCGCTCGCGTTCGTCCGGCGGCACCTGGAGGACGAGGTGCACCGGGTCGTGGGGCACGTCGTCGCGGCGCTCGCCGCCTGGCGCACGGTCGAGGGCGAGGTGCGCGCGTCGTCGTCGCTCGCGCTGCTGAACACGCTGCAGGACGTGCGCGACCACGTGGCCGGGCTGATCCACGCCGGCTTCGTGTCCGCCACGCCGCCGCGGCGCGTGCCGCACCTGGTGCGCTACCTGCGCGCGGCGTCGTACCGGCTGGAGAAGGCCCAGACGAACCCGGCGCGCGACGCCGAGCTGTCCTGGCGCGTGCACGACGTCGCCGAGGCCTACGACAAGGCCCGCGCCGCCTACGCCGCCGGGCCCGCCGACCCCGTGCGCGCCGCCGAGCTCGACGACGTGCGCTGGCTGATCGAGGAGCTGCGCGTCTCGCTGTTCGCGCAGCAGCTCGGCACCGACGGCGCCGTGAGCGAGAAGCGCATCCGCAAGATCCTCAGCCCCGGCGGCTGGTGACCCGCCGGACCGTCAGCAGGCGTCGTAGACGTACCCCTCCGCGCCGGGGTCGACGAGTCCGCGGTCGCGCAGCACCGTCAGCGGCGCGCGGTCGCGGGACGCGCACACGTCGTCGAACGTCATCCCGGCGCCGTCGAGGCTGTCCGGGTACTCGACCTGCAGCACGTGGTCGCCGTAGACGTCGGTGTACTCGCCGCACTCCGACCAGACGCTGCACTCCTCCGCGACGGCGAAGTCGAAGCCGAGCTCGTCGTGCGCGACGCGCGTGATCTCGGCCGCGTTCTTCTGCGCGATCGCGAGCCCTGCGCCGTGGGCCAGCCGCACGTACTCGCGGGCCAGGGCGTAGGCCCCCGCGGCATCGATGCGGTCGAACCGCGTCCACGTGTCGAGGTTGTCGATCTCGACGGCGTCGAAGCCCGCCTCGGCGCACCCGGCCACGACCGGCCCGAGCACGTCGAGGATCCCCTCCCGCTGCTCTGCGGTGGACGGGTCGAGCACGTACTCGTCCGGCCAGTCCGGGTCGATGACGCGCTCCCCGGCGGCGTCGTGAAGCAGCAGCTCCTCCCGCTCGCCCGCCCATCGGTCAGCCTCCTCGGGCTGGGTCTGGAAGCCGTTGACGTAGCAGACGCTGTACGCGCCGGGCAGCGGGCCGGCCGTCGCGTCCCGGACGACGATGTCGATCGGAGTCGCCCCGCGGCCGGCGGCGACCTCGTCGTACGCGCCGCCGAGCTGGTAGTCGAACGTCCCGCCGGCGGGTGGTAGACCGACGGTCGGGCCGGCGGGCGACGCCGACACGGACGACGACTCCTGCTGGCCCGAGGCACACCCCGCGACGACGAGCACCAGGACCGTCGAGAGCAGCGCCGTCTTCCGTCGCACCTCTACCCCCTCGACCGTCGGACTCCCAGCCTCGCAGCCTGGCGCCGCCGACGCGCGAGGTCGCCTCCGTCCAGGAAATCCGGTGGTCGACGCGGCACCGCGCCCCTACGGTCGGGGGATGCCGATGCACGACGACGAGGTCACCGTCACCGCCGACGACGTCCGCCGGCTCGTGGCGGCACAGCACCCGCGCTGGGCGTCATTGCCAGTGAGCCCGGTGCAGGAGTCCGGCACCGACCACCTGCTGTTCCGTCTCGGCGACGACCTGGTGGCCCGCATGCCCAAGGTCGCGTGGGCCGCCGAGCACGCGCTCGGCGACGCCCGCTGGCTGCCGCGCCTCGCGCCGCACCTGCCGCTGGCGGTCCCCGCACCGCTGGCCGTCGGCGTGCCGGACGACGCCTATCCGTTCCGCTGGTCGGTCGCGCCGTGGATCCGCGGCGCCGCGATTGTCGACCCGCTCGAGCCGGGCGCGACGCCGAACCTCGACCCGGACGCCGCCGCGACGGACCTCGGGGCGTTCGTCACCGCGCTGCGCGCCGTCGACCCCATGGGCGGGCCGGTCAAGGACGGCACCAGCCGCGGGGTGCCGCTCGCCCGCCTGGACGACGCCGTGCGCGAGGCCACCGCCGCGTCCGGCGACCGCGTCGACGGGCCCGCCGTCCTCAAAGCCTGGGACCGGGCCCTGGAGGCCGCGGCCGACCCCGCGCCCCGCGCCTGGATCCACGGCGACCTCATGCCCGGCAACCTCATCGCCGACGGCGGCCGGCTGGCCGCCGTGATCGACTGGGGCGCGCTGGGCGTCGGCGACCCGGCCGCGGACCTGCCGCCCGCCTGGTGGCTGTTCGCCGGCCGCACGCGCGAGGCCTTCCGCGACGCCGCCGGTGCCGGGCCCGGGGGCGATCTCGACGACGGCGCATGGGAGCGCGGGCGCGGCTGGACGCTGGTCCAGGGCGTGGTCGCGCTGCCGTACTACTGGGACCGCTGGCCCGCGTTCGCCCGCGCCTCGCAGCGCCGCGTCGCGGCAGCCGTGGCCGACGCATGAGCCCGCACCATGTGTCGGGGACGCCTCAGGGTCGGACCGGGGGACCTCCCGATATCGGGCCCGCGGGCGTCGGACGTAGCGTCGAGGCATGAGCACCACGACCCCGTACCCCCAGGCCCCGTACCAGCAGCCCGCGCCGGCGGCGCGACGCTCGCTGTTCCGGCCGACGTACGGCCGCATGCTCGGCGGCGTGTGCGCCGGCCTCGCGGACTACCTCGGCTGGAGCCGAGGGCTGGTCCGCATCCTCGCCGTCGCGTCCGTCCTCATCCCCGGCCCGCAGGTGCTGGCCTACGCCGTCCTGTGGATCCTCATGCCCAGCGAGGAGAAGGCCAGGAACAGGGCCCGGCGCGCGGTCTGAGCACCCAGCGCCGGTCCGGAGCCCGGAGACCCGGAGGAGGAGCCGTGCACGTCACCGCCGAGCAGGGAGACCTCACCACCGTCCGCGTGGACGCGATCGTCAACGCGGCGAACTCGTCGCTGCTGGGCGGCGGCGGGGTCGACGGCGCCATCCACGCCGCCGCGGGCCCGCGACTGCTGGAGGCGTGCCGCGAGCTGCGCCGCACGACGCTCCCGGACGGGTTGGCGGTGGGCGACGCCGTCGCCACGCCCGGGTTCGAGCTGCCCGCGGAGTGGGTGGTCCACACCGTCGGCCCGAACCGGCACCGCGGCGAGTCCGACCCCGCGCTGCTCGCGTCGTGCTTCACCCGCTCGCTGGACGTCGCTGCCGACCAGAGGGCGCGGACGGTCGCGTTCCCCGCCGTGAGCGCCGGCGTCTACGGCTGGGCCGCGGAGGACGTCGCACGTATCGCCGTCTCCGCCGTCCGGTCGTGGGACGACACCTCCCCGGGCGCGATCGACGAGGTCCGGTTCGTCCTCTTCAACGCGCCGGTGCTCGCGGCCTTCGAGTCCGCACTCACCGCTCGCTGACCAGGCAGGACGGTTGTCCACACCCCCTTGTACCGGCATTCCGCGCCCGGTAGAATCGAACACATGTTCGACAGCGGGGTGGGGTGGGCGGACGACGGCGCGGAGGTCGCGCCGGAGCCGTTCGCGCCCTCGTCGTCTGCTCCCACGGGAGCGGCGTTGCGCGCTGTCGACGGCGTCGACGTCGGCGTTGACGGCACGCCGGTCGTGACGAGGGCTGACGTCGCGCGGTGGGTCGATCCGGGCCGGGTGCCGTCGGTGCATGACGTGTCGGCGGGGATCGACGAGGCGGTCGCGCTGCAGGCGCGGATCGACGCGCTGGAGGGGCGCAAGCTGGCCGTGGTGGAGCGGGCCCGGCGGGCCGCGGCCGGGTGTGAGGCCGCGCTGCTGGACGACGCCGATCTCGAGCTGCGTCGCGCGTCGGTCGCGCGGCGACGCCAGCTCGCCGAGCGGGCGTTCGTCGCGGACCTGGCCACCGCGCTGCGGCTGTCGGAGCAGCAAGCCTCCCACCTCGTGGACACCGCCCGCACCCTGACCGAGGCCACCACCGAGCTCGCCGCGGACGCTGCCACCAACCCTGAGGCCGATGCTGTGGCCGGGGGCGGTCCGGGTGCGGGTACCTCGACGCTGGTCGAGCTGTGCCGGGGCAGGTTCTCCGCCGCGCACGCGCGAGCGATGGCCGACACCCTGGCCGAGCTGCCGAGCCTGCCCGACGGCGGCGGCGAGGCCCGCGCCCGGGTGCAGGCTGCCGCCCTGCCCGCCGCGGCGCACTGCACCCCGACCCAGTTCCGCCGCCGGCTGCGCCGCGCCCGCGACCTGGCCCACCCCGTGCCGCTCACCACCCGCCACCGGGCCGCGGCCGACAAGCGCGCCGTGTACCTCGACCCCGCCCCCGACGGCATGGCGTGGCTGACCGCACACCTGCCCGCCGTGTTCGCGCACGCGATCCACGACCGCCTCACCCGCGCCGCGTGCACGGCGAGACAGGCCGGCACGACCGAAGAGCCCACCGGGAACAGCACCAGGAGCCCGGCTGCGAACGGTGCCGAGAACAGCCTCGGGAACCCCGCCGGGGGCGGCCGCACCCTTCGCACCCTGGACCAGCTGCGCGCGGACACCCTGACCGCGCTCCTGCTCGCGGGCAACGGCGCCCGAACTGGAGCAACCGGACCTGGAGCAACCGGACCTGGAGCAACCGGACCTGGAGCAGCCGGGGCGGCGGGGATCGGGGCGGACGACGTCGAGGCCGGTGCGGGACTGGCAGGGTTCGTGCCCGGCCTGGCGCAGCTCGCGCGGCGCATCACCCCGAGCGTGCGGGTCACCGTCCCGGTGTTCTCCCTGCTCGGCGGCGACGCGCCGGCCGAACTGGACGGGCACGGCCCCGTCGACGCGGACACCGCCGGCCGCCTGACCGCGAACGCGCCGTCCCTGCGCCGGCTGCTGGTCGACCCCGTCGACGGGCGTGCCCTGGCGACCGACCCCGGCACCTACACCGTCCCGGCCGCGCTGCGCGCCCTGCTGCAGGCGCGCGACACCACCTGCCGGTTCCCCGGCTGCACCCGCAAGGCCGCCGCGTGCGACGTCGACCACATCACGGCCTGGGCCGACGGCGGGCGCACCAGCGCGGACAACCTGGCCCACCTCTGCCGCGCCCACCACGTGATCAAGCACCAGACACGATGGCGCGTGACCCCCCACGACGACGGCACCCTGACCTGGACCTCACCCACCGGCCGCGCCCACCACGACCGGAACCCCGGAAACGACCTGACCCGACACGACCTGACCCGACACGACCTGACCGGGCGCGACCCCGCGCTCGATCCAGCGACACAAGACCGAGGAGCGCGAGGGCCGAGCCCGTCCGACCTCGGGCTACCGGATCACGAGCCACCGACCTCCGACCCGACGGACCCAAGACGGCCGAACAATGGGCCGCCGGACGCAAGACCGCCGGCGTCCTGATCCCGCCATGCGGTCCCCGGCGTCCGGGCCCCGGCGCCAAGTTCGGTCGCGCCCACGCCCGGAAACGCGGCGTGACGACGTCAGCGCTTCGGGTACGGGCCCTCCGGGCGGTGCTCGTCGAGCTCCTCGACGTGCTCGAACTCGGTGTGCTCGTGCTTCACGGTGCGGTTGTACAGCCAGGTGATGAAGGACAGCACCACGCCGACCGCGATCATCCCGCCAGCGATGACGTACTGCTCCTGCTGCTCGGAGGATCGCGCCCACGGCCCGGCGAGGTACGCGCAGGTGAGAGCACCCAGCACGGCCAGCCACGCCTTCGTGCGGAAGTGCTGGTGCTCCACCGGCTGGCGCCGCAGCACCAGCAGCGCGACGTTCACCACCGCGAACACGATCAGCAGCAGCAGCGACGTGGTCCCGCCGAGCAGGCTCACGGCGCTCGCCCCCTCCTCGGTGCTGTTGGCCCGGACCACGTACACGATGAGGCCGTACGAGATGAGGGTCGTCACGATGATCGACACCCACGGCGTGCGCCGCGTGGGGTGGACCTTGCCGAAGCTGCGCGGCAGCACGCCCTGGTTCGCCAGCCCGTACAGCAGGCGCGACGCCATGAGCATGTTGATGAGCGCCGAGTTCGCGACGGCGAACATGCCGATGAACGGGAAGAGCGTGTCGAAGGGCAGGTTGGGCGCACCCGCCGCGACGACCTGGGTGAGCGCGGACCCCTTGTCCGGGTCGGTGAGGTCGCCCACGGGCACCATCGCCACCGCGGTGATCGCGACGAGCACGTAGATGAGCCCGGTGATCGACAGCCCCGTGATCATCATCTTCGGGAAGTCGCGGATGGGGTCCTCGCACTCCTCGGCCATGTTCACCGAGTCCTCGAAGCCCACCATCGCGAAGAACGCCAGCGTGGTCGCGGCCGTCACGGCGAGGAACACGCCCTTGTCCTCGGGGCTCTCGAACACCACGACGCGGGAGAAGTCGGCACGACCCTGCGTCATCCCCCACATGCCGACGAAGATGACGAGCAGCAGGCCCGACAGCTCGACGAGCGTCAGCACGACGTTCGCCTTGACGCTCTCCCCGACGCCGCGGAAGTTCACCAGCGCGACCAGCGTCATGAAACCGAGGGCGATGAACAGCTGGCCGGTGCCGCCCGTCGGCAGGCCCAGCCCGAACCCGTCGCTGAGGAAGCCCGCGAACGCGTTGGACGCGGTCGACGCGGACGTGATGCCCGAGCTCATCACCATGAACGCGATGATGAACGTGACGAAGTGGATGCCGAACGCCTTGTGCGTGTACAGCGCGGCGCCGGCGGCCTGCGGGTACTTGGTGACGAGCTCCAGGTACGAGAACGCGGTCAGGGTCGCCACCGCGAAGGCGATGAGGAACGGCGCCCACGCGGCGCCGCCGACCTCGCCGGCCACCGAGCCGGTCAGCGCGTACACGCCGGTGCCGAGGATGTCCCCCACGATGAACAGCAGCAGGAGCTTGCGGCCCATCACCCGCCTGAGACCGTGCTCGGGCGCGGTCGCGTCGCCACGCGTGACGTCCTGACTCATCCCTGCCTCCTCGCCTGGGCGCGCCCCGGGCACCGGTGCGCCGTCCCCCCATGGAACCTCGCGACGGCCGGCACCGCCCGTTGCGCCCCCGGCGCGCCGCCCACCTGCTGCGATGCCGGTCGTAGGGCACAGTTCAGGAACACAGGTCTTGCACGGTGCGAGGGCGGGGGGCGCCCGGACGTGGAGGTTGACCGACTTGCGACGAACGGTGGTCACGGGGATGGGGGCGGTCACGCCCGTCGGGCTCACGGCGGACGCGACGTGGGCGGCGCTCGCCGGCGGCCTCGGCGCCGTCACGGCGCTCGAGGACGACTGGGCACGGGAGCTGCCCGTACGCATCGCGGCACGGGTCGACGACGAGTTCGCCCGCTCGCTCGAGGTGCGCGAGCTCCGCCGCCTGGACCGCGCCGAGCAGCTCACGCTCGTCGCCGGCCGCGACGCATGGGCGTCGGCGGGCGCCCCGGACGTCGACCCCGAGCGCCTCGCCGTCGCGATCGGCACCGCGAACGGAGGGCTGTCCACCACGCTCACGCAGTACGACGTGCTGCACCGCGAGGGCCACCGGCGGGTGTCCCCGCACGCGGTGACGATGGTGATGGCGAACGGGCCGGCGGCGTGGCTGTCGATCGACCTCGGGGCGAAGGCGGGCGCCCGCGGGCCGGTGAGCGCCTGCGCCGCGGGCGTCGAGGCGATCGGTCAGGGCCGGCAGATGATCCGCGACGGCGAGGCCGACGTGGTGCTGTGCGGCGGGGTCGAGGCGAGCATCGTCGACCTGTGCCTCTCCGCGTTCGCGCGCGCCCGCGCGATGTCGACCCGTAACGACGAGCCGGCGCGCGCCTCGCGGCCGTTCGACGCCGGCCGGGACGGGTTCGTCATGGGCGAGGGCGCCGTCGTGCTGGTGCTCGAGGCCGAGGAGCACGCCCGCGCGCGCGGCGCGACGGTCCTGGGCGCCGTCGACGGCGCGGCGCTGACCTCCGACGCGCACGACATCGTCGGCGGCGAGCCTGTCAACCAGGCCCGCACCGTCGGCCTCGCGCTGCGCTCCGCCGGGCTCGCGGCGTCCGACCTGGGGCTGGTGCACGCGCACGCCACCTCCACGCCGTCGGGCGACCTCAACGAGGCCCGCGCCCTGCGCGACGCCCTGGGCGACCCGCCGCCCGTCACCGCCACCAAGGCGTCGACCGGCCACCTGCTCGGCGCCTCCGGCGCGCTCGGCGCGATGGTCGCGCTGCGCGCCATGCGCGAGGGCGTCGTGCCGCCCACCCTCAACCTCGACGAGCAGGACCCCGAGGTGGACCTCGACGTCGTGACCGCGCTGCGCCCGACGAACGCCCGGCACGCGCTGGTCGACGCGTTCGGGTTCGGCGGGCACAGCGCGGCGCTGGTGCTGTCCCGGGAGTGACAAGTCGCCGGTCGAGCCTGCCGAAACCACGCACCGGGTTTCGACAGGCTCAACCAGCGGAGGTCGGGTCTCGACGGGCTCGACCGGCGAACCGTCGGTCAGCGCAGGCCGAACGCCTTCACGACCTCCTGCGTGACGCTGTTGCCCGCGTCGTCGGCGGCCGTGGTCCGCAGCGAGACGCTGGACGCGTGCCGCGGCGGGTCGAGCCGCACGGTCCACCGCCCGTCGCCGTCGCCACGGGTGCGCGCCGGCTCCCACGTCTCGCCCTCGTCGTAGGAGAGCTCGACGTCGACGCCGGTGATGGCCCCGGCGCCGACGGCGCCGTCCTCGTGCCGGGCCGTCACGGCGATCTCGGTGCCGCGGCGCGCGCTGACCTCGCCGGACAGGTCCGTCGGCGCGTCGTACCCGACGGAGATGATCGGCACGAGCGCGGTCGACTGCGCCTGGTCCCAGGCGAACTCCCACGCCGTCGACGTCCGGGTGGAGTACGGCCAGACGGCGGGGTCCACCGCGGTGTCCATCTCGAACCGGTACCTGTGCGCGCCGGACGCGGCGGGGACGGTGCCCTGGAAGGCCTGCGAGGCGCCCTCCCGCACGAGGGTGTCGTCCTGGAAGAGCCGGCTGACGACGGTCGCCCTGTCGCCGAAGGTGCCGGTCAGGTCGCCGCTGCTGCTCGCGTACGGCACGTTGAGCCGGAAGAAGCGCCCGTTCGCCGTCGACTGCCAGAAGCCCGGGCCCTGGTGCGGCGCGACCACGCCGAACCAGTCGATCGTCGTCCGTTCGCCGGGCCGGTAGGCCCGCGTGTCGTCGCGCACGGACCAGCCGTTCGTGGAGTAGATGTCGGTGTACCAGCTCGGGGAGTCCACCGTCGAGACGTAGGTGTCCAGCTCGCTGCCCGTCATCCGCGGCTGGGGCCCACCCAGGCACGAGCGCAGGTAGTCGGGGCAGTCGTACCGGGTGACGAACGCGACCCGCGGGTCGGGGTCGACGAGCCGGTCGGTGACCCGGGCCAGCTCGCGCTCGCGCGGGGCGACGGTGAGGTCGCCAGGCACCGCGCCCGACCACGTGTGCGCGATCTCGTACGCGTAGTCCCCGAACTCCGTCGCGGAGCCGCGCAGCGTCGCCGAGCCGGCGAGGAGGGCCGCGCCCTGCTCGGCCGGGAGGGACACCACGGGCAGGTTCGTGCCGCCCGCAGGGTCGTACAGGACGCCCGGGCCGTCGTTGACGACCACGAGCAGTGCGGCGCCCGCGTCGGCCGCGACCTGCGCCCGGGCGACGGGGTCCACGGCGGCGCTGTTCGTCACGACGACGGCCTTGCTCTCGGCATCGACGGCGGCGAGCTCCTCGGCCGTGCCCGTCCCCGCGACGACGGCGTCCAGGCGGACCTTCCCGTCCAGGCGTGCGCTGCCGCGCTGGTAGAGCGGGTCGAGCTTCACCGTGCGCGAGGTCCTCGCCTCCAGGTCCAGCAGCGACGCCGTGCGCGACCAGCGGCTGGTGAAGGCGAACTGCCCGCCCGGCACGTCGCCGGTCTCGTTCGCCCAGACCTCCGCGCCGGGCGTCGTCGCCATCGAGACGTAGAACGTCGCGTACTCGCCGCCGACGCCGGAGTCGTGGAACCACTCGACCCGCCCGGACAGGTCGTCGCTCGGGCGCGGGGTGTCGAGCTCGACCTCGCTCGCGTCCCGGGCGTCCAGCACGACGTGCTGGTCGCCGTCGGTCACGGCGACGTGCGGGGCGGTCAGCAGGTAGGTCCGGTCGGTGCCGTCGGTGTCCGCGAAGCGGACGCTCGCCGTCGCCGCGTAGACGCCCGGGACGACGCGCTGGGCCGGCGTCGTGCCGGTCGCGGCGTCGGTGACCAACTGCGAGACGTTCGTCGTGCCGTACTGGTAGAAGGTCACCTGGGCCGGCACCGGCTCGCCGTCCGGGCCGAGGACGGTGACGTCGACGTCGTACCGCTCCTCCTCGCGGGTCAGGCCCGTGCCGGTGCGCGCGACGACGGCGCCCGTGGCGTCCGTCGCGACGACCGCACCGAGGTAGTGGCCCGTCGTCGGCGCGACGCCGAACGACGCCGTCGCGTCGACGGAGGCCGAGCCGTGCGCCGGGACGACGACGTGGTCGGCAGAGAGCGTCACCAGGTCGACGGCGCCGTCCGGCCCGTCCGTGGTCGCCGCCAGGTCGAGCTCGACGTCCGCGTCGGTGTCGTTCGAGTACGTGATCGTGCGGGTCTGCGGCTCCGGGTCGGCGTCGCCCCAGGCGACCTTGCCGAAGTACACGGACCCGGTGGCGTCGACCCCCTCGAGCGACGCGGGCACGTCGAGCCGGCCCGAGCCCACCTCGTAGAGGGTGTAGTCGAGCGGCTTGGACGACGACATGAGCGCGTCCTTGATCCGCTGCGCGCCCCACTCGGGGTGGGCGGCAGCGAGGATCGCGGCGGCGCCCGAGACGTGCGGCGTCGCCATCGACGTGCCGTTCATCGACTTGTACGAGCCCGAGCCGGACGAGAACTGCGAGCGCGCGGCGGTGATCCCGACGCCCGGCGCCGCGAGGTCCGGCTTGAGGCCGTCGTCCAGGCCGCGCGGCCCGCGCGAGGAGAAGGTCGCGAGCCGGTCCCGGTCGTCCGTGGCCGCGACGGTGAGCGCCGCGTCGGCCGTGCCGGGGCTGCTCACCGACCCGGTGCGGCCGGCGTTGCCCGCCGCCACGACGAACAGGGCGTCCGTCTCGGCGGTGAGCGCGTTGAGGGACTGCGCGATCGGGTCGGTCTGGTCGTGGCGGGAGTCGTCGCCGAGGCTCATGCTCACGACGTCGGCGTCCGCCGTCCGGGCGGCCCACTCCATGCCCGCGATGATCCAGGAGTCCTGGCCGTACCCGTCGTCGCCGAGCACCTTGCCGACCGCGACGTCGGCGCCCGGCGCCACGCCCTTGTTGGCGCCGCCGCTCGCCGCGCCGGAGCCCGCCACGGTCGACGCGACGTGGGTGCCGTGCCCGTGCACGTCCGTCACGGTCTCGCCCGGCACGAACGACTGCGTCTGCGTGACCACGTCGACGAGGTCCGGGTGCGCGGCGTCGATGCCGGTGTCGAGGACGGCGACCGTGGCGCCCGTGCCGTCGTGGCCGGAAGCCCACGCCTCGGGGGCGCCGACCAGCGGGACGCTGACGTCGAGCGTGGCCTCCACGCGGCCGTCGAGCCAGAGCTTGGCGACGCCACCCGCGAACGTGCCGGGCTTTCCGGCCGAGCGCGCCCGGGACGGCGCGGTCAGCGCGCCCCAGAATTCCGCCGCCTCGTCGGTGTCCGCGACGAGCGCGGCGCCGCCGATCGACGGGAGGTCGAGCGCCTTCTCGCTGCCGGCCAGCGGGGCGGGGGTCGCCCGCAGCCGCCGGTCGTACTGCGCGATGACGGGGATGCCGCCGGAGCTCGCGTCGTCGTACCCGTCCTCGACGAGGTCGGTGACGTTGAACAGCGCCTGGTCCAGCGCGCCCGAGGCGAGGTACGGCTGCGCGGCGTCCGGCACGACGTACAGGTCCTCGCCGACCTGCATGGTCTGCACCGGGCCGGTCGCGCCCGGCGCGGCCTCGACCGTCACGGCCGCCTTGCCGGACGGCGTCGTGGTCAGGTGGACGACGTCCCCGGTGAGGAGGGTGACGGTCACCGGCTCGGCGGCGGCCGGCGCGGGCGTCGTCGCCCCCGCCGTCGCACCCCCCGTCGACGTGGCGGAGGACGGCGGCGCGGCGAGCGCGGGGAGCGCGCTGGCCGCCAGCACGGCACCCACCGCTGTGGCGGCGAGCCCGGCGCGGGCGTGTGGTCGCATGGGTGGTGCCTCTCGCGGTCGACAGTGGTGAGAGCAGACCCTGCCAACGCCCTCGACCGGGCACAATGTCCTGCGGTGGCGGGTCTACGACATGGCGCGAACCCGCACCGCCGCAGGACGCACGGGCGAGGGAGGTCGATGGACGACACCGGACGCGACCTCCTCGGGCACGCGGCTGGCCTGTCCCCCGACCTGCTGCGCGCGTACCGGGCGCTCGTCGCGACGTCGTCCGCCGACGGGGCGGAGCTCGCGGCGACCCTGGACGTCCCGGTCGGCACGGCGCGCGCCTGGCTGGACGCGCTCGCCTCCCGTGGCTTCGCCACGCGGCTCGCCGGCGGGGCCGGCGGCCTGGGCGCCAGGCGGTTCGTCGCCGCCCCACCGTCGGTGACGCTCGGGGCCGCGGTCGCGGCGCACGAGGACGCCGTGCGCCGGGCCCAGGCGGAGCTGGACACGCTCGAGGAGATGTACCGGCTCGCCGGCGTGGAGGGCGCCGCGGACGAGGTGGTGCAGATGGTCCGCGGCGCCGACGCCGTGGCCCGATGGTTCACCCGGGTCCAGGCGGGCGCCCGGTCCGAGGTGCTCGCGTTCGTCCAGCACCCCGTCGCGGTGACGAGCGCGGACGAGAACGCCGTCGAGGAAGAGCTCGTCGAGCGCGGCGTGCAGTACCGGGTGGTGCTCGAGCGGACGATGCTCGACGAGTTCCCCGGCGGCCTGGACGCGTTCGCCGAGTCGCTCGCGGCAGGCGAGGAGGCCCGCATCGCGGAGTCGCTGCCGCTGCGGATGGTCGTGGTCGACCGCGAGCTCGCCTTCCTGCCCGTGCTCGCCGACCCGCTCCGGGCCTCGGCGGCGGCGATGCTCGTGCGGCCCGGCGCGCTCCTGTCCGGGCTGATCGCCCTGTTCGACGTCGTGTGGGCGACGGCGGCGCCCGTCGTCCTCGACGCCGCGACGGCCGCGACGGCCGTCGGTGCGGCGGACGACGTCGACGCGCGCCTGCTGTCCCTGCTGCTCGCCGGCCACACGGACGAGGCGGCCGCGCACCACCTCGGCGTCTCTCAGCGCACCGTGCAGCGCCGGGTCCGTGACCTCATGGACCGCGCGGGCGTCCGCACGCGGGTGCAGCTCGGGTGGCACGCCGCGCGAGCCGGGTGGGGCGAGCGCGGCTGAGACGTCCCGTCGGAACGGGTCGACGTAGCACCCGCTACCGCTTCCCGAGCGTGAAGTAATAGCGGGCACTACGTCGATCGAGGATCGGCGTCGGACGTGGCGTCGAGGTACGCGCGACCCCGCGGGGAGAGGCGGTAGCCGACGTCGAGGCTCTCGGTGAGGCCGAGCTCCTTGAGCCGCCGCACACGGATCTTGAACGGGTCACGCTCCATGCCGATCCCGGCCGCCAGCTCGCGCGCGACGACGGCGGGCCGCGCGACGATCAGCTCGAGGTACGCCCGCGTCCAGGGCTCGCTCGCGGCGCGGTCCATGCGCGCCAGCCGCTTCCTGATGTCGTCGACGGCGGCCGCGTCCAGGTCGGCGTCCGCCCGGAGCGCGATCCGCGGGTCGTCGCCGACGAGCGCCAGGCCGACCCGGTACAGGTCGCCCTCGCCCTTGCGCGCGACCCACGCGCGGGCGGCGTCGGCCGACGCGAAGCCTGCGCCGCGCGCGTCGTCGTCCGTGATCCCCTCGGCCGCGACCGGGTCGATCGCCGTCACCTCGACCACGCCCGCCCTCGTGCGCATCCGCGAGCCGGGGCGCACGCGGACCACCGTCCAGCGGCGGTACGTGTGGGTCACGGTCCCGGCGGTGATCCCCCGCAGCGTCTTCGCGTCGAGCAGCACGCTCCCACGATGCCAGGCCCGGCGCCGGCGAGCCGGGCGGGCGGACACGAACGCGTGTCCGCCCGCCCGGCGACCGACCGTCAGTGACCGGAGGACTTCTTCGGGTCTCCGAGGGCCGTCATCTTGTCGTAGTTCCCGTCCGACCCGGACGGCGGCGTGAGCGCCTCGGCGGCCGCCCACTGCGACGCCTCGGTGCCCAGCGTGTAGCTCAGCTCCACGCCGCGGCGCACCTTCGACATCGGCAGCCACGAGCCCGGGTAGTCGACGCCGTCGAGCCGCGCCGACTGGATGAACGGCGCCGTCGCCGCGTCCGCGGACGTGGTGAGGCGCAGCGGCTTGTTGCCCAGCCACACCGTGGTCGCAGGGAACTGCGGCGTCGAGAGCGACACCCCGCCCTCCGAGGCGACGGTCGGGAACATGCCCAGCGCGGCGAACACGTACCAGCTCGAGGTGGCCCCCATGTCGTCGTTGCCCGGCAGCCCGTCCCGCCGCGTGGTGAAGGCCACGTCCATGATCTGCTGCACGACGTACTGGGTGGCGGCCGGCTTGCCCGCCCAGTTGTAGGCCCACGGCGCCGCGTGCGACGGCTCGTTGCCGATGTAGAGCCCCTGGGACTCCTGGCCTCCGTTGAGCTGCCGCAGCGTCGGCGTCGCGGTGAGCTCGTCGTCGACGGAGAAGAGCCGGTTCAGCCGTTCGACCGCCGTCTGCTTGCCGCCGGAGGCCTCGATGAGGTCCGACCAGGCGTGGCCGAAGGACCAGAAGTAGTTGGGCTCGGTCGACTCGTGGAACGACCCGGTGGCGAGCTCTCCGAGCTCTCCGGGCGTCGTGGGCGCCTTGCGCGCCTTGATGGTGCCCGTGGACTCGTCGAAGATGTTGCGCCACCAGTCGGCGCGGTCGTGGAGCGCGTCCAGCTCCGCGTCGGTCACCGCCACGCTCGGGTCCTCGCGGACGTCCTTCGGCAGCCCGGCCAGGAAGGCGGCCGCAGCCCGGTCGCTGTTGTACCGCTCGATGTTGTTCGACGATCCACCGGGGTAGTAGCCGTCACGCAGGTACTGCTCGGCGCCCGCCATGCTCGCCCGGTCGTTGCACGAGCTCGTGGGGTCGAAGACCGACTGCTTCACGAGCCGGCCGGCGGTGACGAGGTCGAAGTCGTCCACCCCGAACTCGCGGGCACCGGCCAGCACAGGCAGCGCGTTGTCGCCCGCCATCGGCGTCGAGTCGTCGCTGCCGTCCACCCAGTGCGGGAAGGCGCCGCACTGCTGGGCGTCGACGACCAGGGACTGCATCATCTCGGCCGACTCCTTCGGCGCGAGCAGCGCGAGCAGCTGCGCCTGGGAGCGGTAGGTGTCCCACATCGAGAAGCTGGTGTACTGCGTCCCGTAGCTGCCGGTCGTGCCGTCGGGCCGCGTGTAGTCGTAGTCCGCGACGTTCGCGACCGGCCGCTGCTCCACCCCTCCGGTCGCGTCGACCCCGCCGGGGTACGGCTCGTTCGCCCTCATGCTGCGGAAGTCGCCGTTGACGTCGGAGTACACCGTCGGCGAGCCGAAGACGCGGTAGAGCGCCGTGTAGAGCTGGACGAGGTCGTCGCGCTGCTTCGCGGTCAGCGCCCCGGGGTCGGCCGCCCGGTCCACCTGCACGGTGTTGAGGCGCTCGTTCCAGTCGGCGTCGGCGTCGGCGCGCACCTCGTCGAAGGAGCCGTCCGGGTTCTCGGTGTCCAGGTTGAGCTTCGCGTTCGCGGCGCTGACCGAGGAGATCCCGACCTTCATGGTGAGGGTGCGGTCGTCGTCGGTCAGGTCGTACTGGAAGACGCCGCCCCCGTTCTTCACCGTGTTGACGGTGCTGCCCTCCGCCTGCGCCTGGAGGGGCTTGTCGAGCTCGGCGTGGAAGTAGACCGGCGCGTTCCACTTGGTCCCGTACGGCGTGCAGAACGCCGGCGCGACCGTCTGGCCCGAGATCGTGCGGCCGTCGTCGCTCACCTCGAGCGAGACGTTCTCGGGCTTGACCTGGACCGTGCCGCCCTGGTTGGCGCGCGCGTTGACCCGCATGTCGAGCGCCAGGAAGCCCGCGTCCTCGTCCGGGAACGTGAAGCGCGCCATGCCCGTGCGCTGGGTCGCGGTGAACTCGGCGTCCACCCCGTTGTCGAGGCCGACGTCGTAGTAGCCCGGCGAGGCCGACTCGGTGGCCGTCCGGAAGCCCACCGGGGTGACCCGGTTGCTGCCGTTCACCAGCGGTGCCGCCGTGGCGCGCGGCATCATGGCGACCGCGCCCTGGCCGGGGCAGCCGACCCCGCTCAGGTGCGTCAGGCTGAAGAAGTTGATCGAGCCCGAGGTCGCGTCCGCGCCGATCAGGTACCCGCCCGACCCGTTGAAGTCCCGCCGCGGCATGTCGGGGCCGAACGTGACCGCGCCGAAGGGGACCTGCGCGCCGGCGTTGACGTTCCCGGCATACCCGCTGGCCGGGTTCACCGACGTGCCGATGCGCGGGTCGACGTACTGCGTGAGCTCCAGCACGTCGCGGTGGTGCGGCGGCACGGCGCCGTTCCCGGTCCCCACCGTCGCGGCGGCGGTCTGCCCTCCGAGCGCGAGGCAGCCCACCACCAGGGCGGCGGCCGCTCGTCTCGGCCAGCGGATGGGAAGCATGGTCACACTCCAGTCGGGTCATGGGGCGACCGGTGCCGCCCCTGATCGTGTCGAGCAGCGCCTCGCGGCGCTCCTGCGGTCAGTTCGTCGCGAACGCGAACACGTGCATGCGGGTGTTGGCGGGCAGGGTCACGGACGCGAGCCGCTTGCCCTCCGGGACGGCGACGGGCGCGGTCGCGTAGAGGCCGCAGCCGAAGTTGTCGACGCCGGTGCCGTTGCCTCGGCCGCCGGGCTTGGCGGCCAGGACGTTGTCGGCCGCCGGCGAGCCGGCGCACCAGTCCGTGAGCGCGACCTCGACGTCCTCGCTGGTGCCGTCGGCGAAGCCGAGGCGCAGCGTGCCGGTCTGCGTGCCGTGCGTCGCCGTCCCGACAACAGACAGCGCGGTGGCCCCGGCGCGCTCCTCGGGCACCGCCAGCTCCTGCCCGTTCGCGACGACGTTGTCCGGCTCCCCGGCCGCGGGCGCCCCGAGCACGTAGGTCAGGTCGGTGCCGGGGACGGTGAGCTCGAGGCCCTGCACGGCGCCGGCGTTGGCGAGCCCGTCGCGCAGCAGGTAGGCGCCGCCGCCGTCGAGGTCGGCGTTGGCCTCCCCGCGGTCGCCGATGCCGACGTTGTCGAACGCCGGGGCGAGCCACGAGTCCGCGGCGACCACGACCGGCACCTCCCGCTCGACGGTGTTCCCCGCCTCGTCCGTCACGACGATCCGCGTGGCGTACTCCCCCGGCGCGGCGTCGGCCGGCGCGGTGAAGGTGACGGTGCCGCTGACCGTCGTCGGCAGCCCGCCGGAGTCGGCGGTCCAGTCGGCGAGGTCGGTCGTGGCCTGCACCGGGCCGTCCGGCTCGACGGCGACGCTTCCCGACACCTCGCCGCGACCCTGCGCGACGACCTCGACCGACGCCTCGACGCTCTCGCCCGCGTGCAGCACGGGATGCTGCGGGGCGGTGCCGGCGAACAGCCGGTCGTCGTCCTGGGCGGGACGGGCGGCGACCGCGCCCGGCAGGTCGTCCTGGGCCGTGGCCCAGTCGGACGGCGTGGCCCCGACCTCGAAGTCGAGCGAGCCCGCCGACGTCAGCTCGGCACCCGTGAGGTAGGCGCGGGACACGTCGCGGCGGCCCGCCGAGACGGACTGCGTGTAGCGCTGGGCGTCGGACACGCCGTCGGCCGTGATGTGCAGCGACCCGCGGCGGTAGAAGCTGCCGTCGAGGTCGATCCGCACGTCGTCGAACCGCGGCGTGGTCATGCCCCACAGGTCCACGCCCGGCGCCATCGGGTAGATCCCGAGCGACGACAGCACGTGCCAGGCCGACATCGTGCCCAGGTCGTCGTTGCCCGTCACCCCGTCCGGGCCGTCGGTGAACAGCGTCGACGCGGCCCGCACGACGTCGGTCGTCTTCCACGGCTGGCCCAGCCACAGGTAGGTGTAGGGCGCCGGCAGGTTCGGCTCGTTGTTCGGGTTGTAGGTGTGCCAGCCGTAGTAGTCGTACGTGCCGTTGACCCACACCTCGCGCGCGGTGCGCTCCGGGTCGGCGAGCAGCTCGTCGTAGGCGAAGAACGCATCGAGGTCGCGCACCGTGGCGTCCGCGCCGCCGAGCAGGTCGACGAGCCCGGGCACGTCCTGCGGGACGAGCCACTGGTACTGCACCGCCGTGCCCTCGTGGAAGCCCTCGCTCTGTGCCGGGTCCGGGTCGCCGATGAACAGGCCGTCCGCGTTGCGGGCCCGGAACGCGCCGGTGCGCGGGTCGAAGACGTTGCGGTAGCTCTGCCCGCGCTCGGCGTACCGGCGGGCGTCCGCGTGGTGTCCCAGCTCGCGGGCCATCGTCGAGAGCATCGCGTCCGACAGCGCGTACTCGAGCGTGGCGGAGCCGCCGTGGTCGAGGTCGAAGTCACCGGGACGCGTGCGGCGCGACGGGTCCTGCGGCACGAAGCCGTCGCGCAGGTACTCCACGTTGCCGGCGCGGCCGTTCGACACCGAGTCGGCGGGCGGCACGCCGTCCGCGTTCTGCTTCAGGACCTCGTACGCCTCCTCCTCGTGCCCGTCGAGCAGGCCCTGGTGGAACGCGCTGACCAGGAACGGCGTCACCGGGTCGCCGGTCATGATGTTCGTCTCGACCGTGCCGTAGCCCCAGCGCGGCAACCAGCCGCCCTGCTGGCCCTGGCGCACCACCGACAGCGCCATGTCCTCCGACTCGCGGGGAGCCAGCAGCGCCAGCAGCTGCTGCTGCGTGCGGTACGTGTCCCACAGCGAGTAGTTCTGGTAGTAGGTGAAGCCCTTCTCCCGGTGCACCTCGCCGTCCCAGCCGCGGTAGCGGCCGTCGACGTCGGAGCCGACGTTCGGCGCGAGGAAGCTGCGGTACAGCGAGGAGTAGAAGGTGCGCAGGTCCCCGGAGGCGCCACGGGCGACCTGCACGGTGCGCAGCCGCTCCTCCCACGCCCGGGTGGTCGCCTGGTGGACCTGGTCGAACGTGCCGCGCTCGGCCCGCAGGTTGGCCTTCGCGCCGCGCGCGTCGACGTAGCTCATGGACGTCACGACCTCGACGTCGCGGTCCTTCGTCGCGTCGAACTGGACGTACGCGCCGAGCCGGCCCTCGCCCTCGGCGCCGTCGGAGCCCGCGGCGACGTCGTCGCCCGTCCACGTGCCGTGCGCGGCGAACGGCCGGTCGAAGACGGTGCGGGTGTGGATGGTCTGCGGCTCGGTGTCCTGGCAGAAGCCCCGCGTGGTGATGCTGGTCTCGATGGTCCGCTCGTCGACGACCCGCACGCTCGAGCCGGTGACCCGGTTGAGCGCCTGGCCCGTGTTGAGCAGGACGGTGGCCTTCTCCGTGGACGGGAACGTGTACCGCTGCACGCCGGTGTGCTCGGACGCCGTGAGCTCCGCCTGCACCACGCCGTCCGGGGCCTGCAGCCCGACGCGGTAGTACCCGGGGGCCGCCTCCTCGTCGTCGTGCGTGTACCCGAGCGCGTAGTCGGCGTAGTCCGTGCTGGTCACGTCGCCCGTGGTGGGCAGCACGGGCAGCGGGCCGCCCAGGCCGCAGCCGACGCCGGAGAGGTGCACGAGGGAGAAGCCGCGCACCAGCTCGTTGTCGTAGTTGTAGCCGACGTTGTGCCCGTTGTCGGGCGAGAGCTGCACCATGCCGAACGGCGCCGCCGCGCCGGGGTACGTGTTCCCGTCGTCCTTGGTGCCGATGAACGGGTTGACGTAGTCCGTCAGCGGGCCGCGCACGCGCTCCGTCCCGTCGTCCGACGGCGGGGCGGCGAGCGCAGGGGCGCCCGTCGCGGCGACGCCCAGGCCGACGCCGAGGGCGGCGGTCGTCGTGAGGGCGAGGATCCTGCGGAGCCGGCCCTTCCTGGGGTCGCGGCGTGCCTCTGGGCGTGGGCCAACCGGTGCAGTCATGCGGCTCGTTCCTTCCACGGCGGTGTGGGGCGGTCGCTCGTCGGGCTGCTCCGCCGCTGGTCCGTCCGGTCGGACGGGCGCGGCAGAGCTCTGGCGGGGGCCAGCGTCGCAACCGCCGACAGCGCTGTCAAGCGTCGGTACGGCGAGCTCCCGAGGACCCCGACGTGCGCACCTCTCCGCTGCCCCGCGCCACCAGACGGGTGGGCACGACCACCAGCTGTGTCGGGCGTCCGGGATCGGCCGCGCGGGCCAGCGCGAGAGCCGCCGCGCGCCGCCCCATCTCCGCGGCGTCGTACCCGACCACGGTGACGCCGAGCAGGTCGGCGAGCTCGAAGTCGTCGAAGCCCACGAGCGCTACCGACCGCTCCTGCCGGTCGGAGGCCGCGCCCGTCCGGTCCCGCAGGGCGTGCAGCGCGCCGACGGTGATCTTGTTGTTCGCCGTCACGAGCGCGGTGGGCGGCTGGTCGAGCGCGAGCAGCTCGTCCACGAACGCCCGGGCCCGGTCGGCGTCGTGCGCGCCGTCGCGCACGTACCGGTCGGGGTCGGTGATCCCGGCACCGGCGAGCGTCTCGACGAACGCCTCGCGGCGCTCCTGGAAGGTCCACAGCCGGGACTCGTCGCCGACCAGGCCGATCCGCCGGTGGCCGTGCGCCAGCAGGTGCGACACGGCCGCGCGCACGCCGCCACGGTTGTCGATGACGACGGTGTCGGCCTCGATGTCGCGCGCGGGGCGGTCGACGAGCACGACGGGCAGCCCCGCGGCCAGCTCGTCGCGCAGCGCGGCGTGCTCGTGGGAGGTGGGCGTGACGACGAGCGCGCCCACGCGCCGCTCGATCAGCTCCTCGGTGAGCGCGCGCTCCCGTTCCGGGTCCTCGTCGGAGCTGGCCGTGATGAGCTGCAGGCCCCTCCCGCGCAGCTCGCGCTCGATGCCGCTCGCGACGGCCGAGTAGAACGGGTTCGCGAGGTCGCCGGTGACGAAGCCGACGAGGCGCGACGCGCCCCCGCGGGCGAGGTCCGCCGCGACGGCGTTGCGGCGGAAGCCGAGGGAGAGCGCCGCCGCCTGCACCCGCGCGCGGGTCGCCGTCGCCACGTTCGGCTCGTCGTTCAGCACGCGGGACGCCGTCTTCAGGCTCACGCCGGCGCGCTCGGCGACGGCCGCGAGCGTCGGGCGTCGGACCGGTCGCGGCGGGGTGGCGACCGGCCCGTGGGTGTCGTGCGTCATCAGGCCTCCCGGCGCCGGCGGACGAGCGTGCCCACGACCATAGCCAGGACGGGAACCGTTGCGCTGGCCATCTGCTGCGCGGGCCGGGTGAGATCGTGCCTCGGCCCCCGGCCCCGGCCGCCTGCCGCCGAGCCCGTCCACAGGCCACGGGGCCTGTGGACGCCTGTGGACGAGCCCCACGGTGTCGGCCCCTGCGTGCACCCTGGGGTCATGACGACGACCACGCCGGGCACGCCCCCCGGGCCTGCACCCACCGCACCACCGTCCGCATCACCGGCCCCGCGACCCGGCGGGCTGCGCTGCTTCGGCGACGGCGACCCGCTCTACGAGGCGTACCACGACACGGAGTGGGGGGTGCCGGTGCACGGCGAGGCCGCGCTGCTGGAGCGCCTCGCGCTGGAGGGCTTCCAGTCCGGCCTGTCCTGGCTCACCGTGCTGCGCAAGCGGCCCGCGTTCCGGGAGGTCTTCGCCGGCTTCGAGCCCGAGCGGGTCGCGGCGTTCGGCGACGACGACGTCGCGCGGTTGCTGGGCGACGCACGGATCATCCGCAACCGGCAGAAGATCGAGGCCACGGTCGGCAACGCCCGCGCCGTGCTCGCCCTGCACGACTCCGGGCGCACGCTCGACGAGCTGTTCTGGTCGTTCGCGCCCGCAGCCCGGGCCGAGCGGGTCGCGGCCTGGGGCGACGTGCCGGCAACCACCCCGGAGTCGGTGGCGCTCGCCAAGGCCTTGAAGAAGGAGGGGTTCCGGTTCTTCGGCCCGACGACGGCGTACGCCGCCATGCAGGCGTGCGGGCTGGTGGACGACCACCTCGCCGCCTGCCCCGTCGTCACCGGGCGCGGGTGACTGCGGCGTCGCCCGTCGGCGCCGACCCGATCAGTCGCCCGGCCACTCCCCCGTCCACTTCTCGAAGACCCGGGCGCCGCCGCGGTCGATGAGCGCCTTCACCACCGAGAAGATCGCGCCCTGGATCAACGACGCGAGCACGATCTCGCGCATGCGGTACTCGGACTGGAGCGGCCCGGGCACGTCGTCGGGATGGCCTGGCGCCACCTTCTTGTACACCAGCTTGAATACCTGACCGGCGACGATGCCGCCCACGATGGAGCTCGCGATGCCGACGGGCCGGTACAGGATCTTCGCGGACTTGTTGCTCTTCTTCTCGGTGCGATCGCCGCTGCTGGTCTTGGTCATAGGTCGACGCTAGGCCGACACGCGCAGTCCCGCAGGGAGGAGGCCCCGGCCCGGCCCCGGTCGTCGGCGCGCGTCACCCGCGTCCACCTGGTCGAATGGCGGCGTGGCCGGGTTCTGGTGGGGTCTGCTGGGCAGCTCGTCGCTGCTGATCGGCGCGGCGCTGGTGTTGTGGCGCACGCCGAGCCGCCGGCTCACCGGCCTGATCATGGCGTTCGGCGCGGGCGTGCTCATCAGCGCGGTGGCGTACGACCTGGTCGAGGACGCCGCGGAGTCGGCGAGCGGGTGGGTGCTCCTCGCGGGGCTCGCGGCCGGGGCGCTCACCTTCTTCGTGGGCGACCTGCTCATCGACCGGCAGGGCGGCCGCGACCGGAAACGCTCCACGGGAACGCAGTCCGAGGGCTCGGGCGGCGCCATCGCGCTCGGCACGGTGCTCGACGGCATCCCCGAGTCGGTGGTGCTCGGCTCGACGCTCGTCGGCGGCGGCGGGGTGAGCGTCGCGATGCTCGCGGCGGTGTTCCTCTCCAACCTCCCGGAGGCGATGTCGGCCACCGTCGGCCTGCGCCAGGCGGGGACGTCGAGCGGGCGGCTCTTCCTGCTCTGGGGCGGCACGACGCTGGTCTCGGCCGTCGCCGCCGGCGTCGGGTACGCGGCCCTCGGCACCGCCGACCCGGCGACCGTCGCCGTCGTGCAGGCCTTCGCCGCGGGCGCGCTGCTCACGATGCTGGTCGACACGATGATCCCGGAGGCCACCGAGTTCGGCGGGCCGGTGACAGGCCTCGTCACGGTGCTCGGGTTCGCGACGGCGTTCGGGCTGTCGTCGCTCGGTTGACCGGCGGTAGCCGGTTCGGACGACCGGCTCGGACGACCGGCACGGGCGGGCGGAAACTGGGACGATCGGGTCGTGACGACCCCGACGGCGCTCCCCTCGCAGCGACCGCACCTGGCCGCGGCGGTCGAGGACCGGTTCTACGCGGCCGCCGGGTGGCTGCTGCACCGCCTCGGCTGGCGGCCCCGGATGGAGGCGTTCACCGGTTACGGCTCGCCGGACAGGGTGCGGGTCCTCGCCCGGGTGCTGCTCTCGCCGCAGCGCCCGGGCGACGACGACCGCACGGCCCGGCGCGCGGCGCGGCGGGGGTTCCGGCACTTCCTCACCGTGCCGGCCCCCCGGTACCGGGTGCAGGTCCAGGTGGGCGCCGGCACCGACGTCGTGACGACGGACCGCGCCGGCTACGTCGACGTCGAGGTCCGCCCGCCGGAGCCGCTGCGGGCGGGGTGGCAGGAGATCACCCTCACCGGGATCGACGACCGGGGCAGGTGCGTCACGACCGCTCCGCTGCTGGTGGTGGACGACCGCACGAGGTTCGGGGTCGTCAGCGACATCGACGACACCACCATGGTCACGGCCGTGCCCCGCCCGCTGCTGGCGGCGTGGAACACGTTCGTCCGCCACGCCGGCTCGCGGCGCGCGGTCGAGGGCATGCCGGAGCTCTATCAGGCGCTCGCCGCCGCGCATCCCGACGCCCCGTTCCTGTACCTCTCGACGGGGGCGTGGAACACCGCGGCCACCCTGCGCTCGTTCCTCGGGCGCCACGGGTACCCAACGGGGCCGCTCCTGCTCACCGACTGGGGGCCGACGCTCACGGGCTGGTTCCGCAGCGGCCAGGCCCACAAGAACGCCAGCCTGGACCTGCTCATGGCGCGGTTCCCCCACGTGCGCTGGCTCCTCGTCGGAGACGACGGTCAGCATGACGCCCAGGTCTACGCGCGCGCGGTCGACCGCTGGCCGGGCCGGGTCGAGGCCGTCGCGATCCGGCGACTCACCCCCGGCCAGCAGGTCCTGGCCGGGAACGTGCCCGCGCCCGAGCGTGCCGGGGACGACGTCGACCTCGTCTCCCGGCGGCCCGTCCCGACCGTCGAGGGCCGGGACGGGCACGAGCTGGCCACGCGCCTGGCCGAGATCCCCGGGGTGCTCGCGCCCTGAGGCCGACCTACGCTGCCCCCTATGGCTACCGGCGAGGGCACGCGGCGCAGCGTGCAGACGATCGGCGACGACGCCGTCGCGGAGGCGACCGGCCGCGGGCGCGGCGAGTGGTTCTCGCTGCTGGACGCCGCCGGGGCGAGCGGTTGGAGCCACCGCGAGATCGCGGCCTGGCTCGCGGCCGAGCACGGCGTGGACGGCTGGTGGGCCCAGTCGGTCACGGTCGCGTACGAGCAGGAGCGCGGGATGCGCGCCCCCGGCCAGCGCGCCGACGGCAGGTTCGAGGTGAGCTCCACGAAGTCGGTGGCCGGCGACCTGGAGGGCGTCTTCGCCCTCGTCGCCGACGCCGAGCACCGCGCGCGCTGGCTCGACCCCGGCCTGGCGGAGGCCGGCGCGGGCGAGCGCAGCGAGGTCCTCGGCGCCACCCCGACGTCGTCGGTGCGGCTCGTGTGGCCGGTCGGCGCGCTCGGGGCACCCGCGCACCGGCCCGGGCGAGTCATCGTCGGGCTCTACCAGGCGCGCGACGACGACGGGACGCCGCGCGGCAAGGTGCGGGTGGGCGTGCAGCACGGCGGCCTCGAGTCCACCGATCTCGCGGAACGGCTGCGCGCCTTCTGGAAGGACCGCCTCGCCGACCTGGCCCGCCTCGCCGACGAGACGACGGGGCCGGGCGCGCCCGGGGCGTGACGGGCGCGTCGTGACGCGTCGCGCCGGCGCGGTCCCGGAGCGGGTCGCCGTCACGGTCGAGCGGCTGGACGTCGCTCCCGACGCCGCGGTGCTCGAGATCGGCTGCGGCGCGGGCGTCGCGGCGGAGCTCGTCGCCGCACGCCTGCGCACGGGCACGATCCTCGCGACCGACCGGTCCGCGACGGCGGTCGCGAACGCCCGGCGACGGCTCGCGCCGTACGTGGCCGGGGGCCGCGCGCGGGTCGAGCAGATCGCCGTCGAGGACGCCGACCTGCCGCCGGGCACGTACGACGCCATCTTCGCGATCAACGTCAACGTCTTCTGGACCGGCACCGACCCGGCGCTGGTGGGGCGGCTGCTGCGCGCCCTCCGACCCGCCGGACGGCTCGTGCTCGCGTACGAGCCCCCGTCGCCCGACCGGGTCCCCGTCATCGAGGCCCGGCTCCGCGGCGCGCTCGAGGGCGTGGGCGCGACCGTCTCGGTCGCCGGACACCCCCTCGGTCGGTCGCGGCTGCTCGTCACCGAGGCGACGCCGCCGCATCAGCGCACCGGGACGAACCCCGACTCGTAGGCGCGCACCACGGCCTGCGTACGGTCGCGCACGCCGAGCTTGGCGAGCACGTTGCCGACGTGGGTGCGCACGGTCTCGACGCCGAGGTACAGCTCGGCGGCGATCTCCGCGTTCGACATCCCGGCCGCGACGAGGCGCAGCACCTCGCCCTCACGCTCGGTGAGGCGGGCGTCGCGCAGGCCGTCGCCCGCGGCGTCCTCGCGGCCGGACCCGGCGACGAGCCGGCGCACCGCGTCGGGGAACAGCAGCGAGTCCCCGCGCGCCACAACGCGCACCGCCTGCGCGACCTCCTCCGGGCGGGCGCGCTTGAGCAGGAAGCCCTGGGCTCCCGCGCGCAGGGCGTCGAGCACGTGGTCGTCGTTCTCGAACGTCGTGAGCACCAGCACGCGCGGCGCCGGCGCGCCGGGCCGGTCGCCGGCGACGACGGCACGGGTCGCCGCGATGCCGTCGACGCGCGGCATGCGCACGTCCATGAGGACGACATCGGGCCGGACATCCGCGACGAGCTGTGGCACGCCCGTCCCGTCGTCCGCCTCGCCGACCACGGCGAGGTCCGGCTCGGCGTCGAGGATGACGCGCAGCCCCGCGCGCACCAGCGGCTCGTCGTCGACGATCCCGACGCGGATCGGCGCGGGGGTGGTGGCGGGCGGGACGGTCACGACGTCGATCCTGCCGCACGGTCGTCGGCGGCGTGGGACGGCACGGCGTCCGGCCCGCCGGAACCATTCCACAAGAACTCTTGTACAACATGTCTTGTGGGTCTACCCTCGTGCTCATGACCCAGCGACCCGACGAACCGGCGGCGCCCGTGCGCACCGTCACCGAGGCCAAGGCGCTCGCCGCGCTGGCCAACCCGTTCCGGGCGCGCATCATGGACGCGCTCAAGGTGGACGGGCCCTCGACCGCCTCGGGGCTCGCACGGCGCACCGGCCAGGCCGTCGGCAGCGCCAGCCACCACCTCAAGGTGCTGCGCGACGCCGGGCTGGTGGCCGAGGCGCCCGAGCTCGCGAAGGACCGCCGCGAACGCTGGTGGCGCCTCGTCGCGCCCGGGTTGCGCTGGTCGCGCCAGGAGTTCGCCGACGACACCGCCGCGGTCGCGGCCGCGCAGGCCGCCGAGGCCCTGGGAGCCCAGCGCCAGTTCGAGCGCACCCGCGCCTGGCTGGCGAACGCCGAGTCCGCGCCCGAGTGGGACGCGACCGCGTTCGCCACCCAGAGCTGGCTGCACCTGTCCCCCGCCGAGCTCGACGAGCTCGGGGCCGAGGTCCTCGAGCTCCTCGCGCGATGGTCCCGGCGGGACCGACCCGACGACGACGTCGAGCGCGAGTCCGTGCTGGTCTTCGCCCGCGGCTTCCCGGCCCAGCCATGACCACGGGCACTGGCACCGGCACCGGCACGAACCAGACCACCGGGGGCGAGGCTGACCCCGGCACCAGCGCCGGGACCACACCCCTGTCGCGCAGCACGAACTTCAACCGGCTCTGGCTCGGCGAGGGCGTCAGCGTCCTGGGGAACGCGACGACCTCGATCCTCATCCCGCTCGTCGCGGTGCTCGAGCTCGACGCGAGCGCGTTCGCCGTCGGCCTGCTCACCGCCGCGGCGTGGCTCCCCTGGCTGGTCGTCGGTCTGCCCGCCGGCGCGTGGGTCGACCGTCTCCCGGCGCGCGCCGTGATGATCGTGGCCGACCTGGTCGCCGCGGTCGCGATCGCCAGCGTGCCCGTCGCCGCGGCCCTCGACGTGCTGACGCTGCCGCACCTCGTCGGCGTCGCCCTCGTCGCCGGCGCCACCACCGTGTTCTTCCGCACCGCGTACGTCGTCTTCCTCCCCCAGGTGGTCCCCGCAGCGCAGCTCGAGGGCGCGAACGCGCGGCTGATGGGCACCGAGTCGGCCATGCAGGTCGCGGGACCGGGGGTGGGCGGGGTGATGGCGCAGGCCATCGGCGCCGCAGGGGGCCTGGTGCTCGACGCCGCGAGCTTCCTGGTCTCCGCCCTGTGCCTCTGGCGCATCCGCCCCGAGCAGGGCGCCGAGCGCCCACGCAGGACGACCAGCCCGCTGAGGGTCCAGATCCGCGAGGGCGTGACCTTCGTGGCCTCCGACCGCTACCTGCGGTGGTTCGTCGTCGTGGGCGGGATCTCCAACTTCGGTCTCACGGGGTACGGCGCCCTGGTCGTCGTCTTCCTCGTCCGCGACGTCGGGCTCAGCCCGTCCGCCCTCGGCGCGGTCGCGATGATCGGCAGCTGCGGCGGGCTGCTCGGGGCCACCGTGGCGGTCCGCCTCGGCAGACGCCTCGGCAGCGCCCGGGCGACGGTCGTCCTCATGGTCGCCGGCGGGCCGCCGGCCCTCCTGGTCGGCCTGGGTTCCGCGGGCCCGGGGGTCGCGTGGACGGTCGCCGGCCAGTTCCTCGTCGGTCTCGCCGTCGTGGCGGGGAACGTGCTCCGCGCGGCCTGGAAGCAGCGCTACGTCCCGCAGCCGCTCATGGGGCGGGTCACGACGACCGGACAGTTCGTCAACTTCGGCGCCATGCCGCTGGCCGGCCTGGTGGCGGGTGTGCTGGGCGGCAACCTCGGGGTGCGCGAGACCGTCCTGATCATGGCCGCCGTGCACTGCGTCGCCTGCCTCAGCGTCCTCCGCAGCCCGCTGCGCGGGCTGCGGGACCTGCCCGGCCCCCGCGCCGCCTGACCACGAGGGACCGTCACGCCGGGAACCGTGCCCGCACCACCCATGTTCCGTCGCCGGGCCCCGCGCTGAGCTCGCCGCCCAGGAGGCGTACGCGCTCGGCCATGCCCGGCAGGCCGCGTCCACCGCCGTCGCGCCGGGCGACGTCCGGCGCGAGCGGGTTCCGCACCTCGACCTGCAGCACGCGCCCGGGTCGTCCCGAGCCTGCGCCGTCCTGAGCCTGCGCCGTCCTGGGCCTGCGCCGTCCTGAGCCTGCGCCGTCCTGAGCCTGTCGAAGGGTCGAAGGGTCGAAGGGTCGAAGGGTCGAAGGGTCGAGCGCGACCCGCACGCTCACCGGCCGGCCCGGCGCGTGCCGGACCGCGTTCGTCACCGCCTCCTGCACCACGCGGTACGCCTCGTGCGCCACGGCGCGCGGCACGTCGTCCGTGCCGGCCGGACCGTCCACCGCGAGCCGCACGTCGGCGCCCGCACGGCGGGCATCGTCGGCGAGGGCAGGCAGATCGGCCAGCGTGCGCGCCGGAGCCCGCTGCGCCTCCGGGCCTCGCACCTCCGGGCCTCGCGCCTCCCGGCCACGCTCCTCCGAGCCCTGCGTGTCGGCGCCGCGCAGCGCCCCGAGCACGTGGTCGAGGTCCGCCATCGCCCCCCGACCGGTCTCCTCGATCGCGGCGAGCGACCGCCGCGCGGCGGACGGGTCGGCGTCGAGCAGGCGCGCCGCGGCCGCCGCCTGCAGCGTCGTGATGGTCAGCGCGTGCCCCACGGAGTCGTGCAGCTCGCGCGCGAGCCGCCCCCGCTCGTCCGCGCGTCGGGCCTGGGCCTCGAGCTCGGCGATGCGCGCGCTCTGGTCGGGACCGAGCAGCGGCACGGCCGCCTGGCGCAGCAGGCGGCGCGCTGCCGTCGTCAGGTAGGGCAGGGCCACGAGCAGGACGACGGCGAGCGCGAGCCACACGGCCGGGTGCCGGGTGATCGCGGGCACGACCTGCACGAGGAAGGAACGGTCGACCCCGACGGCCGACAGCACGAGCTGCGTCGCGAGCGGGACCGCCACGAGCAGGCCCAGGGTGACGGCGGCGCCGAGGGCCAGGTGCAGGGCGAACCACGCGGCACCTCGCCAGCGGGTCGCGACCGTCGGCGCGCCGGCCGGGTCGGGCAGGTCGCGGGCGTCGACGTCGAGGAACGTGCGGACCGCTGCGACCTCGAGCGCGCGCACCGGCGCGAGGAACGGCGGCGTGCCGACGATCGCCGCGGTCACGACCGCCAGCACCACGACCACCGCCCGCGGGGTCCCCGGCGTCGTGAACATCTGCACGAAGCCTGCCGCGAGCGTGAAGTAGGCCCCCGCGACCAGGCCGCCGATGACGAGGTACACCCCTGCGCGCACCGTCGCCGCGCTGACCAGGGGGGCGACGGCGCGCCGCAGCCCGTGCCGCGTCCCGCCCGCGACCCTCGTCTGCCCGACCATGCCGGCCAGTCTTCCAAGCGGCCGGTCGGCGCGCCTCCCCCGGGCGGGTGAACGGCGCGAAACTACACGCGCACGTAGTGGAAGCCCTTGCCGCGCCGCGACGGCCATGATGGACGTACGACCCCCTCGTCCTCCAACCCCTTGAGAACAGTACCGACGTTGGTACGGTCGGCACCTACGAGTCCTGCCAGTTCCGTCGAGCGACCTCGGGCAAGGACATAGGCCCGGGCGGTCGATTCACGTGAAGGTGAAAGACGGGACCTCGAGATCTCGCTGTCGAGCGCATGAAGGCGCGAGCGCGAAGCCGATGACAGCGTCCACACCGGCTCGGCCGTGTCGGGTACGCCGTCGAGCCTCACGATCACTGGTCTTCCGTCGAGCATCGTGCGCCCCACTCTTGCCAACGCACCTGTGGCGACGGCGACCGTATCTTGAATGAGACCGGCCGCTGTGAAGGCGTCGATCCAGCGCTGGTCGACGATATGCCGCAAGATCAGCAAGGTATTCAGGTCCTCGGTCTCCTGAGACGGCTGGATACGTCCGAGCCAGCCGATCCAAGGCTGATCGATGTCGTCGCCCACGAGGGTCACCCGTACCGAAGGACCCGAGATCTCCTCGATCTGCGGCGGCTGTTGGCCCCTGCGGACCATGTCGCCGACCATGCGGTCGACGCCGATGCCCTCACGCTCCGCGACACGCAGGGCAGCCAGAAGCTCGGCCAACGCCCGGTTCCGCGAACGGGACGGATGCGTGATGATGTTCGCGGGTGTCACTCCGCCGACGAACCCTCCAGGGCTTGTCACCCGGAGCGAACTACCGATCTGCTCGACGAGGGTCGATTCTTGGATCCCCCATTCTCTGTGCGCGACACCGTTGACGACGGCCTCTCGCGCTGCTCGGAGCGGGATCTCGCGTTGTTGGCCGATGACGAGTCCGCGCTGCACGTGGACGGTAGGCGTGCTCGCCTCGAGAGCGGAGAACACCTCTCCGAGCTCCTCAAGGAGCGAACTCTCGTGCCGTCTAACCCGTACCAGGCTGTCGCCCCCGACGTGCAGGCGTCGAACGTAGTCGATGCACGGCTCGCCACGTCCGACGAACCCGATGACGCCGGCATTGGTGAGAAGTCCGTCTGCCGTGACCACGTTGAGCCGCCGCAGGAGGTTCGTGTCCGACTGTCCGGCTAGCTCAGCAGCATGTGGTTCTCCGGCGGCGAACAGGAGGTCGCGTGCCTTTCTTAGCGCCGCAGGGCGTGCCCGCTCGACCGGAACCATCGACGCTTCCGCCGACCAGTCGTAGTTCAGCACCGCCATGCGCTTGGCGTGCCACGTGTGCGGGTCGACCTCGACGCAGTTCGCACCGACACGCCATCTGACTTTCCCGCCGACCCGAATCGGCTCCACGGCCTGCGGAGCGACGAGGATCAGCAGTCGGTGACCGCGGCACTCCTGTTCGGCAATGTCGACTGTCAGGGATCGGCCGCTCAGTTCCCACATACGGTGACGTAGCCATTCACTGTCCAGCGAAGTTCCGATGACCTCTCCGCTATCGGAGACGCCGACGATGAGTGCGCCGCCGCCAGGCGTGTTGGCCATGCACGCCGCGGCCGCGGCGAGTTCCTTGGCGGCCCCTTCGTTGTGAGCCTGGCTCGGTCCGACCCTTCCGCTCTTGTCCCGTCGGCCGTGCTCTTCCTTGAGATCGACGACCTGTTGCTCCACGCTGCCGTCGACCGACCTGCCGGCGTCGAGCTCCGCGAGCAACGCCCGTACGGCGCGATTGACCGGGCTGTCACCAAAGTGTGCTCATGTGCAGCTCGCCACCTCAGATACAACTAACAGGGCTCGTTAAGTGTAGCGGGGAGGCAAAGATCGCGAGGGGAACAATCAAGCGCTCGGCCACGCGCTGCCGCGGTCGGTGAGGCGCCGGACCTACGTGATGTCCGGAGTGCGTCTCGAGCTTCCCGGCGCGTGCCCGAACTGCTGCGGGGTGTCTCCCTAGGAGGGTCGCTACGGCTTGGTGGCCGTGACGATCATGTGCGTGCCGAGGAACCGCCGGTCCCAGGCGACGTCGACGAAGCCGAGCCGGCCGAGGATCTCGGCGACCTGCTCGGGTGACATGAAGCCGAGCGTCGATTCCTCGAGGTACGTGTACGACCTGCGGTCGTGCGCGACGACCTGACCCAGCAGGGGCACCACGACCTTCACCCCGAGCGCCACCGGCCGCCGCAGCAGGCCGCGCGGCGGGCACGTCTCCAGGATGACGAGCCGCCCGCCCGGCGCGAGCACCCGGAACTGCTCGGCGAGCACGCGCTCGGCGTCCTCCACGTTGCGCAGCAGGTAACCGTGCGTCACGGCGTCGAACGTCCCGTCGGCGAACGGCAGGTCGTTCGCGTCGGCGAACTGCCAGGTGACGGCCTCGGCCCCGGGCTTGGTCCGCGCGCCGGCGAGCATCCCCTCGGAGAAGTCGACCCCGTGGATCGTGGCGCCCGGGTACCGCCGGGCCGCCTCGAGGGCGATGACGCCGGTACCGGTCGCGATGTCGAGGAGCGACCCGCCCGCCGGCACCTGCGCCCGCCGGGCCACGTCGCGGCACCAGGCCGCGTGCCGGCCCAGCGTCATGATGCGGTTCATCCGGTCGTAGTACTCCGGGACCGTGTCGAACAGGCGCTGGATCTCCTCGCCCTTCGACGAGCCGTCCGTCACGCGGCGAGCTCCTGACCGCTCATCTTGTGGATCGAGTCCATGACGTGGTCGGTGAGCTCGCGCCGCACCTGCGCGGGGCGCGCGCCCGCCGTGAGCTGGCGCGACGGGTCGATCGGCGCACCGAAGTGCACCTGGATGCCGCGCGCCAGGCGCGGCACCCGGCTGCCCACCGGCTGCACCTTGTCGGTGCCTCTGACGGCCACCGGCACGACGGGAGCCGACCCGGCGAGCGCCAGCCACGCGACGCCCGTGCGCCCGGGGTGCAGCTTGCCGTCGCGCGACCGCGTGCCCTCCGGGTAGATGCCGAACGCGCCGCCGCGCTGCAGCACCTGCAGGGCGTCGTCGAGGGACCGCTGCCCGGCCCGCGGGTCCTCGCGGTCCACCGGGATGTTCCCCATCGTGGTGAAGAACCACCGGTAGACACGGCCCTTGATCCCGCGGCCCGTCCAGTACTCCGACTTCGCGAGGAAGGTGACGTGCCGGGGCACGACCAGCGGGATGATGATCGAGTCGATGAACGACAGGTGGTTGCTCGCGAGGATCACGGGGCCGCGCCGGGGGACGTTGTGCAGCCCGGTCACCTGGGGACGCAGCAGCACGTACACCAGGAGCGACAGGACGAGTCGCAGGAGCCGGTAGGTCACCGCACCATTGTGCCCCCTGCCGGCGGCAGCCCGGCCGAGGCCGCGGCTCACCCGACGGTGACGAGGTAGTCCTCGGCGGTGTCGTCCCAGGCCATGCCCACGGCGTCGGCCGCAGCGGCGGCCTTCGCGAACTGCAGGAACCCGCGGTAGCCGAGCGCCTTCTCCGAGAAGTCGGGCCGCCGCTTGCGCAGCTCGTTCTTCAGCCCGGACAGCGGCGACGTCCCGCCGTCGGCGGCGACGACGGCGCGCAGCAGGTCGAAGGCGTGCGCGGTGTCGGGCTGGGCGGGCAGCGCGACCTCCGGGTCCCCCGCGGCCCGCCCGTCGGACAGCACGACGAAGTCGCGGTCGGCGAGGAACCGCAGGAACTCGCCGAACGTGCGGAAGCCGTAGTCGGACTCGCTGAACGTCGGGTCCTTGCGCACCAGCGTGCGCTTGAGCATCGACGCGGTGACGGCGCCGCTGGCGGAGGACTCCAGGTCGGCGAGCGTCTGCGCGACCTTCACCTCCATCGTCGGCTCCTCGCCGGCTGATGCCGCGTCGTCGTGGTCGACGTCGATCTCGGGCTCGACCTCGGGCTCCGGGACCTTGGTGGTCGCGGGCGCCGGCTCGGCCGCCTTGCGGCGGCGGCCCTTGGTCGCCGTCGTGCCGGACGCCGCGGGCGCCGCCTCCTCGGCCGGGGCCGGCGGCTCGGCCGATGCCTCCGCCGGGGTCTCGGCCGGCGCCGCGGCCTTGCCGCGGCCGCGGCCCGTGGACCGGGCGGGCGCCTTGGCCCCGCCGCGCCCGGACCGCTTGGGTGCCGGGGCCTCGGACTCGTCGGGGACATCGACGCCCTCGAGCCGGTCGTAGAAGAGGAACTCGTCGCACGCGGGCGGCAGCAGGCGGGAGGTGGAGTTCTCGACGCCGACGCCGATGACGCGCTTGTCGAGCTCGCGCAGCTTGTGCACGAGCGGGGAGAAGTCGGAGTCGCCCGTGCACATGACGAACGTGGTGATGTACTCGCGCTCGAACGCCATCTCGATCGCGTCGACGACCATCTTGATGTCGGCGGCGTTCTTGCGGGACGCGCCCATGCGCTGCGGCATCTCGATGAGCTCGACCTGGTGGCGGGTCAGGGCGCGGCGGTCCTCGTCGAAGTACGACCAGTCCGCGTAGGCGCGCCGCACGACGACGCGCCCGCGCACCGCGAGCGCGTCCGCGATCGGCTTGAAGTCGAACTGCATCCCGCCCAGGTGCTCCCGGGCGCCCAGCGCAAGGTTCTCGTAGTCGAGAAAGACGGCGAGGCGCTCTTCGGTGTCCATGGCCGCCAGACTATGCCCGCAGGACACGGTCAGCCTGACCGCTCCCCGTCGGCCGGCTCCCGGCCACGCTCCCCGCCGCGCTCCCGGCCCCGGTCCCCGGCGCGGCCGACGACACAGCGCCAGCCACGGGTTCTTCACCCCCTATCCTTGTCGCGCCCCGCAACGACGCGACGCCCTTGGAGGCTCACCTTGTCTGCACACTCCGGAGCCACCGCGGCGACGGACGAGATCGTCCCCGACCCCTCGCTCCCCCCGACCGCCGTCCCCGCCGAGGACCTGGCCCGCCGGTGGACGTGGCAGAAGATCGCCCTGTGGGTGGCGATCTCGCTGCTCGGCGGCGTCGCGTGGGTGATGCTCGCGCTCGTGCGCGGCGAGACCGTGAACGCGATCTGGTTCGTCTTCGCCGCCGTGTGCACCTACCTCATCGGGTACCGCTTCTACTCGAAGGTCATCGAGCGGTACATCGCCCGGCCGGACGACCGGCGCGCCACTCCCGCCGAGGTCCGCGAGGACGGCAAGGACTACGTCCCCACCGACCGCCGGGTGCTGTTCGGCCACCACTTCGCCGCCATCGCGGGCGCCGGCCCGCTGGTGGGCCCGGTCCTGGCCGCGCAGATGGGCTACCTGCCCGGGACGATCTGGATCATCGTGGGCGTGGTGCTCGCGGGCGCCGTCCAGGACTACCTGGTGCTGTTCTTCTCCATGCGCCGCGGCGGCCGCACGATCGGCCAGATGGCGCGCGACGAGCTGGGCCGCGTCGGTGGCGTGGCCGCGATGGCGGCCTCGCTGCTCATCATGATCATCATCGTCGCGATCCTCGCGCTCGTGGTCGTCAACGCCCTCGGCGAGAGCCCGTGGGGCGTGTTCAGCGTCTCGATGACCATCCCGATCGCGCTGTTCATGGGCGTCTACCTGCGCTTCCTGCGGCCGGGCCGCATCACCGAGGTGTCGCTCATCGGCTTCGTGCTGCTGCTGGCCGCGATCGTCGGCGGCGGCTGGGTGGCCGAGACCACGTGGGGCGCTGAGCTCTTCCACCTCGACCGCACGACGATCGCCGTCGGCATCATCGTCTACGGCTTCGTCGCCGCCGTGCTGCCGGTGTGGCTGCTGCTCGCCCCGCGCGACTACCTGTCCACCTTCATGAAGGTGGGCGTGATCGTGGTGCTCGCGGGCGCGGTCGTGATCGTGCGGCCGGAGATCTCGTTCCCGGCGGTCAGCGAGTTCGCGGGCGGCGAGACCGGGCCGGTCGTGTCCGGGTCGCTGTTCCCGTTCCTCTTCGTGACGATCGCGTGCGGCGCCCTGTCCGGATTCCACGCACTGATCGCCTCCGGCACGACGCCGAAGCTCGTCGAGAAGGAGCGCCAGACCCGGTTCATCGGCTACGGCGGCATGCTCATGGAGTCCTTCGTCGCGATCATGGCGCTGGTCGCCGCGATCTCGATCGACCGCGGGGTGTACTTCGCGATGAACTCCTCGGCCGCCGCCACGATGGGCACCGTCGAGGGCGCGGTCGCGTTCGTCAACTCCCTCGGGCTCACGGGCGTCAACCTCACGCCCGACATGCTCACCACGCTCGCGAACCAGGTGGGCGAGCCGTCGATCGTCTCCCGTACCGGCGGGGCGCCGACCCTCGCGCTGGGCCTGGCGACGATCATGCACCAGCTCTTCGGCGGCACCGCGATGATGGGCTTCTGGTACCACTTCGCGATCATGTTCGAGGCGCTGTTCATCCTCACGGCCGTCGACGCCGGCACCCGCGTGGCCCGGTTCATGCTGCAGGACACGATCGGCAACGTGGCGCCGAAGTTCAAGGACGTCAGCTGGCGGCCGGGCGTCTGGATCTGCACCGCGATCATGGTCGCCGGGTGGGGCAGCATCCTCTACCTCGGCGTCACCGACCCGCTGGGCGGCATCAACACGTTCTTCCCGCTGTTCGGCATCGCGAACCAGCTGTTGGCCGCGATCGCGCTCGCCGTCGTGCTGGCGATCGTCGCCAAGCGCGGGCGCGGCTACTGGGCGTGGCTGTGGATCGTCGCGCTGCCGCTCGCCTTCACCGCCGTCATCACCATCACGGCGTCGTTCGAGAAGATCTTCTCCCCCGTGCCGGCCGTCGGGTACTGGGCGCAGCACAACGCGTTCCAGACCGCCCTGGACGCCGGGGAGACGTCGTTCGGCACGGCCACCTCGGTCGAGGCGATGGAGGCCGTGGTCCGCAACACGTTCGTGCAGGGCACCCTGTCGATCGTGTTCGTGGTGCTGGCGATCGTCGTGATCATCGCGTCGGTCGTCGTGACGGTCCGCGCGTTCCAGCAGGGCGGCGGCGAGAACCACGAGGACCCGCCCGTCGCCTCGCGGCGGTTCGCCCCGGCGAACCTCTTCGCGACGGCCGCGGAGAAGCGGATCGAGAGGCAGTGGGCGGACGCGGGGCTGACGGAGAAGACCGGTGCCGGGCACCACTGACGCCCGACCCACGAGCGCGCTGCGCGCCGCCGCCCGGGGCATCGCCCGGGCGGCGGCGTCCGCGCGCTGGTACGTGCGGCAGGTCATGGGCGACGACGCCTACCGCACCTACCTGGCGCACGAGCGGTCGGCGCACCCCGGGCGCGAGCCGCTCGGGGAGCGGCAGTTCTGGCGCGAGCACTACGCCGAGCAGGACCGCAACCCGGGCTCACGCTGCTGCTGACGGGCGACGGGCGACGGGCGACGGGCAACGGACAGCAGTCGGAGGAGGACTCATGAAGGCGATCGTGTTCGACGCGTTCGGCGGCCCCGAGGTGCTGCACCCGGTGGACGTGCCCGCGCCCGAGCCCGGGCCGGGGCAGGTGCGGGTCCGCGTCGAGGCGGCCGCGGTCAACGGGTGGGACGTGAAGTACCGCGCCGGGGCGACCGGCTCCCGCGAACCGGCAGCGCCGGTCGTCCCTGGGCTCGAGGTGGCGGGCATCGTCGACGCGCAGGGCGACGGCGTCACGGGCGTGGCGCCGGGCGACCGGGTCGTGGGCTTCGCCGACACCGGCGGCTACGCGGAGCTGGCGCTCACCTCGACGTTCGCGCCCGTGCCCGACGGCGTGCCCGCGACGTCGGCGGTCACGCTGCCCGTCGCGGTGGAGACCGCCCACCGGGTGCTGCGCGCGGTCGGCCTGCGGGAGGGCGAGACGCTGCTGGTGCACGGCGCGTCCGGATCCGTGGGCGCGCTGACGGTCCAGCTCGCCGTCGCGCGCGGCGCGCGGGTGATCGGCACGGCGTCGGCGGCTCACCAGGACCGGGTCGCCGCGCTCGGAGCGACGCCCACCACCTACGGCGCCGGGCTGGTCGAGCGAGTGCGGGCGCTCGCCCCCGACGGCGTCGACGCGGTCGTGGACGCCGCCGGCGCCGGCGCGCTGCCCGACTCGATCGCCCTGCGCGGCGGCACCGGCCGGATCGTCACCATCGCCGACCCCGCCGCGTCCGACCTGGGCGTCGAGTTCAGCTCCCGCTCCGAGCGCGACGCCGGCGACCTCGCCCACGCCGTCGCCGCCCTCGCCCGCGGCGACCTGGTGTCCACCGTCGGCGCGGTGCTGCCCCTGGCCGAGGCGCCGCGCGCCCACGCGCTCGTCGAGAGCCGCCACGCCGGCGGCAAGGTCGTGCTGGCGCCCTGACCAGCGGGTCGTCTCATCTGACGGTCGCCGCCTCGCCCGCATCGCGGATGGTGCCTACGATCGAGGTCCAAGCCATCCAGAGCGGCCGAGAGTCCTGGCTCGTCGACGCCGCAGCAACCCGTTCTCCGACGGAAGCCTCCCGAGGACGAAGGTGCTCACGCCAGGCTCGATGGAGTGACGCATGGTCGCAGAGGCATACGTTCCGCACACCCCGGCGCTGCCGGCACGCCCGACGGTCTCGTTCGAGCTGATGCCACCGCGCCGGCCGGACGCCGCCCCGAAGTTCTGGGAGACGGCGCGTCGGCTGGTCGCGACGCACCCCGACTTCGTGTCGGTGACGTACGGCGCGGGCGGCGGCGACCGGGCGACGGCGCGCCAGGTCGTGTCGACCCTGCTCGAGGGCACCCCCGTCCTGCCGGTGGCGCACCTGACCTGCGTGGGCGCGTCCCGCGAGGACGTGTCCGCGGTGATCGACGACTTCCTGACCGCGGGCGTGCGCGCGTTCCTCGCGCTGCGCGGCGACCCGCCCAAGGACCAGCCCGACTGGCGCCCGCCGGACGACGGCGTGGGCTCGAGCATCGAGCTGGTGCACCTGCTGCGCGAGGTCGAGGCCCGGCGGTGCGCCAGCGACCCCGGCGCCGCCCTGCGCGGCGCCGCCCGGCCGATGACCATCGCCGTCGCGACGTTCGTCGACGGCAACGTCCAGGCCGGCACCACCAGGGCCCAGGAGGTCCAGCGCCTGCTGGAGAAGCAGCAGGCGGGCGCGGGCTTCGCCATCACCCAGCTGTTCTACGAGGCCGACTCGTACACCGACTTCGTCGCCGAGGCCCGTGCGGCCGGGGTGACGATCCCAATCCTCGCGGGGCTGCTGCCCACGACCGAGCCGCGCCGGCTCCGTCGCGTCGAGGAGCTCACCGGCGTCCGCGCCCCCCAGCAGCTGCTGGAGGCACTGGACGCACTGCCGGACCCGGAGGCCCAGCACGCCTACGGGACCGCGCGCGGCGTGGAGCTCGCCCAGCGCGTGCTCGACGCCGGCGCCCCCGGCATCCACGTGTACACGTTCAACAAGTACCGTCCCGCTCTGGACCTGCTCGAGGGTGTCCACCTCGGCGGACCGGCGTCGTCCGGCAGCTCTTCCGACGACGCGGACCTGGCCAGAAGGCCGTGGGTACCGAGCATCCCGACCCAGGCTCCGGCCGTCTGACCTCCCGGCCGAACACGGGGTTCCGATCGCTTTCACGGTCCATAGCGATCGCAACCCCGTGCTCGGCGACGACAGACGCCAGAGCCCGACACCAGGAGTGCTCATGTCCACCATCCCCACCGCCTTCGCCGGCGGCACCGTCCTCGGCTACCCGCGCATCGGGCGCCGCCGCGAGCTGAAGCGCGCCGTCGAGTCCTTCTGGGCCGGGCGCACCGACGCCGTCGACCTCGAGATCGCCGCCGGCACGCTGCGCCGCGACACCGTGCGACGCCTCGCCGCGCTCGGCCTCGACCCCGAGGACGGGTCCGTGCCCGGCGCGTTCTCCTACTACGACCAGGTGCTCGACGTCGTCGCGCTGCTCGGCGCCGTGCCCGCGCGGTTTCGCGACCTGCTCGACGACGAGGACGGCTCGCTCGAGCTGGACGGCTACTTCACCGTGGCCCGCGGGCGCGGCGAGGACGCCCCGCTCGAGATGACCAAGTGGTTCGACACGAACTACCACTACCTCGTGCCCGAGATCAGCGAGACCACGCCGATCTCGTTCGCCGACCACCGCGTCGTGCGCGAGTACGCCGAGGCCAAGGAGGCCGGCGTCACCACCCGCCCGGTGCTCGTGGGCCCGGTGACGTTCCTCGCGCTGTCCAAGGCGGCCGACGACGCCGGCGACGGCTTCCACCCGCTCGACCGGCTGGACGACGTCGTCGCCGCGTACGCCGAGCTGCTGCGCGCGCTGGCCGTCGTCGGCGCGCCGTGGGTGCAGCTCGACGAGCCGATCCTCGTGACCGACTCGCACGACGTCGCGCCCGAGCGCCTGGCCGACGCGGTGGAGCGCGCGTACCGCGCGCTGGCGACCGACCTTGCCGTCGCGACGGACGACGACGGCGCGGACGACGGTGCCGCGGACGACGCCACCTCGGACGACGCCGCGCGGCCGCGGATCCTCGTCGCCGCGCCGTACGGCGGGCTGCAGTCCGCGGCCGGCGACGGCCTCGCCCTGCTGGCCGGCACGGACGTCGACGCGATCGCGATCGACCTGGTCAGGGGCGCGGTGCCCGCAGGTGCGGGTCCGGACGGGACGGTCCCGGGGCTGGCGACGAAGACGCTCGTCGCCGGCGTCGTCGACGGGCACAACGTCTGGCGGGCCGACCTGGCCGCGAAGCTCGACGTCCTCGAGGCACTGAGCGCGCTCGGCGCCGGGGCGCTCGCCGTCGGCACGTCGACGTCGCTGCTGCACGTGCCGCACGACGTCTCCGACGAGACGTTCGCGGACGGCGACGGTGCGGACGACAGCGCCGGCCGCCTCGCCCTCGACCCGCGCCTGCGCGACTGGCTCGCGTTCGCGGACCAGAAGGTCGGGGAGGTCGGGACCCTCGCGCGCGGGCTCGCCGCCGGGCGGGACGCCGTCGCCGACGCGCTCGCGGCGTCGTCGGCCGCCGTGGCCTCCCGCGC
>NZ_BAAAPM010000003.1:1497518-1553184 GCF_039531145.1 Isoptericola hypogeus
CGCGCGGCGCCCGCCGGCGTGGTCGTGCCCGACGTCCGCGAGCGCCTCGCCGACCTGGACGACGGCGACTTCGCCCGCGGCGCGCACGACGAGCGCGTCGCCGCGCAGCGGGCGCGGCTCGCCCTGCCCCCGCTGCCCACCACGACGATCGGCTCGTTCCCGCAGACCCCCGAGATCCGCACCGCACGCGCGGCGTGGGCGAAGGGCGAGCTCGACGACGCCGCGTACACGGCGGCGATGCGGGCGGAGGTCGAGCGCGTCGTCCGGCTGCAGGAGGACCTCGGCCTCGACGTGCTGGTGCACGGCGAGCCGGAGCGCAACGACATGGTGCAGTACTTCGCGGAGCAGCTCGACGGGTTCGCGACGACGTCCCTCGGCTGGGTGCAGTCGTACGGGTCGCGGTGCGTGCGCCCGCCGATCCTGTGGGGAGACGTGACGCGCCCGCGGCCGATGACGGTCGAGTGGTCGTCGTACGCCCAGTCCCTCACGGACCAGCCGGTCAAGGGCATGCTCACCGGGCCCGTCACGATCCTGGCCTGGTCGTTCGTGCGCGACGACCAGCCGCTCGGCGACACCGCGAACCAGGTGGCCCTCGCCCTGCGCGACGAGGTGGCCGACCTCGAGGCCGCGGGGATCGCCGTCGTGCAGGTGGACGAGCCGGCGCTGCGCGAGCTGCTGCCGCTGCGCCGGGCCGACCAGGACGACTACCTGCGATGGTCGGTCGGCTCGTTCCGGCTGGCGACGGCCGGCGCCGCCCCGGCGACGCAGGTACACACGCATCTGTGCTACTCGGAGTTCGGCGAGGTCGTGGGCGCGATCGACGGGCTCGACGCCGACGTGACCTCGGTCGAGGCGGCCCGCTCGCGCATGGAGATCGTGCCGGAGCTGGCCGACGCCGGATACGCGCGCGGCATCGGTCCGGGCGTCTACGACATCCACTCCCCGCGCGTGCCGTCCGCCGAGGAGGTCACCGAGCTGCTGACGCTGGCGGTGAAGTCGATCGACCCGTCCCTGGTGTGGGTCAACCCGGACTGCGGGCTCAAGACGCGTCGGTACGCCGAGGTGGAGCCGGCCCTGGCGCACCTGGTCGCCGCCGCCCGCGAGGTGCGCGCCACCCTCTGACAGTGATGTCTTCGCCGCCGAACACGGGGTTGACGTCGTTATCGAGTCCCGTAACGACGCCAACCCCGTGTTCGGCACCGTGGCAGGGCGGGGTGACGGAATTCTCGTCGACCCGGGCGACGGTCCCGTGGCACCATGGACGGGCCGGTCGCGCCCCCGGAGGCGCGAACGGACCAAGTTTTCAGACGTGAGACTTCACGAGCGAGGAGCGGGCGATGCGCGGCGTCGCAGGGAGCGGGGTGGGCCACCAGGCCTGCTCGGGCAGTCCCGCCTGCCCCGTCGTCGTCCGCCGCTGATCGGTTCAGCAGGCCGGGCGATGCGGGGCTTCGTCATGCCCACCGTCACCCGGCCCGACGGCGCGACCACGCCCCGTCGTCCCCGGCGACGTCCTCGCTCACCGAAAGCAGTACCCCAATGAACCCCCTCACCGAGCAGCAGCTCCGCGACTCCCTCGTCAACGCCACCCGCAGCGAGCGGCAGCGCATGATCGTCCCCGACCTCGCCGAGCTCGCCTGGGACCGCCTCGACTACCTCGGCTGGCGCGACCGCAAGCAGCCCCTCTCCGCATACGCCGTCACGTGGATCGACGACGCCCCCGTCGGAGTGCTGCTGCGCGCCGCCGAGCGCACCGGACCGCGCCGCGCCGCCATGTGCGCGTGGTGCGAGGACGTCGTCGAGACCCGCGACGTGCAGCTCTACGTCGCCAAGCGCGGCGGCGCCGCCGGCCGCAAGGGCGACACGATCGGCACGCTGATCTGCACGGACTTCGGCTGCTCGCGCAACGCCCGACGTCGTCCCACGCTCGCCGAGGCAGGGCGGGACGACGACGCCGTCCGCGCCGCGATCGTCGAGCGGCGCGTGGCCGGCCTGCGCGAGCGCGCCCGCCGGTTCCTCGACGAGGTCCGCAGCACGGCCTGACCCAGGCCGCACGTCGCCGAACAGGCGGTTGACACCGCCATATCGCGGGATCAGGCCCCGATAGCGGTGCCAACCGCCTGTTCGGCAGTAGGCAGTAGGCAGTAGGCAGTGGGCGCGCGGCTCTACCGGTAGAAGCCCTCGCGGAGGTTGATGCCGTGCTCGAGCCACACCTTGAGCGCGGCGAGCATCCCCGTCCAGCCCTCGCAGTTGCCGAACGCGTGCTTCGCGCCGTCGGGCGTGGGCCGCCACGACGACTCGGTGATGGTGACGAGGGTGCGGGTGTCGTCGTCGACGGGCTCGAACTCGAAGGTCGTCGTGGTCGCCCCGGAGTCGCCGCTGGTCTCCTCGCCGGCCCACCGGACGACGATGCGCCGGGGAGCGTCCGCCTCCACGACGGTCACCGGGAAGCGCCCGGGGAAGTCGGCGAAGTCCCAGGTGACGTCGGCGCCGGGCTCGAGCCTCCCGCGGGCGCCGCCGGTCGTGAAGTAGCGGGACAGCTGGTCGGGGTCGGCGACGGCCTCGTAGACGTCGCGGCACGGGCGCGAGACGCGGCCCGAGACCGTGAAGGTCAGCTCGGTGAGTGCCTGCTTCTCATTCATGTTGTATTTTTATCACATGATTCCGGAGGGCTCCAGGGCGGGGCAGACAGAGACCGACGACGACCTGGTGTTCAAGGCCCTGGCCTCACCCGTGCGGCGGCGGATGCTCGACGCGCTCAAGGAGTCCACCCGCACGACGGGCGAGCTCTGCGACCGTTTCCCGGGGCTGGACCGCACCACGGTGCTGCAGCACCTGCGGGTGCTCGAGCGGGCCGACCTCGTGATCGGCCGCAAGGTCGGGCGGGAGCGGCACCTCGCGCTCGCCCCGCTGCCGATCAAGCGCATCCATGACCGGTGGATCGGCGAGTACGCCCGCGCCGCCGTCGACCTGCTGGACCGCCTCGACGAGCCGTCGACCATGCGGAACCACCAGGCCGAACATGCCGATGGTCCGGGATTCAGGTCGTGAATCCCGGACCAACCGCATGTTCGGCGGGGAACGCCAGGCGCGGGGGGTCAGCCGCGCTCGTGCGCGCCGATCATCGGCAGCCCGAAGGCCAGGCCGACGGCGAGGATGCCGCCGACGACCATGTAGGGATCCAGGGTCGGGTTGCCGCCGGAGGCGCCAGAGCCGAACAGCACGATGCCGCCCAGGAAGAGCACGAACGCGCCGATGAAGCGGCCGAGGGCGGCACCGGTGGGCTCGGACTTGACGCGCGGGTTGACCTGGAAGTCGCTCATGCTCCGAGGATAGGCCGCTCGCCGCGAGCGCGGCCAACCCCCACCTGTCACGCCGGGGCGCCGGCCGGTGTCTTCATGTCACGACCGAGCACCAGGAGGAGACATGACGACGCCCACCACCCGCGTCCCCCCGATCGAGATCACCGGCCCTCTCGGATGGCTGGTGAAGACGATGAGCCGCCGCCTGATGGGCGAGGTCCCGGAGTCGGCCGGGGTGCTCTGGCACCACCCGGCGGTGTTCAAGGACCTCATGGGCCTCGGCCGAAGGTCCGAGAAGTGGGGCAAGCTCGACGCGAACCTGTCGACCTACGCCAGCATGGCCGCCGCCGCAGAGGTCGGGTGCAGCTTCTGCCTGGACCTGCACTACTTCATGACCCGCCACAAGGGTCTCGACGAAGCGAAGGCCCGTGAGGTGCCGCGCTGGCGCACCTCCGACGTCTTCACCCCCATCGAGAGGCGGGTCATGGAGTACGCGGAGGCGATGTGCCGGACCCCGGTGGCGGTCACCGACGAGCTGTCCGCCGCGCTGCTCGACGAGCTCGGCCCCGCGGCCCTCGTCGAGCTCACCACCAAGGTCGGGCTGATGAACGCCACCGCCCGCTCGAACATCGCCCTGGGCATCCGCTCGCAGGAGTTCTCGGCGTCGTGCGGCCTGCCGCCGCTCACCGCCCGCCAGGCAGTCTCGCCGGCGACCACCCGGGCCGACGACGCCGTGCACCCGGTGGCAGGGTGAACGCATGAGCGACGACCCGTTCGTCACCCACCGCAGCCTGCTGTTCACGGTCGCGTACGAGATGCTCGGCTCGGCCGCCGACGCCGAGGACGTGGTGCAGGAGACCTGGCTGCGGTGGGCCGACGTCGAACGGACCCAGGTGCGCGACCCGCGCGCCTACCTGGTCCGCGTCGTCACCCGGCAGGCGCTGAACCGGATGCGCACGCTCTCCCGGCGCCGCGAGGACTACGTGGGCGAGTGGCTCCCCGAACCGCTGCTGACCAGCCCGGACGTGGCCGAGGACGTGGAGCTGGCCGAGAGCGTCTCGATCGCGATGCTCACCGTGCTGGAGACGCTCGCCCCCACCGAGCGCGCCGTCTTCGTGCTGCGGGAGGTCTTCGACGTCCCGTACGACGAGATCGGCGAGGCCGTCGGCAAGACGCCGGTGGCCGTGCGGCAGGTCGCGCGGCGAGCGCGGGACCATGTGGCCGCGCGACGCCCCAGGATGGAGGTGGACCGAGCCGAGCAGGAGCAGGTCGTGGGCCGGTTCCTGGCGGCCGTCACCACCGGAGACGTGCAGGCCCTCATGGACGTGCTCGCACCCGACGTCGTCGCGATCGCCGACGGCGGCGGCTTCGTCCGCGGCGCCGCGCGCCGTCCTGTGCGGGGCGCCGAGCGGCTGGCCGTCGCCCTGCTCCGGGGGATCGCGTCGGTGAGCCCGGACCGCCTCACGATCGCGCCGCTGTGGCTCAACGGTGCGCCGGGCGTGCGGATCGACGTCGAGGGAGAGGTCACCGTCGCCCTCAGCGTCACCGTCAGCGGCGGGCGGGTCACCCGGATCTTCGGTATCAGCAACCCGCACAAGCTGGCCCGGCTCGACGCCGAGGCCGCCCTGGCCCGGTGAGGCCGGGTCGACGCCGCGCACGCCGGCCCCGCTCAGCGCCGCACGCGCACCGTCAGCTCCCTGCTGCGGGTCTGGCCCGCGTCGTTGGTCAGCACGGCCACGTACCGGTAGACGCCGGGCGCGCGCCCGGTGACCGCCGTCGTGGCGGACTGCGCCTCTCCCCCGGTGCCGGGCACGAGCGGCTGCCGGTCGATCTCGGCCCCGTCCTCGTACAGCACGTAGCCGGTGGCCTGCGTGCCCCACCACTTGTTCATCGTGACGGCGTACGTCCCGTCGCCCGCCGTGCCGTCGGAGGTGTCGTCGTACGACAGCGTCGGCGTGCCCGGGTTGGCGTCGGTGACGCGGACGGTGTGCTCGTTCGCGCAGGGCGTGGTGCCGGCCGCGTTGACCAGCTCGCACGTGTAGACGTACGCGCCGTTCCGTTTGCCCGTGACCGGGACGGCGACGCGCTGGGCGTCGGTGCCGCCGTGCGTGAGCCGCTCGGTGTGGATCAGCTCGCCGTCCTCGAACAGCCGCATGCTCGTGGCGTTCTCGCCCCACCAGAGGTCGACCAGCACGCGGTAGTCGCCGTCGCGCAGGCCGGTGTCCCAGCCGTTGTCGTCGCTGATCCGCGCCTCGCCGGGGGCGCCGGCGGGCACGAGCACCTCCAGCGCGCCGACGACGCCGTTCACCTCGACCTGCACGGTCGCGCGCCCGGGAGCGACGGCGGTCACGGCGTGCGTGTCCGGGTCGAGCGCCAGCACGGCACCCGACGGCGCGTCCTCGGCCGCGCCCACGAAGACGCGGTCGCCGCCCCAGCGGGACGAGACCGGCCACTCGACCGGCACCTCGCGGATGTCGTCCTGCGTGACCAGGGCGCTCAGGGCGCCCGACGTCCCGACGGCGAGCTCCTCGGGCCCAGAGACGGCGACCGACCCCGCCCGCGCGTTGACCTCCCAGGAGAACCAGGCGCGCGGGTCGCCGTCGCCCGCCTCGGCCGATGACGACGGGTCGAGACCCACCATCGACCACCCGGTGAAGCCGCCGTCGTCGGGCGTGCTCGCCGGGCTCTTGCCCGAGTTGCCGTTGACGACGTACGGCACGCCGTCCGCGGTGCTCGCGTGGAAGGCCCCGACGTGCGACCCCACCGAGGCGATCGGTTTGCCCGAGGCCTCCCGGAAGTCCTCGAACCAGCCGCGCAGCGTCTCGGCCTCGAGCCGGTCCGTGAGCTGCGACGCCTTCGTGGGCAGAGGGTCGTCGAGCGGGTGGTGGAAGAAGGTCACGACGCCGGTCACGACGTCGTCGGACGCCGCGTCGTCCAGGGCGTCGCGCAGTGCGCGCACCTGCGCGAAGTCCGCGCCGAGGCGGCCGGCGGACGAGTCGAGCATGACGAGCCGCGTCACGCCGCCGTCCCCTGACGGGTCGGGCACGTCGACCACGTGCGTGCGCTCCCCGAACTCCGCCTCGAAGTTCTCGATCGACCCGCCCATGACCTCGTGGTTGCCCGGCACGTAGTACCAGGGGAAGTCGGCGTCGGCGAGCTCCTCGTCGAGGATCTGGCGCGCCAGGTCGAAGTCGGCGGGCGACGCCTCGTCGACCAGGTCGCCGTTGATGACCAGCAGGTCCGGGTCCTCGGCGACGATCTCCGACAGCGCCTGCCGCGCGCCGGCGACCGCTCCGGACCCGGGGTTGGCGGCGACGAACTGCGCGTCGGACATCACGGCGACCCGCAGCGGGGCGTCGTCCGTCGCGTCCTCGTCGACCACGACCGGGTCCTCGACGTCCGCCACCTGGGGCACCTCGACGTCCGGCGGCACGTGCGCGCGGACGTCGGAGATCACGAGCTCGCCGGCGTACTGCGCCGCCGCCCGCGTCTCGAGCGCCCGTACCCGCTGCACGACCAGCGGGAACTGCACGCCCTCGGGCACGGCGAACTCGACCTGGCGCCAGCCGTCCCACGAGACCGTCGGGCCGTCGAGGTTGGTCGTGACGCCGTTGCCCTGCCGCACCTGCAGCCGCAGCCACGCCCCGTTCTCGTCGCCGTCCACCCACATCGTGACCTTGCGCGGCTGGCCCGGGATCTCGCGGCCGCCGTCCGGCACGACGGCGTACTGGCCGCGCGTGGCCGTGGACCGCGTGAAGTCGTAGGTCATCCGGAGCCCGGCGGCGCCGTCGTGGCCCGCGGCGGGGGCGACGGAGCCGCCCGGGGCGCGGTCGTTCGCGGACGTCCACCGTGCGGCGTCCGCGAAGTCGGCGACCTGCACCTCGTCCAGGGAGACGGCCACCGCGACGTCGACGCTCAGGCCGGCGGCCGTCAGGGTGAAGCTCGCGGCACCCGACCCCTGCAGCGCCCGCACGGTGAACGACCCGTCCGCCGCGGGCTCCAGCGCCGCGACGCCCTGGCCCCCGGTGACCTCGACGTCGCGCGCCTCGACCGGCGCGGACCAGCCGTCGGCGTCGTGCCCGACGACCGTGAGCGAGGCCGTCTGCTCGGCGTCCGCCAGCGTGACGACCGGCTCGGCGACGCTGAGCCGGACCGGCTCGCCCAGCACCGTGACCTCCGCGGCGCCGCTCGCGACGCCGCCGGCGGTGGGGGTGGCCGCGCGGACCGTGGCGGTGCCGGCCGCGGCGCCCGTGACGACGCCCGAGCCGTCGTCGGCGCGGGACACGCCCGCGACGGCGGGATCCGTCGTGGTCCAGCCCTCGGGCGCCGTGTCGACGGCGGCCATGGTCTCGTCGTAACCCTTGGCCGCCAGCGTGCGGTGCAGGCCGGGGAAGACGCGCAGCGCGTCGGAGGCCGGGGCCTCGCCGGTGGGCACCTCGGCCCGCACGTCGTAGCCGTGCACCACGCCCGAGCCCGCGGCGGTGAACAGGCCGAGGCCGTTGGCGTCGTTCCGCTCGGCGCCGTCGGACGGGCTGTTGAGCACGCTCGTCCCGGCGTCGCCGGGCAGCCGCGCGACCATCGCCGTCGAGCCGCCGCCGTCGAGGTTGAGAGCGTCGTGGGCGCCGACCTGGCTCAGCAGCCGGCCGAGCTCGGGCAGCGACGCGCCGATGCTGTGCGACTGCCGCCCGTCGACCACGACCAGGTAGGCGGTGCGGCCGGTCTCGTCGAAGCCGATGGCGGTGCGCGGGTGCCGCAGCCGCGCGAAGTCGCTGGTCGCGGACGTGACCTCGCCGTCGTCGAGCAGCCAGTCGTCGGGGTCGCCGCCGATGGCGGTGGCCACCTCGCCGGCGTCGTCGCGCAGGCCGTAGGTCAGGGTGACGGCGTCGCCGGTGGCGAGCGCCGCGAGCGCGTCGGCCGCGGCGCCGGGCCGGGCGACGACGGCGCGGACGTCCCCGGGCAGGCGCCCCTCGCCCGGGGCGCCCACGGCGACCACGGTGCCGGTCGTGGCGTCGGCGCCGTCCAGACGGACCTGCACCTCGACCCCCTGCTCCCCCGCGCCGAGCGGGCGGGCGCGCGTGAAGTCGCCCCAGGCGGAGTCGAAGACGGCGACGCCGCCGGCGGGCACGCCCGAGACGTTGAGGCCGTCGACGGCGAGCTCCCGTTGCCCCCCGACGGCGGGCACCGTGACCGTGCCCGCCAGGAACAGCTCGGCGAGCCGGCCCATCCCGGTCCGGTCGAACGCGACCGCCTTCTCGCGGCCGGGCGTCGCGGACTTCAGCAGGGTGCCGTCGTCCACGCCCACGCCGAGGGCGGCGCCCGAGTTGTTGATGTCGAAGAAGTCGCCGTTCACGGCGGCGACCGCGCCGCTGTCGGCGGCCATCTCGCTCACGGTCGCGTTGCCGGCGACCGCGTCCGGGCCGAGGTAGCCGGCGCGCGGACCGCCGTCGGCCCCGAGGTGGGCGACCAGCACCTCCCCGCTGAGCCAGCCGTCCTGCGACAGCCGGGCGAACTCGGTGAGCTCCAGCCCGGGGGCGATCAGCCGCTCAGTGCGCTCGGTGACGATCGCCGCGCCGTCGTCGTCCAGCGGCAGGTCGGCGACGTCGTCGGCGAGGGTCGTCGTGGGCGACGCGGCGGCGGCCGCGGCCGCGACCGGGAGGTCCGGGTCCCCGGGCGGGGCGGCCGCGGCGGTCGCCGGGGTGGCGAGGGCGAGGCCGAGCAGGGCGGCAAGCCCCGCGGTGGCGGTCGTGCGTCGGGCGGGTGGCAGAGCTCGGCTCATCGGGATCCTCCGCAAGTCGACCGGGAGCGTGCGCCGTTGCAGGCTCCCGGCCCCAGGTTGCCATCAACTTTCAGGATGTCAACCAGCAGGGAAACTTCTGTACATCCTCTGCGGTCAGCGGGGGGACCGCAGGCGGTCGACCAGGCGTGCCCTGCTCGCCGAGACGCGCGACCAGACGGCGTCCTGCACCGCGAGGGTGAGCCACCCGGCCACCGCCATGCCCGTGAGGTTGACGACCAGCTGGAGCACGCTGCCGACGATCTCGTGCCCGACGCCGAACGCGATGCCGAGGGCGATGTTCGCGGCGGCCGGGATGGTCGTCACCGAGATGAAGACGCCGGACAGCCCGCCGACCCGGGACGAGGTGAGCGCGAGAACGCCCGCCGCGGCGGCGATGAGGGCGACGACGAACGACCACCGGTCCGGCGTGTAGATGAACCCGGTGTCCGGCCGGGCGGCGGTGACGTCGGCGACGGTCACCCAGCCGAGCGCGCGGGCGACCAGCGCGGCGACCGTCGTCACGGCGATGCCGACGGCGAACCCGAGGCCGAGGGTGCGCAGCGACCGCTGGAGCAGCCCCCACCGACGGCGCACCAGCGCGACCCCGAGCGCGGCGATGGCGCCGAACTCCGGCCCGATCACCATCGCCCCAATGACCAGGATCTGGGAGTCCAGGACGATCGCGACGCCGGCGATCAGGGTGGCGAGGGTGACCAGGCTCAGGAACGTCCAGCTGGCCTCGGAGTCCTCGTACGCCTGCTGGGTGACGTCGGCCCACACCACCGTGTCGGCCCCGCTGCCGGGGCTGAGCCGCTGCGCGGCGAGCCCGCGGTCGGACGTCCACGCCCGCACCGGCTCGAGCTGGAGGCTGCCCTCGCGCTGCACGCCGAGCTCGCGGAGCCGGTCCACGAGGTGGTTGGCCGCCTCCCGGGCGACGCTCGCCGTGACGACGTCGCCGTCCGGCAGCAGCGAGGCGCCGCGGACGACGGAGAGCTCGCTCACCGCCGGGTCGCCGGCGAGGGCGTCGAGCACCGCGGACGTGAGCCCGGACGGTGACGAGATGCGTAGACGAAGCATGGTCCGCACGTGTCGTGGTGACGGTGCCGCGGGTCAGAGCGCGACGTCGGACACGGTCAGGTCCGCGAGGCAGGGAACGGCCACCACGTCACCCCAGCCGAGGTCCTCGGGCAGGCGCACCGGGTCGTGCCCCGACTCCCGGTACGCCGACCTGACGGCCCAGCGCGCGAGGCGGTCCGTGTGGTGCCCCAGGGCCCGCGCGTGCTCGACCCGGACGGCCCCGTGCGACAGGTCGGCGTCGACCCACACCTGCCGGGGAGTCCGGCCCAGGCGCGGGACGACGACGTCGACGTGGACGAGGAGCACGCAGCCCTTCGTCCTGCCGGTCACGACGATCGGCGTCTCGCCCGATGCCGCGACGGCGGCGAGCGACAGGCCGTCGACCCAGACGTCGTCGCTCGTGAAGGTGGTCCGCGCGGGCCACGACGCCGACTCGGAGGACCACGCGCCGGCCGACCGGCGTCGGCGGGCGATCAGGACGGGGATCCGCGCGCGGATGGTCGGCGATGTCATGCCTCCTTCCTACGTCGCGGCGGGCTGCTCGAGCGCCGGCCTTGACGAGACCCGTACGGCGCGGGGCCGGGTCCTGACGGCTCCCGTACGGCGGGAACCCACCTGACCGCCGTTCGACGCGCGTGAGCGGCCGACGTCGTCCACCGTGGGGAGATGGACCGTCGCCGCTCCTCGCACCGCCGCCCCGCCGCCCTCCTGTCCGCTCTCGCGCTGGCCGCGACCACCGTCGTCGTCGGCACCACCGCCGCGACGTCCGCGAGCGCCGCGCCCCGCGACGAGGACAAGGTCCCCACCGCCGTCGGGTACGGCGGCGCGATCAGCACCGTCGACCCGTCGGCCAGCCGCGTCGGGCTGGACGTGCTGCGCAAGGGCGGCAACGCCGTCGACGCCGCGGTCGCGGCCGCCGCCGCGCTCGGCGTGACCGAGCCGTACAGCGCGGGGGTCGGCGGCGGCGGGTACTTCGTATACCACGACGGCCGCAGCGGGCGGGTGCACACCATCGACGGCCGCGAGACCGCGCCGGCGGACATGCCGCGCGACGCCTTCATCGACCCGGCGACCGGGGCCCCCTACCGGTTCACGCCCGAACTCGTGACGAGCGGCGTGTCCGTCGGGACGCCGGGCACGCCCGCGACCTGGGAGGTCGCGCTGGAGCGCTGGGGCACCTACTCGCTGAAGAAGGCCCTCAAGCCGGCGACGAAGCTCGCGCAGCGAGGGTTCGTCGTCGACCAGACGTTCCACGACCAGACGGCGGACAACGCCGAGCGGTTCGCCGCGTTCCCCGAGACGGCCGACCTGTTCCTGCCCGGCGGGGCTCCCCCGGCCGTGGGCACCGTCTTCCGCAACCGCGACCTCGCCGACACGTACCGGCTGCTGGCCAAGCGCGGCACGGACGCCTTCTACGGCGGCGCCCTCGCCGAGGACATCGTCGACGTCGTCCAGGACCCGCAGACCGACCCCGGCACCGACCTGCCCGTGCCGCCCGGGTACCTCTCCGAGGAGGACCTGGCCGGCTACGAGGCGCTGGTGCAGGCCCCGACGCGCTCGGACTACCGCGGCTACGAGATCTACGGCATGGCGCCGTCGTCCAGCGGCGGCTCCACCGTGGGCGAGGCGCTGAACATCCTCGAGACGTTCGACCTCCCGGGCATGTCCGACACCGACTACCTGCACCACTACCTCGAGGCCAGCGCGCTGGCGTTCGCCGACCGCAGCGTGTACCTCGGCGACGCGGCCTACGTCGACGTGCCGCTGCGCACGCTGCTCTCCGACGACTTCGCCGCCGAGCGCGCGTGCCTGGTCGACCCGACGGCGGCGGCGCCCAAGCCCGTCCTGCCCGGCGACGTCGACGCCGACGACGGCGCGTGCGGCGAGACGGTCGCGCCCGTCGAGTCCGACACCGAGAACGTCTCGACGACCAACCTCACCGTCGTGGACCGGTGGGGGAACGTCGTCGAGTACACGCTGACCATCGAGCAGACCGGCGGGTCGGGCATGGTCGTGCCGGGCCGCGGGTTCCTGCTCAACAACGAACTCACGGACTTCTCGACCGTGTGGGACGCCGACGACCCGAACCGCATCGAGCCGGGCAAGCGCCCGCGGTCGTCGATGTCCCCGACCATCGTGCTGCGCGACGGCGAGCCGGTGCTCGCGCTCGGCTCCCCCGGCGGCTCCACGATCATCACCACCGTGCTGCAGACGCTGACCAACCACCTCGACCGCGGGATGGACATCGGTGCGGCGCTGGCCGCGCCGCGCGCCACGCAGCGCAACACGGCGAACGTCATCGCCGAGCCGGAGTTCATCGACGCCTACGGGCCCGCGCTCGAGGCGTACGGGCACACGCTCGTGGCGTCGGGCGACCAGTTCACGTCCGCGGCCGAGATCGGCGCCGCGACGGCCGTGCAGATCGGCGACGACGGCCTGCTCACGGCGGTGTCCGAGCCGCGCCGCCGCGGGGGCGGCGCGGCCATGGTGGTGCGGCCGGTCAGGCCGTGACGACGGGCGTGGCCGCCCCGGCCAGGACGGCCGGCAGGTCGGCCACGCTGTCGACGACGTGCGTGTGCGGCGCGGCCTCGAGCACCGCGCGCGGCACGCCCCCGCTGAGCACCCCGACCACGAGGCGGGCGCCGGCGTTCGTGCCGGCCTCGAGATCCAGGACGGTGTCGCCGACCGTGAGCACGCGACGGACGTCCGTGACCCCGGTGCGCTCCATCGCCCGGTGCACCAGGTACGGCGCGGGGCGGCCGGCGGGCACGTCGTCCGTGGTCACGACCGCGTCGACCACGCCGTCGGTCCAGCCCAGCCGCTCGAGGATCAGCCCGGTGACGTCCGCGGAGAAGCCCGTGGTCAGGGCGATCCGCGCCCCCCGCTCGCGCAGGGCGACGAACGCGTCGAGCACCCCCGGCATCGCGGTGGGCGGGGTCGCGTCGTAGGCCTCGCGCAGCAGTCGTTCGAAGTCGGCGAACGCCGGCTCGACGGCGGACGGGTCACCCCCGAGCTCCAGCAGGGCGCGGATGGCGGTGCGCTTGTCGGCGCCCATCCATCGGGCGACGTCGGCGACGTCCGCGGAGCTGCCGTGCCCGCGCACGGCGTCGTGCAGCGCGCGGTAGACGGCGCTGCCCTCCTCCACGGTGGTGCCGGCGATGTCCAGGGCGGCGAGGTCGATCACGAGGGGTCCTTCCGGTGGGTGGGGGTCGGGTCGGGCCGGGCCGCTCATGCGGTGATCCCGGCACGGTCGAGGACGTCGGCCGCGAGGCCGAGCCCGGTGGTCATGCCGATGCCGGTGGTGACGGAGGCGACGTGCACCCCAGGCGCGGGCTCGGCCACGAGGAACTCCCGCCCCGGCGCCGTGGCGTAGGTGCCCTGCCAGCGCTCGACGACGTGCATGTCGTCGCGGCCGAACAGGTCGCGGCCGAGGCGCAACAGCAGCTCGAAGCCCTCCTCCTCCTGGAACACGGGCGCGTCGTCGGCGCGCAGGTGCGTGTCCCCGAGGATCAGGGTGCTGCCCTGCGGCGTCGCCATGAGGTTGACGTCCCAGGCCGCCCCGGACGGGTCGGCGGTCGCGAGCTCGGCCGCGACGTCCGCGGCCGCGGGGAGCGCGGAGAGCGCCGCATACCGGACCATCGACCAGCCGCTGAGCAGCGGGGTCGTCAGGCCGAGGGGCCCGGCGGGACGCACGCGCAGCATGTGCAGGCGGCACCGGCGCAGGCCGGCGGCCTCGGCCACGTCGGGCATCAGCCGGTCCAGGTCGTGGTGGGCGGCCACGACCACGACGTCGGCCTCGAGCGTGCCGCGGGTCGTGGTGACCCGGCCGGGCGCCACGACGCGGGCGGCCGTCCGCCAGCGGAAGTCCACGCCCCGGGACTCGAGCCAGCGGGCGAGCGCGGGGGCCGCCGCGCGGGGGTCGACGAGGAGGTCGAGCGGCAGGTGCGCACCCCCGACCACCGGGTCCGGGCGCACCGGGACCGCCGCCCGTACCTCGGCGGCGTCGAGGAGACGGACCTCGTCCGGACCGCGCTCGACGGCGAGCTCGGCGAGCAGCCGGTGCTCGGCCGCGGTCCGTGCCACGACGTGCGTGCCCACCGGGGCGACGCCGAACCCGGCGGCCGACCCGAGCGACAGCCAGCGCTCCCGGGCGTCGAGGGCGTACCGGCGCGCGTCGCCGGCCTGGGCCGTCACGCACACGTGGCCGAAGTTCTGCACCGACGACCCGACCACCCCCGACGCCTGCTCGACGACCGTCACCAGGTACCCGCGGCGGTGCGCCTCGGCGGCGACGCCCAGCCCGACCACCCCCGCCCCCACGACGACGACGCGGCGGCCGGTCGACGCGGGCGGGCCGGCGACCGTGGTGGTCCCGCCGACGGCGGGCGTGGTGGGGATGGGCGAGGTCATCGGGTTCCTCCCTGGTCGGGGTCGCGGCGGCGGTCGTGGTCGTTCACCGCACGGCCACCTGGGCCGGGTACGGTCCGGGCGTGGCCAGACAGAGCGTGCCGGCAGGGTCGTCGGCCCAGATCGTACGGGTGCTCGCCGACGAGCTCGCGGACCTGCCGTCCGGCACGCGGGTGGCGTCCGAGGCGGAGGTCGGCCGGCGCTTCGGGGTCGGGCGCGCCGCCGCGCGTGCCGCGCTGGGTGAGCTGGAGCGCCGGATGCTCGTGAGCCGCATCCAGGGCCTCGGCACGTTCACCCGGCGGCGGGTCGACTACCTGGTCGCGCCGGGCCGGGCGCCGTCGTGGAGCCGCACCCTGCGCGAGGCGGGCGCCGAGCCCCGCACCGTCGTGCTCGCGTGCGACGCCGTCCCGCTGCCGCCGGACGTCGCCGCGGCGCTGGAGGTGCCGACCGGCACCCGCGGGTTCCGGCTGGTGCGCCGGTCGCACATCGACGAGATGCCCGCCGCGTGGGGGGTCGAGTGGCTCACCGCCGACCTCGTGCCCGAGCTGCCCACCGCCCTGCGGCTCGAGGAGTCGCTGGACACCATCCTGCGGGAGACGGCCGGGGTGCGGCCCGAGCGCGCGTGGACCCGGGCGAGCGTGGAGCCCGCCCCCGAGGAGGCGAGCGACGGCCTGGGCTGCCGGCCGGGCGACCCCGCGTGGCTGATGGCGAGCCTCGCGCGCGACGGCGCGGGCGGGCGGCCGCTGCTGTCCACCGAGCGGTGGGTGCGCGCCGACGCGGTGCGCGTCGTGCTGGAGCTCGGCCACGGCCGCGACACCTGAGCGGGCCGCCGCCGCGGGAGTGCTCACGGCACCACCGCCGCGCGCGGCGCCGTGCCGGCCGGCCCGGTGAGGAGGGCGCCGACGTCGGCGAGCGGCGCGGCGGGCGTCACGAGCTCGTCCCACGGCACGGCGTCCCGGGTGCGGTCCAGCAGCCCGAGCGCGGCGCGCAGGTGGCGGGGCTCGTAGTTGTGGACGCCCGTCACGGTGAGCCAGCCCCGCACCACCCGCTCCGGGTCGAGCGCCACGGCGGGGGCGGGCGCGACGGACCCGGCCAGGACGAGCCGGCCGCCGACGTCGAGCGCGTCGAGGCAGCGGGCCACCGCCTGGCTCGCGCCGGAGAGCTCGATCGCGACGTCGACCGTCCCGACCGGCTCGTCGGTGCCCGGGGTGGCGGAGGCGCCGAAACGTGCGGCGACGTCGCGCCGGGCAGGGTCGGGGTCGGTGACGACGACCGTCGCGGCACCGGCGTCCCGCGCCGCCACGACGGCGGCCACGCCGAGCATGCCGGCGCCGCTGACGAGCACACGGCGGCCGGCCAGCGGGCCCGCCGCCTCGACCGTGGCCATGACCGTGGCGGTGGCGCACCCGGCGGGGGCGGCGAGCGTGTCCGACACGGTCACGGGGACCCGGGCGATCGTCGCGCCGGCGGGCAGCACCAGGTGCCGCGCGTAGGTGCCGGACAGCGGCCACGCCGAGTCGAACGCCTCGTGGCCGACCTTGCGCACGGACCGGCACTTGGCCGTGCGCCCGGCGCGGCAGCGGTCGCACTCGCCGCAGGCCACGGTGACGCCCCACACGACCCGGTCGCCCGCGGCGAGCGCGCCGCCGTCGTCGCCCACGGCTCCGCCGGGGCCGACCTCGACGACCTCCCCCACGGCCTCGTGCCCCAGCACGGACGGCGACGGCGACGTGCGTCGCCCGGAGACGGTGTGCCGGTCGCTGCCGCACACGGTGGCGAGGAGCACGCGGACCAGCACCTCGCCGGGCCCGAGCGCAGGTAGGGGTACGTCGACCAGACGGACGGCGTCGCCGCCCTCCCACAGCGCGACGGTGGTCAGGACAGCTGAGCGCGGATCCACCCGGAGAGCCTCTCGATGAGCAGGACGACGACGAAGACGAGGAGCACGATCCCGCCCGCCACCTGGAAGTGGAGGGTGCGGACCGCCTCGAAGAGCAGGAAGCCGACGCCGCCGGCGCCGACGATCCCGAGGATGGTCGAGGTGCGGATGTTGACGTCCAGGAGGTACAGGCCCGACCCGACGATCGACGGCATCCCCTGGGGAAGCACGGCGGAGAACAGCACCTTCCACCAGCCCCCGCCGACCGAGCGGACGGCCTCGGCGGGGCCGGGCGGGATCTCCTCGACGGCGTCCGCGACGAGCTTGCCGAGGAAGCCGATCGACCCGATGCCGAGCGCGACGGCGCCCGCGACCGGCCCGAGCCCGACGGCGGCGACAAAGACCACCGCGAGGATGAGCTCGGGGATCGCGCGCACGACGAGGATCACCGTCCGCGCGACGCCGTAGACCAGCGGGTGCGGCGCCACGTTGCGGGCCGCGAGCAGGCCGAGCGGCAGCGACAACAGCACGCCGATGCCGGTGGCGGACAGCCCGATGGCGAGGGTCTGGAGCATGGCCTCCCACAGCGCGGGCCCGAGCGTGGTGAGGTCCGGCGGGAACGTGCGTCCGGCCACGGCGAGCAGGTCGGGCACGGAGGTCACGAGCGTGGACGGGTCGATGTCGAGCCGGACGAACGAGGCGACGAGCAGGACGCCGGCGGCGCCCCCAACCAGCAACCGGACCGCGCGGTCGCGCCCGTACCGCGGGTGGCGCGGTGCCAGCAGCGTGCGGCGGATCGCCACGGACAGCAGCTCCATGCCCGCGACGAGCACGAGGATCACCAGCACGATCCCCATGGCCTTGGGGTAGACCAGGCCGCGCAGCGCGTCCTGGAGCGCGAAGCCGATGCCGCCGGCACCGACGAACCCGAGCACGACGGAGGTGCGCAGGTTGATGTCGACGCGGTACACGAACGCGGACACCCAGGCGGGCACGACCTGCGGGACGACGCCGTTGAGCAGCTCGCGCACGCGGCCCACGCCGACGCTGCGCACGGCCTCGCGCGGGCCCGGGTCCGCGCTCTCTATCGCATCGGCGAACAGCTTGCCGAGCATCCCCACCGAGTGCAGTGCGAGGGCGAGCACTCCCGGAAGCACGCCGAGCCCCAGGGCCCGCACGAACAGGACCGCGAACACGAGGTCCGGCACCGCGCGGCAGAACGTGATGACGCCGCGGGCGACCGTCGCCACCGCGGGGTGCGGTGTCGTCGTGCGGGCCGCGAGAAAGGCCAGCGGCACGGACAGGACCGTCGCGAGCACTGTGCCGAGGAACGCCATCAGCACCGTGTCGACGGCGAGCGTCGCGATGCGGGCGGGGTCCGACAGCTCCGGCGGCACCATCCTCCCGAGCAGGTTCGCCACGTCCTCGCCGCCGGCGACGAGCGTCGGAAGGTCGAGCCCGATCGCCGACGACGCGGCGAGCGTGAGCAGCACGCCGCCGCCCGCGAGCCACCGGATCGCCCGGTGCCGGGCGCCGGGCGGCGGGCGCAGCAGGTCGGGGCCCGGGCCGACACCGCGGCCCGCGCTGTCGTCGAGCCGGGGCGGCGCCGGGGCGGGCGCCACGGGGGCCGCCGTCATGCCACCACCGCCGCTGGCTCCACCCGGCGGTAGATCGCCATCGCCTCGTCCTTGGTGAGCCCGGCCGTCGGCCGGTCCAGCACCTTCTCGCCCTGCCGCAGGCCGACGAGCCGGTCGGCCCAGCCGAGCGCGAGGTCCACCTGGTGCAGCGTGCACAGCACCGTCAGCCCCTCCTCCGCGCAGACCCGCACGAGCAGGTCCATCACGGTGCCGGCGTTCTCCGGGTCGAGGGAGGCGACCGGCTCGTCCGCGAGCACGAGCTGCGGGCGCTGCATGAGCGTGCGCGCCAGGGCCACGCGCTGCTGCTGCCCGCCGGACAGCGTGTCGGCGCGCTGGTACGCCTGGTCGGCGAGCCCGACGCGCTCGATGTGCGCCATCGCCTCCGCCCGCATCCGGCGGGAGTAGGTGGACACCCCGTAGCGCGGTCCGCGCACGCGGCCCAGGCCCCCGACGAGCACGTTCTCCAGGCACGTGAGCCGGCCCACCAGGTTGAACTGCTGGAACACGAAGCCGACCTCGGTGCGCAGGTGCCGCAGCTCACGAGAGGACGCGCGGTCCACGCGCGTGCCGGCCACGGTCACCTCACCGCCGCTCGGGCGGTGCAGCCCGTTGAGGCAGCGCAGCAGCGTGGACTTGCCGGAGCCGGACAGCCCCAGCAGCACGACGAGCTCGCCGCGCGCCACGTCCAGGTCCACCCCGGCGAGGGCCGTGGTCCCGTCGAACTCCTTGCGGAGGCCGCGGACCCGCACCAGGGACTCGTCGGCGGTCGGCATGATCAGCCCTCCTCGCACTTGTCGGACTTGGTGATGGTGCAGACCTCGCGCGTGCCGTCGTAGTCCGCGTCCTCGGCGGGCACGAAGCCCCACGCGTCCTCGTCCGTGAGCAGGCAGTCACCGTCGCAGAAGCCGTTCTCGCGCAGGTAGTCGGCGTTGGCCTTCTCGGTCAGCAGCGTCGTGAGCTTCTCGTTCACCTCGGTTCCGAGGGCGTCGTTGCCGACGAAGAGCGAGCCGGAGATCGTCTCGGACTTCCAGACCTGCTTGAGGTCGCCCTCGGCGAGGTCGCCGGCCGCCGGCAGCGTGTCCTCCACCATCGACTGCATGGCGAAGCCGACCTCGCAGTCGCCCGACGCGACGGCCAGCGCGGACGCGTCGTGGCCGCCCGCGTACACCGGCTCGACGCCCGCGGCGACGTCCTTCTCGGTGCCCGAGGAGATGACGCCCGCGTCGATCAGGCCTGCGGTCGGGTAGAGGAAGCCGGACGTCGACCCGGGGTCCACGAAGCAGACGGACCTGCCGGCGAAGTCCTCGAGGCCGTCCACGTCGTCGTTGTCGCCCTGGGTGATGCCGAGCGAGAAGTACCCCGGCTCCGCGCCCTTCTCCGCGATGACGGCGGCGAGCGGGGTGACCGCGGCGTCGTTGTGGGTCGCGAGGACGTACCCGAACGAGCCGAGGAAGGCGAGGTCGACCTTGTCGGCGATGAGGCCCTCGATGACGCCCGCGTAGTCGGAGGCCTGGCTGACCTCGACCTTCGCCCCCGTCTCCTCCTCGAGCATCGCGATGATCGGCTCGTACCCCTCGGCGAGGTTCGTCGAGTTCTCCGCCGGGATGGCGCCGAGGCGCAGCACCTCCGGGAAGCCCTGGTCGGTGGTGCCGCCGCCGGCGGACGCCGAGCCCAGCGACCCGCAGCCGGACAGCGTGAGGGCCGCGGCGCCGGCGAGCGCGACGGCGGCGAGGGTGGTCCTGGTGGTCTTCATGACGTCTCCGGTGGTCGCTCTCCGCGTGGGCGCCGCGACCGGCGCCGACCAGGAGTCTGGGAGCCCGCGGAGAAGGGGCGGCCCCGGGAAGGTGAACGACGCATGAAGCCTCGTTAACCGTCTCGCCAGGTCGTCCGGACAACATGCGCCCGTGCCCACCACACTCCGCCCCACGACCGGTGCCCCCTGGCCGATCGGCGCCCCGCCCGCCGAGTGGACGCTCGCCGGCGTCCGCGCCGTCCTGCCCGACCGGGTCGTGGACGACGCGCGGCTTGTCGTGCACGGCGGCCGCGTCGCCGAGGTGGGCGAGCGGCCGCCGGGCTTCCGGGCGGACCTCGACGGCGGCGGCGCCTGGTGCCTGCCCGGTCTGGTCGACGTGCACACCGACGTGCTCGCGCACGAGCGCCGGCCGCGGCCCGGGGCGGACCTGCCGCTCGACCTCGCGGTGCGGACGGCCGGCGACCGGCTCGCGGCCGGCGGCGTCCTCACCGCGTTCCACGGCGTGCCGTTCGGCGAACGCTCCCCCGTCGGCCTCGCCGCGGGCGAGCCCGGGCCGGGGCCGGTGCTGGCGGCGCTGCGCGACCCGGTCGCCGCCGCGGCGGGCGCGCGCGTGCTGCACCGCCTCGACGTGCGGTGCCTCGCGGGGCTGACGGACCTCGAGACGGCCCTGGCGGGCGACGCCGGCGACGTGCCGCCGCTCGTCTCCCACGAGGACCACACCCCCGGCATCGGGCAGTATGCCGACCCCGCGACGATGGAGCGCTTCCTCGTGGAGCGCGAGGGCATGGCGCCGTCCGACGCGCGCCGGCACGTGGTGGCGTGGCGGGCGGAGCGCGAGGAACGGGCGGACGTCGCGACCGCCGCGCTCGAACGGCTGGGAGCGTGGGCTCGCGCGGGCCGCGTCCGGCTCGCCGGCCACGACCCGGAGACCCGGGGGGACGTCGAGGCGCTGGTCGCGCGAGGAGGCGCCGTCGCGGAGTTCCCGACGACGCTCGAGGCCGCGCGCGCCGCACGCCAGCACGGGCTGCACGTCGTGGCGGGCGGGCCGAACGCGGTGCGCGGTTCCTCGCACGCGGCCAACGTCTCCGCCCGTGAGCTCGTGGCGCGCGGCCTCGTCGACGCGCTCGCGTCGGACTACGTGCCGTCGTCCCTGCTGACGGCGGTGGAGGTGCTGGTCCGCGAGCGGCTGACCGACCTGCCGGGCGCCGTCGCGCTCGTGACCTCCGGGCCGGCGCGTGCCGCCGGGCTGGACGACCGCGGAGCGCTGGTTCCGGGCGCTCGGGCCGACGTGCTGCTGGTCCGCCGGGCGGGGCGGTGGCCCACGGTCGTCGCGGCCCTGCGCGCCTGACCGGACCGGCGGCGACGGCCAGGAGCCGCCGAGCTCCGCCACTGCGGCAGTCCTTCGGGCGGGCGGGAGCGAGTGTGGGGTCCGGGTGACCGGAGCACGCACGGCGAGGGTCACCCGCCGGCGAGCAGGCCCTCCATCGCCCGGATCTCGTCGCTCTGCGTGTCGACGACGGACTGCGCCATCGCCACCGCCTGCGGATCCCGGCCGTCGGCCACCTCCGCGCGCGCCATCTCGACGGCGCCCTCGTGGTGGACGATCATCTGCTTAAGGAAGAGGCGCTGCGCCTCGGCCTCCTGGGCCTCCTCGAGCGCCTGCACGTCCTCCTCGGACATCATCCCGTCCATCGAGCCGTGACCGCCGGACGTCGGCTCGACGCCCCACGCGTCGAGCCACCGGGTCAGGGTGTCGATCTCGGGGCCCTGGGCCGCCTTGATCTGCCGGGCCAGGTCGACGACCTCCGGATCGATCCCGTCCTTGGCGAGCAGCACGTCGGACATCGCGATCGCCTGCTCGTGGTGGGGGATCATCATCTGCGCGAACGTCACGTCCGCGTCGTTGAACGACGCCGAGTCTTCCGCCGGCGGCTCGGACGACTGAGCGCTCGTCGGGCTCGTCATGGCGTCCATGTCGTGACCGGCGTCCTCGGCGTCTGAGCACGCCGTCAGTCCGGCGACGACGGCGAGCGACAGCGCGGGTACGAGGGCGCGCTTCATCAGGGTGTGCGGCATGAGGGTCTGGGCCTTTCTCTCGGAGTAGCTGCCACGCCGGGCCGTGTGGCCCGGTGCCGGGCGGCGCGTGAGGGCGCGCCGCGGGACGACGTGGGTCTACGTCCGGGAGATGCCCAGGGCGTGCAGGGACGGGCCGTGCGCCCGTCGCGCGTGGGACAGGACCGCGAGTCCCAGGCCCCGCCACGGGACCTCGGCCAGCAGCAGGCCGCGCCCGCCCGGGAGGGCGAGCGTGAGGAGCACGGCCAGGATCATCAGGCACATCGCGGTCACCATCTCGTGGTGACCGCAGCCGCCGTCGCACGCGCCGGCCCCGGTGTCGTGGGTCGTGGCGACGGTCGCGGAGGCCGGCGCGTCGCGGTCCGGCGCGGGCGCCGCGTGGTGGTCCGTCCCGTGGTGGTCCGTCCCGTGCGCGACGGCGACGGTCGCGTGGGCCGGCAGGTGCGTGCCCGACGAGCCGCTCATCGCGTGCATCAGCACGACGCCGGCGATCAGGAGCAGGACCAGCAGGGCGCCCGCGAACCGTCGCCCCGGCAGGGCCAGGAGACGTCGGGCGGCGCGGACCATCCCGGCACTGTAGCGAACCGACCGTGCCCCGCGTCGCGTCACCGGGTCGGCAGGATGTACCCAGGTCGGCACACATGTCTGCCGACCTGGGTACGGATCGCCGACCCGACCCGTGCTCAGCGGGTCGCGGCCTCCAGCAGCTCCAGCACGTGCACGTAGTCGCGGCCGGTGGCGCGGGACATGCCCATCTCGCAGGTGCGGTTGCTGGAGACGTAGGCGTCGAACCGCCCGCCCGGCTGCTCGCCCTCCCGGACGGCGACCTCCGACGCCTCCGCGAGCGTCGCCGCCGCGGTGAGCTCGGGGTGCAGCATCCCGCGGTCCCCGGCGAAGCCGCAGCAGCCCCACGCGGCGGGCACCACGGCGTCGTCGGCGACGGCGGCGGCCACGGCACGCAGGTCGTCCACCGCACCCAGGTGCACCGTCGCGCACGTGGGGTGCACGACGACGCTCGCCTCCCGCGCGACCTCGACGCCCCGCGCCGCGAGCGCCGGCAGCACGTCGGTGCGCACGAACGTCACGGCGTCGACGATCCGCAGCCGCCCGAACCGCACGCGGTCCGCGTCGTCCAGGTGCTTCGGCGTCTCGACCAGCCCGTGCGTGCAGCTCGACGCGTCGCACACCACGGGGAGCCGGCCGCCGTCCGACGCCGCCCACAGCGCGTCGAGCACCCGCCGCGCCATCAGCGCCGCGCCGTCGGGCAGGCCCTTGCTCGCCCACGGCGTGCCGCAGCACAGGCCGCCGATCCCCGCCGGCACGGCGAGGCCGATCCCGGCGCGCTCGCAGAGCACGCGGAAGGCGGCCTCCGCGCCGATGTTCGCCGGTCGAGCTTGTCGAGACCCGGTTTCGACAGGCTCAACCAGCGGTGAGGCGGGGGCGAACAGCTCGCCCATGCACGAGGCGAACAGGACCGCGCGGGGAGCACTGCCGTCGTCGGCGACCACGTCGCCCTTCGTGCGCTGCCGACCGGGGCCAGGCAGGTCGGCGTCCACCCGGGGCACGACGTCGGTGCCCACGACGCCGCGCGCCACCTCCGACGCCGCCCGCGCCACCGGCGTCGGCACCGCCTGCACGACGCCGAGCGCACCGCGCAGCAGGTCGACCGTCGGGCCCCACCGGTCGGCGACCGCCGCCGCCCCGCGCTGCACGACCGCCGGGGTCGACCGCGCCCGGTGGCCCTTCATCACGATGCCGGTGTCGATGCCGACCGGGCACGCCTGCACGCACATCGAGTCCGCGGCGCAGGTCTGCACGCCCCAGTAGCGGTAGGCGCGCTCGAGCTCCTCGCGCTCGCCCGCCGGCGCCACCGCCAGCTCCTTGAGCAGCGCGATGCGCTGGCGCGGCGTCGTCGTCACCGTGCGCGACGGGCAGCCGGGCTCGCAGTAGCCGCACTCGACGCAGCGGTCCACGAGCGGCGCGTCGTCGCCCCCGGCGGACGCCTCGACCTTGAGGTCGCGCAGGTGCGCCCGCGGGTCGTCGCTGATCACGACGCCCGGGTTGAGCAGCCCGGCGGGGTCGAACAGCCGCTTGACCTCGCGCATCACCGCATACAGGTCGCCGCCGTACTGGCGGCGCACGAACGGCGCCATGATCCGCCCGGTGCCGTGCTCGGCCTTGAGCGAGCCGCCGTGGCCCAGGACCAGGTCGACGAGGTCGTCGCTGAACGCGGCGTACCGGTCCAGCTCGGCAGCGTCGCCGAGCCGCGGCGTGATCATGAAGTGCAGGTTGCCGTCCTTGGCGTGCCCGAACGTCACGGCGTCGTCGTACCCGTGCCGGGCGAACAGGCCGCCGAGGTCGCGGACCGTCACGGTGAGGTCGGCGACCGGCACGACGACGTCCTCCAGCAGCGCCGTCGCCCCCGCCGGCCGCGCGCCGGCCACCGCGGTGTAGAGGCCCTTGCGGACGCGCCAGAGGCGTTCGCGGGTGGCGGGGTCGGTGCCGACGGTCGCCGGGACTTCGAGACGCAGCCCGTCGACGACGGCGCGGGCGGCCTCCTGCAGCGGCGCGAGCGACTCCGTGTCGGGCGCCCGGTACTCCACGAGCAACGCCGTCTGGCCGGTGATCCTCCCGGCGAGCGCGCGCATCGACGGGTCTGCGCCGGGGTCGGCCGCCGCCACCCGCAACGACGCCGCGTCCATGAGCTCGATCGCCTCGGGGCCGGACGCCGCGAGCGGCGCCAGCGCGTCCGTGGCGCGCTCGAGCGAGTCCATGACCAGCAGCGTCGTCGCCGCGTGCGCAAGCAGCGGGACGGTGCGGAACGTGGCGTCGGCGACCCAGCCGAGCGTGCCCTCGGAGCCGATCAGCAGGTGCTCGAGGATCTTCACCGGGGAGTCGTGGTCGAGCAGCGCGTTGACCGAGTAGCCCATGGTGTTCTTCATCGCGAACTGCCGCTCGACCTCAGCCCGCATCGTCGCGCTCCCCCGCACGCGGTCGCGCAGCTCGGCCAGCCCCCGGTGCAGCCCCGGCTCGACGGCGGCCAGCCGCGCGTCGGCGTCCGGGGCGCCCGTGTCCACGACGGTGCCGCTCGGCAGCACCACCGTCATCGACTCCACCGTCCGGTACGCCGTGCGCGCGGTTCCCGACGTCATGCCGCTCGAGTTGTTGGCGACCACTCCCCCGATCGTGCACGCGATCTCGCTCGCCGGGTCGGGGCCCAGCCGCCGCCCGTACCGGGCGAGGTGCCCGTTGACCAGGCGTAGCGTGGCGCCGGGCTCGCACCGCACCCGGGCGCCGTCGTCCAGCACCTCGACGCGCGTGAACCGGGTGCGGGTGTCCACGAGCATCCCCGCGCCCGACGCCTGGCCGGACAGGCTCGTGCCGCCCGAGCGGAACGTCACGGGCAGGCCGCGCCGCCGCGCCTCGCGCAGCGCGCCGGCCACGCCGTCGCGGTCGTGGGCGCGCACCACCACCTCGGGCCGCAGCAGGTAGTGCGACGCGTCGTGCGCGTGCGCGACCCGGCTGAGCAGGTCCGTGCGCAGCTCGAAGCCGGACGTCGGGCGGACCTGCGGGCTCGTCGGTGAGCTCATGGGGCCATCCCAGCACACGTCGCGTCCCGCCGAGCATGCGGTTCCTCCGGGATTCGACCGCAGAACCCCGGAGGAAGGACCTGGTCGACTCCCCCTTAGGGCATGATCGGCCGGTGCATGACGAGGTTGCCCCGACGGTCCCGACCCCGACCCCACCCCGGCGCATCCTCGTCGCGGGCACGTCGGGCTCCGGCAAGACGACGCTCGCCGGGCGGGTCTCAGCGGCCCTCGGCGTGCCGCACACCGAGCTCGACTCCCTGCACCACGGCCCGGGCTGGACGCCTCGACCCGAGTTCGAGGCCGACGTGCGGGCGCTCGCGGACGGCGACGCCTGGGTCACGGAGTGGCAGTACCGGCAGGTCCGGTCCCTGCTGCTGAGTCGCGCGGAGCTGCTGGTCTGGCTGGACCTGCCGGTGCGGGTCGTGATGCGGCAGGTCGTGCGCCGGACGGTGTCCCGCCGGCTGCGGCGCACGGTGCTGTGGAACGGGAACGTCGAGCCGCCGCTGCGGACGGTCTTCACCGACCAGGACCACATCCTGCGGTGGGCGTGGCGCACGCGGAACAAGTTCCGAGGCCTGGACCGACTGCTCGCCGTCGAGGCGCCGCACCTCACGGTGGTGCGCCTGCACAGCCGCCGCGAGGTCGACCGCTGGGTCACCGGTCTTCCCGACGGCGCCGCCGTAGGACCCCGGCCTCAGCGGTAGCCGGCGTCGACGGGGTCGTCGAGGATCTGCTCGAGCTCCCGCACGATCCGCACGTCGCCGTCCAGCCAGTCGACGTCGTACAGGGTTGCGCGGTCCAGGGTCCGCAGCGCGTCGTGCTCCACGAGGGGCCGCGGATCGCCGTCGGTCACGATCGCGCGCCACAGGCGCAGGACGTGCCGGTCGGTGATGATCCATGCGCCGTCGTCGGGGCCCACCAGCTCGGCGCCGAGCTCGACGCGCACGCCCAGCTCCTCGCCCAGCTCGCGGTGCAGGGCCTCGACCGGCGTCTCCCCCGGGTCGACCTTGCCGCCCGGGAACTCCCACCGCCCGGCGATCGCCGCCGGCCGGCTGCGCCGGGCGGCGAGCAGCCGCGTCGGGCGCTCGAGGTCGTCGACGATCGCGGCGGCGACGACGAGGCGGCGGGAGGTCATGCCCGCGATTCTGCCATCCGCGGGACTCGCACCGGCCAGGGAAAGGCCCCGCGCCGACGTCCTCCCTGGCGTCGTGCAGGGCCTCCCGGTTCCGCGCCGTCAGCTCTGCCGGATACCCGCCCGTCGCGCCCACGCGACGGCCTCCGCCCGGCTGGAGACGCCGAGCTTGCGGTAGACGCTGCGCACCTGGGACTTGACCGTGTTGCGCGTGACGAAGAGCTTCGTCGCGATCTGCTCCAGGGTCACGTCCTCGGACAGGTTGGACAGGATGACCCGCTCGCGCCGCGTCAGCGTGGCGCTCGGCATCACGCTCGACATCGCACTCGACATCGCGTTCGACAGCGTCGCGGTCAGGGGCTCCAGCTCGATCGTGCTCATGGTCGTTCCTCCACAGACGGCTGCCGACCGATGGTCGACCTTGGGGAAGCCGTCATTGATGTGGAGCGGCAAACCGCGCTCTCATGACGCGGGTGAACGACAACAGTTGCGTCATGAGAACGTCCAGACCGTCGGGGACGCACCACCAGAGGCGTCCCCGACGGTCTTTGTGCAGGTCACAATGTTGTACAGGTCAATCATGCCCGGGCCGAAGCGCCAAATCACAATTTGGTCACGGCCGGTTCAGAGCGCCGTCATCCGGCCTGGGCGGCGTACTCCTCGGCCGACATGAGCTCGCCACGGGTGGTGACGTCCACCTTGAACAGCCACCCCTCGCCGAACGGGTCGGAGTTGACCAGCGCCGGGTCGTCGACCGCGGCCGTGTTCACCTCGACGACGGTGCCGCTCACGGGCGAGTACAGCTCCGAGACCGACTTGGTGGACTCGATCTCGCCCACGACGGCGCCGGCCTCGATCGACGCACCGACCTCGGGCAGCTCGAGGTAGACGACGTCGCCCAGGGCGTCGGCGGCGACGGAGGTCACGCCGACGGTGGCGGGCGACGCGTCGTCGACCCACTCGTGCTCGGCGGAGTAGCGCAGGGTGGCGGGGAAGTCGGCCATGGGGTGCTCCTTGTCCAGGACGGTTCGGTTGGTGCTCGGGGGGTGCAGGACGATCGTCCTACGGGCGGGACGGACGAGGACGATCGTCCTACGAGCGCTTCTTGTAGAACGGCATGCTGACGACGACGAACGGCTCGGCGCGTCCGCGCACGTCGACGGCCAGCTCCGTGCCCTCGGCCGACACCTCGGGCGTCACGTACGCCATCGCGACCGGGAAGCCCAGCGTGGGCGACGGCGCGCCGGACGTCACGTGCCCGACGACGGCGCCGGCCTCGCCGTCCAGCCCGCGCCGGACGACGTCGTAGCCCGCCCGGGCGGGGCGGCGGCCCTCGCCGCGGAGGCCGACGAGCACCCGCGCGGGCGCGCTCTCGGCCCGCGCGGCGAGCGCGTCGCGGCCCACGAACGGCAGCGGCTCGCCGTCGTCGGTCACCTTGTCGAGCTTCACGACGCGGCCGAGGCCCGCCTCGAACGGCGTGGTCGTCTCGTCCAGCTCGTGGCCGTACAGCGGCATGCCGGCCTCGAGGCGCAGCGAGTCGCGGGCGGACAGTCCCGCGGGCACGAGCCCGTGCCCCTCCCCCGCCGCGAGCAGCGCCCGCCACAGGTCGCCGGCCCGCTCCGCGGGCACGAACAGCTCGAAGCCGTCCTCCCCGGTGTACCCGGTCCGCGCGACGAGCGCCTCGACCCCGGCCACGGTCGCGGGCGCGGACGCGTAGTACTTCATCGCGCGCACGGCGTCGACGTCGACGGGCGCCGTCAGGCCCGCGAGGATCTCCTCGGCCCGCGGCCCCTGGACGGCGATCAGCGCCGTGGCGGCCGACCGGTCGTCGACGACGGTGTCGAAGGCGGCGGCGCGCGCGACCAGCTCGGCGGCGACGCGCACGGCGTTGCCGGCGTTGGCGACCACGAGGAAGTGCTCGTCGGCCAGCCGGTACACGATGAGGTCGTCGAGGACGGCGCCGTCGGGCGCGCAGATCATCGAGTACCGGGCACGGCCGACGCCGATCTTGCTCGCCGCGCCGACGAGCGCGTGGTCGAGCGCGGTGCCCGCCTGCGGGCCGGTGAGGTGGATCTCGCCCATGTGGGACAGGTCGAACAGGCCTGCTGCCTCGCGCACCGCGCGGTGCTCGGCGAGGTCGGAGGTGTAGCGCAGCGGCATCAGCCAGCCGCCGAATCCGGTCAGGCTCGCTCCGAGCGCGACGTGCTCGTCGTGCAGGGGAGTCTTCTGGTCCTCGGTCATCGAGGCTCCTCTCGGTGGTTGAGCGTGTCGAGTCCCGTCGGTCGAGCCTGTCGAGACACCCGTGGTCTCGACAGGCTCGACCGACGATCAGACGGCGAAGGCCTCGGGCGGCGGGCAGGAGCACACGAGGTTGCGGTCGCCCTTGGCCCCGTCGATGCGGCGCACGGGCGACCAGTACTTCGTCTGTCGCAGCCCTGCGACCGGGAACGCCGCGAGCTCGCGGGAGTACGGCGCGGTCCACTCGTCGGTGACGACGCTCGCCGCGGTGTGCGGCGCGTGCCGAAGCGGCGAGTCGTCCACGGCCCACTCCCCCGCCGCGACGCGGTCGATCTCGCCCTTGATGGCGACCATGGCGTCGACGAACCGGTCCAGCTCTGCCAGGTCCTCGCTCTCGGTCGGCTCGACCATGAGCGTGCCCGCCACGGGGAACGACAGCGTCGGGGCGTGGAAGCCGTAGTCGATGAGGCGCTTGGCGACGTCCTCGGCCGTGACCCCGGTCGCGGCCGTCAGCGCGCGCAGGTCGAGGATGCACTCGTGCGCGACGAGCCCGCCCGGGCCCGTGTACAGCACCGGGAAGTGCTCGTTCAGCCGCGCCGCCACGTAGTTGGCGGTCAGCACCGCGGCCTTGGAGGCCTCTGTCAGCCCGTCCGGGCCCATGAGCGCCAGGTAGGCGTACGAGATCGGCAGGATGCCGGCCGAGCCGTGCGGCGCGGCGCTGACCGGCGGGGTGCCGTTGCCCTCGGCCCCCGGGGTGGGGTCCGCGGGCAGGAACGGCACCAGGTGCGCGGCCACCGCGACCGGGCCCACGCCGGGGCCGCCGCCGCCGTGCGGGATGCAGAACGTCTTGTGCAGGTTGAGGTGCGAGACGTCGCCGCCGAACTCGCCCGGGCGCGCGAGCCCGACGAGCGCGTTGAGGTTCGCCCCGTCGATGTACACCTGACCACCTGCATTATGTACAAGCTCGCAGACCTCGCGGACGTGCTCCTCGTAGACCCCGTGGGTCGACGGGTACGTGATCATGATCCCGGCCACCTGCTCGCCGTGCGCCTCGAGCTTCGCGCGCAGGTCGTCGAGCTGGATCTCGCCGTCGTCCGCCGTCGCGACCACGGCCACGCGCAGGCCGGCGAGGGCCGCCGACGCCGCGTTGGTGCCGTGGGCCGACGCCGGGATCAGCACCAGGTCGCGGTGCGACTCGCCGCGCGAGCGGTGGTAGCCCTTGATCGCCAGCAGGCCGGCGAACTCGCCCTGTGAGCCGGCGTTGGGCTGCACCGAGACCGCCGCGTAGCCCGTGATCTCCGCCAGCTGCGACTCGAGCGCGTCGATCATCTCCGCGTAGCCGCGCGCCTGGTCGGCGGGCACGTACGGGTGGATGTCGGCGAAGCCCGGCCAGCTGATGGCCTCCATCTCCGCCGTCGCGTTGAGCTTCATCGTGCACGAGCCCAGCGGGATCATCGTGCGGTCCAGCGCGAGGTCCTTGTCGGCCAGGCGGCGCAGGTAGCGCAGCATCGACGTCTCGGACCGGTGCTGGTGGAAGATCGGGTGCTCGAGGAACGGCGTCGCGCGGGTGACGGCGGTCGGCAGGTCCGCGGCGGGGGAGCCAAGTCCGCGCGCGGATGCGTTCACGGGCGCCAGGGCGCCCTCCACTTCGGGAACTTCTACATCCGCGGGCGGGCTTGGCTCCCCCGCCGCTCGGTGCACCGCGTCGGCCTCCGCGCCGGCCCCGTTCCCCAGCACGCTGGTGAAGGCGGAGAGGACGGCGGCGACGTCCGCGGCGGTCGTGGTCTCGTCACAGGCGATCTGTACATGATCGGCGTCCGCGACGTACAGGTTGTAGCCCGCCGCGGCAGCGGCCGTCACGACCTGCTCGGCGCGGCCGGGGACCACGGCGCGGACCGTGTCGAAGAAGTGCTCGTGCTCCACATCGACGCCGGCGGCGCGCAGGCCGTCCGCGATCGCAACCGCGCGGGCGTGAGTGCGCTCGGCGATCGCCTTCAGGCCCTGCGGGCCGTGGTAGACGGCGTACATCGACGCGACGATGGCCAGCAGCGCCTGGGCGGTGCAGATGTTGCTCGTGGCCTTCTCGCGGCGGATGTGCTGCTCGCGGGTGGCCAGCGCGAGCCGGTAGCCCGGCGCGCCGTCGGCGTCGGTCGACACCCCGACGAGGCGGCCGGGGAGCTGCCGCTCCAGGCCCTTGCGGACCGCCATGTACGCGGCGTGCGGGCCGCCGTAGAACAGCGGGACGCCGAAGCGCTGGGCCGAGCCGACCGCGACGTCCGCCCCGAGCTCGCCGGGGGAGACGAGCAGCGTCAGCGCGAGCAGGTCGGTCGCCATCGTCACGAGCGCGCCGCGCTCCTTGGCCTCGGCGACGACGCCGCGCGCGTCGAGCACCCGGCCCGACGCCCCGGACTGCTGCAGCACCACGCCCACGAGGTCGCCGTCGGGCAGCTCGCCGCCGGCGGCGACGGCGGCCTCGAGCCCCGCCGCCAGGCCGCCGTCGAGCCCGGTCACGACCACCGGCAGGCCGATCGCCTCCGCCCGACCGCGCGTCACCGCGAGGCTCTGCGGGAACAGGTCGGCGTCGAGCACGACGTACCCGGACTTCGCCCGCGACGCCCGCCACATCAGCGCGACGGCCTCCGCGACGGCGGTCGCCTCGTCGAGCAGCGACGCGCCCGCGACCTCGAGACCCGTGAGGTCCTCGACCGCCTGCTGGAAGTTGAGCAGCGCCTCCAGGCGCCCCTGCGAGATCTCCGGCTGGTACGGCGTGTAGGCGGTGTACCAGGCGGGGGACTCGAGCACGTTGCGGCGGATCACCGGGGGAGTGGCGGTGCCGTAGTACCCGAGCCCGATCATCTGCTTCTTGACCTGGTTCTTCGACGCGAGGTCGCGCAGGTGGTCGAGCACCTCGGCCTCGGTGCGGGCCGCCGGCAGGGCGAGCGGGCGGTCGGTGCGGATCGTCTTCGGGACGGCAGCGTCCACGAGGGCGTCGAGCGTGTCGTAGCCGAGCGCGTCGAGCATGACCCGCACCTCGCGGCCGCGGGGGCCCAGGTGGCGGTCGGCGAAGACGTCGGGGTCGTACGCGGGGGATCCGGGGGAGGTGGTCACGTCGAGCGCTCCGTGAGGTCGGTCCGGGAATGGCGGGCAGGGACGATCGGTCCCTCCCCGCTCTGTCATCGGACTGCGTGCCGGGCCAGGCCCGGTCGCACGTCGACCTGAGAGTTTTGCCGGTCCGCCTTGGCACCGCCCGCTCCTGCGTGATCGCAGGTCGCGGGCGACGACGGGGCGCGCCGACTTGCACCGTCGGTGGGTCCTTCGCGGGCTGCCGGCCGGGGCCGGTCGCCAGCGGCGGACCGCTTTCCAGAGTTGCCTCGCCGCGACGGTACGGGGTGCCTGAGAGATTCCCGGGGAGGGATTGCTCCTTCGGCGCCGGCCGCGCGCAGGGCCGGCGGACCGGCCCGACGTCGCGGCGCGAACTCTCCCGACGCGGTTCGAACAGCGTGTTGCGTTGTGGCGTCGATCCTACCCGTGCCGGGTTTCGTCGTCGTGACGCGGACCGGCGGCGCCTGTCCCTGCTGGTCCCGTGCCCGGCTCCCCGGCCGGGTCGGTGTGCACCGGGCCGTCCGGAGGGCTCGACGGCGGGGTTTCCGCCCGGCTCGACGGCGGGGTGTCCGCCCGGCCCGACGGCGGGGTCTCCGGCCGGCCCGACGGCGCGGCTCCCGCCACCGGTGCGGCGCGCCCCTTGCGCTCGTCGCGCACCCGGGTGGTGCTGGCGAACCCGCCCACGAGGATCACGGCCCCCGCGAGCACCAGGTAGAGGGCGAGGAGCAGCGCGATCGTCACCGTGTCGTCGGTGGGGCGGGCGAAGATGAGCACGCCCAGCACGAGCCAGAGGACGGCGTTGGCGAGCTGCCAGTCCCAGGCCAGCGCACGCAGCGCGCGGCCCCGCAGGCCGCCGATGATGCCGCTGACCCCCGCGGCGCACGCCCAGATCCCGACGACGAGGTACAGCACCTGCGCGCTCATCGACGGCCACATCACGACGACCAGGGCGGCGGCGACGCTCACGATGCCGACGACGAACCGCCAGCTCACCTCGTCGCCGGCGCTCTCGGCCGAGGGCTCGCCCTTGGTCGGCCGCCCCTCGACGATCAGCAGGATGCCCTGGACGAGGATCACCAGCCCGATCAGCCAGCGCAACCACACCAGTCCCTCGTCGGGGTTGAGGAACAGCACCACGCCGCCCGCCAGGTACGCGACGGCGCGCAGGTACACCAGCCCCCACAGCCGCCGCGCGGTCCCGATCGTGCGCTGCGACAGCGGCACGGCGCTCGTGTCGTCGGACATGTCGGCCTCCCCAGCGGTGCGACTTCCCTGGTGGCGATGCTAGGAGCCGTGCGGCCGGGCCGCCCGTCGAGACGACGGCGGAGCGGGCCGGAACGCCGCCTGTCAGGCCAGCTCGCGGTCCCGCGTGACCTCGACCATCGCGTCGACGACCGCCCGCACCGCGGGCCCGGGCTCGTGCCGGGTGGCGCGGTGCCGCACGACGATGCGTCGTGACCCGAGCCCGGCGAGGCCCACCACCTCGACCCCCTCGGGGACGTCGCTCTCGAGCGCGAGCGCGGGGAGCATCGCCGCCCCCTGGTTCGCTGCGACGAGGGCGAGCGCCGTGTCGAAGTCGAAGTAGGAGTGCCGCGTGGTCACCGACGTCCCGAGCGTGCGCGCGAGCCGCCGCAGGGCACGGTCGGCCGCGGTGTCCGGCACGGCGCCGATCCACTGCAGGTCGCGCAGGTCGTCGAGCCGCTCCGGCGTGGGCATGGCCGCGGGCACGACGACGCGCCACGGCTCGTCGATCAGGGGCACGTCGTGCACGCCGCGCGGGGCGGGGGCGTCCACGTCGACGTCGCGCTCGAGCAGGATGACGTCGAGGTCGCCCGCGCGGAGCATCCTGATCGCGTCCGCGGGCTCGTGCTCGCGCACGTCGACCTCGACGCCGGGGTACTGCTCGGCGAGGTCGACGAGCATGGGCGCCACGACCGCACGGATCGCGGACTGGAAGGCGCCGAGCACGACGGTCCCGGCGACGCCCTCGCCGAGCGCCGCGATGGCCTGGCGCGCCTCGAGCAGCTCGCCCTCGATGCGTTCGCCCGCCTCGGCCAGGACGCGGCCCGCGGCGGTGAGCGTCACGCCGCGCGGCCCGCGGTCGAGGACGGCGATGCCCTCCTCGGCCTCTAAACGGGCGATCTGCTGGGACACCGCCGACGGGGTGACATGCAGAAGATCTGCTGCCGCGAGCACGCCCCCGGCACGGTGCACGGCAAGGAGAAAGGCAAGCCTTCGTGGGTCGGTAGCCATGTAGATATCCTAACTGCCGGTCGCAGAAAGATTTGATTGCGCTGAAGGCCGATCGTGTCTCAGAATGGTCACGGCGCCGGCCGGCACGACCGGCTCCCGGACTCGGGAGACGGCGCCCCACACCCTCAGATCCATCCTTCCGCATGGCACCGCTGTGCCATGCCGACCTACCCGGAGGTGCCCGTCATGACGATCTCCCTGCTGACCGTGATTACTGCCCTCGGGTGGGTCGGCGCCATCGCCGTCGTCCTCGCCTACGGCATGGTGAGCAAGGGCCGCTGGACGGCCGACTCGCTCGCGTTCCAGGTCGCCAACATCGGCGGCGCGGCCGTGATGCTGATGATCGCCGTCATGAACGGCATCTGGCCGTCGGCGCTCGCCAACGTCGCCGCCGTCGTCATCGGCGCCGGCGCCCTCCGCGCGATCGCCCGCGCACGCCGCGCCGAGCGCGCGGCCCTCGCGCAGGTGACGGGGGCGGCCGGCGTCGCGACCGTCATCGACGGCGCCGACGACCCGACCGCCGGTCGCCACGCCGTCGAGCTCGTCCCGGCCGAGCTCGTCGCGGCCGAGCCCGGTGAGCTGGTCCCGGCCGAGCGCGTGGACCTGGCCGCCTGACCTCGCCGCGGCGTCCTGCCGTCCTCGCGACGCGGGGCGCGCTCAGCTGCGCCGGTGGACGACCACGGGCACCACGACCCACAGCACCAGCAGCACCCCGAGGATCGAACCGCCGACGACCAGGCCCGCCGTCCGCCCCACGACGACGTCGAAGACCAGCATCACCGCCCCGGTCATGACGAACGCCATGAGGACGATCGCCACGCGGGTCATCCGGTCGCCGCCGGTGACGATCTCCTTCTTCAGGTGGCGCCGGAACAGGGCGCGGTGCAGCGCGACGGGGGAGACGAGCATCCCGGTCGTCGCGACCGACAGCACCACGAGCACCAGGTAGAGCGTGATCTGGTAGGTGTCCAGGTCCGCGAACCGCTGCTGGAACGGCAGCGTCAGCAGGAACCCGGTGAGGATCTGCACCCCGGTCTGCATGACGCGCAGCTCTTGCAGCAGCTCGCTCCAGTTGCGGTCGGAGCGCTGCTCGGGGGTCTCCGGCCGCCCGTGCGGGCGGTCGGTCGTGCTGCCGGTCGCGTCGTCGCTCATCCGTCCCGTGCTCCGTCCTTGGCGTGGTGCGGGGTCTCGTCGTTGCCGAGCACGACGTCGACGACGACCGCGCGGTGGTCGCTGACGCCGAGGTCCACGGCGCGGGCCGCCGCGGCGGCCCGGACGTCGCCGTCGGTCAGTACGTGGTCGATCCGCAGCCACGGCCGGGCGGCGGGGTAGGTGGGCACGTGCACGAGCTCGCGCCAGCCCGTGCGCCGGGCGGGGACGGCGTCGCGCGTGTTGAGGTCGCCGAGCAGCACCAGCGGTCGGGGTGCGTGGCGCAGCCGGTGACGCAGCGCGCGCAGCTGCGCGCGTCTCCAGGGGTCGACCCGCGACAGGTGCGTCGTCACGACGGTCACGGTGCCGTCGGGCGTCGCGACGGCCGCGGCCAGCGCGACGCGCGGCTCGTCCACGCCGAGGGGTGGCAGGCCTGGCACGTTCGGCCCGGGCAGCCGCATCGGTCGCCACGCGCGCACGGGATGGCGCGAGAGCAGCGCGATGCCGTATCCGGGCAGGTCAGGCGCGTGGCCCGGGTGAGCGGCGTGGTCGAGGTCGGCCGCGGTCGCGCGACGGCGGCGATACCACGGCGCCAACGGTCCGACCAGCGCGGGCAGGAACCGGTGCTCCCTCGTGCCGAGCGCCGCCGCGAGCTCGCGCGCCTGGTCGGCATCCCCCGAACGCGTCTGCCCGCGGTCCACCTCCTGCAGCGCGACGACGTCGCCGTCGAGCCCCGCCAGGGCGTGGCCGAGCCGGTCCAGGTCCGTGCGCGCGCCGGCGACGAGCGCGTGCTGGATGTTGGCCGTCACGAGCCGGATCACCAAGGCCCTCCTCCCAGTCCGCCGCCGAGGTAGCCCCATCCTGCCGAGGGAGCGGCCTTCCCGCCCGGGTAGCAGGGCCGGTGCGTGCCGCGTCGCGCTCAGAGGGTGCGCTGCCAGGCGACGATGCGGTCGACGGCGCGCGCCACGACGTCCGGCGACGCCGCGAACGACAGGCGCACCCACTCGCCGCCGGCGACGCCGTCGAAGTCGGCCCCGGGGGTGATGGCGACGTCGGCCTCCGCGAGCAGGCGGGAGCAGTACGCCACCGAGTCGCCACCGACGGCGTCGAGGTACCGCGAGACGTTCCCGTACAGGTAGAAGGCGCCGTCGGCGGGCGCGACGGGGCGCCAGCCGAGCTCGTCGACCCGGTCGAGGAGCGCCGCCCGCGAGGCCGCGTACCGCGCGACGTTCCCGGCCGCGGCGGCGTAGCCGTCGGGAGAGAAGGCCGCGATCCCCGCATGCTGCGCGAGCGCGGGCGGGGAGAGCGCGACGTTCCCGGCCAGCGCGTTCACCGGGCCGACCAGCTCCTCGGGGAGCACCAGCCAGCCCAGGCGCCAGCCCGTCATGGCCCAGTACTTGGAGAACGAGTTGACCACCACGGCCCCCGCATCCGCGTACATCGCGGCGGTGGATTGCTGTACATCGTCGGAGTAGGCGATGCCGTGGTAGATCTCGTCGCTGATCAGGCGCACGTCGTGCTCGCCGCACCACGAGGCGACAGCGGCCAGCTCGGCGGGCGTGATCATCGTCCCGGTGGGGTTTGCGGGCGACGCGACGACGACGCCGTCGAGCCCGCCGCCGTAGTAGGCCTCCATGAGCTGGGAGACGGTCGGCTGGTAGCGGGTCTCCGGGCCGCAGTCGAGCTCGACGACCTCGCACCCGAGCGCCGCGAGGATGTTCTTGTACGCCGGGTACCCGGGCCGCGCGAGCGCCACGCGGTCGCCGACGTCGAACGCGGCGAGGAACGCCAGGAGGAACCCGCCGCTCGACCCGGTGGTCACCGCCACCCGGCCCGGGTCGACGTCGACGTCGTACCAGCGCCGGTAGTGCCCGGCGATCTCGGCGCGCAGCGCCGGGACCCCCATCGCCTCCGTGTAGCCGAGGTCGGCGTGCCGCAGCAGGTCGGCGGCGCGCTCCCGCACCACGTCGGACGCCCCCGTGGACGGCTCGCCCGCGCACAGGTTGAGCACGTCGTTCCCGGCCGCGCGGCGCTCGTTGGCCGCCGCCAGCACCTGCATGACGGCGAACGGGGGCACGTGGCTGCGGCGGGAGATCTTCATGCGCCCATCATGCCGCCGCGGCCCCTCGGCGATCCCCGCAGGAGCCTCGAGCTCGCGGAGCGTGTGACGCTCGACCGCCCGCTCCTGGTCGCCGTCGCGCACCGACAGCTCGTGGCCGCCGTTCGTCGCCGCCGACCCGCGACCCGCGGCACTGACCCGCGCGGCTCGCTAGCGTGGAGACATGCGAGCCTGGAGAGCCAAGGGACCCGACGACGCCGGCGCCGACCCGGTGCGCCACGCCGTGCAGTACCGCGTGGACCGCGAGGCCGACCTCGAGCGCGCCGCGCAGGGCGGCGCGACGGTGGGTGAGGACGACGCGGAGGCCGCCGGCGCCCCCTCCGCCGCGCAGCCTCGACCGCGCATGGACGACCGCCACCTCTGGGTGGACACCGTGGTCGACCAGGCGATCCGCCGCGGGGAGTTCGACGACCTGCCGCTGGCGGGCAAGCCGATCCCCGGCCTACGCGGCACCCACGATCCGGACTGGTGGCTGAAGAGCCTGGTGGAGCGCGAGAACATCACCGGGGTGCTGCCGGCGGCGCAGCTGCGCCGCGACGACGCCGAGCTCGACGAGACCCTCGACCGCGAGCCCGAGGAGTCGCGGGTCCGGCAGGTCGTGCAGGACTTCAATGCCCGGGTGATCGACGCCCGCCGCCAGCTCATGGGCGGCCCGCCCGTCGTGACGCCGACGCGCGACGTCGAGCGCGAGGTGCAGCGCTGGCGCGAGCGGCGCCGGGCGCACGGGATCCGCTGAACGGAGCGGCCTGAGGGACCAGGGGGGAACGAACCGTGGGTGACGCCGTCGTCCTCGACCTGCAGGGCACGGTCTACGACGCGGGCCGGCTGGTGCCCGGCGCCGACCGCGCCGTCGCGAACCTGCGGGACGCGGGGCACGCGATCCGGTTCGTCACCAACACCGACTCCCAGGACTCCGCGTCGATCGTCGCGATGCTGCGGGGGATGGGCCTGGAGCTGGACCCGGCCGAGCTGTTCACCCCCGTGGACGCCGCGACGTCGTACCTCTCCGCGGCTCCCGACGCGCGGGTGCACGTGCTCGCCACGGGCGTGGTCCGCGACCAGCTCGGGGCATCCCTCGCCGTCGTCGGGCCGGACGACGACCCGACGCACGTACTGGTCGGCGACGTGCACGACGTGCTCGACTACCCGGCCCTCGACGCGGCGTTCCGCGCGGTCCTCGCGGGGGCGGAGCTGCTCGCGCTGCAGCACGGCCGCTGGTTCCTGCGCGGCGGGCGACCCGCGCTCGACACCGGGTCGGTCGTCGCGGCGCTCGAGCACGGCGCCGAGGTGAGCGCGCGCACGCTCGGTAAGCCGAGCTCCGACTTCCTGCGGCTCGCGCTGGGCACCGTCAACCCGGCGCCCGGGCCCGCGCGCACGTGGGTGGTCGGGGACGACCGTTCGTCGGACATCGCGATGGGCCTCGAGGCCGGCGTGCACACGGTCCTGGTGCGCACCGGGAAGTTCTCCCGCCAGGCCGACGACGACGCGCTACCCCGCGCCGAGCACGTCGTCGACGACGTCACCGCCCTGCCCGACCTGCTCGTCACTCGATGACGGCGAGCGCGTCGATCTCCACGAGCATCTCCTCGCGCGGGAGCTCCACCATGACGGTCGTGCGGGCGGGCAGGACGGCGTCGGGCCCCAGCCGCTCGGCGAGAAAGGCGCCGTAGGCGTCGTTCATCGCGGCGAAGTCGGCGCGGGTGGTGAGGTACACGCGCAGCATGACGACGTCGGCGAGGTTCGCGCCGCCGCCGGCCAGCACGGCCTCGACGTTCCGCAGGGTGCGCGTGGTCTGCGCGGCGACGTCACCCGGGTAGAGGTACTCGTTCGTCGCGGGGTCGACCGGGCCCTGCCCCGAGACCTGCAGGAGGTTGCCGGCCCGCACCCCCTGCGAGAAGGTGTGCGCCGGGGCGGGAGCCTGGTCGGTGCGGACGGCGGTCCTGTTCGTGGGACTGGTCATCGGACGGTCCTCCGGGCTCGAGGGATGGAGTTCGTTCGGCCTGCTGCCGTACTGTCCCAAGCATGCCTGACGGCGGGGGAGGTGCTCTGACGATGGACCACGACGCTCAGCACGACGAGCAGGCATGCCGCATCGACCGCGGCCGCGTCGCCGCGCTCGCGGACGAGCGCACGGGCTGGCAGCACAAGGCGATCCCGCCGGAGCTGTGGGGCCTGAGCGTCGCGGAGGTCCGCGAGCGCCGGCCCCGCCTGTCCGAGCTGTCGACGCCGCTGCTCACGCTCTCGCGGGCGTCGCTGGACCACAACGTGCGCGCGATGGAGGACTGGTGCACGGCCCGCGGTCTGGCGATCGCGCCGCACGGCAAGACCACGATGGCCCCGCAGCTCTGGTCGGAGCTCCTCGACGCGGGGGCGTGGGCGATCACGGTCGCGAACGCCTCCCAGCTCGCGGTGGCGCGCGCGTTCGGCGTGACCCGGGTGCTGGTGGCCAACACGCTGATCTCGCCGGCCGCGCTGCGCTGGGTCGCCGACGAGCTCGCCGACGACCACGACCTGCGGGTCCTCGTCTGGGCGGACTCGCCCACCACGGTCGACCTCATGCACGAGACCCTGTCCGCGCACGTCGCCGACGCCGGGCCGCGGCCGCCGCTGGACGTCCTGGTCGAGCGCGGGGGAGCGGGCGGCCGCACGGGTGCCCGGGACGAGGCCACCGCGCTCGCGGCGGCACAGCGGGTCGCCGCGTCCCCGCACCTGAGGCTGGCGGGGGTGGCGGGATACGAGGGGGCGCTGGCGCACGACTCCGACCCCCACAGCCGTGACGTGGTGGTCGCCTACCTGCGGGACCTGCTCGCGGCTCACGTACAGATCGAGGCCGCGGGCCTGTACGAGGTGGACGCGCCGATCGTCTCGGCGGGCGGCAGCGCGTTCTTCGACCTGGTGGACGAGGTGCTCTCGCCCCTCGCCGGCACCGGCGCCCGCGTGGTGCTGCGCAGCGGCGCCTACCAGGTGCACGACGACGGGCACTACCGGCACGTCTCGGCGCTCGGCGAGGAGCCGCGCACCGACGGCACCGGCCTCCGGGCCGCGATGCACGCCTGGGTGCGGGTCACCTCCCAGCCCGAGCCCGGCCTCGCGCTGTTCGACGCGGGCAAGCGCGACCTGCCGTTCGACGAGGGTCTGCCCCGCGTGCAGCGCCGCTGGCCGCGTCAGGACGAGGACGGCGTCGGCCTCGCGCCGGTCGACGGCGTCACGGTCACCGCCGTCAACGACCAGCACGGCTTCCTGCGCTGGGACGCGACCGGCGCCAAGGAGCCGCCCGTGCGGATCGGCGACGTGCTGCGCCTGGGCCTGTCGCACCCCTGCACGGCGATGGACAAGTGGGCGCTGGTCCCGGTCGTCGACGACGCCGACGCGGCCGACCCGGTCGTCGTCGACCTCGTGCGCACGTTCTTCTGAGGGCGCCGTGATCGACTGGCTGGTCCGCGACGCGCTGGTCGTGGACGGCACGGGAGCGCCCGGCTTCGTCGCGGACGTCGGGGTGACCGCGGGCCGCATCACCGCCGTCGACCCGGGCCGCCGCGACGTCCGGGCGGCGGGGGCCCACCGCACCGTCGACGCGGCCGGCCGCGCGCTCACCCCCGGCTTCATCGACCTGCACGCGCACTCGGACGTGCAGATCCTCGCGAACCCGGACCACACGGCGAAGGTCGGCCAGGGCGTCACGCTGGAGGTCCTGGGCCAGGACGGCCTGTCCCTCGCGCCTGTGGACGAGCGCACCCGGGACGCGCTGCGCACCCAGCTCGCGGGCTGGAACGGCGACCCGCCCGGCTTCGCCTACGACTGGGACTCCGTCGCCGGCTACCTGGACCGCCTCGACCGGGGCATCGCCTGCCACGCCGCCTACCTGGTGCCGCAGGGGACGCTGCGGCTCCTCGTCGTCGGCCCCGACGACCGCCCCGCCACGCCCGCGGAGCAGGCGCGCATGGCCGACCTCCTCGCCCGGGGGCTGCGGGAGGGCGCGCTCGGCATGAGCAGCGGCCTCACCTACCCGCCGTCCATGTACGCCGACGACGCCGAGCTCGCGGCGCTGCTGCGGGTCGTCGCCGCGCACGGCGGGTACTACAGCCCGCACACCCGCTCCTACGGCGAGGGGGCGCTCGAGGCGTACGCCGAGGTGCTCGACCTGGCCAGGGCCACGGGCTGCCCGCTGCACCTCACGCACGCGACGATGAACTTCGCCCCGAACGCCGGCCGCGCGGGCGAGCTCCTCGCGCTGGTCGACGCGGCCCTCGACGACGGCGTCGACGTCACCCTGGACTCCTATCCCTACCTGCCCGGCTCGACGACGCTCAGCGCGCTCCTGCCGAGCTGGGCGTTCTCGGGCGGGCCGGACGCCGCCCTCGCGCGGCTCGCCGACCCGGCCGACCGGGCGCGGATCGTCCACGAGCTGGAGCACGTGGGCACCGACGGCTGCCACGGCTGCGTCGCCGACTGGGACACGATCGAGGTCAGCGGCGTGCAGCGCCCGGGACTCGAGGACCGGGTGGGCCGCACGATCGCGGCGATCGCCCGCGGCGAGGGCCGCGCGCCGGGCGACGTCTTCGTCGACCTCCTGCGGGCCGACCGCCTCGGCACGACGATCCTCCAGCACGTCGGCCACGAGGAGAACGTCCGCGCGATCATGACCCACCGCGCGCACTGCGGCGGATCGGACGGCATCCTCGTCGGCGGCCGGCCGCACCCGCGCGCGTGGGGGACGTTCCCGCGCTACCTCGCCCGGTACGTGCGCGAGCTCGGCCTGCTCACCCTCGAGGACTGCGTGCACCACCTCACCGGGCGCCCCGCCGCCCGCCTGCGCCTCGCCGCCCGCGGCCTCGTCCGCCCGGGGTACGCCGCCGACCTCGTGCTCCTCGACCCCGCCACGATCCGGGACGTCGCCACCTTCGACGACCCGCGCCGGCAGGCCGAGGGCATCGACCTCGTCCTCGTCGACGGCGTCGCGGTGCTGGACGACGGCGCCCGCACCAGCGCGCTGCCCGGACGCGCCGTCCGCCGCTCCGCCGACGGCGCGGCACGCTGACCCGGGCGGTCCTCCGGGCGAACTACGCGGCGTCCGGTCGCGCCGCGGCACCGGGTTTCGTACGTTCGGGGCGTGAGCGAGCGATCCGCCGGCACGACCTCCGACGACCGGCCCACCGCGCCGGCCGGCTGGCTGCCCGACGTGCTGCCGGGCTTCGAGCAGCACACGCTGCTCCTGGAGCCGGACTTCGAGGGCGAGGTCGTCGCGACGCTCGTGCGGCGCGCCCCGACGTCCCGCCCGGAGACGACGGCCGAGGTCCCCGACGCCGGGGTCGACGTGCTGTACGTGCACGGCTGGAACGACTACTTCTTCCACCCGCACCTGGCCGCGTTCTGGGAGGCCCGGGGCGCGCGGTTCTTCGCGCTCGACCTGCGCAAGTACGGGCGCAGCATCCGCTCCTGGCAGACGCCCGGCTTCGTCACCCGGCTGCGCACCTACGACGAGGAGATCTCCGCGGCGCTCGCCCTCGTCGGCCACGGCCCGGACGCGGGGGCCGGGCGGCGGCGGCTGGTGCTCATGGGGCACTCGACGGGCGGCCTGGTGCTCAGCCTGTGGATGGCGCACCGCCCCGGCCGGGCCGACGCGCTGGTGCTCAACAGCCCGTGGCTCGAGTTCCAGACGCGGCACGTGGGGCGCCGCATGCTCGAGCCGGGGGTGCGGGTGCAGGCGGCGCTCGCCCCGCTGAGCCACATGATCAACCTCGACCAGGGCTTCTACTCCCGCGCGACGTCGTCACGGTTCGACGGCGAGTGGGACTACGACCCGGCGTGGCGCTCCGACGCCGGCTGGCGCCCGACGCCCGCGTGGCTGTCCGCCGTCTTCCGCGGGCACGACCGCGTGGCGCGCGGCCTGGGGATCGAGGCCCCCGTCCTCGTGCTGCTCTCGGCGCGGTTCACCGCGCCGGTCCGCTGGAGCCAGGAGATGCTCCGCACCGACTCCGTGATAGACGTCGTCGGGGTGGCGCGCCGGTCCACCGACCTCGGCAGCCGCGTGACCGTCGTCCGGGTCGACGGCGCGCTGCACGACGTCACCCTGTCCGCCGCCCCCGTGCGCGACGTCGTCTGGGCCGAGACGACGCGCTGGTTGCGTGCGTACGTCCCGCCGCGCGCCGCCCCCGAGCCCGCGCCTGAGCCGAGCGGGTGGCGGCGGCTGTTCCGCCGCCGCCGCTGAGCCGGCAGAGCGGGACCGGAGCCGTCAGAGCGGCCGCACCATCTCCAGCTCCTCGCCCGCGTCGAGGGTGAACGTCGTGCCCGACGGCGCGAAGCCGGCCTTGAGATAGGCCGCCCGGGCGCGGGAGTTGTCGACGTGCACGCACAGCCGCGCGAGCTCGACGCCCTGCTCGCGCCCCCAGCCCTGAGCGGCCGCGAACAGTCGCTGCAGGATCCCCGCGCCCCGGGCCTCGGGCCGTACGAACACCCCGACCAGGTGCACCTGGCGCCGCTGGACCGCGCCGCCGAGCGCGCTGTCCTGCCCGGGCTCCTCCAGCAGGCCGGTCACCGTGCCCAGCCAGCGGCCGTCGTCGTCGACCGCGACGTACTGGGCGACCGGGCCGCCGGACGCCGCGCCCTCGGCGCGGCCCCGCCAGAACCCGTCGGGCTTCGCGGCAGCCTCGTCGTGCGTCTCCAGGAACGCCAGGTGCGCGACCGGGTCCTGCAGTGCCGCGAGCCGCAGCTCCTTCACCTCGCGCCACTCGTCCGCGCGCACGCGCCGGACGGTGACGGGCCGGGGTTCGTTCGTCGTCATGCCCGGATCGTCCCACTCGGGGCTGCCGCCCCGCGCCCGGATCTCACCGCGCCTCGCCGTCAGGAGGCGACGTCCTTGGTGCCCTCCAGGCGCGCGCGCACGTGGGCGACGACGCCGTCCGCGGCCGCCTCGACCTCCGCGAGGGTGGTCTCGAAGCCTCCCTGGTCGCCGTACCAGGGGTCGTCGACGTCGAGCAGGTGCTCGTCGGCGTCCCGCTCCACCAGCGGGGCGTCCGGGTCGAACGACCGGTACAGGCGGATCTCGGCACGCTCGGTGCCTGACGCGCCGCGCTCCGTCGCCAGGCGGCGCAGCCGGCGCGCGTGCTGCGCGGTCATGGCGAGCACGAGGTCGCGGGAGGCGAGGTCGGACGCCGTGGCCTGGCGCGCCCGGTGCCCGTCGCCGGCAGGATAGCCGTGCGCGGCGAGCACGCGCCGCGCCCGCGGGTCCACGGGATTGCCGTGCTCCTCGTCGCTCACGCCCGACGAGTCCACGACGACCCGGTCGCCCAGGCCCGCCGCCTCCAGCCGGTCGCGCAGCACGATCTCGGCCATGGGGGAGCGGCAGATGTTGCCGGTGCAGACGGTCATCACGCGGTACGGCTCAGCAGTCACCGGCCCATTCTCACCCTCGTCCGCCGCGGGGCTCGACAGGCCCTGCCGGCGTCGACGTGCCTACGGTGAGGCATGGTGCGGTGGTCGGCGGACGGGTTGGTCGCGGTGACGGGCGCGAGCGGACGGCTCGGTTCGCGGCTCGCGTTCCGCCTGGCGGCGGAAGGTGCGCGGCAGCGGCTCGTCGTGCGCGACCCGGCGCAGGCTCCCCGGCTTGCCGACGGCCGGCGGCTCCCCGAGTGCGAGATCGCCGTCGCCGACGGTTACGCCGACGCCGACGCCATGCGGGCCGCGTTCCACGGCGTGCGCACCGTCTTCCTGGTCAGCGCGCGCGAGTCCGCCGACCGGGTCGCCCTGCACACCGCGACCATCGACGCCGCGGTCGCGGCCGGCGTCGAGCGCCTCGTCTACACGTCGTTCGTCGGCGCCGCGCCCGACGCGACCTTCACGTTCGCGCGCGACCACTGGCACACCGAGCAGCACCTCGCCGCGGTCGCGGAGCGGTCCGGCCTGCGCACCACGGTGCTGCGCGACAACCTGTACCACCACGCGCTGACCATGTTCGTGGGCGACGACGGCGTCATCCGCGGCCCGGCAGGCGACGGTCGCGTCGCGTCGGTCTCGCACGACGACGTCGCCGACGTCGCGACCGCCGTCATCCTCGACGAGCGGCCCCGGCGGCACGACGGTGCGACGTACGAGGTCACGGGCCCGCAGGCGCTCACGCTGGCCGAGGTCGCCGCCACCCTCGCCGAGGCGAGCGGCCGGGACGTCACCTACCACGCCGAGTCGGAGCAGGAGGCGTACGAGTCCCGCGCCGGGTACGGCGCGGAGCCGTTCGAGGTCGCGGGCTGGGTCACGTCGTACACCGCCATCGCGGCGGGTGAGCTCGCGCACGTGTCCGACGACGTGAGCCGGCTCGTGGGCCGCCCCGCCCGGTCCCTGGCGCAGTGGCTCGACGACTACCCCGCGGAGTGGGCGAACCTGCGGCGTTGAGATCCGACGCGCTCGATCGAGCCCGTTTGGATCCGGCCTGGTCCAACCTGTCGAAGCCCGGTGTCGAACCCCGCCGATACCCCGGCCGGATGAGCCTGTCCCAGACCGGCGGCCGACCCCCGGGACCCTGGTGGGACTCGCCCGCTCAGAAGGGCGGGGCGTCGTCCCGGTCGACGCCCGTGTCAGCGGGCCGGCCGGCCAGCTCCAGAGAGTCCGCGGCGGAGCTGTCGACGGGCTCGTCGGTCGGGTCGACGTCCATGTCCGTGGCCAGGTCCGCGCTCAGGTCCGTACTCGGCAGGGTGCTCAGGTCCGTACTCGGCTCGGTGCTCAGACTCATGCTCGGGTCGGGTGGTGTCTCGTCGGCCAGGTACCGGGCCTCGACGGCCCATGCGTCCAGCCGGCCGAGGACCTGCTCCGCGACCCCGGGCGTGGTCAGATGCGTCCGACCCCGCGGCGAGGTCCACGCCAGCACCCCGTCGGCGAGCTGCTCGACCTGCCAGCGCGACTCGTGCTTCAGCGTGTGGTGCCGGCGGCACAGATGGGCCAGATTCGTGGCGTCCGTGGTGCCGCCGTCGGCCCATGCGATGGTGTGGTCGACGTCGCACCGGCGCGCCGGGATGCGGCAGCCCGGGAACCGGCACGTGACGTCCCGCTGGGTGAGGAACGCCCGCAGGTCCGCTGGCACGACGTACGTGCGCCGTTCCAGAGTGAGCATCGCCCCCGTGACCGGGTCCGTCAGCACGCGCCGCAGCGTCGGCGCACCCGCCGCGAGCAGGCGCGCTGTCTCGGCGTCGATGGGCACGACACCGTCCAGCGTCGCCGAGCCTTCGCCCACCCCCGTGAGGGTGGTGATCGGCACCGTCACGTGCAGCACCGGCTTGATGCTGCGCGCCAGGACTTCCAACGGGTCCGGCACGTCCACCGGCTCGGGTGGCTCCACCGGCTCGACTGCCGTCGATCGTTCCCGCGGTCCTGGCGGTCCGGGTGGTTCGCCGGTACCGGGCGGTACGGGTGGCCGGGGCTGTTCACGGCGTTCACCCGTGCCCGGCTCGCGACCCCGAGCGTCGGTCGATCTGCGAACCGTCGGGCCCTCGCCTGTCGAGCCGTCGCCTGTCGAACCGTCATCGGCGGGCCCGCCGCCGGACGAGCCGCTGCCGGTCGAGCCCTTCGCTCCGTTCTTCGCTGCGTCGTCGTCGAGCAGCAGCGCGGTCAGGGTGGCGGCGCGCAGCTGACCCACCCCGCGGGGATCCCCCGCGGCCTTCGCTCTCGCCGCGGTCCGAGTAACCCGGTCGTAGGCGGCACGGGCAGCGGCCGTGGGCAGCAGCGCCGTCAACCACGTCATGCCGTCCTTGTCGTCGTCCAGCCACACGTTCGCCTTCAACCTCGCGGCCTCGCACCGCAGCTCCGCCGGCACCGGGTGCAGAACGTCGCGCACCTTCTCGGCCAGGGCACCGAACTTCGCCGCGGTCAGCTCCGGCGCGCGCCCCAGCACCACCCGCTCCACGTCCGCAACCGCGGTGGCGGGCAGGTCCGCCACCACACCGGCCAACTTCGCCGCGTGCTGATACGAGATGTCCCCCTGACACAACAGGCCCAACGTGCCGGTCGCCTTGCTGGCGAGGACCTCGGCGTCCTCCAGCAGGCTCTGCGCCGCCTGCTCACCGACTCCGAGGCTGCAGGAGACCTCCGCGATCAGCGCCCGGTGCGCCACTGACGACCGGCGCACCAACGACGCCGACGCGATGCGATCCACCCCGAGGTCCAGCATCGTCCCCAGATCGGCGTCCGCGGCCTCCACGACCCCTGCGAGCGCGATCGTGCGCCGCCCCGCCGCCGCATTCATCAGCGCTTGCTCCGCCACGGCCGCCTCCAGCGCAGCATCCAGCACGAGCTGCGCCCCGCTCCCATGAGGTTCGGGGCCGTCCGCTGCGACGCTGCCCGGCTGATCCGCCATGACAACACCCAACCACGGGCCACCGACACCCACTCGAACACCTGTACGAACACGTGGGTGTGCCTGCCGGTCGACTGAGCCGTCGGCGAACACCGGTGGAAAACCCCTTGGCACCTCCGGCGACCGGGCGTAGCGTCGTCGGCACATGAGAAGGGAGGTGATCCGACGCAGTGAAGACTCTTCGGACCCATGAGGTGGTCGCGCGCTAGTCGCGCGCGCCCTTGAGCGTTTCGCGCTGCCGGACCCGATGACGAGGTCGTCGAGCCCGGCCGGCGCGCGGGACGGGTAGCGAGTTCCTCGCGACCACCGGAGCCCGCGGGTGCCGTGCCGTCGTCCAGCACGGTAGGAGGTCAGGCCTCCAGCCCGCGGGCTTCCTGCTGCCAGAATCGCCGGATGACCAGCGACCGCCTCATGCCCATCCACGAGCCCGCGGAGCCGGCGTCCGCCGAACGGGACCTCGGCCCCGAGTTCACCGCGATGTCGACGCGGGTCCTGGAGGTCACCGCACTCACGTCGCGGCTCAACGTCCTGCCGTTCGAGGACGAGGCGGGCAAGGCGGCGCTGTTCGAGCAGATCCTCGGGCGCCCGCTCCCGCCCGGGGTGACGATCTACCCCCCGTTCTTCACGGACCACGGGCTGCGCCTGGAGCTGGGCGAGCGGGTGTTCGTCAACCAGAACTGCACCTTCCTCGACTACGCCGGCATCCGGCTCGGCGCGGGCACGATGGTCGGCCCGCGGACCACGTTCATCACGATGAGCCATCCGGTCGACCCGAACGAGCGACGCCTGTACCTCACCGGCGGGCCCATCGACGTCGCCGAGAACGTGTGGATCGGCGCCGGAGCGACGATCCTGCCGGGCGTGAGCATCGGGCGCGACGCGGTCGTCGCCGCGGGCGCCGTCGTCGCCGACGACGTCCCGGCGAGGAGTCTCGTCGCCGGCCCCAAGGCCACCGTGATCCGACGCTGGTAGTCGCGCCGACGCCGCCCTCAGCCGCCCGGCTTGAAGTCCAGCCCTGCGGCGTGGAACGCCCGCAGCTGCTCCACCATCCAGGGGCTGAAGGCCCACGGCGCGGCGTGGACGGCGGCGATGACGTCGTCGGGCGGCGCCCACGCCAGCTCGGCGACCTCGTCGGGGTTCGGCGCGACCTCGCCAGCGACCCGCGCCACGTAGACGGGGCAGATCTCGTGCTCGACGACGCCGGACGCGTCGACGGCGCGGTACCGGAAGTCGGGCAGCGCGAGCTCGACGTCGGCCACGTCCAGCCCGAGCTCGCCGCGGGCGTGGCGGTGCAGCGCCTCCTCCGCGGACTCCTCCCACCGCACGTGGCCGCAGAACGAGTTGGTCCACACGCCCGGCCACGTGCGCTTGGCGAGCGCGCGGCGCGTCATGAGCAGCCGGCCGGCGTCGTCGAGCACGTAGCAGGAGAACGCGAGGTGCAGCGGGGTCGCCTCGGTGTGCACCGTGGAGCGCGGCCAGGTGCGCAGGCGGTTGCCGGCGTCGTCCACCAGGACGACGTGGTCGGCGTGGTCGGCGCCGCGATCGACGGCAGGGTCGGCGCCGTCGCGCCGGGCCTCGGGGTGTGCCATCGCCCCACCCTCGCACGGGCCGGGCGGCCCGGCAGACGGCCCGCGGTTTGACGGGGACGTGCCGCGGTCTTCACCATGAGTTCCCGTTGGTGCGCGCAGGGACATGAGGATGTCGACGGGATCATCTGCGGCACCCGCCCACGAGCGGCCGGACACCGGCCGCGGGCGGACCGGACCCGTCGAGAGCCACGAGCCACCCTGAGGAGACCCGCCCCATGTGGGACTACGTCGTCGAGCGCCGCGACGAGATCCTGTTCTCGTCGTTCCAGCACGCGAGCCTGGTGATCCAGTCGGTCGCGCTCGCGACCCTGATCGCCCTCGGCGTGGCCGTGCTGGTGTACCGCAGCGCGCGGGCGTCGTCGCTGGCGAGCTCGACGACGGCGATCGCGCTGACCATCCCGTCGTTCGCGCTGCTGGGGCTGCTGCTCGCGTGGACGGGCTTCGGCGTCACGCCGTCGGTGATCGCGGTGACGTTCTACGCGACCCTCCCGATCCTGCGGAACGCGGTCGTGGGCCTGTCCGGCGTCGACCGCGCCACGGTCGAGTCCGCGCGCGGCATCGGCATGAGCCGGTCCGCGACCCTGCTGCGCGTCGAGCTGCCGCTGGCCTGGCCGGTCGTCCTCGCGGGGATCCGGGTGTCGACGCAGATGGTCATGGGCATCGCCGCCGTCGCCGCGTACGTGCTGGGCCCCGGGCTCGGCGGCTTCATCTTCAGCGGGCTCTCCCGCCTCGGCGGCGCGAACGCCGTCTACTCGACGCTCACGGGGACGATCTTCGTCGTCGTCATCGCTCTGCTGGTCGACCTGGCGCTCGTCGGCGTCGGCCGCCTCACCATTCCCAGGGGGATCCGTGCCTGAGACCACCACGACCGCGCCGCCCAGCACGACGACGACCGGCGCGTCCATCCACCTGCAGGGCGTGACCAAGCAGTACCCGGGCCAGGCCCGCCCCGCCGTCGACGCGATCGACCTGCGCATCGAGGCGGGCGAGATCCTCGTGCTCGTCGGCCCGTCCGGCTGCGGGAAGACGACGACCCTGAAGATGATCAACCGGCTCATCGAGCCCACGTCGGGCCGGATCGTGCTCGACGGCGAGGACGTCACGACGCAGGACGCCGACGCGCTGCGCCGCCGCATCGGGTACGTCATCCAGGCCGGCGGCCTGTTCCCGCACCTGACGGTCGCGGCGAACGTCGGCCTGGTGCCGAAGATGCTCGGCCGGGACCACGGCTGGGACAAGCAGCGGATCGCCGCGCGCACCGACGAGCTGCTCGAGCTGGTCGGCCTCGACCCCGCCGTCTACCGGGGCCGCTACCCGCGCGAGCTGTCCGGCGGCCAGCAGCAGCGCGTCGGCGTGGCCCGCGCGCTCGCCGCCGACCCGCCGGTGCTGCTCATGGACGAGCCGTTCGGCGCCGTCGACCCCATCACCCGGCACCGGCTGCAGAACGAGCTCCTCGCGATCCAGGAGGAGCTCGGCAAGACGATCGTCATGGTCACGCACGACTTCGACGAGGCCGTGAAGCTCGGCGACCGTATCGCCATCCTCGACACCGGGGCCCGGATCGTGCAGCTCGGCACGCCCGAGGAGATCCTCACCGCCCCTGCCGAGGACTTCGTCGTGGACTTCGTCGGCAAGGGCGCGGCGCTCAAGACCCTCACCCTCGTGTCCGTCGGCGACGCCCTGGCCGGCCTCGCCGCTGACGGCACGACCACCGCCGACGGCGACGGGCCGGACCCCGCCCTTCCCGTCCTGCCGGCCCGGGCCACGCTCCACGAGGCGCTCGACGTGATGCTCGCCGCCGGGCAGCCCGCCGTCGTCGTCACCGGCCCCCGCGACGCGGTCGTCGGCACCCTCACCCTCGAGGCGGTCATGTCGTTCCTGACCCGCCCGGCCGCCGCACGGGCCGACGCACCGGCCGGGCACGGCGCGCCGGCCGGGGACGGCGCGCCGTGAGCGCGCTCCGCGAGCAGGGCGCCCTCGACACGTCCGAGGGGACCCGCGGGTGGCGCGGCCTCCTGGTGCAGCCCGCGCTGGTCGCGGTCGTGCTCGCGGGCTTCTTCGTCTGGCGCGCGACCGCCGACCTGACGACCACCGAGAGCCGGCCGCTGGGCTGGGACGCCCTGTGGCCCGCGATCCTGGAGCACCTGCGTCTCACGTTCGCCGCGGGCGGCATCGTCGTCGCCGTTGCCGTGCCGCTCGGGATCCTGCTGACGCGGGGCGGCATGAAGCGCCTCGCCGGGCCCGTCGTCGCGGTGGCGAACGTCGGCCAGGCGGCGCCCGCGATCGGCCTGGTCGTGCTGCTCGCCATGTGGCTCGGCTTCGGCCCGACGACGGCGGTCGTGGCGCTGGTCCTGTACGCGCTGCTCCCGGTGCTGCGGAACACGATGGTCGGCCTGGCCGGCGTCGACCCGCGGCTCGTGGAGGCTGGGCGCGGGATGGGGATGTCGGCGCTCGCGGTGCTCGTGCGGGTGGAGCTGCCGCTGGCCGTGCCCGTGATCCTCGCCGGCATCCGCACCGCCCTCGTGCTGCTGGTGGGCACCGCGACCCTCGCCACGTTCGTCGACGGCGGCGGGCTCGGCCTGCTGATCACCACCGGCGTCAACCTGTACCTGCCGACCCTGCTCGTCTCCGGCGCGCTGCTGGTCGCGCTGCTCGCCCTCGTCGTCGACTGGCTCGGCCGCGTCGTCGAGCACGTCGCGCGGCCGCGCGGCCTGTGACGAGCCGGTGAGCAACCACGAGATGAGGAGCTCGATGAACCGACCCGCCCGCGCCCTGGCCGCCCTCGCGGCGGCCGCCGCCGTCGTGCCCGTCGCCGCGTGCGGCCTGCAGCCGTCGTCGGGGTACGCGCCCGCCGTCGCGCCCGGCGCGATCCAGCCGGTCGACGGCGCCGCCGGCGGCGATGTCACGGTGGGCTCGAAGTCCTTCACGGAGCAGCTGATCCTCGGCAAGATCGCCGTCCTCGCCCTGCGCGCGGCGGGCTTCGACGTCACCGACGCGACCAACATCCCCGGCTCCAACCCGGCGCGCGAGGCGCTGGTCCACGGGGACACGACCGTCGGCTGGGAGTACACCGGCACGGCGTGGGTCTCCTACCTGGGCGAGACCGGCATCCCCGACAAGGACGCGCAGTGGCAGGCGGTGCACGACGCGGACCTCGCGAACGGCATCACCTGGCTGCCGCCGGCGCCGCTGAACAACACGTACGGCCTGGCGATGGGTCCCGCGGCGGCCGACGAGCTCGGCATCACGTCGATGTCGCAGATCGCCGACGTCCCCGTCGCCGACCGCACGTTCTGCGTGCACAGCGAGTTCCGCAGCCGTGACGACGGGTTCGAGCCGATGCTCGCGCACTACGGCGTCCCGCTCGGCGAGCCCGACGGCGTGCCGACCGAGAACGTCAGGATCATGGACACGGGCGCGATCTACCAGGCGACCGCCGACGGCGAGTGCAGCTTCGGCGTCATCTTCACGACCGACGGCCGCATCCAGGCGCTCGACCTGACGGTCCTGGCCGACGACGCGCAGTACTTCCCGTCGTACAACGTCGCGCCGAACGTCGCCACGACGGTGCTCGAGGAGCACCCCGAGATCGCCGACGTCTTCGCCCGGATCACGCCGCTGCTCACCGACCAGGTGATGATCGGCCTCAACGCCCGCGTCGACGTCGACGGCGAGGAGCCCGCCGACGTCGCGCTGGACTGGCTGGTGTCGCAGGGCCTCGTCAGCCCGGGGACGTAGCCCCGTCTCGGAGCCCTGTCCCGCGGCGCGGTCGCCAAGCGCCGGGCTTCAGGCGACGTCGAGCAGCGCCGCCGCGCTCGCCCGCCGCAGCCGCAGCTCGGCGTGGGTGACGAGCTCGTCGGCGTCGGCGGCGCCGGCCACCGACCACACGACGGCCGAGTGCAGGGACGGCCACACGGCGGCGTCGACCTGGCCGGACGGCTCGGCGAGGCGGGTCAGCAGGTGCTGGCGCACGGCCTCCGCGGACGCGGCGGCCTCGATGTCGTCCAGCGCCGGGAGGGTGGCGAGGACGGCGAACCGGTCGCCGTCCACCCGGCCGGCCTCGCAACCGCGGGGGAGCGCCTCGCCGAGGCGCGCGGCGAGCTCCGCCAGCACGACGTCGCCCGTGTCCTGGCCGTGGGCGGCGTTGAGCGCGGCCATGCCGCGCACGTCGAGCAGCACCAGCACGACCCGGGTGCGCCCGCCCCGCACCAGCTCGCACCGGTGCGACAGCGCCTCCCAGGTGGCCGCGCGCGTGGGCAGCCGGGTGTGCGGGTCGTGCGTCGAGCGCTCGGCGAGGGCGGTGACCAGCGCGCGCATGACCTCCGCGGTGCTGGCGCTGCCCCAGTACGGGCCCCGGACGAGGATGTCGTCGTACCGTCGCGGGCCGGAGCGGGCCATCGCCCGCGTCGCGACCTGCGACACCGGCGCCTGGGGGTCGACGACGAGCGGAGACCAGTCGGTGACGGTCACGGCGGGGCGCCGCTCGAGGACGGCGCGCCCGTAGCCGAGCCGCCCCGTCAGGGCGGTCGCCAGCCCGGCGCGCGTGACGATGCCGACGCGGTCCAGTCCGGTGTCGTCCTGGACGGCCACGCAGGCGATGTCCGGGCTGCGGAACATGACCTCGAGCTGGCCGATCGGCATCGACGAGCCGACGACCATCGCAGGCTGCGCGAGGTCCCCCGCGACGCCGGCGAGCTGGGTCCGGCCGCGCGGCGCCACGTGGCGTGCCATCTGGGCGATCTCATCGTGCACAGCCGGAAGTATGGAGCCCGCGGACCGCCGTGCGGGCGGGGTTCGGACGATGTTCGCCGACCGTTCCCCCGGCGTTCAACCCGCGGATCGGCGACCGACCGCCGACCCGGGAATGAAGCGGACCTCCCGGGCGTCGGCCGCTACCGTGCGGGAGATGAACAACCGGCCCACCGAGGCAGCCCGGGAGACCGGGGCCACCTGGCAGATCGTCCCCGACCCGCGCGACTTCCTGTCGGCCGCCCGGGACGCGCTCGCGTCCGACCCGGTGCTGGGGACGGTCGTCGCGACGGTGGCGACCAGGCTCGCCGCCGAGCTGGAGCGGGGCGCCCCGGAGCCGGAGCACCCGCACTGGTTCGCCCTCGCCACCGACCCGTCCGGCGGGCTCGCCGGCATCGCGATGCGCACCGCGCCGTTCGCGCCGCACCCGCTCTACCTGCTGCCGATGGCGGCCTCGACGGCGGCCGCGCTGGCCGACGTCCTGCCCGACGACGGCGAGCCGGTCACCGGCGCGAACGGCGCCCAGCCCGCGACCGAGGCCTTCGTCGCCCGGGTCGCGGAGCGCGCCGGCGGACGGGCGCGCGTCGAACGCCCGACGCGGCTGTTCGAGGTCCGCGGCCTCGTGGCTCCGCCCGCCCCGCACGGGGAGGCCCGGATCGCCGGGCCGGCCGACCTGGACCTGGTGCAGGCCTGGTACCGGCGGTTCCACGAGGACGCCGACCGACAGGCCGGCCGGGCGCGGCCCGCGGACGCGCCCGTCCTCGGCTCGCGCGACGACGTCGCGGAGCGGGTCTCCGGCGGGCGCACGTGGCTGTGGACCCGCGACGGGACGCCGGTGTCGATGGTGGGCTTCGCCGGACCGGCGCTGGGGGTGGCGCGCGTCGGGCCGGTGTACACGCCCGCCGAGCACCGCGGCCGCGGGTACGGCGGCGCGCTGACCGCGCACGTCTCGCGGCTGCTGCTCGACCGAGAGCTGCGGGTGTGCCTCTTCACCGACCTCGAGAACCCGGTGTCGAACCGCCTGTACGAGCGGCTCGGCTACCGGCCGGTGGTGGACATGGCGGAGCTGCGGGTCGAGCCCGCGCCGTAGTCCGCGTCCCCCCGACGGAGGCAGGCTCGCGCCGTCGGCCCCCGGTCGTCGACGTCAGCCGCCGGCGGCGTCGACGACCCCCGTGGCGACGGCGAGGTCCTGCCACGACATGCCGGAGCCCTTGAAGACGTTCGGCCGGTCGGCGGCCCGGCCGGCGCCGCGCACGAGGTCGGCCAAGGGGAGGAGGTCGTCGGGACGAAGGGTGCCTTCGTCGACGGCGAGCACCACGTCCCCGCACTCACGCAGCGCGGTGGCCCGGTCCTCGACGACGACGCGGGAGCGGCCCATCAGCGTCCCGTCCAGCTCGCGCCGGTCGGGCTCGTGCGAGCCGATCGCCACGACGCACGCCCCGTCGCGCACGAGCGCGCCGTCGAAGACGGGCTCGCCCGCCGACGTCGCGCAGACGACGAGGTCG
>NZ_BAAAPM010000003.1:1553198-1557600 GCF_039531145.1 Isoptericola hypogeus
GGCGTCGACGCCGTCGGCGCGCGCGCCGAGGCCGCGGTCCCGCAGGGCGGCGACCGCGGTCGCGAGACGTTCCGGGGTCCGGCCGACGAGCGCGACGTCGTCGAGGTCGCGGATCGCGGACATCGCCACCGCGTGCTCGACCGCCTGCGGCCCGGAGCCGAAGACGACCAGCCGCCGCGCGTCGGGCGCGGCGAGGCGGTCCCCGGCGACCGCGGACGTGGCGGGCGTGCGCAGCTCGGTGAGGGCCGACCCGTCGACCAGGACGCGCGGGGTGAGGGTCGCCGCGTCCAGCAGGAGGTAGAGCGCCTGGATGCGCGGCAGCCCGCGGGCGGGGTTGCCGGGCGCGACCGAGGCCAGCTTGACGCCCACCCAGTCCCCGATCACCGACGGCATGAGCAGCAGGTGCCCCGCCCCGGCATCGACCGGCACCCGGGCCGGGTCGACCGCGGGGTCGAAGCCGTCGAGGAGCGCCCGCTCGACCAGGTGGCGCGCCCGGTCGGGGTCGACGCGCCGGCGGACCTCGTCGGCGTCGACGAACGGCAGGCCGCTCATGCGGCGACCGCCTGCTCGCGCTCGGCGATCCGCGCCCGCTCGTACCGCACGACACGGCCCGAGAAGGAGACCGCCACGATCGCGATGGCGGCGAGCACCCCCACGTACGCGGCGATCGGCCACCAGGCGCCGTCGAACCGCGTGAGCAGCCACGTGGCCAGCAGCGGTGCCGTGCCGCCGGCGAGCGCCGCGCCGATCTGGTAGCCGAGGGTGACGCCGGTGTAGCGGACCCGGGTCGTGAACGTCTCCGACATGAGCGTGCCCAGCGTCGCGGTGACCGGCGGCCACACGACGCCCAGGCCGAGGACGACCGCGGCGTACACGGCCCAGTCGACGCGCAGGTCGAGCAGCATGAAGAACGGCGCGGCGAACAGGGCGATGAGCACGGACCCGCCGAGGAAGACCTTGGGCCGGCCCAGCCGGTCGGAGACCGTACCCATCCACAGGATCGCCAGCGTGCTGACGAGTGCGGCGGCGCTGACGGCGTTGAGCACGGTCGACTGCTCCATGCCGAGGGTGCCGGTCGCGTAGCTGACGACGAACGTGGCGAAGATGTAGAACGGCCCGGTCTCGACGACCTTGGCGCCGACCGCGACCAGCACCGAGCGCCAGTGGTCGCGCAGCGTGTCCTTGATCGGCAGCTTCGCGACGTTGCCGCTCTCCTTCGCCTCGCGGAAGGCGGGCGTCTCGGCCAGGCCCTTGCGGATCCACAGGCCGACGAAGACCAGCACGACGGAGGCGATGAACGGCAGGCGCCAGCCCCAGGCCGCGAAGGCGTCCTCGGGGAGCGAGCTGACCAGGGCGAACGCGATGGTCGAGAGCAGCATGCCGATCGTCACGCCGGTCTGCGGCACGGAGCCGAAGAACCCGCGGCGGTGCTCCGGCGCGTACTCGTAGGCGAGCAGCAGGGCGCCGCCCCACTCGCCGCCGATCGCGAGGCCCTGGATGATCCGGCAGAGGATCAGCAGGATGGGCGCGAGCACGCCGACCTGGGCGTAGGTCGGCAGCAGGCCGATCGCGATCGTCGCGCCGCCCATGAGGGAGAGCGTGATGACGAGGGTCTTCTTGCGCCCGATCCTGTCGCCGATGTGGGAGAAGATCACGCCGCCGAAGGGACGGATGAAGAACGTCAGGGACAGCGACAGGTAGGACAGCATCAGCGAGATCGCGGGGTCGTCGCTGGGGAAGAACTGCTCGTCGAAGATGAGGGCCGCGGCCGTGGCGTAGAGGAAGAAGTCGAACCACTCGATCGCGCTGCCGGAGAGGCTGCCGACGAGGACCCTTACGTTCGTGGCGGGCTTGCCGATCGTGGACTGCTGCGAGGTCACGCGCCTGCTCCCATCCGGCCCGCTACGGTACGGGCCCCGAATGTGGTGCAACGTACAATTGCACCGATCGTCCGCGCAAGACTTTCTCGGCCCTCGGAGCCCTCAGCCCCGACCGGACCAGACGCTGCGGACGTGCTCGAGGTGCCGGTGCATCCACGTCTCCGCGCCCGTCACGTCGCGCGCCTCGAGCAGGTCGAGGAGCTCGTGGTGCTCTCGCAGGGTGGCCACGAGCCGGCCCTCGCTGTGCAGGGCGTGCAGGCCGAGCAGCCGGGACATGTGCCGCAGCCGGCGCACCTCCTCGACCAGGCGCGCGTTGCCCGCGATGGCGAGCACCTCGGTGTGGAACATCGTGTCGGCCGCGACGAACTCCTGCAGCTCGCCCGCGGCGGCCGTGGAGTCGATCCGGTCCGCGAGCGGGCGCAGCGCACGCACCTGCTCGGGCGTGGCGACGGCGGCCGCCCGCCCCACCGTCGGCACCTCGATGAGCTCGCGGATCTGCAGGATCTCCTCGAGGGCGACCTCGCTCAGCTCGACGACCCGGTACCCGCGCTGCCGGATGGTCTCCACGAGACCCTCGTGCGTCAGCTCCATCATCGCCTCGCGCACGGGCGTCGCCGAGACCCCGAACCGCTGCGCCAGGACGGGCGCCGAGTAGACGGCGCCGGGCTCCAGCTCCCCGGCGACCATCGCCTCGCGCAGCGTCTCGAGCACCCGCGACCGGATGCTGCCGTGGTCCGCGAGGGTCCCGATGATCGGGGCCGACCGCCGGCCTCGGGTCCCGGTGCTCATCTGTGCTCCTGTGCTCGCTGTTGACGTCGTCGCCAGGATGCCATGCGCGTCCAGGAGGTTCCCGCGCACGATGCTGGGCCGAACCGGCTCGGTGGCGGTCAGGACTGCGCGATGATGAGGCAGTCCCGGCGACATCCAGGAGGCAGAGAGTGAAGCTCACCAAGTACGCGCACGCCTGCGTGGTGGTGGAGGACGAGCGTGGCGCCGTGCTGGTCGACCCCGGCGCGTTCACGCCGAACGCCGCCGAGCTCGTGGCGTCGGTCCGCGCGGTGCTGGTCACCCACGAGCACTTCGACCACGTCGACGTGGGGGTGCTCGACGACGCCCTGGGGCGCCGCGACGACCTGCACGTGTACGGGCCGGGAACCGTCGTCGACCGATGGGTCGAGGGCCACAGCGACCGGGTGCACCGGGTGCGCCCTGGCGACCGCTTCACGGCCGGCGGCCTCCCGGTCGCGGCATTCGGCGGTCAGCACGCGGCCATCCACGCCGACGTCCCCCGCGTGGACAACGTGGGCTACCTCGTGGGCGGGACGGTGTTCCATCCCGGCGACGCCTACCTGGTGCCCGACGAGCGCGTCTCGACGCTGCTGGTGCCGACCAGCGGGCCGTGGACCAAGCTCGGCGATGCGGTCGACTACGTCCGGGCGGTCGACCCGGACCGCATCGTGCAGATCCACGAGGTGATGCTCTCCGACCTGGGCCAGGCGTCGGTGTCGAGGTTCCTCAGCCCCGAACAGCTCTCGAAGGTCGCCCTGACCGTCCTCCCTGCCGGCGCGTCGATCGACGTGTGAGCGCGGGGCTCACACCTCGATCGTCGCGGGCGTCGCCTCCCGCCGGGCCACGCCGGCCAGGAGGTCCGCGACCTGCACCCGCGCGTCGTGCCGGGAGTCGACCTGGCGCACGCCGAGCAGCGGGGGAGGCGCGGGCGACACCGCGTCGGCCAGGTGCGCCCGAAGCCGGGCCATGCGCAGCGGGGTGAGCGCGCTCTGCTCGTCGTGCACGACGGCGACCGACCGGCGCCCGGCGCTCCACGCCAGCGCGGTCTCTGCCACGGCCGGCACGAGCGGCTCGAGCGGCGGCGGGACCGTGGGGTCGCCCGCCAGCAACCGCACCAGTACGGACTCGACGTGCGCCCTCGTCAGGCCGATCAGCGGCGGGACGCCGGCGGGCACGGCCGCGAGGAACCGGTCGACGGAGGCGGGGTCGACGTGGCGCCGGTGCTTGGTGTGCGTCATCGCGACGAACGCCGCGAGCAGCTCGGTGTGCCCCCACAGGGCCGCCACCGCCTCGTGGTGGTCGACGCCCAGCCGGGTCCCGTCGCCGTACGACGGTTCGAAGACGAGCAGCTCCAGCACCCGGGCCGCGACGAACCCGCGCTTGTCGAGGACGTGCACGTGCGACCGCCCGTCGAGCGTCGACAGGAAGCGCTCGACGGCGCGACCCCGGCCCGCGCGGAGCAGCAGGTGCGCCTTGTGCTCCGCCACGGCGCGGCGACCGAGGCTCGACCGGAGGCCGGCGAGCAGCTCGACCGCCTCGTCCTGGGCGAGGTCGACGCTCGCGTGCGCGATCACCGGCGAGCGCGGGTCCAGGAGGTTGGTCCCGGAGAAGCCCGACTCGTCGCACGCGATCTCGACGGTGTCGACGACGGTGTCCATGATGCGCACCATCGTGGCCCGCGGGCCGCTCGCCCACCAGGGGTTTCACGGCACGAGCCGGCGGCCGGCGCACCC
>NZ_BAAAPM010000003.1:1557620-1807870 GCF_039531145.1 Isoptericola hypogeus
GAGGCGTCAGCTCCCGGCGAGCCGGAGAGACCGGACGAGCTGGCCGAACCGCTCCTCCGAGTCGCCGTGCAACGGCCCCGAGTACTCGAGCACCACGACCTCGTCGCCGCGGTAGAGCTCCACGGTGCCGAGGAAGCTCGTCCCGCCGTCGGCCCCGGGCTGCTCCCCGACCTGGACGACGGCGTGCTCGGCGCCCGGGACGTCGTACCGGTACCCGTAGGGCGGGGGGACGATGCCGGGACCGTCGCCGAGCGTCGCCGTGGAGACGTCGACGGTCTCCTCGGGCTGCCCGTCGTCCGGGTCGGAGGACCAGCCGGCCCCGTCAGGCGTCAGGACCTCCGTCCATCGGGGCGGCACCGCGAGGCGCAGTTCGGAGCCGTGCACCTCGACCCACCCCGGGGGCACTTCCGACGTCGGGAGCAGCGGAAGGTCGTCCGGGCCCGGGACGGCCGCCGACCCGGCAGCGAGGCCGAGCGTCCCCAGGAGTCGCATGGTCAGCGCGCGGCCGTCGGACGTGTCGGGCGTCTCCGTCGTGACGATGTACGCACGCCCGTCCTCGCGCCGCACTCGCGTCGTGGTGGTGCGACGGTCGTCGGCGGACCGGGGCTCCACCTGGACCACGTCGGCGCCGTCGAGCGGGAACGTGGACGCGGGATACAGGTTCGAGGGTGCGATCGAGTCAGGCCAGCCCGCGGCGTCCGCCGCCTGCAGGATGGTGAGCGCCGCAGTGCCGTCGCCGCTCTCCGCCCGGAACGCCGATCCGGCGGGGAACGCGTCGGTCGTCGTGTCGTCATCCACCCATCCGGGCGGCACCGCGTACTCCAGCCCGGCGAACCCGGCCTCCTTCCAGCCGTCCGGGACGCCGGCCGCGAACCCCTCGAGCTGCTGCAGCTCCGAAACTCCTTCAGGCGACGGCAGGGGGGCGGACTCCTCGTCCACCGACACCGAGCGGACGAGGTCGGCGAACATCTCCTCGCCCTCGTCGACCGTCCCCCAGACCAGGGTCACCTGCACCACGTCGCCGGACTCGCGGACGACCTGAAGCCTCCCGAGGAACTCCTGCGCCACGCCCGGGATGTCCGAGTCGTCCTCGGTGACATACTCCGCCGACACCGCGCCGGGGATCCGGACGTCGGTCGGCGTGAGGGCGGAGCCCGGTGGCACGAGCGGCAGGTCCTCGCCCGGCTGGACCTGCACGAAGCTCTGTTCCCCCTCGTCCTGGTCATCCTCCCAGAGGCCGTCGGCGCTCGGCTCGAGGCCGGGCGGCACCGCGAGGCGTACCCCGCCGACGGCGACGGGCGTCCAGCCCGACGGCACGTCGGACGCCGCGGGACCGACGTCCGTCGGCCCGGTCAGCAGGCTGACGCCCGCGACCGCGCCCACCGCGGCGAGCACCCCGACGCCCGTCAGCGCGCCACGCCGCGCCCGCCCACGCCGCACCGCGCGGCGTCCCATCGCCAGGCCGTCGAGCCCGGCGACCGGGCCCACCCGGTCGGCCGCGTGCTGAAGCTCCGCCACAAAGTCGTCCTGGAGGGTCATCGGACCGTCCCCTTCCTCGTCCGCGTCGTGTCGTTCGCGCCGGTCGTGCCGTCCGCACCCAGCAGCTCGCGCAGCCTCGCCAGACCGCGCGACCCGCCGGACTTCACCGCGCCGACCGAGATCCCGAGCTCGTCGGCGGTCTGCACCTCCGAGCGGTCGAGCAGGTAGCGCAGGACGACGACGCGGCGCTGCGCCTCGGGCAGCCTCCGCAGCGCCCGCACGAGCTCGTCGCGGTCCACGACCGTGCGCGTCCCGTCGGGCACGGGCGCCGGGCGCAGGTCCACCGGGTCCGACAGCACGTCGCGGCGCGTGCGCCGCCAGCCGTCGATGCGCGCGGTCGCGATGACGCGTCGCGCATAGGCGAAGGGGTCGCCGTCGCCGACCCGCCCCCACGCCAGATAGGTCCGCTCGAGCGCGAGCTGGACCAGGTCGCCCGCGCGATGCTCGTCGCCGCACAGGAGGTACGCGATCCGGGAGAGCGCGGGGGTGTTCGCCGCCGCGAACGCCGTGAAGCGTTCCGCCGGCGTCCTGCCCGCCGCCACGATCCGGACCCGTTCGTCGGCCACCTCGCCGAGGAGCACGGGGGCGCTGTCGCTCGTCATGTCCACCGCCTTCGTCGTGAAGTCACGGAACACAGACGCCGCCCGCGGGCGAAAGGTTGCCACCGATCCCTCGGCGCGTCAGGAGCGAGCGGCCGTGTCGAGACGCCAGGGGCCGGCTCCGCCAAGCCCCAGGACGACGACGGCCCCGGCTCGACGAGCCGGGGCCTCTCCAGGGAGGGCTGGTCGAGACCACACCGTTCCCCAGCAGCGTCGTCATGCAGGTCTACCGACCGCAGCGCGGCTGAGAATGGGAGCCTGCCGGGCTGCCCCACGGACCCCGGACGAATCCCGGCAGAACACGGGAGGTCCCGGCCGGGAGAGCCTGACCGGGACCTTCCGACAGCTTTCCGACGCTGATGCCGAACCCGGACGCAACCCACGTCCCAGGGCGACGGCCGCCGAGATGTCAGCGTCGGACGTCGTAGACGAGCTTCACCACGCCGTTCGCGTACGTCGCGGACTCGCGCAACGACAGGGTGCGACGGTCGGCGCCGCGCTCGCCGAAGATCGTCTTGCCGCCCGGGAGCAGGTACGGGAACATCAGCAGGTTGTAGCGGTCGATGAGCCCCGCTTCGCCCAGGCGCAGCGCGAGCTCGGCGCTGCCGTGGATGAAGATCGCCCCGCCGTCGGTCTGCTTGAGATCGGCGATGTCCTGGGTGCTGCGCAAGATCGTCGTCGGTCCCCACTCCTCGACGAGAGCGGCGTCGTCGAGCGTCGACGACGCGACGAACTTCGGGAGGTCCTTGTATTCCGCGTGATCGGCGGACGCGGGCCAGACGTTCGAGAACGCCTCGTAGCTGCGTCGACCGAACAGCAGTGCCGTCGTCTCCTCGAGCTCTTCGCCCTTCAGGGCGTACGCCTCGGGGACGAAGTCGGTGTCGAACACCCACCCGCCCCCGGGGTGGCCCTCGGCCGTTCCGCCGGGAGAATCGACGGAGCCGTCAAGCGTGATGAATCCGGTGTAGACGAGTTCGCGTGCCATGGTTCCGTTCCTGTCGGGGTGCCGTCTCGGTGCCTTCACTCCAAGGTCGAACGGCCCGAGCCCCGATCGACACCTTCTGAAGAAGAATCTGAAACGTACCCACCAGGCGTGGTGATCCGACGTCGCCACGGCCCGCTGACCTGCAGGTCTGCCTCAAGGTCGGCAGCAGCAGGGCACCTCCCCGGCAACGCAGAAGGTCCCGGTCAGGAGAACTGACCGGGACCTTCTCTTCACGTGCGCGAGGGGGGAGTTGAACCCCCACGCCCTTTCGGGCACACGGACCTGAACCGTGCGCGTCTGCCTATTCCGCCACTCGCGCGTGCCGCAGAAGATTAGCACGGCGCCGGGGGTGGCCCCCAATCGCCTCAGGCCGGGCCGGCGCGGCCGTCCTGACGACGCCCCGCCACGCCCGGCCGGTCCCGGTTCTGCGCCGAGCGTTCGCAGGAAATCCACACCGCGCGGGAAGGTGGTGCTGCGGCGCTGCCTACGATCTAGATAGTCTGCCCGCGGACGTTCGGGCCGACGGGAGGAGGTGGCATGGGCGCCCTGGAGCGCTTCGAGAAGAGTGTCGAGCGCATGATGAACAACGCGTTCGCGAAGGTCGGTCGCAACAGCGAGCTCAAGGCTGTGGAGCTCGCCAGTCGGCTGCGCCGCGAGGTCGACGACCGCGCCGCCGTCGTGGGCCGCGACCGCACGGTCGTGCCCAACGAGTTCACGATCGAGCTGTCGCCGGGGGACTTCTCCCAGATCGACGAGTGGGGCGCGGAGACGATGGCGGACGAGCTCGCCACCAACCTGACGGAGTACGCGGCGTCGCAGCACTACGCGTTCGTCGGCCCGGTCAGCGTGTCGTTCGAGGAGCACGAGGACCTCGCCGGCGGCCGGTTCCAGCTCCGCTCGGCCACGGTGCGCGGCAACGTCGCGCCGGCCACCTCCGCGGCGCCGTCGACGCGGCACCCGCTCATCGACATCGACGGGCAGCGCTACCTGCTCACCGGACCCGTCACGGTCATCGGCCGCGACGCCGAGGCCGACATCGTCGTCGACGACCCCGGCGTCTCTCGCCGCCACCTGGAGATCCGTGTCACGTCCGACGGCGTCGTCGCCACCGACCTGGGCTCCACGAACGGGCTCTTCGTCGAGGGCCACCAGGTGCCGGCGGCCACGCTGCTCGACGGCAACACCCTGACGATCGGCCGGACCCGCATCATGTTCTGGACCGGCTCCGCCGCCGGCCAGCAGACCGAGGACTGGTGATCTCCCGAGGATGGACGAGCTGACGTTCACCCTGCTGCGGCTGGGCTATCTCGTGCTGCTGTGGGTGTTCGTGCTCACCGCCGTCGCGGTGCTGCGCCGCGACCTCGCCGCGCGAGGCGCGCCGAAACAGTCTCGGGCGGAGCGCCGTCGTGCCGAAGAGGCGGCCGCACCCGCGGCGGCCGCCGCCGGCCCGGCAGCCCCCGCGGCGCCGGCGAAGAAGCAGCGCGGAGGTCCGACCCGCCTGGTCGTGACGGCGGGGCCGCTCACCGGCACCACCCTGCCCCTGTCGACGGCGTCGATCCTCATCGGGCGCGCGCCGGGCTGCACCCTCGTGCTCGACGACGACTACTCGTCGTCGCGGCACGCGCGCATCTTCCCGCAGGGGAACCAGTGGTTCGTCGAGGACCTGGGCTCCACCAACGGCACCTTCATGGGTGACACCAAGGTCGCGGGACCGATCCCGCTCGCGCCGGGCGTCGGCGTGCAGATCGGCCGGTCCGTCGTCGAGCTCCAGGGATGATCACCCCGTGACCCTCACCCTGCGCTACGCCGCGCGGTCCGACGTCGGCCTGGTGCGTTCGTCCAACCAGGACTCCGCCTACGCGGGGCCGCACCTGCTCGTCGTCGCCGACGGCATGGGCGGGCACGCGGGCGGTGACATCGCGTCGCGCCTGGCGATCGCCGCGCTGGCACCGCTCGACGAGCTCCAGCACGGCCCCGACCAGGCGCTGTCCGACCTCGAGCACACCGTGGAGCAGGCGCGCCAGGACCTGGTCCGCGCCAGCGAGGCCGACCCCGAGCTGGCGGGCATGGGCACCACGGTCACGGCGCTGCTGCACACGGGAACCACCCTCGCCATGGCGCACCTCGGCGACTCCCGCGCGTACCTTCTACGCGACCGGCGGCTCACCCAGGTCACGGTCGACCACACGTTCGTCCAGCACCTGGTGGACACCGGGCGCATCTCTCCCGACGAGGCCGAGCACCACCCGCAGCGCAACGTCGTCATGCGGGTGCTGGGCGACTTCGACGTCGACCTCACCCCCGACATGTCGGTGCGCGAGGCACGCGCCGGCGACCGGTGGCTGCTGTGCTCGGACGGCCTGTCCGGCTTCGTGTCGCCCGAGCAGATCACCGAGGTGCTCGTCGAGTCCGCGTCGCCCGACGACGCCGCCGAGCTGCTCGTGACGATCGCCATGACCGCCGGCAGCACCGACAACGTCACCGTCATCGTGGCCGACGTCGTGGACGCCGACGGCGAGGCGACGCCCGCCGAGGCCGCGACCTCGGACGGTGCCTCGACGCCGCTGGTCGTGGGGGCCGCGGCCGCCGGCGACCTCCCCGCCCACCTCACGGCCGCGCCCGACGACCAGGCGGCGCCCGACGCGACCGACGACCCCGCGGGCGTCGTGACCAGCGGTCCCGACGACGACGAGGACGAGGCCGTCGACGACGACGCGCGCCCCCGGCGCAAGCGGCGGCCCTGGCTGGTCGTCCTCGTCGTCCTGGTCGTGGTCGGCGGCGTCGGGTACGGGCTGTGGTGGGCCTACGGCTGGACGCAGCAGCAGTACTACGTGGGCGTCGCGGACGGCGAGGTCGCCGTGTACCGGGGCATCCCCGCCAGCGCGGGGCCGATCACGCTCTCCACGCCGGTGGAGCTCACCGGCACGCCCGTCGACGACCTGCCGGACTACTGGGTGGACCAGCTCGACGGGTCCATCCGCGCGTCCTCCGAGGCCGAGGCGAGCGAGCGCGCCGACCGGCTCATCGCCGAGGCGCAGCCCGAGCCCACCCCCACGCCCTCCCCGACTCCGACCCCCACGCCCACGCCGTCCGACCGCGAGTCGCGGCCCGCCGGCGACAGCCAGGCCGGTGCCGACGAGCAGGCGCCCGCGAAGGCGACGTCGGACGGGGGTGCGAAGGGGTGAGCGCCGTCGAGACGCCCGAGCGCACGGTCACCCCGACCGAACGCCGCCCCGCCCGCGTCGCCGAGCTGTTCCTGCTGGTCCTCGCCCTCGCGGCGGGCATCACCGCGTTCGCCATGGTGGGGCACAGCATCACGGGCGCGCTGCCCGACGGCTTCTTCCTCAAGAGCGGGATGCTCACCGCCGTCGCGCTCGGCGCGCACGTCGTGCTGCGGATCCGCGCGCCGTGGGCCGACCAGGTGATCCTGCCGGCCGTCGTGCTCCTCAACGGGCTCGGCCTCGCGATGATCCTGCGGCTCGAGCTCGCGGACATGAACGGCGCCAACGCCTGGGCGCAGCTGATGTACACGGCCCTCGGCGCGCTCGTCGCCGTGCTGATCATCTGGTTCCTGCGCGACCACCGATGGATCCGCCGGCTCACCTACACGGCGATGATCGTCGGCCTCGTCCTGGTCCTGCTCCCGCTGCTGCCGGGCATCGGCACCGAGATCAACGGCGCACGCATCTGGGTCAACATCGCCGGGTTCTCGCTGCAGCCCGCCGAGTTCGCGAAGATCGCGTTCGCGATCTTCTTCGCCGGCTACCTGGTCACCAACCGGGACACCCTCGCCCTGGCGGGCAAGAAGTTCCTGGGCCTGCAGCTGCCCCGGCTGCGCGACCTCGGGCCGATCATCATCGTGTGGGCGGCCTCGCTGGCCGTCCTCGTCTTCGAGCGCGATCTCGGCACGTCGCTGCTGTTCTTCGGCCTGTTCGTCGCGATGCTGTACCTCGCGACGGCGCGGTTCAGCTGGATCCTCATCGGCCTGGTGCTGTTCGCGGCCGGCGCGCTGGTCGCGTCGAGCGTGTTCCCGCACGTCGCGGCCCGCATGGACGTCTGGCTGCACCCGTTCGACGCCGAGCTGTACAACACGGGCCGGTCGTACCAGATCGTGCAGGGCACGTTCGCGCTGGCCGCGGGCGGCCTGTTCGGCACCGGCTGGGGCGAGGGCGACCCGTACCTCGTGCCCTACGCCTTCTCCGACTTCATCTACTCGTCGCTCGGCGAGGAGCTGGGCCTCACCGGCCTGCTCGCGATCCTGATGGCGTACCTGATCGTCGTGCAGCGCGGCCTGCGCACCGCGCTCGCGGTGCGCGACGGCTTCGGCAAGCTGCTGGCCGGCGGCCTCGCGTTCGTCATGGCGCTGCAGGTGTTCGTCGTGATCGGCGGCATCACCCGGATCATCCCGCTGACCGGCCTGACCCTGCCCTTCATGGCGCAGGGCGGCTCGTCGCTGCTGGCGAACTGGATCGTGATCGCCCTGCTGCTGCGCATCTCCGACAACGCGCGTCGCCCGTCGGCGCTGCCGATGCGCGGCACCGTCGCGCCCGGCGGCGCGCTGCACGACCCCATCGTCGTCGGCGGGTACGAACCCGGCAGCACCCCGGCCGCGGGGACCCCCGCGGCGGGGACGCCGGTCCGACGCTCGGCGTCGGACGCCCCCGCGGGCCCGGCGCCGTCGTCCCATCCCACGGAGGTCGTCGACCGGCCGTCCCAGCATCGAGGAGGTGAGCACCTGTGAACACGACCCTGCGCCGGCTGGCGAGCGTCGTCATGGTCATGTTCCTGGCGCTCATGGTCTCGACCACGTGGATCCAGTTCTTCCACGCCGACGAGCTCAACGACGACAACCGCAACGTCCGCAAGATCTGGGCGCAGTTCGGCACCGACCGCGGCCCCATCGTGGTGGACGGCGAGGCCATCGCGCAGTCGACCCCGGTCGACGACCAGTTCGGCTACCAGCGCGAGTACACGCAGGGCCGCCTGTACTCCTCGCTGACGGGGTACTTCTCCGTGGTCAGCGGCACGTCGAAGATCGAGGACACCGAGAACGACTTCCTGTCCGGCAGCGCCGACGCCCTGTGGATGGACCGCCTGCGGAACACCCTCACGGGGACGGACCCGCAGGGCTCGTCGGTCGAGCTCACCATCGACGCCGCGGCGCAGCAGGCGGCGTGGGACGCCCTCGGCGACCAGCGCGGCGCCGTCGTCGCCGTCGAGCCGTCCACCGGCAAGATCCTCGCGATGGTGTCCAAGCCGAATTACGACCCGAACGACCTCGCGACGCACGACTCCCAGGCCGCGAACGACGCGTACACGAAGCTCGCCAACGCCGACGACGATCCGTTGCTGAGCCGCGCCACGAACTGGACCTACCCTCCGGGCTCCACGTTCAAGCTGGTCACGGCCGCCACGGCGCTCGAGAGCGGCGACTACGACGCGGACACCGTCATCGACGCGCCCGACACGTACCAGCCTCCCGGCACCGACCGGAAGATCGGCAACTACGGCGGCACGTCCTGCGCCGCCTCGGGGGAGATGAGCCTGGCCGACGCCCTGCGGATCTCCTGCAACACGGCGTTCGCCGAGCTCGGCGTCGACCTCGGCAGCGAGGCCCTGTACGACCAGGCCGAGGCGTTCGGGTTCAACGCGCCGTTCGAGGTACCGTTCAGCACGGTCGAGAGCATCTACCCGGAACCGGGGTTCGAGGACGCCTTAGTCGCGCAGTCCGCCATCGGACAGTGGGACGTGCGGACCACGCCGCTGCAGGTCGCGATGACATCGGCCGCGATCGCGAACGACGGCGACATGATGGCGCCGTACTCGGTCGACACCATCCGCGACCCGCAGCTCGAGGTCGTGCAGGAGAACGAGCCGAGCCGGCTCGACCAGCCGATCTCGAGCGAGACCGCCGCCCAGCTCACGGACATGATGGTCAGCGTCGTCGAGTCCGGCTCGGGCACGTCGGCGCAGATCTCAGGCGTGACCGTGGCGGGCAAGACCGGCACCGCGCAGCACGGGACCGACCTGCCTCCGCACGTGTGGTTCACCGGCTTCGCCCCCGCGGAGGACCCGCAGGTCGCGGTGGCGGTCGTCGTCGAGAACGGCGGCACGGTGGGTACCTCGGAGGCCACCGGCGGCGCCGTCGCCGCGCCGATCGCGCGCGCGGTCATGGAAGCGGTGCTCAACGGATGAGGCCGTCCACGGGGCTCGCGCTCGGCGACCGCTACCGGCTCACGCGCCGGATCGCCATCGGCGGCATGGGCGAGGTCTGGGTCGCCGACGACACCTACCTGGGGCGCGAGATCGCGGTCAAGGTGCTCCGCGAGGAGTACACCGGCAACGAGGACTTCCTGCGCCGCCTGCGCACGGAGGCCCGCAACAGCGCCGCCCTCTCGCACCCGAACATCGCGCAGATGTACGACTACGGCGAGCAGGACGGCGCCGGGTTCCTCGTGATGGAGCTGGTGCTGGGCGAGCCGCTCGCCGACCTGCTCGAGCGCGAGCCGGTCGTCGCGCCGCGCAAGCTCCTGCCGATCCTGGCCGCCACGTCGCGCGGGTTGCACCACGCGCACCTGGCGAAGGTCGTGCACCGGGACGTCAAGCCCGGGAACATCCTGCTGGAGCACGGCGGCGGCGTGAAGATCACCGACTTCGGGGTGTCGATCGCCGCCAACCAGGCGCCGATGACGGCGACCGGCATGGTGATGGGCACCGCCCAGTACCTGTCGCCGGAGCAGGCCGTCGGGCAGGCCGCCACGGCGGCCTCCGACCTGTACGCGCTGGGCGTCGTGGCCTACGAGGCCACCGCGGGCCGGCGTCCCTTCACCGGGTCGACGCCGGTCGACATCGCCGTGGCGCACGTCAACTCGATCGTGCCGCCGCTGCCCTCGCACGTGCACCCCGGGCTCGCCTCCCTCATCGAGCGGATGCTCGAGAAGGACCCCGGCAAGCGTCCCTCGTCCGCGGCCGCCCTCGCCGACGAGCTGGACGTGCTCGCCCGGGAGATCGCGCAGGACCCGCTCGGCGCGAGGTCACGCTCGGCGCGGCGCGCCGCGTCGACCCGCGCCGGCGCCCGGCCGCCGCGCGCCGTCCCCGCGCACGCGACTCCCGCCGACGCCGGCAGCTCGCCGCCGTTCCCTCCGATCGGGTCGGTCGCGCCCCCGGACCGCCCCGCCTCGGCGCCCGCGCCCGCCGACGAGCCGGCCGACGCCGGGCAGGCGGCGCAGGACCCGTTCCCGACCCCGGTGGATAAGCCCACAGGCCGCGCCTACCCGCTGCGGCGCGACGTGCGCGCCGGCACCCAGGACCAGCGTCGACCGGTGACCCGGCGCGCCGCCGGGGACCCCCGCTCGTCCGACGCGCGACGGCCGGCCGAGGTCCGCACCCGGTCCGCGACGGGCCCGGCGACGCCGTCCGCCGGGGAGGGCGGCCCGCGCCGCACCTCCACGACGACGGGGCGCCGCTTCGGGCCGCTGGGGCGCCTCTCGTGGCCGCTGCTCGCGCTCGTCGGCCTGCTCGTCGTGCTGCTGCTCGCGACGCTCGTGCAGGCGATCGCCGCGCCCGACGCCGGCGCGGCGGCCGCCGCGCTCCTGGTCACACCCGGTCTCGCGGCCCGACCGGAACCTGGGATGATGCTCCGAGACCCGTCGCGCGCCTCGCGCGCGGCCACGACCGAGAAGGACGACTGAGTGGTGGACAACATGCCCCGGGTACTCGCGGGCCGTTACGAGGTCGGTGAGCTCATCGGCCGCGGCGGCATGGCCGAGGTGCACATCGGGCACGACACGCGCCTCGGCCGCACGGTCGCGATCAAGGTGCTGCGGTCCGACCTCGCGCGCGACCCGTCCTTCCTGGCCCGGTTCCGCCGCGAGGCGCAGTCCGCCGCCGCCCTCAACCACCCCGCCATCGTCGCCGTCTACGACACCGGCGAGGACACGCACACCGACCCGCAGGGCGCGACGTCGCACGTCCCCTTCATCGTCATGGAGTACGTCGAGGGCCACACCGTCCGCGACATCCTGCAGGACGGCGCGGCCGTGCCGATCGAGGAGGCCGTGGAGATCACTGCGGGCGTGCTCAGCGCGCTCGAGTACTCCCACCAGGCCGGCATCGTGCACCGCGACATCAAGCCCGCCAACGTCATGATCACGCCCACCGGCGCGGTCAAGGTGATGGACTTCGGCATCGCGCGGGCCATGGCGGACTCCGCGGCGACGATGACCCAGACGCACGCCGTCATCGGCACGGCGCAGTACCTGTCGCCCGAGCAGGCGCGGGGCGAGACGGTGGACACCCGCAGCGACCTGTACTCCACGGGCTGTGTGCTGTTCGAGCTGCTCACGGGGCGCCCGCCGTTCATCGGCGACTCTCCCGTCGCCGTCGCCTACCAGCACGTCGGACAGGCCGCCCAGCGGCCCAGCGAGCTGGCCTCCGACGTGCCGGAGGTGCTCGACCGCATCACCCTCAAGGCGCTCGCCAAGGACCGCGACACCCGCTATTCCACCGCCGCGGAGTTCCGCGCCGACCTCGAGTCGGCGCTGCGCGGCGGCGACGTCACGGCGCCGCTGATCGGCGCCGCCGCGGCCGGGGCCGCGGCCACGCAGGTGATGGGCGCCGGCAGCGCGACGCAGGTCATGGACCCCGCCTCGCCGTGGGGCACGACGGGCGCCGTCGCGCCGACGACCCCGCCCGGCGGCACGCCCGCCGAGGAGGGGAAGAAGAGCCGCAAGGGCCTCATGTGGACGCTCATCACGATCGGGGTGCTCGCGCTCGCCGCGATCATCACGTTCCTGATCATGCGACCCGACGGCACCGCCGACCAGGTCGAGGTGCCGACGCTCGTCGCCACGGTCACGCCGGCAGAGGCCCAGCGGGAGATCGAGGACGCCGGGCTCGTCTACGACGAGGAGACCGACACCGAGTCGGACGAGGACGAGGGCACGTTCCTCGGCCAGAGCCCATCCGGCGGCCAGACCGTCGACCGGGGGACCACCGTCGTCGTGACGTTCGCCGCCGGGCCGGAGGCGATCGAGGGCGGCGTGCCCGATGTGACCGGCATGTCCCGGGACGACGCCGAGCAGGCGATCACCGACGCCGGGCTCGTGGTGGGCAGCGTGTCGCAGCGCAACAGCGGCAGCGTGTCCGAGGGTGACGTCGTCACCACCGACCCGGAGCCGGGCCAGGCCATCAACGAGGGCGAGTCCGTCGACCTCATCGTCTCCACCGGGCAGGTCGAGCTGCCGTCCCTGACCGGGATGACACAGGACGAGGCGGACGACGCCCTGACCGAGCTCGGCCTGACCGGGTCGTTCACCACCGAGGAGAGCGACGAGGGCGACCCGGGCACGGTCATCTCCCAGAGCCCCGAGGCGGGGAACGTCACGCAGGGCAGCCGCGTCGAGGTCGTCATCGCCGAGGAGCCCCCGCCGGAGCTGACGACCGTGCCCGACGTGGTCGGCAAGACCCAGGCGGAGGCGATCGACGACATCGGCGGCTGGAGCCTCACCCCGAGGCCCTCGTCCGCGGCGTCGGACACCGTCTGCGAGGGCGTGATCATCGACCAGAGCCCGCGTGCGGGCGAGCAGGTCGAGCTGGGGTCCAACGTGGACTTCACCGTCTCCGAGGGCCCTGGCGATCCCGCCACGTGCGGCGTCGGCGGGACCCCGACCGACACCCCCACCCCGTCGGACGACCCCACCGACGACGCGGCCGGCCTGTTCGGCGGGCTCGGCGACGACGAGGAGTGACGGCGCCGACGGCGGGTTGAGCCGGTCGAAACCCCCGCTGGTTGAGCCGGTCGAAACCCCCGCTGGTTGAGCCTGTCGAACCCCCGCTGGTTGAGCCTGTCGAAACCCCCGCTGGTTGAGCCTGTCGAAACCACAGGGTCTCGACAGGCTCGACCAGCGATGAGTGTCAGCCCTGGTGCACCAGCGGCGCCATGCCGCGCGAGCGCTCGACGGCGCCGTCGTCGCCGCAGACGGCGAGCCAGTTCGCGAGCAGCCGGTGGCCGCCCTCGGTGAGCACGGACTCTGGGTGGAACTGGACGCCGTGCAGCGGGAGCTCCCGGTGCTGCAGCCCCATCACGACGCCGCTCGCGGTGGCGCCGGTGACCTCCAGCTCGGCGGGCACCGTCTCGGGCAGCACGGCCAGCGAGTGGTACCGCGTAGCGGTGAACGGCGATGCGAGCCCGTCGAGGACGCCGTCGCCGTCGTGCTCCACGAGGCTCGTCTTCCCGTGCATGAGCTCGGGGGCGTGCGACACCGTGGCGCCGTACACCTCGGCCAGCGCCTGGTGGCCCAGGCAGACGCCGAGCATTGGCGTGCGCGACCGGGCGCAGGCGCGGATCACGTCCTCCGACGAGCCCGCCTCCTTCGGCGTCCCGGGGCCGGGGGACACGAGCACCCCGTCGAAGGGTGCGCCGTCCGCGTCGCGGTACACGCCGTCGGCGTCCGGGTCGGGCACGGCGTCGTTGCGGACGACGACGGTGCGCGCGCCGAGCTGGTCGAGGTACCCGACGATCGTGTAGACGAACGAGTCGTAGTTGTCGACGACGAGGATGCGCGGCCCCCCGGGCTGCGCCGGCGTGCCCGTCGTGTCGGTGCTGTCGGTCGTGTCGTTCATCGTGTGCTCGCCTCGACGGTGTTGTCGTTCATCGGGAGGTACTCGGAGACCCAGGGGAAGACCCACTCGAAGCACGCGGCGACCACCGCCGCCGCGAATACCAGAAGGATCAGCACCCGGAGCCAGGCGGGGCCGGGCAGCGCGCGCCACAGCAGGCCGTACATCAGGCCACCTTCCCGTCGTCGCCACGTCGGACACCGGCGCCGGCGTCACCGCCGTCGACGCCCTCCGTGAGGATGCCGGCGTCGAGCAGCTCGGCCGGCACACCCTTGCTCACGGGCGCCCAGTAGTCCAGCTCGCCGTGCACGATGTAGCGCTGCGCGGCGGAGTACATGGGGTGGCAGGCGGTCATCGTCAGCAGGCGCTGGGTGAGCTCGGGCACCGGCTCGCCGGGCTCGAGGCCCGGGATCGGCGAGATGACCTCGACGTCCCACGGGTAGACGATCTCGTGCGTCGTGACGCGGTAGAGGTACCAGGTCTTGGCCGTCCGTACGACGAGCGGGTCGCCCTCCTGCAGGTCCGCGACCTGGTGGTAGGGCTTGCCGTACGTGGTGCGGTGCCCGGCGGTGGAGAAGTTCCCCAGGTCGCCGGGCATGGCGGTGCCCGGGTAGTGGCCGATGCCGAGCCGGTCGAGGATCGTCGCCTTGTCGACGCCCTGCGCGATCGGCTCCACGTAGTCGTCGCCGAAGCGGGGCACGTACAGCTTGGCGAAGACCTCGCCGGTCGCGGGCTCCTTCAGCACCGGGGGCTCGCCACGACGCTCGGGCGCGACGGCGGGGCCGGCGTCCGACTGCCCGCTGCCCGGGTCGGGCCAGTCGAGCTCGGACAGGACCTGCTGGTGCACCCGGTCCGCCTGGACGTCCGTCCACCAGAGCTGCCACACGACGAACAGGCCGAGCAGCACGCCGGCGGTGATGCACAGCTCCCCGAGCACGCCGACCACGGCGCTGCCGACGCCGCGGCGCCGGCCCGGCCGCGCGTGCCCGGGCGGCGCCGGCCTGGACGCCGTCGTCGTCACGAGAACACGTCCGTGCCGGCGGGGGCGGTCGCGTGCTTGAGCTCGGAGCTCCCCGTGTACGCGGGCAGCTCGAGGTCGTCCGACTGCCCGACGGCCCAGCCGAGCGCGACCCAGTCGACATACTGCTGGTAGACGGCGACGCCGGGGGAGGCGTCGAGCGCCGCCTGCAGGTCGTCCGGGTCGCCGACGGCCTCGATGACGTACGGCGGCGAGAAGACCTTGCCGTGCAGCAGCAGGATGTTGCCGGAGCAGCGGAACGCCGACGTCGCCGTCACCCGCTCGCCCTGCAGGGTCATGGCCTCGGCGCCGCCGGCCCACAGCGCGTTGATGACGTGCTGCATGTCCTGCTGGTGCACCACCAGGTCGTCGGCGCGCACCCCCGCGATCGACTGGCTGGACGCGGGAGCGTCGTCGAGGGAGACGGTGAGGCCGGGCCCGGTGACCGGGCGCGAGCCGGTGACGACGGACTCCCGCGCGGCGAGGTCCGGTCCGCGGACGGGCAGGTCGGTGTTCACCTGCTCCCCGAGGTCCTCGATCTCGGCCTCGAGGGAGTTCATGCGGTCGGTGAGGGTGCTCACGCGGTCGGACTCGTCGGTGACGAGCTCAGCGAGATCCTGCGGCTGGCGGCCGTCGCCGGTGTCCGCGAGCTGGGCGCTGGCGGTGAACAGCAGGCCGGCAGTGGCGAGCACGCTCGCCACCGACAGGGTGGAGCGCAGCCGTCGGTTCATGCGCCACCCCCTCTGTCTGCGTACTGTCTACGGCGGATCGGTCCCGGGCTGGGCCCGCTGACGACTACGCTAGTCGACGCACCCTCCGACGGTCGCAGGCGCCCAGCCTCCGGCCGCCGCTCAGCCCGCCCGGACAGGAGCCCGTCCCGTGCCCGAGTCGAAGTCCCGCAAGAAGAAGGCCGCGTCGTCGTCGACGCCGGCCGTGGCCAAGGTGGCCAAGCCGCAGGGCGCCAACCCTCGCTGGCTCGTGCCGACGATGCTCGGCCTCATGCTCGCCGGTCTGGCCTGGATCGTCCTGTACTACCTCACCGCGCCCGGGCTCGGCCTGCCCATCCCGGCCCTGGAGGGTTGGAACCTCGCGGTCGGCTTCGTCCTCATCATCGCCGGCTTCGGTCTGACCACGCGCTGGAAGTAGCGCCGGGCCGCCCTTGGGGCGCGACCGGAGTCCCACGGCTGTAGTTCCACAGGTGTGAGCAACCCTGTGGACAACGGTCAGAGCATGCCCACCGACGCGTACTTCCAGGCCGTGGCGGCGACGAGGACGACGCCGACCACCGCGGGCAGCGCCCACGCCACCAGCTGCTGACGTTCCCGCGGCGCCCAGGCGTACCCGGCGCCGATCAGCAGCCCGACGGCGAGGCCTCCCAGGTGCGCCTGCCAGGCGATGCCGGGGACGAAGAACGGGATCGCCATGTTGATGGCGATGAGGACCACGATCTGCGTCGCGTTGCGCCCCATCTTCCGCAGCACCGGGATGATGGCGCCGAACAGGCCGAACACCGCGCCCGAGGCGCCGACCACCGCCGAGTTCCAGCCCCCGCCGAACGTCGGCGTCGCGAGGAGCAGGTAGCCCACCGACCCGCCGACTGCGGACAGCACGTACAGCGCGGCGAAGCGCCCCCGCCCGAACGCCTGCTCGAGGAACGGGCCGGTCAGCCACAGCGCGTACATGTTGAACAGGATGTGCAGCGGGCTCGTCGAGTGCAGGAACGCGGCGGTGAGGAAGCGCCACGGCTCGTCCAGCCCGACCGACGGCGCGAACGCCCACCGCTGTGTCCAGTCCCCGCCCGTGGCCAGCTGGAGCACCCAGCTCACCACGCAGAGCCCGACGATCGTCAGCGTGACGACCGGTCGTCCGCCGCGGACGGCGCCGCCGAAGGCCGTGCGGGTGGTCGGCACGGACCTCGACGCCTGCGCGACGCAGTCGACGCACTGGATCCCCACGGCCGCGGGCCGCTGGCACTCCGGGCACGTGGGCCGCCCGCAGCGCTGGCAGCGGACGTACGACACCCGATCGGGGTGGCGGGGGCAGACGGGCGGTGCGCCGGCCGGCTGCGGGCCGGGCGGCTGGGGTGTCGAGATGGCTCAGCCCTCCATGCGGCTGTGAGGGGTCGTGGTCGACGAACGGCGTCGTCTCGGCCGCGTTCACGCGCCCTGGGGGGCGCTCCACTTCGGGAAAGATACGGCCTCGACGACGCCGTCCGCCGACCCCGACCTTCGGCGCTGAGGTCCGGTCAGTCCTCGATCGTGACGCTGTTGATGACGATGTCCTCGACGGGGCGGTCTCCCGGCCGCGTCGCCGCGGTGCCGATGGTGTCGACGACGGCGCGCGAGGAGTCGTCGGCCACCTTCCCGAAGATCGTGTGCTTGCCGGTGAGCCACGGCGTCTCGGAGGTGGTGATGAAGAACTGCGAGCCGTTGGTGCCCTCGAGCTCGCCCGTGACGGGGTTGCGCCGCTTGCCGGCATTGGCCATCGCGAGGAGGTACTTCTCGGTGAACCCGAGCTCGGGGTGGATCTCGTCCTCGAACGCGTAGCCGGGGCCGCCGGTGCCGGTGCCCAGCGGGTCGCCGCCCTGGATCATGAAGCTGTCGATGACGCGGTGGAAGATCACGCCGTCGTACAGCGGGTCGTTGCGCTCGGCGCCGGTGCGCGGGTCCGTCCACGTCTTGGTGCCCTTGGCGAGGCCCACGAAGTTGTCGACGGTCTTGGGCGCGTGGTTCGGCAGCAGCTCGATGCGGATGTCGCCGGCGGTGGTGTGGAGGGTTGCGAACATGCCCACATCCTCTCACCGTTCCCTTCGCCGGAACCTCCCGGCGCGAGCGCGTGTGCCGCTGCACCGCGGCAGACCTGGTGGCAGAGTGGGTCCATGGTGCGAAAGAGCGTCAGCGACAGCGTCAAGGACATCAAGGACTCCAACTCCAAGCTGGCCTCCTCGCTCAGCGAGAAGGTCGACAGCGACAAGATCAAGGACACCGCGACCGAGGCCGCGGCCGTGCTGGTCGGCGTCGGGGGCCGTGCGGCCGACGGCGCCAAGGACGCCGCGGTCCAGGCCAAGGACTGGGCGGAACCCCGCGTCGACTCGTTCCTCGAGTGGCTCGTGCCCCGGGCGGAGAAGGCGTGGCGCGAGAGCGTGCTCGCCGCCGCCCCCCGGATCGAGAAGGCCGCCGACAAGGCGGCGCCGATGGTCGACTCCGCCCACGACAAGATCGTGGACGACTACCTCCCGCGCGTCGTCGCCGCGTTCAACGACGCCGCGACCCGGGCCGGCGCGGTCGCCGGGGCTGCCGGCGTGGCCGCGGCGGACGCCGCGCGCGACGCGGCCGAGAAGGCCGGGCGGGCGGGCAAGAAGGCGGCCAAGAAGGCCGCGAAGGAGGCGGCGAAGGCCCAGGCGGCCGCTGAGAAGGCCGCCAAGGAGGCCGAGAAGAGCTCCGGCAAGGGCAAGGGCCTGTTCTGGACCCTGCTGCTCCTCGGCGGGGCCGCCGCCGGCTACGCCTTCTGGCGGCGCGCGCAGCCGCAGAACGACCCGTGGGCCGAGCCGTGGGAGCAGGCGTCGCGGCCCGACTACGACGGCGCCGCCCGGGACGCCAAGCACGCCGCCGGGGACGCCGCCGAGGCGGTCGGGGAGGCGGCCGGCCACGCCGTCGCCCGTGGCCGCGAGGTCGCGGACAAGGGTCGTGAGGCCGCGGAGGAGGTCACCGAGAAGGTCAGCGAAGCGGTCGACAAGGCCAAGGACAAGGCGACCGAGGCCGTCGACAAGGCTGCGGAGGCCGCCAAGAAGGCGCGCAGCCGTAGCACCACGCCCAAGGAGAACGGCACGCCGACGCCGAAGGACGTCGCCGGCGGCGACACGGCGAGCTGACGCCGCCAGCCCCCTGCAACGACGAGACCCTGCACCACCGTCGGGTGGTGCAGGGTCTCGTGTCGTGTGGTGGAGCCAAGGGGACTCGAACCCCTAACCCCCTGCTTGCAAAGCAGGTGCGCTACCAATTGCGCCATGGCCCCCGGCTGCGCCTGGACGAGCGAGGACGGCTCAGTCGATGGTGTCGGTGACCTCGGACCACAGGTCCCGGTCGGCCGCGTCCTCGTTGAGCCGGCGCCAGACGACGTAGCCCGCGCCCAGCGCGAGCAGGAGGACGAACAGCTTCTTCATGATCAGCTCCTCGTCACGGCCGGCAAGGCCGTGCCTGGTCGGGCCCGGGCCTGTCGGCCAGGAGTGGGGCTAGGAGGACTTGAACCTCCGACCTCTTCCTTATCAGGGAAGCGCTCTAACCGTCTGAGCTATAGCCCCGAGCGCGCTCCCGCGGGAGCGCGTGCAGCACGGAACATTACCGCACCGACAGGCCCGTTCCCAAACCGTGGCCGGCACCACGAGGTGTGACGTCGGTCCCGGTCACCAGAACGGTCACTCGTCGGTCAGCGTGAGGTGCGCGCCGCCGACCAGAGCCGCGGTGATGTTGTACAGGATCGCCATGATGGTGGCGATCGCCGTGAGCAGCACGACGTTGACGATGGCGATGAGCACGGACGTCGAGACCACGCGGTCGAACGCGATGAACTGGACGATGTTCACCGTCTGCGGGCCCACCGTGTTCTGCAGGAAGTCCTGCACGGTGGCGAACGTGCCCATGTCGTTGAGCACGTACCAGACGACCATCGTCGCGACCACCGTCATGAAGCCGATCGCCACCGAGAGCAGGAAGGCGAGCTTCATGACCGACCACGGGTCCACGCGAGAGATCGACAACCGCACACGACGCGGGCCGGCGTCGCGGACGGTGCCCGACGCCGCCCCGGCCACGCCGACGCCCACACCGGCGGGGTGCACCCCGCCGCTCGAGTAGTGCATCTCCGGCCGGGGATCGTCGGAGGCTGCAGCCCGCGGGGTGCCGGCCGCGGACGCCGCGCCCTCGCCTTCCGACGCGCGGGAGCCAGGGTCCGGCATCACGGACTGGACCTTCTTCGCGGCGCTCTTCGCCGCCGCGAGCGCCGCCGCGGCGGCCTTGACGGCGCCGTCCTTGACGGGCGACGCCCCGGTCGAGGAGCTCGAGCCGGCCGCGCCGCCTGTCGGGCCCGGCGCCGGTGCGCCGGGACGGTTCGCCCCGTTCGATCCGGTCGGCGGAGCCGGGACCGGGTTCTTGCGGTGCGTCTGGTCGTCGATCTCCGACTCGACCCCGGGCTGCGACGCCGACGTGGTCGACGTGGTGCCCGACGTCCGGGTCGACGCGGTGTTCTCCGTCATCAGTCCTCGTCCCCGCTGCTCTCGTGCTCGTCGGCGGCCTGCCCGTCCACGCTAACCGACTCGTCGTCGGTCGCCTCGTCGACTTCCCGGCGCTCGACGTTCCGGGCGACGGCGATGATGCGGTCTCCCTTGTCAGGCTTGGCGAACGTGACGCCCTGCGTGGTGCGGCCGGTGAGGTTCACCTCGGCCACCGCGGAGCGCACGATCTTGCCACGCTCCATGATGACCAGCACCTCGTCGTCGGCCTCGGTCACGAGTGCCCCCACGAGGTCTCCACGAGCCTCGACCAGGTTCGCCACCTTGATGCCGAACCCGGCGCGCCCCTGCACGCGGTACTCGTCGATGCTGGTCCGCTTCGCGAACCCGCCCTCCGTCACGACGAACAGGTCCGTGCCCGGTGTCACGACGTCGGCGTTGAGGAGCTCGTCGGCGTCGCGGAACTTCATACCGGTCACGCCCGACGTCGCCCTGCCCATGGGGCGCAGGGTGTCGTCGTCGGCGGGGAACCGGATCGACTGCCCCTTGCGGGAGACCAGCATGAGGTGGTCGTCCGCGTTGACCAGCCGCGCTGCGACGAGCTCGTCCGGCGTGCCGGCGTCGTCCTCTCGCAGGTTGATCGCGATGAGGCCGCCCGAGCGCGGAGAGTCGTACTCTCCGAGGCGGGTCTTCTTCACGAGCCCGCGCCGCGTGGCGAGGACCAGGTAGTCGGCCGCCTCGTAGTCCGGCAGGTCGAGCACCTGGGCGATGCGCTCGCCGGGCTGGAAGGCGAGCATGTTCGCCACGTGCTGGCCCTTGGCGTCACGGCCGCCCTCGGGCAGCTCGTACCCCTTGGCCCGGTAGACGCGCCCCAGGTTCGTGAAGAACAGCAGCCAGTGGTGCGTCGTCGTGACGAAGAAGTGCTCGACGATGTCGTCCTCGCGCAGCGCCGCACCGCGCACGCCCTTGCCGCCGCGACGCTGGGCGCGGTAGTTGTCGGAGCGGGTGCGCTTGGCGTAGCCGCCGCGCGTGATCGTGACGACGACCTCCTCCTCGGGGATGAGGTCCTCGACCGACATGTCGCCGTCGTACGGCAGCACCGTCGTGCGGCGCTCGTCGCCGTAGCGCTCGACGATGTCGTCCATCTCCTCGCGCACGATGGAGCGCTGCCGCTCCGTCTTGGCCAGGATGTCCTGGTAGTCCTCGATCCGTCGCTCCAGCTCGGCGTGCTGGTCGATGATCTTCTGGCGCTCCAGCGCTGCCAGGCGGCGCAGCTGCAGGGCCAGGATGGCGTTCGCCTGCTGCTCGTCGACGTCGAGCAGCTCCATCAGGCCGGTGCGGGCCTGGTCGGCGTCGGGGGAGCGGCGGATGAGGGCGATGACCTCGTCGAGCGCGTCCAGGGCCTTGAGGTAGCCGCGCAGGATGTGGATCTCGCGCTCGGCCTCGGAGAGCAGGTACTCCGTGCGCCGGCGCACGACCTCGATCTGGTGCGTCGTCCAGTGCCGGACGAACGCGTCGAGGCTGAGCGTGCGGGGCACCTCGTCGACGAGGGCGACCATGTTGGCGCCGAACGAGTACTGCAGCGGCGTGTGCTTGTACAGGTTGTTGAGCACGACCTTGGCGATCGCGTCGCGCTTGAGCACGATGACGAGGCGCTGGCCGGTGCGGCCCGAGGTCTCGTCGCGGATGTCCGCGATGCCGGCGATCTTGCCGTCGTTGACGAGGTCCGCGATCTTGCTCGCCAGGTTGTCCGGGTTGACCTGGTAGGGCAGCTCGGTGATGACGAGGCAGATCCGGTTCTGGATCTCCTCGACGTTGACGACGGCGCGCATCGTGATGGAGCCGCGCCCGGTGCGGTACGCCTCCTCGATGCCCTTGGTGCCCAGGATCTGCGCACCCGTGGGGAAGTCGGGGCCCTTGATGCGCTGCATGAGCGCCGCGAGCAGCTCCTCGCGGGAGGCGTCCGGGTGCGCCAGGTGCCAGCGCACGCCCTCGGCGACCTCGCGCAGGTTGTGCGGGGGGATGTTCGTCGCCATGCCGACGGCGATGCCGGCCGAGCCGTTGACGAGCAGGTTGGGGAAGCGCGCCGGGAGGACGACGGGCTCCTGCGTGCGGCCGTCGTAGTTGTCCTGGAAGTCGACGGTGTTCTTCTCGATGTCCCGGACCATCTCGAGCGCGAGCGGCGCCATCCGGCACTCCGTGTACCGCGGGGCGGCGGCCGGGTCGTTGCCCGGCGAACCGAAGTTCCCCTGCCCGGCGACCAGCGGATACCGCAGCACCCAGTCCTGGACGAGGCGCACGAGCGTGTCGTAGATGGCCGTGTCGCCGTGCGGGTGGAACTTGCCCATGACGTCGCCGACGACGCGCGAGCACTTCGAGAACGCCCGGTCGGGGCGATAGCCGCCGTCGTACATCGCGTACAGCACGCGCCGGTGCACCGGCTTGAGGCCGTCGCGCACGTCCGGCAGCGCGCGGCCCACGATCACGCTCATCGCGTAGTCGAGGTAGCTGCGCTGCATCTCGAGCTGCAGGTCGACCTGCTCGATGCGGCCGTGGTGCACCGCGAGCGCGGTGTCCGGCTGGGCGTCGGTCATCTCGGGCGCCTCGTCGCCGGGAACGCCGTCCGTCATGTCGGGGCCGGGAGTCTCGTCCGTCACCGTCTACCTTCTTCCTGTCCTGCGCCGCCGGGGCGCGATCCGTCGTCCTCGAATGTCGCTGTACATCGGCGCGCGATCGATCTGTACACCGATGGCGTTCCGCTAGATGTCGAGGAAGCGGACGTCCTTGGCGTTGCGCTGGATGAAGCTGCGGCGGGACTCGACGTCCTCGCCCATGAGCACCGAGAAGATCTCGTCCGCCGCTGCGGCGTCGTCCATCGTGACCTGCAGCAGCGTGCGGTGCTCCGGGTCCATCGTGGTGTCCCAGAGCTCGGTGTAGTCCATCTCGCCGAGGCCCTTGTACCGCTGGATCCCGTTCTCCTTGGGGATCCGCTTGCCCGCCGCGAGGCCCTGCTGCAGGAACGCGTCCCGCTCGCGGTCCGAGTACACGTAGTCGTGCGGCGCGTTGGACCACTTCAGGCGGTAGAGGGGCGGCTGCGCGAGGAAGACGTGCCCGTGCTCGATGAGCGGCCGCATGTACCGGAACAGCAGCGTGAGCAGCAGGGTGCAGATGTGCTGGCCGTCCACGTCGGCGTCGGCCATGAGCACGATCTTGTGATAGCGCAGCTTCGCGAGGTCGAAGTCCTCGCCGATGCCGGTGCCGAAGGCGGTGATGAGCGCCTGGACCTCGGCGTTCGACAGCGCCCGGTCCAGCCGTGCGCGCTCGACGTTGAGGATCTTTCCGCGCAGCGGCAGGATCGCCTGGTTGTGCGGGTTGCGCCCGCGGACCGCGGAGCCGCCGGCGGAGTCGCCCTCGACGATGTAGATCTCGCAGTCCTCAGGGCGGTTCGACTGGCAGTCCTTGAGCTTGCCGGGCATCCCGCCCGAGCTGAGGATCCCCTTGCGGCGCGTGGCCTCGCGCGCCTTGCGCGCCGCCATGCGCGCCTGCGACGCCTGGATCGCCTTGCGGATCACGTCGCGACCCTCGGTCGGGTGGGAGTCGAACCAGTCGGTGAGCTTCTCCCGGACGACGCGCTGCACGAAGGTCTTGGCCTCGGTGTTGCCGAGCTTCGTCTTGGTCTGGCCCTCGAACTGGGGCTCGCCGAGCTTGACGGAGATGACGGCGGTCAGGCCCTCGCGGATGTCGTCGCCCGTGAGGTTCTCGTCCTTCTCCTTGATGATCCCCTTCTCGCGCGCGTAGCTGTTGACCAGCGTGGTCATCGCCGCGCGGAAGCCCTCCTCGTGCGTGCCGCCCTCGGTCGTCGCGATCGTGTTGGCGTAGGTGTGCACCGACTCGCTGTAGGCGTTGGTCCACTGCATCGCGATCTCCACGGAGATCTTGCGCTCGGTGTCCTCCGACTCGACGTCGATGATCTCCGGATGCACGAGCTCGGTCTTCTTCGCCGCGTTGAGGTGGGCGACATAGTCGGTGAGGCCGTTCTCGTAGAGGTACGTCACCTTGCGCGCGCCCGACGCTGCGCCGCCGGTCGGCGCGGGGGAGCCGTCCTCGTCCGCGCCGTCGTCCGCGACGACGTCGTCCGTGGCGACGTGCGCCCCGGTGACCTCGTCGTCGGCGACCGTGTGGCCGGCGCGCTCGTCGACCAGGGTGATGCGCAGCCCCTTGTTGAGGAACGCCATCTGCTGGAAGCGGGAGCGCAGGGTCTCGAAGTCGTACTCGGTGGTCTCGAAGATGCCGCCGTCGGCCCAGAAGGTCTGGGTGGTGCCGGTCTTCTCGTCCGGGCCGAGCGGGTCCAGGCGCTCCACCTCGGTGACCGGCTCGCCGCCGTCGCGGTACTCCTGGCGCCAGTGGTGCCCGTCGCGTTTGACCTCGGACACGAACCGCGTGGACAGCGCGTTCACCACGGACATGCCCACGCCGTGCAGACCGCCGGAGACGGCGTACCCGCCGCCGCCGAACTTGCCGCCCGCGTGCAGGATCGTCATCACGACCTCGAGGGTCGGCTTGCCCTCCGTGGGGTGCATCGCCACGGGGATGCCGCGGCCGTTGTCCTGGACGCGCACCCCGCCGTCGGCCAGCAGCGTCACCCGGATGGTGTCGGCGTGGCCCGCGAGGGCCTCGTCCACAGAGTTGTCCACAATCTCGTACACCAGGTGGTGCAAGCCGCGTTCACCGGTGGAGCCGATGTACATGCCCGGACGCTTGCGGACGGCCTCGAGGCCTTCCAGGACGGTGATGTTCCCGGCGTCGTACCCACCCCCGGCCCCGGGGCTGCCGTCGGGGGCAGAGGTGGGTCGGGTCGTGTCGGTTCGGTCTGCCACGGGTGGGCTTCTCCTCGGTCGTCGTGCACGCGGACGCGCCTCACAAGCGTGCGAACGGCGCGGCTCACAGGTTCCGGGCACGCACCGAACGTGCCGCGTGGCACGGGGGCGACCGTCGGCCGCCCCTCGCCCGCGTGGCCGCTGTCTGGCAGCGCCCACGGGCGCCCGGTGACGTGACCCGGAATGACTGCTCCAGTCTACCTGCCGAGGGGGTCGGATCCGCGGATTCACGGCCCTGGATGCACCACGAGATGCAGGATCACACGGCCCTGGGCGCGGTTTCTCCACACGGTTGTCCACAGGCTCTGGTCCGGGTCCGATCCGGGCGTCCCGGCTGCCCGTATTTCAGCCTTATATCGGATTCTTCAGAGTTCACCCGCTAGCGGGTGAAAGGTGGTAGTAATGCGACGCTCCTCCCTCCCCGCGCGGGCCATGTGCGCCCGCCGCCACCCACGAAGGGACCACCCGAACCGTGAAGAGGACCCTGGCGGGCGTCGCCGTGTCGACGCTCGCCCTCGGCGGGATGCTCGTCGCCACCGCGGCGCCCGCCTCCGCCCACACCCCCGAAGCGTCCGCCACGTGCGACACGCTCACCGTGAACCTCCAGGCCTACGCCGACGACCGGGACGGACGGACGAACACGGTCACCGTCACCGTCGACGGCGCGACCGTGATCCAGACGAACTTCGGCGGCTCGTACTACAACGACGAGATCGACCTCGTCGGAAGCTCCTCCTGGTCCGTCTCCGTCGACGCCTGGGACGGACACGACGGCACGCAGTACGACTGGTCCGACGACGGGACGCTCGAGTCGTGCCCGGCCTACCAGACCGGGGTCTACGTGTACGAGAAGGAAGAGAAGGATGAGCCCGCGAGCTGGGACAACTCCCTGCAGCAGACCTTCGTGACGTCCCGCGACGGCGCGCGGTTCTGGACGAAGGGCGAGCTGCCCGTCGAGGACCTCCCCGAGTTCGTCTGCGGCCCCGGCTGGGCCGTCCAGCAGGACATCGTCAAGCTGGACGAGGTCTGGGCCGGCTGGCCGGGCACGATCGAGCCCCCGGTGGGCAAGCTCGGTCGGTGGCTGGTGCAGGACGGCTCCGTCCACCAGGAGCTGAGCGACCTCGTCGAGGTGCCGGACTGCGGCACCGATTCGCCCGAGCCGGTGACGCTCCCCGAACCGACGCCGGTCGACGTGTGCGGCACCGACGAGGACGCAGTGACGCTGCCGACCTCGGAGCTCGTGACGTACGCCGAGCAGTGGAACGACGACCGCTCGAGCGTCGTCGTCACGGCCACGTCGAAGGACGGCGTCGAGCTGCCCGAGGGCACGACGACCACGTGGACCTTCGACTTCGACACCGCGGCCTGCGAGGTCGAGCTGCCGGTCACGACGCCCGAGGTCCCGCAGGTCACGGACCTGTGCGGCGTCGAGAACGACGAGGTAGGCCTGCCCGCCGACAGCGAGACCGTGACCTACGCGTCGACCGCCGACGGCATCGTCGCCACGGCCGCCGAGGGCTACACGCTGGGTGAGCTGCCGGAGGGGTATACCTCGACCGGGACGACCACGGCGACCTACGCCGTCTCGTCGGAGGCGTTCACGGACGTCGACTGCGCGCTCGTCCCCGGCGACATCGCCGCGGTCTGCGAGTCCGAGGTCCCGTACCTCGGGTACGAGGTCGGGCTGCCCGAGGGCCTTGTCGTCGACGACGAGACGCCCCTCACGGTCACCTTCGTCAACCCGGACGGCGAGGACTACGTCGTGACCGACCAGCCGCTCGCCGGGAGCCTGCTGTGGCCGGGCGCGTCGGACACCGAGCCGCTGCAGTGGCCGGGCTGGGAGCAGCAGGCCGACGGCTCCTACGTCGAGACGGACGGGAACTACGCGTGGACCCGTGACGGCGTCCAGGTGCGGTTCGAGGTCAACCCCGACTACGTGACCGTGGTCGATTACCCGGCCGCGTCGACGCAGTGCGCCAACCCGCCCGGGATGGGCGGCGGTGACGTGGTCGCCGGGGCGACGCCCGAGGGCCCGCAGCTCGCCGCCACCGGCGCCACGGTGGCCGGGGTCGCGGGCATCGCGGTGCTGCTCGTCGGCGGCGGCGCGACGCTGTTCTGGCTGCGCCGGCGCCTGCAGGAGCGCTGAAGCAGCGCTGACCGCGTGATCGGGCCACGCTGACGCCGGCCCGCCACGCAGGACGGGCCCGACCGGATCTCCGGTCGGGCCCGTCGTGTCTCGCCGTCGTTGCGGGTGCGGTCCGCTACCCGTACGTGTCCCGGGGCCCGGGACCGCGCACCGATCGGCGGCCCTTGCGAAAGCCCGGCCCGGCGGGGCCGAGGACGGTCACCTGGTCGACGACGCCCTCGCCGACCTCCTCCGCCAGCCGACGCAGCAGCGTGGGGACGAGGAGCCGCACCTGCGTGGCCCACGCTGTGGAGTCGGCGCGCACCACCAGGACCTTGTCCTCGAAAGTCTCCGGCTGGCAGTGGTCGGCGACCTGGTCGCCGACCACCTCGCGCCACCGTCCGATGACGCCGCCCACCGAGACGTCGGCCGTCCAGCCCTTGTCGCGCAGGAGCCGGCCGAGGACCTCGGACAGCAGCTGGGGGTCGCGCGCGCCCGGCCCCTTGTGGCCGCTGTGCGGCTCCGCGAGCGGTGACCGGCGGGCCGGGGATCCGGGGCGCAGGCCCTTCGCCCGTGCCGCCGCCTTCGCCCTGTTGAGCGCCTCCCGGGCCACCTCGACCGCCGGCGTCAGCTCGGTCCGATCGCCCACCGGTCGCAGGTCCCCCTCGCGCCTCCGCCGACCCGGCGTGGCGCCCTCGCCCTCCTCGGCCGGCTCGCCGTCCATCGGTGCCTGGCCGGCCGACGGCTCCGCGCCGTCGTCCGCTCCGTCACGACGCACGGCGCACCTCGCCCGGGGTGACCTCGAACCGCGCCCCGAGCAGGCCGGCCGGTACGTCCTGGGGCACGGCCGCCGTGACCAGGACCTGCCGCGCGGGGACGACGAGCTCCGCGAGGCGCTCACGGCGCCGCACGTCGAGCTCCGCGAACACGTCGTCGAGGACGAGGACCGGGTCGGCGTCCGTGCCGTGATCCGGGTCCCAGAAGGCGTCCTCCGGTGCCGTCCCCTCGGCCGGGTCCGGCCGCACGTCCGACGGCGCGCCCGCGCCGCCGCCGAGCAACCGGTACGACGCGAGCCGCAGCGCGAGCGCGAACGACCAGGACTCGCCGTGGCTCGCGTAGCCCTTCGCCGGCAGCCCGCCGAGCGTGAGCACCAGGTCGTCCCGGTGCGGCCCGACGAGGCTCGCGCCGCGCTCGACCTCCTGGTCCCGCAGGTGCGTCATCGCGGCGAGCAGAACCTTCTCGAGGTCCGCGGCCGACGGCGCCGCCCGGCCTCGCCCGGCGCCGTACTGAGCCGAGCCGTCGAACTCCGGGACGGTGGACCGGTACGTCAGCTCGGCGTGCCCGTCTGCGTCGCTGACCTGCGCGTACGCGGCCGCCACCTCGGGGCGCAGCGCCTGCACGAGGGCGATCCGCATGGCCAGGATCTGCGCGCCGAGCTGAGCCGCCCGGGCGTCCCACACCTCGAGCGTGGACAGGTCGGCGGTCCGCCCGCCCCGCCGGACGCCCCGCAGCGTCTTCAGCAGGGCCGAGCGCTGCCGCACCACGCGCTCGTAGTCGCTCAGCAGTCCGGCCGCCCGCGGCAGGAGCTGGGTGACCAGCTGGTCGAGGAACCGTCTCCGGCCGTCGGGGTCACCCTTGACGAGTGCGAGGTCCTCGGGGGCGAAGAGCACCGTGCGCAGGATCCCCAGGACGTCACGCGCGCGGCCGGCCTGCCCCCGGTTGACGCGGGCCCGATTGGCCTTGCCGGCCGTGATCTCCAGCTCGACCGTCGACGCGCGGTCGCCGCGCACGATGCGCGTCCGGACCACCGCCCGCTCGGCCCCCGCGCGGATCAGCGGGGTGTCGGTCGCGACGCGGTGGCTGCCGAGCGTGGCCACGTAGCCGATCGCCTCGACGAGGTTGGTCTTGCCCTGCCCGTTGCGCCCCACGAAGGCGTTGGGGCCGGGTTCGAGCTCGACGTCGGCCTCGGCGTAGGACCGGAAGTCGAGGAGCGACAGGTGCGAGACGTACATGGGCTCCTGCGGGCCTGATCAGGCCGGGGGCTCGAGCGGGCCCGCACCGGGGGACGCGGGGCCGGCCGGCCGCACGGCGTGACCGCCGAACTGCTGACGCAGCGCGGCGACCGCCTTCATCGCCGGCGACTCCTCCTGGCGGGAGGCGAACCGCGCGAACAGGGCGGCCGAGATCACCGGCAGGGGCACGGCGTTGTCGATCGCCTCGTCGACCGTCCACCGCCCCTCGCCCGAGTCGTCGACCCAGTCGTCGATGGCCCCCAGCTTGGGGTCTTCCTCGAGCGCCTTGACCATGAGGTCCAGCAGCCACGAGCGCACCACCGTGCCCCGCTGCCAGGCCTTCATCGTGCCGTGCACGTCGGTGACGATGTCCTTGGCCGCGAGCAGCTCGTACCCCTCGGCGTACGCCTGCATGAGGCCGTACTCGATGCCGTTGTGCACCATCTTGGCGAAGTGCCCGGCACCCACCTCACCGGCGTGCACGAAGCCCTCCTCGCGCGGGCCCTCGGGCCGCAGCGCGTCGAAGACCGGCATGAGGTGCTCGACGAGCTCCTTCTGTCCGCCGGCCATGAGGCCGTACCCGTTCTCCAGGCCCCACACGCCTCCCGAGACGCCGACGTCGACGTACCCGACGCCGGTCGTCGCGAGCTCCGCGGCACGCGCCTGGTCCTCGGGGTAGTGGGAGTTGCCGCCCTCGACGACGATGTCGCCCGCGGCCAGCAGCATGCCGAGCTCCTGGACGACGCCGCGCGTCGGGTCGCCGGCCGGCACCATGACCCACACGACCCGTCGACCCTCGGGCAGGGCGGCGACGAGCGCTGCCAGGTCGGCCACGTCGCTGACCTCGGGCCGCGGGTCGTAGCCCGTGACCTCGATGCCGCTGCGCCGCAGCCGCTCGCGCATGTTATTGCCCATCTTGCCCAGGCCGACAAGACCGATGTGGTTGACCATGGTTCCTCCCGGAGGGGTGACGACAGACGGCGGCGCGAGGGCGCTCAGCCGGCGAAGCGGATCGGCACGAGCAGGTAGCGGTACTCCGACGAGTCGTCGCCGTCGAGCGACTCCTGCCCGGTGAACTCGACAGGCTTGTTCGGGTGCGTGAACGACAGGCGGACGAAGTCGGTACCGAGCGCGCCGAGCCCGTCCAGCAGGAACTGCGGGTTGAACGCGACCTGGATGTCCTCGCCGACCAGCACCGCCTCGAGCGCCTCCGACGCCTGCGCGTCGTCGCCCTGACCGGCGTCGAGCACGACCTGCCCGTCGGTGAACGACAGGCGGATCGGGGTGTTGCGCTCCGCCACGAGCGACACGCGCTTCGCGGCCTCGATGAGCGGCCCGGTGGCCACGACGGCGTGGATCGGCGTCGCGTCCGGGAACAGCCGTCGCACCGGGGGGTAGTCGCCGTCCACCAGCTGCGACGTCGTGTGGCGTCCGCCCGCCTCGAAGCCGATGAGGTCGACGCCCTGGCCTGTGGACAGACCGACGTTGACCAGGCCGCCGCCGCTGCCGAGCGACTTGGCGACGTCGGTCAGGGTCCGGGCGCGCACCAGCGCGACGGCGGAGTACCCGGGGGTCGCCGGCGTCCACACGAGCTCCCGCAGCGCGAGCCGGTAGCGGTCGGTGGCGATGAGCGTGATGCGCTCGCCCTCGATCTCCATCCGCACGCCGGTGAGCAGCGGCAAGGTGTCGTCGCGGCTGGCGGCGACGCTGACCTGCGCGACGGCGTGCGTGAGGGCGTCCCCAGAGACGGTGCCGCTGAGCTCGGGCATCGCGGGGAGGGCCGGGTAGTCCTCGACCGGCATGGTCAGCAACGTGAAGCGGGAGGCGCCGCAGGTGAGGACGACCTTGGTGCCCTCGAGGGTGACGTCGACCGGCTTGTGCGGGAGCGCGCGAGAGATCTCGGCGAGCAGGCGGCCCGAGACCAGCACGGTGCCCGGCTCGGCGACCTCCGCGGGGATCTCCGAGCGCGCGGAGACCTCGTAGTCGAAGCTCGACAGCCCGATCGTGCCCGCGGTGTCCACCTCGATGCGGACCCCCGCCAGCACCGGCGCCGGCGGTCGCGTGGGAAGCGTGCGCGCCGTCCAGGTCACGGCCTCCGCCAGGACGTCACGCTCAACCCGGAACTTCATCCCACTCCTCGAGTTGTCGGTCGGTAGGGGCGACGCCGTGGCGGAGCAGGAGCCGCGAGGATCCGCTGCCCGTTCTCCGACGGCCGTCGTCCGTGCCAAACCCTACGCGAGTCGAGCCTCCCTCGGCACGCGTTCGGTGAGGTGTGTGGACGGGCCGGGCGGCAGTCTGGCGGATCGGCCCGTCAGCCTGATGAAGGCGCGGTGTCTTTTTCCTCTATCAATCAGTAGTCATCGTCATAGGGGTTGTGGATTCTGGGGAGAACCACTGTTTCCGCAGGTCAAAGCTTTGTTCGAGCTGTGGAGGCGGTGGGGGCCGGGGTGTGGAGAACTCCGCCGGCCTGTGGGCGACGGGATCTGTACCCACAGGCGTCCACCGATCTGGGGATCGTCGTCCACGATTTCGGGCCCGTGGTCCACACCGGTCCACAAGTTTGTCCACAGGTGTGAATCGCGCAGGGGACGCCGATGCCCGAGTTGTCCACGACGCCCTTCCACAGGCCTGGGGACGAGGAGCCTCGGCACGCGGTAGTTCCCGCCTGTGGCTGTGGGTACACATGTGGAAAGCGGTCCGGGGCGCGGGGGAACGAAAGCTGCTGGACGACGAACGCCCCGTCACGGCCGCATCGGGGCCGGGACGGGGCGTTCGAGGAGTCGTTCGTCGTGGCGTTGTTCAGCCGCGGTGCTGCTGCTTGATGCGGCTCGTGAGCTCGGTCACCTGGTTGTAGGTGGAGCGGCGCTCCGCCATCTGGCCGGCGATCTTCCTGTTCGCGTGCATGACCGTCGTGTGGTCGCGGCCGCCGAACTGCTGCCCGATCTTGGGCAGCGACAGGTCGGTCAGCTCGCGGCACAGGTACATGGCGATCTGTCGGGCGGTGACGAGCACGCGCGACCGTGACGATCCGCACAGGTCGTCGATCGTCAGCCCGAAGTACGCGGCTGTCTGCGCGATGACCATCGACGGGGTGATCTCCGCCGTGTCGTCGTCGGTGATGAGGTCCTTGAGGACGATCTCCGCCAGCGCCAGGTCGACCTGCTGCCTGTTGAGGTTGGCGAACGCGGTCACCCGGATGAGCGCCCCCTCGAGCTCCCGGATGTTCGTGGAGATGCGCGAGCCGATGTAGCTCAGGACCTCGGCAGGGACGTCGAGCCGCTCGCTTGCCGCCTTCTTGCGGAGGATGGCGATCCGGGTCTCGAGGTCCGGGGGTTGGACGTCGGTGATCAGGCCCCACTCGAAGCGCGACCGCAGGCGGTCCTCGAAACCGTTGAGCTGCTTGGGCGGGACGTCGGAGGTGATGACGACCTGCTTGTTGGCGTTGTGCAGGGCGTTGAAGGTGTGGAAGAACTCCTCCATCGTCTGTTCCTTGCCCTGCAGGAACTGGATGTCGTCGATGAGGAGCACGTCGACGTCGCGGTACCGGCGCTGGAACGCGCCCGCGCGGCCCTCGCCGATGCTGTTGATGAAGTCGTTGGTGAACTCCTCGGAGTTCACGTACCGGACCCGCACGTGGGGATACAGGTTGTGGGCGTAGTGCCCGATGGCGTGCAGGAGGTGTGTCTTGCCCAGCCCCGAGTCGCCGTAGATGAACAAGGGGTTGTACGCCTTCGCCGGCGCCTCGGCGACCGCCACGGCGGCCGCGTGCGCGAACCGGTTGGACGAGCCGATGACGAACGTCTCGAAGATGTACTTCGGGTTGAGCCGGGTGGGCTCCGCAGACTGCTTCGGGCTCGGCGGGAGCACGGGTGCGTCCGGCTCGTCGGCGACGCCTGTCTCCATCGGCGGCGCCGTGTAGTCCTGCGAGGGACCTGTGAGCGTGTCGCTGCTCAGTTCGGGGTCGACGGTGATCCCGAACCGGATGTCCCGCCCGAGGGTGGACGCCATCGCGGAGGCGAGCTGGTCGCGCACGCTCGTCTCGAGGTAGGTGCGCGTCTGCTCGTGCGGGACCGCGATGAAGACGGTGTCGTCGAGGATCGCCATGGGCTTGGCGAGCTTGATGAAGGCGAGCTGCCGGGCCGTCATGTCCGGCCGAGCCTCGAGGGTGGCGAGGGTGTGCGCCCAGACGTCGGTGATGTTCTCGTCCGGCTGGGCCACGGGCGTCGTCCTTGTCGATCGGAATGGTCGTTCGGGCTGGCGATGAGGCCGTGAGTCTGCCACGCTCGTCGCCCGTCCACACAGTTGTCCACATGCTGTGGAAGCTGTGGACAACCCTGTGGGCGATCGATGCGGCTGACGACCGCAGCGGGCACGGAGCGCGACGTCGCGCCGAGGTGCGTGAGGTCTTCGCCATCGTAGCCAACCCGGTCCGCGGATGGTCGGTCGCGGCGTCGCGGACCGGCCCGGGCCGGTTTGACCTTGCACCCCTCGACGGCGTAACGTCGGACAGCCGTTCCAGGTCCTTTCGCGCGCCCTCATGCGGGCTGCCGGTCCTCGGGGCGGTCGGTCGGCACCCTGCGTCATCTGATGCACACCGACCTGTTGCCCGGCATCGTCGAGGAACTGACGGTGTGCCTCCCCGACGTTTCTTGGAGTACCTCGTGAGCAAGCGGACCTTCCAGCCGAACACCCGCCGTCGTGCCAAGACCCACGGCTTCCGGCTGCGCATGCGCACCCGTGCCGGCCGCGCCATCCTGGCGAACCGCCGGCGCAAGGGTCGCGTCGAGCTCTCTGCCTGACGCGTGCTGCCCGCGGCGCACCGACTGCGCCGTTCCGTCGACTTCGAACGGGCGGTGCGCCGCGGCGCGCGTGCAGGTCGATCGACCGTGGTGGTCCATCTCGTCCTCGACCCCGAGGGTGACGGTCCGCCACAGGTCGGTCTTGTCGTCTCCAAGGCCGTGGGGAACGCCGTGCACCGAAACCAGGTGAAGCGCCGGCTCCGTCATGCCGCGCGACGCCACCTGGCGTCGCTGCCGCATGGTGCGCGCGTCGTCGTCCGGGCACTTCCGCCCGCGGCGGGGTGCTCGTTCGCGGACCTGGACCGCGACCTCGATCGTTGCCTTGCGCGCGCCGTCGAGCGCGTCGACCCGTCCGTGGGGGCGGCGCGATGAGCACGCCCGCGCTCGGGCGCGAGGCCCTGCGAAATCTCCCCACCACCGTCCTGATCGGGATGCTTCGCGTCTATCAGGCGGTCGTCTCCCCGTTGACCGGCCCTACCTGCAAGTACTACCCGTCCTGCTCGCAGTACGCGATCATCGCGATCCGCACGCACGGGACGCTGCGGGGGACCGGTCTCGCGCTGTGGCGCATCCTGCGGTGCAACCCCTGGAGCCTCGGCGGCGTCGACGACGTCCCGCCGGCTCGTCCGAAGCACGTCCACGACGACGCGCCGGACCACGAGCACCGCGGCGCCCCTCGCCACTGACCTCCCCGGTCGGCGCCACCGGGATCCCAGACTTTCCGACCAAGGAGACATTTCGGGATGATCGACACCATCCTCTACCCCCTCGAGTGGGTCGTGGCCTGGATCATGTACGGGTCCCACGCACTTTTCACGACGCTCGGCATGCAGGACGGGCCGGGCTGGGCCTGGGTGTTCTCGATCGTCGCGCTGACCATCGTCATCCGCATCGCGCTCATCCCGCTGTTCTTCAAGCAGATCAAGGCGTCGCGGGGCATGCAGACGATGCAGCCCGAGCTGCAGGCGATCCAGAAGAAGTACAAGGGCAAGTCGGACCCGGCATCTCGCGAGGCCATGGGCCGCGAGACGATGGAGCTCTACCGCAAGCACGGCACCAACCCGCTGGCGTCGTGCCTGCCGATCCTGCTGCAGTCGCCCATCTTCTTCGCGCTGTTCCGGGTGCTCAACTACATGTCCGCAATCGCGGACGGCTCACGTGATCCGATCGGCCCGATCAACCAACAGGTCGCCGCGGACATCGAGTCGTCTTCGCTCTTCGGCGCACAGCTCTCCGACGTGTTCCGCACGACTGATTCCACGACCTCGCGGATCGTCGTCATCTGCCTCATCGTCCTGATGAGCGCCACGATGTTCTTCACGCAGCGACAGCTCACCATGAAGAACATGCCGAAGGCCGCCCTCGAAGGTCCGATGGCGAGCACGCAGAAGATGATGCTGTACATCCTCCCGGTGATCTTCTTGATCTCGGGCATCAACTTCCCCGTGGGCGTGCTGATCTACTGGGTCATCTCGAACCTGTGGTCGATGGGGCAGCAGTTCTACACGATCAAGCGGATGCCGGCTCCCGGGTCGGAGGCTGAGCGGCTGCTGAAGGAGAAGCAGGCCCGCAAGGCCCTGGCCAAGGGCGCCGTCGAGGCGGAGCCGGAGCCCGAGCCGGAGAAGCCGAAGGGCCAGCGCGAGCAGCCCAAGCGCAAGAACCGGCAGAAGCGACGCTGAGCACCGAGAGGGACATGACGACGGACATGAGCACCCAGACCCCTGTGGACCAGGATCCCGACCGCACCGCCCGCCTCGAGGAGGAAGGCGAGGTCGCTGCGGACTATCTCGAGGAGCTGCTCGACATTGCCGATCTCGACGGCGACATCGACCTCGACATCCGGCACGACCGAGCCGCGGTGGAGGTCGTCGCGGAGGAGCAGAACTCATTGTCGGTGCTCGTGGGGCGCGACGGCGAGGTTCTGGAGGCCCTGCAGGAGCTGACCCGCCTTGCCGTGCAGGCGCGGACGGGGGAGCGGAGCCGTCTCATGCTCGATGTCGCCGGCTTCCGCGCGACCCGCCGGAGCGAGCTGACGGCCCTCGCCGAGCGCGCCGTGGCCCAGGTGCGCGAGTCCGGTGAGGAGCTCGAGCTCGAGCCGCTCAACGCGTTCGAGCGCAAGGTGGTGCACGACGTCGTCGCCGAGTCTGGCCTGGTGAGCGACTCGCGCGGCGTCGAGCCGGAGCGATATGTGGTGGTTCAGCCCGCGCCCGCGGCTGAGTGACATCGTTTCGAGGGCCCGCCGTTTCACGTGAAACGGCGGGCCCTCGTGCTGGTCCGGAGGGCGGGGACGAGGTCATGGGCGCGGAACGTAGGAGACGAGGGACGCGACACGCTCCCGACACGAAGGGGATGACATGACTGAGCAGGACCCCGATCAGCTGGCCGACGCCGCCCTGGGATCGAGCGAGTCCGTCCGTGCGTTCTTCGGCGATCGCTATGACGCGATAGCCGCGTTCGCGGAGAAGCTCCGGGTCGAGGGGGAGCTTAGAGGGCTCATCGGTCCGCGCGAGGTGCCGCGCCTGTGGGAGCGTCACCTGCTGAACTCCGCTGCTGTCCTGCCCCATCTGTCGACGGCGACGAGTATCGGCGACGTGGGCTCCGGTGCCGGCCTACCGGGCATCATCGTGGCGATCATGCGCCCCGACGCGCAGGTATACCTCATCGAACCGATGGAACGTCGGACGGCCTGGCTCTTCGAGTTGCGCGACGAGTTGGGACTCGAGAACGTGCTCGTCAAGCGCGGTCGCGCCGAGGAGTATCACGGTGCCTTCGAGGTCGACGTCGTGACGTCGCGAGCGGTGGCCGCGCTGTCGAAGCTTGCACGCATGAGTCTTCCGTTGGTGCGCCGCGGTGGCGAGATGGTCGTCCTGAAGGGGCGCAACGTCGCGCAGGAGATCGAGCCGGCGCGGAAGGTGCTGCGGTCGTTCAAGTCGTCGGAGCCTGAGATCTTCGAGGGCATCACAGTCGATGGTGTGGAGCCGACGACCATCCTTCGCGTGCGCCGGGGGTAACTGATTTTCGGGGTGCCATCTCCCGCGGTGACCTGCAACGATGCGGTGTGTGTCCCCGTGGGTGACGACGCCTGGCTTCGGTTTGTCCACGGGTCGGAGTTTCGACCCCTGGTGCCCGGTTCTGACACCGTAGAGTGAGCGCGGAGTCTGGAGGGTCTCGCCATTGTGGGCGTGACGGTCCGGCAGCAGATGGTGACGAACCGGAGGAGTGGCACGTGAGCACGAGCACGGAACACGTCGACGACGTTCCCCGGGACGATGGGGTTGCGACGACCGGTCCGGCTGTTTCACGTGAAACATTGCCCCGCCTGGACTGGGCCGACGGGGGACTGCCGGCGGGCATCGATGGGCACCGGGCAGCACTCGTCGCTTCGGTGCCGGAAGCCGACGAGTCGACGCCGCTCGCCGCTCAGCTCGCCATCGACGCCCGGCGACGGATCGAGCTCCAGGGGCGACAGTTCCCGAAGCCCGACCGGACGCGCATCATCACGGTCGCGAACCAGAAGGGTGGCGTGGGGAAGACGACCACCACAGTCAACCTCGCGGCCGGGTTAGCACAATCGGGCCTGAAGGTCCTGGTCATCGACAACGACCCGCAGGGCAACGCGTCGACGGCGCTGGGGATCGAGCACCGTGCGGGCACGCCATCGATCTACGAGGTGCTGATCGATGACGAACCGATGGAGAACACGATCCAGGAGTGCCCTGCCGTGCCGGGACTCTACGGCGTTCCGGCCACGATCGACCTTTCGGGCGCCGAGATCGAGCTGGTGTCGCTTGTTTCACGTGAAACACGGCTGCGGCGAGCGCTCGATGCGTATCTCGAACAGCGAGTGGCCAAAGGTGAGGAGCCCATCGACTACGTCCTGGTCGATTGCCCTCCGAGCCTCGGTCTTCTCACCGTCAACGCATTCGTCGTCGGGCGCGAAGTGCTGATCCCGATCCAGTGCGAGTACTACGCGCTCGAGGGATTGAGCCAGCTGCTGAAGACGATCGACCTGATCAAGGCGCATCTCAATCGTGAGCTGCGTGTCTCCACCATCCTGCTGACCATGTACGACGGCAGGACGAACCTCGCGCAGCAGGTTGCGGCTGAGGTCAGGGAGCACTTCCCTGCTCAGACACTGCGGACGACCGTTCCGCGCTCGGTGCGGATCTCTGAGGCACCCAGCCACGCGCAGACGGTGATGACCTACGATCCCGGCTCGACCGGGGCGTTGGCCTACCTCGAGGCTGCACGTGAGCTCACCGAGCGCGCGGCGCAGCGCGCTCACCTGCAGTGATGGCCCATCGTGGAGCAGTGACGCTCCACGATGCGCGAACGCGACGGCTTGGACAGACGACGACGGGGCGTCAGAGCCCCACGGTTCAGGAGGCACGAGCATGAGTCAGAAGAAGCGGGGCCTGGGCCGCGGACTGGGTGCGCTCATCCCGTCGGGACCTGAGAACGAGCGTCCCGTGGACGTCTTCTTCCCCACGTCCGACAAGAGCGGCAGCGGGACCAGCGCTACTGGTACGGCAGTAGCGGAGCGTCCCGACGACGGCAGCGAAGAGCCTGATGGCGCGGACGGCCCAGGGAAGTCGAAGGCGCGCTCCGCGTCGTGGGACTCTGCGATCTCGGGCGGCCGGCTACGGATCCGCACTGGCGGGAACGGTGCGCGGCCCGAGTTCGGTGAGGCCGATCCAGTACAGAACGAAATCCTGGACAGAGACTCTCAAGAGGTGTCCGCTCACGGTGCCCACCCTGACGGCGAGCCGGCAGGGCATGGCCCTCTCCGGTCTGCGGCTGGACTCGGCGACCCGGACCCTGGTTCGTCGCTCGGCGTGATCACGCGCATCACGGTCTCTCAGGCGGAGGGCGCGGATCCCGCCACCGCCGTGCCCGAGGGGGACCTGAGCGTCGAGAACGGTGAACCAGCGCGAGACGATGACGAAGCGAGTGTGGAGAACGGGGCTGCTGTCGGCACGGGCGATGCCGCCACGACCCCTCAGGACGATGTTTCACGTGAAACCGACCTGCTCCCGGTACCTGGCGCCTACTTTGCCGAGGTCCCGGTCGCTGCCATCCGCCCGAACACCTGGCAGCCCCGTACGGTATTCGACGAGGGCGACCTCGACGAGCTCGTGGACTCGATCTCCGAGATCGGTGTGCTGCAGCCGATCGTCGTGCGACCTGACAAGGAGGTCGCAGACCAGTACGAGCTCATCATGGGCGAGCGCCGGTGGCGCGCTTCCCAGGCGGCTGGGCTCGAGACGATCCCCGCGATCGTGCGCTCCACCGAGGACTCGGACATGCTCCGGGACGCTCTGCTGGAGAACTTGCATCGTGCCGCGCTCAACCCATTGGAAGAGGCCGCCGCCTACCGCCAGTTGCTCGACGATTTCGGGTGCACTCACGAGGAGCTTGCAAGCAGAATCGCGCGGTCACGTCCGCAGATCTCGAACACGCTGCGGCTCCTCAAGTTGCCCCCGCTGGTACAGCGACGGGTGGCAGCCGGTGTGCTCTCCGCGGGTCATGCGCGCGCGTTGCTCGGTCTTTCTGACGGGGCAGAGATTGAGCGGCTCGCGCAAAGGATCGTCTCCGAAGGCCTGTCCGTCAGGGCGACGGAGGAGATCGTGACGCTTCTGACCAGCGGGGACGCCGAGAAGGCCGCGCGCCGAACCCCGCGCGCCGGGCAGCGGAGCGAGGCGATGGACGAGCTCGCGACGCGGCTGTCCGACCGATTCGAGACCCGCGTCAAGGTGAACCTCGGCAAGACGAAGGGCCGGCTCACGGTCGAGTTCGCGTCGGTCGACGATCTCAATCGAATCCTCGAAGTAATGGCTCCGCAGGATCCCGGGCTGCTGCGTTCCTGAGCATCGACGACGGGCGGAGGGTCGGGTCGTGTTTCACGTGAAACACGACCCGACCCTTCAGTCGTTTCGGCTCGGGGTCCGGTTGTCGCAGCGACGGGCAGTGAGTAGCCGCGACCGGGTGTGACGAAAGGTCGTAGTGCTCGCGGCTTAGGCGGGTGCGCCGCGACGTCGTCCTCGATGACCCGAGCGCGAGACTACGCGTCGGACGCCTGGCATTGGTGCGCGAGGTCTTGTTGGCGCCGATCCTTCCGCGCAAAGTCCAGTGGCAGACGCTGTGGGACTCGAACACAGCCAGAGAGCAGTGGCTCGGTTCGGGTTCGGTGGGGGAGTGCAGGGCGTCCCAGGATCCACCACGTGGAGGGGAGATCGTGAGCCCAGACCCGGACCTGGACCTGGACCTGGACCTGGACCTGGACCTCAGGGCCCGCGTGGGGAACCGGAACCGAACCTGGACCTGGACTCAGGCCCCGCGTCGGAACCGGCGGTCGGGAGGTAGACCGGAACTGTCGGAGTTCGTCTTGACCGGGGGCGTCGCAGGACGCGGGGCGCCCCCGAGGATGACGCCGAGCACAGAGGGTCCCGATTCGGGCCATAGGTGGTGCTTGGTGTCCCTCGGAGTTGCGCGCCCGAGGGTGTTTCACGTGGAACGACGCCGCGCTGATGACGATGGCCCTCCGCACGGCCGAGCCGCCTCGGGCGGAGGGTGAGATCCGTCGGTGGTGGTGCGCGGTGCGCCACGAATGGGAGAAGCGAGCGGCTGGGAGGGGAGCCGTTCCACCACGGGCTGGCGCGCCGACCGCAAATCGTGAGGTCGGCCCATGCCCGGGCTCGGGGCGGATCGCCTGGAGTCCATGACGGCGAAGTTCCGCGATGAGCATCCGGCCACGATCGCTGAGGACGGCCGTCGCTGCGGATTGCCGGTCTCTGAGGATGGCGATCGCTGAGGACGGCCAACGCTGAGACCGACGGTGGCGCCTCGACGAGACTCCGGGCCCTCGGTGGCCGACATCTCGCGCAGGCGCCTGGTATCGCGCTGGGTATAGGCGCTGGTCACGTGAGCGCCGCGGGGTCGTAGAGACGTCAGAAGAGGCTGGCCCCAGAAGCGCGCGCGACGCGGACTGTGCGTACGCGAGGGCATGTCGCGGACCGGCGGCACGTGACGGACACGACGCAGCCCATCGTTACCGGGGAGGACACGACCGCAGAGAACAGGAGTGCGATGAGCAGGCAATTCGGCTACAAAGTGCATTCACGCTATCGCACGCATAGGTGATGTCTCCGACCGATATCCGGACCGGCGCTCCGGTGCCGACCGCGACCGACCGCTCCGGTGCCCGCCGCAAGGTGTGCGGGTCGTCCCGTTGGCCGCCGACCGCACCTGGCGTTCATGGCCAGCAACGACCGGAGCGATCGGTGGGGGAGGGTCAGGCACGTACGAGAACCCGCGCGGTCGGTTCCGTGAGCGACCGGGGCCTCTCATGACTCCGCGCCGGTCGTGACTGCCGCGCCGACCATTCAGGTACTCAGCGTGCGAAACGACGAAGGCCGGGTCGTGTTTCACGTGAAACACGACCCGGCCTTCGTCGGGGGGAGCGAGCTCAGACGCTCGGCTCGAGCACGGCGTCGATCTCCTCCTGCAGGGCGCGCTTCGGACGAGCGCCGATGACGGACTTCACCAGCTCACCGCCGGAGTAGACGTTGAGCGTGGGGATCGACGTGATGCCGTAGGCCATCGTCGTCGCCTGGTTGGCGTCGGTGTCGAGCTTGACGATCTTCACCTTGCCCTCGTACTCCTCCGACAACTCCTCGAGGATGGGCGCGACCATGCGGCACGGCCCGCACCAGGTGGCCCAGAAGTCGACGAGGACGGGCACGTCGGACTCGAGGACCTCCGCCTTGAAGGTCTCGTCGGTAACGGCGACGGTAGGCATGGTTGCTCCTTCGGTGTCTGGGGTGGGTGAGTCAGCCCGCGACGGAGTCGAGCGCGTCGTCGAGGGCGGCGGGAAGACCTTCGGGCGTGGGGGTGGAGGGCGTCCCGGCAAGGGCCTGCTCACCTTCACGGTCGGCGAGCTCGGTGAGGAAGGCCTGGGCGTCGAGAGCGGCCGCACAGCCCGAGCCGGCGGCGGTGATGGCCTGTCGGTAGGTGTGGTCGACCGCATCGCCGCAGGCGAAGACTCCGCGCAGGTTGGTGCGCGTCGAGCGGCCCTCGACGAGGATGTAGCCCTCGTCGTCGAGGTCGACCTGGCCCTTGATGAGCTCGGTGCGGGGATCGTGCCCGATGGCGACGAACAGGCCGGTGACGTCGAGCTGACGCTCCTCGCCGGTGACGGTGTCGCGCAGGGCGAGCCCGGAGACCTTGTCGTCGCCGGCGATGCCGACGACCTCGCTGTTCCAGGCGAACTCGATCTTCGGGTCGGCTTCGGCGCGGTCGGCCATGATCTTCGAGGCTCGCAGCCCGTCGCGACGGTGCACGACGGTCACCTTCGACGCGAAACGGGTCAGGAACGTGGCCTCCTCCATGGCGGAGTCGCCGCCGCCCACCACCGCGATGTGCTGGTCGCGGAAGAAGAAGCCGTCGCAGGTGGCGCACCAGGAGACACCGCGACCCGAGAGCCGCTTCTCGTCCTCGAGGCCGAGCTCGCGGTAGGCGGAGCCGGTCGCGAGGATCACGGCGCGGGCGCGGAAGGTCTCGCCACCGCCGGTGACGACCGTCTTCACGTCGCCGGACAGCTCGACCGTCTCGGCGTCGTCCCACAGCACGCGGGCGCCGAACTTCTCTGCCTGCTCGCGCATGGCCTCCATGAGGTCCGGGCCCTGGATGCCGGTGGGGAAGCCGGGGAAGTTCTCGACCTCGGTGGTGTTCATCAACGCGCCGCCCGCGGTGACGGAGCCCGCGATCACGACGGGCGACAGGCCCGCGCGCGCGGCGTACACCGCCGCGGTGTAGCCCGCCGGACCCGAGCCGACGATGACGATGTCGTGCACGGTCGCCTCACCTGCGGTGGCGGTCGCCTGGTCGATCACGTTGTCTCCTGCTCGTCTGCTGAATCCGTTGACGCCACCGGGCACAACACCTCGTGCGGTGCCGATGTTCCCCGTGGCCAGGGTGCCCGCGCTGCAGCGCCGGCACGGGCGGGGCTCACGAGATGACGATCTCGTTGAGCTCGAGGTAGTTCTTCCCGTTCGTCACCGGCAGCTCCGTGATCCAGAGGACGAACGAGTCGGCGACCGTCTCCTGCGACAGCTCGAGCGTGGTGGTCCCGCTGAAGGAGCCCGAGGCGAGCACCTCGCCGCCCGTGGGGTCGTCGCCGGATGTCGCACGGACCTCGACGTTGCCGCCGTCGGAGTTGGTGCGCAGCTCGATCGTGGTGACCGGGGCCGGCTCGTCGAGCTCGATGACGTACCCGACGCCGGACTTGAGGCCACCGAAGGCCTGTGACGTGTACTGGCGGGTGTACCAGAACGTCGACGGGTCGGCGTCGTAGGCGAGGTCGACCGCCTCCGGATGCTCGCCCGCATCGTCCCCGCCCTCGGGGTCGAGCTGGTTGCCCGACGCGATGACCGGACGGGCCTCCGGCGTCTCGGTGGGTTCGGGCGCGGTGGACGTCTCGTCGCCGCCCGTACCTTCGCTCTGCTCGGCCGCGGGCGTCGGCGACGCGTTCTCCGCGATGGTCGGCGCGAACGGCTGGAGCGCGCGGTTGGCCGCCCACAGTGCGCCGGCGATGACCAGGACGACCACGAGTGCCAGGACGATCGGCGTCGGGTTCACGCCGCGACGTCGGGGTGCTGGGGTCGACGTGAAGCCACCGGTGTTGGTCGGCGGCTCGCCGACGCCGCCCGACGGCGGCGGGGGCGGCGGCACGGGGGCGTGCGCCGTGCCGACCGGCGCCTGAGCCGCAGTCGGTTGCGCCTGGGCCATGGCGTAGCCCGCGCCGCCGGCGGCCGCGTACCCCGCAGCGGGCGGGGTCTGCTGGCCGTAGCCCTGCTGGCCGTAGCTCTGCTGGTCGTAACCCTGCTGACCGTAACCCTGTCCGTAGGCGCTGGGCGCCGTGGTCGACGGGTAGCCGGATCCGGGCTGCGGGGGCAGCGCGGCCGTGGCCTGCGGGTCGCCGACCGGCGCCTGCGGAGCCGTCGGACGGCCGACGGGCGGCAGGGCCTGGGTGCCGCCCCCGGCGACCGCCGCACCGGCGGCGGCCCCTGCGGCTCCGGCCGCCGCGGTACGTGCGATGCGTCCGCTGCTCGCCGGACGACGCACGGGCGGCGCGGGCGGAGGCGTGCCCGGCCGTGAGACGCCGGTGGAGACGGCGCCCAGCACCGACGAGCGGACAGGAGGCTCGGTGGCGGGCTGGACGAACTGCGGCAGTGCGGCGACGACCGACACCTCGCCCCAGGGAGCGAGGGCGGCGACGACGTCGCCGGGTCCGGTGGGCGCGTCGGGCGAGCCGGCGCCGAAGGTGCGCCGGACGAGGGTGTCGAGGCTCTCGTCGACGTGCGGCACGAGCGTGGAGACCGGCACCACTCCGGAGGCGTCGGTCTGCGCGGGAAGGGGGCGCACGGCGTCGGCGGCGACCCACGGCCCGTCGAGGCTGTCGCCGGCCCAGCGAGCGGTGAGCGCGTAGTAGACGAGCGCCACGAGATTGCGGGCGTCCGCCGCGGCGGCGGCGTCGCCGCCCAGGGCCGTGTCGCTGGAGTCGCGCTCGGCGAGCGCGGCGTCGATGCCGAGGCCCGTCACCACGATCCGGTGACCGTCGACACGCACGGCCTCGGGGCGCACCGCCTGGTGGTGCACCCCGCGCTGGGCGGCGGACTCGAGGGCCGCCGCGGCCTCGCCGACGACGGCGCGGGCCTGCTGGGCGTCGACGAGACCGTGCGAGACGATCTCGGTGAGCGACGACCCGCGGTACGGCTCGCTGATGATGTAGTGGCGCGGCCCGGTGCCCAGGTCGGTGGTGCCGACGTCGAGCACCCGGCTCAGGCGCGGGTCGGACACGAGCGCTGCGCGCCGCGCGGCGTCGAGCGCGGCGGACGCGTGCGGGCCGTCGATGAACGTGACCCGGACCGGACGGTCCAGGATCTGGTCGTGCGCCTCCCAGGCTTCGGCGGCGGCGAGATCGGACGCCGCGGGCTGCGACAGCCGGTAGCGATCGACCATGACGGTGCCGGGATGGGCGGTGCTCACCTGGTCTCCTCGGTGGGGTATCGGGGGGAGGGTGTCCTCCGGTCCATCGGACCATGGTACGGGCGGCAATGCGCCCCGGAGGCCGACCCTCGGGGCGGTGTCATGAGGTCCTCGTGTCGGTATGGCGACGGTGCCGGTCGCTCCCCGGCACGGGGGGCGGATCGCGACAAGCGCCGGCCGGTCACCGGCCCAGGCGCCGCAGCACGGGCCGGAGCGCGTCGTCGAGCTCGCGGACCCGCAGGAGCTTGAGCAACCCGACGTAGGCGCCCAGCATGACGGTCCCCCCGACGGCGGTGACCAGCAAGGCGTGGCCCCACGACGCGACGTCGTCGCCGTCCAGGAGCCGGACCACGAGGTACCCGAGCCCGCCCGCGACGACCGCGCCGATCGCCGCGCGCACGTACAGGCGCATGACACGCGGGCCGTCGATTCCCTGCAGCTTGCGCCGCATGCCGCCGATGCGCAGCAGCACGGACACCCAGGTGGACAGGGCATAGGCGCCGCCCGCGGCGACCGCCCACCACGCGGGGTCCAGCACCTGCACGGCCGCCCACAGCGCCGCGACGAGGCTGACGGTGGCGATGACCTGGATGACGAAGATGCTGCGTCCGTCCTCGAACGCGAAGTACATGCGCCGCACCATGACCGTCGCGCCGAGCGCCACGATGCCGACCGCCATCGCCCGCAGCACGGGGGCGATGGCGGCGATGCCGTCCGCGCCCGCCGTCGGCAGCAGGGTGGCCGTGAGCGGGACCGCGAGAACGAAAAGCACCGCTGCAGAGATCACGGAGAAGATGCCGGCCGAGCGCAGGCCGAGCGACATGTCGGCGCGGACGCCGTCGAGGTCGCCGCGGTGCACGGCGGCCGTCATGCGCGGGAAGAGCACGGTGATGATCGAGACGACGACCAGCGAGTGGGGGAGCAGGTAGATCGTCATGGCCTGGGTGTACGCGGCGGGCCCGGCGAACGCCTCGCCCGCGGCGTGGTCGGCCGCCTGGGCGCCCTGGCCGAGCACCCGCGTGAGGTAGACGATGCCGACCTGCTCCAGCACGACGGCGCCCAGCGTCCAGCCGACGATCCGGCTCGCCGCGCGCAGCCCGATGCCGCGCACGCCGAGGCGGAAGCGCCAGGCGAAGCCGGAGCGGCGCAGCGCCACCACGAGGACGAGCGCCTGCGCGGCGATACCGAGCGTCGCGGTGGCCCCCATGACCGTGGTCTGGGTGCTGCTCCAGGCGTCCAGGTCCGAGATGCCGCCCGACGGGGCGCTGCCCCACACGACCAGGAAGGCGCCGAATCCGACCAGCGACACCACGTTGTTGGCCACCGGCGCGACGCCGTACGCGCCGAAGCGCCCGCGCGCGTTGAGGACCTGGCCGAGCAGCATGTACAGGCCGTAGAAGAACAGCTGCGGGATGCACCAGTACGCGAACACGACGGCGAGCTGCCGGCCCTCGTCCGACCAGTTGTCACCCGTGAAGAGGAGCACGATCAGCGGCGCGGCGACAACGAGCACCGCGGTGAGCAGCAGGAGCCCGAGCCCCGAGAGCGTGAGGAGCTTGTCCAGCCGCACCCGCGAGTTGGGCGCGTTCATCGCCCGCAGGATCTGCGGCATCAGGACCGCCTGCAGCAGGCCCGCCGAGATGAGCGCGAACAGCATGTTCGGCAGCTTGTTGCCGATGTCGAACGCGTCCGCGACGGTGCCGATCGACCCGACGCACGCGACGAGCAGCACGGACCTGACCAGGCCCGACGCGCGCGACGCCGCCGTGCCCAGCGACATGATCAGCGAGCTGCGGCCGAGGCGGGCGCGCTGGACCCCGTCCGGGTTCGCGGGCGCGTCGCCGGACCCGGTGCCGGGGGACTCGGTGACGCCGGGCTCCGCGCCGACCGGCGCGCCGGCGGCAGGACCCGCGCCCGCGGCGGAGCCGGCGGCCCTGGCGTCGGCCCCGGTGCCCGCGGCCGACGACGACCGCCGCCCCCGGCCGGCACGGGCGTGCCGGGGCGGGTGCTTGCCGTCGGGGTCGGCGGGGCGGGCGGGGGTCATGCGCGGTCGTTCTCCGGGGGTGCGGTGGGTGCCGTGGGTGCGGGGGATTCGGCCGGCGCGGCCGGTTCGGGCACGGGCGGGGTGTCGGCGCCCGGTGTGGCGGCGGTGGGGATGCCGGCGGGCGGCGTGGGCGGCTCCACGACGGGCCCGACGACCTCGCCGGTGGTGCGGCGCGGGGAGCGCCCCCGTCGGACGGTGCGCCAGATGCCGGCGACGAACAGCACGCCGATCGCGGCGGCGACGACGGCGGTCCCCACGGTCTCCCACCCCGCCCGCACCCGCACCGCGAAGTCGGCGGGCTCGGCCACGGAGGCCCCGCTGGGTGCGAGCACCTCGACCTCGATCTCGACGTTGCCGGAGCCGATCGCGCGCACCTGCACGGGCACGTTGCTGGACTGTCCGGCGGGGATGACGACGGTGGGCCGGGTCTCGACCTTCAGCCGCGGGTCGTCCGGCCGCAGCACGACGGTGACCGTGGCGTCCACGTCCAGGTCGTTGCGGACCAGCACGGGCAGGTCGCCGGAGTCGCTGATGAGCGTGACGGTGTCGCGGTCGGCGACGGTGATGCCCTGGCGCAGGTCGTCCGCCCGGGCGACGGCCGAGCTCACGGCGGTGTCGCGGGCCTCCGGGTCGTCGCGGTAGGCGACCGCGAGCGGCAGCGCGAGCGAGCGCTGCACGCTGCCGGCGAGCTCGACCGGGTCCGCGGCGACGGTGGCGAACGACGTGACGGACCGGTGGGCGTCGGCCAGCGCGCGCACCGCCGAGGGGGCCAGCTCGGCGTCGTCGACGTCGTTGTCGGGCAGGTCGGCGCGGGGCGTGTCGGTGGCCGGCGTGTCGATCGTCTCGGCCAGGGGGACGACGTCGGACCAGTCGGCCGCGTCGAGCGCCTCGAGCACCTGGTGCAGGGCAGCCACGTCGGGCGTCCATCCGCGCGGCAGGGCGGCGAGCACGTGCACGCCTGCCTGCCCCTCGTCTCCCGCTGCCCCCTGCTGCATGGCGAGCAGGGCGGTGTCGGCGAGGAGACGCTGGGCGGTCTCCGTCGGGGTGGCGTCGGCGTCGGTGGTGATGCCGGCGACCACGTCGGACAGCTGCTCGTCCGCGACCAGCGCCGAGACCTTGCCGGACGGCGTCGCGACCGCGGTGCGCGCCGAGGCGGCCGCCCCGGCACGGGGGGAGAGGCCGTCGCTGACCAGCACGTGGTCGACGGAGGCGGCGCGGGCGGCGGCCATCGTGGCGACGTCGGGCCGTCCCTGCGGCCACGCGAGGGTGATGTCCCACGCCTCCGGCGTCTGCCAGGGGCCGGGCAGCACGGCGTCGGCACCGGTGGCCGCGGCGGTCTCGCCGGCCGAGAGGTCGGCGTGGGCGAGGGCGCCCAGGTCGGGGTCGAAGGCGGGGAGCGCGGCGACGTCGGGGGCACTGCCGTCGGTGAGCCGCGTCGCCCAGGCGGCCGTGGCCGTGTCCGCGGAGGCGCTCGCGGCGGCCACCAGCGCAGGATCGGCCGCCAGGGAGACGCCGGGGGAGGCGCCCGATGGCGTTCCGGCATCGGCGAGTGCCGCGAGCCGGCCGCCGTCGGCGGTGAGCCCGGCGAGGTCGGAGGCGTACGCCTCCGCGTCGAGCGCGTCGACGGGAGGGCCGGTCACGGGCGCGACGACGCTCACGCCGACGGGGTCGGGCGTCGCGCCGTCGGGCGCGAACAGCAGGAACGTGTGCAGGACGTCCAGCGGCGTCCCGTCGGCCATGACCGCGAGCGACATCTCCCGCGGGCCCCACGCGGCGTCGGACCCGAGGTCGAGGATGTCGACCTGCAGCGTGAGCCGCACCCGCGTGGACTTGCCGGGCGCGATCCGGTCGACGGGCTCGGAGAGCTGCTCGGCGGCGACGGTCGTGCTGTCGTCCTCGGCCCAGGCGGCGAGGTCGTCGCGGGACGAGACGGGCCGCCAGTGCACCCCGAGGTCCACGTCGGCGCCCTCGAGCGCCGTGTCCCGCCCGTTCGTCACGCGCGCGGTGAGCGCCACGCTGTCTCCGGGGCGGGCGACCGCGGGGACGGCGTCGAGGAGCTCGACCGTCACCTCGCCGTCCTGGGGGGCGGCGGGGGCGGCCTCGGCGGACCCGTCCAGCGTGCTGGCCGGCAGCCCCGTGGTGCCGGCGTCCTCGACGGACGACGCACCGCCGTCTGACGTGCCCGGCGTTCCGCCCGACGGCAGCGCGACCACGCCGGTGACCAGAGCGGTCACGAGCAGCGCGGCGAGGAGACCGGCGAGCGCGGCGAGGGCGCCCGCCGTCCTGGACACGGTCACGCGACGGGCCTCACTCGGGCGTGCCGGCATCGCCGGGGCCGACGATGCCCGGCCGGCGGGCGAGCACCTGCTGGGCAACCCCCGCGAGCCGCTGCTCGTTGGGGTACGACAGCCGCGCGGGGAGCTCGGCGACGGGCACCCACAGCGCGTCCTCGGCCTCCCGGTCCGGGTCGCCCTCGGCCGTGATCGTGCCGCCCTCCGCGCGCAGGAGGAAGTGGTGCACCACCTTGTGCACGCGACGGTCCTCCCCGCTGAACCAGTAGTCGATGACGCCGAGCTCGGTGCGGACCGTGCCGAGGATGCCCGTCTCCTCACGGATCTCGCGGACGGCCGCCTGCTCCGGCGTCTCGGCACCCTCGAGGTGGCCCTTGGGCAGGCACCACTCGAGCCGGCCGCCGCGGTTGCGGCGCACGATCACGGCGGCCTGCGGGCCGTCGGGCGTGGGGTCGATGACGAGGCCGCCGGCGGAGGTCTCCTCCACGACCGGCAGATGAGTCGTCGTGCCCGACGGCGTGGCGCCCACGATGCCGGGGGACGAGAACCCGTGCTGACCCGCGAGGCGGGACGGGTCGACCCGCAGCGGATGCCCGCCGGGCGGGACGGGGACCGGCGCGGCCGGGCGCCCACGGCGGGGGCCGGGGACCGGGGCCGGGGAAGACATGCGCCCACCCTACCGATTGCGCGAGGCCGCCCGTGCGAGGCACCGCCGGCCCGGAACCGCGGGTGCGCGGACGCTGGACCAGCCGCCGAGGCACCGGGCGGGCTGGGTCGACGCGCGGCGGGCCGCGGAGGCATCTGGGAGAATCGTTCGTCGTGCCGACCCCTGAGCCTGTTGCCCCTGCGGCCCTCCTGCACCGCGCCCTCACCGTCCTGACCGAGATGGCCCCGGCCGCGGTCGAGCTGGGCGAGATCTTCCGAGACGCCGGGCACGAGCTGGCGCTCGTCGGCGGCCCGGTGCGCGACGCCTTCCTCGGACGGGCGAGCAACGACCTCGACTTCGCGACGTCCGCCACCCCTGACGAGACGCAGGCGATCCTGGCGCGCTGGGGCGACGCGCACTGGGACATCGGCAAGGAGTTCGGCACCATCGGCGCGCGCCGGTTCGCGCGCTCCGGCCGCGGCGGACCGGACGCGGCCGACGTCGTCGTCGAGATCACCACGTACCGCAGCGACGAGTACGACCCGGCGTCGCGCAAGCCCGTGGTCGCGTTCGGCGACACGCTCGACGGCGACCTGTCGCGCCGAGACTTCACCGTCAACGCGATGGCGGTGCGGCTGCCGGACCTCACGTTCGTCGACCCGTTCGGCGGCCTCGAGGACCTGGCCAGGGGTGTGCTGCGCACGCCGATCGCGCCCGAGCGGTCGTTCGACGACGACCCGCTGCGCATGATGCGGGCCGCCCGGTTCGCGGCCCAGCTCGGCTTCACCGTGGAGCCGGCGACGCGTGCCGCGATCGTCGACATGGCGGGCCGCGTGGAGATCGTCTCGGCCGAGAGGGTGCAGGCGGAGATCACCAAGCTGCTGCTCGCCGACCGTCCGCGGGCCGGCCTCGAGGTGCTGGTCGACACGGGCCTGGCCGACCACGTGCTGCCCGAGCTGCCGGCGCTGCGCCTGGAGATCGACGAGCACCACCGGCACAAGGACGTCTACCAGCACTCCCTCACGGTGCTCGAGCAGGCGATCGCGCAGGAGACCGGCCCCGACGGTCCGGTGCCCGGCCCCGACCTCGTGCTGCGCCTGGCGTCCCTGCTGCACGACGTCGGCAAGCCCGCGACGCGGCGGTTCGAGCCGGGCGGCGGGGTGAGCTTCCATCACCACGAGGTCGTCGGGGCCAAGCTCGTGGCCAAGCGGCTGCGCGCGCTGAAGTACGAGAAGCAGGTGGTCAAGGACGTGGCGAGGCTCGTCGAGCTGCACCTGCGCTTCCACGGCTACGGCGAGGGCGCCTGGACGGACTCCGCCGTGCGGCGGTACGTCACCGACGCCGGGCCGCTGCTGGAGCGGCTGCACCGGCTCACGCGCGCCGACTCCACCACGCGCAACAAGCGCAAGGCGCAGCGGCTCGCCGACACGTACACCGCCCTCGAGCACCGCATCTCCGCACTGCGCGAGCAGGAGGAGATCGACGCGATCCGCCCCGACCTCGACGGCACGCAGATCATGGCGATCCTCGGCATCGCGCCCGGGCGCGACGTCGGCACGGCCTACAAGCATCTGCTGGCGCTGCGCATGGAGCGCGGCCCGCTCGGCGAGGAGGCCGCCACCGCGGAGCTCAAGGCCTGGTGGGAGGCGCGCCAGGGCTGAGCCCTCCCGGGGCGAGATCCGCCGGGGCTCTGTTGCCGGGAGCCACGGGCCCCTAGGGTGACGCCCGGGTCTTCGCGCCGGTGCGGGGCCGACTCGGGAGGGTGCGCCGTGGGAGCTGCCGTGGGGACCGTCAGGGGCAGCGACCCGCGGGCGCGCCTCGTCGTGGCGGCGTTCTACCTGGTGCAGGGCATGTGCTTCGCTGGGTTGCTCGCCCAGGTGCCGACGCTGCAGGACGACCTGGGGATCTCGGACGGCACCCTGACGCTGGTCCTCCTGCTCGTGCCGGTGATGGCCGGGCTGGGAAGCGTGCTGGCCGGGGCCCTGGCACCGCGTGTGGGCAGCGCACGGCTGCTGCACGTGTGCGGCCCGCTGGTGGCGCTCGCCGTGCTCGGCGCAGGTCTCGCGCCGAGCGTCACCGTCCTCTACCCGACGGTCGCGGCGGTGGGGCTGCTCCTCGGCCTGGTGGACGCGAGCATGAACATGCAGGGCGTGGAGGTCGAGCGGCGGTACGGCCGCAGCCTGCTCAACTCGTTCCACGGCGCGTGGAGCGTGGGCGGCATCCTCGGCTCGCTGGCCGCGGTGCTGGCGCACTCGCTGGGGTGGTCGCTGGCGGGCGGGCTGGGTCTGGTGGCCGCGGTCGGTGTCGCCGTGGACCTCGCGGCGGCGGGGCTGGCGGGTCGCGGGCGCGGTGAGGCGGACGGCGGCGCGACCGTGCCAGGCCTGGCCGTCACGGAGCGGCGCCCGTCGTTCGCGCCGGTGCCCGAGCCGGCCCGGGGGCCGGCACGCGAGCCGGCACGCGAGCCGGCACGCGAGGCGACGACGCCCGCGGCGCGGCCGCCGTGGGGGCCGCTGATCCTGGTGGGCCTCGCGGTGACCATCGTCTACGTCGCGGACTCGGCGACGTCGAACTGGTCCACCAAGTACATCCAGGACGCCCTGGGGGCGCCCGCGAACGTCGCACCGCTCGGGCTGGCCGCGTACCTGGGGTGCCAGCTCCTCGGTCGGCTCGCGGCCGACCGGCAGGTCAACCGGTTCGGGCCGGTGGTGCCCGTGGCCGTCGGCGGGATCGTCGGGGCGGCGGGGCTGGCGGCGGTGACGCTCGCACCGGGGCCGTGGGCGGCCGTGGCCGGTTTCGCGCTGACCGGCCTCGGCCTCAGCGTGGTCGTGCCGCTGTCGTTCTCCGTCGCGGGCCGCCTCGACCCCGAGGGCACGGGCGTGGCCGTGGCGCGGGTCAACCTCTTCAACTACGTGGGCTTCGTCGTCGGTGCCGGACTGATCGGCGGGGTCGCCGAGGTGCTGAGCCTGCGCCTGGCCTTCGCCGTGCCGGCCGTGCTCGCGCTGGGGGTGGTCGCGCTCGCGCCGGCCTTCCGCGTGGCGGCGGCGCCGGCGCGGGAGGCGTCGGCCACGACAGCCGCGTCCTGACGCGGCGGGACATGCCCGGGGNNCCCCCCCCGGGTGCCCGGCCGGAGGTGACGGCGGCCGGGCGGTCCCCGCCGGCGGCCTCCGTCGACGGGGCCGGGACGGGGACGGTCAGTGGGCGGGCACGCCCGCCTCGACCGTGGCCGGCTTGCGCATCCGCGTGGCGAGGGCGAAGGCGGCGACGGCCAGCACCGCGGCCGCGACGAACGCCAGCCGGGCCCCTCCGGACATGGCCTCCGCCTCGGACGCGCCGCCGTCGGCGAGCGTGATCGACCGCACCGTCATCAGGGCGATGAGGAGGGCGGTGCCGGCCGCGCCCGCGAGCTGCTGGACGGTGCCGAGCACCGCCGATCCGTGGGAGTACTGCCGCGGCTGCAGCCCGCCGAGCGTCGAGGTGAACGTCGGGGTGAACACGAGCGCCAACCCCAGGCTGACCACGATGTGACCGGCCAGCACGACCCAGACCGGGGTCGACGGCGAGAGCAGGGCGAACACGACCATCCCCGCCGCCACCGCGCCCAGGCCGGGGAGGACGAGGACGCGCGGCCCGTGCCGGTCGTACAGGTTGCCGACGACCGGGCCGAGCAGGCCCATGGCGAGCCCGCCGGGCAGCATGATCAGGCCGGTCGTCACGGCCGACATCCCCATCGCCTTCTGCGTGACGATCGGCAGCAGCATGAACGTGCCGAGCATCGTGCCGAAACTCAGGGCCATGAGCCCGATCCCGAGCGCGAAGCCCGGGGCGCGGAAGACGCGCAGGTCGAGCAGCGCGGCGTCGGTGCGCTGCAGCACCAGCTGGCGCCACACGAACAGGGCCAGGACCACGACGCCGACGCCGACCGACGCCGCCGGCGGCACCGCGACGTCGTGCTGCGCGGCCTCGCCGAAGCTCGACAGCCCGTAGACGAGGCCACCGAAGGCGACCGTGGCGAGGAGGAGCGACAGCGCGTCCAGGCGCTGGCGGGAGCGGTCCGCGACGTCGCGCACGAGGACGGTGCCGACGGCGAGGGACACGATCGCGATCGGCAGCACGATCCAGAACACCGCGCGCCAGCCGAGCGACGTCACGACCAGCCCGGACATCGTCGGGCCCAGGGCGGGCGCGACGGAGATCACCATCGACACGTTGCCCATCACCCGGCCGCGGTGGGCGGGCGGGACGAGCAGCATGATCGTCGTCATGAGCAGCGGCATCATGATCGCCGTGCCGGACGCCTGCACGACGCGGGCCGTGACGAGCAGCCCGAACGCGGGCGCGAGGGCGGCCATCAGGGTTCCCGCGCTGAACAACGACATCGCGAGGATGAACGCCCCCCGCGTGCCGAGACGCTGCACCAGCCACCCCGTCGCGGGGATGACGACGGCCATCGTCAGCAGGAACGCCGTGGTGAGCCACTGGCCCGTCGCCTCGGTGACGTGCATCTCGGCCATGATCGCGGGCAGCGCGACGCCCATGGTCGTCTCGTTGAGGATGACGACGAAGCCCGACCCGAGCAGCAGGGCGATGACGACGAAGTTCTGCCGGGACAGGTGGCCGTCGGCCGGCGCGGCCGATGGGGCGCCCTGCGCGGCGTTCGTTCCCGGTGGTGCGGTCGTATCGGTCGATGGGGTGGCTGCCACGGTGGGTCTCCGCTCACGTCGGTGGCCGGGCGCGCCCGGCTGAGGGCATGGGACTGCCGGCGCCGGTCAGGCGCAGACGTCGTCGTGTCGGGTCGTGAACCGGGGATCGGTCACCCTCGGTGCGGTCGCCCGGAGGCCGGACCGTACTGTGTACGACCATTCGCCATCCTGCGATATTCCCGCGATCGGGACGACTCTTTTTCGCGCCCGGACTCATCGGCGCCCGGGCGGCGCGATTCCTGGCCGCGCGGGGTCAGGCGATGGTGGCGACGTCGCCGGCCGCCGTCGCGCCGGGCGCCGGGCTGGCGAGCCCCGCGCCGGCGGGAGCGACGTCGGACGGCGTGCGCGCACCGCGCGTCCACAGCACGAGCGCGACGAGCACGTACGCGACGGCGAGCCCGGCGAAGACGCCGCGTGACCACCCGGTGTCCGGCAGCGTGAACGCGGCGAGCGCGGCGGCGCCGACGAACGCCGCGTTGTACAGGACGTCGTAGAACGCGAACGCCCGGCCGCGGTAGGCGTCCTCGGCGTCGCGCTGCACGATGGTGTCGACGGCGATCTTGGCGCCCTGCGCCGCCAGCCCGAGGAGCGCGGCCCCCGCGAGCACGACCGGACGCGCCGGCGTCGTCACCATGAGCAGCTGGCTCGCGGCGGCGAGCAGCAGCATGATCGCGATCCACCCCTGCGGCCCGGTGCGCCGCGACAGCGTCGGCGTGAGCACCATCGCGGCCGCCCCGCCGACGCCGGTGAGGGCGACGACGACGCCGAACGTCGCCATGCCGGCCGCCTGGTCCCTCGGTTCGAGCAGGTTGCGCGAGATGAGGATGGACGCGATGAACACCACCCCGTACAGGAAGCGGTGCGCCGCCATGACGAGGAGCGCCTGCCCCGGCGTGCGGCGCGCGACGAGGTAGCGCGCGCCGTCGGCCAGGCCGCGGGCGACGCGGGCGATCTCGCTGCGGATCGCGGCCTCGGCGGGCTGCTCCGGCCCGAGCTGCGTGCGCCCCAGCCGCAGCGCCAGCAGCGACGCGACGCCGAAGACCAGGGCGGCGCACACGAGGGCCGAGGAGTCCTTGACGCGGCCGGGCTCGAAGCCCAGCCCGAGCACGTACCCGACGCCGCCGCCGACGAACGCCGCCCCCGCGCCCAGCGTCGGCGTGAGCGAGTTGGCGGTGAGCAGCAGCGTGCCGTCGACGACGCGCGGCAGGCCCGCGGACAGGCCCGCGAGGAGGAAGCGGTTCACGGACAGCGCGGCCAGCCCGAGGGCGTAGATCCACCACGTCACGCCGCCGGTGAGCATGAACCCCGCCATCCCGAGCGTGATCACGACGCGCACCGCGTTGCCCCACGCGAGTACCTGCCGGCGCGACCACCGGTCCAGGAGCACGCCCGCGAACGGGCCGACGATCGTGAACGGCGCGAGCATCACCGCAAACGCCCCGGCGATCGCGGTGGCCGTCCCCGCCGACTCGGGCGAGAAGAACAGCAGCGACGCCAGCCCGACCTGGAACATGCCGTCGCCCGCCTGCGACACCAGCCGGACGGCGAACAGCTTGCGGAATCCCTCCAGGCGCAGCAGCGCCCGCAGCTCCGACATCACACCCGCCCCCGCACTCACCGCGTCAGCCTAGGTGCTCGCCGTGCCCGTCCACCCTGAGGTCGTCCCCCCGGGAGCGCGACGCCGGTCACACGACGATGATGACGGGAGCCACGGAGGGAGCACGATGCCCGATCGCCCGACCCCGCTCACGTCCCCGCTCACGTCCCCGCTCACGGTCGGCCTCGTCGGGTCCGGGCTCATGGCCCATGCGCACGCGCCCGCGTGGCGCGCGCTCGGCGCCGACCTCGTCGTCCACTCGCTCGACGGCGCGCCCGAGCTCGCCGCCGCGCACAGCGGTCGCGTGGCCCGCACGCTCGACGAGCTCCTCGACGTGGCCGACGTGGTCGACGTCGCCACCCCCACATCCACGCACCTCGACGTCGCCGCCGCGGCACTCACGGCCGGCCGCCACGTGCTGTGCGAGAAGCCGCTCGCGCGCACCGCGTCCGACGCCGCCGCCCTGCTCGGCGCCGCCCGCGCGGCGGACCGTCAGCTCTACCCGGGCCACGTGGTGCGGTACTTCCCCGAGTACGCGGTCCTACGTGGCGCCGTGCGCGCCGGAGACGTCGGTACCCCGGCCGTGCTGCGGTTCGCCCGCGGCGGGGCGTTTCCCGCCTGGTCGCCCTGGTTCGCCGACGAGGCGCAGTCCGGGGGCATCGTGCTGGACCTCATGATCCACGACCTCGACGTCGCCCGGTGGGTCGCGGGGGAGATCACGTCGGTGTTCGCCACCCGCCGCTCCGTGGTTGCGGACGGCGCGCCGCACGCGCTCGCGCACGTCGTCCTGACGCACGCGGGTGGCGCGATCAGCCACGTCCGAGGGTCATGGGGTGCGTCGCACACGACGTTCGCCACGTCGTTCCACGTGGCGGGCGACTACGGCGTGCTGCGCTTCGACTCCGCGGACGCGGGCGGGGTGCGGACGGACCTGGCGGCCGTCGCGTCGGGCGGGCAGGAGCGGCCCGAGCCAGCCGCGGGGGAGAGCCCTTACCTCACCGAGATCCGGGAGGTCGCGCGGGCCTTCACGTCGTCGTCGGCGGCGCTGCCTGACGACCATCCCCAGCACCCACGGGTGAGCGCCGTCGACGGCGTGATCGCCGTCGAGCTCGCCGAGGCGGCGCTCGCCTCCGTCGCGTCCGGAGCGCCTGTCGCGCTGGACACCGCCGCCCGCGTGCGCGGTCTCGGCGGGACGCCGGAGCCCCCGTCGGGCGCCACCCTCGCGGTCGTCGACCGCACGAGCGCCGGGAGCCCGGCGTGAACGGGCTGCGGGTCGCGGTGCTGTCGTTCGCCCATGAGCACGCCGCGTCGTACATCTCGCTGTTGCACGACCGTACAGACGTCGAGCTGCTCACCGCCGACCCCGACTTCGCGACCGCCCCCGCCGACGAGCTGCGCGGGCGCGGATTCGCCGCAAGGCACGGCGCCGCCTACGTCGAGACGTACGAGGAGGCGCTCGCCTGGGGTCCGGACGCCGTCGTGATCTGCGCGGAGAACGCCCGCCACCGCGACCTCGTGCTCGCCGCCGCCGAGGTGGGCGCGCACGTCCTGTGCGAGAAGCCGCTCGCGACGCGGGTCGAGGACGCCGAGGCGATGGTCGCGGCCTGCGACGCAGCCGGCGTCGTGCTCATGACCGCCTACCCCGTGCGGTTCAGCCCGGAGTTCGCCACCCTGCGCGCCCTGGTGGAATCGGGCGCGCTCGGCGTCGTCCTGGGCGGCACCGGGACGAACAACGGCAAGCTGCCGGCCGGCCGCTCCTGGTTCACCGACCCGGAGCTGTCCGGCGGTGGCGCGCTCGCCGACCACGTCGTGCACGTGGCGGACCTGCTCGACGCGCTGCTCGGCGAGGAGGCCGTCGCCGTGAGGGCCGTGACCAACCGCATCGTGCACGGCGACGACCCGCGCGTGCGGGCCGAGACCGGCGGGCTCGTCAGCATCACGTACGCAGGCGGCGCGGAGGTGACCGTCGACTGCTCGTGGTCCGTGCCCGACGGCGCGCCGACGTGGGGCGGCCTGACGCTGCAGGTCGTCGGCACGGGAGGCGTCGTCGAGATCGACCCGTTCGGGGCACATGTCGGCGGCGTCGTCGCCGGGGGCGCCGAGCAGGCGTGGCTCGGCCTCGGGGAGAACCTCGACGCGCTGATGCTCGAGCACTTCCTCGGGTGCGTACGCACCGGGTCCACGCCCGGACCGGACGGACGGGCCGGGCTGCGCAGCCTGCGGGTCGTCGCGGCGGCGCAGGAGTCCGTCGCGGCCGGCGGCGCCGTCGTCCGCCTCACCCCGTCCTCCGCGAGATAGAGACCGCGGGACGTCGAGACAGAGAAGCCTGTCCACAGGATCTGTGGACAGGCTTCTCCATCTCGACGTCCCGCCCTCTCTATCTCGGCGGGGGCGCTTCTCTATCTCGCGGGGGTGTCAGCGCTCGATCGGATGGTCGCGCCGACCTTGCGCTCCGCTACGGGCGAGTGCCTCGTTCCACGGCCCCCACCCTCCGCTGCGCTCCAGGTCAGCGCTCGACCCGGATGGTCGCGCCGACCTTGCGCTCCGCTACGGGCGAGTGCCTCGTTCCTCGGCCCTCACGCTCCGCTGCGCTCCAGGTCAGCGCTCGATGTCGCCGCGGATGAAGGCCTCGAGCTGGGCGCGGCCCTGCGTGTCCTCCATCTGCTCGGGCGGGGACTTCATGAAGTACGTCGACGCGGACAGGATGGGACCACCGACGCCACGGTCCAGCGCGATCTTCGCGGCGCGGACGGCGTCGATGATGATGCCGGCGGAGTTGGGGGAGTCCCACACCTCGAGCTTGTACTCCAGGTTCAGGGGCACCTCGCCGAACGCGCGGCCCTCGAGGCGCACGTACGCCCACTTGCGGTCGTCGAGCCACGCGACGTAGTCCGACGGGCCGATGTGGACGTTGCGGTCCTCCTTCTTCCCGCCGAGCGCCCCCGTGAGGTTGGACGTCACGGCCTGGGTCTTGGAGACCTTCTTCGACTCGAGGCGGTCGCGCTGCAGCATGTTCTTGAAGTCCATGTTGCCGCCGACGTTGAGCTGGTAGGTGCGGTCCAGCACGACGCCGCGGTCCTCGAACAGCTTGGCCAGCACGCGGTGCGTGATGGTGGCGCCGACCTGCGACTTGATGTCGTCGCCGACGATCGGCACGCCCGCGTCCTCGAACTTCTTGGCCCACTCGGGGTCGGACGCGATGAACACCGGCAGCGCGTTGACGAACGCGACCTTGGCGTCGATGGCGCACTGCGCGTAGAACTTGTCGGCCTCCTCGGAGCCCACCGGCAGGTAGGAGACGAGGACGTCGACCTTCGCGTCCTTCAGCGCCTGCACGACGTCGACCGGCTCGGCGTCCGACTCGTCGATCGTCGCGGAGTAGTAGTCGCCGAGGCCGTCGAGGGTGTGGCCGCGCTGGACGAGGACGCCCGTGGGCGGCACGTCCGCGAACTTGATGGTGTTGTTCTCGGAGGCGTGGATGGCCTCGGCGAGGTCGAAGCCGACCTTCTTCGCGTCGACGTCGAACGCCGCGACGAACTCGAGGTCGCTCACGTGGTAGTCGCCGAACTGCACGTGCATGAGACCGGGGACGGTGTCTGCCGGGTCGGCGTTCCGGTAGAACTGCACTCCCTGGACCAGGGAGGACGCGCAGTTTCCGACACCGACGATGGCAACGCGGACGGAGGTCATCCTCGCTCCTTGTTTCTCTGGGCCGGGGCGCCGGGCGCCCCGGGGTTGTGGTCGCGGTCGCGGCCGAGGGCCCGGTCGCGTTCCGTGGTGATGAGTCCGTCGAGCCAGCGCACCTCGCGCTCGACCTGTTCGAGCCCGTGACGCTGCAGCTCGAGGGTGTACTCGTCGAGCCGCTCGCGGGTGCGTGCGGCGGACTCCCGGACCGCCTCCAGCCGCTCGGTGAGCCGGGTGCGCCGACCCTCGAGGATACGGATGCGGGTCTCGGCGTCCGTCTGCGCGAAGAACGCGAAGCGGACGTCGAAGCTCTCGTCTTCCCAGGCGGCCGGCCCCGACGACGCGAGGACGGTCTGGAGGTGCTCCTTGCCCTCCGGCGTGAGCCGGTACACGATGCGCCCCCGCCGACCGGTCAGCGGCGCCTTGCTGGCCTGCCGGGCGGACGCCCGGCTGCCGGACCTGGTCGGCCGGACGGCCGGCACCGGGAGCTCGGGCTCGGTGGCCTCGATGAGGCCTCGGGTCACGAGCGACTTGAGCGCCGGGTACAGGGTGCCGTAGGAGAACGCGCGGAACGAACCGAGCAGCAGGTTGAGCCGCTTGCGCAGCTCATATCCGTGCAGCGGGGCGGAGTTGAGCAGGCCGAGGATGGCGGTCTCGAGCACGGCAGACCTGCTGCGCACGACGTCCCCCTCCCGCTCCGTCCACCCGGGCGGGCGGCACGTTCTGTCTCGACCTATCGAGTCGATACATCGTGACAATAGGACGCGTTGTCATGTCTGCGCAACGGCAACGACGTCGCGCCGCCCCGCGCCGAGTTGTGAAGGTTCCGCGAAGCGCCCGCCAGGGGGGTGGGGACGGTCCGCAAGAACCGTCGCCCGAGGCGCCCGGGGCTCCCGCCGGTGTCGTCGCATCGCCTAGGGTTCCCTTGGTCCGCAGGCCGGTGCGCGCCCTCGAGAGCGCCGCCCGGTCCCGCACGACGAAAGGCTTGACGTGGCGAGGAGACGTCGCTTCTGGAACTACCCGCGCCCGAACAAGGGCGCGGTGCAGCGTTGGCTGCCCTCCTGGCGCATCGTCGTCGGCACCGGTCTCACCGGCACGGCGCTGGGCGCCGGCCTGTTCGTGGCCGCGTGGAGCACCACGACGGTCCCGGACAACCTGGAGAGCATCAACCAGCAGGCGACCACCGTCTACTGGTCGAACGGCAAGGAGATGGGCACCTTCGCGGAGCAGAAGCGCGAGCTCATCGCCCTCGCCGACCTGCCCGACTACGTCGGCAACGCCGTCGTCGCGTCCGAGGACTCCACGTTCTGGACCAACAAGGGCATCGACCCCAAGGGCATCGTGCGCGCCGCGTACACGAACCTGCAGTCCGGCAGCGCCTCGCAGGGCGCCTCGACGCTGACGCAGCAGTACGTGGAGCGGACCCGGCTCGACACGACGACGTCGTACGCGGGCAAGGCGCGCGAGGCGATCATCGCGCTGAAGATCGCGCAGACGACCCCCAAGGAAGAGGTGCTCGAGGGCTACCTCAACACCATCTACTGGGGCCGCGGCACCTACGGCATCCAGACCGCGTCGCAGGAGTACTTCAGCAAGGACGCCAAGGACCTCACGCCGTCCGAGGCGGCGCTGCTCTCCGGCATCATCCCGTCGCCCGTGAACTGGGACCCGTCGGTCAACCTCGAGCAGGCGAAGATCCGCTGGCAGCGGAGCATCGACCGCATGTACGAGCAGGGGTACATCACCGCCGCGGAGCACAAGGAGGCGGCCTTCCCGAAGTTCAACGAGAAGAAGGAAGCCACCAACACCCGCGGCGGCCAGACCGGCTACCTGCTGCAGGCGGTGCGCCAGGAGCTCGTGAAGTCCGAGAAGAACCCCGACGGCAAGTACACCGAGGAGGAGCTCGACACGCGCGGGCTCAAGATCACCACGACGATCTCGCCGAAGCTGCAGAAGGCCGCGGTGGACGTCGCCAAGTCCCTGCCCGACGACGCGGACAAGAACGTGCGCATGTCGCTCGTGTCCATGGACCCGCAGACCGGAGCCGTGCGCGCGATGTACGGCGGCGCCGACTACGTCAAGCAGTCGCTCAACACCGCGACGCAGGACGTCATGCAGGCCGGCTCGACGTTCAAGCCGTTCACCCTCATCGGCGCCCTGGAGCAGGACCACACCCTCGACGAGATGTTCGACGGCAACTCGCCCGGAGCGCCGATCGATCCCGCGACGGGCCAGGTCTGGGTGGACAAGGACGGCACTCCCTGGGAGCCCGACAACTTCAACTACGCCGACTACGGTCAGATCGACCTGGCGACGGCCACGGCGAACTCGGTCAACTCGGCGTACGCCCAGCTCAACCTCGACATCGGCCCGGAGACCACCGCGGAGGTCGCGCACCGGGCGGGCATCCGGAAGAGCACCGAGATCCAGCCGGTGCCGTCGAACGTGCTCGGCACGGCGTCGGTGTACCCGATCGACCTCGCGAACGCGTACTCCACGATCGCCGCGCAGGGGTACAAGACCACCCCGCACGTGGTGAAGAAGGTCGAGACGCTCGACGGCGCCACGGTCTACGAGGGCCCGACGGCGCAGGAGAAGGTCTTCGAGCCCGATGACATGGCGGCGGCCACCTACGCGATGACGAAGGTCGTCGAGGAAGGCTCCGGCGAGCCGGCGCAGGAGCTCGAACGGCCGGTGGCCGGCAAGACCGGCACCTCGCAGGAGAACAAGTCGGCGTGGTTCGCCGGCTTCGTGCCCCAGCTGACCACCGTCGTCGGGCTGCGCCAGTACTCGACGATCAACGACACCGACATCGGCGGCCAGGAGACGATCGACCCGTTCGGCGAGTGGAAGGCGCAGGGCCTCGGCATCACCGGTGGCTCGTGGCCCGTCCGCGCGTGGACGGACTTCATGAAGGTCGCCACCGAGAACCTGGAGTACGCGGAGTTCCCGGAGTACGTGCCGCCGCAGCCCACCTACACGCCGTCCCCGACGCCGTCGGAGGAGGAGAAGGTCACCGTGCCCGACCTCACCGGGCAGGACGTGGCCGTGGCGACCGCCACGCTCGACGAGCTCGGGCTGGTCCCGCAGCCCCAGGCGCAGAACAGCGACCAGCCCAAGGGTGTGGTGCTGCAGAACTCCGGCGCCAACACCGAGGTCACCGTCGGCACCACCATCACCCTGGTCGTCTCCACGGGCGTTCCCGACCAGCCGGAGCAGGTCGTGGTGCCCGGCGTCGACGGCCAGCCGCGCACGGCAGCCGAGCAGCTCATCCGGGCCCAGGGCCTGTCGTCGACGGTGGCCGAGGAGTACAGCGACACCGTGCCGGTGGGCGCCGTGATCTCGACCGACCCCCCGGGGGGCACGAGCGTCGACCCGAGCACCACGGTCACGCTCGTCGTCTCGCTCGGCCCCGAGCCGGAGGACGACGGCAACAACGGCGGCGGCAACGACCCGACGCCCGACCCGTCGTCGAGCCCGACGACCGAGGAGCCCGACTGGCCGTTGGGCGGGGACTAGACCGGATTTCCGCCAGGCCCGCCCTCGCGGGTATCCTGGTCGACTGGCTGTGCCTGCGGGCATCCGCGGACGCAGCCGACGCACGCAAGAACCCTCCTGTCACGGAACGACCGTGACCGCTGAGACCAGAGGAGGTGGGTTGAACATGCGTCAGTACGAGCTGATGGTGATCCTGGACCCGGAGGTCGAGGAGCGCACCGTGGCCCCGTCGCTGGACAAGTACCTGTCGGTCATCTCGACCGAGGGTGGCTCCGTCGACAAGGTCGACATCTGGGGTCGTCGCCGCATGGCGTTCGACATCAACAAGCGTTCCGAGGGCATCTACGCCGTCGTCGACTTCACCTCGACGCCGGCCACCGCGAAGGAGCTGGACCGCCAGCTCGGCCTGAACGAGGCCGTGCTGCGCACCAAGATCCTGCGCACCGACGCCCGCTGAGACAGACAGAACCGACTCTTCCCCCGTCGTAGGCGCCTGTCGGTGCCCCGTGATGGGATTCCCCCACGTAGTCGCGCACGTCAAACGGACGAACGAAGGAGCTTGGCATGGCTGGTGACACCGTCATCACGGTGATCGGAAACCTGACCGCGGACCCGGAGCTGCGTTTCACGCCGTCTGGGGCCGCCGTCGCGAACTTCACGATCGCGTCCACGCCGCGCCTGTTCGACCGCCAGACCAACGAGTGGAAGGACGGCGACACGCTGTTCCTCCGCTGCTCGATCTGGCGTGACGCGGCCGAGAACGTCGCCGAGTCGCTGACGAAGGGCATGCGCGTCATCGCGCAGGGCCGTCTGACGCAGCGCTCGTACGAGACTCGCGAGGGGGAGAAGCGCACCGTCGTGGAGCTGCAGGTCGACGAGGTCGGCCCGTCGCTGAGGAGTGCCTCGGCGAAGGTCACCCGCGCCCAGCGCTCCGGCGGCGGCGGTGGCGGCTTCGGCGGCGGTGGCGGCAACCAGGGGGGCGGCTTCGGCGGCTCCCAGGGCGGCCAGGCCGGCGGAGGTTTCGGTTCTTCCGGTGGCGGTCAGAGCAACGACCCGTGGGCCACGGCCGGCCCCGCCTCCTCCGGAGGCGGGTTCTCGGACGAGCCCCCGTTCTGATCGACCGCTAGTCCCCAGATCACCCGTCCTCCCGCGACGTCGGCCCTCGGGCCGGAACGCGGCGCAGGACTGCACCTGTGAAGGAGCAACACCATGGCGAAGCCTGTGGTGCGCAAGCCCAAGAAGAAGGCCAACCCGCTCAAGACGGCCAAGATCGAGTCCGTCGACTACAAGGACACGGCCCTGCTGCGCAAGTTCATCTCCGACCGCGGCAAGATCCGTGCGCGTCGCGTGACCGGCGTCTCCGTGCAGGAGCAGCGTCAGATCGCCCGTGCCGTCAAGAACGCCCGCGAGATGGCCCTGCTGCCGTACTCGTCGTCGGCCCGCTGACCGAAAGGATCTGAATCATGGCAAAGCTGATTCTGACCCACGAGGTCACCGGTCTCGGTGAGCCCGGCGACGTCGTCGAGGTGAAGGACGGGTACGCCCGTAACTTCCTCATCCCGCGCAGCCTGGCCACCCCGTGGACCAAGGGTGCCGAGTCGCAGGTCTCCGCGATCCGCAAGGCTCGCAAGGCCCGCGAGATCGCCACGCTGGACGACGCCCAGGCCGCGGCCCAGTCGCTCGAGTCCAGGCAGGTCGCCGTCTCGGCGCACGCGGGTGACTCCGGTCGCCTGTTCGGCGCCGTCACCACCGCGGACATCGCCGCGGCGGTCGAGGCGGCCGGCGGCCCCAAGGTGGACAAGCGCAAGATCGAGATCGGTCAGCCGATCAAGACGGTCGGCGAGTACACCGTGTCGATCCGCCTGCACCCCGAGGTGTCGGCGAAGATCGCCGTCAAGGTCGTCGCCGGCTGAACGCCTGACGACTGACGCACGAAGGCCCCGGCCTCCCGCGAGGGAGCCGGGGCCTTCGCGCGCCCTGCCTTCGTCAGGGCCTGGCCGCACCGGTCACGGCAGCGGTTTCAGGTCGACGTCGTACACCGACGTCTGCCCGGCGACGATCTGCGCCGTCCGGGTGGCGGGGATGAATCCGTTGGCCGCGACGATCAGCTGCAGCGGCCCGTTGGCCCGCGGCATCCAGTACGCGTAGGTGCCGTCGGTACCCGTGATGAGCGTCATGTCGGACGCCCGCCCGTCGAGGTGGACGACGGCGCCCTCGAGCGGCGCGCCGTCCCCGGTGACCGTGCCGGTGATCTTGCCCCACCCGGTCGGCGCCTTGACGTTCATCAGGGCGGCGACCGACGGCGCGGCGTACGGGCTGTCGTTCGCGACGGTGATCGTCGCGGAGTAGGCGCCCGGCTGGGCGACGTCCGCGGTGAGCGTCGCGGCAGCGCGCACGCTGGCCCCCGGGGCGAGCGTGAAGCTCGGCGGCTGGACGTCCAGCCACGAGATCCCACCCCCGGCGGTCTCGCCCGACACGTTCATGACCAGGTGCATGTCGGGGTACCCGATCTCGGCGGTGTCGGTCGGCTCGGGGATGCTGCACGCCTCGGACCGCAGGTAGGTCGGCGCCGTCTGGCCGTCGGGGTTCGACCCGGCGAAGAACCAGCCGCCGGCCGGGACGTCGACCTCGACCACGAGCGTGCCGCCCGCGGGCACCTCGCCCGTGACCGGGACCGACACGACCGTGCCGCCCGCGTCGGTGCCCACCGTCGCCTCGGCGCTGCCGATGAGCGTCATGTTGGCGTAGGTGAGGTCGCCGTCCAGGGTGTACAGGTTCACGGTCAGCGGCTGGGCGACGCGCGCCGCCTCGACGGCGAACGACACGCTCGACACGGCGAACTTCCCCGAGACGTCGAAGTCGCTCAGCGTGAAGGTCCGCAGGTACGCGTTGTCCTGCGTGACCACCTGGTTGGTGCAGGCCACCGAGTTGTTCGCGACGATGTTTTGCGACGCCGAGTGCGTGAGGGTCGTCTCCGCCAGCGGGACCCCGGAGAGGTCTGGTGTGACGGTGCCTGCCTTCGCGCCGGACGTCGTCAGGCCTTCTGGGGCGGCCTTGTCCCCGTCGGCCGTGCCGAGGCCCGACCCGGTGGTCCCGAAGGAGGGCCCCCCGGACTCGGGCACGGTGGCCTCGCCGACGACGTGCGAGATGACCCCGCCCGTGTCGGCCGACCCGAGGACCTCGAAGCCGCCGTCGCCGACGCCGAGGTCGACGTTCACCGGCGCGGTGCCGGTGTTGGTGACGCGGAAGGCCCGCGACGCGGTGCCCCCCATGGCGAGGCTGGCCGAGATGCTCTCCTTGTCCACGGTGAGCCGGCCCGCTGCCAGGGCGACGTTGCGGGTCACGACCTGCCCATCCTCGGTGAACGCCGCGCTGCGCGTGGCGCTCTCGTAGCCCGGCGCCTCCATGACGATGCCGTACCGCTCCAGCGGGAGCATCACCGAGTAGGTGCCGTCGGCCCCGGTGGTCGCGACCTTGACGTCCCCGTCGTCCTTCGACGTGACCGTCACGGTGGCGCCCTCGATCGGCTCGCCGGTGTTCCCGTCCCGCACGGTGCCCGTGAGGACGCCCATGTCGGCGAGGTCGTACGTGACCGACAGGCCGTCGGTCAGCGCCGCCGTGTTGTACGAGAACTGGGACGCGACGGCCCCAGCGGCGTCCTCGATACCGACGGTCGCCGAGCTGCCCGTCGCCGTGGCCGTGTCGACCAGGTCGCCGTACCCGAGCAGGACCCGGCCGTCCGCCAGCAGCGTGGCCGAGAACGTCATCCGGTCGGTGGTGGGGTTGAGCTTGCGCACGTTGCGCCACTCGACGACGAACGCGTCGACGCCGTCGACGGTCGTGGCCCCCGTGTACACGCCCGACTCCGCGTCCACGTTCAGGTCGTCCCAGAACGGGTAGACGCCCGCGTTCGGCGTCGTGGCGTTCGGGAGCGCGACGTTCGAGTACGAGGTCACGGACCCCAGGAAGTTGAGGAACCCGTTGGTCGACACGAAGGCCGAGTCGTACTCCTCGCCGTAGAACGGGAAGGAGAACGGCAGGGCGACCTCGGTGGCACGGTCGTCGCCGGTGAGGTCCAGGAGGGTGTCGCCGGCGGCGGCCCCCGCCGTGCCCGTGGCGCAGAAGTAGCCGTAGTCGTCGACGATCCGCTGCAGCGCGGCGTCCACGACCTCGTCGCCGTCGACCGTGACCTCGGTGCTGAAGGGCTCGGCGCACGTGCCCGCCGAGACGGTCAGCGTGTACGTGCCCTCGGGGACGTCGGCGAAGGCGAAGGCCCCGTCGGCGTCCGTCGTGACGCCCTCGATCGGCGCCGACAGCTCGACGAGCGCGCCCGCGGCGGGATCGCCGCTGCCCGCGTCGGACACGGTGCCCGTGACCGCGTGGGTCGGCGCGGCCGTCAGCGTGATCGGCACGGTGACGGTCTCGTCAGCGGTGACGGTCACGTCGACCGCCTCGGAGGCGAGGAACCCGAAGGCCGACGCGGTGACCGAGTAGTCGCCGACGGCGAGCACGGCCTCGTAGGCGCCGGTCTCGTCGGTCGTGACGGTGCGGTCGTTCGCGCCGTCGAACGTCACGGTCGCGCCGTCGACAGGTGCGCCGTCGGCGTCCGTGACGGCGCCCGAGACGGTCCCGGTGTCACCGACGGGGGCTGCCGCGACGAGCGCGGCCACGTCGAGCTTGCCCTCGCCCCAGACGTTGTTGTCGTCGGCGGTGCCGCCGCAGGTGGTGTCGTCGACGTCGACAGCCGAGGCGTCCAGGAGGGCCTGGGTCTCCTCGATCTGGCCGACGAGGCTCGGCGCCGCGCTCCACAGCAGCGCGACCGCGCCCGCGAGGTGCGGGGCCGCCATCGAGGTGCCCGAGTAGACGCCGTACCCGTCGCCGGGGATCGACGACCGGACGCTCTGGCCCGGGGCGGCGATGTTGGGCTGCACGGCGCCGTTCTCGCCCGGACCGCGGGAGGAGAAGGACGCGATGTTCCCGGCCTCGTTGAACGCGCCGACGGCGTAGGTGGCCTCGTTGGCGCCCGGGGACGACGTCGTCTGGCAGGCGGGGCCCTCGTTGCCCGCGGACCAGGCGCCGAAGATGCCGGCGGCCTCCCAGGCCGCGATCTCCTCGGCCATGAAGTCGTCGATGGCGCCGGGGGCGTTCAGGCCCCAGGAGTTGTTGACGACGTGCGGCCGCATGCTCGGGTCGGCGTCGGAGCCGTCGGCCCTGGTCGGCGCGAGGATCCACTGGCCCGACTCGAGGAGGTCAGCGTCGGAGCAGGTGGCGCAGCCGTTGGCCGCGATCCACTCGGCGTCGGGGGCGACGCCGATCTGGTTGGCGTCGCCGTCGTCGCCGACCATCGTGCCCATCGTGTGCGTGCCGTGGCCGTCGCCGTCGCACGGTGTGCCGTCGCAGGCTCCGGACGCGTCGAACCAGGCGTAGTCGTCGTCGACCGTGCCGTCGGCCTGCAGGCCGCGGTACTTCGCGGCGACGGCCGGGTGGTCGCCCTGCACGCCGCTGTCGATGCTGGAGACGGTGATGCCCTGGCCGGTGAAGCCCTGGGCCCAGACGTCGTCGGCGTTGATCGCGGCGACGCCCCACTCGACGGCCTGCGTGCCCTTGTCGGCGGCCTTCTCGCGCTCGACGGGCTCGACGGGCTCGAGGACGACGGGCGTGCTGATGCGGCTCACCTCGGCGGACGTCGCGAGCTGGTTCGCGAGGCCGAGGGTGCCGTCGGTGACGAGGATCCGGTTCGAGATCCAGAACGTCTCGTAGGAGGCGCCGTCCGCCTCGAGCTGCTTGACCAGGTCGGCCTGCGAGTCGGCGGCCACGCTGGTGAGCGCGTCGTACACGTACGCGCCGCGGTCGTCCCAGTCGGCGATGTCCTTCGCCGCGGTCAGGTCGGCGGCGTCGGACAGCTCGAGCCAGAAGTCGGCGGGGCCGCCGGTGAGGCGCTTCTCCGCCTGGGCGGTGAGCTTGTCCTCCGGCGCCGGCACGGGGGCGGACGGGGAGAGGACGGGGCCCGACGCCGGGTCGGCGGCGGGCAGTGCGGCGGCGGACGCCGGGATCATGACTGCGGCGGGTGCGGCGAGGAGGGCGAGGGCCGTCCCTGTGGCGGCCCATCTCCTTCCCCTGAGGTGCAGAGCGTGCACGGTACCTCCCGTGAGCAGCGTCGCCACCGGTCGGCGGCGACGTCGGAACGGGGCACCCGGTCGGGTGCCCCGCTCCAGCCCACCCCCGACCCGTGCCGCGGACAAGGGCGGGGGACGGTCAGTTCCCGGTCAACACCGGGTCGCGAGCCGGGCGGCGAAGGGTTGGTCGCCGCGCGCAACCTGCGCGGGTCTGATAGGTACCTGGGTAGACGTTGCAGGAAGGTATGGAGGACAGCGATGCCCCAGAACCCTTCCGCCGAGCACCTGGGCGGGTACGTGCTGTGCGTCGGGCTGCCGCTGCAGCGGGTGGGCGAGGTGGCCCGGCTGCTGCGGGGGCGGGCGGCGGTGATCGCGACGGCGGACGCCGACGGGGCGCGCCTGCTCCTCGGGCCGCCCGACGGCGGCGCGGAGCCGGTACGGCCGCCCGTCGTGGCCCCGCCGGTGCGTCCCGTCACCGGGGTGGCCGTGGCGGACGAGGCCGGGCCGGCGCGCCTCGTGCTGGGCACCCTCGAGGTGGACCTCGCGGCGCGGGAGGTCACGGCCGGGGGCCGGCCGATCCACCTGTCGATGCGCGAGTTCGACCTGCTGGCCACCCTGGCCTCAGAGCCGGACCGGGTCTGGTCGTTCGCGGACCTCACCCGGACCGTCTGGCGCACGGTCTACCTCGGCGACTCGGACCCCGTCGTCTCGGCCGTGAAGCGGCTGCGCAAGCGCCTCGGCTCGGTGCCGGACCTGCGGCTGTCGTCCGTGCGCGGCGTCGGGTACCGGCTGCGCGTGCCGGCCTGAGGGCCGGCCGGGTTCACGCCCGCGTCACACGACCGACCGGCGGCGTCACGCGCCCGTCACCATCCACCGGTCGCCGCGAGCGCGCAGCCCGGTGGTGAGCGCGCGAGCCAGCATGAACACCCCCGCGAACGCGCCCCACAGCCACGCGAGCCCGACGGCGCCGTCGGGCGCCCAGGCGCGCACGGCGAGCGCGACGGGCGCGTACACGACGAGCGTCAGCATCCCCGCCCACGCGAGGTAGCGGCCGTCGCCGGCGCCGATGAGGACGCCGTCGAGCACGAACACCCAGCCCGCCATCGGCATGAGCACGCCGCAGACGGCGAGGCCCACGGCGATCGCGACGCGCACGTCGGGGTCGGGGGAGAACAGCGGCGCGATCCACCAGCCGGCCGCCGCGAGCAGGATGCCGATCGCCGCGCCGGCGCCCACGCCCCACTGCAGGGAGCGATGCAGCACCGCCCGCACGCGCGTCGTGTCGCCGGCGCCGAGGCCGTACCCGACGAGCGCCTGCCCGGCGATCGCCAGCGCGTCGAGGGCGAACGCGGCGAGCCCCCAGAGGCTGTTGACCACCTGGTGCGCGGCGAGCGCGGTGGCGCCGAGGCCCGTCGCGACTGCGACGGTCAGGAGGATGGCGAGGCGCAGCGAGACGGTCCGCACGAACAGCGGCGCGCCGGCGACGGCGTTCGCCCAGATGCCCGCTCGGTGCGGGCGCAGCGCGGCGTGGTGGCGGCGGGCGCCGCGCACGACGACGACGGTGAGCACGGCCGCCATGCCGAGCTGCGTCGCCGCGGTCCCGATCGCGGAGCCCGCGATCCCGAGGCCTGCGCCGTAGACGAGGGCCACGCTGAGGACGGCGTTCGCCACCGCGCCGGACGACGCCACCCACAGCGGGGTGCGGGTGTCCTGCAGGCCGCGCAGCACGCCGGTGGAGGCGAGGACGACGAGCATCCCCGGCAGGCCGACCACCGACCAGCGCAGGTAGGTCACCGCGTGCGTGGCGACGTCGTCGTCGGCGCCCATGGCGCCCACGGCCCACGGGGCCACGACGGCGAGCAGGGTCGCGAGGGCGACGCCGAGGCCGAGGGCGAGCCACATGCCGTCGATGCCGGACTGCAGGGCGTCGCGGGTGCGGCCGGCGCCGACGAGGCGGGCGACGGCGGCCGTGGTGGCATAGGCGAGGAAGACGCACAGCCCGACGAGCGTCACCAGGAGCGTGGAGGCGAGCGACAGCCCTGCGAGCTGGGCGGTGCCGAGGTGGCCGACGACGGCGCTGTCGACGAGGACGAACAGCGGCTCCGCGACGAGAGCGCCCAGCGCCGGCCAGGCGAGTGCGAGGATGTCGCGGTCGATCCGGCGACGCTCGAGCTGGCGGTCGGCAGGGCTGCCGGCGTGGTGCTCGGGCCTGTGGACAGCGTCGTGCGGCCGCTGTACGGGTGCGTGTCCGTCCGGTGCCGCGGATGAAGCCGGGGTGTCGCCGTCCTGTCCGTCGTCTGGACGCGGAGTGCGTCGCACCTCACCCAACTTCTTCTCCTCCACAGCCTGAGGGTAGTGTTCGCGCAGGTCACAGACCTACGGAGCGTTGTACACAGCAGATATCCCCAGTTGTGCACATGCCCGTCCACCGCCTGTGCACAGCCTCGGGGGGATGTCCACAGGTTGGTCCACAGGTGCGTCCACAACGCTCGTTGCACACCCGGGCTGGCGAGCCTAGCGTCGAGGCCGGTGTCGGTGCCTCAGAGTAGAACGAGGTCCTGACAGCGGGGACGGTCCGGGCGTCGGGCCCGAGTGCCGGCAGCGCCGGGGGAGCGAGGTGGGCATGTCGATCGAGGAGCTCGAGGCGGGATACTCGGGGTCGTCGTCGGGCGCCGGTTTCGACCGCACACCTCCTCAGGACGTCGCCGCCGAGATGAGCGTGCTCGGCGGCATGCTGCTCTCCAAGGACGCCATCGCCGACGTCGTCGAGCAGATCCGCGGCAACGACTTCTACCGCCCCGCGCACGAGGCCATCTACGACGCGATCATCGACCTCTACGGCCGCGGGGAGCCCGCCGACGCCATCACCGTCTCCGGGGAGCTGACCAAGCGCGGCGAGCTGCAGCGTATCGGCGGCGCCCCCTACCTCCACGACCTCATGGCGGGCGTCCCTACCGCGGCGAACGCCGGGTATTACGCGCGCATCGTGCAGGAGCGCGCCGTGCTGCGCCGCCTCGTGCAGGCGGGCACCAAGATCGTGCAGCTCGGGTACGCGACCGACGGCGGCGACGTCGAGGGCATCGTCAACACCGCCCAGGCGGAGATCTACGCCGTCACCGAGCGCAAGACCAGCGAGGACTACCTGCCGCTCGCCGAGATCATCGGCGGCACGATGGACGAGATCGAGGCCGCCGGGCACCGCGGCGAGGGGATGACCGGCGTCCCCACCGGCTTCGCCGATCTCGACCGCCTCACCAACGGCCTGCACCCCGGGCAGATGATCGTCATCGCCGCCCGACCTGCCATGGGCAAGGCGCTCGCGCTCGACACCCCGCTGCCCACACCTACCGGGTGGACGACGATGGGCGACGTCGCCGTGGGCGACCAGCTCCTCGCCGCCGACGGCACCCCCACGCGCGTCGTCCGCGCGACCGAGGTCATGACCGGGCGGCCCTGCTACGAGGTCGTGTTCGACGACGGCACGACCATCGTCGCGGACGCCATGCACGAGTGGTCCACGAGCACGCGTGCCCAGCGTCGAAAGGTCCGGGTGGGCCAGGACCCCGAAGCATCCATCCGCACGTCCGAGCAGATCGCTCAGACCTTGCGGTGCGACACGGCGGACAAGCGCGCCAACCATTCCGTTGTCACGGCACATGCTTTGGAACTGCCGGACGCCGAACTACCCCTGCACCCGTACGCTCTGGGTGTCTGGCTCGGGGATGGGCATTCGGCCTCCGCCCGCTTCACCTCGGCCGACCCAGAGATCGCCATGCGACTCGAGGGGCTCGGTCACGTGGTCACGGCGCGGACTGATTTCGAGGGTGGGGCCCGCCTCTACCAGCTTCAGCTTCCTAGCGACGGACCGGTCGCGACGCGCCACTGCGTCGTGTGCGGTGCGGAGTTTGTACCGAAGCTGTCGCAGGTCAAGACGTGTGGTCGTTCGTGCGGTGGCAAGGCTTCGGCCGTCTCCGCACCCAGCACGGCGCCGACGTGTCCGGACTGTGGTCGCCCGAGCAGCGGCCACCGCCGGTGCCGTGAGTGCCACCGCTCACACGGTTCGGTGGCGGGGATCCTTCGTGCCCTCGGTGTGCTGGAGGACAAGCACGTCCCTGCCGAGTACCTTCGGGCGAGCGAGACGCAGCGCCGTGAGCTCCTGGCGGGCCTGTTGGACACCGACGGCACGGTGAACCGGACCGGCAGCCCGCAGTTCACCGTGACCAATCGGCGGCTCGCCGAGGGATTCCGCGAGCTGGTGCACAGCTTGGGCTACCGGTCCGGGTGGTGGGAGAAGTCTGTCGAGGGGCGGAGCGCGGCGTCGTCGACCGCTTACACGATCACCTTCACCACGGAAGACGACGTGTTCGCCCTGGAGCGCAAGCGACTGATCCACAAGGAGCGCCGTCGCAAGCCCACCGCGAGGCTGACCTCCCGGTTCATCGTGGACGTCAGGCGGGTCGAGCCCGTGCCCGTGCGGTGCGTCGAGATCGAGCACCCGTCGCACCTGTACCTGGCGAGCCGGGCGATGATCCCGACGCACAACTCGACCTTGGCCATCGATATTGCTCGGTCGGCGTCGATCAAGAACGGGCAGGCGTCCGTCGTGTTCTCGCTCGAGATGAGCCGCAACGAGATTACGATGCGTCTGCTGTCCGCCGAGGCGCGAGTGCACCTGCAGAAGCTGCGCAACGGCTCCATGGGCGAGGACGACTGGCAGAAGCTCGCCAAGGTGATGGGCAAGATCTCCGAGGCGCCGATGTTCGTCGACGACTCGCCCAACATGTCGCTCACCGAGATCCGGGCCAAGTGCCGACGGCTCAAGCAGAAGCACGACCTCAAGCTCGTCGTTATCGACTACCTGCAGCTCATGTCCTCGGGCAAGAAGGTCGAGTCGCGCCAGCAGGAGGTCTCCGAGTTCTCTCGTGCCCTCAAGCTGCTTGCGAAGGAGATCGAGGTCCCGGTCATCGCGCTCTCGCAGCTGAACCGTGGTCCTGAGCAGCGGCAGGACAAGAAACCTGCAATGTCGGATTTGCGCGAAAGTGGCTCAATTGAGCAGGATGCGGACATGGTGATCCTCCTGCATCGCGAGGACGCCTATGAGAAGGAGTCCCCGCGCGCGGGTGAGGCCGACCTGATCGTGGCCAAGCACCGTAACGGCCCCACCGACACCATCACCGTCGCGTTCCAGGGGCACTACTCGCGGTTCGTCGACATGCAGGTCTGACAGCTGTTGTCGATCGACTGCACCGGAGGGTGTGGCACCGCCACCGAATCTGAGCGCGGCCAGGAACAGGTTCTGGACGTGACGAACCGAGGTGGATCGCCCGCACGCACAGGAGTGGTGAGATGTGCAGATGTTCGTCCGCTTTCAGTCGCCGCTCCCCGGCAAGCGCGGAGTGCACACCGGCGTCTTCGGGCTCACCAACCTCCTCGGGCGTTCGGGGCAGCTGACACCCGACGAGCGCGCGGCGTGGCGTTCGGGGAACGACTGGTACAACGCGGCCTACCCAGATCCGACGGACATCGACCCCACCGTCTACGACGAGATCGTGAACCCGCGCGCCTCGGCGTGGTTCAAGGAGACGGCTACCCACCTTCTTGAGCGGGTGCCGCCGTACCTCGAGATCTTGCGGGCGCACGGCGTGGAGTGCGTGCGGGTCGAGACGGGAGACCCGGGGCGCGTGATCTACGAGGACGCCGTCCAGATCGTCGTCGTGCCTCACGACCCGTCCGCGTCGACGTCGTTTCATCCCACGACCTGGTGAGCGGACGGGTCGGCTCGCCGGCTACGTGAGCGCAGCCAAGCTCCTGCGCGCCGATGAGTTTCCGTTTTGCCGGTCGTCCATCGGTGAGAACGCAGGACGGTCGTGATCGTCCTGCGGCGACGAGACTCGTCGGGAATGCGCTGCTTGGCCGTCCTCCCGACGCCGCTGTCCCCGACGCCGTCCTGGAGGCCCCCATGTACCCGACGAACTGCCCGTGCCCCACCTCCGACGGCGTCATCGCGGCGGGGGAGCTGGCGTGATGACGACGGTCGAGGCGAACGGCGTCACGCTCGGCGTCGAGCACTTCGGGGACGCGGAGGCGCCGCTCGTGCTCTGCGCGGGTGGCACGACGATGCTCTCGTGGCCCGACGCGCTCTGCGAGTCCCTCGCGCGCGGCGGTCGCCACGTCGTGCGGTACGACCTGCGCGATTCCGGTGCGTCGACCACCGTCGATCCCGAGGCTCCGGCGTACACGCTGCGCGATCTTGCCGCCGACGCCGCCTCGCTCGCCCGCGAGCTCGATGACCGGCCGGCCCACCTGGTGGGCATCGGCGTCGGCGGGATGGTCGCCCAAGTTGCGGCGCTCGATCACCCGGAGGCGTTCTCGGCCCTGACCCTCGCCGGAACGCGACCGATCGCCCCCGGCCCGGTCGACGCCGACCTGCCTGACCATGACGCGGCGACGATGGCCCGGTTGTTCTCGCGCTCGATGCCCGACTGGTCCGACCGCGACGCGGTGATGCAGCACGCGACCGAAGGTGCTGAGATCCTCGGAAACGACCCCGCCGCCACCCGGGCTGTCGCCGCACGCACCTGGGACCGCACACCGGGCACGGTGCCCGCGGTGCACATGGCCAACCAGCTGGGCATCGTGTTCGCCAGTCTCGACTGCACGCCGCGCTGGCGCGAGCGGCTCGCCGAGCTCGCGATGCCGACGCTGGTGGTGCACGGTCACCTCGACCCGTTCTTCCCGGTCGGCAACGGCATGGCGCTCGCGCGCGAGATCCCCGGCGCCCGGCTCCTCGTGCTCGAACGAGCCTCGACGGCGATCCCCGATGCGGCCGCCGATCAGGTCGCGACGGCGATGCTGGGACTTTGACCAGACCCACCAGTCCTACACTCGGCGCATGCCCGGCCTGCAGCACGACCTCACCATCGCGGCCCCGCCCGAACGGGTCTGGGCGGTCCTCGTCGACGTCGAACGCTGGCCCGAACGGATCCCGACGGTCGACGACGTGGAGCGCCTCGACGACGGACCGCTGGCCGTCGGCTCCCGCACCCGGTTGCGGCAGCCCAAGCTGCCCGAGGGGGTCTGGACGGTCACCGAGCTGGTCGACGGGTCGTCGTTCACCTGGGAGTCACGCTCGCCCGGCGTCACGATCACCGGCGCGCACGTCGTCGAGCCGCACCCTGACGGCAGCCGGCTCACCCTTCGCCTCAGGGTGTCCGGACTGCTGTCCGGGATCGGCTGGCTGATGACACGGTCGCTGAGCAGGGAGTACACCCAGACCGAGGCCGCCTCGATCAAGCGCGCCGCCGAGTCCTCGACCCCGTAGCGCTCGACCCGTCACGAGCTCGACCTCGTAGCGAGCGTCTTCGTTCGCACCCGCTCGCACGCGAAGGGCCGGACGGAGGATCGCCCCCGTCCGGCCCCTCGGCGGTCGGTCCGCTCAGGAGCAGGTGACCGCGGTGCGGTAGATCTGCTGGTCGCCGCCCGCGTGATGCGGCGTCGCGCACGTGGTGTGCGCGATGTACCGCACCTGCTGGTACAGCGGCTGGATCACCTGGTCGGCGAGGATGCGGTCCTCGCTCTTCTGCCAGAGCGCGTCGGCCTCCTCCTGGCTGGGTGCGGCGAGCGCGGCGTCGACCGCGGCCTGCCCCTCGGCATCGGTGTACTTCAAGCGGTAGTTCGCGTCGATGTACACCGACGCCACCCACTCGGACGCCGCGGGGAACGACGATCCCCACAGCTGGATGACGGGTCCGTCCAGCTCGTAGGAGTTGATCGTCTCCGACAGGGCGGCGGCGGGCACCGGCTTCGGCTCGACCGTGAGGCCGATCTCCTTCGCGGAGTTGGACACGGCGAGAGCGGTCGCGGCGTCCGTGGTGTTCTCCGAGGAGTAGTTCAGCGGGATGGTCCCCGTGAAGCCCGACTCGGCGATCAGCGCCTTGGCGGCGTCCGGGTCGTACGTGCAGTACTCGCCGCAGGCGTCCTCGCGGTACGCCGACACGGAGTTCGGCATGAGTGACCCGGCCGGAACGGTCGCGTCCTTGAAGAGGTCCTTCGAGATGGTCGCGCGATCCACGATCATCGAGAACGCCTGGCGGACCTCGATCGGGAAGGTCTCGTCGAGGTAGGTCGGCCAGGTGAAGTAGGTCTCCAGCGCGTTGCTGTCGATCGCGGTGAGCCCCTCCTCGCCGAGCGCGTTGCGTCCCTGCGCGATGAGGCCGGGCGGCAGGTCTCGGAGCAGGTCGGCGTTGCCCGCGACCACGTCCTGGTAGGCCGTGTTGGTGTCGGTGTAGACGCGGAAGGTGATCTGGTCGGCCGCGCCGTCGGGCACCCAGCCCTGGTACTTCGGGTCCTTCTTCAGCACCGCCTCGACCTGCGGGTCGAGCTTCTCCAGCGTGTAGACGCCGTTGCCGATCGGCTCCTTGTCGTACGCCACCGGGTCCGCGAAGGCGCTCTCGGGCATCGGGCAGAAGGCCAGCTGCGACAGGATGTACGGGACGTCGTTGTTCGGCGACTTCATCTCGATCGTGAACGTGCTCTCGTCGACGAGCGTGATGCCGGAGAACTCCGTCGCGGTCGCCTTGCCCTCGGCGGGGTTCAGCTCGTCGTAGCCCTTGATCGGGCCGTACGCGTAGTTCGAGGGCATCGCGTTCGCGCCTGCGCCGACGAAGTTGAACGTGTCGACGTAGGTCTCCGCCGTGATCGGCGTGCCGTCCGAGAAGGTGTGGCCGTCGGCCACCTTCACCGTCCAGTTGACCTGGTCGTCGCTCTCGAGCGACTCGGCCCCGCGCATGAAGACCGTGCCGTCCTCCTCGATGCCCGTCAGCGGTTCGCAGATCGCCATGGCGATCTGGCTGCCAGGATTCTGGGCGCCGGTGATCCGGCCGATCTCGCCGTTGTTGACGGCGACGAGGGACGTCGTGCCGTCGGCGGCCTCGGAGGGCTCGCCGAGACAACCGGACAGCATCGTGACGCATGCAGCGGCGGCGACGATGCCGACCGCGATGCGGCTGCTCCTAGGGTTCATCATTGGTTCCTTTCGGACAGGGAGAGAGGGGAGGGAAGCGTGGAGACCATGCCGACGCGCGATCGGGTGATCTGCTCGGCGAGGTGGCAGGAGGCGTGGTGCGCCGGCTGCCCGCCCGGCACGGACCGGAGGGCGGGCACGTCGGTGGCGCACCGCTCGACCGCCGCGTAGCAGCGGGTGTGGAACGGGCAGCCCGGCGGCGGGTCGATCGGCGAGGGAGGGTCGCCCTCGAGCACCACCCGCTCGAGGCGCTCGTCCGGCGCGAGCTTGCGCGGGATCGCCGAGAGCAGCGCGCGGGTGTACGGGTGCGCGGTGGCGGCGTACACGTCGTCGCAGTCGCCCTGCTCGACCACCTTGCCGAGGTACATCGTCACGATGCGGTCGGACATGTGCTGGACGACGTCGAGGTCGTGCGCGATGAAGACGATCGACAGGCCGAGCTCGCGCTTGAGGCGATTGAGCAGGTTGAGCACCTGGGCGCGCACCGAGATGTCGAGCGCCGAGACCGGCTCGTCGCACACCAGCAGCTTCGGCTCGACCGCCAGCGCCCGGGCGATGCCGATCCGCTGCAGCTGGCCGCCGGAGAACTCGTGCGGGTACCGGTGCGCGTGTTCGGGGTTCAGGCCGACCTGGGTGAGGAGCTCGCCCACCCGCGCGTCGACCTTCGACGCCGGCAGCAGCCGGTGCGTCGTGACGCCCTCCGCGATCGACTGCCCGACCGACCGCCGCGGGTCCAGCGAGGCGTGCGGGTCCTGGAACACCATCTGCACCTCCCGGTGCAGCAGCGACTTGCGGTCGGCCGCCGACATGGCGCCGACGTCCGCACCGTTCCAGCGGACGGTCCCCTCGCTGGGCGCCTCCAGGCCGCAGATGATGCGCGCGAGCGTGGACTTCCCGCAGCCCGACTCGCCGACCAGGCCCACGGTCTCGCCCTGGTCGACCGTGAAGTCCACGCCGTCGACGGCACGGACCTGCCCGTGCGTGCCGCGCGAGAACATCGTGTGCTTCTGCTTGTAGAAGCGGCGTACCGACTCAAGCTCCAACAGGGGCATCGGCGATCACCTCCCCCTTGTGGTGGCAGGCGGCGGCCCGATCGGGCGCGAACGGGTCCAGGTGCGGCAGCACCGTGCGGCACTGTGCGGTGGCGTACCCGCAGCGCGGGTTGAAGCTGCAGCCCGGCGGCCGCCGGGCGATGTCCGGAGGCAGTCCCTGGATCGTCGGCAGGTCTCCGCCGCGGTGGGCCGCGCTCGGGATCGAGCCCAGCAGCCCCTTGGTGTACGGGTGCGCGGGGCTCTCGAACATGCTCCCGATCGGGCCGGACTCGGCGACCCGCCCGGCGTACATGACCAGCGCCCGGTCCGCCAGCTGTCCTGCGACGCCCAGGTCGTGCGTGATCATGAGCAGCGCCATCTGGCGCTCCTGGGTGATCTCGCCCAGCAGGTCCAGGATCTGAGCCTGCACGGTCGCGTCCAGCGCGGTGGTCGGTTCGTCGGCGATGAGGACGTCGGGATCCAGCGCCAGCGCCATCGCGATCATGATGCGCTGGCGCATCCCGCCGGAGAACTGGAACGGGTAGTCGTCGGCGCGGTTCGCCGCGTCGGGGATCCGCACCGCGCGCATCATCTCGATCGCGGCCGCGTGCGCCTGCTTCTTCCCCATCCCCCGGTGCACGCGGTAGAGCTCGGCGATCTGGGTGGCCACGGTCTGCACGGGGTTGAGGGCGCTCAGCGCGTCCTGGAACACCATCGCGATGCGGGCGCCCTGCACCCGGCGGAGCCTCGTCGGGGGAAGGGTGAGCAGGTCGTCGCCGTCGAACATGATCCGTCCGCCGGTGATGCGCGAGGCCGGCTTGGGCAGGATGCCCATGATCGCCTTGGCGGTGATGCTCTTCCCGGATCCGGACTCTCCGAGGACGGCGAGCGTCTCGCCCCGGTCGAGCGTGAGGCTCACGTCCTGCAGCGCGGCGATCGGCGGGTTCCCCGGCGAGCGGAACTCGAGGGACAGGTTCTGGACGTCGAGGAGCGCGGTCATCGGCGGGCCTTCGGGTCGAGGGCGTCGCGCAGGCTCTCGCCGAGCACGACGAAGGCGAGCGTGGTGAGCCCCAGCATCAGGGCGGGGAAGAACATGAGGAGCGGTGCGATCTGCCAGTTGCCGTCCTGGCTCGCGAGCGCGATCTGGATGCCCCAGGAGAACGCGGGCAGCTTGAGCCCGACGCCGAGGATCGAGAAGCCCGCCTCGGCGGCCATCCCGGCGCCGACGGAGAGCGTGGTCATGACGATCAGCGGCGTGACCGCGTTCGGGATCACGTGCGAGCCGAGGATGCGCCACGGGCCGACCCCCAGCCCCCTCGCGGCCTGGATGTACTCCAGGTTCCTGACCTGCATGACCGAGCTGCGCATGTAGCGCATGGTGGCCGCCCAGCTGAACAGCACGAGGACGAACACGATCGTCCACACCGTGCGGGAGCGGAACTGGTACAGGATCACCAGGCTGGCGATGCCGACGGGGATGCCGAGGATCACGTTCGACGTCCAGGAGATGACCGAGTCCACGACGCCGCCGAAGTAGCCGGCGAGCGACCCGGCGACGAGCGCGATCACGAACGAGATCGCCGCGGTGTACACGCCGACCTCGAGCGAGGTGCGCGCGCCGTAGACGATGTTCGACCAGTAGTCGCAGCCCTGGATGTCGTAGCCCATGAGGTGGCCCGGCTCGGGCCCCAGGCGCGACTTGGACAGGTCGCAGTCCCGGGGGTCGATGTGCGTGAACAGGGACGGGAACAGCGCCATGAGCGCGACGACGACGATGATGATCGCCGCGATGTCGAACCACGGGCTCTTCCACAGGCTGCGCAGGCCGCTGCGCGGGCGCCCCCGGCGAGCCCGCGCCGTCTGCGGCGAGGTGGTGGACTCAGGCATGGCGCACCCTCGGGTCGATGATCGGATAGAGCAGGTCCACGACGAGGGCGGCGACCAGGTAGAACAGCAGCAGGAAGATCGAGACGCCGACGACGACCGGACCGTTCTGCGTGTCGATCGCCCTCGCCAGCGTGCCGCCGAGGCCGGGCAGGTTGAAGATCGTCTCGATGAGCACCGACCCGCCCAGCAGCGCCGCCATGCTCAGCCCGAGATACGTCACGACCGGCATGAAGGCGTTGCGCAGCGCGTGGACCCACATGATCCGTTGCGGGCTGATCCCCTTCGCGGTCGCCGTGACGATGTAGTCGGACCGCATCGTGTCGACGAGGCTCGTGCGGCTCAGCCGCGCCAGCGGGGACGCGGTCTCCAGGGCGAGCACCATCGCCGGCATGACGAACGCGAGCGGGAACCCGGCCTGCACCCCCGATATCGGCAACCAGTGCAGCTTGATGCCGAACACGTACTGCGAGAAGTAGGCGATGATGAAGCCGGGCACCGCCAGGAAGAAGATCGTGAAGAACAGGTTGAACTTGTCCGGCAGCCTTCCCTGGCGCAGGCCCGCCCAGACGCCGAGGCACACGCCGATGACGAGCTTCAGCACGAACGCCGTCAATGCCAGCACCACCGTGTAGGGCAGCGCGGTCGCGATCAGGGTGGAGACGGAGTTGCCGTTGAAGTCGTGCCCGAAGTCGCCGTGCAGCACACCCCACAGGTACTTCGCGTACTGGACGAAGAACGGGTCGTCGAGGTTGTACTGCTCCCGGATGGACGCGATCGTCGAGTCCGAGAGCCGCTTCTCCCCGCCGGCCAGCCTGGTGACCGGATCGCCCGGGATGAGGAAGACCAGGAGATAGACGAGGAACGTCGACCCGATGAGGGTCGGGATCATCAGCAGGACGCGGCGCAGCGTGTACCGGAGCATCAGCGTCGGGTGGGCTGGTGCGCGGCGTAGTAGTCGAGCACCTCGTCGGCGAGCCGGGGGATCTCGAAAGGCCGGGACTCCGAGCGGATCGACAGCGCGCCGCCGATGCCCGCCGCGACTGCGTCTCGGGCCGCGACCGGGCTCGTGTCGGTGGGCGTCCCGCGGCGGACGAACTCGACGAACTCGGCGACCGTGAGCGGGTCGGCGCCGCCGTGACCGCCGGCGCCGCCGTCCTCGATCGGGTAGCGCACGTGCCCCTTCTCGAGGTAGTCGCTGCGGGCGTTCCACAGGCGGATCTCGCCGCCGGCGTCGTCGTCGAAGTTCTCGATGCGCCCCTCGGTGCCGATCACCGTGTAGTTGCGCCAGTAGTCCGGGGTGAAGTGGCACTGCTGGTAGCTCATCAGCACGCCGGAGTCGGTGCGCATCATGATCATCGAGATGTCCTCGACGTCGATGACGGGGTTGAGGTCCTGCTGCGCGCTCGGCGGCCAGTTCTGCATGGAGAACCAGTCGCCCATCCGCCGGTCGGAGTTGTCGCGCCGCGACTCGACGTCGCCGTAGACGGCGAGGTCTCCCACGCCGACGACCGAACGCGTGGAGGTCCCGGCGATCCAGTGCATGACGTCGATGTCGTGCGCGCCCTTCTGCAGCAGCAGGCTCATCGCCTTGTCGCGCTCGGCGTGCCAGTCCTTGAAGTAGTAGTCGCCACCGTGACCGACGAAGTGCCGGCACCAGATCGCCTTGACCTCGCCGATCTCGCCGCGGTCGACGATGTCCTTCATCATTCGGACGACCTGCATGTGGCGCATGTTGTGGCCGACGTAGACCTTGGTGCCGGTGCGGTGCCCGGCCTCGAGGATGCGGTCGGCGTCCTCGATGGAGACGGCGAGGGGCTTCTCGATGTAGGCGGCGACGCCCGCCTCGAGCAGCTCGACGGCGACCTCGGCGTGGGTGTGGTCCGGGGTGGTCACGAACGCGCCGTCGACCGCCACGTCCGAGGCGAGCAGCTCCTTGACCGAGGAGAACACCGGGACGTCTCCGAACAGGCGCGCGGCCCGCGCGTGCGTGCGCTCGTCGGGGTCGACCGCCGCGACGACGATCCCGCCCGCCTCCTTCACGTGCAGCGCGACGCCGGCTCGGGCGCCGACGCCGATCACGGCGGCTCGGAACGGTGTCGTCTCGGCGACGGTGTCGGTCGTCATCTTTTCGTTCTCCGGATCGATGGTGATGACGGGTGCCGGAACGTCCGGCATCCCGTAGATGCGGGTGGAGTGGTTCTTGAAGGCCAGGCCGACCGCCCCGAGGACCGCCGCGTCGGCGCCCAACTCGCCCCCGCGGATGAGCCGCGGGCCGGTCTCGATGCCCGTCACGGCGGTGCGGATACCGTCGGCGAGCGGGCCGGCCACGAGATCGGCGTACTCGCCGAGCTCGCCGCCGAGGACGATGACGTCGGGGTCGACGGTGAGGATGAGCGCGGCCAGCGCCGGCGCCATCGCTGCGCTCAGGGCTTCCAGCGCCGCGAGCCCGGACAGGTCGGCCGGGTCGTCCCGCAGCCGGCGCAGCTCGGCGCCCACCTTCGGGACGGCCTCGAGGAGGGTGCCGGGCGGCACCTCGACATCGCTGAACGCACGGAGCAGCCCGACCTCCCCGGCGCGTCCGCGGCGCCCGCGGAGCACCCGGCCGGATGCCGTGACCCGCGCCGACACGTGGTGCCAGGTGAGCGCGTACACGCCCGTCTCGGCGTCGGCGAGCGCCCCGCCGCGGGACTCGGCCTCGGCGGCGAGGGACAGGTCGTTGTCGACCACGACCGGCGCGCCGAAGTACTCGGTGAACATCGCGGCGAGGTCCCGGCCGTTCCAGGCGGTGATCTGCGGGGCGGAGATGAGGATGCCGTCCTCGTCGATCAGACCGGCGACCGCGATGCCGATCGCCGCGACGTTCGACTGCCGGTGACCGGCGCGCTCCAGCGTCTGCAGCAGCAGGGCGCGGACCGGGGCGAGCGAGGGCTGCGCGGTGGTCGGCGGCGCGATCTCGGAGTCCTGGCGGCCCAGCACCCGCCCGGTGCGATCGGCGATCACGATGCGGACGGTGCTGCGCGTCAGGTCGATGCCCACGATCACCGGCGAGCCGGCGACGGGGGAGAAGGCGCGCGCGGGGCGGCCGGCGGCGGACCGTGCCTCGTGCTCGACGGCGAGCCCGGACTCCACCAGCGCGTTCAGCGCCGCGGTGACCGTCGGGCGCGACAGGCCGGTGCGCTCCGCCAGGTCCGAGATGGTCGCCCGTTCCAGGTCGCGCAGATGCGTCAGGCACTGGGCGACGAGCTTCCCGTCGATGGCGGACATCGTTGGACCCCGGTTTCTAAGTGACTTTCATCTCCATTGTGAAAGCAGTTTCGCCATTGTGGGACCAGGCCGCCTCGCTGTCAACGGGCCGCGTGTCGAGAGCTCCTCAGGCGCCGGTGAGCTCTCGGACGACGTCGACGACGTGGCGCGTGGTGCCAGGGTCGAGCGTGATGGGGGACTGCTGGTCGGAGCGTCAGCGGGGCAGCGTCGTGCCGCGGAGGTGCAGGGTCCACGGAGCGGCGACCCTGACGCCGTCGGTAGGCGTCCTGCCCTCCATCCGGTCCAGGAGCATCGAGCACACCTGGTCGAAGATGGGCTCCGGCCCCACCGTGGTGAGTGCGGGGTCGCCCTCCTGGCCCTCGGTGGAGTTGCCGACGCCCATGATCTGGAGGTCCTGCGGCACACGCAGACCCAGTCGGAACGCCGCGCGCAGGACCTGCAGCGCCTCCATGTCGTCCGTCGCGAAGACGGCGGTGGGCGGGACGTCGAGGCGCAGGAGGTCGAGCGCCGCCGTGTAGGCGAGGTCCCGACGGTGGTGCGACGTGCGGACGAGCCCTTCGTCGACGGGGAGGCCCGCCCGCTCGAGGCCGGCGACGTAGCCGCTGTATCTCGACGGGCGCGCGCGGTGGCTCTCCGGGGCGCGTCTGATGCACGCGATCCGCGAGTGCCTCGCGGTGAGAAAGTCCATCCCCTCGGCGACGCCCGCATCCGGTTCGGGCGCGAGGACGTCGAAACCGGCGGGTTCCATGGCGTCGGAGATGACCACCTGGGCCACCCCGCGGCCGGCCAGCTCCGTCACGGTCCGGTCCCGGGGGACACCCTCGGGAATGAAGCCGAGGATCACGCCGTCGGCCCCTCCCGAGAGCATGAACTGCCGCCATGCGTCGCCGAGGACGACCACCACCTGGTAGCCGTGCGCGGGAAAGAAGCGGGCCGCCGCACCGGCAAGGGCACGGTCCCACGGCCAGTCGAGGTCACCGATCGCCACCGCCACCAGGTCGGTCCGTCCCCGTCGCATGCCGCGCGCCGCCTGGCTGGGGACGTATCCGAGTGCGGCGGCGGCTTCCTTGACCCGCTTCCGGGTGGACTCGCCGACGCGGGTCGTCCCGCCCTGGGCCCCCGACAGCACGTGGGACACGGTCGAGGGAGCGACTCCGGCAAGGTGGGCGACGTCGCGGATGGTCGGCTTGGGCTTGCGTTCCATCGCGCCCCTCGTCCTGGGTGGTGCGGTCGGTCCGTACCCTAGCGCCGCGGGATCGGCTGCTGCGGGACGCCCGGTCGGTACCGGGAGCCCCGGGGGGTGACATCGATGGGCGCCTCAGGCACTATGGTCCACGTCACACATGATGAAACGTTGCATCATGCCGTCTCGCCGACCACGCCACGCGACAGGGGACTTCCCATGGCCTTGAGCACCCGACTCCGACTCGGCATCGCCGTGATGATCACGGCAGCGGTGGGGATGGGGCCGCCCTCGGCCCTGGCGGCCCCCTCCGGCAGCCCGGACTCCGCGCACGACTCCCGCGGCGCGGTCTCCCGGGCGTTCAACAACGTGGGCATCACCGATGCCCGGACGCTGGGCCGGGGTCAGCTGAGCTCCAGCGGGTCCTCCTTCAGCGCCTCGAGCCTGGCCGACGCCGGATACGGTCCCGGGGCGCAGGTCACCGTGGGGGGCCTCGACTTCACCATGCCGCGCACGAGGCCCGGCACGCCCGACAACGTCGCCCCGTCGACGGTGCCCACGACGATCAAGCTGCGCGGCCAGGGCAACGCCATCGCGTTCCTGGCCACGACGACCAGCAACAACCGCCCCTTCAACGTCACGGTGAAGTACGAGGACCGCACCGAGCTGAGGACGTTCGCCACCACCAACACCTGGTCCACCCAGACGCCCGACGAGCTCGGCGTCGTCCAGGACGCGTTCCGCGTTCCGGGCCGCAACACGCCGACCACCGAGAACGCCGACGCGGACACCCTGTACGGGATGTTCGTCAGCGGCATCACCATCGACCCGGACCGGAAGGTCAGGGAGATCCAGGTCAGCGGCAACGGGCAGGCCCACATCTTCGACGCCCGGATCGTGACGGTGGCGCAGCCGTTCGGCGTCGATCCCCGGGGCGGGCGGACGCCGCAGCCCGACAGCTGCGATCCGCTGGTCGAGGGACAGGGCATCTGCGACGCGCAGGAGGCGGGCATCTTCGAGAAGGCCGACCCCTCGGCCCACCTGCAGTACAGGACGAGCACGGGGGAGCTGCCCCGGGACGCCAGTGCGTTCTACAACGAGATCACGCCGCTGAGCAGCGCACCGGGCACGTACTTCATGACCAACGGCTTCGCCGGCGGCTACTTCGGCATCCAGGAGCTCGAGGACTCGTCCAAGATCGCCATCTTCTCGATCTTCGGCCCCGCCAAGGGCGAGGTCCCGGACGACCGGCTGGCCTCGCAGGTGCTCTACGCCGTCCCCGGTGGCGACCTGGTGATCCACGGCGAGTACGCCGGCGGCCCCAGCATCCGCATCCCGTTCGACTGGGACCTGGGCACGACCTACTCGACGATGATCACCGAGCAGGGCGACGACTCCGACGGAAACGCCAGGATTGTCACGGCGTGGATCAACAAGAACCCCGTCGGGAAGACGCCGGACTGGACGCGGCTGATGACCGTGCGCACCGAGCGCCCGGCCGCCCACGAACGGCTGGACGGCCTGTACTCCTTCGTCGAGGACTTCGTCCGCGACGACCAGTTCACGGCGGGACGTGCGCGCACCGCCTCGTACGGCAACGCCTTCACCTTCTCGCCGGCCAAGGACCGCTGGGTCCCGCTGTCGAAGGTCTCGTTCACGGGCCAGATGTCGCGCCTGTTCACGATCCAGAACGACGCGTTCCCCACCCCGAACGAGCCGTGCAAGGTCACCGAGACGGTGACCGGCAGCTCCATCCCCCTCGAGCAGGCACGCTCGAACGTCAACTCGATCTGGGACACGTCCGCCAGGTCGTGCACGTCGCCGGGGACGATCCCCCCGGTCGAGGCCGTCCGCAAGGGCGCCCCGCTGTACGGGCAGGAGACCTTTGCCAGCATCAGCGCCGAGGTGCACGGCCGGACGCTGGTGGTCAGCGGTTCGCCCTACGCCAACGACGAACCCGTGTCGGTGAGCGTCGACGGAGCCGAGGTGGCGACGACGGCGACTGCCGACGCCACCGGCGATCTGGAGCGTGTGCGGATCGAGCTGCCCGAGGTGCTGTCGCCGGGAAGCCACGAGCTCGTCGTCACCGGCGCATCGAGCGGCCTGAGCGGCTCGACCACGGTGACGGTTCCCTAGGCTAGAGAGGGCCCGGGGCGGTCGGGGCCACCACCGGCGACCGCCCCGGGAACCTCGCACACGAGCTCCCGAAGGGCACGACCATGCAGCTCACCGCTGAGAAGCGCCTCGACGGCGACGTCGTCGAGCGCGAGCTCACCCTCGGCGAGATCCCCGGCATCCTGTGGACGCCCGCGTCCGCCTCGGTGTCCGCACCGGTGCCGCTGATCCTGCTCGGCCACCCGGGCGGACTGGACAGGATGTACCCCCGGCTGGCGGGGCGGGCCCGGCGCTGCGCGGCGGACGGCTTCGCCGCCGCAACGATCGAGCTCCCGGGGGGCGGTAGCCGGCCCCGCCTGGCCGACGTCGAGCAGGCCCGCGCCGATCTGCGCGGGGCGCTCGCGGCGGGCGAGCCGGTCGACGACGAGATCGTTGACCGGCTGGTCCTCCCGCTGGTCGAGCAGGCGGTCCCGGAGTGGCGGTCCACCCTGGACGCCCTCCTGGCGCTGCCCGAGATCCGCGGCCCGGTGGGGTTCTCGGGCGGGGTGACCGCCATCGGCATCCGGCTGGCGGTGGTCGAACAGCGCATCGCGGCCGCCGGTCTCTTCGCCGGGAGCTTCGTTCCCCGCACCATGGTCGACGAGGCCCGTCAGGTCACGATCCCGCTGCACGTCCTGCTGCAGTGGGACGACGAGGGGAACGACCGGCAGCTGGCGCTCGAGCTCTTCGACGCCTTCGGCTCCCAGGAGAAGACGCTTCAGGCCAACCTGGGTGGGCACACCGGAGTCCCGCCGTTCGCGGGGGACGACGCGGCCAGGTTCTTCGTCCGGCACCTGACGTGAGCCCGGGCGGGCAAAGCGGTCCGGGTCGCCCGGTGGTCACGCGAGGTTGACCCCCGTCAGCTCCTCGGAGACCGCCCAGAGGCGGGACGCTTCCTGCGCGCTGCGCAGCGGCGCCCACGGCCTCTGCTCCCCGGGCGGGCCGCCGGCGTTCCCGGGCCACCGCGGCCCGTAGAAGCCGCCGTCCTTCGCCCGGGGCGAGGTCGCGGCCATCAGGGCGGGGAGCGTCGCGGTCTCGACCGTGCCCACGAGGAGGCCCCGCGCCGAGAGCCAGCGGATCAGGCGCACGTCCCGGGTGTCCGACGCGCGGCCCACCTCCGGGCGCGCTGCGAGCAGGCTGGTCGGGGCGACCCCGGGATGCGAGACGTTGCTCGTGATCCCCCAGCCCGCGGCACTACTACGGCGGCTGAGCTCGAGGCCGAACAGGCCGCACGCGATCTTCGACTGCCGGTAGGAGCGCATGCCGTCATACTCGCGTTCCCCGCCCAGGTCGTCCCAGGCGATCGCGCCGCGACGCGCGGCGATGCTCGTCTGGGTGGTCACCCGCGCGCGTCCGGCCCTGAGCAGAGGCAGGAGGTGGCCGGTGAGCGCGAAGTGGCCCAGGTGGTTGGTGCCGAGCTGCAGCTCGAACCCGTCGACGGTGGTCTGCCGCTCGGGCGGCGTCATCACCCCCGCGTTGTTGACGAGGAGATGGATCGGCTCTCCGTCGGCGACGAGCTCCTTGCCGAGAGCGGCCACCGACTCCAGGGACGAGAGGTCCAGCTCCCGCAGCGAGAGCCTGGCGTCGGGGTGCTGCCGGCGGATCCGCTCGACCGCCGCCTCTCCCTTGCGCCGGTTGCGGACCGGCATGACGACCTCGGCCCCCGCGCCGGCGAGCCGGGTCGCGATGCCGAGCCCGATGCCGTCGCTGGCCCCGGTGACCAGTGCTCGCCGTCCAGAGAGGTCGGGGATGGTGATGTCGTACCGCCTGCGTGCCATGGGCTCACTCCGACGTCGTGTGGTGGGTGCGCACCTGCGCGGTGCCTGACTCCGAGGCTCCCCGACGTGGAGCGAGTTATCCACGGCCCGACGATCCGTGGATGAGCGGCGCGGTCCAGGAGACGATGTACGGGTGATCGATCGTGCAGGCCTGGCCGAGTTCCTCCGCCGTCGCCGTGAGGCGTTGCAGCCGGAGGACGTGGGGCTGCCCCGTGGACCGCGTCGGCGGACCAGCGGGCTGCGCCGGGAGGAGGTCGCGGCCCTGTGCCACATGTCGACCGACTACTACTCCCGCCTGGAGCGCGAGCGCGGCCCGCATCCGTCGGAGCAGATGATCGCCTCGATCGCCCAGGGGCTGCACCTCTCGCGCGACGAGCGCGACCACCTGTTCCGCCTCGCCGGTCACCGCCCACCGCTGCAGGGCCCCGGCAGCGACCACATCAGCCCGGGGCTGCTGCGGATCTTCGACCGGCTTGCCGACACCCCGGCCGAGATCGTCACCGAGCTGGGCGAGACGCTGCGGCAGACCGGGCCGGGGGCCGCGCTCGTCGGGGACCTGAGCCGGTACACCGGACCGGCGCGGAGCATCGAGTACCGGTGGTTCACCGACCCGGCCGTCCGCGGCCTCTACCCGCCGGACGACCACGAGTTCTACTCGCGCATGTACGCCTCGGGGCTCCGGACAGTCCTAGCCCTGCGCGGACCGGAGTCCAAGGCCGCCCGTCTCGCCGACCTGCTCCTCGCCCGCAGCGACGAGTTCCGCGCCCTGTGGGAGCGGCACGAGGTCGGCATCACCCCGCACCAGGTCAAGCGCTTCCAGCATCCCGCCGTCGGGCTCCTGGAGCTGAGCTGCCAGATCCTCCTCGACCCCGAGCAGTCGCACTCGCTGCTGGTCTACACCGCGGCGCCGGGAAGCGAGAGCTACGAGCGGCTCCAGCTGCTGTCCATGGTCGGAGCGCAGTCGCCGGCACGAGACCAGGTGGCAGGGGGAGGCGGGGAGACGCGGGAACGGTGAGGGACGACGGCTAGGCTTCCCGGGTGCTCGAGCCCGCCCCCCTGATCGCCGGGCTCCCGTGGACCGGCTGGGCCGTCGCCGCCCTGGTCGCGCTGCTCGTCGGTTTCTCCAAGACGGCGCTCGGCGGCCTGGGCATGATCGCCGCGGCGCTCATGGCGCTCGTCATCCCCGCGAAGGACTCGACGGGCGCGGTGCTCCTGCTGCTGGTGACGGGCGACCTCGTCGCGATCTGGGCCTATCGCCGGCACGCCGACTTCCGGGTGATCGGGCGGCTGCTCGTGCCGGTCCTGGCGGGCGTTGCGCTCGGCGCGGTCTTCCTGACCATGGTCAGCGACGACGTCATGCGCCGCACGATCGGCGCGATCCTGCTCGCCCTGCTGGTGCTCAACCTCTGGCGGGACCGCCTGCGCGCCGACACGCGGGTGGCCACCGTGGGCTACGGCGGCCTGGCCGGCTTCACGACGATGGTGGCCAACGCCGGGGGCCCGCCCATGAGTCTCTACCTGCTGGCCGCCCGCTACGAGAAGTGGCGGTTCCTCGGCACCACGGCGTGGTTCTTCTTCACGGTGAACCTGATCAAGCTGCCCGTCGCCGTCGGCGTGGGGATCGTGCGCACCGAGACGGTGGCGCTGTGGGCGGTGCTCGCGCCGCTCGTGCTGGTCGGGACGTGGATCGGGCGGCGGGTCATCGGTCACGTCGACCAGCAGCTGTTCGAGCGACTGGTCACCCTGTTCGTGGCCGCCGCGGCCCTGAACCTGCTGCTGCTCTAGCTAGGCTCCCGGCATGCCGACCCAGATCCCGCTCCGGACCGGTCACCTGCGTGTGGGTGGCGGCGACGAGCTGTACTACGAGGTGGCGGGAAACCCGGAGGGCGCGGCGGTGCTGTGGCTGCACGGGGGTCCCGGCGGCGGAGCCGGAGCCGGCCACCGACGTCGGATCGACCCGACGCGACAGCTGTCGGTCACGTTCGACCAGCGGGGCTGCGGCCGCAGCCGGCCGCTGGTGACCGAGCGCCTGGACCGGCTCGACGAGAACACCACGCCGGCGCAGATCGACGACATCGAGGCGCTGCGCCGGCACCTGGGGATCGACCGGTGGATGGTGACCGGCGCGTCCTGGGGGACCACGCTGGCGCTCGCCTACGCGCAGGCCCACCCGGAGCGGGTCACGGGCCTCGGGCTGTTCGCGGTGACGACCACGTCGACGGCGGAGGTCGAGTGGATCACCGAGTCGATCGGGCGGGTGTTCCCCGAGGAGTGGGAGGCCTTCGCCGGTGCGGTCGAGCGCGCCCCGGGGGAGCGGGTGGTGGACGCCTACGCGCGTGCCCTGCGCGACGCCGACGTCGAGGTCCGTCGTCGTGCCGCGGCGGCGTGGGGTCGGTGGGAGGACACGCACGTCTCGCTCGGACCGGGCTGGCAGCCCGACCCGCGCTGGCACACGCCCCCGACCCGCGACGTGCTCGCCACGCTGGTGACGCACTACTGGTCCCACTCGGGCTTCGGGGGCGACGACATCCTCGGGCGGATGGAGCGGCTCGACGGGATCCCCGGTGTGCTCGTCCACGGCCGCCGCGACATCTCCGGCCCGGCGGTCACGGCGTGGGAGCTCCACCGGGCCTGGCCCGGCAGCGAGCTGACGATCCTGGACGAGGGTCATGGCGGCCCCGGGTCGGTCGCCGCCCTGAAGCGGGCGATCGCCGAGATCGCCTCCTGACGACGGGGTCCGGTGACAGGTCGCGCGGCAACCGGCTCGCCCAGGCCTGTCACCCGGCGGGGCGCGGCGGCGCGGCCGGCAGCCGCACGGTGACGCGGAGCCCCCCGCCCGGCCGGGGGGCGAGGGTGAGGTCAGCGTCGTGCGCCCGGGCGATGCTCTGGACGATCGCCAGGCCGAGGCCGACGCCCGCGTGGTCGGCGCGGACCCGTTCGGTGCCGCGCTGGAACGGCTCGGTGAGCGTCGCGACCACCTCGGGGGCGACCGCCTCGCCCGTGTTCTCGACGGTGAGCGCGACGGACCCCGGCCGGGCGACGGTGCCGACCCGCACGGTGCCGCCGCCGTCGGGAAGGTTGTGGACGATCGCGTTGTGCACGAGGTTCGTGGTCAGCTGCAGCAGCAGGGCCGGCGACCCGACGGCGGGGGCGAAGTCGCCGGCCGTCTCGAGGGAGATGCCGCGCTTCTCCGCGAGGGGCAGCAGCGTCTCGGTCGCCTCCTCGGCGAGGAGGGACAGGTCGACGCGCTCGGCCGTGAAGGACCGCCTGTCGGCGCGGCTGAGCAGGAGCAGCGCCTCGGTAAGGTCGATCGCGCGGGCGTTGACGGCGTGCAGGCGGTCGAGGAGCTCGCCGGTGTCGTGGCCCGGGTCGCTGCGCGCGACGTCGAGCAGCGCCTGGGTGGTCGCCAGCGGGGTGCGCAGCTCGTGGGAGGCGTTGGCCGCGAACCGTCGTTGCTCGGCGACGTGCGCCTCGAGCCGCGCGAGCATGGCGTCGAAGGCGTCGGCGAGCTCCCGGAACTCGTCGTCGGGGCCCGGCAGCCGGATGCGGTGCGACAGGGAGCCGCCGGCGGCACGCCGGGTGGCGGCGGTGATGCGGTTCAGCGGGGCGAGCATGCGGCCGGCGAGGAGCCACCCGCCCACCAGCCCGAACACCAGGAGGCACGCCATCGCCGTGGCCGCCCGCGGAGCGAACGCGCGCTCGAGGTCGGACCGGTTGGGGATGAACTGCCCGGGGCCGGGCCGGTCGATGGTGATCAGCACCGACTCGGGCACGTACCGCAGCAGGAACACCCACACCACCGCCAGCAGCAGGGCGCCCGCGACCATGAGGAACGCCGCGTAGCTGAGGGTGAGCTTGAGGCGGACACTCGGGCCGGGCCGCCTATCCACGGTCCACGTCTCCCTCGGTCTCGCCGCCGGAAGCCCTCTCGTCGTCGGTCGTGTCGATGCGGTAGCCGACGCCGGGCACGGTGGCGATGAGCCACGGCTCCCCGAGCCGCTTGCGCAGCGCCGAGACCGTGATGCGCACGGCGTTGGTGAACGGGTCGGCGTTCTCGTCCCACGCGCGCTCGAGGAGCTCCTCGGCGCTGACGACGCCGCCGTCGGCGGCGACCAGCACCTCCAGCACGGCGAACTGCTTGCGGGTCAGCGCGACGTACCTTCCGTCGCGGTAGACCTCGCGGCGGAACGGGTCCAGACGCAGGCCCGCGAGCTCGCGCACGGGTGGCCGGTGGTGGGCCCGACGCCGGTCCAGCGCCCGGAGCCGGAGCACGAGCTCGCGCAGCTCGAAGGGCTTGGTGAGGTAGTCGTCGGCGCCGAGCTCGAACCCGGACTCCTTGTCGTCGAGCCGGTCCGCCGCGGTGAGCATGAGGATCGGCGTGCCGCTGCCGGAGGCGACGATGTGCGCGGCGATCTCGTCTCCCGACGGCCCGGGGACGTCGCGGTCGAGGACGGCGATGTCGTAGGCGTTGACGCTCAGCAGCTCCAGGGCGGTGTGGCCGTCACCCGCGACGTCCGCCGCGATCGCCTCCAGGCGCAGCCCGTCGCGGACGGCGTCCGCCAGGTAGGGCTCGTCCTCGACGATCAGCACGCGCACGCCCTCGATGCTACGAGCCGTCGCATATCGCCGGCGTATCGAAATGCGCATACGCGCTGGCAACTGCCGGTCGCCTGGACTGGCCGGCATGGTCAACCTGAAACACGCGCGCACGGCGCCCCGCCGCGGTCGAGCGGCGGTCCTCGTCGTGCTCGGGGTCGTCGGCGTGGTCCTCGCCGGCGTCCTCACCTGGCCCTCCCTGGCGCCCTCGCCCTCGTCGCAGACGTCCGCGTCGACGTCGCGGACGTCCGCGACGTCGTCCGACGGCGCGCAGCGGCACGGAGGAAGCCACGGCGACCACCTCGCGGCGCCCGGCGAGCCCGGCGATCCGGGCGACACCGCCACCGACGCCGTGACCGTGCTCGACGACTCCGATCCCGACGTCGCGAACCTCGACCCCGCGCTGCTCGGCGCCCTGCGTGCCGCGGCGACGGATGCCGCCGACGACGGGGTGACGTTCCACGTCACCAGCGGCTGGCGCTCCGCGGAGCTCCAGGACCAGCTCTTCCGCGAGGCGGTCGCGAAGTACGGTTCGGCCGAGGAGGCCGCCCGATGGGTGGCCACGGCGGACACGTCGTCCCACGTCTCCGGCGACGCGGTCGACCTCGGTCCCACCGCCGCGACCGCGTGGCTGTCCGAGCACGGCGCCGCGTTCGGGCTGTGCCAGACGTACGCCAACGAGCCCTGGCACTACGAGCTGCACCCCGACGCGGCCGACGACGGCTGCCCGGCCATGTACCCCGACCCGACGCACGACCCGAGGATGCAGCAGTGATCACCACCCAGCAGCCCGCGCCCGACGCCGCGGAGTCCGGCGGGCACCGAGCGACCAGGGCCGCCCTGGTCGCGGGCCTCGTGGTCTACCTCGCCCTGCTCGCCTGGATCGTGCTGTGGAAGCTCGAGGTCCCGTGGGTCGGGGAAGGCGCACAGCGCGTGGTCAAGCTCGTGCCGTTTGCCCCGACCGCCGGCTCCGGTGCCAGCGCGCCCGGCGAGGTACTCGTGAACCTGCTGCTCTTCGTCCCCGTGGGCCTCTACCTCGGCCTGGCCGCGCCGGCGTGGCCGTGGTGGAGGTCCGCGGCCGCGGTCGCCGGGGTGAGCCTGGTCCTCGAGGCCGCCCAGTACGCGCTCGCAGTCGGGCGGTCCGACGCGACCGACGTCGTCGTCAACACCGCCGGTGGCCTGGTCGGGTTCGGCCTGCTCGCGCTGGCACGCCGCGGGCTCGGGGCGCGGGCGGCCCGCGTCATGACGCGGGTCTGCTCGGTCGTGACCGTGCTCGCCCTGCTCGCGAGCGGGCTCTTCGTCGCGTCTCCGGTGCGCTTCGCGGCGCCGGACGGCGGCGCGGGCCTCCATCGCTCCGTGCCCGGCGGGCCGCCCGGCACGGGGTCGACGGGGGACGCCCCCGACTGAGGCCCCTCAGGCGACACACTCAGTCGAGTTGTCTGTCGCCTGAGTCTGCGGTTCCGCTGCGGGCGAGTGCCTCGTTCCTCGGCCCTCACCCTGCGCTGCACCTCCGCCTCAGTCGAGGTCGAACTCGTTGCCCTCGACGTCCTGCATGCAGACGCATGACTCCTCGATGCCGTCGGCGTACAGCGTCCGCACGTGCGTCGCGCCGAGCGCGACCAGCCGATCCCGCTCGGCCTCGAGCGTCGCGAGCCGCTCGTCGCCGACCAGCCCGGTGCCGACCCGCACGTCGAGGTGCACCCGGTTCTTGACGACCTTGCCCTCGGGGACGCGCTGGAAGAACAGCCGCGGGCCCACGCCCGTGGGGTCGACGCACGCGAACGCCGAGCCCTGACGGTCCTCCGGCAGCGAGCGGTCGAACTCGTCCCACGAGGCGAACCCCTCCGGGGGTGGCGGTACGACGTACCCCAGCACCTCGCACCAGAAGCGCGCGACCCGCTCCGGGTCCGCGCAGTCGAACGTGACCTGGACCTGCCTGACCGACGTCATCGGCCCACCATAACGGCGCGGGCCGTCCGGCTGGTCGCCGTCGTGGCCGGGAAGCCCGTCCGGGTTCCACCCGTGACGGCGATCCTGCGGGCGTACTGTCGAACGCGGGGAGAGAACGCAAGCAAACGTCCCGACCCGGTGTGCGATGCCAACGTCTGCGCCGAGCCCGACCCGCAGCAGTGCAACGACGCACCCATGGGAGTTCCCGTGCGCACCCCACACCGCTTGACCGCCCTTGTCCTGTCAACGCTCCTCGCCGCGACGACCGCCGCGACGACCGCCGTCGCGTCGTCACCACGATCCGGCCACGACCCCGGGGACCCGTCGCTCCTGGTGACCGGCCTGTCGGGCGGGGGTGGCAGCACCATCGGCCCCGACGGGGCCCTGTACGTCACGGAGCCCGAAACGGGGGAGGTCTCCCGGGTCGACCGCCGCACCGGCGAGGTCTCGACCTTCGCGTCCGGCCTGCCCGAGCGGGTGCTCGGAACGCCCGGCGGGGCGCTCGACGTCGCGTTCCTCGGCCGCACCGCGTACGTCCTCGTGACCCTCGTCGAGCCCGACGACGCCTCGGGCCTCTACCGGGTCGACCGGTCCGGAGCCGTCGTGCCCGTCGCCGACATCGGCGCCTGGTCCGTCGCGAACCCGCCCGACACGGACTTCTTCGTGCCGACCGGCGTGCAGTTCGCCCTCGAGGCGCACCGCGGCGGCTTCCTCGTCACCGACGGACACCACAACCGGGTGTTGCGCGTGACGCCGCGCGGCTCGATCTCCGAGCTGATCGCACTCGACAACGTCGTCCCCACCGGCCTCGAGACGTTCGGCCGGACCGTCCTGGTCGCCCAGGCCGGACCGGTGCCGCACCTGCCCGAGGACGGGAAGGTCGTGGCGTTCCGACCGGGCTGGCCGGACACGGCGGAGATCGCCTCCGGCGGCCGGCTGCTCGTCGACGTGGAGCTCGGCCGCGGCGGGCTGTACGCGCTCTCGCAGGGTGTGTTCGATCCGGTCAACCCCGAGGGGTCGCCCGCCGAACCCGGCACCGGTCAGCTCATGAAGGCCGGGTGGGACGGGACCTTGCGTCCCGTCGCCGACGGGCTCGACCAACCGACGTCCGTCGAGATCGTCCGGGGCACGGCCTACGTCGTCACGCTCGGCGGGGAGGTGTGGACGGTCCGTCTCGGGCACGGCCACGGCTGGGGCCGCTGAACCGCAGAAACGTCGTGCGGGCTGCGCCGGGTCGTTCCCGGTGCGGCCCGCACGACGTCCGTGCGTTGGTCGTTCAGATCCGGCGCTCGCGGCGGTAGAGCGAGCGGGCCCAGGCGTACCCTGCGACGCCGATCGCCAGGATCCAGCCCAGGGCCTGCGCCACGACGGCGCCCTCGAGCCCGCCGCCGGCCAGCAGCCCGCGGACGGTCTCGATGATGGGCGTGAACGGCTGGTACTCGGCGAACCAGCGCACCGCCGTCGGCATGGTCTCCACGGGCACGAACCCGCTGCCCAGGAAGGGCAGGAGCACCAGGATGAGCGGCATGTTGCTGGCGGTCTCGACGCTCTGGGCGTTCAGGCCCATCGCGACGCACAGCCAGTTCAGGGCGAACCCCAGCAGCACGAACAGCCCGAGCAGCGCGAGCCAGTCCAGGACGTCGGCGTCGGGCCGGTAGCCCATCGCGACGGCCGCGCCGAGCACCAGCACGAGCGCCGCCAGCGCCTGCACGAGGAACCCGAGCACCATCCCGGACAGCACCGACCCGGGCGCGATCGCCATGGTCTTGAACCGGGCCATGATGCCGCTGGCCGCGTCCATGGCGGCGCTGGTGGCGACCGACGTCGCGCCCCCGACCACGGTGATGACCAGCAGGGTGGGCGTGATGTAGTCGAGGTAGGCGGCGCGGCCGTCCGCGCCGGGCGCCACCCCGGGCGCCACGCCCGCGCCGAAGGCGCCGCCGAAGACGTACACGAACAGCAGCAGCATGACCAGCGGGCCGAGGACGAGGAACACGGTCAGCCCCGGGTAACGCACCGCGCGCAGCAGGCTGCGGCGCAGCATGGTCAGGACGTCGGCGACCGGGCGCGGGCGCGCGGTCACGGGAGCGGGGGCGGCGATGGCGGTCATCGGACGTTCTCCTTCGAGCTCGCGGCGTCGGCGTCGGGGTCGACGTCGGCCTCGGTGGGCGGTTCGGTGAGGGCGAGGAACACGTCGTCGAGCGATCCGGCGTCGTGCACGGCCTTGAGCTCGGCGGGGGTGCCCTCGGCGACGACGCGGCCGTCGTGCAGGACGGCGACGGAGTCGGCGAGCTGGTCGGCCTCCTCGAGGTACTGCGTGGTGAGGAGGATGGTGGTCCCGGCGGCGACGAGCGCGCGGACCTCGTCCCACAGGGTGCGGCGGGAGCGAGGGTCGAGGCCGGTGGTGGGCTCGTCGAGGAAGACGACCGACGGCGACCCGACGAGCGTCATGGCGAGGTCGAGCTTGCGCTTCATGCCGCCGGAGTAGGTGGCGACGGGCTTGGCGCCGGCGTCCGCGAGGCCGAAGCGCTCGAGCAGCTCGGCGGCCCGACGGCGGCCGGCCGCCTTGCCGAGGTGGTTGAGGTCGGCCATGAGGCGCAGGTTCTCGGCGCCGGTCAGTAGCTCGTCGACGGCGGTGATCTGGCCGGTGACGCCGATGGAGGCGCGGACGGCGTCCGGTTCCCGGTCGACGTCGTGCCCGGCGACGCGGACGGTGCCGGCGTCGGCCTTCAGGAGGGTGGACAGGACGCCGACGGTGGTGGTCTTGCCGGCGCCGTTGGGGCCGAGCATCGCGGTGACGGTGCCGGCCGGGACGACCAGGTCGACGCCGTCGAGCACGAGCTGGTCGCCGGACTTGGACCGGTAGGACTTGCGCAGGCCGGCCACCTCGATGGCGGGGCCGCGGGCGGTGGTGCTCATGGGGTGCTCCTTCGGTATGGCGGGCGTGCGGGGGAGGGCCACGGCGCCGCCGTGCGGCGCCGTGGTCGCTCAGAGGCTGCGGGCGGTGATGTCGCCGAGGGCGGTGGTCGCGTGGATCTCCAGCTCGGGGGTGCCGGAGTTCTGGAGCGAGTTGGAGATCCGGCCGAGGGCGGTGGAGGCGTCGAGGGTGGCCGAGACCCCGGCCGCGGCGACGATCGACACGCTGCCGGCCTGGGTGCTCGCCGTGACGGTGCCGCGCACCGCCTCGGCGACGCGGATGTCGCCCTTCGCCGTGCTGAGCTCGGCAGGGCCGGTGAGCCGGCCGACCTCGACGTCGCCCGCGAGCGTGGCGGCCCGACCGCCCGACGTCTCGTCGAGGGTGATCGTGCCCGCCGCGGTGTCGACGGCGACCTCTCCGAGACGCCCGACGCCGCGCACGTCGGCGCCCGCGGCATCGACCTTGACCCGCGAGCCCGCGGGCAGCTGGACCGTGACCTCGACTGACCCGGAGGAGCCGAGGACCTTGTGCTCGACCGGCGTCGTGACCCGCAGGACGCCGGCGGCGTACTCGACGGTGGTCCGCTCCGCCGCCTTCACGTCGCGGCCCTTCGAGGCGTCGGCGGGAAGGACCTCGACCGTGGTGTCGGGGCGATCGGCGGCGACGACCTGGATCCGGCCCGCAGGGACGTCGAGGACGAGGGAGACGGTGGTGGGGGTGTCGAACGTGTGCATCGTGCTCAGCTCCTGTGCTCGGCAGTGCTCCGTGTTTCTGACATGGGAAACGCTACGGTTGCGTTCGCAGATCTGGCAACAGCAATGTTGCATCGAACTCATAACATCCCAGGTCAGCCTGTAGAAAGTGTTGCACCTGGTCACAGGAGAACGCAACAGGCCGGCGTGGTTCGCGTTGCACGAGGCGCGGGACGCGAGCTAGCGTGGAGAGGACCGTGCAGCAGGGGGGAGGGCACGATGCCTGGAGGAAGGCTCACCAAGCAGGAACGTCAGCAGATCGCGATCGGGCTGTCCGACGACCTCGCCTATGCGGAGATCGCCCGGCGCCTGGACCGACCGACCTCGACGATCACGCGCGAGGTCATGCGCAACGGCGGGCCGAGCGCCTACCGCGCCGACCTGGCCCAGCGCGCCACGGAGCGCCGCGCACACCGCCGTCGGGCGACGGCGCCGACCGGGGAAAGGGCGCCGCGGCCGGCACACGGCCGCGACGACACCGCGGTGCGCGAGTACGAGGAGACGTTCACGACCCTGTTCATGGGGTCGGGGCTGTCGCGCATCCCCGCGGGCATCCTGACCTGCCTGTTCACCACCGACGCGGGCAGCCTCACCGCGGCGGAGCTCTCCCGACGCCTTGAGGTCAGCCCGTCGTCGATCTCGAAGGCGATCGCGTACCTCGAGGGCCAGGGCCTCGTCATCCGCGAGCGCGACGAGGGCCGCCGCGAGCGCTACGTCGCCGACGGCGACGTCTGGTACCAGTCGGTGATCGCCGCCGCCCGGACCAACGCCCAGCTCGCCGAGACCGCCCGGCAGGGGGTGCGGGTCTACGGGCGCGAGTCCCCGACCGGAGCGCGGCTCGAGAACATGTCCCGCTTCCTCGAGTTCGTCGGGGAGAGCATCGCCCGCGCGGCCGAGCAGGCGCGCGAGCTCCTCCACACCACGGGCGGGGCGAGCCCGGACGCCGACGGCAGGGCGAGCCCCGACCGGGAGTAGGCGTCGGGACGCAGGCCCGCTCGGGCGCGCCTCGCTCAGGGCCGCTCGGTCACGAGGGCGGAGACGCGCTGCATGACGCCGGGCACGTCGGCCTCCGCCGGGGGTGTGCGGTCGAGCATCCACTGCCCGATCTGCACGGACGCGTCCACGACCTCGCGGGCGCGCGGTTCTCGCCGCGCGGTGTACCGGCCGAGGAGCTCGTCGTCGACGCGGTCGCCGGCGAGGAGGAGCTCCGCGAGCACGGCGGCGTCCTCCAGCCCCTGGGCCGCCCCCTGGGCGACGGTGGGCGGGCACGAGTGCGCGGCGTCGCCGACGAGGACGACCCGCCCGCGGTGCCACGGCGCGTCGACGACGTGGGACTCGAACCGGGCGTAGTTGATGCGGGTGTCGTCGGTGAGGCACTCGCGGATGTCGTCCCACGGCCCGCCGTACGCGCCCGCGAGGTCGCGGAAGACGGCGACCTGCTCGGCCTGGGAGAGGCCGGTCCGGTCCTGGACGTCCTCGACGAGGTAGGCGTACATGGTGTCCGCACCGGTCGGGCAGTACCCGGCGATGTAGCAGCGGCCGCCGTGGGTGAGGTCCGTGCGCACGACGCCGGCGGGCCGGGGGACGGAGGCGCGCCAGATGCCCATGCCCGTGGCCCGTGGTTCGGTGGCGATGCCGATCGCGGACCGCGTCCACGACCGGACGCCGTCGGCGCCCACGACCAGGTCGTAGCGGCGGCCGGAGCCGTCGGAGAACGTCACCTCGACGCCGTCGCCGTCCTGGCGCAGGGCCGTGGGGGCGGTGCCGAACCGGACCGTGGCGCCGGCACCAGCGGCACGGTCGAGCAGGAGTCGCGCGAGCGCGGGGCGCGACATGCCCAGGGTGCCGGGCAGGTCGGGTCCGCCGGTGCGGACGTCGGGGATCTCGGCCACGAGCGTCCCGGCGGCGTCGGGGGCGCGGATGCCGAGCGAGTCGAAGGCGTACCCGGCCTCGCGGACCGGCTCCCAGACGCCGAGGTCCCGCAGGACGCGCAGGGCGTTGCCCTGCAGGGTGATGCCGGAGCCGACCCCGGGGACGCCGGGCCGGGACTCGACGATCTCGACCTGCACGCCGGCCTCGGCGAGCAGGATCGCGGTGGCGCACCCGGCGGCGCCACCGCCGACGACCAGGACGGACCGGACTGCGGGCATCGACGTCTCGCTTCCCCATCGGACGGTCCGGCCCGCGTGCGGCGGGCCGGGGATCTGCATGCGGACGGCGTCGTGCCGAAATACATCCTGTGACCTGCAGAAACGTGCCCGCCCCGCCGACAGTACAGCCTGCCGCGAGCGTGTCGTCCGTTCGCGGCCGACCGACGCGGCCGGCCTAGCGGGGGCTGTGCGGCGACGGCCGCACCTGGTCGCGCAGACGCCCCATGCGCGCGTCGAGGTCCGCGGCGACGCGGGCGGCGTCGTCGAGCTCGGCGGCCAGCTCGGGCGGCATGTCGGTGCGGTACTTGTACGCGAGCTTGTGCTCGGTGCTCGCCCAGAAGTCCATCGCGATCGTGCGGATCTGGAGCTCCACCGGGACGTGCTCCGTGCGGTCGGAGAGGAACACCGGGACGTCGAGGATGAGGTGCAGCGACCGGTAGCCGTTGGGCTTCGGGTTCGCGATGTAGTCCTTGGTCGCCAGGAGGCGCAGGTCGGGCTGCGCGCTGAGCATCTCGGCGATCCAGTAGACGTCGGAGACGAAGCTGCAGGTGATGCGGATGCCGGCGATGTCGCGGATCTCGGCGCGCACGGCGGGCACGGTCAGGTCGGTGCCCTGCCGCAGCGCCTTCTCGAGCAGGCTGTCCGGGGACTTCAGCCGCGTGCGGACGTGCTCGATCGGGCTGTAGTCGTAGGCGCTCTCGAAGTCCCGGCGGAGGATGTCGACCTTCGTCGCCACCTCGTCGATCGCGCACTGGTAGGACAGCAGCAGCCGGGTGAACGCGTCGCGGACGCCGCGCGCCTGGGCGAGCAGCTCCCGCGCGTGGGCGGCGTTCGCCGGGCCGGTCGATCCTGGCAGGTCGTGCAGGCGCGCGAACAGCTCCTCGGCCACGTGGTCCGCCGGGCGCAGGGGCGACGCCGGACCGGAACCGTCGTCGGACATCGGCACCCCTCGCTCGCCGGGCAGGATCGCAGTTCGAGGATACGAGCCTTCGCCGGGACCGGGCGGACACGGCCTGCCATGATGACGGCGTGAACCGTCAGGGCGTCGTGGGCGCTCCCGCGTGGGCCGCCGCCGTGTGCCTGCTGCTGGCGGCGTGCGCGCCGACGGCGTCGCCCCCCGGGCCGTCGTCCGGCTCGCGGTTCAGCGAGCTCCCCGCCGACCATCCGGTGCTGTCCACGACGCCCGCCTACGCCGCCCAGATCGTGGCGACGGCGCTGGCCGCCGCCGCGCCGACCACCCTGCGGTACGCCGACCAGACGAGACGGCTGGACCACACCGGCCTCACGGCCGACGAGATCGTCGCGGACTTCACGACCGGCGACCACTCGGAGGTGCTGACCGCCGAGGCGAAGCGCCAGCTCGCGGATCTGGTCGCCGCCGAGGCGGAGACGGCCGACCTCGCGTCCACCGACGTCGCGCCGTGCGAGGACGACGGCGTCGGCGGCGACACCCCGACCGAGGGCTGGCACGACGACGAGGGCGACGAGATCCTCGTGCGCGCGTGCGTGCACGTCTCCGGCACGAGGGACGGTCACGGCTCGGAGGACGACGTCACCACCGAGGAGGTGTGGCAGATGGTCGTCGCGACGAAGGTGCCAGCGGAGCCCGACGCGGTCGGGACGGGGGCGACCTCGCGGATCGTGCCGCTGGACGACGAGACGCTCCGCGCGATCGACGACTCCGGCCTGGCCTGGTACGAGTACGTGACGGGCGCCTGACGGGCGCCTGACGGGCGCCTGACGGGCGCCGTATCCCCGTGACCGTCCGGGGCCGGCCGTGCTTCGATGGCGCGATGCGGCCCGACGACGGCAACCCGAGGTCCGGCGCCTCCGTCCGCGTGTGGCGCGACGTGCCGGACGACGTCCGCGCCCTGCTGGAGTCGCGGCTTCCCGCCGCGGACCTGCGGACGCTGCTGCTCGACGTCGCCGCCGCCCGCGCGGGCGCGATCCGGCCCGCCGAGGTGCTCGCCCGCTGGCGCCAGGACCGGCTGGTGCGGCCCGGCGCGTCCGACCCCCGCCGGCTCGCCGCGCTCGAGGCCGCGCTGTGGGACGCCCTGCCCGACGCGTTCGACGGCGTCGAGCTCTCCCCGGTCGCGCCCCTCGGGACGGTGGCCGCGCTCGCGCCGGTCAGCCAGCACCGCGTCGTCACGACGATGCGACTCACGGAGGTCGTGAGCGACTCCACCAACGCGCTCGCCGTCGAGGCCGCAGCGCGCCGCGCCGAACGGCCGCGCGACGAGGCGGTCCATCTCGCCGCGGTCCAGCCCCAGCTGCGGGCGCAGGTCTTCGGCCCGGGCGCAGGGTCGCCTTCCGGCTGTTCGTGCTGGTCTCGAGCGCCCGTGATACCGGGTCGGGGCGCACCGAGGCGGACCTGCTCGTCCGGCACGTGCGGTACTGGCAGGACGTGCTCGGCCGCACGATCGCCCACCGGCGGCCCCGCGTCGAGCTGACGGCCTGGGCGGACGGCGCCGTGGCCGAGCGCCTCGCCGACACCGTCCTGCCCGCCGTGGCGCACGACGTCGTCCCCGCCGTCCTCGACGCGGCCCGCGAGAAGGGGCGTGGCTACTACGACGGGCTCGCGCTGGCCCTCACGGCGGACGACGGAGCCGTCGACCTCGGCGACGGCGGCCTCACGAGCTTCACGGCGCGGCTGCTGGAGAACCGCAAGGAGCGGTGCCTCGTCTCGTGCGTGTCGACCGAGCGGCTCGCGGAGCTGCGGGCGTCGCCGACGTCATGACCGCCACCCGGCGCGGGTCTACTCGAACCACGCCCGGCCGACGACGGCGGCGGTGCCGCGGGGCAGCGCCACCTCGCGGCCCTCGGCCAGCGCCCGGCAGGCACGCATCGTCTCGCTGAAGCCCCGGCGGCCACGGAAGCGCGGGTCGTCCCGCGGCTCCCCGGTCATGCCGCCCGCGTCGGGGGACCACGTCGCCGACCAGTCGCGGCCGCGCAGCGCGACGAGCGGGCCGCCGACGACCCGCACGACCTCCTGGTCGACGGCGCCGAGCAGGTCGGCGGAGCCGAAGTCGCAGGCGTCGCACCCGCAGTCGGGCTGCTCGTCGAGGGCGTGCTCCGGCGAGGCGACGGCGACCTGCAGCAGGTCCACGGTCGGGCCGTGGTCGGTCGGCCCGCCGTCGGCCTCCAGCAGGAGCAGGGGCAGCGTGCCCGGCCGCGACGACGCGACCCGGGTCCCGCGGGAGAACCGGCCGGGCTCGCGGGTGCCGTCGGCACGGACGCCGTCGACCGGCCCCAGCTCCTCGACCCGGACGCCGGGCAGCGCGCCGAGCACCTGCGCCCAGGCGCGGGCCCGGGCGTGCACGACGCGGTACTTCGCGGGGTCGGTGACGCGCGAGTACTCCGCCTCGCTCACCTCGGCGCCCTCGGGCCTCGGCGGCGGCCAGGAGGGCAGGTCTCCACGGGCGTACGCCGCGTCGACGCGGGCCACCAGGTCGTCGAGGTTCACGCGCCGACCCTACGACCGCCCGCGTGTGTACGACCGTACACACGCGGGCGTACGATCGGGCGCATGACTGTCGACACCCCGGCGCGCCCGGACATCGCCGAGCGCCGGGCGCGCGCCGCGGTGGGCGCCCTGTTCTTCACCAACGGGGCGCTGTTCGCCAACCTCGTGCCCCGGTTCCCGGAGATCAAGGCCGACCTGGGGCTCACCAACGCGACGTACGGGCTGACGGTGGCCGCCTTCCCGGCGGGCGCGATCGCGGCGGGGCTCGCCGCGGCCGTGCTGGTGCGGCGGTTCGGGTCGGCGCGCGTGGCGGTGGCGAGCACGGTGCTCACCGCGGTCTGCGTCTTCGCCGCCGCGAGCGCCCCGGCGCTCGCGCTCCTGATCCCGCTGCTGTTCGTCGGCGGCGCCATGGACTCGATCACCGACGTCGCGCAGAACGCCCACGGCCTGCGGGTCCAGCGCCGCTACGGACGCTCGATCATCAACTCGTTCCACGCGGTGTGGTCGATCGGCGCCGTCGTCGGTGGGTCGATGGCCGCGGGCGCGATCGCGCTCGGCCTGTCCCGGCCCGTGCACCTCGCCGTCACCGGGGCGCTGTTCTCCGCGGTCGCCGTCGTCGCCCTGCGGTACTGCCTCCCGGGCCTCGACGGCGAGGCGGACGACGACGGCCCGTCCGTGCGCGGTGTCGCGCCGGCGGTCGCGGTCTCGCGGGTGCGGACGGGGCTCGTGCTCGCGGCCCTCGTGCTCATCGCGGTGGCGGGGGCGCTCGTGGAGGATGCCGGCAGCACGTGGGCCGCGGTGTACGCGGCGGGCGCGCTCGGGGCGCCGGCGGCGCTCGCGGCCGCCGGGTACGTCGCGCTCGTGGGCGCGCAGTTCGTGGGCCGGATGCTCGGGGACCGGCTCGTCGACCGCTTCGGCCAGCGGGCCGTCGCCCGCGCGGGCGGGCTGCTCGTCGCCGTCGGCATGGGCCTGGCGCTCGCGTTCCCCACGGTGCCCGGCACGATCGCCGGGTTCGCCGCGGCGGGCTTCGGCGTCGCGACCCTCGTCCCGGCGGCGATGCACGAGGCCGACGAGCTGCCCGGCCTGCGCGCGGGCACCGGCCTGACGGTGGTGTCGTGGCTGATGCGGCTCGGGTTCCTGCTCTCGCCGCCGGTCGTCGGCCTCGTCGCCGATGCGTCGAGCCTGCGCGCCGGGCTGCTCGTGGTCCCGGTCGCGGGCGCGATCGTGATCCTCGCGGCGGGCGTGCTGCAGGGCCGCCGCGTCCCGCGTGCCGTCAGGACGTGACCTGGTCGAGCAGCGCGCTCATCCCCTCGCCGTCCATGAGCCCGATGACGTTGCCCGCCGGGTCGGTGAACCAGGCGCCGTCGCCGCCCTCCATGAACCCCCGCGCGATCCCCTTCTCGTCCTGGTCGAACCCGTCGTAGCGCTGGAACGGCACGCCCTGGGCGGTCAGGTCCTCGACCACCGGGTCGACGTCGTCCACCGCCAGGTGCAGGACGGTGAAGGTCGCGGGCCGGTGGTCCTCCTTCGCGTAGACGAACACGTGCGCGCCGCTGTCGAGGTGCAGCACCAGGCCGCCCCCCTCGGGCTGGGCGGTGACGCGGAACCCGAGGGTGTCCGCGTAGAACTTTCGTGCCGCGTCGGCGTCGTCCACCGAGAAGCTGGAGAACCCGCGCTGTGTCGTGACCATGGTCGTCGCACTCCCTCGTGACCGCCGGCGACAGCACGACGAGGCTCGCTGCGCGGCGCCGGACCCCTCCAGGTTCCTCCCGCGCGGCCGGGCTCGCCGCCCCCTGGCGGACCGCCACGGGGTGAATCATTCTTCCAATGGAAGATTCTCTGGGTAGGCTCGACGCGAAGCCCCCGACGGGCAAGGGCGTCCGGGGCAGGACGAGCGGAAACGAGGGAGTTCTCCATGTCGAAGACCACAGCGCGGCCGACCTCCGTGCAGCTCTATTCGGTGCGCGACGCCATCGCCGCCGACCTGGCCGGCGCGGTGGCGCGCGTGGCCGAGGTCGGCTTCACGCAGGTGGAGCCGTACGCGTTCCACGAGCGCGCCGACGACTACGCCAAGGCGTTCGCCGACGCCGGCGTCACCGCGCCGTCGGGCCACGCGCCCGTCATCGACGCCGCGGAGCCCGACGTCGTGCTCGACGCCGCGGCCCGGCTCGGCATCGGGATCGTCATCGACCCGTTCGTGCCGACCGAGCGCTGGCAGACCGCCGACGACGCGAAGCGGCTCGCGGACCGCGTCAACGAGCTCACCGTCCGGGCGGCGGCCCGCGGCCTGCGCTTCGGCTACCACAACCACCAGTGGGAGTTCGCGAACAAGGTCGACGGCCGCGCCGTGTTCGAGATCTTCGCCGAGCACCTCGCGCCGGAGGCCGTGCTCGAGGTCGACACGTTCTGGGCGACGGTCGGCGGGGCCGACGCCCCGGCCGTCCTGCGGTCCCTCGGGGACCGCGTCGTCGCGATCCACGTCAAGGACGGGAAGGTGTCCGGCGACATCGCGACGGTGCTGCCGTCCAGCGAGAGCGCGCTCGTCGTGCCGGACGCCCTCCAGGCGGCCTACGAGAACCAGACCCCGGCCGGGCAGGGCGACGTCGACGTCCCGTCGGTCCTCGCCGCGGCGCCGCAGGCCCTCCGGGTGGTCGAGTTCGACTCGTACTCCGGCGACGTCTTCGAGGGCATCGCCACCTCGCTCGCGTGGCTGCAGGAGAACGACCGGTGACCCGCGACGGCGTGGCCGGCGTCGGCCTGATCGGGGCGGGGAACATCTCCGACCAGTACCTGCAGAACCTCACGCGGTTCGCCGACGTCGACGTGCGCTTCGTCGCCGACCTCGACGTCGACCGGGCCGCCGCCCAGGCGTCGGCGTACGGCGTCGGCGCGTCGGGCACGACCGACGAGCTGCTGGCCCGCGACGACGTCGAGGTGGTCCTCAACCTCACCGTCCCGGCCGTGCACACCGAGGTCACCCGCCGGATCCTGGCGGCCGGCAAGCACGTGTGGAGCGAGAAGCCGGTGGCCCTGGACCACGACGGCGCCGCCGCGCTGCTCGCCGACGCCGAGGCCGCCGGGCTGCGGGTCGCCTGCGCGCCCGACACCGTGCTCGGCGCCGGGGTCCAGACGGCGCTGCGCGCCGTCGCGCGCGGCGACATCGGCGAGCCGCTGACCGCCACGACCATGTTCCACGTGCCCGGCCCGGAGGCGTGGCACCCGAACCCGAGCTTCCTGTACGGGCTCGGCGCCGGGCCGCTGTTCGACATGGGCCCGTACTACGTGACGACGCTGGTGCACGTGCTGGGCTCGGCGTCCCGGGTGCAGGCCGTCTCGTCGACGTCGCACCGCACCCGCACGGTCGGCTCCGGCCCGCTGGCGGGCCAGGTCTTCGACGTCGAGGTCCCGACGCACCACGCCGCGCTGATCCAGTTCGACGGGGGCGGCTCGGCCCAGTCGACCTTCTCGTTCCAGCACGCGCTGCCCCGGGCGGGGTTCGTGGAAATCAACGGCACCGAGGGCACGATCGTGCTGCCCGACCCCAACAACTTCGACGGGGAGAGCACGCTGTGGACGACGGGGCGGGCCGAGCCCGTCGTGCTGCCCGCCGAGGGTGCCGCCTACGGGCGCGGGGCCGGTGTCGTCGACCTGGTCCGCTCGATCCGGGCCGGCGAGCCCGAGCGGGCGTCGGGAGCGCTGGCGTCGCACGTGCTCGACGTGCTGCTCGCGATCCGCGACGCCGCGGACAGCGGCGCGGCGGTCGACGTGGCGTCCGTCGTGGACCCGGTCGCGCCGCTGCCCGAGGGCTGGGACCCGGCGGTCGCGACGCTGGGGGTGCCGGCGGCCGTCTGAGGCCGCCCGCGCCATCCGGCACCCACGCGCACCGGCGCGGTCAGGCGGGCCCGTCCCGCCCGGCCGCGCCGGCGTCGTCCCCGGGCAGCACGCGCTCGAGGATCGCCAGGGACCGGCGGACGTCGACGGCGTCCGGGTCGAGCAGCCACTGCAGCTGCAGCCCGTCCGACGCGGCGATCACGAGGGCGGCGGCGTCCTGGGGGTCGACGTCCGCCGCGACGCTCCCGGCCCGCTGCCCGGCCGCGATGCGCTCGACGAGGTCCGCCCGGACCCGGCGGAACCGTTCGACGACGAACTCCCTGGTCAGCGGGTGCTTTGCGCCCTGCAGGGCGTCGGTCGTGAGCGTCGCGTACAGCTCGACGAGGCCCGGGATCGACCGGTTGCGCTCCGCGCTGCGCTCCATCACCGCGACGGCGGCGACGTCCTGCGTACCGCTCGGCTCGTCCTCGTCGTCCTCGTCGGCCTCGTCGGCCGCGTCCTTCTTGGCCTCGTCCTCCCGCGCCTCGTGCTGCCGGTAGACCTCGATGAGGAGCTCGTCGCGCGAGGCGAAGTAGTAGCGCAGCGCGGCGTGCGACACCCCGATCGACTCGCCGATCGCCCGGAGCGACGTGTCCATGCCGTGCTCGGCGAACAGCTCGATCGCTCGCTCGAGGATCTCCGCGCGTCGCTCCGCGGCCTGCCGGTACGAGCGCCCGGGAGCTCGACCCACCGGCCCCGCGCCGCCTTCCGGGTTCACCATGCGGTCATCGTACGGAGCGGACCCGGCGTGCCCGCAGGCGTCACGCGCCGACGAGCGCCTCGCCGAGCGGGGTGCGCACGTGCAGGACGCTCGCGCCGTCGCGCCGCGAGTCGACGAGCCGGGCCGCGCGCAGCAGCGCCAGGTGGTGGGACGCCGTCGAGACGGCGAGCCCGCCGGCCGCGGCGACCTCGCTCGTCGTCAGCGGTCCCCGGAGCGCGAGCAGCACCCCCGCGCGGCCGGCCCCGAGCAGGCCGGCGAGCGTGTCGGACGGGTCGGCGGCGTTGTCGACCCAGCGCTCCGAGAGGCCGAGCGCCGGGTAGAAGAGGGTGGGCTGCGCGGGCGGCTCGGTCACGACGGAGCACCGTGGCGCCATCACGGACGGCACGAGCACGAGGCCGCTGCCCGCGCAGTCCAGCACCTCGCCGTGCAGCCGCAGCCGCACCCGCACGGCGTCGGGCGCCCAGCTCACCGCCTCGTGCAGGGTCTCGACCATCTCGCCCAGGCCGTGTGTCGTCGTGCGGCGCGACCGGGCGCCGATGTCGGCGCGCAGGAGGCGTTCGAGCTGTGGCCAGTACGGGGCGAGCAGCGCGTCCCAGCACTGCTCCCAGGCGTCCGCGACGGCGGCACGCGCGCCCTCCGGGTCGTCGGCCATCGCGCGCAGCAGTCGCTGCCCGGTGCCGCTCGTGCGGTCGACGCGCTTGCGCAGGTCGACCCGCATCGGCCCCGGGTCGGCATCCCGGAGCCGCTCCAGCTCCTCGGCCGGCCCGAGGTCCCAGCCGGGCGTCGAGGTGAGGAAGTCCGGCATGTACCCGTCCGCGCCGATCAGCAGCTGCATCAGCTCGAACGCCCGCTCCGGGACCTGCCCCCGGGCCCGGCGCAGCCAGCCCCACTGCAGCGGGTGGTACTGCGGCCGGCTCAGCACCCGGACGGCGTGCGCGAGCTCGTGACCGGGGGAGACGCCGAACCGGATCGCCGACACGTCGCCCGGCGCGAGGCGGAACTCCGCGATGTTGCGCTGCACGGCGACACGGTAGCGGCGCCGTCGCCGCTGGACGCGCTGCGCCGCGAACTCGCCGACGAGCGCGGCGGATCCGCCGGTCCCAGGTGGCGGGCGCGAACCAGTCCACGAGCAGGTCGTCGGGGAGGCCGACCACCGACATCCCGCCGTAGCTCGAGCGCGCCGACCTTTCGACGCTCGTCGAAAGGGTCGTGGACCCGCCGGTCCCTCGCGAGGCTGGTCGCACCGACGCCGCCCCGGCGTCGGCCGACCCGCAGGAGGAAGCATGACCACGGTGGTACCCGCGGACGCGATCCGGATCGAGGGCTCGCGCACGCTGCGCTTCGAGGGCGAGCCCCACGGCTCGGGCGTCTCGTTCTTCCTCGTCACCAACGACCCCGGCCAGGGCCCGGGCCTGCACCGGCACCCGTACAGCGAGACCTGGAACGTGCTCGACGGGGAGGCGACGATCCGGATCGGCGACGAGACGGTCGTCGCCCGCACCGGCGACACCGCCGTCGTCGGGCCCGACACGTGGCACGGCTTCACCAACTCCGGGACCGGCGCGCTGCGCATGATGTGCATCCACGCGTCGGGCACGATGATCCAGCAGAACCTGACCCCGCAGCACGAGACCCAGGAGAGCCGCTGATGTCCTTCCAGGCCTACCTCGACGCCGTCGAGACGAAGACGGGGCTCACCCCGCGCCAGCTCGTCGACGCCGCCGCGGAGCAGGGCTTCGGCCCCGGCAGCAAGTCGACGCCCGTCGTCGCGTGGCTCAAGGAGACGTACGGGCTCGGGCACGGCCACGCGATGGCTGTCACGCACGTCGTCACCAAGGGCGACCGGATCGGGGGCAAGCACGTCGGCTCCAGCGGCTCGCACCGCGACGCGAGCGACCGGCTGTGGCTCGACGGCAAGGACACCATTCCCGCGGACTGGTGATCGCGTCGGTAATGTGGCCCGGGTCACACCGATGCCGAGGAGGGTGAACCGTGACCCAGTACTTCCTGACCCTGCCGCACGACTCCGCCGAGGAACCGACGATGGCGTCGATGGACCCCGCCGAGCTGGAGGCCGTGATGGCGGCCGTCGGCGAGTTCAACACCGCGCTCCAGGAGTCCGGCGCGCTGCTGTTCCTGGGCGGTCTGCACCCGCCGTCGTCGGCGAAGACGGTCGACGCCACCGGGGTCGAGCCCGTGGTCACGGACGGCCCGTTCGTCGAGGCCCCGGAGTACGTCGGCGGGTTCTGGTTGATCGAGGTGGCGGACGAGGCCGCCGCCGTCGAGTGGGCGACCCGGGCCGCCCGCGCGTTGCGGGCCCGCATCGAGGTGCGCGCCCTGCAGGAGCCGCCGGCGGGCTGATCCCCCGCTCCGGGGCCGGGGCGGGTAGGTTGCCGAGGATGCGCCGCCCCGCCCCGTCGTCCTCGTCGTCCGTCGCTCGAGTGCCGGGGTTCCGGCCGCTGCTGGCGATGTCCGCGCTGGGCTTCTCCGGGTACGCGCTGCTGCTGCCGACCGCGCCGCTGTGGGCGGTGCGGGGCGGGGCGGGCGAGAGCGGCGCCGGCCTGGTCAACGCCGTCCTCATGCTCGCGACCGTCCTCACCCAGACGACGGTGCCGTGGCTGCTGCGCCGGGTGGGGTGGCGGCTCACGATGGTCGCCGGAGTGCTGCTGCTCGGTGCGCCGTCGCTGGCCTTCATGGCCACCGACCAGCTCGCGTGGTTGCTGGCGCTGTCCGCGGTGCGCGGCACGGGGTTCGCGGTGCTCACGGTCTGCGGGTCGAGCGCCGTGGCGGCGCTCGTGGACGGGCCTCGGCACGGCCGGGCGATCGGGCTGTACGGCCTGTCGATCGCCTTCCCGCAGCTCGTGCTCGTGCCGAGTGCCGCATGGGTCGCCGAGGCGCTGGACTTCCGCGTCGTCTTCGCCCTGGGCGCCCTCCCGGTGCTGGCCGTCCCGTTCGCGGCGGCGCTGGGACGGCGGCTCGACGCCGTCTCCGCGGCGGAGGCGCACGCGGACACCCGTGCCGGGGCCGCGACGACCGCCGCCGGGCGGGCGAGCACCCTGCGGAGCCTGGCGATGCCGTCGCTGGTGCTGCTGGCCGTGACGACGCCGGGCGGTGCCCTGCTGACCTTCGCCCCGCAGTTCGCCGGCGACGCGGGCACCGCGGCGGCGGGCCTGCTCGGCTTCACGGCCGCGACGGCGCTCTCGCGCTGGCTCGTGGGCGGGTTCGCGGACCGGTACGGCCCGCGGGTGTTCCTTGCCCCCCTGCTCGCCGTCTGCGCCGGCGGGCTGGTGCTGTGTGCGGGGGCGATCGCCGACGGCGGCGCCGGGCCCGCCGTGCTCGTGCTCGGCATGACGATCGTCGGGGTCTCCTACGGCAGCCTGCAGAACCTCACCCTCGTCGCGGCGTTCGCGGCCGTGCCGCAGCGGCAGCACCCCACGGCGAGCGCCGTGTGGAACATCGGGTTCGACGCCGGCACCGGGCTCGGTTCCCTCGTCGTCGGGTTCGTCGCCGCGGGGACCAGCTTCTCCGTGGGGCTGCTCACGACGGCCGCGGTGTGCGTCGTCGCGGCCGTCGCCGTCCTCCTCACCCGACCGCGGCGCTGATCACGCGTCGAGCCCGCGCACCACGAGCCCCTGCGCGAGGACCCCGAAGGCGCCGCGCTCGTCGTGCAGCACGCTGCTGGTGAGCCCGGCCCCGGCATCGCCGAAGGTGACCGTGGTGTCGAGGCCGAGCCAGCCGCCCCCGGGCGCGCGGTGCAGGTGCGCCGACAGGTCGACGTTGGGGAACGCGACCCGGCGGGGGTCGGCGCGCACCGTCATGCCGTTGGCGACGTCGAGCAGGCCCGCCGTCCGGGCGAGGCCGCCCACCTTCTCGTCCTCGACGAGCTCGTGGCCGGTGCGCACCCACACGGTGCCCCGGCCCGGCGCGGCAAGCGTGCGGCGCACGTCGATCGACTCGACGAAGGCTCCCGGCCAGTCGGTGCTGGGGCGCCACGCAGCGTGGGCGTCGGGGCCTGGCACGGGCGCGGGCGCGCCACCGGCCAGGGCGCGGGTGTCGCCGACGGCGGTGAGCCAGGCGCGCAGCGTCACGACCCGGCGCCCGCCGCACGCCACCTCGGCCTCGACGAGCTCGACGCCACGGCCGGGTCGCAGCACCCGCACGTCGGTGGTCATCTCCTCGAGCGGGTACGGCCCCCAGATGTCGAACGTCAGCCGCGTGGCCGCCAGGTCGTCGCGGCCGCGCCGCTCCCGGTCGGTCTCCACCAGGTGCGTGAGCAGGCCGAGCGTCGGCGCGACGTGCTGCTCGTCGGTCTTCCAGGCGCCGCCCACGTGCGGGGTGGGGTGGAACGTCGTCGCGCCGGTGCGGCGGAAGTAGGCCATCGTCGTCCGTCCTTCGTGGGGGGAGACCGCCATCCTGTCAGGGAGACCGCCGGCACGGCTCAGGCCTTGTTCTGGGCCAGGGCGAGGGTGCCGGCGAGGCCGATCATCATCCCGCCGCCGGTGGCGCGGATCGTCGAGAGGCGGCGCGGCGACCGCGCGAACCAGGCCCGGGCCGACCCGGCGAGCAGCGCCCACGCGCCGTCGCACACCAGGGCGATCATCGCGAACACCAGGCCGAGCGCCAGCATCTGCACCGGCACGGCGCCCGCGTGGAAGTCGACGAACTGGGGCAGCGCGGCGACGAAGAACACGATCGTCTTCGGGTTGGTCGCACCGACGACGAAGCCCTGCCGCAGCGTCGTCCACGACGAGGCGGGCCGCGCCCGCGGGTCGGCGCCGACGTCCGTCCCGTCACGGCGGTGCCGGATGGCCTGGACGCCGAGGTACGCCAGGTAGGAGGCGCCGAGCAGCTTCACGACCGTGAACAGCACGATCGACTGCGCGACGACGGCGCCGACGCCGAGGGCCACCGCGGTGATCGGGACCAGCGACCCCAGCTCGTTGCCGACCACGCTCAGCAGCCCGCCCCGTCGGCCCAGCGACAGGGAGCGGCCGACCACGAACAGCACGCTGGGCCCCGGGACCGCGATCAGGACGACCGAGGCGAGGGCGAAGGCGAGGAGCGAGTCCGTCTGCGGCACGGTTGCCAACCTAGCCCGGCGCACCCGGGGTGGCGAGGGTCGCAGCCGCCGCGGTGCCGCGCGCGGGCCGCGGGTCCGGGAACGACCCGTGCCCGAAGAGGATGCGCCGGGCGGCGGCACGACCGGGCGGGGTGCGCAGCAGAGCCACGCCGGCGCTCGCGGCGGCCGGCGTGCGCACCAGCGACAGACCGCGACGCATCGTGAGCCTCCCGCGGAACCGGGCGCGCAGGGCGGCCCCGTCGTACCGCGCGAGCAGGCGCCGGTCCCCGGCCCGCAGCGCCTGGTCGAGCACGTCCGCGGCGTGCGCGGACAGCCGCAGGCACGGGTCGAGGCCGCCGGCGGTGAGGGGCGAGACGGCTCCCGCCGCGTCGCCGACCAGCAGGCCGTCCGGCGCCGCGATGCGGCGCAGCAGCCCGCCGACGGGGATGAGCCCGCCCCGCCGCTCGACCCGCCCGGCGTCGTCGGGCCGGGGGACGCCGTCGAGCCCGGGCGCCGACGCGGCGAAGTCGCGCAGCGCGTCGCGCAGGCCGCGCGGGTACCGGTCGGCGTACCCGGCGACGCCCACGTGCGCGTGCCGGCCGTCGTCGAGCACCCACGCGAGGTACCCCGGCGCGAGGCGCGGGTCGAGCACGCAGTGGAAGGCGGGCACGACCTCGCGGGGCGGCACGGCGTAGACCTCCTCCGCGCCGACCAGCAGCTCGCGGTTGCGGTCGAGGCCCAGCTCGCGCGCGACGGCGGACCGGGCGCCGTCGGCCCCGACGGCGAACGTCGCGCGGACCTCGAGCGGGCCCCCCTGGCCGTCCAGCAGATGAGTGCCGCCGCGCCGCCCGAGGTACCGGGTGCCCAGCTCGAGCCGCACTCCCGCGACGGCGGCCCGCGCAGCGAGGGTCAGGTACAGCGGGGCCATGTCGCCGACGCGGAACTCGTCGTGCGGGCTGTCGAGGGTGACCGGGTGCCGGTGCGACGGCGGGTAGAGCACCATCCGCCGGACCGGCGGCCCGAGGTGCTCCGGCGGCAGGTCGAAGTCCTCCAGCGTGCGGCGCACGAAGATGCCCGTGGTGCGCACGGAGGCGTCGAGGCGGGTGCGCCGGTCGGCGAGGACGACGTCGTGCCCGCGCCGCGCGAGCTCCGCGGCGGTCCACAGCCCGGCGAGGCCGGCCCCGACGACGAGGACGTCAGCGCGCACCGTCGTCCCCCTCGCCGGACGTGGCATCGTCGTCCACCCACTCCAGCAGGTCGCCCGGCTGGCAGCCGAGCACCCGGCACATGGCGTCGAGCGTGGCGAACCGGACGGCCTTGGCGCGCCCGTTCTTGAGGACGGCGACGTTGGCGGGCGTGAGGCCGACGCGCTCGGCGAACTCGCCCACGCTCATCTTGCGGCGGGCGAGCTCCACGTCGAGGCGGACGACGATCGGCATCAGATCACCCCGTCGAGGTCGGTCCGCAGCTCCGTGGCCTGCCGCAGCAGCGCGCGCAGCACCACCATGAGCAACCCGACGGCGGCACCCACGAGCAGCACCAGAAGGAGCAGGGCCGCCAGCCCGACGAGGCCCTCCGCGGCCACGAGCAGCGCGAACGCGGCGAGCACGAGCACCCAGGCGCCGGCGACGGCGGCGACGATGCCGTTCACCCAGAGGAGGGCGTGGTCGGAGAAGATCTGGTCGTCGCGCACCATCGTCAGCAGCCGCCACGTGCACACGAGGACCGCCTCGACGCAGACGAGGCCGACCACGGCGAGCACCAGCAGCGGCCAGCGCAGGGGAGCCAGGTCGGGCGACTCGTCGGCCATCCGCGCGAACGCCGCGGGCAGCACCGCGACCTGGGCGACGACGAGGGCGGCGAAGACGGCGACGAGCAGGCCGCGGAGCGGTCCGACGAGGCGCTGGGTCCGCGAGATCCGGGTCGGTGACATGCGGACGAGCGTTGCGTCTCACCTATCGAAAGTCAATAGATATCGATCGCTTCGCACAGTCTCCGCAGAACCTTCGCCGACGCTCTCGAGGCGGGGGTCTAGTCGTCGCCGAACAGCCCGCCGTCGAGCAGCCAGTGGTAGCGCAGGCGCAGCGCACGCTCGGTGCTGGCCAGGATCGTGGCGACCAGGAGTGCGACGTTGAGGGCCGACGAGAGGTGGACCGGCGACGTGAAGGTGTCGACGTTCTCGGCGACGGGCGGGATCTGCGAGATCTGCTCGACGATCTGCGGGACGCCGATCAGCAGCGCGACGACGAGCACCGCCCACGACGCGACCCCGAGGCCACGGCTCAGGCCCGGGCGCTCGCGCTCCAGGCGGGCGCGACGGCCCTCCGCGGACAGCGGGTCGGGGACCAGCCGTCGCTCACGCCCGTCGGGGGTCACGTAGTGGCAGCGCCGCAGTCCGTAGCTGCTGGTGTCCACCTGCACGGTGCCGCCCGTCACGGGGAGCTCCGCGGGCAGCTTCGACGTGGCCAGGTGGACACCGTCGCGGTACAGCCGGGCCCGCACGTCACCGTCGTCCGAGTCGCCCCAGAGCCGGACGTCGACGGACCACGTCTCGGGCCGGCCGTCGTCGCCGACGAGGTCCAGGTGGAAGAGCGCGCGCGACAGGGGCTGCCACCACCGGTAGCGCTTCAGGGCATGCCCGTCCCCGGGCCTGATCCGCCGGGCGGCACGCCGGCGTCTGCGGTCCGAGAACATCCCGGGCAGCGTATCCGCGTCGGAGAGCCGTGGCCCGTCGGGCGCGGTGGATGCACGATGACTCGCGGAACCCGCGCCCACCGAGGAGCCGAGCGATGAGCACGTCCGGGACCCCCGCCCGCGCACGGCTCGTCCCCATGAGCGCACGAGCCCGGCCGCACGGCGAGCACGCTGGAGCTGTTCTTCGACCTCGTCTTCGTGGTGGCGGTGAGCGTCGCCCCGGTGCAGCTGCTCTACCGGGTGCTCATGGTGGTCCAGATGGCGGGCGCCCTCGTGCTCGCCGCGGGGATCGAGCCCGTCTTCGTCGACCGCGACTTCACGGTCGGCCTGTTCACCCTGATCCTGCTCGGCGAGAGCCTGATCGCGTCGTCCAACGCGATCATCGAGGCGCTGCACGACGAGCAGGACCTGGGCTCGGTGCCGATCCCCGTCACGGTCACCGCGGTGATCATGGTGGCGATCGTCGTGGTGCTGGTGCTGCACCCGCCGCTCAGCGGGCCGCGACCTCCGCGAGCAGCTCGGCGGCAGGGGCCGGGTGCACCAGCCAGCCGAGATGGCTCGACCTGAGGGTGCGCACCTCGTAGGGGTTGTCGGGCGTGAGCGCGTCGGCCTCGCGGATCAGCCGGTCCTGCATCGCGAGCGGCATGCTCGCGTCCTCGCTGAGCCGCACGTAGGTGCGCGGCACGCTGCCCCAGGTCGCGGCGTGCGCGCGGTCGTCCGGGCCGCCTCCGTCGAGGTTCTCGTCGGGCTGGAACGAGTTGAGGAAGACGCGGAGCTCGTCGTCGGTGCCGTCGGCGAGGAAGACGGCCTTCAGCCCGGCGAGCGCGTCCGCGTCCGCCGTGCGGAAGTTGCAGCGCAGCAGCCCGACGTCGGCCGGGTTCGCGGCCAGCGCCCGGGCGAGCGCCGCGGCGTCGACCGACGCCATCTCCGGCTCCGCGTTGTACGCGGCCGCCTCGAGCTCCACGGGCGCCCAGGCGGAGATGTACACGAGCCGGTCGACCAGGTCGGGACGGGCGTTGGCCACCGCGGTCACGGTGATGCCGCCCCGGCTGTGGCCGACGAGGATCACCGGCCCGTGCTCCTTCACGCGCTCGAGCACGTCGATCACCCGGGCGGCGTTGTCGGCCAGCGTGACGCCCTCGAGGGCGCCCGGCGCGGTCGCGAGCGCCTCGAGGTCCTGCGGCGCCTGGTACGCGGCCGGGTAGGTCGCCTCGAACCCGTGCCCGGGCAGGTCGACGGCGAGCGAGCGGTGCCCCCGCAGCGCGAGCTCGGCCTGGAGCGGCGCGAACGAGAACGAGGTGGCGAAAGCGCCGTGGACCAGCACGAACGTGGGACTCATGTCCCGGAAGGTACCCGAGGTGGGCCGCCGTCGGGGACGCGGTCCCGGCGTCCTCGCGGGCCCGATCCACCCGCCCCGACCATGGACCCGGCCGCCGCCCCGGGGCACGATGGACGGGGACGTCGACGAGGGGAGCCGAGATGAGCGAGCGGCACGGGAAGAAGCCCGGCGGGATCCGACAGCTGATCACGCTGGTGACGCTGGCGCTGGCGGCGGCGGCCGTCGTCAAGGAGCTGCGCAAGGACCCGGACGACCGGACCTGGAACGGGACGGTGGGCTTCGTCCCGTACGAGTTCCGCATACCCACCCTCGAGCGGGTCCGCGAGCGCCTGTGGGACCCGGACGGCGAGCGCCTGATCGGCCCGCGCGTGTTCGGCGTGGGCTGGACGGTGAACGTGGGCCGGGTGGTGGCGCTGGTCCGGCAGCGGGTCGCGGAGTCCCGCGCCGAGGAGCACGCCGCGGACTAGGGCCGGCGCAGGTCAGGCGGGGTCGGGCTGCTCCTCGATCTCGACCGCGGTGAGCTCGGGCGTGAACGCGAAGAGCGCGCCGTCCGCCTCGCCGACCCACCAGCCGTCGCAGACGAAGGTCGCGTCCTGCTCCTGCCCGGCAGTCCACCAGCCCGCCTTGAGCGTCGATGCGTCGCGGACGTCCTCGGCCTTCACGCCGTCGCGCGCGGGCGCGGTGGCGAGCGGGTGCGCGTCGTCCACGGCCTGACACGTGACCGGGAGGTCCGCGACGTCGGCATCCATGAGCAGGATCACCTCGTCGCCGGTGGTGCGGAAGACGCCGCGGACGTCGGCCGCGTCGTCGGGCACCCATGCGGGCAGGACCTCAGCGTTCTTGCCGGACCGGCCGCTGTCGTACGTGAAGGCCTTGGTGTGCCCGGCGTTCCGCTCGCTCAGCGCCTCGGAGATGCCGGCGCAGGCGGTGGTGGTGACGGCGACGCCGGCGGCGAGGGCCAGCGCGCCGAGGGCGCGGTAGCGGCGGTCGCGGGTCGTGGTCACCGGGATGCTCGCCGGGGTGGTGATGGTGTGGTGTGTCATGCCGACGACGCTACGGATCCGCAGGTCACGTCGTCGTCGGCCCGTGAGCGGAACCTGGTGGCCGGTGCGTACGACCGTGGGAGGACCGCCGCCTCAGGGGCGGCTCAGGGTTCCGCCGGGGTCGCGGCAACGGGCGACGCGCCGCGGATGCTCGAGCGCGGGTGTGTACGATCGTACGCATGCCCACGGACCACTTCGCGGGGGACCCGCGCACGAACCACGAGCGCATGCTCGCCGGCGACCTCTACGTCGCCGACGACCCGGAGATCGAGCGCCGCTCCCAGCGCGCCATGCGGCTGCAGGACGAGTACGCGCGGACGGCGGTGAAGGACGCCGACGCGGCGCGCCCGATCCTCGCCGACCTGCTGGGCAGCCTGGCCGACGGCGTCGTGATCCGCCCGCCGCTTTTCGTCGACTACGGCTCCAACCTCCACGTCGGCGCGCGCACGTTCGTCAACTACCACCTCACCGCCCTGGACGTCGCGGCCATCACGATCGGCGAGGACTGCCAGATCGGCCCGAACGTGCAGCTCCTCACCCCGACCCACCCGGTCGAGCCCGGCCCGCGCCGGGACAAGCTCGAGGCCGCGCGGCCCATCACCATCGGCGACAACGTGTGGCTGGGCGGGGGCGTGATCGTGTGCCCGGGCGTCACCATCGGGGACAACTCCGTCATCGGCGCCGGCTCGGTCGTGACGCGCGACGTCCCGGCGAACGTCGTCGCGGTCGGCAACCCGGCCCGGGTGGTCCGCAGCATCGCGGAGGACGACGACGATGCCTGAGCCGGCGGGGCACGGGCCGGAGGGCGCGCCCGCGCGCCGCGCGCGCCGCACCGACCCCGAGCGTCGGGACCGGATCATCGACGCCTGCCTCGACGTCATCGTCACCGCGGGCGTGAGCGGCACCTCGCACCGCCGGGTCGCCCGGGCGGCCGACGTGCCGCTCGGCTCCATGACGTACCACTTCACCGGCATGGACGAGCTGCTGCGCGAGGCGTTCGCGCGCTACGCCCGCACGGTGGGCGACCGGTTCGAGCAGCGGCTGACGGCGGCCCGCGACGCCCACGAGGCCAAGCAGGCCGTGGTGGCCATCATCACCTCCGACGTCGCGACGACGACGCGCGACGTCGTCCTCACGCACGAGCTGTACACCCTCGCCGCGCGCGAGCCCGCGTTCCGGGACATCACCAACGCCTGGATGGCGCGCTCCCGCCGGGAGCTGGAGCGGCACTTCGACCCGACGACGGCGCGGCTCGTCGACGCGCTCATCGAGGGGCTGACCATCCACCGCGCCCTCGACACCCCGCAGGAGGCGCCGCGGCACGACGTCGCCCTCGTGACCGCCGCCGTCGAACGGATCACCCGTGGCTGACCCCGACCGCGGGGCCGACCCGTACCGCGGGGCCGATCCGTACCGACGTCGCCGCCTGTCGCTGTTCGCCCTGACCCTGCTCGTCGGGCTCGGGATGTCGTCGTGGATCACCCGCACGCCCGACGTCCGGGACGCCCTCGGCGCGTCCACGGCCGGCATGGGGCTGATCCTGTTCGGCCTGTCGGTGGGCTCGATGACCGGCGTGCTGTCGGCCGGGCCGATCGTGCGGCGCCGGGGCGCGCGGCCCGTGATCGTCGCCGGGACCCTGCTGGTGGTCGCGGGCGTCGCGGTGATCGGCCTGGCGTCGTCGGCCGGGCTCGCCGCCGGGGCGTTCGTCGGGCTGATGCTGATCGGCCTCGGCGGAGGGCTCGGGGAGATCGGGCTCAACATCGAGGGCGCGGCGGTCGAGGCCGCCACGGGGCGCCAGGTGCTGCCCGCTCTGCACGGCAGCTTCAGCCTGGGCACGGTGATCGGCGCGCTCGTCGGCATCGTCCTCACAGCTGCCCGGTTCCCCGTCGTCTGGCACCTGCTGGCGATGGCGGCCGTGATGGCGGCGCTCGCGGCCTGGGCGCTGCCCGGGATCCCCGCGGGCACGGGACGGGAGGCCCGGCTCCCGCGGGCCTCCGGCGGCGCGCTCGAGCGCCGGCCCAGCGTCTGGCGCGACCGGCGCCTCGTCCTCATCGGCGTCGTCGTGCTCGCGATGGCCTTCGCGGAGGGTGCCGCCAACGACTGGCTGCCGCTGCTCATGGTCGACGGGCACGGGATGTCGGCCACCCACGGGTCGCTCGTCTACGCGGGGTTCGCCGCGGCGATGACGGTCGGCCGGTTCTCCGGCGGGCCGATCGTGGAGCGCTTCGGCCGGGCGGCCGTGCTGTCCGTCAGCGCGGTGTGCGCCGTGGTGGGCGTGCTGGCGGTGGTGTTCGCGTCGAGCCCCGTCGTGGCCGGGATCGCCGTGGCGCTGTGGGGCCTGGGCGCGTCGCTCGGGTTCCCCGTCGCGATCTCGGCGGCCGGCGACGACCCGGAGCGCGGCGCGGAGCGGGTCAGCGCCGTCGCCACCAGCGGCTACCTGGCGTTCCTCGTCGGCCCGCCGCTGCTCGGCTTCCTCGGGGAGCACCTCGGCCTGCGGCCGGCGATGCTCGTCGTCGTCGCGCTGCTCGTCGTCGCGGCCTTCGCCGCGCGGGCCGCGTCCCCGCGCCCGGGCGGCGCCGTCCCCGCCGACGAAGCCGTCCCCGCCGACACCGGGTCGCCCGCCGCGCGGTAGCCCTCCGCGCGGCGGCCGGCCCTCACTCCGCGCCGTCAGGCGTCGACCGCGGCGGCGAGCTCCGCGTCGCTGCGCAGGATGCAGAACTCGTTGCCCTCGGGGTCGGCCAGGACGACCCACCCGCCCTTGCCGTCGGGCCTCCGGAGGTCCGCGACCTGGGTCGCGCCGAGGGCGAGCAGGCGCTCGACCTCCTCGGCCTGCGTGCGGTCCGTGGGCCGCAGGTCGAGGTGCACGCGGTTCTTGAGCTCCTTGGGCTCGGGCACCTCGATGAACAGCAGGCGCCCGTGGCTCTCGGCGGGGGCGTCGTGGGCGGGCTCGGGCACGATCATGCATTCTTCGTGCCCGGGCAGGTTGGGGTCGCCGGGGACGTCGGTGTAGCCGAGCACGTCGGCCCAGAACACGGACTGCGCGTAGGCGTCGCGGGCGTCGAACGTCGTGTGCGAGATGCGTGAGGTCATCCCGGCATCAGAGCACGACGTCGCGCCGCGCTCCAGGCGATTTCCGGGTGCCTCAGGGGACGCTCGACTGTCGCCTGAGTCTGCGGTTCCGCTGCGGGCGAGTGCCTCGTTCCTCGGCCCTCACCCTGCGCTGCACCTCCGCCTCAGACGAGCGCGGGCTCGTCGGCCGCCGGGACGGCGCGCAGGTGCCGCCCGCCGTCGTCGGCCCGCTTCCGCCGCGGGACGAGCAGGATGATCAGCGCGCCGGCGGCCGCGGCGAGGGCGCCGACGACGAAGCAGAGCGTGAACGCGCTCTGGTCCGGGATCGCGGGCGTGCCCGGCGCCAGCACGGTGGTCCGGCTGGTGAGGATCATCGCCATGACGGCGCCCGCGATCGTGGTGCCCATCGATCGCATGAGGCTGTTGAGCCCGACGCTCGCCGCGGACTCCGTGGCCGGCACGTTGTCGAGGATGAGCGTGGGCATCGCGGCGTAGCCGATCCCGACGCCCGCGGAGGCGACGCACGAGGCGAGCATCAGCTGCCACGGCGCATCCATCAGGAACACCGCGACGACGTAGCCGAGGGCCAGCACGCCCGCGCCGATCGAGAGCGTGGTGCGCCCGCCGAGGCGGGTCAGCATCCGCGAGGACAGGGGCGTGAAGAGCATCATCATGAGCCCGGCGGGGGCCATCCACAGGCCGGCCTGCAGGATCGTCTGGCCGAGCCCGTAGCCGGTGGCCTCGGGCATCTGGAGCAGCTGCGGCACGACGATGGACTGCGCCATCATGCCGAAGCCGATGAGCACGGCGGCGATGTTGGTGAACAGCACGGGCTTCTTCGCGCTGGTGCGCAGGTCGACGAGCGGCTCGCCGTGGCGCAGCTCGTACCGGCCCCACAGGAGCAGGACGACGACGCCCCCGCCGATCATCCCGAGGGTGCTGGGCTCGGCCCAGCCCCAGTCGTTGCCCTTGGAGACGCCGACCAGGACGCCCACGAGGCCGACGGCGAGCCCGAGCGCTCCGACGAGGTCGAACCTGCCGGGGTGGGAGTCGCGCACGTGCGGGATGACGACGACGGTCAGGACCGCCATGACCGCGGCGAGCGCGGCCGACACCCAGAAGAGCATGTGCCAGTCGAAGTCCTGCGCGATCCACGCCGCGAGGGGCAGGCCGAGCGCGCCGCCGACGCCGAGCGTGGCGCTGATGCCCGCGACCGCGGTGTTGCGCAGGTGCGGGGGCGCGATCTCGCGCACCATGCTGATCGCGACGGGGATGTAGCCCATCGCCATGCCCTGCAGCACCCGGCCCACGACGACGGGGCCGACGGAGTCGGACACGGCGCACAGGAGCGAGGCGAGCAGGAGCAGGACGGCGGAGGCGACCATCACCGGCTTCTTGCCGTAGAGGTCGGCGAGCCGGCCGGTGACGGGCATCGCGACCGCGCCGCCGAGGAGCGTCGCGGTGACCACCCACGAGGCGTTGCTGGCGGAGGTGTGCAGCAGCTCCGGCAGCTCGCTCTGGATCGGGATCACGAGTGACTGCATCAGCGCCGCGCACAGGCTGCTGAAGCCCAGGACGAGGATGACGGCGACGGCGCGACGGCTCGTCGTCGACCCCGTCGGGGAGGGGTTGGGTGAGGAGCTCATGGGACCTTCGATTCGTGTGTAACTTACATATCCGACTGTGTATGCTACCTACATATCGCGGGTCCGCCAACCCGCGACCCCGCACCCGTCACCCAGGAGGCCCACGATGACGTCCGCCTCGTCGTCCGCCGGTATGTCGTCCGTCAGCACCCGCAACCGCCTGCGCGAGCTCCCGGTCACCCCCGACCGGAGGCTCGCCTCGCTGCTGTACCGGCTCGACCTGCACCGGCGCCTCGCCGAGCACCGCAGCCCGCTCGGCACCGCGGACGGCCGGCTCCTGTGGCTGCTGGCGGACCGGGGGCCGAGCACGCTGCGCGAGATCTCCGACGCGCTCGGGCTGGAGCAGTCCACCGTCAACCGGCAGGTCAACGCCGCCCTCGACGCCGGGCTGCTGCGCCGGTTCACCGAGCCCGGCCGCTCGGCGCGCGTCATCGAGCCCACCGAGCAGGGGACCGCCGCGTTCGAGGACGCCACGACGACCGCCCTCGACGCCTACGGGGACGGGCTGCGGGTGCTGGGCGACGACACGGCGGAGTTCCTCGAGCAGCTGGGCCGGTTCGTCGACGCCTACGGCGAGGCGGTGCGCGGCGGGCGCCCCGACTGACGCACGCCTATCCTCGAGGCGGCCCGTCCCGACCCCGGAGGTACCGCATGACCAGGCGCGACGGGCCCACGTCCCCGAGGGGGCGCGCGTGAGCGCCGACGTCGGCGGGGTCGCGTCGGCGGCCGTCGCCACCGTCTTCTGGGGAACGTGGCTCGCGTGGTCGCTGCGTCAGGACCGGCGGCGGTTGCGCAACGGCTTCCTGCTCATGGCCGTCGTGTACACGGCGTCCGGCCTGGTGGGCGCGCTCGTGTCCCTGGTCCCCGGCGGCGTCGACGCCGTCGGGTGGATCACCCTCGCCCTGCTCGCCGCGCTGGCCCTGGCCCTGCTGGCGCTGCCGGTGTTCCTGGTGCTCAACGGCGTGACGATGGTGCGCCGGGAGCGGCGGTCGCTGGGGAACCTCCTGTCCCTCCTTGCGGGGCTCGCCATGCTGGCGGCGCCGGTCGTGGTGGCGGCGCCGGTCGCGCTGCGGCAGTCGTGGGCGTGGGGGCTGGCTGCGGCCGTGGGGCTCGCGACGGCGTGGCTCGGGTTCACGTTCCTGGGCTTCGCCGCCCAGACCCTGCTGTACCGGCGGTACGCCGCGCGCGTGCCCGCCCGTGCCGTCATCGTCCTGGGGTCGAAGGTGGTGGGCGGCCGCGTGCCGCCGCTCCTCGCGGCGCGCCTCACGACGGCGGTCGCCGCCGCGGAGCGGCTCGGCGGGCCGGGCGGCGCGGTCCCGATCGTCCCCTCCGGCGGCCAGGGCGCCGACGAGGATCGGCCCGAGGGTGTCGCCATGGCCCGGTGGCTGGAGTCCCGTGGCGTCCCGCGCGACCGCATCCTCGTCGAGGACGCCGCGCGCACCACCCGGGAGAACCTCACCTACGGCGTCGCGCTGCTGCGCGAGCGCGGTGTGGACGGTCCGTACCTCGTGGCGACGAACAACTACCACGCACCCCGGGCCGCGCTCGAGGCGATGGACCTCGGGCTCGACGTGCACGCGGTGGGCGCCCCGACCGCGGGCTACTTCTTTCCCAGCGCGTACCTGCGGGAGTTCGTCGCCGTCCTGCGCCGGCGTCGTGCCGTCCACGCCGTGGCGGCCGCGCTGATCGTCGTCGCCGCGGTCGGCACGACGGTCCTCGCCGTGCCCGGGGCGTAGGGCAGGAGCGGTCTCAGGTCTAGGTTCTCAGCATTCAAGATAACTCCGACCAAAATAGTCGGGAATGGGTTACGGTCGTCGCATGACCACCTCGTCGGCACTCCCCAGGCTCACCCCGCGACCCGCGGGTGAGTCGTGTCGCCCGGGCGCAGCCACCCGCCCGAGCAGACACGTCCTGGAGGAGCACCATGAGGATCGCCCGATCGTGGGCCGGCGACGGGAACGTCGCCTCTAGCCAGCACACCCCGCACCGCCACCCACCCCGACCCACCCGCCGCGCCACGGCCGCGGCGCCCGTCGCCGTCCTCGCCCTGATGCTGTCCGCCTGCGCGGGCGCCGGTGCGGCCACCCGGTCCGAGGACGGCAGGACCGTCCTGCGGTACCAGGGCGCCACGGGCACCGTCTCGTACCCGGAGCTCGCCGCCGACCTCGGCTACTTCGAGGACGTCGAGCTCGAGTGGCTCGGCGACGTCACCGGCGGCCCCGCCTCCATCCAGGCGGCCGTGACGGGGGAGACGGAGTTCGGCGGCGCGTTCAACGGCGCCATCGCCAAGCTGCAGTCCACCGGCGCGCCGGTCACGTCCGTCATCTCCTACTACGGGGCCGACGAGGAGACCTTCGGCGCCTTCTACACCGTGGAGGGCAGCCCGATCCGCGAGGCGCGCGACCTCGTCGGCAAGAAGGTCGGCGTCAACACCCTCGGCGCGCAGTCGGAGACCCTCCTGCAGGAGTGGCTGACGCGCGAAGGTCTGACCCCCCAGGAGCGGGAGCAGGTCGAGCTCGTCGTCGTCCCGCCCGTCAACGCGGAGCAGACGCTGCGCGAGGGCCAGGTCGACGTGGCGTCGCTCGGCGGCGTGCTCAAGGAGAAAGCGGTCGAGCGCGGCGGCCTCGAGGTGCTGGTCGCGGAGAACGAGCTCTTCGGGGCGTTCGCCTACGGCACGTACATCCTGCGCGACGACGTCATCGCGAAGAACCCCGAGGCCGTCGAGGACTTCGTGCAGGGCACCGCGCGCGCCATCCGCTGGGCGCAGACGACGCCGGTGGCCGAGGTGCGCGAGCGGTTCACCGACATCATCACCGAGCGGGACCGCGGCGAGACGACGGACCTCGTGCAGTACTGGCGGTCGTCGTCCATCCCGACGCCGGGCGGCGTGATCCAGGAGGACGAGATCTCCGTCTGGGTCGAGTGGCTGGAGGAGGACGGGCAGGTCGAGCCCGGCTCGCTCGTCGTGGACGACCTGTTCACCAACGAGTACAACCCGTACGCCGACGGCACGTACGCCCCGGACGCCGGGCCCGACGGCGAGGAGGTGGCCCCGTGACCGCTACGACGACCCTCGCCGACCTCGCCGCCCGCCCGGCCCCCGGGTCGGCGCCGGGTACGGCGCCCGGAGCGCCGTCGTCCGACGCGACGCCACGACTGCGCTTCGAGCACGTCCGCAAGGAGTTCCCCGTCCGCGGCACGCGGGACGCCCTGGTCGCGCTGGAGGACCTCACGCTCGACGTGGCGCCCGGGGAGCTCGTGACGCTCGTCGGCCCGTCGGGCTGCGGCAAGTCGACGCTGCTCGACCTGGTCGCGGGCCTCGCCACCCCCACCCGCGGGCGGATCCTGCTCGACGGGCGCCCGGTCGCCGGGCCCGGCCTCGACCGCGGCATCGTGTTCCAGCAGTACGCGCTGCTGCCGTGGCGCACCGCGCAGGGCAACGTCGAGCTGGGCCTCGAGGCGCGCCGGCTGCCGAAGCGCGAGCGGCGGCGCATCGCCCGCGAGCACCTGGAGCTGGTCGGGCTCGCCGGCTTCGCGGACCGCTACCCGCACGAGCTCTCCGGCGGTATGAAGCAGCGCGTCGCCATCGCGCGCAGCCTCGCGTTCGACCCCGAGGTGCTCCTCATGGACGAGCCGTTCGCGGCCCTCGACGCCCAGACGCGCGAGTCCCTGCAGGACGAGCTCCTGCGGATCTGGCGGGCCACCGGCAAGACGATCGTCTTCATCACGCACGGCATCGAGGAGGCCGTCTACCTGGGACAGCGCGTCGTCGTGCTCACGCCCCGACCCGGCCGGGTGCGCACGGTGATCGACGTCGACCTGCCCGGGCGCGGCACCGACCCGGGGCACGACCTGCGCGCCGACCCCGCGTTCGTCGCCCTCCGGCACCGGGTCTGGACGGCCCTGCACGACGCGGAGGAGGAGCGATGACCGCCACCGCGACCCGCCCCGTCGATCAGCCGGCGTTCGCGGACCCGCCCACGCTCGGCCGGCGCAGCGCGCTCGCCGTCGCGGGGTCGCAGGGGCGCGCGGCGGGACGACGCCTCCGCCGCGCGGGCGCGACCGTGCTGCGCGCGTCGGCCGCGCTCGTCGTCTTCCTCGCGATCTGGGAGCTGGCGCCACGGCTCGGCCTGGCCGACCCGGTGTTCCTGCCCCCGCTGAGCACGGTGCTGTCGACGTTCGGGGGGCTCCTCGCGGACGGGACGATCGGCGCGCAGGTGGGCACCAGCCTCGCCCGCGCCGCCGCCGGGTTCTCGATCGCCGTGGCGGTCGCGATCCCCGCCGGCCTCGCCATCGGCTGGTACGCCCGCGCCGCGCAGTACCTCGGCCCGTTCTTCGAGCTGTTCCGCAACACGGCGGCGCTCGCGCTGCTGCCGGTGTTCATCCTCGTGCTGGGCATCGGCGAGACGTCGAAGATCGCGATCGTCGTGTACGCGTGCTTCTTCCCGGTGCTGCTCAGCACCATCACCGGCGTGCGGACGGTCGACCCGCTCCTCGTGCGCTCCGCCCGGTCGCTCGGCCTGAGCAGCCCGGCGCTGTTCGCCAAGGTCGTGCTGCCGTCGGCCGTCCCGACGGTCTTCACCGGGATCCGGATGGCGGCCACGTCGTCGATCCTCGTGCTCGTCGCGGCCGAGATGGTCGGCGCCAAGGCCGGCCTCGGCTACTACATCACCTACACCCAGTTCAACTTCCAGATCCCGGAGATGTACGCCGGGATCGTCACCATCGCGCTCGTCGGGGTGTGCGTGAACGGCGCGCTCGTGCTCGTCGAGCGCCGCCTCACGCGCTGGCGCGCCGCCTGACGGCGTCCGCCCCCGACAACCTCCCTCACCTCCCTCGAAAGGCGGAGCCATGCCCGCGAACGCCCGCACCCTCACGCTCAACCTGTTCCTCAACCACGCCGGCCACCACGAGGCCGCCTGGCGGCACCCGTCCACGCAGCCGGACGCGCTCTTCACCCCCGACTACTACGTGCGCCTCGCCCGGCGGGCGGAGGCGGCGAAGCTCGACGCCGTGTTCTTCGCCGACGGCCCCGTGCTGCACGGCGGCGTCGAGCACAACGCGGTCGGCGGGCTCGAGCCGCTCCTCACGCTCGCGACGATCGCCGCGCACACCGAGCGCATCGGCCTGATCGCCACCGCGTCGACCACCTACTACGAGCCGTACAACCTGGCGCGGCTGTTCGCCACGCTCGACCACCTCAGCGGCGGGCGCGCGGGATGGAACGTCGTGACGACGTCGTCCGCGGCGGCGGGCGCGAACTTCGGGCTCGACGCGCACCCCGACCCGGAGGTCCGCTACGCGCGGGCCGAGGAGTTCCTCGAGGCGACGACCCGGCTCTGGGACTCCTGGGAGGCCGACGCCGTGCTGGTGGACCGCGCGGCCGGGCGGTACGCCGACCCGTCGCGCATCCACCCGGCGGCGTTCGCCGGCGAGCACCTCTCCGTCGCGGGCCCGTTCAACGCCGCACGGACGCCGCAGGGGCGGCCGGTGCTCGTGCAGGCGGGCGCGTCCAACACGGGCCGCGAGTTCGCCGCGCGGTGGGCCGAGGCGATCTTCACCGCCCACCAGCGGATCGAGGACGCCCAGGCGTTCTACGCCGACATCAAGTCCCGTGCCCTCGACCTCGGCCGTGACCCGGAGCAGGTGAAGATCCTGCCCGGGATCAGCCCGTTCCTCGGCTCCACCGAGGCGGAGGCGCGCGCCCTCGAGGAGGAGCTCAACGAGCTCTCCGTGCCCGCGTACGGGCTGCAGCAGCTCTCCGGCCAGGCGGGGGTCGACCTGTCCGGGCTCGACCTCGACGCCCCCGTCCCGCTCGAGATCTTCGCGGGCGCCGGGGACGTCACCGACAACGCGCGCTCGCGCTTCCAGGTGGTCGCCGGCATCGTGCAGCGCGAGCGGCCGACGCTCCGGCGGCTGCTGCACCGGCTCGCCGGCGCCCGCGGGCACCGCGTCGTCGCCGGCACGCCCGAGCAGGTCGCCGACACCATCGAGGACTGGTTCGTCGCGGGCGCCGCGGACGGCTTCAACGTCATGCCGCCCGCGCTGCCCGCCGGCCTCGACGCGTTCGTCGACCACGTGGTGCCGATCCTGCAGGCCCGCGGGCTGTTCCGCACCGAGTACGTCGGCACGACGCTGCGCGACCACCTCGGCCTCGACGTCCCCGAGAACCGGTACACCGCCGCGCGTGCGGCCGACGGCGCCGGACGGCCCGCGCTCGCGCAGGCCTGACGGCCGCGAACGCGCCACGACATCCGCCACGACCGAGACGAGGCGACCATGACCTTCACCGACAGCACCAGCACCAGCACCTCACCGTCCACCGACCGGCGCGACGACCTCGTCGTGCTCGTCGGCAACCCCCGACCCCGCTCGCGGACTCGCACGGCGGCCGAGGCCGTGGCCCGGCGGCTCGCCGACCGCGCCGGCCTGCGCGGCACGCCGCGCACCATCGACCTCGCGGACCTCGCCGGGCAGCTGCTCCTCGCCGAGGCGCCCGACGTCGACGCCGCCCTGCGGACGGTGGCGGCCGCGCCGTTCGCGGTCGTCGCGACGCCCGTCTACAAGGCGTCCTACACCGGCCTGCTCAAGGCGTTCCTCGACCGGTACGGCCCGCGGGGGCTCGCCGGCGTGACGGCCGTGCCGCTCGTCGTCTCCGCCAGCCCGGACCACTCCCGGGCGGGGGACGACCACCTGCGCCCGCTGCTCGTCGAGCTCGGCGCGCGCGTGCCCGACAGCTCGCTCGCGCTGCTCGAGACGCAGCTTCCGGACGTCGACGTCGTGGCGGACGCCTGGCTCGACGCCTGGTCGGACGCCTGGCCGCCGGGAGCGGCGTGGCCCGACGCGTCCTTGCCCGAGGTGCCCCTGCCCGTCGCGGGCGTGCCGGAGGCCGTGCGATGACGGCGCTCGCCGGGGCGACGCCGGCCGTCCGGGACGCCGCGCTCACCGCCGACGAGTTCCGCTCGGTGTTCCGCGGCCACCCGGCCGGGGTCGCCGTCGTCGCGCTGCGCGACGGCGGCCGCCCGGTCGGGTTCACCGCGACCTCGGTGATCTCGGTGTCCGCGGACCCGCCGCTGCTGGCGTTCTCGCTGGCGACGACGTCGTCCTCGTGGCCGGCCGTGGCGCGGGCGCGCACCGTCGCGGTGAGCTTCCTCGCCGCCGACCAGGCCGACGTGTCCGCGCGCTTCGCCACGAGCGGCATCGACCGCTTCGCCGACGGCGGGTGGAGCGCCCTCGGCTCGGGGGAGCCGGTGATCGACGGGGCCGCGGCCTGGGTTCGCGCGCGCGTCGTCGAGCGCACCGGGGTCGGGTCAAGCCACCTCGTGACGCTGCAGGCCACGGCGCACCACGTCGCGCCGGGCGCCGCGCCGCTCGTCTTCCACGACCGCGGCTACCACCGGCTGGGCGACGCCACCCGGGTGTGAGGTACGGCCGCCTCAGCCTGCCAGGAAGTCTCCGACGAGTGGCGTGGCCGCCGCCTCGCCCTCGTGGAAGTACGCGTGCCGGAGCCCGGGCAGCAGCTCGACCCGCGCGCCCGGGATCCGGTCCGCGAGGAGTCGCGCGTTGACCGCCGGGGCGAACACGTCGTCCGCGCCGTGCAGCAGGAGGGTGGGCGCGCCGACCTCGGGCAGGCGGTCCCAGGAGTCGTGCCGGTCGCTGGCTCGCAGGTGGTCACGTCGTGCCTGCGCGCTCATCGCCGCGTCGCCCTCCACGGGCGTGGCGCCCGGGTGCGCGGCGAGCCACGCGGGCGTGTACATGAGCTCGAGCAGGGTGCGCCGGGCGGCCCGCCGGTCGGGCTGCGCCAGGGCGAGGCGGACGTCCCGCGAGCGCTCCACGGCGTGCTCGCCGCCCGGCGTCGTGCAGCCGAGCACGAGCCGGCGCAGCCGGTGCGGGTGGTCGATCGCGACCCACTGTGCGACCCGGCCGCCCATCGACGTGCCGTAGACGTCGGCGCGGTCGACGCCGAGGTGGTCGAGGACGGCAGCGACGTCGCCGGCGAGACGGCGGGTGGTCATCGTGCTGTCGGTGGGGCCCGAGGCGCCCGTGCCGCGCCAGTCGAGGGTGATCGTCCGGCGCCCGGCGCCGAGCCCGGCGCGCACCGGGTCCCACCAGCGGTGCGAGTTCGCCTGCCCCGCGAGCAGCACGAGCGGCGGGCCGTCGCCCCGGTCCTGGAACGCGATCGGCGTGCCGTCCTCGGCGGGCGCGTGGGGCACGGTTCCTCCTGTCATCCTGAGGGCTCGCGCCCTCAGGCGGCCGGCGCCCCGACGCCTTCGGGGACGCCGCCGGGCCGGTTGACCGAACGGGCGAGGAAGAGCGCGACGACGCCGAGCGCGATGAAGAGCAGGTTCGCGGGCCCGGCGAGGACGAGCAGCGGGCTCTGCCCCGCGGCGTCGGCGACCTCGTCGATGCCCCCGGTCCCGAGGAAGAGCAGCGGGTCGAAGAGGCCGTGGAGGAGGACCGGCCAGACCAGGTTCCGGGTGACCCGCAGCGTGAGGTACATCGCGACCCCGAAGCCGAACGTGTAGACGACGGTGAGCGCCACCGTGCCGAGCGGCATCCCCGAGAGGGCGTTCGCCGAGTGCAGCAGCGCGAAGACGAGCGACGACATCACCATGACGACCCACTCGGTCGCGCCCCCGCGGCGCAGCACCGTCACGACCACCCCGCGGCACAGCACCTCCTCGACGAAGCCCACGAGCAGCCCGGACGCGAGCGTCACGGCGACGACGCCGGGCGCGTAGGCGCCGTAGTCGACCCCGAGCACCCGCAGCACGACCGGCGCCAGCACGAGCACCGGCGCGACCCACATCCAGCGGGGCGCGGGCAGCGTCTGGCGGGCGAACAGCACCCCGAACCACCGGAGCGAGGCGACGAACGCCACGAGCACGACGGCGCCGACGAGCAGCGGCGCGGCGAGCCCGACGGCGACGCTCGCCGGCGTCGCGAAGAGGTCCTCGGGGTCGACCAGGTCGCCGAACCACGTCCCGACGAGGAGCCCGCCCAGCAGGTACAGGGCGAGGTAGCAGGCGGCGGCGAGGACCGCCCGCCAGAGGCCGCCGCGCTCCCAGAACGCCCGCCACCGGGGGAGGCCCGTGCCCGGCGTCGTCGTGCCCGGAGTCGTCGTGCCCGGGCTCATCGCGCGCGGCCGGGGATCAGGACGTCGTCCGCGAAGCAGAACGCCCAGTGCTCGCCGGGCTCGATCGACTGCATCAGGGGGTGACCGGTGGCCCGGAAGTGCGCGGAGGCGTGCCGGGCGGGCGAGGAGTCGCAGCAGCCCACGTGCCCGCAGGTCAGGCAGGAGCGCAGGTGCACCCAGGTGCCGCCGGCCGCGACGCACTCGGGGCACCGGCCGAGCGTCTCGGGCTCGACCGGCACGATCTGCTCCACGTGCGCGCACTCGCTGGTCATTGGTCACGTCCTCACGTCGGCCGGCGTCGTCCGCGGCCGAGCCTAGGCATCCCCCGCGCGGGGCGCCCGACGAGGCGTGCGCGCCTACCCTGGCCGCATGCCCGATCGCCCCGACGACCGGCCCGTCATCCTGCTCGTCGCCGCCGCGCACGCGGACGCCGTCGAGCGGGAGTTCCGCGCGCGCTACGACCGCGACTACCGGATCGAGCCGGTCACGACGGCCCGCGCGGCGCTCGACGTCGCCCGCGACCTGGTCGCCGCCCGCACCCCGATCGCGATGGTCGCGGCCGAGCGGCGGCTCCCCGACGGCGGTGCGGTCGAACTGCTGCACCAGGTGCCGGCCGTCGTGTCGACGGCGCGACGGGTCGCGCTGGTCGCGGGCGACGAGTACGCCGACGCCCTGGACGAGATGCGCGCCGCCCTGCTGCGCCGCGACTTCGACACGTTCGTCGGCATCCCGCGCGGCGCGCGCGACGAGGAGTTCCACACCGCGCTCACGGAGCTGCTGTCCGAGTGGGGCTGGTCGGTCGCGCGGCCCACGGTGACCGCGACCGACGTCGTCGCGCACCCCGGCGACCGCGGGGCCGCCGCGGTGCGCGACCTGCTGGACCGGCTCGGCATCCCGAACCGCACGCTCGACCCGGGCGCCGACGAGGCCCGCGCCGTCCTCGAGTCCGCCGGCCCGGGGGCCGCGCTGCCCGTGGTGCGCGCGTTCAACGGCCGGGTCCTGGCCGGCGCGACGCCGAGCGCCGTCGCCGAGGCGATGTACGGCGGCTTCGACTCGATCCCGGACGGCGAGATCGCCGACGTCGTCATCGTCGGCGCCGGCCCGGCGGGCCTCGCGGCCGCGGTCTACGCCGCGTCGGAGGGCCTGTCGACGGTCGTGCTGGAGCGCGACGCGATCGGCGGCCAGGCGGGGTCCAGCTCGATGATCCGCAACTACCTCGGGTTCCCGCGCGGCATCTCCGGGATGCGGCTCGCGCAACGCTCCCGGGTGCAGGCGGGCCGCTTCGGCGCCCGCTTCTACACCGGCCGCCCCGCGACGGCGATCGAGCCCGGCCCGGCGCACGAGCCGGAGCACCACCACGTGCACGTCGACGGCGCGCAGATGTGCGCGCGCACCGTCGTCCTCGCCACCGGGGTCACCTACCGACGCCTCGACGTGCCCGGCCTCGACGACCTGGTCGGCGCGGGCGTGCACTACGGCGCGGCGACGTCGATGGCCCGCGAGATGGCGGACCGGGACGTGTACGTGGTCGGTGGCGGCAACTCCGCGGGCCAGGCGGCGGTGCACCTGGCGAAGTTCGCCGGGTCGGTGACCATGCTGGTGCGCCGGGAGAGCCTCGCCGAGACGATGTCCGACTACCTCGTCCGCGAGATCGCCGCGACCCCGACCATCACCGTCCGCACCGGGACGGCCGTGGCCGACGGCGGCGGCGACGGGCGCCTGCAGTGGCTGGTCCTGCGGGAGGTCGGCACCGGCGAGCTGACGAAGGCCCACGCCGACGGGCTCTTCTGCCTGCTCGGCGCGGAGCCCGACTGCGGCTGGCTGCCCGGCGGCCTCGCCCTCGACGGCGACGGCTTCGTGCTCACCGGCCGCGACGTGCCGCGCGATGCCTGGACCGGCGGCCGCCCGCCGGCCAGCCTCGAGACGACGCTGCGCGGCGTCTTCGCCGTCGGCGACGTGCGGGCCGGGTCCATGAAGCGCGTCGCCTCCGCAAGCGGCGAGGGCGCGTCCGTGCTGCCGCTGGTGCATGCGCACCTCGCCTGGCTGCGCGAGCAGGAGTACCGCGAAGGGGGCCCGTCATGACCAGCACGTCGGAGCCGCGTCGGTTCGAGCGCAGCCGGGGACGCCGCGTGGGGGACGCCGTCATCAGCGTGTTCGTCCGCGCCCATCTCGTGCCCCGGACGTATCTGCTGACCACGAGGGGCCGCCGGTCCGGGCGGCCGCGCACCAACCCGGCGACCCTCGTCGAGCACGACGGCCGGCGCTGGCTGGTGGCGCCCTACGGCGTCGTGGCATGGGTGCACAACGTCCGCGCCGACCCGCGGGTGGTGCTGCGCCGCGCGTTCGACCGGCACGTGTGCACGGTGCGGGAGGCGTCGGCCCTCGAGGCGGGGCCGGTGCTGCAGAAGTACGTCCGCGGGTCCCGGCCGACCCGGCCCTACTTCGTCGCGTCGCTGGACGCCCCGGTGGAGGAGTTCGTCGCCGAGGCGGACCGCCACCCGGTGTTCGAGCTCGTGAGCTGGGCGTAGCTCACGACCTCCGGCGCCGCGCCGGGTCGGCCTCCTCGACGCGCTCGCGGGCCTCGAGCGCCGCGATGAGCGTGCGCGCGTCGTGCGGGCCCCGGTGCCGGACGCCGTCGAGGAAGAACGTGGGCGTGCCGCGGGCGCCGGACGCCGCGGCGCTCGCGGCGTCGTCGGCCACGCGCTCGTGCAGTGCCACGTCGGCCAGGTCGGCGTCGAAGCGTTCCAGGTCGAGGCCGATCTCGGCGGCGTGCTCGCGCAGGTCGTCCGGCTCGAGCCGGGATTGGTGGCTGAAGAGCTGGTCGTGCATCTCCCAGAACCGGCCCTGCCGGTGCGCGGCCTCGGCCGCGACGGCGGCGAGGTGCGCCTCCGGGTGCACGTCGTCCAGCGGCAGGTGCCGCACGACGTACCGGACCCGGTCCCCGAAGTGCTCGTGCAGCTCGGCGCCCATCCCGGTGGCGCGGGCGCAGAACGGGCACTGGAAGTCGAGGTACTCGACGACGGTGTGCGCGGCGTCGGGCTCTCCCTTGACGTGGTCGCGCTCGGGGTCGACGGCGGGGGTGAGCGTGGTCGGCAGGTCGGCGCTCGTCTCGCCGTACCGCACCCGCGCGACGGTGAAGATCGCCCAGCCCAGCAGCGACGCGACCGCCATCGCGATCAGCACGCCGACGGTCGCGGCCTGCGCCGCCGCGGTGTCGTCGAACGCGAGGTCCACGACAAGCAGCGACACCGTGAACCCGATGCCGGACAGCGCGGCGCCGCCCACGACGCTGCCGGGGCCCACGCCGTCGGGCAGCGCGCCGAGGCGTGCCCGCAGCGCTGCCCAGGTGCCGAGGCTGATCCCGACGACCTTGCCCACGACGAGGCCCGCGACCACGCCCCACGTGATCACCGACCCGAGGGCGTCGCCGAGGGCGCCCCCGCGCAGGTCGATCCCGGCGTTGGCCAGCGCGAACACGGGCACGACGACGAGCGAGACCGGGCCGCGCAGCACCTCGTGCAGGCGGTGGTTCACGGAGATCGACCGGGCCAGGCCGGCCTGCACGTTCCGGGCGACGCTCGCGTCGGGCGACTGCCAGTACGCGCGGAACAGGCTCTTGGCGTGCAGCACGTCCGAGCGCTGCGTCGCGGCGGCGGGCACCAGCAGGCCCGCGAGCATGCCGGCGATCGACGGGTGCACGCCCGCCTGCACCGTCGCCCCCCACAGCACCACGACCACGACGACGTAGGGCGCGCTGCGCCACTCGCGCATCCGCCCCAGCAGCCACAGCACCCCGAGGCACGCGGCGGCCACCAGCAGGGGCCCGACGCGCACGTCCTCGGAGTAGACGACGCCGATGATCCCCACCGCGAGGAAGTCGTCCACCACCGACAGGGTGAGCAGGAAGACCCGCAGCTGGCTCGACATCGCGGGGCCCACCAGCGCGAGGATTCCCAGCAGGAACGCCGTGTCGGTGCCGACGACGACGCCCCAGCCGTGCGGCGCGTCGCCGCCCGCGACCGCGAGGAAGACCAAGGCCGGCACGACGACGCCCAGCGTGCCCGCCACGACCGGGATCAGCCGCTGGCTGCGCTGCCGGAGCGACCCGATCGCGAGCTCCTGGCGCACCTCGAGCCCGACGACGAAGAAGAACAGCACCATGAGCCCGTCGTTGACCCAGTGGTGCAGGTCCATGTCGAAGCGCAGGTCGCCCACGTCGATGCTGACGGGCGTCTCCCACAGGTGCGTGTACGCGGCCGACAGCGGCGAGTTCGCCCACACGAGCGCGAGCACCGTGACGCCCAGGAGCAGCAGCGCGGCGCCCGACTCGGTGCGCAGGCGCTCCCGCAACGACAGTCCAGGCATGCGTGTCCCCCAGTCCGTCGGTGGTGTGCGAGGAGCCTACGTCGGCGCGCGCGAGCGGGCGATCGGCGGTGAGATGGGGCGCATGGGATCAGCGCCGGACGCCTCGGTCGAGTCGACTGCTGGGCCGGGCGCCGGCGGCGCCCCCGCGCCGTGGTCCCTGGCGCCCGACGCGGTGCTCGCCGCCCTGCGGGCGGACGCGGGCGGGCTCGGCTCCGCCGACGCCGCGACGCGCCTGGCGGAGGTCGGCGCCAACCGGCTGCCGCCGCCCGAGCGGGACCCGCTGTGGAAGCGGGTCCTCGTGCACTTCGACGACATCCTGATCTACATCCTGCTCGTCTCGGCGGTGCTCAAGGCGATCCTCGGCGACTGGGTCGACTTCACCGTGATCCTCGCCGTGGCGGTCATCAACGCGGCGATCGGCTTCATCCAGGAGGGCCGCGCCGAGAGCGCGCTGGACGGCATCCGGCAGATGCTGTCCGTGCACGCCGAGACGCGGCGCGACGGGGCCTGGGCGAAGGTCGACGCCGACGACGTCGTGCCGGGCGACGTCGTCCGCGTGCGCTCGGGCGACAAGGTGCCCGCCGACGTGCGGCTGCTGCAGGCGACCAACCTGCGGGTCGAGGAGTCGGCCCTCACGGGGGAGTCGGTCGCAGCGGCGAAGAGCGTCGACGCGGTCGCCGCCGACGCGGGCGTGGGGGACCGCACGAGCATGCTCTTCTCGGGCACCCTCGTGGCGGCCGGGCAGGGGGTCGGCGTCGTCACCGCGACCGGCGAGGCCACCGAGATCGGCCGCATCCAGACGATGATCTCCGAGGTCACGAGCCTCGAGACGCCGCTGACGCGCCAGCTCGACAGGTTCGGCAAGGCGCTCGCCGTCCTCATCCTGGGGATGGCCGTGGTGATGGTGCTGGTCGGGCGCCTCGTGCACGACTTCTCGGTGGCCGAGCTCGTGTCGGCGTCCATCGGGTTCGCCGTCGCGGCCGTCCCGGAGGGCCTCCCGGCGCTGGTGACGATCACCCTCGCGCTCGGCGTGCAGCAGATGGCGCGCCGCCGGGCCATCACCCGCAAGCTGCCCGCCGTCGAGACGCTCGGCTCCGTGACGACCGTCTGCTCGGACAAGACCGGCACGCTGACGAAGAACGAGATGACCGCGCGCTCCGTGCGCACCGGGGCCCGCGAGTTCGCCGTCTCCGGCGTCGGTTACGCGCCGGACGGCGAGGTCGCGCTCGTCGGGCCCGACGGCGGGCGGGGCCGGCACGCCGACCTCACCGAGGACCCCGACCTGGCCGCCGTCGCCACCGTGATGATGCTGTGCAACGACGCGCGGATCGTGGTGGGCGGCTCGGACGACGGCGGTGCGGGCGGGTGGCGGCTCGTCGGTGAGCCCACGGAGGGCGCGGTGCGCACGCTCGGGATGAAGGCGGGCGTGGACCCGGTCGGCTGGTCGCGGGTCGCCGTCGTGCCGTTCGAGTCCGAGAACAAGTTCATGGCCACCCAGGACCGCGACCCGGACGGCGGCCTGCACGTGCACCTCAAGGGCGCGCCCGACCGGGTTCTGGACCGGTGCGCCACGCAGACGTCGCCGGCGGGGGCAAGCGAGCCGCTGGACCGCGCGTTCTGGGAGCGGCAGATCGACGCGCTCGGCGGCCAGGGGCTGCGGGTCCTGGCGGCGGCCCGCCGCAGCGCCCCCACCGACCCGGCGGCCGAGCTCGTCGAGACCCTCACCGACCTCGAGCTGTGCGGGCTGGTCGGCATCGTCGACCCGCCGCGCCCCGAGGCGGTCGACGCCATCGCGCAGTGCCGCGACGCCGGCATCCGCGTCAAGATGATCACCGGCGACCACGCGGGCACCGCCGTCGCCATCGGGCGCGAGATGGGGATCGTCGGCGCGGCGGCGGGCGGCCGGGACGCCGGCGCGGACGCACCCGCCGTCCTCACCGGCCCGGAGCTGGAGGCGATGACCACCGAGGAGCTGCGGGCCGTCGTGCGCGACGTCGACGTGTACGCGCGCACCAGCCCGGAGCACAAGATCCGCATCGTGTCGGCGCTGCAGGCGCACGGCGAGGTGGTCGCGATGACGGGCGACGGCGTCAACGACGCCCCCGCGCTCACGCAGGCCGACGTCGGCGTCGCGATGGGCATCAAGGGGACGGAGGCCACCAAGGAGGCGGCCGAGGTGGTGCTCGCCGACGACAACTTCGCCACCATCGAGCGGGCGGTCGAGGAGGGACGGCGGATCTACGACAACATCCGCAAGTCCGTGCTCTTCCTGCTGCCGACCAACGGCGCGCAGTCGCTGGTCATCCTCGTGGCGGTGCTGTTCGGGCTGACGCTGCCGCTCGCGCCGGTGCAGGTGCTGTGGATCAACATGATCACCGCGGTGACCCTCTCGTTGGGGCTCGCGTACGAGCGTGCCGAGCCCGACGTGATGCGGCGGCCCCCGCGCGACCCGGGGGCCTCGATCCTGGACGCGGTGTTCGTGCGTCGCATCCTGGTCGTGTCGCTGCTCATCGGCGGCGCGACGATGCTCGTGTTCTACGCCGAGCGGGCGCAGGACACGCCGCTGGCCGAGGCGCAGACGACGGCCGTCACGATGCTCGCGCTGGGGCAGCTCGCGTACCTGTTCAACTGCCGGTTCCTGGACCGCTCCAGCGTCACCCTCGACGTGCTGCGCGGGAACCGCGTCATCTGGATCTCCGCCGGCGCGCTGATCGCGCTGCAGTGCGTGTTCGTCTACGCGCCGTTCATGCACGACTGGTTCGACGCGGCGCCCATCGGCCTCGAGGAGTGGGGCAAGACGCTGGGGCTGTCGGTCGTGGTGTTCGTCCTCGTCGAGGGAGTCAAGTGGTGGGGGGCCCGCCGACACTGATCGGCACCCGACGCGCACACCGTCGGGTCCCGTGCCAGCATCGGAGCGTGACCAGCCAGGACACCGCGACGACCGCAGGCGGTACGACGAAGGTCTCCCTGCTGACCCTCACCGCCATGGTCGTCGGCTCGATGGTGGGCGCCGGAGTGTTCTCGCTCCCGAGCCGCTTCGCCTCCCAGACGGGCGCCATGGGCGCCCTCATCGCCTGGGCGGTGGCAGGCACCGGAATGCTCATGCTCGCGTTCGTCTTCCAGCGCCTCGCGGTACGCAAGCCCGACCTCGACGCGGGCATCTACGCCTACGCGAAGGCGGGCTTCGGCGAGTACACGGGCTTCTTCGCGGCCGCGGGCTACTGGGCCAGCGCCTGCGTCGGCAACGTCACCTACTGGGTGCTCATCATGTCGACGCTGGGGCAGTGGATCCCGGCGCTCGGCGCCGGGGACACGGTGCTGGCGCTCGCGTGCTCCACCGTCGGCCTGTGGCTGTTCTTCCTGCTCGTGCGGCGGGGGATCAAGGAGGCGGCGGCGATCAACCGGATCGTCACGGTCGCCAAGGTCATCCCGATCATCGTCTTCGTGCTGCTCGCGCTGTTCGTCTTCGACCCGGCAGTCTTCGCCGAGAACTGGGGCGGCGCGGACTACGCCGGCTCCCTGTTCGACCAGGTGCGCGGGACGATGCTGGTCACCGTCTTCGTGTTCCTCGGAGTGGAGGGGGCGAGCGTCTACTCCCGGCACGCCAAGCGGCGCGAGGACGTCGGCCGCGCCACGATCCTCGGCTTCGTGAGCGTGCTCGCGATCTTCGCCTCGGTGTCGATCGTGTCCTACGGGATCATGCCGATGGCGGAGATCGCCGAGCTGCGCCAGCCGTCGATGGCGGGGGTCCTCGAGGCGGCGGTCGGCGAGTGGGGCAGCGTCTTCGTCGGCGTCGGGCTGATCGTCTCGGTGCTCGGGGCGTACCTGGCGTGGACGCTCATGGCCGCGGAGGTGCTGTTCGTCAGCGCGAAGGACCGTGACATGCCCCGGTTCCTCGCGCGCCAGTCGGACCGCGACGTGCCGGTCAACGCGCTGCTCCTCAGCACGTCGCTCTCGCAGGTCGTGCTGGTCCTCACGTACTTCTCCGAGGACGCCTTCGACTTCGCGCTCGACATGACGGCCGTCATGACGCTGATCCCGTTCCTGCTCGCCGCCCTCTACGCTGCCAAGCTCCGTGTGACCCGCGAGACGTACGACGGCGCGCGGTCCTCGACCCTGCGCGCGGACCTGGTGATCACGGTGCTCGCCGTGCTGTACACGGCGTTCCTGGTCTTCGCGGCCGGCTTCGACCTCGTGCTGGTCTCGTTCCTCTTCTATGCCCCGGCGACGATCCTGTTCCTCATGACCCGGCGCGAGCAGGGGCGGCGGGTCTTCACGCGCGGCGAGCTGGTCCTGTTCGTGGCGGTGGTCGCCGTCGCCGTGATCGCCGTGGTCGGGCTCGCCGTCGGGTGGATCTCGATCTGACCGGCCAGGCACCTCACTGTCGTCCGTCCCCGCCGACGAAAGGTTCATCACGATGACGACCGCCCCGTCCACACCGTCCGTCCCCGTGCACGGCGTCCACTCGGAGGTCGGTCGGCTGCGCAAGGTGCTGGTGTGCTCGCCCGGGCTGGCGCACGAGCGGCTCACGCCCACGAACTCGGACGACCTGCTGTTCGACGACGTGATGTGGGTGGAGAACGCCCAGCGCGACCACCTGGACTTCGTCAACAAGCTGACCAACCGGGGGGTCGAGGTCGTCGAGCTGCACGACCTGCTGGCGCAGACGATGGCGATCGGCGAGGCCCGCGCCTGGCTGCTGGACCGCAAGGTGGTGCCGAACCGGGTGGGGCTGGGGCTGCTGGAGCCGACGCGCGACTACCTGGACTCGCTGGCGGAGAAGGACCTCGCCCGGGTCCTGATCGGCGGCCTCGCCACCTCCGACCTCCCGGAGGACTTCCGTACCGACTACGTCACCCTGGCCCGCGAGTCCACGGGCGCCCGCGAGTACCTGCTGCCGCCCCTGCCCAACACCCTGTACACCCGGGACACGACGTGCTGGATCTACGGCGGCCTCACGATGAACCCGCTGTACTGGCCCGCACGCAAGGACGAGACGCTGCTGATGAAGGCGATCTACTCCTTCCACCCGGAGTACGTGGGCTCCACCGTCTGGTGGGGCGACCCGGAGCAGGACTGGGCGCAGGCGACGATCGAGGGCGGCGACGTCATGCCCGTCGGGAACGGCGTCGTGCTGGTCGGGATGAGCGAGCGCACCTCGCGGCAGGGCATCACGCAACTCGCCAAGGCGCTGTTCGACGGCGGCGCCGCCGAACAGGTGGTCGTGGCGGGGATGCCACGGCTGCGTGCGGCGATGCACCTGGACACCGTGTTCACCTTCGCCGACCGGGACCTGGTCACCGTGCACCCGGCGATCGTCGACGGCATCCACACGTTCACGCTCCGTCCCAGCGACCGGTCGCCCGGCGTCGAGGTCACCGACGAGGGCGACACCCCGTTCGTCGACGTCGTCGCGCGGGCGATGGGGCTGCCACGGCTGCGGGTCGTCGAGACCGAGGGGGACGTGTACGCCTCCGAACGGCAGCAGTGGGACTCCGGGAACAACGCCGTCGCGCTTGAGCCCGGCGTCGTCTTCACCTACGACAGGAACACCCTCACCAACGCCGCCCTGCGCCGCGCCGGGGTGGAGGTCATCACCATCGTCGGCGCCGAGCTCGGCCGGGGCCGCGGAGGTGGGCACTGCATGACCTGCCCCATCGCCCGTGACCCGCTGGACTGACTGTGAGGATCGCTTTCGCAGCCTGATGGTGCTGGGCTGTGGCTTGGTGACCGCGCGCGTGACCCTTGGTCTGACTGGCTTCGTGCCTTCGCAGTCGCTCGAGACCTCTACCGACTGCTCGAGGCAGACCCGACACCGGCTTGACGAACCATAGGAGTGTCCCGCCCCCAGCCCGGGATCTTGAGCGCCGCTCGCCGGCTTGCGGCGGGCCCGTGGGTGGCGAACGGACGACGCCGTGCGGGGACCCGAGTCAGAACGGCGGTTCGCCGGCGCGGTCCGCCCGTGTGGTCGGTCGCGTGGTGCCGTGGATCGGAGCGGTCTCGGTGTCGGTGTCGGTCGTGCCGGACGCCGCAGTGGTGGCGCTATCTGGCATCGGGCCGTCGCCAGTGGTCAGGGCGGTGGTCGCGGGTGCCGGCTCCCGGACGAGGTCGCGGGTCTCGGCGGTCCATTCGTCGAGGAGTCCGAGGGTGTGGTCGGCGGTGCCGGGGGTGGTGAGGTAGGTGCGGCCGCGGGGTGAGGTCCAGGCCAGGACGCCGTGGTCGAGCTGTTCGACGTTCCAGCGGGACTCGTGCTTGAGCGTGTGATGTCTGCGGCACAGGTGCGCCAGGTTCTGCGCGTCGGTGGGGCCGCCGTCGACCCACGCGGTCGTGTGGTCGACGTCGCAGCGCGTGGCGGGGATGCGGCAGCCGGGGAACCGGCACGTGACGTCGCGCAGGGTGAGGAAGGCGCGCAGGTCGGCGGGCACGACGTAGCTACGCCGGTCCACGGTGAGCATGGCCCCGGTGACGGGGTCGGTGAGGATGCGCCGCAGCGTCGGGGCGTGGGCGGCGAGCTGTCGTGCGGTCTCCGCATCGAGGGGAACGGTGCCGTCGAGCGTGCCCGGATCCTCGCTCGCGCCGGTCAGGGTGGTGACCGGGACCGTCACGTGCACGACGGGCCGAATGCTGCGCGCCAGCGTGACCAGCGGGTCCGGGGGCGGCGTTGCTGGTGGGTGGTTGGGTGACCTCGTGCCCGGTGGTTCCGACGGCGGTGACGTGCCGGGCGGTGTCGCGCCGGGTGGTCCTGCAACTGGCGGCGAATCGAAGGCCGCGCCTGATGGGGGCGTCTCAGTAGCCGCTGCCGTGTCGGACTCCCCGGCCTTGCGTTCGGGCTCGCGCTCGGCACCAGCCTCGGGGCCGCTGGTGCCGCCGGTGCTGCCCGTGTCGTCGAGGAGCAGGGCGGTCAGGGTGGCGGCGCGTAGCTGCCCGATGCCACGGGGGTCGCCGGTGGTCTTGGCGCGGGCGGCGGTGCGGGTGAGGCGGTCGTGCACAGCGTGCGCCACAGGAGAGGGCAGGTGCGCGGTGAGCCAGGACATGCCGTCCTTGCCGTCATCGACCCACACGTCGGCCTTCAGGTTCGCGGCCTCGTGCCGAACCTCGGCGGGCACGGGGTGCAGCAGGTCGCGGGCCGCGCGGGCCAGGGCGCCGAACTTCGCCGCGGTCACCTCCGGGGCGCGGTGCAGCACGACCGCTTCGATCTCGGCCACGGCGTGGGCGGGCAGGTCGGCCACGGCCTCGACCAGCACGGCCGCGTGCCGGTAGCTGATCCTCCCGGTGCACAGCGCGTCGAGGGTGGCTCTGGCGCGCCGGGTCAGGACCTGCGCGTCGGACAGCAGGGTGGAGGCCGAGGCTTCGCCGATCCCCAGCGCGCACGCGACCTCTGCCGCCAACGCTCGGTGAGCGACGGAAGAACGCCGTACGGCCGGCGCGGTCGCGACCCGCGGGACGTCGAGGTCGAGCATCGTCTCCGGGGCGGCCTCGGTCGCGGCGAGTACCTCGGCCAGCGCCACGGTGCGGCGTCCCAAGGCGGCGTTCGCGGCCGTCTGCTCGTCCGCTGCCCGGCCCAGCGCAGCGTCCAGCACGAGTTGTGCTGCTGCGGTGCCCGGCGTCCGTGCCATGCGACAAGTCAACCAGGAGCCACCGACACGGAGTCGAACGTCTGTTCGACCGTCGTGGGCGAGACGAGAGGCGCGAGAGGCGCCGGTCGGCGCGAAGCCAGGGTCTCCACGGTCTCGACCGGTGGTCTCGACCCCGCGTGTCGAATGGCTCGACCGGTGGACACGACCGTGGCCCCGATGGGCGCTGGCCGGGGCGCGGTCGAGCGAGGGAGGGCGGGATTGAACGCGTGCCGAGCTGCCGAACCGTTCGCGCAGCGACCGCGGTGCGCCCGACGGCGCCGGCTCGGGTGTCGTGCGGCGGTCTGAGGGCCGGGAGGCTGTGTGCGCCGCCGGTGCAGGGCCGACGCGCATCGCGTGGGGACCTGTGTCGAGGGGAACAGCAGCGCCCCGAGATCGGTTCATCCATCGGCGGGCAGGTCCTGCGACCTGCCCCGACGCATGTCCCGCCCCTACCGAAGGACCCATCACGCCTCTCGACCGCACGCCCTCCGCTCTGACGCCCGACCACGAGGAGACGCCCATGACCACGACCGGGACCCACGACATCGGCGCGCTGGCCGCCGCCCCCGCCGTCCACCTCCTCGCCGCCGACGCTGAACGTGGCGCGCGCAGCTGGGTCGTGCGGCTCGGCCGTGACCTGTACGTGCGGACCGTCCCGGGCGACGGGTGGTCACGGGCCGGGCGGGCGCGGGTGCGGCTGGACGGGGCGGAGTACCCGGTCGTGCTGACGGAGGTCGCGCCCGAGCTGCACGGCCCGCTCGACGACGCGTACCGAGCCAAGTACGACGGGTACGGCAGGGCGAAGATCGACGCCGTCCTGTCGGACACGGCGACGGCCGCGACCTTTCGGCTCAGGCCGCGCCGCGTCACCGTAGGGGAGCGGGTCACCCAGGCGGTCGCTGCGCTGCGGCTGCGCGTCGCGACGGCGGGGCCCGTGCGGGATGCGGACGCCCCCTGTCCGAGCAGCTGATTCCGGTGGACATCACGCCGCTCGGGCGGAGACGATCCCGGCCATGACGATCCGCTACCCCCGCCCCCTGCGCCCCGGCGACACGATCGGCGTGACGGCGCCGTCGTCCGGCGTCGAGGAGCGCCTTCATGCCCGCCTGCAGCACGCGGTCGACGTCGTGCGCGCCAAGGGCTACGAGGTCCGCGTGGGCAGCACGACCACAGGAGAGGGGATCGTCAGCGCCCCGGCGGACGCGCGCGCCGCGGAGCTCACCGCGATGCTCACGGACCCCGCGGTGCGCGCCGTCGTGCCGCCATGGGGCGGGTCGCTCGCCATCGACCTGCTGCACCGCCTCGACTGGGAGGCGCTGGCCGCCGACCCGACCTGGCTCGTCGGCTTCTCCGACATGTCGACGGTCCTGCTCCCGCTGACGCTGCGCACCGGCGTCGCGACGCTGCACGGGCAGAACCTCATGGACACCCCGTACGACGTCCCGGACGGCCTGCTGGGTTGGTGGGACGTGGCCGCCGCCGAGCAGTCGGGGGTGCCAGGTGCCGCCCTCGTGCAGCGCTCGCCGCGCCGCCACCGCCGGTCCGGCTGGGACGACTACGAAGGGCACCCGGACGTCTCGACCTGGACCCTCGACACCCCGGGCTCCTGGCTCCGCCTCGACGCCGGCGCCGACCCGGGCGAACCCGTGGACGTCACCGGCCGGCTGATCGGCGGCTGCGTGGAGATGTTGCCGTTCCTGGCCGGGACGGCGTACGGCGACGTGCCGCGGTTCGCCGCCGAGCACGCGCCGGAGGGCCTGGTCGTCTACCTCGACGTGTGCGAGTGGGGCGCCGACGACATCGGCCGCGCGCTGTGGGCCCTGCGGCACGCGGGCTGGTTCGACGCCGCGAACGCCGTCCTGGTCAGCCGCACGCGCGCCCCCGGCCTTGAGGGATTCACCCAGCACGACGCCGCCCGGGACGCGCTCGGCGACCTGGGCATCCCCGTGCTCGGCGACGTCGAGTGCGGCCACGTGCCGCCGTTCCTCGCCCTGGTCAACGGCGCGCTCGCGCGCGTGCAGCACTCGCCGGAGGAGTCGGTGATCACCCAGCACCTCGTGGGGTAGCGGAGCCAGGTCGCCTCAGCAGCCGCGTGCACGGATGACCCGGAGACCGCCTCAGACCGTGAACGCGCGACCCACGACCTCGCGCGCCGGCCCGGTGCGGTCGAGGAACGAGGCGTCGCCGGCCAGCAGCTCGCGGGCGGCGGTGACGAGCCCGCTCAGGGCGTTCCACGCGAACGTGCCGCCCACGGAGATGCGAGCGACGCCCGCCTCGGCGAGCTCTGCCGGCGTCGGCCCGCCGGCGACGAGGAGCGCGTTGACCGGCCGGTCGACCTCCCGGCACACGGTCGTGACCTGTCGGGCGTCGCGCAGGCCCGGCGCGTACAGGACGTCCGCGCCCGCATCCTGGTACGCCTGGAGCCGCGCGATCGTGTCCGCGAGGTCGTCGCGGCCGTGCAGGTGGTTCTCGCAGCGCGCGGTGAGCACGACGTCGCCGGACGCCTCCGCTGCGGCCGCGACACGCTCGACGGCGAGCCCCCGCTCGTAGACCGGGTCGTCCGTCCGCCCGGTGTGGTCCTCGATCGAACAGCCCGCGAGGCCCCCGTCCCGAGCGGCGCGGACGGTCTGCGCGACGTCGTCCGGAGCGTCCGCGAACCCGTTCTCCAGGTCGGCGCTCACGGGCACGTCGACGGCGGCCGCCAGCGCGGCCGCGTGCTCGAGCGCCTCCACGCGCGACACCGCGCCGTCGGGCCGGCCGAGCGTGGCAGCGAACCCGCTGCTCGTCGTCGCGACGGCGGCGAACCCGAGTGCGGCAAGGATCCGCGCGGATCCCACGTCCCACGCATTGGGCAGCAGCAGCGGGTCGCCGGGGCGGTGCAGGGCGAGGAAGTCGGCGCGCATGCCAGGCACGCTACCGACCGGGGCCGACATGCCGGCCGTTGCCGTATCAGCGGTGCCGCCGGCGGGCTCCCCACCGGTAGGACGACGCACGCGCTCGTGCGACGCCCTGACCGCGACGACGCGGCCCGGTTCACCCGGGAGGGCGAGATGAGACGACTGCTCGGCGCGCTGGTGGCCCTGCTGGTTCTGACGGCAACGGCGACGGCATGCGCGGACGGCACCGGCTCGGGGCCCGGCGCGACGTCGTCCGAGTCCGCCCCGCCGGTCGGCGACGGCGAGCTCGAAGAGCCGCTCCCGGAGGTCGGGGGCGAACCCCAGGCCGACCTGGCCGGGCTCCTGGTCGGGGGAGACCAGTTCTCCCTGGTCGACGGCGCGTGGTGCGGGCTCGCCTCCCTCCAGGACGCGCTGCCGGACGGGGTGCGGGTGAGCATCACGACCCTCTGGCTGCAGACGCCGGGCGCCGCGCTCGTCGACCGGGCCTGCGGCGGCACGCCGTGCGTCGAGGCCGTCCTCACGGCGGCGGGCTCCGTCTCGTGCACCGTCGCGGTCACGCCGCCCACCCCGGTGACCGAGGTGGTCCTCCTGACGATGGACGCGGTCGCACGGTGCGACACCCAGGCGGTGTGCGACGAGTACGCCGCCGGCGCGACGCTCGGGCAGACGTGGACGATGTGCCATCCCTCCGGCGAGTACGACTGCGACCCCGAGACCGACGACGGGCCGACCGACCCCGCGCCCGTCGAATCCGTCGATCCCGCCGCGACCGACGGGTCGACCGACGAACCGACCGACGAACCGACCGACGAGCCGACGGGCGAGCAGGCGACGCCGTGACGCGGCCGCCCCCCGCGCCGGAGGCGGAGCAGCCCGGCACGCTGGGTCGCGTCTGGTCGGTGCTGGGCTCGGTGGTCGCGCCCGCGACGTTCGTCACCGCGATCCTGTTCTACTTCGGCTACGTCTCGACGCGCGCGCAGTACCTGTACTTCGGCGTCGACGTGGACCTGCTGGGGTACAGCACGCAGGAGTTCGTCATGCGCAGCCCGGGGCCGCTGCTCGTGCCGATGCTCGGGATGCTCGTCGTGGGCGCGGGGCTCGTCCTCGCGGACGCGGCGCTGCGGCGCCGGCTCGCCGAGGCGCCGGAGCCGGTGGCGCGGCGCTGGACGCGCGGGCTGGGGCTCGGCGGCAGCGCCGTGCTGACGGTCGGCGTGGTGCTGCTCCTCGCGTACCCCGCGCTCGGGGCGTGGTCGTACTACCCGCTCGTGACCCCGCTCGTCATCGGTGCCGGGGCGGCGGCCCTCGCCTACGGGCTGACGTGGGCACGCCGCCATCCGCCCGGCGATCCGCCCGGCCATCCGCCCGGAGACGGCGCCGCCCGCGGGCCGCGGCCGGCCGGTCCCGACCCGGCGCGGACCGCCACCCTGCTGCTCGTCCTCACGGTGATCGCGGCGCTCTTCTGGGCCACGGGCACTGTGGCAGAGTGGGCGGGCCGGGGCCAGGCCAAGGAGCTCGCCCGTGACCTCGGCAGCCTTCCCGCCGTCGTCGTCGACACGCCGCAGCGGCTGCAGGTGGGCGACCCGGCCGTCACCGAGGAGGACCTCGCGGCGGGCGACGGGGAGTACCGGTTCCGCTACCGCGGCCTGCGTCTGCTGGTCGAGGGCGGCGGCACCCTCTTCCTCGTGCCCGAGCGGTGGTCGCCCCACGGGTCGACCCTCGTCGTGCCGCTCGACGACGTCCGCGTGAAGCTCCGGTTCGTCAACGACCCGCCGTGAGCAGGTCATGACGCGCCCGCTGCGGGAGGATGTCGGCAGCACCCGCCGCGACGAAGGAGAGCACGTTGACCTGCCGACCCATCTGCCGGCCGAGCCCGACCCGGTGGTCGAGGTGAGCCGCGAACGGTTCCCCCGCTGGGTCTACGAGAAGGGCGCGGAGCCCGACCCGCGGTTCTCCCTGGCCAACGAGCGCACCATCCTCGCGTGGATCCGCACCGCCCTCGGGCTCATCGCCGGCGGCACGGCGCTCGAGGCGCTCGACCTGCCGATGGAGCCCGGGCTGCGTCTGGCGTCGTCGATCGTGCTGCTCGTCGCCGGGGCCCTGGTGCCGGTCGCGGCCGCCGTCGAGTGGGCGCGCACCGAGCGGGCGATGCGCGAGCACGGCCCGCTGCCGGGCGGGCTGACGGGCTTCGTCCTCGTCGTGACCGTCAGCGTCGTGGGCGTCCTCGTCCTGCTCGCGCTCCTGCTGCACCAGGGCTGACGATGGGGGGCGCACGATGACCGGCGACGAGAGCACCCCACCGCTCGTCGGGCCCGAGCGGGACCGCGGCCTCCAGGCCGAGCGCACGGCCCTCGCGTGGCGCCGCACGCTGCTGTCGTTCACCGCGGTGTGCGGGGTGGCGTGGCAGACGCTCCCGACGGTCGAGGGTCCGAGGACGTTGGCGCTCGCGGCCGCGGTGGCGCTCGTCCTCACCCCGCCGCTGTGGTGGTTCGCGAAGCGCCACGCGCACCACACGCACCGGCACCTCGGCCACGACGAGCCGCGGCTGCGGCACGGCTTCCGGATCGCCCTCATCTGTGCCGGGACGACGCTGCTCGGCGCGGCCGGGCTGGTGCTGGCCGTGTTCTTCTGAACGATGCTCTTCTGAACGATGCTCTTCTGACGTCGAACACGGGGTTGGGTTCGCTTTGAGGCCTCAAAGCGAACCCAACCCCGTGTTCGGCGATTGGCTGGTGTCAGGGGGTGACGATGGCGAAGTTCTTGTCGCCCGGGTCGAGGACGGCGACGAGGCGGCCGAGGACGGACGGGTTGGTGACCTCGAGCCCCGCGGCGGCGAGCGCGTCCGGCGAGCCCGCGGCGAGCGCGGGGAGCGCGGACCGCGTCCCGGTGATCGTCGCGTCGGCGTCGCCCTCCTGGGCGGCCGCGCTGTAGGTGAGGGCGCCGTTGGAGAGCCGCACGCGGTACCGCGTGTCGGCGTCGGTGAGCACGACGTCGATCGACAGGTTCTCGTCCCAGGCCTCCGGGCCGTTCACCTGGATGGCGAGGGCGTCGAACAGCATCTCGGGGGTGAGGTTGGCGATGACGTCCGGCGCGTTCGTCTCCGTCGGGGTGCCGAACTGGCCGTCGCGCAGCTCCATCGCGCCCGCGAGGTAGAAGTCGCGCCAGGTGCCGTTCTCGGCGCCGTAGCCGAGCTGCTCGTACGTGTCGGCGAGCACCTCGCGCGCGGCGGCGTGGTCGGGCTCGGCGAAGACGGCGTGGTTCGCGACCTCGGCCGCCCACCGGAAGTCGCCCGCGTCGAACGCCTCGCGGGCGTTCGTCACCAGGGCGTCGACGCCGCCGGCGAGCTTCGCGTAGCGCTTGGCCCGCTCGACCGGGGTGTGCTCCCACAGGTGGGCGGGGTTGCCGTCGAACCAGCCGAGGTAGCGCTGGTAGATGGCCTTGACGTTGTGGCTCACGGAGCCGTAGTAGCCGCGGGCGTTCCACGCGTTCTCGAGCGCCGGCGGGAGCTGGATCTCCTCGGCGATCTCCGGGCCGGTGAGGCCCTTGTTGAGCATGCGCAGGGTCTGGTCGTGCAGGTAGGCGTAGATGTCGCGCTGGTCCTGCAGGAACCGGACCACGCGCTCCTTGCCCCAGGTCGGCCAGTGGTGGGACGCGAAGGCGACCTCGACGTCACCACCGAACAGGTCGATGGTCTCGGTGAGGTAGTGGGCCCAGGCGTGCGGGTCGCGCACGACGGCGCCGCGCAGCGTCAGGGTGTTGTGCAGCGTGTGGGTCGCGTCCTCCGCGGTGCACAGGGCCTTGAAGTCGGGCAGGTACAGGAGCAGCTCCGACGGTGCCTCGGTGCCGGGCGCCATCTGGAAGATCATGCGGACGCCGTCGACGGTCACCTCCTGGCCGGTCGTGGAGATGATGTCGGTGGGCGGGACGAAGGAGACCTCGCCGGTCGAGAGCGTCTGACCGAGGCCCGCCCCGACCTGACCCTGCGGGCCGCGCGCGAGGGCGGCGCCGAACATGTAGGCGGCGCGGCGGTTCATCGCCGTGCCCGCGTAGACGTTCTCCACGATGGAGTGCTCGACGAAACCTTCGGGCGCGAAGATCTTGACCGCGCCGGAGTCGACGTCCGCGGTGGAGATGAAGCCCTTGGTGCCGCCGTAGTGGTCGGCGTGCGAGTGGGTGTAGACGATCGCCTTCACCGGCCGGTCGCCGCGGTGCTCGCGGTACAGGGCGAGGGCGGCGGCGCCGGTCTCGTTGGTCAGGAGGGTGTCGATGACGATGACGCCCTCGTCGCCCTCGATGATCGACGTGTTCGACAGGTCCATGCCGCGCACCTGGTAGATGCCCGGGACCACCTCGAACAGGCCCTCGGCCACGTTCAGCTTGGACTGGCGCCACAGGCTCGGGTTCACCGTGTCGGGAGCGTCACCGTCGAGGAAGGAGTACGTGTCGTTGTCCCACACCACGGTGCCGTGGGCATCCGTGACGGCGTTGGGCTGGCGGCGGCCGACCAGACCGCGGTTCGCGTCCTCGAAGTCCTGGGTGTCCGAGAACGGCAGACTGTTCAGCACGGCCTGCTGCTGGCTGACGACGGTCGGGGTTGCGGGTTTGGGCGTCGTAGGCATGGCGCCAGGCTGGCACCGTTCGCCGGGTTCCGCGCGGCGAGTGTTCAGCCCTCGGCGGACGCGGGTGCGGCCCCCTGCCCGCCGTCCGGAGCCCGCTTGCCGAGCTCCGCGGCGGTGAGCAGCAGCACGGCGGTGAGCAGCAGCGAGGCCACCATCACCGTGACCAGTACCTCGGGCGTGGCGACGAAGCTCGTGCCGGCGATGAGGAGTGCGGCGGAGAGGTTGCGCTGCGCCGTCCCGAGCGACGTCACCGACCGCTCGGCGCGCCCGGAGCCGCCGAGCAGCCAGCCGACGACCAGCAGCACGACGGTGAACAGCAGCGTCGCGAGCAGGACCCCCGTGCCGACCTGGTCCCAGATGGCGGGCAGCCCGACGAGCACGGCCGCGCCGATGCCGAGCGCGAGCGCTGCCGTCGAGATGCGGTTGAGGATCGGGGCGACCTTCGCGGCCTCGGGGTAGCGCGCCCGCACGACGAGCGCGACGGCGAGCGGCAGCAGCATGAGCAGCAGCAGCGGCCGCGCGATGTCCCACGCGCTCACGGTGACGCCGTCGACGAGCAGCGGCAGCACCAGCGGCACGTAGGCCACGGTGACCACCATGAGCAGCACCATCAGCCCCACCGAGTACGGCACCTCGCCGTGCGCGAGCTGCGCCAGCTTGGGCAGGAACGGGGCGCCCGCGGCGACGCCGAGCAGCAGCAGCCCCAGGCTCTGGGAGTCGCTCAGCCCGAACAGCGCGGCGACGCCCCACGCGGCCGCCGGCGCGACGACGAAGCTCGTCACGAGGCCCAGCACCACCAGCCGGACGTTCCTCAGCGGCGTGAGGATCTGCTGCACGGTCAGCGAGAGGCCGAGGCCGACCATCGACGTCAGCACGAACGTGAGGATCGCGACCTGCGCGATGCCGGTGAGGACGTCTGTCACGGGGACTCCTGGTCGAGTGGAGGGCCGCCGTCGTCGGGCGGCGGCGAGGCGGGCGGCGGCGAGGCGGGCGGCGGCGAGGCGGGCGGGGAGGTGCGGGCTCGGGAGGTGCGCCGGCGCTCGGCGAGGTCGTAGGCCTGGCGCACGGAGCCCAGGAGCATGTCCGTCTGCGGGACGACGGAGTCCTGCAGACGCCGTGAGACACCCCCGGTGGCGAACCGACGCCCGAGCTCCTCCGGGACGCCGCACACCACCACCTCGACGCCGTGGTCGTGCCAGCGGTCGAGCAGGCGGTCGAGCGACTTGAGGAACGTGGTCGACGGGATGCCGACGGACCCGCGCAACGAGATCACCAGGGCGGCATCACGGGTGTCGGCCGTGTGCGGCCACTCCTCCTCGAGCCGGTTCACCTCGGCGAAGAATCCGGACCCGACGTAGTGCAGCACCGTGGTGCGCCCGCTGGGCAGGACCGCAGGGGCGTCGTCGACCCGGAAGTCGCCGTCGCCCGTCGGGACGAGGTGCACCAGGCGTCCGCGCTTGGCCGACTGCACCGCGAACAGCACGATCGACAGCCCGGCCCCGAGGAAGATCGCCTGCTGCAGCGGGAGCTGCGTGGTCGCGGCGAACGTCACGACCATCGCCGCCGCGGACAGCCACGACGTGCGCAGCACGAGGACGATGTCGGCCCACCGGCCTACCACCAGCTCGCCGCCGATGACGATCAGCAGGCCGCCGATGACGGCCATCGGGATCTCGCCGGCGAGCGGCCCGAGGGCGAGCACGAGGACGACGAGCCAGACGCCGGCGAAGATGCCGGCCCAGCGGGTCTGCGCGCCGCCGCTGGTCGCGACGCCGGTGCGGGACAACGAGCCGCCGGTGGGCAGCGCGCCGAAGAAGCCGCCCGCGACGTTCGCGAGCCCCTGCGCGGTGAAGTCCTTGGAGACGTCGGTGCGAGACCCGTCCGGGTTGGGGACCGCGGCCCCGATGCCCGCCGCCTGGGCGAGCGCGATGAGCGCGATCGCGAGTCCGCCGGCCGTGAGCTCCGGCAGCGCGCCGGCGTCGGGCAGCGTGAGCGGCGGCAGGGAGCGGGGGATCGCGGCGATGTCGCTGACCCGCTCCACGTCCGTGCCCAGCAGCGTGACGATCACCGTGACGACGACGAGCGACACGAGCGTCGCCGTCTTGCGCAGCCGCGGCACGAGGCTGAGCGCCGCCCAGGCGGCGACCGTCGCGCCGGCCACGGCGACGGTCGGCCCGTCCCAGTCCCCGACGTGCACGAGGCCCTCGACGAGCTTGCCCACCGTGTTGTGGGACTGCGGCGAGTAGCCGGTCGCGTCCTTGACCACCCCCGCGACGATCTGCACGGCGATGCCGGCGGTGAAGCCCGTCATCACCGCCGTCGAGACGAACGACATCACCGAGCCGAGCTTGAGCACCCCGAGCAGCACCATCCACAGCCCGACCATGAGCGTGAGCGCGGCGATCGCCCCCAGGTCGCCGGGGTCCAGCCCCGCGTCAGTGAGCACGCTGCGCGCCGACAGGGCGATCGCGCTGGTCAGCGTCGTGACCATGAGCACGGTGCGGGAGAAGATCGAGCCGATCACGGTGGGCACCGCGCCCGACCACAGGCCCAGCGGCGCCGAGAATCCGCCGACCGTCGCGTACGCCATGCCCTCGGGGATGGAGAACAGCCCGGTCACGAAGCCGGACACGACGTCGCGCGGGGTGGGTTTCGGTGCACGCACCCCAGCACCCTGCCCCACGCTCATCGGTCCCGCGACCTGGGTCGACGCGGTCGTCGCCCTTGCTCGCCGCGCCACATGGTGCGATCTCTGCCACTCTCGATAGCGGTGCCCGGGGCGCGACGCCTCCTTGGGGCCGACGCGCCGGAGTGTGGGAGGGCACTGATGGTGGATCGTCGTGGGTCGTCGAGGCGGGTTGCCCGCCGGCGAGCGGTGTCGGCGACGGTGGCGGGGACGCTCGCGCTCGGTGGCGCGGTCGTGGCCACCTCGACGCCGATCGTCCCCGCTCCCGAGGCCGCCGCCGCGCCTTTCGAGTGCCCGGCCGAAGGCTTCCTGGTGCAGAACACCGTGCCCGACTTCTACGCGGTGGACATCGCCACGGGTGAGAGCGAGCAGATCGCCGACAACATCTTCCCCACCGGCATCAACTCCATCGGGTACAACGTGCTCGACGACTTCGTCTACGGCGTCTCGTCGGCCGACGACGTCATACGGATCCACGACGACGGCGCCACGGAGAACCTCGGCCCTCTCGACGACTCGGTCACGTTCCCCGTCAACACGAACATGGGCGACGTCACCCCTCAGGGCCTCTGGTACATCCGCAACTCGACGGTCGACCGGACCCCGTGGGCGGCCGTCGACCTTCGCCCCGGGTCGCCCACGTACCTGCAGATCGTGGACTCGGGGACCACCGACGTCCAGCAGGGCACGGCGCCCGGAAGTCTCGGCGGCGCCGACTGGGCCTACAGCCCGCTCGACGGCATGTTCTACTCCGTCGGCTACGGAGCCGGCTCCGGCCAGGCGATCCTGCACCGCTTCGACCCGGCGACCGGGGTGTCCACGGCCGCCGCCGCCCTTGGGGTGCTGACGGCGCCGGACGGATCGCTCACCCAGCCGCCCGGGCAGACGGGGAACTACCGGGCGTTCGGCGCGGTGTACGCGGACGCCGACGGCTTCCTCTACGGCTCGGGCAACGGCAGCGGGCACATCTGGCGGGTCGACCTGAACGACCCGTCCGCGGCCACCACGGAGTTCTTCGCCTTCGGGCCGGCGTCGACCGCGAACGACGGCGCCCGGTGCGCGGCGGCGCCCCTGCCTGTGGACTTCGGCGACGCGCCCGCGTCGTACGGCACGTCGCTGGCCGACGACGGCGCCCGCCACAGCCTCGTGGACTACGACCCCGCGACCCACACCGCGCCCCTGATGCTCGGCGACGCGAACACGGTGGACGACGAGATCGACGGTGTCGCCTCGGCCACCGCGGACTCCGACGACGCCGCAGGGGTGGACGACGAGGGTGCGGTCATCGCACCGGTCACGGTGACGGCCGGCCAGGAGACCTCCGTCCCCGTGACGGTGACCAACGACAGCGCCGAACCGGCCACGCTCGCGGCCTGGCTCGACGCCGACCACAGCGGTACGTACGACGCCGGCGAGCTGGTCACCACGTCCGTCCCCGCGTCGTCCGGCACCGACACGTACAGCGTCATGCTGCCCGCCGCAACCACCGGCGAGACGTTCCTGCGCCTGCGCCTGTTCGCGGGGGACGTGGCCGACCCGTCGCCGACCGGCGCGGCCGCGGGCGGCGAGGTCGAGGACCATCCGGTGGTAGCGCAGGTGACGGCCGGGCCGCCGTTCGTCTGCACAGGGGATGCCTACCTGTTCCAGGACGTGCCGAGCGAGTCGTGGGTCGGCGACCTCGTCACGGGTGAGTTCACGCAAGAAGCCACAGGCTTCTACGACTCGCACATCAACGGCATCGGCTACAACCTGCTCGACGGCTACGTCTACGGATGGAGCAACAGCGCCAGTCCCGGGGGGACGTCCGAGCCCGCCGGACTGGTGCGGATCGGCGCGGACTACGACGTCGAGAACCTGGGTCTGCCGGAGGGGACGAGCGCGTCCACGCTGTTCGGCGCGGGCGACGTGGACGGGGACGGCGTCTACTGGGGGGCCAACCCGAGTGCCGGACAGGGAACGGCGTGGTCTTGGGCAGCGATCGACGTCGACCCCGACTCCCCGACCTACGCGCAGACCCTCGACACCGGGACGCTCCCGCAGCCGACCGGTCTGAGCCTCGACAACGACTGGGCGGTCAACCCCGTCGACGGGCTCCTGTACCAGGTGGCGACGGTCGTCGGCGGCACGGCACGGCACCTCGTGCGCGTCGACTACGACGGTGCGGAGCTCACGGCCACGGATCTCGGGCTGCTCTCCGGCATCACCGGCGAGACGAATCTTTTCGGCGCGGTGTACTTCGATGCCGACGGAAACCTCTACGCCGGCAACAACACGAGTGGCGCGATCTACCGCATCGACACTGCGGCCGTCACGGCGTCGTTCTTCGCGCAGGGGCCGGGAGGCGTGGGGCAGAACGACGGCGCACGGTGTGCCACCGCCCCGATCGTCGTCGACTTCGGAGATGCGCCCGACACCTACGCGACGACGCTGGACGCCGACGGGGCCCGACACGGGCTGGTCGACTACGACGAGTCCACGAACACCGCGCCGCTCATGCTCGGCGACTCGGCCACGGTGGACTCCGAGGATGACGGGATGCCCGGTGCGGGCGCCGACGGCGACGACACGGCGGGGGTGGACGACGAAGGTGCCGTCGCCGACCCGATCACCCTCACCACCGGCGTCGAGGCGACGGTCACGGTCGCGGCCACGAACACCACGGACGATGCGGCGACCCTGGCGGGGTGGGTCGACCTGGACGGCAACGGCACGTTCGAGGCGGACGAGCTCGTCACCGTCGAGGTCCCGGCCGGGTCGGGGACGGCGGACTACGAGCTGACGTTCCCCGGCGCGACGGTGCCGGGTGACTCGTACGCACGGTTCCGGCTGTTCGCGGGGGCCGTCGCCGACCCCTCGCCGACGGGTCCCGTCTCCGCCGGCGAGGTGGAGGACTACCCCGTCACCGTGCAGAGCGAGCCGCTGACGTGCGAGACGGTGTACTCGATCCAGAGCAACAGCCCGTGGAACCTCTACGAGGTGAACACCAGCACGGGCGTGATGACGCCGGTCCACCAGTTCGCGCCCACGGGCGGCATCAACGCGCTCGGGATCTCCGGCGACGGGCAGTACGCCTTCAGCCACTCCGGGACCGACGTCTTCGTCTTCGACACCGCGACCGAGACCACGGCGACCTTCGGCACCGGGCAGAGTGTCGCCGCGACCCACGGTGCAGTCGACCGAGCGACCGGCGTCTACTACTACGGCAACATCAGCGGGAGCACGGCCCAGGTGTACGCGTTCGACCCGGCCACCTCGACGGACCTGGGCCACGTGGCCTCGATCTCGATCCCGGGCGCTCCGGGGGCGAACGGCGACTGGGCGTTCGACAGCTTCGGCAACCTCTACCTGTCCGCGGGGGCAGGAGGTTCCAACAACGTGTACGTGGCCTCGGGGCCGCTGCCGTCCACGGAGCAGCCCTCGCCCGTCGCCGTCGCCGGGCAGCAGATCGCCACGATCGCCGCCGACGACTCGATCAACGGGCTGGCGGTCGACGTCGCCGGGTACATGTACGTGAGCAGCGCGAACACGCTGTACCAGGTCAACCCCAGCTCGGGGCAGGTGGTCGCGAGTCCGTCGCTCTCGCCGTCGGGACTGAGCGTCGATCTCGCGTCGTGCGCGACGCCGGCCACGATCGAGGTGATGAAGGACGTCGTCGACCGGCGCGACCCCACGGACCAGTTCACGGTGTCCATCACCGGCGGAGGGATTGTCGACGGCCTGGGCAACACGGGCACGACCACCGGCGAGGACCTCGGACTGCAGGACGAGGCGGGCGAGTTCGGCGGCCCCCTGATGGCGTTGGTCGGCGAGACCTACACGGTCACCGAGACGCCGGCGGGCACCACCGACCTGACGAACTACACGACGACGTGGCAGTGCGTGAACCAGATCGACGACTCCGTGATCGCCGAGGGCGAGGGCATCGAGGGTGAGTTCACGATGCCGCCGGCCACCGCCGGCGGGGTCGGCGCGGCCGTGCTGTGCACGTTCACCAACGAGGACCTGCCACAGCCGGGCCTGACGATCACCAAGACCGCGGACCCGGCCGACGAGGCGCTGCCGGGGGGCACGGTCGAGTACACGGTCACGGTGGAGAACTCGGGCGAGACGGACTACACGGCCGAGGACCCGGCGACCTTCACCGACGACCTCACCGAGGTGCTGGACGACGCGGCGTTCAACGACGACGCCTCGGCTGACGTCGGCACGCCGTCGTACACCGCGCCGGAGCTGTCCTGGTCCGGGCCGCTCGCGGTCGGGGAGACCGCGACCATCACCTATTCGGTGACCGTGGACGACCCGCCCAGCGGCGATGGCGAGCTGACCAACGCCGTCGTCGGGCCGCCGGAGTCGAACTGCGTCGACGGCACCGAGGAGGACTGCACGATCGTGGTGCCGGTCCGGGCGCTGGCCATCACCAAGACCGTCGTCCCGGCCGACGAGGCGCTGCCCGGAGACACGGTCGACTACACGGTGACGGTCGAGAACATCGGCCAGGCGCCGTACACGGTGCAGGACCCGGCGACGTTCACCGACGACCTGACCGAGGTGCTGGACGACGCGACGTTCGACGACGACGCGAGCGCGGACGTGGGCGAGGTGAACTACGACGAACCGCAGCTGACCTGGGAGGGCGCGCTGGCGCCGGGTGACGTCGCTACCGTCACATACTCCGTGACGGTGAACGACCCGCTCACCGGCGACGGCACGCTCACCAACGCCGTTGTCGGGCCCCCGGAATCCAACTGCGACGACGGCACGGAGACCGACTGCACCACCGACGTCCCGGTGCGCGCCCTGGAGATCACGAAGACGGCGGACCCCGACGGCGAGGTGCTGCCGGGTGGCACCGTGACCTACACCGTGACCGTGGAGAACACCGGCCAGGTGCCGTACACCGCGCTGGACCCGGCGACGTTCGACGACGACCTCACCGACGTGCTCGACGACGCCACCTGGAACAGCGACGCGACCGCGGACATCGGCGCCGTGGCGTTCGCGGACCCGACGCTGTCGTGGTCCGGCCCCCTGCCGGCGGGCGAGACGGCGACCATCACGTACTCCGTGACGGTGAACGACCCGCTCACCGGCGACGGCACACTGACGAACGCCGTCGTCGGGCCGCCAGAGTCGGGCTGCGACGACGGCACGGAGCCTGGCTGCAGCACCGACGTGCCGGTCCGCGACCTGATCATCACCAAGACCGCCGACCCGGCCGACGAGGCGCTGCCGGGCGACACGGTGGACTACACCGTCACGGTGACCAACTCCGGCCAGGCGCCGTACACCGCGCTGAACCCGGCGACGTTCGACGACGACCTCACCGACGTGCTCGACGACGCGACGTTCAACGACGACGCCACGGCGGACGTGGGCGAGGCGACGTACGCGGAGCCGACGCTGTCGTGGAGCGGCGCGCTCGCGCCTGGTGACACGGCGACGATCACGTACTCGGTGACCGTGAACGACCCCGTGTCGGGCGACGGCACGCTCACCAACGCCGTCGTCGGGCCGCCGGAGTCGGGCTGTGTCGACGGCACCGAGCCCGGCTGCGGCACCGACGTCCCCGTGCGGGCGCTGACCATCGTGAAGTCGTCCGACGGCGCGGGCGAGGCGCTGCCGGGCGACACCGTGACGTACACGATCACGGTCGAGAACTCGGGCCAGGTGCCGTACACCCCCGACGGCCCGGCGACGTTCGACGACGACCTGACCGAGGTGCTCGACGACGCGACGTTCGGCGAGGTGACCGCGGACGTCGGCGAGGCGGCGTTCGCCGACCCGACGCTGTCGTGGAGCGGCCCGCTCGAGCCCGGCGAGACGGCGACGATCACGTACACGGTGACCGTGAACGACCCGCCGTCGGGCGACGGCGAGATGCTCAACGTCGTCGTGGGCCCGCCGGAGTCGAACTGCACCGACCCGGGCGCCACCGACCCGGACTGCATCGAGCCCAACCCGGTCCGCGCGCTCGAGATCGCGAAGTCGGCGGACCCGGCGGACGAGGTGCTCCCGGGCGAGACGGTGACCTACACGGTCACCGTCGAGAACACGGGCCAGGTGGCGTACACCGCCGACGGCCCGGCCACGTTCGACGACGACCTGTCGGGAGTGCTGGACGACGCGGTCTACAACGGGGACGCGACGGCGGACCTGGGGGCGACGTCGTACGCGGAGCCGGAGCTGACGTGGTCGGGGGCGCTCGAACCGGGCGAGACCGCGACCATCACGTACTCCGTGACCGTGAACGACCCGCCGTCGGGCGACGGGACGCTGGACAACGCCGTCGTCGGCCCGCCGGAGTCGAACTGCGACGACGGCAGCGAGGACGGCTGCCACGTGCCGGTACCCGTTCGCGCACTGGAGATCACGAAGACGGCCGACCCGGCCGACGAGGTCACCCCCGGCTCCGCGGTGGAGTACACGATCACGGTGACCAACACCGGTGGGGCGGACTACACGGACGCCGACCCGGCGTCGTTCACCGACGACCTGTCCGAGGTGCTCGACGACGCGACGTACGACGGCGACGCGGCGGCCGACGCCGGCGAGGTGACCTACGCGGAGCCGACGCTGTCCTGGTCGGGCGCCCTCGCGTCTGGTGCGACCGCGACGATCACGTACTCGATGACGGTGAACGACCCGCCGACCGGCGACGGCGTGCTGGACAACGCCGTCGTGGGGCCGGAGGAGTCAAACTGTGATGATGGCAGCGAGGACGGCTGCCACGTGCCCGTCCCGGTCAAGGCGCTGGAGATCACCAAGACCGCCGACCCGTCGGGCGAGGTGCTCCCGGGCGGGACCGTCGAGTACACGGTGACCGTGACGAACACCGGCGGCGCGGACTACACGGCGGACGACCCGGCGTCCTTCACGGACGACCTGACGAACGTGCTCGACGACGCGTCGTGGGACGGCGACGCGACGGCGGACGTGGGTGCGGTCTCGTTCGCGGATCCGATCCTGTCGTGGTCCGGTCCGCTGCCCGCGGGCGAGACGGCGACGATCGCGTACTCGGTGACGGTGAACGACCCCGTGTCCGGCGACGGGACGCTGGAGAACGCCGTGGTCGGGCCGCCGGAGTCGAACTGCGACGACGGGAGCGAGGACGGGTGCCACGTGCCCGTTCCGGTGCGGGCGCTGGAGATCAGCAAGACGGCGGACCCGTCGGGCGAGGTGCTGCCGGGCGGCACGGTCGAGTACACGGTCACGGTGACGAACGCCGGCCAGGTCGCGTACACGGCGCTGAACCCGGCGACGTTCACGGACGACCTCACGGAGGTGCTGGACGACGCGACGTACAACGACGACGCCTCGGCAGACGCCGGCGAGGTGACCTACGCGGAGCCGGAGCTGGCCTGGGAGGGGGCGCTGCCGGCGGGCGAGTCGGCGACGATCACGTACTCCGTGACGGTGAACGACCCGCTCACCGGAGACGGGACGCTGGAGAACGCCGTGGTCGGGCCGCCGGAGTCGAACTGCGACGACGGCAGCGAGGACGGGTGCCACGTGCCGGTGCCGGTGCGGGCGCTGGAGATCAGCAAGACGGCGGACCCGTCGGGCGAGGTCCTGCCCGGGGGCACCGTGGCGTACACCGTGACCGTCGAGAACACCGGCCAGGTCGCGTACACGGCGCTCAGTCCGGCGACGTTCACGGACGACCTCTCCGCGGTGCTGGACGACGCGACCTGGAACGGCGACGCCGCTGCCGACGTCGGCGCGGTCTCGTTCGCGGAGCCGATCCTGTCGTGGTCGGGTGCCCTGCCGGCCGGCGAGACCGCGACCATCACGTACTCCGTGACGGTGGACGACCCGCCGTCGGGCGACGGCACGCTGACGAACGCCGTCGTCGGCCCGGACGAATCCAACTGCGAGCCCGGCTCCGACGACGCCGCCTGCGGTACGGACGTGCCCGTCCGGGCGCTGGAGATCGTCAAGACGGCGGACCCGTCGGGCGAGGTGCTGCCGGGCGGCACGGTCGACTACTCGGTCACGGTGACGAACACCGGCCAGGTGGCGTACTCCGACGACGCGCCGGCAACCTTTACGGACGACCTGTCCGGCGTCCTGGACGATGCGACGTTCGACGACGACGCGGCGGCGGACGTGGGGACCGTGACGTACGCGGAGCCGGAGCTGGCCTGGGAGGGGGCGCTCGAGCCCGGGGACACGGCCACGATCACCTACTCCGTCACCGTGAACGACCCCCTCAGCGGCGACGGGACGCTGGACAACGCCGTCGTCGGGCCCCCGGAGTCGAGCTGCGACGCGGGGACCGAGGACGGCTGCCACGTGCCGGTGCCCGTGCGGGCGCTCCTCCTGGAGAAGACGTCGGACGGCGCGGGCGAGGCCCAGCCGGGCGACGTCGTGACGTACACGGTCACGGCGACGAACATCGGCCAGGTGCCGTACACCGAGGCCGCGCCGGCGACGTTCACGGACGACCTGACGGAGGTGCTGGACGACGCGACGTTCGACGACGACGCCGCGGCGGACGTCGGCGAGGTGACCTACGCGGAGCCGACGCTGTCCTGGTCCGGCGCCCTTGCGCCGGGCGAGGTCGCGACGGTCACGTACTCGGTCACGGTGAACGACCCGCCGTCGGGCGACGGGGAGATGGTCAACGTCGTGGTCGGCCCGCCGGAGTCGAACTGCACCGACCCCGGGTCGGCCGACCCGGACTGCGTCGAGCCCGACCCGATCAGGGACCTGACGATCAGCAAGTCCGCGGACCCCGTCGGCCAGGTGGACGCCGGCTCGACGGTGACCTACACGGTGACGGTGGAGAACACGGGCGGCGTGGACTACACGGCGGACGACCCGGCGTCGTTCACGGACGACCTCACGGAGGTGCTGGACGACGCGACCTTCGACGACGACGCCACGGCCGACGTCGGCGAGGTGGCGTACGCCGAGCCGGAGCTGGCGTGGTCGGGCGCGCTTGCGGTGGGCGAGACGGCCACGATCACGTACTCGGTGACGGTGAACAACCCGCTGACCGGGGACGGGACCCTGACGAACGTGGTGGTGGGGCCGGAGGAGTCGAACTGCGAGGACGGGGCCGAGGACCCTGAGTGCGGTGCGGACGTGCCCGTGCGGGCGTTGCACCTCGAGAAGACGTCGGACGGGGCCGCGGGCGCACGGCCGGGCGACACCATCACGTACACGGTGACTGCGACGAACACGGGCCAGGTGCCCTACACCGACGACGACCCGGCGACGTTCGACGACGACCTCACCGAGGTGCTGGACGACGCGGTGTTCAACGACGACGCCGCGGCGGACGTCGGGACGGCGTCGTACGCGGAGCCGATCCTGACCTGGTCCGGGCCGCTGGAGCCGGGCGAGGTCGCCACGATCACGTACTCGGTGACGCTGGACGACCCGCCGTCGGGCGACGAGAACCTGTTCAACGTGGTGCTCGGGCCGGACGAGTCGAACTGCACCGACCCGGAGTCGGACGACCCGGACTGCATCGAGCCCGACCCGGTCAAGGGCCTGGAGATCCTCAAGTCGGCCGACCCGGAGGGCGCGGTGACCGTGGGCGACACGGTGACCTACACGATCCAGGTGACGAACACGGGGACGGCCCCCTACACCGAGGACGACCCCGCGTTCTTCACCGACGACCTGTCGAACGTGCTGGACGACGCGGTCTTCGGCGACGACGCGGCCGCGGACGTCGGCGACGTGGGCTACACGGAGCCCGAGCTGGCCTGGTCGGGCGCGCTCGAGCCGGGCCAGACGGCGACGATCACGTACTCGGTGACCGTGAACGACCCGAGGAGCGGGGACGGCACGCTGGCGAACGCGGTCCTCGGGCCGCAGGAGTCCAACTGCCCGGTGGAGATGCCGTCGGGTGGCGGGGGCGCTGCTGCCGGTGGGCTGTCGACGGCGCTTGGGGTGTCGACCGCGATTCCGCAGATGCCGCCCGGCTGCCAGGTCCTCACGCCGATCCGGTCGTTCGAGGTGTCCAAGACGTCCGACACCACCGAGGCGGCCCCGGGCGACGTGGTGACCTACACGGTCACGGTGACGTCCACCGGGACGGCGCCGTACACGGACGAGGTCCCCGCCGGCTTCTCCGACGATCTGAGCGACGTGCTGGACGACGCGGCGCCGGAGGGCACGCCGTTCGCGAGCGACGGCGAGCTGTCGTTCACCGACCCGGTGCTCACGTGGACCGGCCCGCTGGACGTGGACGGGGTCGTGACGGTGACGTACTCGGTGCGGGTCGGCGACCCAGACGAGGGGGACGGCGCCTTGGTGAACGTCGTGACGCCGACCGACGGTACGGGCGGGCGTTGCACCAGCGACGACGAGTGCTCGACGTCGACCACGGTCACACCGCCCACCGCGCCTGCCGGGCCCGGCATCCTGCCCAGGACCGGCCCGGAGTGGATCGGCACGCTGCTCGCGGTGGCGCTGCTGCTGACCCTCGGCGGCGGCCTGCTCCACCGGTACGGCACGCGGCGGGAGCAATAGTGCGGGAGGCGGCCGAGAATCACCGTCGGTGAGATCCGACTTCTCTCTCGATAAGGGGCGATAAGGACAAGCCGTATCGTCGAGAATGGTCTCGCTCGCGCGTTCGGGTGGCGCTCGTCACACCTTCTCCCTAAGTTGGCTCGCGGACCTTTGCGTGATGTTCGTCCAGGCAAGTCTCGGAGGGGGAGACGATGCGGAACGACCACAAGTCCACGCGGACGGGCTGGCTCTCACAGCGTGGTGAGGCCGCCAGGGGCCGGGCGGCGCGCCGCACGGCGGCCGCCACCGCCGCCTTCGCGCTGGTCGCGACGACGACGGTGATCGCGACCTCCACCGTGGTGGACATCGCGACCGCCCCGCCCGCCCGGGCCGACTTCGCCGACGGAGGCGAGGGCCGGTTCCTCGGCGGCGTCGACTGGATCAACTGGGGCACCGACGGCACCCCGATCACCGCCGGCGAGTCTCGGACGAGCACGCGCACCATCGGCGGCAACACCATCTCGACGACGTGCACGATCACGTCCGTCTCCGGCGACAGCCTCATCGCCTACCGCCCGGGCGACTACGTCGGCGACGCGTTCGACGACCTCTACAACATCGGCGGCACGGGTACCTCGAACCAGCTCATCGCGGGCCTCGCGAACGAGACGATCACCCCCGGCGGCCAGACGACGTTCGACTTCACCTGTGCGTCGAACATCGACGGCTTCCCGATCGAGCTGGCCGGCCTGATGGTCGCGGACGCGGAGAGCTCGAACACCGGCAACCCCAACCGCGAGGACGAGTTCATCACCGCGGTACCCACCCAGGACGCGACCTGGCGCATCGTCGACCGCTACCGCGGCGAGGGGTGCACGACGGCGGTCCAGGCGACGCTGGCGGGCAGCACGCTGACCCTGGCGCCTGACGCGCGCGAGTGCAACGTCGTGAACCAGACGCCGGGCCCCATCGCCGTCGGCTTCATGGAGGGCGCCACGAGCGCCACGGTGACGCTCCAGGGCGGCGGCCGCAGCGCGGTGGCCCTCGGCGCCGTGGCGCTGGCGGACTTCGGCGACGCCCCCGAGAGCTACGGTCCGGCCGGCGCCCTCGCCGCCCCGGACTGGAGCGGCGGCGACCTGCCGCAGGGGACGACGGACGTCTCGACGGAGGGCTTCGCGCTCGGTGCCCCCACGGCCCCGGAGATCCGCCTCGGCGAGAGCGTCGACCCGGAGTCGGGCTACCTGGCGAGCCCCGACGCGACGGGCGACGACGCCGACGCGTCCCTCGGCTTCAACGACGAGGACGGCGTCACGCCACCGGACGTCATCGACACCGCGCCCGGCGAGGAGTACTCGCTCGACGTGGTGTGCGCCGGCGACGCCTTCGTGGCCGGCTGGATCGACTGGGAGGCCGACGGCGCGTTCGGCGGCAACAGGTCGGACGTCGTCCCGTGTGCGGGCGGGTCGGCCACCCTGACGTGGACCGTCCCGGACGACGCGGTCGAGAGCCTCGACGCCCCGACCTTCATGCGGCTGCGGATCGCCCCCGGCGTCGCCGGGGCAGGGCAGCCCACGCTCATCTCGCCGGGAGGCGGCGAGGTCGAGGACTACGCGGTCAACGTCGACGTGCCCGTCCCCGAGCTGACGATCACCAAGACGGCGGAGCCCAGCTCGGTCGTGGCGGGCGAGACCGTCGACTACACGGTGACCGTGGAGAACAGCGGCGAGGTGGACTACACCGCCGACGCCCCCGCGACGTTCACCGACGACCTGACCGAGGTGCTGGACGACGCGACCTACAACGACGACGCGGCGGCCGACGTCGGCACCACCGACTACGCGGAACCCGAGCTGTCGTGGTCCGGGCCGCTGCCGATCGGCGAGACGGCGACGGTCACGTACTCGGTGACGGTCGACGACCCGGTCGCCGGCGACAGCGTGCTCACCAACTCCGTCGTCGGGCCGGAGGAGTCGAACTGCGACGACGGCACGGAGGAGGGCTGCACCACCGACGTGCCGGTCCGCGACCTGGAGATCGTCAAGACCTCCGACCCCGCGGACGAGGCCCTGGCGGGCGGCACCGTGGAGTACACGGTCGAGGTGACCAACACCGGCCAGTACGCGTACACGGCCGACGACCCGGCGACGGTCACGGACGACCTGAGCGAGGTGCTCGACGACGCGACCTACAACGACGACGCCGCGGCGAGCGTCGGCGAGGCGACGTTCAGCGACCCGGAGCTGTCGTGGTCCGGCCCGCTCGCGCCCGGAGAGACGGCGACCATCACGTACACGGTGACGGTGAACGACCCGCTGACCGGCGACGGCGAGCTCGTCAACTCCGTCACCGGGCCGCCGGAGTCCAACTGCCTCGACGGCACCGAGGAGGACTGCACCACCGTCGTGCCCGTGCGCGCGCTGGCGATCGTCAAGTCGTCCGACGGGTCGGGCGAGTCGATCCCGGGCGACGTGGTGACGTACACGGTCACCGTGGAGAACACCGGTCAGGTGCCGTACACCGAGGCCGACCCGGCCGAGATCACGGACGACCTCACCGAGGTGCTGGACGACGCGACCTACAACGACGACGCCTCGGCCGACGCCGGCGAGGTGACCTACGCGGACCCGGTCCTGTCGTGGAGCGGCGAGCTTGCGCCGGGAGACACAGCGACGGTCACCTACTCCGTGACGGTGAACGACCCGCCCACCGGCGACGGCGTCATGGAGAACGTCGTCCTGGGGCCGGACGAGTCGAACTGCACCGACCCCGGCTCCCTCGACCCGGACTGCGTGGAGCCGAACCCGATCAAGGACCTGGAGATCACCAAGACGGTCGACCCGGCCGACGAGGTGCTGCCGGGCGGCACGGTCGAGTACACGATCACCGTGGAGAACACCGGCCAGGTGCCGTACACCGCGGACGACCCGGCGACGCTCACCGACGAGCTCACCGAGGTGCTGGACGACGCCGTGTACAACGACGACGCCGCGGCCGACGTCGGGGAGGTCACCTACGGCGAGCCCACGCTGTCGTGGAACGGCCCGCTCGAGCCGGGCGACGTCGCGACGATCACGTACACGGTGACGGTGAACGACCCGCTCTCGGGTGACGGGACCCTCACCAACGCGGTGGTCGGCCCGCCGGAGTCGAGCTGCGACGACGGCACGGAGCCCGGCTGCACGACGGACGTGCCGGTGCGCGCGCTGGAGATCGTCAAGACCTCCAGCCACCCGATCGCGGTGGTGCCCGGCGAGACCGTGGAGTACACGGTCGAGGTGACGAACAGCGGCCAGGTCGCCTACACCGACGCCGACCCGGCGGTCGTCACGGACGACCTGTCGAGCGTGGTGGACGATGCGACCTGGGACGACACCGCGACCGCCGACGTCGGCGAGGTGACGTTCGCCGACCCGACGCTGACCTGGACGGGCCCGCTCGAGCCGGGGCAGACGGCGACGATCACGTACTCCGTGACGGTGGACGACCCGCCCACGGGCGACGGGACGCTGGACAACGCCGTCACCGGGCCGCCGGAGTCGAACTGCGACGACGGCACCGAGGAGGACTGCTTCACCAGCGCGCCGATCCGCGAGCTGCTGATCGAGAAGTCCGCCGACGTCGCGCAGGCGATGCCGGGCGACGTCGTGACCTACACGGTCGAGGTCACCAACACCGGCGAGTTCCCGTTCGGTGAGGTCCTGCCGGCGCGGTTCGACGACGACCTGACCGACGTGCTCGACGACGCCGTCTACAACGACGACGCGTCGGCGGACGTCGGCGAGACGACCTACGAGGAGCCCACCCTGCACTGGGAGAGCCCGCTCGGGGTCGGCGAGACGGCGACCATCACGTACTCGGTGACGGTGAACGACCCGGTGTCGGGCGACGGCGACCTGGACAACACGGTCTCCGGGCCGCCGGTGTCCAACTGCTTCCCGCTCGACGACGACCCGCCGTTCCCGGCCCCCGAGTGCCAGGTGGTCGTGCCGATCCAGGCGCTCGCGATCACCAAGACGGCCGAGCCGTCCGAGGTCATGGCCGGTGGCGAGGTGGACTACACCGTGACGGTCGAGAACACCGGCCAGGTGCCGTACACGGACGACGCACCCGCGACGTTCACGGACGATTTGACCGGTGTCACCGACGACGCTGAGTACAACGGCGATGCCGAGGCGGACATCGGCGCGGTGACAGGTGACGGTGATCCCGAGCTGACATGGTCCGGGCCGCTCGAGCCGGGCGACGTCGCGACGGTCACGTACTCGGTGACGGTGGCCGACCCGCTGACGGAGGACGGCGACCGCGTGCTGGACAACTCGGTCACGGGGCCGGAGGAGTCGAACTGCGACACCGGTGACGAGGACGGCTGCCACGTGCCGGTGCCGGTGCGCGACCTGACGATCACCAAGACCGCCGACCCCGTCGACCAGGTGGACGCGGGCTCGACGGTGACGTACACGGTGACGGTCGAGAACACGGGCGGTGCCGACTACACGGCGGACGACCCGGCGTCGTTCACGGACGACCTCACGGCGGTGCTCGACGACGCGACCTACGACGACGACGCGAGCGCCGACGTCGGCGAGGTGACGTACGCCGAGCCGGAGCTGGCGTGGAGCGGTCCGCTGCCTGCGGGCGAGACGGCGACGGTCACGTACTCGGTCACGGTCAACAACCCGGTCTCGGGCGACGGCACGCTGACCAACGCCGTCGTCGGGCCGGAGGAGTCCAACTGCCTGCCCGATGACGAGGGCGAGCTGCCGGAAGAGTGCGCCACCGACGTACCGGTGCGGGCGCTGTTCCTGGAGAAGACCTCCGACGGGGCCGCGGGCGCCCGCCCGGGCGACACCATCACGTACACGGTGACGGCGACGAACACGGGCCAGGTGCCCTACACCGACGCCGACCCGGCGACGTTCGACGACGACCTCACCGAGGTGCTGGACGACGCAGTCTTCAACGACGACGCCACGGCGGACGTCGGGACGGTGTCGTTCGCGGAGCCGATCCTGTCGTGGGCCGGTCCGCTGGAGCCGGGCGAGGTCGCCACGATCACCTACTCCGTGACGCTGAACGACCCGCCGACGGGCGACGAGAACGTGTTCAACGTGGTCCTCGGGCCGGGCGAGTCGAACTGCACGGACCCGGAGTCCGACGACCCGGACTGCATCGAGCCGGACCCGGTCAAGGACCTGGAGATCCTCAAGACCGCGGACCCGGAGGGCGCGGTGACCGTGGGTGACACGGTGACCTACTCGGTCGCGGTGACCAACACGGGCACGGGCGACTACACCGAGGACGACCCGGCGTTCTTCACCGACGTCATGGAGGGCGTGCTGGACGACGCCGTCTACAACGACGACGTCGCCGCCGACACCGGCTCGGCCTCGTTCGACGACGGAGAGGTCGCCTGGTCGGGCGCGCTCGCGTCGGGCGAGACGGCGACGGTGACGTACTCGGTGACGGTGAACGACCCGATCAGCGGCGACGGCACGCTGGCCAACGCCGTCCTCGGGCCGCAGGAGTCGAACTGCCCGGTGGAGATGCCGTCCGGTGGGGGTGGCGGGGCTGCGCTCGGGGTCTCGACGGCGATCCCGCAGATGCCGCCCGGCTGCCAGGTCCTCACGCCGATCCGGTCGTTCGAGGTGTCGAAGACGTCCGACACCACCGAGGCGGCCCCGGGCGACGTGGTGACCTACACGGTCACGGTGACGTCCACCGGGACGGCACCGTACACGGACGACGTGCCGGCCGGGTTCTCGGACGACCTGAGCGACGTGCTGGACGACGCGACGCCGACGGGAACCCCGGCGGCGAGCGCCGGCGAGCTCAGGTACGACGAGCCGGTGCTCGAGTGGCGTGGGCCGCTGGAGGTGGGCGGCAGGGTGACGGTGACGTACCCCGTCCAGGTCGACGACCCCGACGAGGGTGACGGCACGCTGGTGAACGTCGTCGCGCCGACCGACGGAACCGGCGGGCGCTGCACCAGCGACGACGACTGCACCACCAGCACCGCCGTCACGCCGGGTCCGGACACGCCCGCAGGGCCCGGCATCCTGCCCCGCACGGGACCGGAGTGGATCGGGACCCTGCTGGCCATCGCCACACTGCTGATGCTCGGCGGCGGGCTGCTCTACCGGTTCGGAAGCCGCCGGGAGGAGTAGCGCGGGACCGTGCCGCACCGGGCCCGGTCAGGACACGCTCCTGACCGGGCCCGGCTGCGTCGAGCCCGACAGCGTCGAGCCGGAGCCGTCGGAATGGGCACCGAGGAGCGAAATTCCCGTTCGGCGCGCCAAAGACCCAGATGTCTGGCAACTTCGGTAGGGGGTGCTCGCGCACGAGGTCGCGCGCGAGCTTTGCACCGAGGTGGGAGGGGCACTGATGGTGGAGGGTCGCAGGTCGGGGGGCCGGACGGCGCGTCACGGGAGGAGGCGCCGGGACGGGCGGCGGTTCGGCCGCGGCTGGTCCGTGCTGGGCGCCGTGGCGCTCGCGCTCCCCGTGCTGCTGGTGCCGGCGACGTCGGCGTCCGCGGCCGAGTGGGGCATCCAGAAGCAGGTCACCAGCGGGCCGGGGCCGTACGAGCCCGGGGACAACGTGGTCTACGCGATCCAGATCTCCTGCTCCGACCCGAACAACGACCCCTGCATCAACAGCGTGATGACCGACGTGCTGCCCGACGAGCTGATCCTCGTCGACGCGACGGTGAGCAGCGGCGACGGCGACGTCGTAGCCGACCCGGGCACCAATACGGTGACGTACACCGACGATTCGACGAACAACGGCTCGCAGGCGCTCATCACGGTCACGGCGCAGGTGGACCCCGACCTCCCGTTCAGCGAGAACGGCGTGCCGATCCCCAACACGGCGACCGTCGACGGCGACAACACGGAGCCGGCGTCGGACGACGTGGAGATCATCCCCGTCGTCGAGCTCGCGCTCGACTCGGAGACCGCCAAGACCATCGAGCCCGAGGGCGCGCTCGCCGAGCCGGGCACCCCGGCCACTATGACTCTCGAGGGCACCAACACCTCCAACGCCCCCGTCGACACGCTCGTCGTGCAGGACCCGGTGGACCCGACCGCCGACCCGAACCCGTTCACCTACCTCGAGTACGCGAGCACGGGCGACATCGACCTGCCGCCGAACGCGGACACGGTGGAAGAGGAGTACTGGGACGGCGACTCCTGGGAGCCGCTGGACGACACGGTGGACCCCACCACGGTGCAGGGCGTGCGCTACACGTTCAGCGGCGACATCCAGCCCGGGGCCACTGCGACCATCCCGGTGAACGTGCAGCAGAGCGAGGCGGTCACCGAGCTCAACGACCCGACCACGATCACCAACGACACGTCGTCTCTCGTGACGCTCGACGACGCGCAGTCCGACCCGGTCGAGGCGGAGGACACCTACCTCATCACGCCGCCTGACACGAGCGTCACGGCCTCCAAGAGCTTCGACCCTGCCGAGGTGAGCGCGGGAGACCCGACCACGGTCACCCTGGGCGCCACGAACACCGGCACGCCCGTGGACACGATGACGATCATCGAGCCAGCACCGGGGACCGACAGCCCGTTCGAGGGCGAGGACCCGATCACCTTCACCGGGTGGGGCACCGACGGCGCGGGCGCCGGCGTGGTGTGGCCCACGGGCGCGACCGAGGCCACGGTCACCTTCACCTGTGCCGACGGCTCGACGCCGAGCGACAGCACCACGACGGCGAACACGCTGCCCGACCCGCCGGCCGGCTGCGAGGTGGTCGGGTTCACCATCGAGTACACCGGGACCATCGTCAACGGTGGCGCGGCGACCGTCCCGTTCACGGCGGACACCGACCCTGACCAGACCCCGGACAACGTCACGCACCCCAACGAGATCGAGGCCGACGTGCCGAGCGCCGACCCGGCCACGGCCGACGCCGAGCTCGTCACCCTCGTCGACCGGCTCGCGACGGACATCGAGAAGATCGTCACGCCGTCGACGATCCCGGCCGTGCCGGGGCAGAGCGTGGTCGTGCAGCTGCCGAGCTCGCTCCTGCCTTTCGGGCCGGACGGTTCGACCACCGAGGCGAACACCTTCGTCGTCCAGGAGCCGGTGGACCCCGAGAACCCGGGCGAGTTCTGGGAGAACTTCGAGGCCACCGGGGTGCGCAGCACCGACGTGCCCGCGAACGCGACGCTTACCGTCAACTACTGGGACGGCGACTCCTGGGAGCCGGCGCCCGGCTGCGGCCCCACGGACGGCCCCGCCACGGTGAACTGTGACCTCCCCGCCGGCGCCGAGGGCGTCCAGTTCGTCTTCACCTCCGAGGACGGATTCCCGCCGGGTACGGAGTTCCAGCCGAACTTCACCGCGGACTACACCGGCCCGACGGACCGCGACGCCCCGATCGAGAACTGCGGCTACTCCGCGGCGTCGGCCGACAACATCGACATGACCGAACCGGTCGAGGGCTGCGACACCGTCGACCCGTTCCCCGTGGACGGCGAGGGCCCGGGCGACTTCATCGACAAGACGATGCTCGGGGACCCGGCGACCGTCCGGGCCCGCACGGACGACCAGGTGACCGCCCAGATCACGTGGTCCACCGGCGGGTTCTCGGGCGTGGACCCGATGGTCATCTCGGACATCGAGAACCCCGAGGCCACGGCGATCGCGGACTCGTTCTACGACGCCTTCAACCTGGTCAGCGTGGACCCGATCGATGCGTCGGTCGACCCGCTGATCCAATACGACCAGGTCACCAGCGTCGAGCTGTTCATCGACGGAGCGTGGGTCGAGGCGTCGGGGGACCCCTGTCCGGAGGCCTGTGACGGCACGTTCCCCGGGTACACGCTGACGGCCGAGGAGCAGGAGTCGGCAACGTCGGTGCGCCTCACGTACATCGAGTCGCCGTCGCGGTCGGCGAACCCGGCCGACCCGACCGCCCCGGCGGCGGGCGAGGGTGTCGCACGGTCCACGCAGTCCGACGGCCGCCACCTGGACCTCACGTTCCAGGTGCGCGACTTCAAGCGCAGCGACCCGACCGAGGCGGTGCTCGGCGCGACCTCCGGGACGATGTACAACACCGACACGGCGGGCGTCGTCAACGACACCGCCGAGGGCACGGCGACGTACGACGGCGAGGACTTCACGGCCGCCGACGCCGACACCGCCGAGATCCTCGACGTGCCGCTCAACGTGACGGTGGACAAGGAGTGGACCGGCGGCCCGCTGTCCGTGCCGCCGGCCGGCACGCCGGACGAGTTCTACCCCTCGACCACGGTGACGGTCACCGGCACCAACAACTCGGCCGCCAAGATCGAGGAGCTGCGGCTCGCCGACCCGGGCGCGCAGGACTCCGACGACGTGCAGACGGCGGACGGCACCCCGCCGTTCGACGCCTTCACCCTCACCGCGATCGAGCTCTCGCCGCCCACGGGCACCGAGGCCACGACGGTGACCCTGACCTACGACGACGACACGACGGACACCTTCACCGAGGCGGAGGCCGAGGCGCTGGCGCCCGAGGACCTCGTCGACGTCGTGGGCGTCGAGGTCGCGTACGACGGCCTCGTCGAGCCGGGCGCGGCCGGCACCATGGACCTCACGCTGCAGCTGCGGGAGACCGACCGGTACACGGACGCCCCGATCACGGTCGCGGACTACAGCCCGGTGCCGAACGGCGCCGTCGCGACCCTCGACGACCCGGGCGGCACGGGCGGCGACGTCCGCCAGGCGTTCGACGACGCGGACATGGTCCTGCAGGACGCCGCGATCGCGCTCGACGTCACCAAGTCGTTCGACCCCGACACGATCGTGGAGCCCAACAACGGGGTGGGCCCCGACGGCGACACGCCCGTGGTCATGACGCTCACGGGGCGGCCCCTCGGCCCGTCGCGCAGCGTCGAGATGGTGCTGACCGACGACGACCCGCAGTTCTGGAACCAGTACGACTTCGTCGGCTTCGACCCGAGCGCCGGCCTGGTGAACCCGATCGACCTGGTGCAGGTCGACGTGTTCACCGGCGGCACGTTCTCCGGTGAGCCGGGCTCGCCCGACCCGGTGACGGTGACGGGTGGCGACTGGGTCGAGGGCACCCCGTCCAGCACCTTCGCCCTCCCGGCGGGGGTGGACCCGGCCGACGTCCAGGGCCTGCGGTTCACCTTCAGCCGCGCGGACGGGGACATCTGGGAGAACCCGGCCACCCCGACCCAGCCGGTGCCGATCCAGATCCTGCGCCGCGACGAGATGCGTTCCGGCGGCGACGTGCAGCACGACCTGGAGGGCAACCCGACGGCACCGGGCGAGACGGCCCCGGGCGTCGCGAGCAACTCCGTGCAGGGCAGCACGACCGGCGCGGACCTCGTCGTCGACCCGGAGACCGGCGACCTGGTGCCCGTCTCGAACACCGACGAGGCCGAGTCCTCAATCCTCTACCAGCACGCCACCAACGGGGTGACGATCGTCAAGGACTTCGCCGACGACGTCACGGGCGGCACCCAGGCGCCCGACGCGACGTTCCCCATGAACATCACGTTCACGAACACCGGCGACCGGCCGATCGTCGACCCGGTGGTCAGCGACCCGATGCCGGTGGACGACGACGGCGCCCAGCTCGAGCTGGCCGACGACGTCGACGAACCCTTCAGCTATGCGCTGGGCGGCGTCGCCGACCCCGACCCGAGCACGCCGGACCTGCCGAACGACGCAGCTGACGTGACCGTCGACCAGGAGGGCAACCTCGAGAGCCTGGGGTTCACGTTCCCCGCGGGCTCGGTGCTCGAGGTCGGGCAGAGCTACACGATCACGGTGCAGGTGCAGTTCCGGCTCGGTCTCGCGCCGCAGACGCTCGTGGAGAACACGGCGGGCGTCACGGGCGACCGGCCGTGGGACGAGTGCTCGCCGACCCTGAACCCGGAGACCGGTGCCTGCGAGGCCAGCGCGGACGTCACCCCGACGGGATCGGCGGCGCTCCAGCAGCAGAAGTTCGTCAAGGCCACGGACGACGACGAGCTCGACGTCATCGTCGACCCGGCGGAGACCGACCCGCCCGACGAGTGCACGACGAACGCGTTCGGCTTCTACGCGTACCCCTGCACCCCCGTCATCGCGCCGGGGCACGACGAGACCTGGCGAGTCCGCGTCGACAACGTCGGCAACCTGCCGATGAGCAAGCTCGTCCTGTACGACCGCCTGCCCGTGCCCGGGGACACCGGCTCCTACGCGGGCGCGGCCCGCGGCTCGGCCTGGCAGCCGATCCTCACGAACGATCCTCCGCCCCAGTTCGTCAACGTCCCGGACGACGCGGAGACGACGTTCTACTACTCGACCACGCAGGACTACTGCCGGGACGACATCGAGGACCCGCTCAACGAGCCGATCTGCCCGACGGACGACCCGGAGTCGGGCTGGGTGGAGCTCACCGGCGACGAGAGCGACGAGGTCTACCAGTCGATCACGGCGCTCAAGGCGGTGGTGATCTTCGCGGAGGACAACCTGTTCCAGCCCGGCGACGCCGTCGCCCTCGAAGGCACCACGACCACGCCGCCGGTGGCTCCGGAGGCCGGCGACCGGTCGATCGCCTGGAACTCAGCGGCTGCCTCCGGCGTGACGGTGGCACCCCAGGGCAACTTCAACCTGCTGCCCACCGAGGGCGTCAAGGTGGGCGTCGCCACGGCCACCGGCCCGCTCGAGGTGAGCAAGCTCGTGACGGGCGAGGGCGCGCAGTACGCGCCGGACTCGTTCGACCTCATGGTCGAGTGCACCTCGGCGGTCGGGACGTGGGTGGAGACGGAGCTCGATCCCATCCCCATCACCGTGACGCCGGGGACGCCCGTGACCGTGCCGAACCTGCCGTACGGGGCCGAGTGCACGCTGACCGAGGACCCGTCCGCCGGGCAGACCGAGCTGGTCGTGGGCTCCGTGACGATCGGCGAGTCTCCCGACGTCGTGACCCTCGCGGCGATCAACGTGTACGACCTGTCGAGCATCGAGATCTCGAAGGAGGTCGTCACCGACGCCGTGGACCAGGACGGCGAGCCCGTCCCGTTCGGCCCGTTCGAGGCCACGGTGGAGTGCACGTTCCTCGGCGAGGACGTGTACGCCGAGGGCTACGGCCCGGACAACCCCATGGTGGTCACCATCACCGACGGCGAGACGGTGACCCTGACCGGGCTTCCGGTGAACTCCGAGTGCACCGTGACCGAGACCGGCACGGGCAACGCATCCTCGGTGACGATCACCGTCGACCAGGGGCTCCCCGGTCACCCGGTGACCACGGACGGGCCGTCGACGGACCTCACCCTCACGCGTGACGTGGTCGGCGCGAGCACCAACGAGGTCACGCTGACCAACACGTACGACGTCGGCTCGCTGCACCTGCTCAAGGAGGTCACGGGCAGCGGCGCGGACGAGTTCGGAGACGGGCCGTTCGTCTTCGACGTCGTGTGCACGTATGACGACGACGGCGACGGGCCGGGCGAGGCACGCACCGTCTACGACGACTCGGTGAGCCTCGGCGGGGTCGACCCGCTCGAGGCGACGATCGACAACCTGCCGGCGGGAGCGGAGTGCGTCGTCACCGAGACCGACGACGGCGGCGCGACGAGCACGACGCTCGACCCGGAGGACGGGACCGTCACGATCGGCTCCGGCGAGACCGTTGACGTCACGGCGACCAACGAGTTCGACCTGGGCACGATCCAGGTCGACAAGGAGCTCGCCGGTCTCGGCGCGCTGTACGGGCCGGGGCCGTTCGAGGTCGAGATCGCCTGCACCTACGAGGGCGAGGATGTCGAGATCCCCGGCGGCGCGACCCGCACGCTCCTCCCGGGCGACCCGGTGCTCTACGAGGGGTTGCCCGTCGGGGCCGAGTGCACGATCACCGAGACGGACACCTTCGGGGCGTCGTCGACCACGATGACCGTCGACGGCGGCGAGCCGATCGACGGCACCAGCGCCGACGTCGTCGTGCCGCCGGCCGAGGGCGGCGAGCCCACGGCCGTCGAGATCGTCGTGACGAACACGTTCGACACAGCCCCGCTGGAGATCACCAAGGTCGTGGACGTCGAGGGATCCGAGTTCGCGCCGCCGATGCCGGACCTGCCGGACCCGCCGGTCCGGCCGACCCCGCCGATCACGGACGAGGAGCTCGCGGACTACCTGGCCGAGCTCGAGGAGTACCTGGCCCAGGTGCCGTTCGACGAGTTCCCCTACGAGGTGTCGCTCGCTTGCACGTTCGAGGGCGAGGACGTGCCGATCCCCGGCGGGGAGACCCGCCGGTTCGGCCCCGGGTTCCCGGCGCTGTACTTCGGGCTCCCGGAGGGCGCGGAGTGCACCATCACCGAGACCGACCAGGGCGGCGCCACTTCGGTGACGATCGAGCCGGAGACGGTGACGATCACGGACACCGGCAGCCCGCTCACCCCGATCCCGGCGACGATCACCAACACCTACGACGTCGGGCAGTTCAGCGTCGACAAGGTGGTGGACGGTGACGGCGCGGAGCTGTGGGGCTCCGGTCCGTTCGAGGTCACCGCGACCTGCACCTTCGAGGGCCAGGAGATCGAGGTCCCTGGCGGCGCGGCACGCACGATCGAGCCGGGCACGTCCGTGCTCTACGACGGCCTGCCGGTCGGCGCGGACTGCGTCGTCACGGAGTCGATCGACGGCAGCGCCACCGCCGTGGAGATCTCCACCACCGTGGACGGCGGGGAGCCGGGAGAGGTGGTCGTTCCCGCCGCGGGCGACGAGACAGTCGGTCTCACTGTGACCAACACGTTCGACGTCGGGTCGGTCGTGGTGGACAAGGCGGTGGACGGTGACGGTGCTGAGGCGTGGGGCGCCGGTCCGTTCGACGTGCAGCTCGCCTGCACGTTCAACGGGAACGACATCGAGATCCCGGGCGGTGCGGTCCGCACGCTCTCGCCGGGAGACGCCGTCAGCTACGACGACCTGCCGGTCGGGGCCGAGTGCACCGTCACCGAGCCCGACGACGGCAGCGCGACCAGCACGACGATCGAGCCGGAGACGGTCACGGTCGCCGCGCAGGACGCCGAGCCGGTGACGGTCACGGTGACGAACACGTTCGACCTCGGCCAGGTTCAGGTGGACAAGGAGCTCGCCGGGCTTGGCGCGCTCTACGGTCCGGGGCCGTTCGAGGTGGAGCTCGCCTGCACGTTCAACGGGGCCGAGATCGAGATCCCCGGTGGCGCGACGCGCACGCTCACGCCGGGCAACCCGGTCGTCTATGACGGCCTGCCCGTGGGAGCCGAGTGCACGGTGACGGAGACTGACACGTTCGGGGCGTCGTCCACGAGCGTGTCCGTGGACGGCGGCGACCCCGTGGAGTTCGACGGCGACGCCGACCCGTTCGTGCCGCCGTCGGCGGACCTCGTGGTGCCAGGGAACGAGGACGGCGAGGTCACGTCGGTGGACGTCACGATGGCGAACACCTTCGAGACCAGCCCGCTGGTGGTGCAGAAGGTGGTGGACGGCGACGCGGCCCAGTTCGCGCCGCCGATGCCGGACTTCCCGCCGCTGCCCACGACTCTCGACGAGCTGGCGGACTACGACTTCAGCGCTATCCCGTTCGAGGCGTTCCCGTACCAGGTCGAGCTCTCCTGCACGTTCGAGGGCGAAGACGTGCCGATCCCCGGCGGGGAGACCCGGCGGTTCGGTCCTGGATTCCCCGGCGTGTACTTCGGGCTCCCGGATGGCGCGGAGTGCACCGCCACGGAGACCGACGAGGCGGGCGCCACGACCGTGACGATCGCGCCCGAGACGGTGACGGTCGACGACGAGGCGTCCTTCCAGGATCCGGTCACGGAGACCGTCACCAACACCTACGATGCGGGGTCGATCACCGTAGAGAAGGTGGTGGACGGGCCGGCTGCGGAGTTCGTGACTGCACCGTTCGAGGTGTCGCTGGCGTGCACGTTCGACGGCGAGGAGATCGAGATCCCCGGCGGGGCCACCCGCACGGTGACCCCGGACGAGCCGGCGGTCTACGACCAGCTCCCGATCGGCGCCGAGTGCGTCGTGACGGAGACGGACGCCGCGGGCGCGACGTCGTCCACGGTCTCCACGACCGTGGAGGGCGGCGAGCCGGGCCAGACCGTCGTGCCGACAGCGGATGCGGACCCCGCGACGGTCACCGTGACCAACACGTTCGACGTCGGGTCGATCGCGGTGGACAAGGTGGTCGACTTCGAGGGCGACGCCTACGACGTCGGTCCGTTCGAGGTGACCCTGGAGTGCACGTTCCAGGGCGCGGACCTCGAGATCCCGGGCGGCGCCGCGCGGGAGATCACCGGTGGCGAGACCGTCATGTACGACGGCCTGCCGATCGGCGCCGAGTGCGTGGTCACGGAGACGGACGACGGCGGCGCCGAGTCCACGACCGTCTCGGCCGTGGAGTCCGGCGACCCGGGCGCGGCGACCGTCGCGGCGGAGCCGGCGTCGGTGACCGTGACGAACACCTTCCCGGAGCTGCCGCCCCCGCCTGCTCCCGAGCAGCCGGACGGTACCGACGGCGGCGGCATCCTGCCGCGGACCGGCGCGGACATCCTCCGGCTCGTGGGCCTCGTCATCCTGCTGACGGCGACCGGCCTGGTGCTGGTGAACGTGCGCCGCCGCCGCCAGGGCTGACAGCCGTCACCTCCGGTCGAGCCTGTCGAGACCCGGTCTCGACAGGCTCGACCGGCGTCCGGGGGCGTGCAAGCGGGGTCGGTCGTACGTTCACGGTGAGGCGCTCTACCCGGGCGCCGCGGTCGAGGAGGGAGCGTCACCATGACCATCGAGGGCGTCATCACCGCGATCATCATCGGCGCGATCATCGGCGCGCTGGGGCGTCTGCTGGTCCGCGGCCGGCAGAACATCTCGATCATCGTGACGATCCTTGTCGGGATCGTCGCGGCGCTGCTGGGCACCTTTGTCGCGAGCCTGTTCGACGTGCGGGACACGGGCGGCATCGACTGGATCGAGCTGCTCTTCCAGGTGGTCCTCGCCGCGATCGGCGTCTCGATCGTCGCCGGCACGATGGGGCGCCGCGACACGACCTGACCAGTGTTCTGAGACGAGGGTCACCCGGCACTTCGTTGCACTGAGTGCAACTAGCGTCCTACTGTCGCCTGGTGTCCCCGACCCCGTCCCCGCGCGCCGACGACCCGACCGTCGGGCGCCGGGCGCAGCTCAAGGCCCGCACGCGCCGCGACCTCGTCGACGCCGCGGCGGGGCTGATGCACGACACGGAGGGCGTCGACTTCTCGGTCGAGGACCTCGCCGCGCGCGCCGGGGTCTCCCGGCGCACCGTCTTCAACCACTTCCCGTCGCTCGACGACGTCGTGGCGGCCGTCGGCGCCGACGCGTTCGGCACGGTCCGCGACGCGCTCCTCGCCGCTCGCCCGCCGGAGCCGCACCGGGACGACGCCCACGCGCGGCGGGCCGCCGTCCTGGACGACCTCGTCGGCGCCCTGCGCCGCGCCGACCTCGTGCGGCCGATGGCCTCCCTCACGCGCGGCCTCGGGCTGGCGGGGGAGTGCGCCGACGCCGCCGTCGTGCCGCCGCACCAGGCGATGCTGCTGCTGCGGTCGCTCTCCGAGGTCAGCGAGCGCGTCGCCGACGACCTGGTGAGCCGCCACGCCGGCGTCGACCTGCTCGACGTCGAGCTGCTGGTCGCCCAGACGATGAGCAGCCTCGTCGTGCTGCACCGGCACTGGTTCACCCGCACGGGCGCCGCGTCCGACGCCGCCGCGCGCGGCGTCTGGGCCGACCTCCTCGCGCACCTCGCCCCCGCGCTGGCCACCGCCACCGCCCCACCCGGCACTCCCGCAACCGAAGGACACCATGGCTGAGCTCCTCTACCGCCTCGGGCGGTTCGCGTCCCGGCGCGTCAAGACCGTCATCGCCGCCTGGATCGCCGTGCTCGCGATCGCGGGCGTCGGCTACGCCGTCGGTGCCGGGACGCTGTCCGACAGCTTCTCCATCCCGGGCACCCCCACCCAGGAGGTGACCGACCGGCTCGCCACCGAGATGCCGGAGGCCGCGGGCGGCACGGGCACCGTCGTGCTCAGCACCACCGGCGGCGAGGCGTTCACCGCCGACCAGCAGGACCAGGTCGCGGACGTCCTCGCGGACGTCGAGGGCATCGACGGCGTCGAGGCGGTCGTCGACCCGTTCGCCACCGAGGCCGACCGCGAGGAGCAGGCCGACCAGCTCGCCGACGGCGAGCAGCAGATCGCCGACGGCCGCGACCAGCTCGCGGACGGCCGGGAGCAGCTCGACGCCGGCCAGCAGCAGCTCGACGACGCGCGGGCCGAGCTCGAGGCCGGCCAGGAGCAGCTCGACGACGCCCGCGCGCAGGCCGAGGCCGCGGGCCAGGCGGAGTACGCCGCCCCGCAGCTCGACGCCCAGCAGGAGCAGCTCGACGCCGGGCTCGCCGAGCTGGACGCGCAGCAGGACACGCTCGACTCCAAGGCCACGGAGCTGGAGGACGGCGCCGCCGAGCTCGACGAGCAGGCCACCCAGCTCGAGCAGGGCAGGGAGCTGCTCGACCTCTCCTCGGGCATCAGCCTCGTGTCCGACGACGCCTCGACCGCCGTCTCCACGGTGATGTTCACCGACGCGCAGATGGACCTCTCCCAGGAGACCAAGGACGCCGTCATCGACACGATCGACGACGGGGTCGCGGACGTCGACGGGGTGCAGGTGGACTTCGGCTCCGACATCGCCCAGGAGACCCCCTCCGTCGTCGGGCCGGGCGAGATCGTCGGCCTCGTCGTGGCGGCTATCGTCCTCGTCGTCATGCTCGGCACGCTCATCGGCGCCGGGCTGCCGCTGCTCACCGCGCTGATCGGCGTCGGCGTCGCCGCGCTGGGCGCGCTCGCGTTCTCCGGCGTCGTGCAGATGTCGTCCGTCACGCCGGTGCTCGGCCTCATGCTCGGGCTCGCCGTGGGCATCGACTACGCGCTGTTCATCGTCAACCGGCACCGCCACCAGCTCAAGGAGGGCTACGAGGTCCGCGAGTCGGTGGCCCTCGCCAACGGGACGTCGGGGAACGCCGTCGTCTTCGCAGGGGCGACGGTGGTCATCGCGCTGCTCGCGCTCAACGTCACCGGCATCCCCTTCCTTGGCCTCATGGGCACCGTCGGCGCGGCCTCGGTCGCCGTCGCGGTCCTGGTCTCGGTGACGCTCACGCCCAGCCTGCTGTCGGCCATCGGCCTGCGGATCCTCAGCCGCAAGGAGCGCGCGCGCCTCGCGCCGGCCGCCCCGGCCGACGCGCAAGGCCCGCACGCGCACGCCGCCGAGCACGCGGCCGCGGAGCCCGCGAAGCCGCTCAGGCCGATGCGCACGTCCGTGGCCGTGGGCCGCGTCGTGCTCGGCGTCGCCGTCCTGGGCGTCGTCGCGATCCCGGCGCTGGACCTGCGGACCAACCTCCCCGACGGGTCCTCGGCACCCGAGGACTCCACGTCGTACGCGGCGTACACGACGGTCGCCGACGCGTTCGGGCCGGGCGTCAACGGGCCGCTGCTCGTGGTCGCGGACCTGCCCCAGGCGGTCGGTGAGGAGGACGAGGTCGCGACCCAGCTCGCGATCGCCACCCAGCTCGCCGCCCAGGACGACGTCGTCGCCGTCGCGCCCGCCGGGACGTCGGACGACGGCACGGTGATCGCCTTCCAGGTGGTCCCCGCGGACGGTCCGACCAGCGAGTCCACCGAGCAGCTCGTGCACACGCTGCGCGGCCTGTCCCCGCTGACGATCGACGCCGAGGGGACGAACGGCGCGTCCGTGACGGGGGACGTCGAGATCGGCGTCGCAGGCGCGGCGTCGGGCAACATCGACATCTCGCAGAAGCTGTCCGACGCCCTGCCGCTGTACCTCGGCGTGGTCATCGGGCTGTCGCTGCTCATCCTGATCGTCGTGTTCCGGTCGATCCTCGTGCCGGTGATCGCGACGCTCGGCTTCGTGCTGTCCTACTTCGCGGCCCTCGGCGGCGTGGTGGCGATCTACCAGTGGGGCTGGCTGTCGAGCGTCTTCGGCGTCCACAACCCGGGGGCGATCCTCAACTTCCTGCCCACGATCCTCGTCGGCATCCTGTTCGGCCTGGCCATGGACTACATGCTGTTCCTCGGCTCCGGCATGCGGGAGGCGTACGCGCACGGCGCCCCGGCGCGCCTCGCCGTCGCCCAGGGATTCCGGGCCGGCCGCTCCGTGGTCACAGCGGCGGCGATCATCATGATCTCGGTGTTCGGCGGGTTCGTCTTCGCCGAGGACGCGATGATCCGGTCGATCGGGTTCGCCCTCGCGTTCGGCGTGCTCGTCGACGCGTTCGTCGTGCGGATGCTCGTCGTGCCGGCGCTCATGCACCTGCTCGGCGACTCCGCGTGGTGGTTGCCGCGGTGGCTCGACAAGATCCTGCCGAACGTCGACGTGGAGGGGTCGGCGCTGGAGCGCCGGCACCCGCACGTCGAGGACGGCGCCCCGGCCGACGAGCCCGTGCGGGCGACGGTCGGCTGAGCCGGCCCGTCGGTCAGGCGGGTCGGCTGAGCCGGCCCGCCGGTCAGGCGGCGGTGCCGAAGTCCCCGCGACGTCGCCCGGCGCGGACGACCGTGCCCTCGGGGACGACGGCGTCCGGCAGCACGACGGCGCCCGGCTCGACTCGGATGTCCTCGCCGAGCCGGGCGTGGGCGCCGATGCGGGCGCCGTCGCCCACGACGCCGCGGACCCCGACGTGCACGGCGTCCCCGATGTGGGCCCGCGGGCCGACGACGGCGTCCAGGTCGATCCAGCTGAAGCGCCCGACGCGGGCGCGCGCGGCCACTCGCGCGCCCGCCTCGACGTACGCGCCGGCCTCGATCGTCGCGTCCGGGTGGACGGTCGCGTAGGGCGACACGTAGCCCTCGCCGTTCTCGTGCTTCAGGTAGCGCATGACGTTGCCCGCGTCGTCCTCGACCTGAACCTTCCGGGGGATTCGTCGCACGGTTCTCCTCACTCATGCTCCGGGTGCGTGCTTGTGACATAACGAACGAGCGCGCGAAGGGATTCCCGTACCCGGGAGTCCCACAGGATCGAGCCCGTGCCGGGCCGGGTCTCGGCTGTGCTGCTCGGGCTCGCCGTGTGCACGCCCGATGCCGGCACCTCGCCCGTCGGGACCTCGCCCGGCGGGACCCCGCCCAGTGGCGCGCCCCGGCTCCGCAGGGCTGACGCGGTCGCCGCCGGTCAGGCGGGCCCGGGCACCGCGCCGCCGGCGACGAGCCGGACCGCCCGGAGCGCGGCGTACAGCTCCGCCGCCTGGCTGGGACGCGCGACGGAGCGCCCGGTCAGGTCCTCGATGCGCCCGAGGCGGTAGCCGACGGTGTTGCGGTGACAGTGGAGCATCCGTGCGGCCTGGGCCGTCGAGCCGTCGGCGCGGAACCACGCCTCGAGCGTGTCGAGCAGGTGGCCGCGGTCGGGCGAGTCGGCGAGGGCTCCGAGGACGGTGGACCTCATCTCGGCGGCCTGCTCGGGATGCGCGACGAGGAGGACGTCCACGGGCGCCGCCCCGTACGCGTGCGCACCCGCCGTGGCCGGGGCGACGCACTCCAGCGCCACCCGTGCCTCGCGGAGCCCGCGGTGGATGTGGGCGACGGTCGGGATGCAGCCGGAGATCCCGACCCGCCCCGTCGCGGCGGCCTCCACCAGGTCCGCGGCGCCCGCGACCTCGAGGTCGTTGCGGCACGCGACGACCCCCACGTGCTCGGCTCCCCAGGTCGACCAGGTGGACCGGATACCCCGGTGGCGCAGACGTGCCTCGACGTCGGGGAGCGGGTCGTCGCCGGTCGCGTCGAGCTCGGCGGACACGACGAGGTAGCGGCCCTGCTCGGTGAGGCCGAGCGTGCGGAGGATCCCCGCGGCCTCGCGGAGCGGGGTGTCGGCGTCCAGGAGCGCCACGAGCATGAGGCTGCGCGAGTGCTGGCTGCGGCGGTCGCGCTCGTCGACGACGTCACGGTACGCGTCGGCGGCGGCGTTCGAGAAGCGGTCGATGATGCCCCACACGTCCGACGAGGCCCGCAGCAGCTCCTCCGACCGGTGCCGGGACGCCGCGCCCGTGACCACCTCGTCCCACAGCGCCAGGCCTGCCAGGCGATAGGCGTGCAGGAGGCTGGCGAGCGGGATGCCGTGCTCGGCCTTGAGGCGCCCCGCGTCGCGGGCCGGTCGGAGGTCGTCCGGCGCGCCGCTCATGCTGCGCAGCAGCGCCTCGATGTTGACGGCGACGACGCGGTCGAGGGCGCCGTCCGGGAGGGCGGACTCGGCGTACGCGTGCTCGCCCGCCAAGATCTGCGCCACCACGCGACCGGTGACGTCGTGCACCGAGCCCAGGAACTCGCGGAACAGGTCGGCGACGGGCGGGAGCGGGGCGGCCACCCCCACGGCCACGTCCTCGTGGATCGTCATGCGCGCCAGGCTACAGGCCGTCGGCGCGCCGGCCTTGTGCCGCTGCACAAACTTCCCCCGACAACTGGGGGCACCCGCCCATGGAGGTCCGCCCTCGAGGGGCCGAGACTCGAGTCACGATCGAAGGAGATCCATGACCACCATCGCGAGCTCTTCGCCGTCGGCCGCGGCCGACCGCACCACTCTGAGCGACCCGGAGCGCACCGTCCTCGACGCGACGATCGACGAGCTGGCGGCGGGGGAGCGGCGCTGGGCGGCGACGCCGCTCGCCGAGCGGGCCGCCCTCCTCGCCCGCACGCACGCGACGATCGCGGCGTCCGCCGCGCGCTGGGCGACGACAGCCGGACGGATCAAGGGCCTCGACCCCGGTTCGCCGCTCCTGGGCGAGGAGTGGATCTCGGGCCCCTACCCGGCGCTGACCGGGTTCGGGCAGCTCGCCCGCTCGCTGGAGGCGCTGGCCTCCGGCCGCAGTCCGCTCTCCGGCGCCCGGTTCGGCACGGCGCCCGGCCGGCGGGTCACGCTGCGTGTGCTGCCGCACAACGCGTACGAGTCGGTCCTGCTGCACGGGTTCCGCGCGGAGGTCTGGCTGCGGCCGGGCGTCGCGGCGTCGACCGCGAGGTCGCATGCGGGGCTCGCCCAGCACCACCCGAGCAGGACGCAGGGCGTCGCGCTCGTGCTCGGCGCGGGGAACATCACCTCGATCGCGCCCCTCGACGTCGCCTACGAGCTCGTCGCGCACAACCGGGTCGTGCTGCTCAAGCTCAACCCGACGCTCGACGACCTCGAGGCGGTCCTCGTGGCGGCGCTCGCCCCGCTGATCGAGGCCGGCGTCCTGCGCATCGTGCGTGGCGGCGCCGAGGCCGGCGCGTACCTCGCGCACCACCCCGGCATCGCGCACGTCCACATCACCGGGAGCGCCGTCACGCACGACGCCGTCGTGTACGGCCCGGGAGAGGACGGGCGCGCGCGCAAGGCCGCCGGCGCGCCGATCCTCGACAAGGAGATCACGAGCGAGCTCGGCGGGGTCGCCCCGGTCGTCGTGGTCCCCGGCGACTGGTCCGAGCAGGACCTGCGCTACCAGGCCGAGCACATCGCCACCATGCGGCTGCACAACGGCGGCTACAACTGCATCGCGGGCCAGGTCGTCATGATCAGCGGGGACTGGGCGCTCAAGGACGCGTTCCTCGCCGCGCTGCGCGAGGCGCTCGACCGCGCCCCCGCCCGGCCGGCGTGGTATCCCGGCAGCGACGCGCGGCTCACGGCGGCGACCACGTCGTACCCCGACGCGACCCGGCTGGGGGACGGCGGCTGCCGCGTGCTCGTCGAGCTCGCGGACGGGGCGGACGCGACCGCCCTCGAGCGCACGGAGTACTTCGCCCCGGTCCTCGGCGTCGTCGAGCTGCCCGGCACCGGGCAGGCGTTCCTCGACGCGGCGGTCGAGAAGGCCAACCGTGACCTCACCGGCACGCTCGGTGCGAACGTCGTCGTCGCCCCCCAGGACCGCAGGGCCCTCGGCGCCGGCTTCGGGGAGGCGATCGCGGCCCTGCGCTACGGCACGATCGGCATCAACGCGTGGACCGGCGTCGGCTACCTCACCGCGACCGCGCCGTGGGGCGCCTTCCCCGGGCACACGCTCGACGACATCCAGAGCGGCCGCGGCGTCGTGCACAACGCGCTGCTCGTCGACGCCACCGAACGCACCGTCGTGACCGGCCCCTTCCGGCCGTTCCCGCGGTCGGTCGCCCACGGCGAGCTCGCCCTGTTCCCGAAGCCGCCGTGGTTCGTGACGGCGCGCAGCGCGGCCGGCACCGGTCGTCGGCTCGCGGCGTTCGCCGCCAGACCCGGCTGGCTCCGGATGCCGGCCGTCTTCGCCGCAGCGTTCCGCGCCTGACCGCACCCGCCGCCGACGCCGCCGTCCGGCCCGGCGCAGCTCCCCGCACCACCATCGTCAAAGGAGACGACATGCCCTTCGCAAGCCCCCTGCCCGACGTCGAGATCCCCGACGTCACGCTCTACGACCTGCTGTTCGCCGACCTGTCCGGCGCCGACCTGGAGCGTCCGGCCACGATCGACGGCCCGACCGGGGCCGCGACGACCTACGGAGCCCTGCGCGCCCAGGTCGACGCCGTCGCCGGGGCCCTGGCGGCCCGCGGCGTCCGGCCGGGCGACGTCGTCGCCCTGCACTCGCCGAACGTGCCCGCGTTCGTGCCGGTGTTCCACGGCATCCTGCGCGCCGGTGCGACCGCGACGACCGTCAACGCGCTGGCCACGGGCGACGACGTCGCCCGCCAGCTCGCCGACTCGGGCGCCACGCTGCTGGTCACGGTGTCCCCGCTGCTGGCGGCGGCGACGGCGGGGGCCGAGGCGTCCGGCCTGGCGGCCGAGCGCGTCGTCGTGCTCGACGGCGCGGACGGCCACGAGTCGCTGCGCGACCTGCTCGCCGACGGGCTCGCCGCGCCCGACGTCGCGGTCGACCCTGCGACCCACCTCGCGGTGCTCCCGTACTCGTCGGGCACGACCGGTCGCTCGAAGGGCGTCATGCTGACGCATCGCAACCTCGTGGCGAACGTGCTCCAGACCGCCGCCATGATCGACGTGACCCCGCAGGACCGCGTCATCGCCGTGCTGCCGTTCTTCCACATCTACGGGATGACCGTCCTGCTCAACCTCGCGTTGCGCGCCCGTGCCGCGCTAGTCACGATGCCGCGCTTCGACCTGCCCGAGTTCCTGCGCATCACGCAGGAGGAGCGCTGCTCGTTCCTGTTCATCGCGCCGCCGATCGCCGTCGCCCTCGCGAAGCACCCGCTCGTCGACCGGTACGACCTGTCGGTCGTCCGCGAGGTCATCTCCGGCGCCGCGCCGCTGGACGGCGAGCTCGGCGGCGCCGTCGCCCGCCGCCTCGGCTGCGTCGTGCGGCAGGGCTACGGGATGACGGAGACCAGCCCGGTCGCGCTGCTCGTGCCCGACACCGGCGACGTCCCGCTGTCGAGCGTCGGCATCCCGATCCCCAACGTCGAGTGCATGATCGTCGACCCGGCGACCGGCGCAGAGGTTCCCCTGCTCCCGTCGGGCGTCAGCGACCCGGGCGAGCTCCTGGTCAAGGGCCCGAACATCATGGTCGGCTACCTCGGGAACCCGGAGGCGACGGCGGACACCATCGACGCCGACGGCTGGCTGCACACGGGCGACATCGTGACCGCGACGCCCGACGGCGTCGTCACCGTCGTCGACCGGCTCAAGGAGCTCATCAAGTACAAGGGCTACCAGGTCGCCCCCGCGGAGCTCGAGGCGCTGCTGCTCACCCACCCCGGCATCGCCGACGCCGCGGTGGTCGCCGCCCGCGACGCCGAGGGCGAGGAGGTGCCCAAGGCCTTCGTCGTGACCCAGGAGGGCGTCGACCTCTCGGCCGACGACGTCGTGTCGTTCGTCGCCGAGCGCGTCGCCCCCTACAAGAAGGTGCGCCAGGTCGTGTTCATCGACGCCGTCCCCAAGTCGGCGAGCGGCAAGATCCTGCGCAAGAACCTGCGCGCCACGGGGGTGTCCGCATGAGCCGCGACGAGCGGGCCGGGCGGGCCGGGCAGCCCCACGACTACGTCGTCGTCGGTGCGGGCTCGGCCGGGGCGGCGCTCGCGGGCCGGCTCAGCGCCGACCCGTCGGTGAGCGTCCTGCTCCTCGAGGCGGGGCCGCGGGACACGAAGACGGAGATCCACATCCCGGCGGCGTTCTCCAAGCTCTTCCGCTCCGAGGTCGACTGGGACTACGACACCGAGCCGCAGGAGCACCTCGGCGGGCGGCGCGTCTTCTGGCCGCGCGGCCGGGTGCTCGGCGGCTGCTCGTCGGTCAACGCGATGATGTGGGTCCGCGGGTTCCCCGAGGACTACGACGCCTGGGGCGAGGCGGCCGGGGCCGGCTGGTCGTGGGCGGGTCTGCTGCCCTACTTCGAGCGGGTCGAGCGCGTCGCGCCCGCCGTCGTGCGCGACAACGACGACGCGACCGGACGTGACGGCACCGTCCACGTGGACGACCAGCGCAGCCCCAGCCCCCACACGCGGGCGTACCTGACGGCGGCCGAACAGGTCGGGTTGTCGGTGGTGCCCGGTAACGGCCGCGACCAGCGGGGCTTCAGCCGCACGCAGGTCAGCCAGCACAGGGGCTCGCGGTTCAGCACCGCCGACGCGTACCTCAAGCCCGCGCGGAAGCGCCCCAACCTCACGGTCGTGACCGACGCGCAGGCCACGCGCGTCGTGTTCGACGGCACGCGGGCGGTCGGGGTCGAGTACGCCCGCGGCGGGGTGACGAGGGTGGCGCAGGCGCGCCGGGAGGTCGTCCTGTCGGGTGGTGCCGTGAACACGCCGCAGCTGCTCATGCTGTCGGGTGTCGGCGACCGTGCGGAGCTCGACGGGCTCGGCATCCCGGTCGTCGTCCACAGCCCCGAGGTCGGCAAGAACCTGCGCGACCACCTCATGGCCGTGCTGGCGGTCGAGGCGAGCGAGGGCACCCTCTTCCTCGCCGAGAAGCCGCGCGAGCTCGCGGCGTACCTGGCGCGCCGGCGCGGGATGCTGACCTCGAACGTCGGCGAGGCCTACGGCTTCGTGTCGACCGACCCGTCGGTCGACCTGCCCGACGTCGAGCTGATCTTCGCGCCCGTCGGGTTCATCGGGGAGGGGCTGATCGCCCACGACGGGCACGCGATCACGCTTGGCGCGATCCTCGTGCAGCCCGAGAGCACGGGCACGATCTCGCTCGCGAGCGCGGACCCGCTCGACAAGCCGCTCATCGACCCGCGGTACCTGAGCGACCCGGAGGGCAAGGACCGCGCCGCCCTCCTCGCGGGACTGGGCGTGTGCGAGGAGCTGCTCGTGACACCCGCGCTGCGGGCGGTGACGAACGGGGCGTTCGTGCAGCCCGCGGGCGGCGAGGAGCTGACGCGCGCGCAGCGCGACGAGGTCGCGCTCGTCGACCACGCGCACACGCTCTACCACCCGGTCGGGACAGCCCGCATGGGCTCCGACGCCGGCTCGGTGGTCGACGAGAAGCTGCGCGTGCGCGGCGTCACGGGCCTGCGTGTGGCCGACGCGTCGGTCATGCCGACGATCATCCGCGGCCACACGAACGCCCCTGCCATCGTCATCGGCGAGAAGGCGGCCGACCTGCTCCTCGGCGTCGACGCCGCCGGGCACCGGGTCGCGTCCGCCAGAATGGGGGTGTGAGCGACACCCGACCGGGACGACGTCGGCCCTGGAGGGTCGTGGGGGTCGTCGCGGGCGTCGTCGTGGTGCTGCTCGCGGTGCTCGCGGCCCTCGTCTGGAACGGGGTGCTGTGGCCCAACCGGATCACGGCCTCGACGTTCGAGGTGCGGGGCGTGGACGTCTCGGCCTACCAGGGCGAGATCGACTGGCCGGTGCTCGCCGGCCAGGACGTCGACTTCGCCTTCATCAAGGCGACCGAGGGCTCCGGGCACGTCGACGAGCGGTTCGAGGCGAGCTGGGCGGCGGCGCGGGAGACGGATCTCGTCGTCGGCGCGTACCACTTCCTCAGCTTCGAGAGCCCCGGCGCCGACCAGGCGGCGAACGTCGTCGCGAACGTCCCGGCCGACGCCGGGACGCTGCCGCCCGTCGTCGACGTCGAGTATTACGGGGACTTCGCGAGCGCCCCGCCGTCGGTCGACGAGCTGCGGGCGATCCTCGACCCGCTGCTCGACGCGCTGGAGGCGCACTACGGCGCCCCGCCGATCCTCTACACGACGCAGCAGGTGCGCGAGACGTATCTGGGCGACGACTACGACCGCTATCCGCTGTGGATCCGCTCCGTCGCGACGAGCCCCGACCTGCCGCGCCGGGACTGGGAGTTCTGGCAGTACTCGGACCGCGACGTGCTGGACGGCTACTCCGGCGAGGAGGAGCACATCGACATGAACGTGTTCGACGGCACCCTCGACGACCTGCGCGCGATGACGCTGGGCTGAGCGGCGGCGCCGGTCGTCGTCGCCCGTGCGCGCCCCGCCGTCACGTGCAGTCCAGGTCGGCCGCCAGGCCCTCCGTGGCCTGGACCACGCCCTGCGCCTCGTCCTTCAGCGACGCCGCCGCCTCGGCGAGGGTGGCGTCGTCGCTGATCTGCGCGAAGGCCGTCTCGAGGGCGTCCCAGGCCTGGTTCACCTCGTCGAGGTCGTTCTTCGCGACCGCCGCGAGGCTGTCCACGACCTCGTTCCGCGCGGCGTCGGCCTGCTCGCGGGCCGCGCGGACGTCGTCGACGGTGGCGTCCGGGCCGATCGCGCCGGCGAGGTCCGTCAGGGCGTCCCCGTACGCGGCGAGGTCCTGGCACGCCGGGCCCGACGGGCCCTGCTCGGCCGGCGAGTCCGGACCGCAGGCCGCGAGCAGCAGAGCCGCCGCCGCGAGCGCCGTCGGCCGTGACCAGCGGGCGGGGTGTGGGCTCATCGGGGCGTCTCCCTGGTCGCGCGTGCGGTCGGATGACCGTTGTCTCGACTCTGACCCGGGTGGGCCGCGCACGCCCGTCGTGACGCCGGCGTTCCCGCCTCCGCTCATCCGTGAACGATGGACTGCTCGTTTGATACGTTGTGCGGGTCAGCATCCCGACCCAGCGAGGACGCACCATGACCGCACTCAGCGACGAGACCGTGGCATCCCTGACGGGAGGCGACCTGCCGGTCGCGGTGCCCGCCTACGACCGCTCGCGGCTGCGCGCCGGCATCGTGCACGTCGGCGTCGGCGGCTTCCACCGCGCCCACCAGGCGATGTACCTCGACCGGCTGATGACGGAGGGAAAGGCGCTCGACTGGGCGATCTGCGGCGTGGGGGTGCTGCCGCACGACGCGCGGATGCGCGACGCGCTCACCTCGCAGGACGGTCTGTACACCCTGGTGCTCAAGCACCCGGACGGCACGCTCGAGGGCCGGGTGATCGGCTCGATCGTCGAGTTCCTCCTCGCCCCCGACGACCCGGAGGCCGCGATCGAGCGGATGGCGTCGCCCGAGATCCGCATCGTCTCGCTGACCGTCACGGAGGGCGGCTACAACGTCAACCCGGTCACCGGCGAGTTCGACGCCGCCGACCCGGCCGTCCAGGCCGACCTCGTGCCCGGCGCGGTCCCGGCCACGACGTTCGGGCTGGTCACGGAGGCGCTGCGCCGGCGTCGTGACCGCGGCGTCCCGCCGTTCACCGTGCAGAGCTGCGACAACATCCAGGGCAACGGCGACGTCGCGCACCGCATGTTCGTGGCGTTCGCCCGGCTCGAGGACGCGGAGCTCGCGGACTGGATCGAGGCGCACGTCCCGTTCCCCAACTCGATGGTCGACCGCATCACGCCCGTGACCACCGACGACGACCGGGCGATGGTCGCCGAGCGGTTCGGCGTCGACGACGCATGGCCCGTCGTGGCCGAGCCGTTCACGCAGTGGGTGATCGAGGACCGGTTCGCGGCCGGCCGACCGCCGTACGAGGAGGTCGGCGCGCAGCTGGTCGACGACGTCGAGCCGTACGAGCTGATGAAGCTGCGGCTGCTCAACGCCAGCCACCAGGCCCTGTGCTACCTCGGCTACCTGGCCGGGTATCGCTACGCCCACGAGGTCTGCGCCGACGAGACGTTCGTGCGGTTCCTGCGCGACTACATGGCCCGCGAGGGCGCGCCCACGCTGCTCCCGGTGCCCGGCATCGACGTCGCCGCGTACCAGGACACGCTCATCGAGCGGTTCGCCAACCCGCACGTGCGCGACACGCTCGCGCGTCTGTGCGCCGAGTCGTCCGACCGCATCCCCAAGTGGCTGCTGCCGGTGGTGCGCGCCAACCTCGCGTCGGGCGGCGAGGTCCACCGGTCGGCGGCGGTCGTGGCCTCGTGGGCGCGGTACGACGAGGGCGTCGACGAGGACGGTGAGCCCATCGCGATCGTCGACCGCCTCGCCGACCGGCTCCGGGCGGCCGCCGCGCAGAACCGCCGTGACCCGCTCGCGTTCCTGCGCGACGAGGAGCTCTTCGGCGACCTCGCCTCCGAGCCGCGGTTCGTCGAGGCGTACATCGCGGCGCTCGACTCGTTGCACACCCTCGGGGCGCGCGCGACCGTGGAGCGACTGGTCCGCGGGTGAGCCCGCCGCTCAGGTCCGCGGCGCAGCACCGTGGAGCGCGTGGTCGACCAGCGGCTCGACGATCGAGTCGTCGAAGGGCACGCGGAGCACGAGCAGCCGGTGGTAGCAGGCGCCCCACAGCTGGTCGACGATGACGTCCAGGTCGGCGTCGTCCCGCAGCTGACCGCGCTGCTGCGCGGCCCGCAGCCGGACGCGGGCGAGCTCGCGGCGGGGCTGTGCATAGGTCTGGGACCAAGCGCGTGCCAGGTCGGGGTCCAGCTGCGCGGCGCCGATGAGCTCGGCCATCGGTTGCTGCGCGCCCTCGTCCATCAGCCAGCGAACGAACGCGCCGAGCTGGGAGATCAGGTCGGCCCGCAGGTCACCCGTGTCGGGGAAGGCCAGCTCCCGCTCGCTGCGGGCGAAGTACGCCTCGGCGGCGAGCGCGCCGGGCGACGGCCACCACTTGTAGAGGGTCGTCCTGCTCGCCCCGGCCTCCGCGGCGACGCGGTCGAAGGTCACGGCCGGCAGGCCGTCGCGGAGCAGGAGGCGGCCCGCCGCCGCGAGCACGGCGGCCCGCACCTCGGCCGCCGGCCGGCGACCTCGACCTCGTCGTGCACCAGGGTCCTGCGACATCGACGCCCTCCTCTTATGGACACTGCGTCCATTTGCGGCTACCGTCGAAGTGGACAGAGCGTCCATATCCTAGCGGGAGGTTCACGTCATGCCGCAGAGCACCGATCGCGTCGCGATCGTCACCGGGGGGTCCGGCGGGATCGGCAGGGCCACCGCCCGACGCCTGGCCGCCGACGGTCTCGCCGTCGTCGTGCACCACGCCGGGAACCAGGACCGCGCCGAGGAGGCGGTCGACGCGGTCACCCGCGCCGGGGGCCGGGCCGTCAGCGCCGGCGGCGACGTGGCGGACGAGGACGCGATGCGTGCCGTCTTCGACGTCGCGGACGCGCGGTTCGGCGGGGTCGACGTCGTCGTCCACACGGCGGGGATCATGCCGCTCGCGCCCGTCGCGCAGATGGACCTGGACACGTTCGACCGGATCCAGCGCACCAACGTCCGTGGGACGTTCGTCGTCGACCAGCTCGCCGTGCGTCGGGTGCGTGCCGGTGGCGCCATCGTCAACCTCTCCACGTCAGTCACCCGGCTGCAGCTGCCGGGCTACGGCGCCTATGCGGCCTCGAAGGGCGCCGTCGAGGCGCTGACGCTGATCCTCGCCCGGGAGCTGCGGGGTCGCGACGTCACGGTCAACGCCGTCGCGCCGGGGCCCACGGCCACGCCGCTCTTCTTCGAGGGCAAGAGCCAAGAGGCCGTCGACCGGATCGCCGCCATGAACCCGATGGAACGGATCGGTACCCCCGAGGACGTCGCCGAGACCGTGGCGTTCCTCGCGGGGCCCGCCCGCTGGGTGAACGGGCAGGTGCTCTACGTCAACGGGGGTGCGGCATGAGACGCGGGCGGGAGGCCGTCGCCCGCGCCGTCGCCGCCGCCGGGCTCGCCCTGAGCCTCGCGGCGGTGCTGGGCGCGTGCTCGCCCGACGCCCGGCCGACGACGCCCGCCCGCCCGACGCCCGCCCGCGCGACGCCCTCCGCCACCCCGGGCGCCGTCCCCGGCGAGGGGGCGGCGACGCTCGGCACGCCGGTCGAGCTGGCGACCGGGCTCGACGCGCCCTGGGGCCTCACGTTCCTCCCCGACGGGTCGGCGCTCGTGTCCGAGCGCATCACCGGCGAGATCGAGCGCATCCCCGCCGGCGGGGGCGACCCGCGGACGGTCGGTGTCGTGCCCGGGGTGCGGGCGACGTCGGAGGGCGGGCTGCTCGGCATCATCGCCTCCCCGGACTTCGAGACCGACCGCACCGTCTTCGCCTCCGTCTCCGGTACCGACCAGAACCGGGTCGTGGCGCTTACCATCGCCCCCGACCACGGCTCGCTCGCCGTCGACCGGGTGCTGCTCGACGGCATCCGGACGGCGGACCGGCACCACGGCGGCCGCCTCGCGATCGGGCCCGACGGCCACCTGTGGATCGGCACGGGCGACGCCTTCGAGCCCGAGAACGCGGCCTCCGACGAGTCGCTCAACGGCAAGATCCTCCGCATCGCCGTCGACGGCTCCGTCCCGGAGGGCAACCCGGGCCCGTCGCCGGTCTACTCCAGCGGCCACCGCAACGTGCAGGGGATCGCGTTCGGTCCCGACGGCACGGCCTACGCCTCCGAGCTGGGGCATCGCACCTGGGACGAGGTGAACGTGCTCCGTCCGGGCGCCGACTACGGGTGGCCGGAGACCGAGGGCATCGCCGGGTCGACAGGCGAGCCGCCGATCGCCACCATCCACCCGGACGACGCGAGCCCGTCCGGCGTCGCGTATGCCGAGGGCTCCCTGTGGATTGGCGCCTTGGGCGGCCAGCGGCTCTGGCAGCTCCCCGTCGACGGCGGCTCCGCCACGGCGAACCCGGTCGACCACCTCGTCGGCGAGCACGGCAGGATCCGCACGGTCGGGGCCGCGCCGGACGGGTCGCTGTGGATTATGACGTCGAACACCGACGGCGCCACCTGGGGCGGCACCGAGCCGCGCGCGGGCGACGACCGCATCCTGCGCGTCCCGGTGGAGGCGGCGTCCTAGGATCCCGGACCGAGTACCGGAAACCCCAGCCGGAACCTCAGCGGGACCGCGGGTCGGGGGCGGCCGACTGCCGCAGCTCGCGCGCCTGGGCGACGGCGTCGGCACGCTTGGCGGCCTTCTTGTCGCTCGCGCGCGTGTCGCGGGGCGGGAGCTGGATCGTCTCCTCGGCGGCGATCCCGCCCTGCAGCTCCCGGCTGCGCTCGAGCTCGGCGTCGAGCTCCGCGCCGAAGAGGAGCGCGAGGTTGGTGATCCATAGCCACAGCAGGAAGACGATGGCGCCGGCCATGATCCCGTACGACCCGTAGTTGCCGAAGTTCGCCACGTAGAACCCGAAGGCGGCGGACGCCACGATCCACACGAGGATCGCGACGGCGGCGCCCACGCTGATCCAGCGGAACTTCGGCTGCTTCACGTTGGGCGTCAGGTGGTACAGAAGGGCGACGACGATCACGACGAGCAGCAGGGCAAGCGGCCACTTGGCGATGTTCCACACGGTGAGCGCGACGTCGCCGAGGCCGATCGCGTCGCCGACCGCGCGCGCGACGGGCCCTGAGAGCACGAGGCTCGCGACGATGATGGCCGCGAGCACGACGACCACGAGCGTCACGAGCAGCATCACCGGACGCAGCTTCCAGATCGGCCGGCCCTCCTCGACCTCGTACACCCGGTTCATCGCCCGGCCGAAGGCACCCACGTACCCGGAGGCCGACCACAGGGCGAGGACGAGGCTGAGGACCAGGGCGAGGCCGGCACCCGTCGAGGTGGTGGCCGTGCTGACGAGCTGTTCGACGACCGGCAGCATGTCCTCGGGCAGGAAGCCCTCGACCGTCGTCATGATCGAGTCGATCGCAGCCTCGGGGTCGCCGACGAACCCCAGCAGCGACACGAGCGCCAAGACCGCGGGAGCCGACGCCAGGACCGCGTAGTACGTGAGCGCGGCGGCGAGGTCGGTGCAGTCGTCGTCGGAGAACTCCCGGAACGCCCCCTTGATCGCGATCCCCCAGGACGGCTTGCCAAGGTCGGGCGGGGACTCGGGCTTGCGCGGGTCGTCGGGGTCGGGCTGCGGGCCGGAGCCCGTCCGCTGCTCGCCGGTCTCGGTCATGGCGACCTCCTCGTGCGCGCGGCACGTCGCCGCGGTCCCTCTCAGGCTCGGCGCGGCGCGGATCGCCCGCAAGGCGAGCCCGTCAGGCCGCGGGCGAGCCGAGCAGCTCCTCCAGGGCGCGGGCGGCGGCGTCGTCGCACACGATCGTCGTCGCGATCCCCCCGACGACGGCGGCGCGCAGCGCGGGGGCGACGTGCTCGCCGTAGCCGACGGCGAGGACCTCGGGGGTGCGGGCGAGCTGCTCGGGCGTCACCCCGACGACGCGCGCGTCCAGCGGGGTGACCAAAGGGCTGCCGTCGGTGGCGAAGAGGCGCCCGGAGCACTCGGCGACGGCGCCCGCGGCGGCGGCGTCCTCGCGCTCGGCGTCGGTGACGAGGGGGTAGACGGTCGACCCGGTGGCCGACCAGGCCCCGACGGCGACCACCGCGAGGTCGAGCGCGTCCGCGCGGTCGAGGGCGGCGGCGACCTCGGGCTGGCGGCGCATCCCCGCGGCGGTCGCGGGGTCGCCCACGAGCAGCGGCGACCAGACCGGCCAGGTGCGCACGCCCTCCATGCCGCGGAACCGCTCGATCAGCGCGAGCGAGTTGCCCGCGCCGTCGACCGGCAGGGCGCCCACGAGCTGCACCACCTCGCAGGGCGGCAGGGCGCCCAGGAGGCCGGCGGCGAGCTCGATGGTGCGCGACCAGGAGACGCCGACGGTGGTGCCCGCGCGCACGCGGGCGGCGAGGAGACCGGCCAGCGCGTGCGCCGCCGCGTCGCGGGTGCGCCGGGGGTCGTTCCCGGTCGCCACGATCACGACCTCCTGGGCGCCGAGCAGGTCGGCGAGGCGTCGGGCCCGGTCGCCGTCGAGGTGCGCGGGGGGCGCGATCTCGATGCGGACCACGCCCGCCTCCCTCGCCTCGGCGAGCAGGCGGGCGACCTGGAACCGCGAGATCCCGCGGCGGTCGGCGATCTCCACCTTGGACCGGCCGTCGAGGTAATAGTCGCGGCTCACGTCGACGAGGAGCCTGGCGTGGTCGGGCTGGGTCACGGGGTCTCCTGGGGACGCGCGCCGATGCGCGAGCGAATGAGCGTGGGGCCTTGCTCACCTGAGCCTAGCGAACTACTGTCGGAACAGATGAGCGCAGCGCCGCATCTCATCTGTGCGCGACGGTGCTCGAACGGACAGCGACGAGGCGATCGTCCCGACGTGAGGACAGCGATGTTCCGAGCACTGACCCGACTCCGATCCCGGCCAGCTCTACGGCTCACCGCCGCGCTGAGCGCCGCCGCCCTCGGGCTCGGCCTGACCGCGTGCGCCGGGGCGGGCGCCGTCGGCGGGGGAGACGGCGAGCAGATCGTGGTCGCGATCGTCTCGAACCCGCAGATGCAGGACGCGATCTCCCTGCAGGACCGCTTCAAGGCCGAGCACCCCGACGTCGACGTGCGGTTCGTGTCCCTGCCCGAGAACGAGGCGCGCGCCAAGATCACCGCGTCGGTCGCGACCGGCGGCGGTGAGTTCGACGTCGTGATGATCTCCAACTACGAGACGCCGATGTGGGCCGCCAACGGCTGGATCGAGAACCTGCAGCCGTACGCCGACGAGACCGAGGGCTACGACCCCGACGACTTCGTGCCGAGCGTGCGCGAGGCGCTGTCGTACGACGGCGACCTGTACTCGGTGCCGTTCTACGGCGAGTCGTCGTTCCTGGCCTACCGCGAGGACGTCTTCGAGCAGGCCGGCCTCACCATGCCCGACCGGCCGACCTGGGACGACGTGCGCGAGCTCGCGGCCGAGCTCGACGACCCGGCGAACGACTTCTCGGGCGTCTGCCTGCGCGGCCTGGCCGGATGGGGCGAGGTCATGGCGCCGCTGACCACGGTGATGAACACGTTCGGCGGGCAGTGGTTCGACGAGGGCTGGAACGCCCGGCTCGACTCGCCCGAGGTGAAGGAAGCCGTGCAGACCTACGTCGACACCGTGCGCGAGCACGGCCAGCCCGGTGCGGCGACGTCGGGCTTCGGCGACTGCCTCACCAGGTTCGCGCAGGGAAACGCGGCCATGTGGTACGACGCGACGTCGATGGTCTCCTCGATCGAGGACCCGGCGTCGTCCACCGTCGCGGGCAAGACGGGCTACGTCCCCGCGCCGGTGGAGAGCACCGACGCCGCCGGCTGGCTGTACTCGTGGTCGCTGGCGATCCCGACCACCAGCGAGCACAAGGACGCCGCCTGGGACTTCGTCTCGTGGATGACGGACAAGGACTACATCCGGCTCGTGGGCGAGGAGCTGTCGTGGGAGCGGGTGCCGCCCGGCAGTCGGCTCTCCACCTACGAGATCCCCGAGTACGCGGAGGTCTCCGAGGCGTACGCCGACGCGACGCTCACGGCGATGAACGAGGCCACCCAGGAGCAGACGATGGCGCAGCCCGTCCCGTACCCGGGCATCCAGTTCGTCGGGATCCCCGAGTTCCAGGACCTCGGGACGCGGGTCGGCCAGCAGATCTCGGCCGCCGTGGCGGGCCAGAAGACGGTGGACGAGGCGCTCGAGCAGTCGCAGCGCTACGCCGAGACCGTCGCCGAGACGTACCGAGAGGGGGGCGAGCGATGACCGCCGTCACCGCCCAGGCCGGGAGCCTGCGTCGCGCCCAGGCGCAGCGCTCGCGCGCCGACAAGCACGAGTACCCCCGCGCCGAGCGGTGGCGTCGCCGGGCGCCGCTGCTTCCCGCGCTGGTCTTCACCGTCGTCGTCACGCAGATCCCGTTCCTGGTGACGCTCTGGTACTCGCTGCGCTCGCGGAACCTGCTGAACCCGGGCTCCGACCAGTTCGTCGGGCTCGCCAACTACGCGGACATCGCCCGCGACTCCGTGTTCCGCCAGACGGCGTGGAACTCCGTCGTGATCACGCTCGGGTGCGTGCTCGTGGCGATGCTCCTCGGCATCCTGCTGGCGATCCTGCTGGACCGCCCGTTCCGCGGCCGTGGCGTGGCCCGCACGCTGCTCATCACGCCGTTCCTCATCATGCCGGTGGCGAGCTCCGTGCTGTGGTCGATGGCGATGCTCAACCCGACGTACGGGCTGTTCAACTGGACCCTCGGCCTCGTCGGCATCGACCCGGTGGACTGGACGTCGACGTACCCGATCGTCGCGATCCTCATGGCCCTCGTGTGGCAGTGGACGCCGTTCATGATGCTGCTCGTGCTCGCCGGGCTGCAGGCGCAGCCGAAGGACGTGCTCGAGGCCGCCGCGGTGGACGGCGCCGGCTGGTGGCGCACCTTCGGCTCGATCACGCTGCCGCAGCTGCGCCGGTACATCGAGCTGGGCGTGCTGCTGGGGATCATCTACGTGGTCAACACGTTCGACCAGATCTACCTCATGACCGCCGGCGGCCCCGGGACGGCCAGCGCCAACCTGCCGTTCTACATCTACCAGCGCGCCTTCCTCGGCTTCGACGTCGGGCAGGCCGCCGCGATGGGCGTCGTCGTCGTCATCGCCACGATCATCGTCGCCTCCGCCGCGCTGCGGCTCATCTTCCGCAGCTTCGACGTCAAGGAGTGAGCAGGTCATGAGCTCTGCCACCGCAACCACCGCTCCCCCCGCCGGCGCCCCCGCGGGCCGCGTGGCCCCGCGCCGCGAGCCCCGGCGCGGGCGCGTCACCGGCGGGCTGCTCACCACGCTCACGTGGATCCTGTCCCTCGGGTTCTTCTTCCCCGTGCTGTGGATGGCGATGACGGCCTTCAAGCAGGAGAGCGAGGCGTCGTCCAGCCCGCCCACCTGGTTCTTCACCCCGACGCTCGACCAGTTCCGGGCCGTGGTCGGCGAGTCCGGCACGTACGTGGCGAACTCGGCGATCGCGACCGGCGTCTCGACGGTCCTCGTGCTGCTGCTCGGCATCCCCGCCGCGTACGCGCTGTCGATCCGGCCGGTGGAGAAGGTCAGCGACGTGCTGTTCTTCTTCATCTCCACCAAGATGCTGCCGGTCGTGGCCGTCATCGTGCCGATCTACGTCATCGCCGGGCAGCTCAAGGTGCTCGACAACGTGTGGACCCTCGTCGTGCTCTACACGGCGATGAACCTGCCCATCGCGGTGTGGATGATGCGCTCGTTCTTCCAGGAGATCCCGGCCGAGGTGCTGGAGGCCGCCGCCATGGACGGCGCGGGGCTCATGAAGACGCTGCGGTCCGTCCTCATCCCGATGGTCGCGCCCGGCATCGCGGCCACCGCCCTCATCTGCGTGATCTTCGCCTGGAACGAGTTCTTCTTCGCGCTCAACCTCACCGCGTCGCAGGCCGCCACCGTGCCGATCTTCCTCGTGTCCACCATGACCAGCGAGGGTCTGTTCCTCGCACGGCTGTGCGCGGCGGCGCTGCTCGCCTCGCTGCCGGTCATCCTCGCGGGGTGGATCGCGCAGAAGCAGCTCGTGCGCGGCCTGTCGATGGGGGCGATCAAGTAAGGCGACGAGTTTCCGCTCGCCGGCCGGTCGCTAGGGGCATGACGATCACCGGAGTGCTCGACTCACGATTCAGCTCGGCCACGGAGCCGACGGCATGGCCGGAGGTGGAGGCCGCGCTGGCCGGCGCGACGCTCTATCGGCTCACCACCGTGCGGGCGGACGGCCGCCCCCACGTCACGCCCCTCGTGGGCCTGTGGGTCGACGACGGCTTCGTGTTCTGCACCGGGCCCGACGAGCAGAAGGCGCGCAACCTCGCGCACGGCGCCCATGTGGCGGTCACCATCGGCTCGGAGGCCTGGGACGCGGGGCTCGACGTCGTCGTGGAGGGCGCGGCGGTCCGCGCCACGGGGGGCGAGGAGCTGCGACGCCTCGCTGACGCGTACCGCGAGAAGTACGGCACCGCGTGGGACTTCGAGAGCGACGACGAGGCGTTCGACCCGCACGGGCAGCGGGCGCTCGTCTACCGCGTCGTCGTCGACAAGGTCCTCGCCTTCGCCAAGTCCCCGCACGGGCAGACGACGTTCCGCCGTTGACCGCCCGGGCTCAGGTGCGGCGCTCGTGGCGCACCGGCTTGAGCCGGGCGGGAGCGTCGGTCGCGGGCACCCAGTCGCACGTGAACCAGCCGCGGTAGCCGAAGAGGAAGCCGAACCGGCGGTTCGAGACCTCCAGGTCGACGTGGAACCGGTCGGCGGCGTCGTCGTACCGCTCCCGCAGCAGCGCTCGGCCGCTGAACAGCATCGGGAAGCGGAACGCCAGCGGGCCCTCGTAGAACCGCTGGGCGTCGGACGTGAGCACCAGGCCGCCGTCGTCGTCGGCGTGCAGGTCGAGGTCGACGGCGAGGTGCTGGTGCGTGCCGAGGTAGTCGACGACGGTGCCGGCGGGGGCGAGGATCATGGTCGCGTCGAACCAGCGCCGGTGCCCGCGGATGTCGTAGGAACGCACGAACGTCACCGTCTCGCGGCCCAGCGGGTCGCGGTAGGGGTAGTTCTCGACGGTGAACGGCACGTCGCGGCCGACGTCGGGCACCAGGATGTTCCGCAGCCGTCCCACCTGCAGGAACGGGACCGTCCACCACGGCCCGCGGCGGATCTCGGTCATCATGCCGGTACCGACGCACGCCTCGCCGCCAGCCAGCCCGACGGCGAAGCGGCGCTGCAGCATCGGGTGGAGGCGGTCGAACTCCGCCCCCATCGCCTGGCGGAAGATCGAGGTGGCGCGGGTGGGTGTCACGGGGCGGCCTTCGGGGCGGGCAGGGAGTCGAGGCTGCGCGGGGCGTCGCGCAGGTGGTCGTCGCGGCGGCGGCCGCGCGCGGGGGAGCGGCGGCAGCGGGACGCGCGCGGACGGTCGGGCCGCCAGACCCACAGCACGCTGCGCAGCGGCCAGAGCTCGGGCTCGTCGCCCCGCTCGGCCCACAGGCGCAGGCGGTCGAAGCTCCACGCCGTGGCCCACCCCAGCAGCGGGCGCGCCACGAGGTCGAGGACCCGGCCCCAGCCCGGCTCGTAGTCGTACCCCGTGAGGAAGCGGACGCCGTCGCCGTCGGGCACGTAGCGCCAGTAGCCGCGGCCCGCGCGGATCGGGGAGCGCCGGTCGGTGGTGGCGAACCGCAGCGCCGAGGTGCGCGTGCCGTCGCGCCGGCCCGTCTCGCCGAGGCTCACGCCGTCCCCCGCGACCGTGCCGATCGGCGTGCGGCGCGTGTACGTGAACCGGGTCGCGCCGCCGTCCGCCGGCGTCGTCGGGACGATGCGCGAGAACCGCACGTCCCAGCGCACGTGCTGCTCCGGGTCCTGGGTGAGCGCCCAGACCGTCTCCAGCGGCGCGGCGATCGTCGTCTCGACGTAGATCCCGCGCCGGCTCACGGGCGCGTCACCACGGGGTCGTGGACGCGTCGACCTCGGGGACGACGCCCGTGCACTCGGCGACGACGTCGCCCGAGGCGTCCGCCAGCGTCGCCCGAGCCGCCCAGCCCGAGACGTCCTCCGGGGCGTCGACCAGAGCGGAGGCGACGTGGTCGACGTCGACCGACCACCAGGTCTCGTCGTCGCCGGAGCCGTCGGGCGAGGTCTGCGCGGACGAGTACTGGCGGCCGTCCGGCGAGCGCACCACGAGGGTGGCGCGCGGGCTCTCGCCGTCGTTCGGGTCGACGGAGCCTTCGGCGGCCGGGTCCGTCGACCAGCCGACGACGGCCTGCCAGCTCTCCGCCGTCGTGCGCGTCATGCCGAGCCGTGTGTCCCACTCCTCGCTGTACGCGCTGCCGATCGTCGCGACGTAGGGCTCCGCGCCGGCGAGGTCGCACGCGGCCTCGGACTCCGCCATGAGCTGGCCGCCGCCGCCGCCGTGCACCAGGCTCATCGCTGCCGACGCCGCGCAGAGGACGAGCGCGATGCCGCCGGTGACGCGGCGCGGCCACCGCAGCCACGGGGCGCGGTCGTCACGGAGCCGCCGGAGTCGCGCGACCCACGGGTGCGGCTCGGGGGTCGTCGTGCGCACCGCGACGGTGCCGACCAGCGAGTCGGCGAAGGTCCGGCCCTCGACGTGGAAGGCAGCCCGGATGTACCCGATCACGAGGATCGAGTCGAGCAGGTGGGCCAGCCAGCGCAGTACCGTGCCGAGCAGCCCGATCGGGCGGCCGCTACCCGCGTCGACCACCGCGATGCCTGCGACCCGCTTGCCCGGCGTCATGCCGGTGTACGCCTGCAGCACGCCGAGCGCGACGAGCGTCCAGGCCGCCCAGGCGGCACCGCCGGCCGTCGCGGGCTCGCCCAGCCCCGGAAGCGTGGCGAGGGACGGGGCATCGCCTGCGCCGAGGAATGCGATCGACGCGACGACCGCCGAGTCGAGCAGGACCGCGACGGCCCGGCTCCCCCACGAGGCCTTCGGCCGGTCCGGGGTGAACGGGCCGAGCGCGTGCGCCACCGGCGTGCCACCGTTGGGCGGTGCCGCGGGCGGCGGCGTGCCCGCGAGGGTGGTCGTCATGACGGCATGGTCCCACCGGCCGGGGGCCGGCGTCCACGGATGTCGGCCCTGGTCATGGCGCCTGGTGGGGGGGTGACCGTACCGGCGTCCCCGTCGACGACCGCCGTCGTCGCTCCGCCCAGCCGGCGCGTCGCCCCCCGGACGCCGAGGACGGCGGGCAGCCCGAGCTCGCGCGCGACGATGGCGGCGTGCGACAGCAGCCCGCCGGTCTCCGTCACGACCGCGGCGACGACCCTGAACAGCGGCGTCCAGGCCGGGTCGGTCTCACGGCACACCAGCACGTCGCCCGGGCGGACGGCGGAGAAGTCGTCCGGCCCGCGCACGACCCGCACCGGCCCGCGCCCCCGGCCGCCGCTCCCCGGCGTCCCCCGCAGCATCGCTGGACCGCTGTGAGCATGATTTTGGCCCACTCTCACGGGCCAGAGTGGGCCAAAATCATGCTCACAGCGCGGGGGCGGGAGGGCGGCGGTCACGGGGCGCGCCTGGAGCAGCCAGGCAGTGCCGGCGCCGTCGACCGCCCACTCCACGTCCTGCGGGCCGCCGAGCAGGGTCGCGACCCGCGCCCCCAGGTCGGCGAGGCGGAGCACCTCGTCGTCGTCGAGGCAGGGCCGGCGCCGGTCGTCGTCGGCGACGTCGCGGGTGACGGTGCCGGTCGTGGTGCCGGTCGTGGTGCCGGTCGTGGTGCCGGCGGGGGAGCGGTCGACGCGGGTGCGCTTGGCGCCCGTGCGGCGGCCGGCGATCGCGCCGCGCGTGACGGTGAACCGGTCCGGGTCGACGGAGCCCTGCACCACGCTCTCGCCCAGGCCCCACGACGCCTCGACGACGGTCTCGCCGCCGTCGGGGGCGGTGAACAGCACGCCGGCCGCGCGGGCGTCGACGAGCCGCTGCACCAGCACCGCGACCCCGGCGGCGTCCGCGCCGGCACCCGAGCCGGTGGCGACGCGGTACGCCGCGACGCGTGGCGCCCGGGCCGAGGCGCGGCACGCACGCACGGCGGCGACGACGGCGTCGGCCCCGACCGCCCCGAGCACCGTCTCGTACTGCCCGGCGGCGGAGGCTCGCGGACCGTCCTCGTCGGCTGCCGACGACCGCGCCGCCACCGGGACGTCGGCGCGCGCCGCGCCAGGAGCGCTCAGCCCGCCGAGGCCGGCCGCGACGGCCGCGGGCACCTCGCCGTCGGGCACGGCGGCGGGGACGACGAAGCCGTCGGGCACGGACAGGCCGGCGCGGCGCAGCCGGCCGAGGTTGGCCGCCTTGCCGCCGTGCACAGCCGTCGCGTGGTCGAGCGGGACGGTCGCGGTCACGGCTCCACCTCCGTTCTGGGGCACCCATGTTCAACACGCTGTTGACAACAGGATGTTGATGCTGCCACCGTCGCGGGATGGATCGCAAGCACGACGCCGCCGCGACCGACCGGAGCGACGCCGACGCCGGGGCGAGCGCGCGCCGCACGCTGCTCGCACTGGGCGCGCACACGCTGGAGCCGCGCCCGTGGCAGCCTGAGCCCGCACCGCCGTCGGCCGTCGACCTCGTGCGGCACTACCTGTGGCGCTCGGCTCGCGGGGACCTCACGTCGGAGCAGGACGCCGAGGGCGCGCTCGCCGCGCTGGCCCTCGTCCCCGCGGCCCGGGCCGAGGTCGACCAGCTCGAGACGGCCGCGCTCTTCTCGGCGCGCGCGGCCGGGCACACGTGGGCTCGCCTCTCGGCGGCGCTCGGCCTCGGCTCCCCGCAGGCGAGCCAGCAGCGGCTCGACCGGCTGGTCGCGCGCTCGGGGGACGACGGGGGAGCGTCGTGAGCAGCGCGTCCGAGCCCGAGCTGCTGGTGCTGCACGCGGTGCGGATCCTCGGCACGGCGGACGACGAGTCCGCCGCGGCGCGCTACGGGCTCGACGTCGCCGTCGCGCGCGAGCACCTGCTGGACCTCGAGGCGTTCGGGCTCGTCAGGCGGGCCGAGTTCGCGGGCCTCGGCGGCTGGTCGCTCACCGGGCGCGGCAGGGCCGAGGACGAGCGCCTGCTCGCCGCCGAGCTGGCGACCGACCCGACGGGTCGCCCCGCCGCCGTCGTGCACGAGGTGCTCGCCGGCTTCGACCCGCTCAACGGCCGGCTCCGGCAGGCCTGCACGGACTGGCAGCTGCGCCCCGGCGACGGCGGGAGGCTGGACGTCAACGACCATCGCGACCCCGCGTGGGACGCCCGGGTGCTCGACGAGCTGGGCGCCGCCGTGGCCGGGGTGCGCCCCCTGCTCGCCCGGCTCGCCGCCGTCCTCGAGCGGTTCGCCGGCTACGACGGGCGGCTCGACGGCGCTCTGGCCGCCGCGTGCGACGGCGACGGTTCACGCGTGGCCGGGCTCGGCGCGGCGTCCGTGCACGGGGTGTGGATGGAGCTGCACGAGGACCTGCTCGCCACGGCGGGCATCGCGCGTGGTGCGGTCACCTCACGCGAAGGCGCCGACTGACGCCTCTGCGGCGCGCGCGATGTTGCGCTGCATACCGCCGAAGACGACGCCGTGGAACGGGCTGATCGCCCACCAGTAGGCCTGGCCGAGGAGCCCGCGGGGGTAGAAGATCGCGCGCTGCCGGAACCGCGTGCCGCCGCCGTCGTCGCCCTCGACGGACAGCTCGAGCCAGGCGAGGCCCGGGAGCCGCATCTCCGCGCGCAGCCGCAGCATCCGGCCCGGCACGATCGCCTCCACCCGCCACCAGTCGAGCGCGTCGCCCGGGGCGAGCCGGTGCGGGTCGCGGCGACCTCGCCGCAGGCCGGGCCCGCCGAACAGGCGATCCATCACGCCGCGCGCCATCCAGCCCAGGCGCCAGGAGTACCAGCCGTGGGCGCCGCCGATGCCCTCGATCACCGACCAGAGGGCTTTCTCGGTGGCGTCCACCGTGCGTGAGCGGTCGTCCACCTGGAGGCTGCCGCCGGCCCAGTCGGGGTCCTCGGGCAAGGGGTCCGACGGTGCACCGCGCGTCGAGGCGGACGTCCAGCTGGTGCGGACGTCCAGGTCGCGGATCCGTGCCAGGGCCAGCGCGACGGCGCGGTCGAAGCCGAGGAGCCCCTCGGGCGGGTCGGGCACGTAGGCCTTGACGTCCCCCTCCTTGGCGACCACCTCGTGCACCAGGGAGCCGACGAGCGGTCGCGCGATCCCCGGCGGGACCGGCGTCACCAGCCCGACCCACAGGCTGGCCAGGCGGGGGGTCAGCACCGGGACCGCCCGGATGATCCGCGGCGGCAGGCCGGCCACGGAGGCATAGCGCTGCATCATCTCCCGATAGGTCAGGACGTCCGGGCCCCCGATGTCGAACGCCCGGCTGACGTCGGCGGGGAGGCCCGCCGCGCCGACGAGGTAGCGCAGCACGTCCCGGACGGCGACGGGCTGGATGCGGTTGTCGATCCAGCGCGGCGCGACCATCGCCGGGAGCCGCTCCGTGAGGTAGCGCATCATCTCGAACGAGGCGCTTCCCGAGCCGAGGATCACCGCGGCGCGCAGCACGACCGTCGGCACGCCGCCGTCGAGCAGGATCTCGCCCACCTCCCGGCGGGAGGCCAGGTGCGGCGAGAGCCGTTCGCCCTCCGGGTACAGGCCGCCCAGGTAGACGACGCGGCGTGCCCCCGCCTCGCGGGCCGCGACGGCGAAGCCACGGGCCGTGCGACGGTCCTGGTCGGCGAACTCGGGGCCCGACCCGAGGGCGTGGATGAGGTAGTACGCGACGTCCACGCCGTCCAGGGCGCGACGCAGGTCGTCGCGGGAGGTCGCGTCGGCCGTGACCACCTCGACGTCGTCGACCCAGTCCCGGGCGGCGAGGCGCTCGGGATGCCGGGCCATGACGCGCACGGCGTACCCGGCGGCGAGCAGCTCGGGGACGAGGCGGCCGCCGATGTACCCGGTGGCGCCCGTGACGAGGGCGAGCCCGCCGCTCGCCGGCCGGCCGTCGTCAGCGGTGCCGTCGTTCATGGTGACTGCTCCGTCGTGGCGGCCAGCCGGGGATCGCGCTGCAGCGGGGCGACGTCGCCCTCCTCGTCGAGCTGGGTCGCCATGCTGCGCAGGAACTGTGCCACCGCGGGGCGGGCGCCCGCCGGCACCTCGCGCCCGATCTCGGCCATGCGCTCGTGCATCCGCGTCAGCCGCTCTCGGACCTCCTGATGGGCGTGCTCGGTGGCGACGATGACGAGCGACCGCCGGTCGCTCGGGTGCGGCTCGCGCCGGAGGTGACCCGAGGCTGTGAGGCGGTCGAGCAGCTTCGTGGTCGACGCGGTCGAGATGTGGAGCGCGGTGGCGAGCGCCCGCGGTGTGGCCGGCTCACCGCGGGTCTCGGCGGCGATCACGATCTGCAGGGCCTGCAGGTCCGTCACGTTCATGGCCATCCCCGCGCTGATCCGGGCGCGCATGTCCTGGTCCGCCCGGCGGAAGACGCGGAGCGCCTCGAGCATCGCGACGACCGGCACGTCGTCGCGCCCGTACCAGTAGCGGTCGTCGGGCGGGGTGGTGTGCTCCATGGTCGCGATGTTACCTTTCATGTATTACTAGCCAGGCTAGCAATATTCCGTGAGAGAGGAAGGTCGACAGGTGACCGACCACGCAGACCCGGATGCGGTGCTGCGCGAGTTCCTGGCACAGGGCGCCGCGCACTCCGACACCCTCGGGGCGCCGTACCGCCATCTCTGGACCGACCTGGCCACGGCCACCACGGGCGGCAAGCGGTTCCGGCCGACGCTGCTCCTGGGCACCTACCGGGCCTACGGCGGCACGGACGACCGGCTCGCCGCCACGGTCGCCGGGGCCGTGGAGCTGCTGCACACCGCGTTCGTGGTCCACGACGACGTGATCGACGGCGACCTGACGCGGCGCGGCCGGCCCAACGTGTCGGGTGCCGCGGCGGGACGGGCGCGCGCGGCCGGCGCGGGCGAGGCGGGCGCCCGCGCCTACGCCGACACCTCCGGCATCCTCGCCGGCGACCTCGCGCTGGTGGGCGCGCTGCGCGCGGTGTCGCTCTGCGGCGCCCCGACGGCGACGGTCCGACGCCTGCACGACCTCGTCGACCGGGCCGTGCACGCGAGCGCCGCCGGGGAGCTGGCCGACGTCGGCCTCTCGGTCGGCATCGGGGACGCCACCGTCGACGACGTGCTGCGGACGGCCGAGCTCAAGACCGCGGCGTACTCCTTCACGCTCCCGCTCCAGGCCGGCGCCGTGCTCGCCGGGGCGGACGACCGCGTGGTGCGCCGGCTGGGCGAGGTCGGGCGGCTGGTCGGCGTGGCGTTCCAGCTGCAGGACGACGTCATCGGGATGTTCGGCGACGAGGCGCAGAGCGGGAAGAGCTGCCTCACGGACCTCCGAGAGGGGCGGCAGACCGCCCTCGTCGCCCACGCCCGCACCACGACGGCGTGGCCGTCGATCGCGCCGTTCCATGGCTGCGCGGACCTCACCCGCGAGCAAGCCGACGACGTGTGCGGCCTGCTCGAGGCCTGCGGGTCGCGGCGCTTCGTCGAGGGGCTCGTCCGGAGCCGGCTGCGGCTCGCGCTCGACGTCGCCGGCGTGCTCGGCCTGCCGGCGGAGCTGTTCGACTGGGTGGGAGCGCGCACCGAGGGCCTGCTGCGGAGCGCCGCATGACCGTCCGTGCCGACCGGGAGCGCGCGCCCGCCGCCGTGACCTCGGGCGACCCGCTGTACGACCGGGTCGCCCAGCGCAGCGCGGGCGCGGTCATCGCCGGCTACTCCACGTCGTTCGCGTGGGCGTGCCGCCTGCTGGCCGAGCCGGTGCGCACCCAGGTGCGCAACATCTACGCGCTCGTGCGGGTCGCGGACGAGCTGGTGGACGGCCCGATGGTGCCGGACGCCGAGCGGGCCGGAGTGCTGCTCGACGCCCTCGAGGAGCAGACGCTGACCGCCGTGCGGGACGGGTACAGCTCGAACCTCGTGGTGCACGCCTTCGCGCTGACCGCGCGCGCCTGCGGCATCGGCCCGGAGCTGATCACGCCGTTCTTCGCGTCGATGCGCACCGACCTCAGCGTCCGTCGCCACGACGACGAGAGCCTCCGGGAGTACGTGTACGGGTCGGCGGAGGTCGTGGGCCTCATGTGCCTGCGCGCGTTCGTGGCGGCCCCGGACGCCGCCGGGTGCCCCGGCTACGGCGAGCTCGCGCCGGGCGCCCGTCGCCTCGGAGCGGCGTTCCAGAAGGTCAACTTCCTGCGCGACCTCGGCGCCGACGTCGACCTGCGGGGGCGGACCTACTTCCCGGGCGTGGTCGCCGAGCGCCTGACCGACGGGCAGCGCGACGAGCTGCTCGACGACGTCGACGCCGACCTCGCCGTCGCGGCCGTCGCCATCGACCGGCTCCCCGCCAGCAGCCGCCGCGCCGTGGCGGCGGCGCACGACCTGTTCGCGGCGCTCTCCAAGCACCTCCGCCAGGTCCCGGCGAGCCGGCTGCGCCGCTCCCGGGTCCGCGTGCCGGCGGCGCACAAGACGTGGATCCTCGTCCACGCCTACGCCCTCGGCGGCCGGTCGTGACGACGCCGGCCGGGTCGGCGCCGGCCGGGAAGGCGGTCGTCGTCGGGGGCGGCATCGCCGGCCTGGCCTGCGCGGCGCTGCTCGCGCGCGAGGGCTACGAGGTCGACCTGTTCGAGCAGCACGACCGCGTGGGGGGACGCGCGGGCTCCTGGGAACGGGACGGGTTCCGCTTCGACACCGGTCCGTCCTGGTACCTCATGCCGGAGGTCTTCGACCACTTCTTCCGGCTGCTCGGCACCACGGCCGAGGACGAGCTCGACCTCGAGGTCCTGGAGCCCGGCTACCGCGTGTTCTTCGAGGGGATCCGGGAACCCGCGGACGTCCACGCCGACCAGGCGGCCAACGAGGCGACGTTCGAGGCGATCGAGCCGGGAGCGGGCGCGCGGCTGGGCCGCTACCTCGCCTCGGCGCGCGACGCCTACGACATCGCCACGCGGCGCTTCCTGTACTCCAGCTTCCAGTCCCTGGTCCCGCTGGCGCGCCCGGACGTGCTGCGTCGCGCCCGCCGGCTGTCGACGCTGCTGACGACCCCGCTCGAGGCGTTCGTGGCGCGGTCCTTCACCGACCGGCGGCTGCGGCAGATCCTCGGGTATCCCGCCGTGTTCCTCGGCTCGTCCCCCGACCGGGCGCCGAGCCTCTACCACCTGATGAGCCACCTCGACCTGGCCGACGGCGTCCGCTATCCCCACGGCGGGTTCGCCCGGCTGATCGACGCGATCGCGCTGCGGGCCGAGAAGGAGGGCGCGCGCCTGCACACCGGGGCGACGGTCACCGCGATCGCCACCGAGGCGACGCGCCGCGGCCGTGCGCGGGCGACCGGGGTGCGGGTCCTGCAGGACGGGGAGGAGCGCGACGTCCCGGCGGACGTCGTCGTGGGTGCGGCCGACCTGCACCACGTCGAGACGCGGCTGCTGCCGCCGCGGCTGCAGACCTACCCCGAGCGCTGGTGGGACCGGCGCGAGTCGGGGCCCGGCGCCGTCCTGGTGCAGCTCGGGGTGCGTGGTGAGCTGCCCGAGCTCGCCCACCATTCCCTGTTCTTCACGCGGGACTGGACCCGGAACTTCGACGACATCTTCGACGGCCGGCGCGTCCCCGACCCGGCCTCCTGCTACGTCTGCCGCCCCTCGGCCACGGACCCGACGGTCGCGCCGCCGGGCGCGGAGAACCTGTTCGTGCTGGTGCCCGTGCCGCCGGACCCGGGGATCGGTCGCGGCGGGCTCGACGGCGCGGGGGACCCCGTCGTCGAACGCATCGCGGACGCCGCCATCGACCAGGTCGCGGCGTGGTCCGGCGTGGCCGGCCTGCGGGAGCGGATCGTGCTGCGCCGCACCGTCGGCCCCGGGGACTTCCTCGCGGACCTCCACGCGTGGTCCGGCGGGGCCCTCGGGCCGGCGCACACCCTGCGGCAGAGCGCCTTCCTGCGCGGCCGGAACGCCTCCCGGAAGGTCGCCGGCCTGTACTACGCCGGGTCGAGCACCATCCCGGGGATCGGGCTGCCGATGTGCCTGATCAGCGCCGAGATCCTGGTCAAGCGGCTGCGCGGGGACCGCTCGACCGGGCCGCTGCCGGAGCCGGCATGAGGTGGGTCTACCTGGGCTGCCTGCTGGCCTCGCTGGCGGGAATGGTCGCGATGGACCGTCGCTGGAGCCTGTTCCTCTTCGCCCGCCCGCGGCGGGGACTCGTCACCCTGGCGTGCGGGGTGGCCTTCTTCCTCCTCGTCGACGTCGCCGCGATCGTGCTGGGGTTCTACGGGCGCGGTGGCGGCGCGTCCCTCAGCGGTCTCGAGTTGCTCCCGCACCTGCCGGTGGAGGAGATCGTCTTCGTGACCTTCCTGTGCTACCTCACGATGGTGCTCTTCGGCCTGCTCACGCGGCTCGCGGACCGGCCGTCCCACCGCCGGGGGGCCCGGCGATGACCTACGGCGCGCTGTCCTGGGCGGTGGTGGCCGTCGCCGCCGCCGTGGCGGCCGTGTGCGCCGCGCGGGTGCGCCCGCCGCTGCGCTGGTGGGCGGCGGTGGGGGCGGTGGCGCTCGTGCTCGCCGTCCTCACCGCGGTGTTCGACTCCGTGATGATCGCCGCCGACCTGTTCCGCTACGACGAGGCGGCGCTCAGCGGCCTGCGGATCATCGACGCCCCGGTGGAGGACTTCGCGTGGCCGGTCGCCGCCGCGCTGCTCCTGCCCGCCACGTGGGAGCTGCTCGGCGCGCGGCGTGCCGCGACGGCCGCGACCGAGGGGGACGAGCCGTGAGCGACCAGGGGACGACGGCGGCGCCCGCGCGGCCGCAGCCCGGCGCGGTGCGTCAGCTCATCGGGGCGTCCCGCCCGATCAGCTGGGTCAACACCGCCTACCCGTTCGCGGCCGCGTACCTGCTGAGCGCCGGCCGACTGGACGCCGTGCTCGTGATCGGCACGCTGTACTTCCTGGTGCCCTACAACCTGCTGATGTACGGGACCAACGACGTCTTCGACTACGAGTCGGACCTACGCAACCCCCGCAAGGGCGGCTTCGAGGGCGTGGTGCTCGGCCTCCGGTGGCACCGGACCGTGCTGTGGTCGGCCGCCCTGTCGAACGCGCCGTTCCTCGTCTACCTGGTGGTCGTGGGCGGGCCGGCCTCGACGGCGGTGCTCGCGCTGAGCGTCTTCGCGGTGGTGGCGTACTCCGCGCCCGGGCTCCGGTTCAAGGAGCGCCCGGTGCTCGACTCGGTCACCTCGAGCACGCACTTCGTCAGCCCCGCCGCGTTCGGTCTGGCGCTGGCGGGAGCGGAGCCCGGCCGGGCGACCGTGGCCACGATGGTCGCGTTCTTCCTGTGGGGCATGGCGTCGCACGCCTTCGGCGCGGTGCAGGACATCGCCGCCGACCGCGCGGCGGGCATCGCCTCCGTCGCGACCTGGCTCGGGGCGCGGTCCACGGTCCGCGCCGCGATGGTCGGCTACGCGCTGGCCTCCGCGGCGATGCTCGCCGCGGGCTGGCCGGGCGCGCTGGCCGCCGTGATCCCCCTGCCGTACCTGGTGAGCATCGCGCCGTTCCGCGACCTGTCGGACGACGAGTGCGAGCGGGCGAGGCCGGGCTGGCGCCGGTTCCTCTGGCTGAACCTGGTCAGCGGGTTCCTCGTCACGCAGCTGCTCATCGCGCTCGCTCAGGGATGGCTCTGAGCGTCGGCCTCACCCCTTCTCCCACGCCTCGCGGGGGCCGGGCACCGTCGTGAAGAGAGGGTGGACCTGGACCGTCGGGTCCGCCTCCCACGCCGCGGCCCGCTCGGGGCTGCGCACGCGCAGCTTCGCCAGCAGGTGGTCGCGCTCGAACGCCAGCTGGCCCTCGCTCACGGACACCTTCGGCGCCGGCGGGCGGCCGTCGCGGGGCGGGTCGACGATGCGGGCCCGGTCGAAGGAGTAGGCACGGTCGGAGGCCTCGGCCGCGACGCCCCACAGGTAGTCGCCGATCGCGGCCACGGGGTCCGGGGCGGCCCGGAACCGGACCAGCTGGCTGTGGTTCCGGTACCCACGGGTCCGCCCGGCGAGCACGGCCTGGGCGAGGAGCGCCTCGCGCCAGCACGCGGTCAGCCCCTGGCGGTCGAGGTGACGAGGGTGCAGCGACCAGATCCGCATCGGGCGGCTCAGACGGTGGCGCCGGCGTGCAGCGACGCCGCGAGCGGGGCGATCTCGGGGATCTCGTCGGCGCGGGCGAGGGCGTCTTCGAGGGCGCGGTCGTGCGTGGGCCGGGCGGCCTCGAGCAGGGCGCGGCCGGCGGGGGTGAGCTCGGTGTAGATGCCGCGGCGGTCGTCGGCGCAGAGGATGCGCGTGAGCAGGCCGCGGTCCTCGAGGCGGGTGACGAGGCGCGTGGTCGCGCTGCTGGACAGGGCCGCGGCGCGGGCGAGCTGCTGCATGCGCATGTGCCAGCCGTCCTGGCGGCTCAGCGCGTCGAGCACGGTGAACTCCACCACGGAGAGCCGGTGCTCCTTCTGCAGCGCGCGCTCCAGGTCGGTCTCGATCAGCCCGTGCAGCGCGGCGAGCGTGCGCCAGCCGCGCGCGCGGATCTCGACGGCGTCGTCGGCGATTCCCATGTGTCGGCCTCCTCGCCGGGCCTCGTGGCGGCCCGGTCTTCCGCGTCACAGCATAGCGCCTTGCGCGGGTAGAGCGCGTGTGCAACTATCTAGAACGTTGCGCGTGCAACTAATGCACACGCCGGTAGTTGCGCCCGGACCCTACGCGGCCGGACGCGTCCCGCACCCTCATCACTGGAGGCCTCGATGCCTGCCGCGCTGTACGCCCTCGCCCTGGGAGGCTTCGGCATCGGACTCACCGAGTTCGTCATCATGGGCCTGCTGCCGCAGGTGGCCGCCGACTTCGGCGTCACGGAGACGGTGGCCGGCTACCTGATCTCCGGCTACGCGCTGTCCGTCGCCGTCGGCGGCATCGCCCTGACCGCCGCCCTGTCCCGCGTGCCGCGCAGGCGCGCGCTCCTGCTGCTGATGGTGCTGTTCATCGCCGGCAACCTGCTGTCCGCCGTCGCCCCGACCTACGGGATGACGATGGCGGGCCGGGTGGTCGCGGCCCTGTGCCACGGCGCGTTCTTCGGCATCGGGGCGGTCGTCGCGGCCGACCTCGTGCCCGCGAACCGCCGCGCCGCCGCCATCTCGGTCATGTTCGCCGGGCTGACGATCGCGAACGTGGCCGGCGTGCCGCTCGGCACGTTCCTCGGCCAGGCCGCCGGGTGGCGCGCCACGTTCTGGGCCATCACGGTCATCGGCGTGATCGGCCTGGTCGGCATCGCCGTGCTGGTGCCGCGCATCGAGCACCGCTCCGCCGGCTCCGTGCTGTCGGAGTTCCGCATCTTCCGCGAGCGTCAGGTCTGGCTGTCCATGGCAGTCACCGTGCTCGCCTTCGGCGGCATGTTCGGCGGCTTCACGTACATCGCCTTCACGCTCACCGATGTCAGCGGCTTCAGCGGCGCCGCCGTCCCGTGGCTCCTCGTCGTCTTCGGGGCCGGGCTCTTCGCGGGCAACGTGCTCGGCGGCCGTGCCGCGGACCGGAACCTCGTCAAGGCGCTGACCGCCATCATCGCGGTGCTCGCCGTCGTCCTCGTCGTCTTCGCGCTCACCGCGCAGAGCAAGGTCGCGACCGTCGTGTCGCTGCTGCTCATGGGCGGCTTCGGCTTCGCCACCGTGCCGGGCCTGCAGGCCCGCATCATGCGGTACGCCGACGGGTCGACAGGCACCGGCTCCACCCTCGGCTCCGGCGCCAACATCGCCGCGTTCAACGTCGGCAACGCCTTCGGCGCCTGGGCCGCCGGCCTCGCCCTCGCCGCCGGCGCGGGCTACACCGCGCCCCTGTGGGTGGGCGCGGCCATCACCGTGGCCGGGCTCGGCGTCCTGCTGGTCGCCGTCCGCACCCGCGGCGGCGAGCTCGCTCGGCCGCGCGACGTCGAGCACGAGCCCGCGCCCGCCGCCGTCTGACCCCTCGGCACTCCCCACGACCCGACACACCCCCACGAAAGGCACGCCCTCATGACCACGAACGTCCCCGCCGTCACCCTCGCCGACGGCCGCACCATGCCCCAGCTCGGCTTCGGCGTCTTCCAGGTGCCCGACGCCGAGACCACGACCGCCGTGAGCGCGGCCCTCGAGGCGGGCTACCGCAGCATCGACACCGCCGCCGTCTACGGCAACGAGCGCGGCGTCGGTCGCGCGATCGCCGAGTCGGGCGTCGCCCGCGACGAGCTGTTCGTCACCACCAAGCTGTGGGTGGACGGGCTGGGCCGCGCCGCCGCGCGGGAGGGCCTCGAGGCGAGCCTCGAGAAGCTCGGCCTCGACCACGTGGACCTGTACCTGATCCACTGGCCCGCCCCGGCGACCGACGCGTACCTCGACGCCTGGCAGGGCCTGGAGGGCCTGCGCGACGCCGGCCTCGCCCGCTCGATCGGCGTGTCGAACTTCCTGCCCGAGCACCTCGACCGCGTCGCGGCGCTCGGCGGCGCCGCCCCCGTCGTCAACCAGGTCGAGCTGCACCCCGCGCTGCAGAACCGCGACACCGCCGCCGCCAACGTGCGGCACGGCGCCGTCACCGAGGCGTGGAGCCCGCTGGCGCAGGGCGCCGTCCTCGGCGACGCTGCCGTCGTCGACGCCGCCCGCGCGCACGGCGTCACGCCCGCCCAGGTGGTGCTGCGGTGGCACCTGCAGCAGGGCCGCGTCGTCATCCCCAAGTCCGTGACCCCGGCGCGGATCGCGGCCAACCTCGACGTGTTCGGGTTCGACCTCACCGACGCCGAGCTCTCCGCCATCGACGGGCTCGAGCGCGACGGGCGCACGGGCCCGCACCCGGCGACGTTCCAGGGCTGAGCACCGCCGGCGGCGCGGCGTCGACCACTACGATCGGGGGAGCCGAGGTCGGCGCCCTGCCGGCCGGCCGATCCCGTTCCCCGAGGAGGGGCCACCCATGCCGAGTGCCACCCGCGTAGCCGTCGTCACCGGAGCCAGCAGCGGCATCGGCGCGGCCAGCGCCCGCGCGCTCGCCGCGGCGGGCTTCCACGTCGTCCTCGGGGCCCGCCGGCTGGACCGGCTGGAGCAGGTGGCCGCCCAGACCGGCGGCACCGCGATCCCGCTGGACGTCACGGACGACGCATCGGTCGAGGCGTTCGCCCGCACCGTCGACGAGCGGCTCGGCCGCTGCGACCTGCTCGTCAACAACGCGGGCGGCGCGCTGGGAGCCGACTCCGTCGCCGAGGCGGATCTCGCCGACTGGCAGCGGATGTATGACATCAACGTGCTCGGCACGGTGCGGGTCACCAAGGCGCTGCTGCCGCAGCTGGTCGCGTCGGGCGACGGGCAGGTCATCACCATCGGCTCGATCGCGGGCCGCGAGCCCTACAAGGGCGGCGCCGGGTACAACGCGGCCAAGCACGCGGAGGCGGCGCTCACCCGGGTGCTGCGGCTCGAGCTGCTCGGCCAGCCGGTGCGCGTGAGCGAGATCGACCCCGGCATGGTGCAGACCGACTTCTCGCTCGTGCGCTTCAAGGGCGACCAGGAGCGGGCCGACGCCGTCTACGCGGGCGTCGAGGCGCTCACGGCCGACGACGTCGCCGAGACGGTGGCATGGATCGCCACCCGCCCGGCGCACGTCAACGTCGACCAGGTGCTGCTCATGCCGCGCGACCAGGCCGCGGCTCAGGTGATCCACCGGCGCTGACGGCGGGATCGGGGTGGTCCTCGCCGTGGCCGACCATCTTGAGCCCGATGGCGCAGCCGATGATGCCGGCGAGGAACAGGACCTTGAGCGCGCTGACCGTCTCGGTCCCGGCGACCATCGCCCACCCGACCGTGAGGGCCGCGCCGACGCCGGTCCAGATGGCGTACGCGGTGCCGATCGGGATGTGCTTGGCCGCATAGCCGAGGCCGAGCATGCTCAGCGTGAGGGCGACCACGAACACGATCGTGTCGCCGAGCACCGTGAACCCGTGGCTCGCGTCCAGGGCGGTGGCCCAGACCGCCTCCAGCACCGCGCTGGCCAGCAGCACGACCCAGGCCACAGTGCTCGCGTTCTTCTTCCCGCTCATCGTCAGCTCACCACCTTGAGTCCCACGACCGACCCGACCAGGCCGACCAGCAGCAGCGCGCGCGCGACGGTCAGCCGCTCGTCGCCGCGCACGATGGCGACGAGCACCGTGAGCACGGCGCCGATGCCCACCCACACCGCGTACGCGGTCCCCACGGGGATGGTGAGCATCGCGTGCGCCAGGCCCCACATGCTCAGGGCGAGGCCGACGACGAACACCGCCGTCGGCACGGGGCGCTTGAACCCGTGCGACGCGGCGAGCGCGGTCGCCCACACCGCCTCCATGACGCCGGCGGCGACGAGGATCAGCCAGTCCACTCCGCTCACTCCCTCTCCCGGTCGGGGTGGTCGCGCTGTTTTCGCACGACCGTGCGAAGACAGTTCTAGCACACTTCGCACGACTGTGCGAACATGGTCGCCGTGCCCTCACGACTCGACCGGGAAGAACGGCGGCGCCAGGTCTCCGAGGCTGCCTGGCGAGTGCTCGTGCGCGACGGCCTCGAGGCGCTGTCGGTGCGCAACGTCGCCGCCGAGGCGGGCCTGCCGCAGAGCTCGTTGCGCTACACGTTCCCCACGGTCGCGACCGTGCGGGAACGCGCGGTGGCCCTCGTCGTCGAGCGGCTGACCGAGCGGGTCGACGCCGTCGACCCCGAGCGGGGCGACTGGGGCCGGGCCGTGCTGCTGGAGCTGCTGCCGCTCGACGACGAGCGTCGCACCGAGATGGAGGTCTACCTCGCGCTCGGCACGGCGGCGATGACCGACCCGTCCCTGCGCGATGCCCACCGCGCGGCCCAGTCCGGCGTCCGCGACGTGTGCGTCCGCGCCCTCGGCGCGCTCGCCGGGCGGGCTGCGCGGGACGTCGAGGTGCGGCAGGTGCACGCGCTCGTCGACGGGCTGGCGCTCCATCTCGTGCGGCAGGACCCGGGCGCCGACGTCGCGTGGGCGGTCGAGGTGCTCGACGCGCACCTGGCGCAGCTCGCCGGATGACGGGTCTGAGCGTCCGTCCGCGTCAGTGCCGCGGCGCCGCGGTGCTGGAGCGCTCGACCAGCCGGGTCGGCACGAGCGTCGTCCCGTGCTCGGTGGAGTGCTCCGCCATCTGCCGCAGCACGCCGGCGACGCAGCGCCGGCCGACCTCCGCGAAGTCCTGGTGCACCGTGGTCAGCGGCGGCAGGTAGGCGACGGCGTCGGGCAGGTCGTCGAAGCCGATGACGCTGACGTCCTCGGGCACGCGCCGCCCGGCCTCGGCGAGCGCGCGCAGCAGGCCGAGCGCCATCTGGTCGTTCGCGGCGAAGACGGCGGTGGCGTCGGTGCGGGCGATCCGGCGGCCGGCGTCGTACCCGGACGCCGCCGACCAGTCGCCGCGGTGCACCTCGGGCACGGGCCGGCCATCGTCGACCAGCGCCCGGCGCCAGGCGGCCTCGCGGCGCTGGCTCGCGAACGACTCGGACGGCCCGGCCAGGTGGACGACGGTCTCGTGGCCGAGGTCGAGCAGGTGCTGCACCGCGGCGCGCGAGCCCGCGGCCTGGTCGGTGTCCACGACGGGGTAGCGGTCGCCGGCGTCGGAGTCGGCCACGACGACCGGCACGTCGGTGGGCAGGGAGACGCTGGCCGCGTCGAGGAGGTGCACCTCCAGGAGCAGGATGACGGCGTCGACGGCGAGCTCGCCCATCCGGGTGAACGCCCCGTTGACCCCGTCCTGCGTGGGTGCCTCGACCGGGATCACGGTGATCGCGTATCCCTCGGCCGCGGCCGACGTCGCGATCGCGTCCAGGGTGCGCACGTTCCCCGTGGTCGAGAGCGTGAACAGGATGACGCCGATGGTGCGGAACTGGCCGCTGCGCAGGGCGCGGGCGGCGCTGTTCGGGCGGTAGCCCAGGTCGCGCATGGCGTCCAGCACATCGCGGCGCGTGCTCTCGACGACGCCCGGGTAGCCGTTCGCCACCCGGGAGACCGTCTGCGAGGACACGCCGGCGCGCCGCGCGACGTCGGCCATGGAGACCCGCTGCACGCGGCCGGGCGGCCGGCCGCGACGAGGGCCGCCGTCGACAGGCGCGGGGTCGACGGGCTCAAGGTCGGCCGGCTCAAGGTCGGCCGGCTCGAGGTCGGCGGGCGCCGCTGCGGCGGGACCCGCGGGGGTCGTGCGTGGCTGGGACAACCGCTCCTCCGGATGGTCGCGACCGCCCGGCGTGGCGGCTGCCCTTGACGTGGGCTCGGTCTCGGTGCACGATCACCCTAGTCCATGTTTACGTAAACATCCGTTGGCGCGAGCATCGATGTTCACGTCAACATCCACGTGACCCGAGGAAGAAGCATGACGATGACGTCTCCGCCGGTACCGGCGAGCACCGTCCCCGTCGCCGTGCGCCGCAGCAGGCGGCGCTGGACGGGATGGATGTTCGTGGGTCCGTTCATGCTCGTGTTCGCGCTCGTGTTCCTGGCGCCGATCGTCTACTCGCTGTACCTGTCGGTGTTCCGCACCCAGATGGTCGGCGGCACGACGTTCGTGGGGCTCGACAACTACGCCCGCGCGATCCAGGACCCGCAGTTCTGGGAGGGCGTCGGCCGGGTCGGCCTGTTCCTGGTGGTGCAGGTGCCGATCATGCTCGGCATCGCCCTGCTGGTGGCGCTCGCCATCGACAGCGGTCGGCTCTACGGCCGCAACTTCTTCCGCATCTCGATCTTCATGCCCTACGCGGTGCCGGCCGTCGTGGCGTCGCTGATGTGGGGCTTCATGTACGGCACGCGGTTCGGGCTGATCGGCAACATCAACGACGCGTTCGGCGTCAGCCTGCCGAACCCGCTGTCGCCCGAGCTCGTGCTGGCGTCGATCGGCAACATCGTCACCTGGGAGTTCGTCGGCTACAACATGCTGATCTTCTACTCGGCGCTGCGCGTCGTCCCGCACTCGCTGTACGAGGCGGCGGAGATCGACGGCGCCGGCCAGTGGCGGGTCGTCACAGCCATCAAGCTGCCCGCCATCCGCGGCGCGCTCGTCATCGCCACGATCTTCTCGATCATCGGCAGCTTCCAGCTCTTCAACGAGCCGAGCATCCTGCAGTCCCTGGCGCCGAACGCCATCTCGACGTCGTACACCCCGAACCTGTACGCCTACTCGCTGTCCTTCTCCGGCCAGCAGTACAACTACTCCGCGACGGTCGCCATCATCATGGGCCTGATCACCATGGTGATCGCCTACGTGGTGCAGCTGCGCGGCATGCGCAAGGAGCCGTGACGATGACGACGCTCGCCACCGGCAGAGCCTCCGACGCAGCCGCCCGGCGCCCGGCGGCCCGCCTCCGCGGCCGGCGCCCCACCGTGGACCGGCCGCGCCGCAGCCCCCTGCTCACCGTGCTCGCCGCCGTGGTGCTGGTGTACTCGCTGGTGCCGCTCGCGTGGTTGCTGATCAACGCGACCAAGACGCAGGAGGACCTGTTCTCCTCGTTCGGGCTCTGGTTCGGGAGCTCGTTCTCCCTGTGGGACAACATCACCACCACATTGACCTACGACGACGGCGTCTTCGTGCGCTGGCTGCTGAACACCGTGCTGTACGTCGTGGTGGGCGCGGGCGGGGCCACGTTCCTCGCCGTCCTCGGCGGGTACGCCCTGGCGAAGTTCGACTTCCCCGGCAAGCGGGGCGTGTTGGCGGTCGTCATCGGCGCGGTCGCCGTGCCGGGCACGGCCCTGGCCGTGCCGACGTTCCTCATGTTCAGCCAGCTGGGGATCACCAACACGCCGTGGGCGGTGATCATCCCGTCGCTGATCTCGCCGTTCGGGCTCTACCTCATGTGGACGTTCGCGGCCGAGGCCGTGCCGGGCGAGCTGCTCGAGGCCGCCCGGATCGACGGCGCGGGCGAGTTCCGCACCTTCTTCAAGGTCAGCCTGCCGCTGCTCGGGCCCGGGATCGTCACCGTGCTGCTGTTCACGATGGTCGCGACCTGGAACAACTACTTCCTGCCGCTGATCATGCTGCGGGACTCCACCTGGTACCCGCTGACGCTCGGCCTCAACGCCTGGAACGCCCAGGCCGCCACCGCCGGGGGCGAGGCGATCTTCAACCTCGTCATCACCGGCTCCCTCCTGACGATCCTGCCGCTCGTCGCCGCCTTCCTGCTGCTGCAGCGCTACTGGCAGTCCGGCCTCGCCGCCGGGAGCGTCAAGGAATGACGACCCGCCGCACCCCAGACAGCTCGCCGACAGCACCGTCGACGGCTCGACCTCACAACGAAATGAGGACTGACATGACCGTTCGATCCCGCCACGTGCTGCGTGGCACGGCCGTCGCCGGGGCGCTGGCCCTGGGGCTGGCCGCCTGCGGTTCCGGTGACGACGCCGGCTCGGACGGCGGCGACGCCGACGCCGTCGACACCGCCTCCGTCCTGGAGGGGGGCGGCGAGATCACCGTGTGGGCGTGGGAGCCCACGCTCGAGCAGGTCGTGAAGGACTTCGAGACCGAGTACCCGAACGTCACCGTCAACCTCGAGAACGTCGGGACGGGCAACGACCAGTACACCGCGCTGCAGAACGCCATCTCGGCGGGCGACGGCGTCCCCGACGTCGCGCAGGTCGAGTACTACGCCGTCCCGCAGTTCGCGATCTCCGAGGCGCTCACCGACCTGTCGTCCCTGGGCGCGAGCGAGCTCGAGGGCACGTACAGCCCCGGCCCGTGGTCGTCGGTGCACAGCGGCGAGGGCGTCTTCGGCCTGCCGATGGACTCCGGCCCCATGGCCCTCTTCTACAACGAGGAGGTCTTCGACAAGTACGGCGTCGAGGTCCCCACCACGTGGGAGGAGTACCTCGAGGCCGCCCGCGCGATCCACAAGGCCGACCCGAAGGCCTACATCACCAACGACATCGGCGACGCCGGCTTCACCACCAGCATGATCTGGCAGGCTGGCGGCCAGCCGTACCAGGTGGACGGCACCGACGTCACCATCGACCTCGCCGGCGACGAGGGCACCACGACCTTCACCGAGGTCTGGCAGCAGCTCATCGACGAGGAGCTGCTGGCCCCCGTCGGGTCGTGGAGCGACGAGTGGTACCAGGGCATGGCCCAGGGCACCATCGCCTCGCTGACGATCGGCGCCTGGATGCCGGCCAACCTCGAGTCCGGGGTGCCGCAGGGGGCGGGCAAGTGGCGCGTCGCCGAGATGCCGCAGTGGGAGGCCGGCGCGCACGCGACCTCCGAGAACGGCGGCTCCTCGCTGGCCGTGCCCGCGGCGAGCGAGAACGCCGAGCTGGCGTACGCCTTCACCGAGTACGCGACCACGGGCGAGGGCGCGACCACCCGCGTCGAGAACGGCGCCTTCCCCGCCACCACCGCCGACCTCGAGTCGGAGGAGTTCCGCAGCGCCGAGTCGGAGTACTTCGGCGGGCAGAAGATCAACGAGATCCTCGCCGACTCCGCGGCGAACGTCGTCGAGGGCTGGCAGTACCTGCCGTTCCAGGTCTACGCCAACTCGGTCTTCAACGACTCGGTCGGGCAGGCGTACGTGGGCGGCACGACGCTCAGCGACGGGCTCGCGGCCTGGCAGGAGCAGTCCGTCACGTACGGCACCGACCAGGGCTTCACCGTCAACCCCTGACGCCCCGCCCGTGGCGTCGGCGGGGCGGGCACCGTGCCAGCGACGTGCCCGCCCCGCCGCCCTCCGACCTGCCCGAAAGGCTTGCGCATGCCCACGTTCGAGATCGGCGAGCGGGACTTCCTGCTCGACGGCCGACCCTTCCAGGTGATCAGCGGGGCCCTGCACTACTTCCGCGTCCACCCCGACCAGTGGGCCGACCGGATCCGTTCCGCGCGGCTCCTGGGTCTGAACACGATCGAGACGTACGTCGCGTGGAACTTCCACGCGCCCGAGCCCGACGAGTTCGACCTCACCGGGCGGCGCGACCTGGGCCGCTTCCTCGACCTCGTCGCCGCGGAGGGGCTGCACGCCATCGTGCGGCCGGGCCCGTATATCTGCGCGGAGTGGGACGGCGGCGGGCTGCCGGCGTGGCTCTTCCCTTCGGCCCTTCGACAGGCTCAGGACGGCGCAGGCTCAGGACGGCGCGCGGACGACTCGGCCGGCGGCGCGGCCGGCGTGCGCCGGCACGACCCGGCGTTCCTCGACGCGATCGGCACCTACTACGCGCGGCTTCTCCCGCTGGTCGCGAAGCGGCAGGTGACGACGGGCGGGCCGGTGCTCATGGTGCAGGTCGAGAACGAGTACGGCGCGTACCCCGGCGTGCCCGACGACGAGCGCGCGGCATACCTGCGCGAGCTCGTGCGCCTCACCCGCGAGCAGGGGATCGACGTCCCGCTGTTCACCAGCGACCAGGCGGACGACGAGCACCTGTCCCGCGGCGGTCTGCCGGAGCTGCACAAGACGGCGAACTTCGGCTCCCGCTCGACCGAGCGGCTCGCCGTCCTGCGCCGCCACCAGCCCACGGGCCCGCTGATGTGCATGGAGTTCTGGGACGGCTGGTTCGACTCCTGGGGCCAGGTGCACCACGTCACCACCCCGGATCAGGCCGCCGGCGACCTGGACGACCTGCTCGCCGCGGGCGCGTCGGTCAACCTCTACATGGTCCACGGCGGCACCAACCTCGGCCTCACCAACGGCGCCAACGACAAGGGCACCTACCTGCCCATCACGACGTCCTACGACTACGACGCCCCCCTGTCCGAGCACGGCGCCCCGACGGCGAAGTTCCACGCCCTGCGCGCGGTGATCGCGAAGCACGCGCCCGTGCCCGACGAGCCGCCCGCCGAGCCCGGCCCGGCGCCCGAGGTCGACGTCGTCCTCGACCACCGGGCGGCGCTCGCCGACGTCGTGCCCCTGCTCTCCGGCCCCGTCACGGCCTCCGACGCCGCGCCCACGCTGGACGACCTGCGGCAGTGGTCCGGCTTCGCCCTGTACTCCGCGCGCGTCGAGGCCGACGACGAGGTGCTCGTCGTCGGCGAGGTCCGCGACCGCGCGATCGTCGCGCTCGACGGCGACCCCGTCGGCGTGCTCGACCGCTCCGCGCACCTGTACTCCCTGCCGCTGCCGCGCCGGGCCGGCACGCTGACGCTGCTGGTGGAGGACCGCGGGCGCGTGAACTACGGCCCGCGCATCGGCGAGCCGAAGGGCCTGGTCGGGGCCGTGCGCACGGCCCGCCGCGAGCTCACCGGCTGGCGGGCGGCGCCGCTGCGCGTCGAGGACGCCCCCGCGCTGCTCGCGGGTGCGCTCCGGCCGGCCGACGGCAGCCCCGAGGCCGCCGCCGTCGCCGAGGCCCACGGGGGCGACGCCGTCGCCGCGCCGGTCGCCGGGCCGTCGTTCCACCGCGGCACGTTCGACACCGTGGCGGGCGCCGACCACTTCCTGCGCCTGGACGGCTGGACCCGCGGCCTCGCGTGGGTCAACGGCGAGCTGCTGGGCCGGTACTCGAGCCAGGGGCCCACCGCCACGCTGTACGTCCCCGGGCCGCTGGTGCGCGACACCAATGAGCTGATGCTGCTGGAGCTGCACGGCGCCGCGGTGCCGCGTGCCCGGTTCGTCGCCGCCCCCGACCTCGGGCCCACGGAGGAGTAACCCCAGTGTTGTGGGCGCGCGTTCATCGCGCTGACCCAGGGAGCGGTCTGCCGACCCGACGTCAGGCTTCGCCCGAGAGCCAGTCCTCGACCTCCAGCCCGGGCACGCGCGAGAACTCGCGGACGTTGTGGGTGACCACGACCATCCCGAGCGAGCGGGCGTGGCCGGCCAGCAGGACGTCGTAGGGTCCGATCGGCTCCCCACGGTCGGCGAGGATCGCGCGGATCCTGCCGGCTTGGATGGCGGCCGGGGTGTCGAACGGGATCACCTCGACGAGCGAGAGCAGCTCGTCTGCCGCCTGCCGATTCCGACCGGGTTCGCGGGAGCGTTCGATGCCGTAATCCACCTCCATCTCGCTGATCGACGAGACGGCGACGCGGCCCTCGGCCTCCCGGAGGCGCGGTCGGGCCGCGTCGCCTCGGTTGCGCAGCAGAGCGACAAGGACGTCGGTGTCCAGCAGGTAGAGGCTCGTCACAGGGGGTCGCGCTCCTCGGCGACGCCCTGGTCACGGTCGTCCAGGAAGTCGGGGCGCGTCCTCAGGCCGTGGTCGAACCACTCGTCCCAGCTCGTCCCGACAGGCTCGATGATGCGAGAGCGGCCGACGACGCGGACGTTCACCTCGCGAACGTCGTCGGGGAGGGCGACGGCCTTGGGGAGTCGGACGGCCTGCGTCCGGTTGTTGAGAAACACGGTGGTGCGCACGGCTCCTCCTTGATCGCGCGGCGCGTATATGTTGGGAGTATATACACGCCGCGGCCCTCGCCCGGGCGTTCGAGTGCCGCCCTCACCGGATCGGGCTGGACGCTGTTCCGTTACGGACGAGCTCCGCCGCCACGGCGTCGCGCACCTCCGAGTCCGTGAGGCCGTGGTCCCGGGCGATCCTGACGAAGTGACGGGCCGCCTCGGTGACCGCCGCTCGGTCGAGCGTCGCCGGCGGAGCGGTGACGAGGGTGCCGACACGGCGACGCGAGCGCACCAGGCTCGCGGCCTCCAGGTCGCGGTAGGTGCGGGCCACGGTGCCTGGCGCGATGCCGAGGTCGTTCGCCAGAGCGCGGACCGTCGGCAGGCGCTCGCCGTCCGGCAGCGTGCCGGCGGCGATGAGTGCGGCGAGCTGGGAGCGCAACTGCTCGTAGTGCGGTACCGACGACGTCGTGTCGATGCTGACGGTGAGGGTCATGCCGGCGCCTCCGTCGGCGCGTGATCCGTGGCAGGATCGTCCGACCGGTCGGGCAGCGGGTCTCGGGCCGGCCAGGCGGTGACGGCGATCGACGCCAGGACAACGGCGACCGCGATCCAGAAGAGCACGTTCCCGACCGCGATGTACCCGGGTGCGGAGGGTTCCAGCACGCCGTCGACGCCGATGTCTGCGGATGCGACCCAGCGGAGCGACAGCCCCGCCAGCCCCAGCAGCCCCGCCAGGGTGAGCCCGAGTACGAGGTGCACGACGCGCAGGATGCGTCGGGCAGCGCGCCGTCGCAGCCACATGTCCCAGCGTCCGTCGACGTCTTCCACGGCGGGTCGGAGCGCGACGAGGCGCAGCACGACCTCGGTGAGCGCGGCGGTCACGAGAGTCGCCACGAATACCGGGAGCGTCCACCACCATCCCGGGAACGACCCCTCGTGGACCATGGAGCCTCCGTCGATCCGCGCGATGGTGCGGGGTCCGTCGGCAGCCAGTGCGAGCGCACCGGCAGTGATCGCGAGCGCGATCACGAGAGCGTAGGTGCCCCACCGGGCGGCGCGGCTGACGACGTCCGACGTCGTGCGAGCGACGAGGCGTGCCTCGCGGTGCGCCCTGCGCGGCCCTGGCCAGGTGAGCTCGCCGACAGCATGGATGCCGAGGAAGGCCCACAGGCCGATGCTCGGGGCCACGGCCAGCCAGCGCGGCTCGACCACCATGGGCGCTCCGAGGAACGAGGCTGCGATCGGGTAGAGGATCGCGGGGACGACGGCGAGCGCCACGGCGACGCCCTCGGTGATCGTCGCGTGTCGAACGGCTCGGCGGGCCGCGGTGGTCGGCGCGACGGTCCGACGTCCGTCCAGCCACAGCAGCAGACCCGCGCCCAGAGCGAGCAGCACCAGCAGCGTGACCGGCGTGAGGTGGACCCCGCCGACGACGATCCAGTTCACCGAAAGCCTCCGAGCGCTCCAGCAATGACTATTGATCATGAGCGATGCACTTTGATCGGAGCGATGTCAAGGATCATCGGGCGCGGTGCGGAACGGCGTCCCAGAATGCAGGGATGACTCACGCCGAGGAGGACGGGGCTGCCGCCGGGGTGAAGGCCCTGTTCGTCGGGACCCACGGCCCGGCCGCCGACGTCGAGGACGACGCGCACCGCACACGGTGGGAGCACGTCGCCGACCGGGAGGGCTTCTTCGCCGCGGTGGCGGACGTCGCCCCCGCGGTGCACGAGCGGCTGGCGGGGGCGGGCGAGCGCGACGTGGGGCACGACCGCACGTACCGGCCGGTCGCGGCGGTGCGGTGGGTCGACGACGACCGCGTCCTCGTGCTCACCCCGACGGTCTGGTTCACCGAGGACGACCGGCAGGTCCACACGGGGGAGCTCGGGCTGCTGGTCGGCCCGGACGCCGTCCTCACCTTCGAGGAGGGCGGCGCGGGCGTGCACGACGCCGCGCTCGAGCGGCTCGCCGGTCCGGGCGCGAAAGTGCCGGGGCCGCGACGCGTGACGCTCGCGGTGATCCTGTCGCTCGTCGGCGTGGCGTCCCGGGTGGAGGTGGCCCTGGGCGACGCCGTGGCGGACACCGAGCGGCTCGTCTTCGACCGGCGGGTGCGCGACCCGGTGGAGCAGGTGTACGGGCTCAAGCGCGAGATCACCGAGGCCAGGCGCGCGCTGCTGCCGGTGTCCGCGGAGCTCCCGGAGCTCGTCGAGCCGGGCGACGAGCGGCACGGCCTCGTGGACCGGCGGGCGCTGGAGCGGCTGGTGGCGACCGTCGAGCGCATCGACAGACACCTCGACGCCCACGACGACCTGCTCTCCGACATGCTGCAGGTGCACCTCGCACAGGTGTCGGTGCGGCAGAACGAGGACATGCGCAAGATCTCCGCGTGGGCGGCGATCCTCGTGTACCCGACCGTCGTCGCCGGCGTCTACGGCATGAACTTCACGCACATGCCGGAGCTGCACTGGCTGCTGGGTTATCCGTTCGCGCTGGTGCTGATGGCCGTCGGGTGCGTCGTGCTGTACCGCGTGTTCCGGCGGGTGGGCTGGCTGTAGCCGCTCGCGCGCCTAGGCTCTCTGCTCGACCCGCACGAGACGACCCCGAGGAGAGCAGTGGACCCGCGCGAGCAGGAGGTTCGGCGCCGGATGGCGGCGCACGAGCTGTACACCGACGCCGGCCCGGGCCTGGAGGCCCTGACCCAGGAGCGCGACGGCGCCAAGCAGCTCGCGTACGAGCTCAACACCACGCCGCCGCGCGACGTCGTGCGCCGCGAGCGGCTGCTGCGCGAGCTGCTCGGCACGGTGGGGGAGCGCGTCTGGGTGGAGCCGCCGCTGCACGTCGCCTACGGCTCGCGGGTGCACGTCGGCGACGACGTCTACGCGAACTTCGGGCTCACGCTCGTCGACGACGTCGAGGTGCACGTGGGCAGCCGCGTCATGTTCGCGCCGCACGTCACCGTCACGACGACCGGCCATCCCGTGCACCCGGACCTGCGGCGCGACGGGTCGCAGTTCTCGGCGCCGGTGGTGATCGAGGACGACGTGTGGATCGGCGCCGGCGCGGTGATCCTGCCCGGCGTGACGATCGGCGCCGGGGCGGTGGTCGGCGCCGGCGCGGTGGTCACCGCGAACGTGCCGGCGGGGGTCGTCGTCGGCGGCACGCCCGCCCGTGTGCTGCGCGAGATCACCGACGCCGACCGGGAGTTCCGCTACCGGCCGCCGGGCGGGATGCGCAGCGCGGACCGGTCGGCTCGGTAGCGGCGGCCCGGTCGCGTCGCGGCCGCGGGTCATCCGGCGTCCGCGACCCGCTCCAGCTCCTCGGGCGTGCCCGCCATGATCGTCGCGGCGTGTGTGGTGATCCGCTCGACGGGCCAGTCCCACCAGCGCACCCGTAGCAGGCGCGCGACGTCGTCGTCGGAGAACCGGGTCCGGATGGTCCGTGCCGGGTTGCCCGCGACGATCTCGTACGGGCCGACGTCCTTGGTCACGACGGCGTGCGCGCCGATCACGGCGCCGTCGCCGATCGTGACGCCGGGCAGGATCGTCGCCTCGCGGCCGATCCACACGTCGTTGCCGACGGCGGTGTCGCCGGCCTGCTCGATCCCGAGGAACGTCTCGAGGGTCGCGTCGGTCCACGCCCCGCCGAACATCGTGAACGGGTACGTGGACGGACCGACCATCGGGTGGTTGCCGCCGGGCATGAGGAAGGAGGCGCCCGGCCCGATCGCGGTGAACCTGCCGATCACCAGCCGCTGCGGCCCGTAGAGGTAGCGGACGTTCGCCTGCTCGAACGGCGGCCGCGTGCCCTCGTCGTCGTAGTAGGTGTAGTCGCCGACCTCCAGGAACGGCGACGTCACCTGGTTCTTGAGGAAGACCACGTTGGTGAGGTCCTCGCGGGTGCTCGGGGTGAGCCGGCCCGGGTCGGGCACGGAGGTCATCGGGCTCCTTCGGGTCGCGTCGCGGGCGTCTCGGGGTGCTCGGCGATCATGCCCCGCCGGCACCGGCGTCGGACGCATCCACGCAGGCCGCCGACGTGCGTGTCGCCCCTGGCGGAATACCCTCAGGAGGTATAACGTTCCCGGCAGCAGGTACCCCCAGGGGGTATCACTCGACGAGGGGAGACGGACATGTCGCGGGAGCACGGGCAGGGCGTCGCGGACGACGTCCGCGTGACGACGCACCACGCGCACGGCGAGCACGCCGGCCACGAGGGCCACGAGGGCCACGAGGGCCACGAGGGCCACGCCGGGCACACCGGGCACGGCGGTCACGAGGGTCACGCCGGGCACGGGGACCACGTCGCGCAGTTCCGCCGGCTGTTCTGGATCATGCTGGCGCTGGCGGTGCCGACGGTCGCGCTGTCGCCGATGTTCGCCATGGTGCTCGGCTACGAACTGCCTGGCGCGGCGTGGGTGTCGTGGGTGTCCCCGGTGCTCGGCACCGTGATCTTCGCGTGGGGCGGCCGGCCGTTCCTCACGGGCGCGGTCGACGAGCTCCGCGCCCGCAAGCCCGGGATGATGCTGCTCATCGGCCTGGCGATCACGGTCGCGTTCGTCGCCTCGCTGGGCGCCAGCCTGGGCGTGCTGGACCACCAGCTCGACTTCTGGTGGGAACTGGCGCTGCTGGTCGTCATCATGCTGCTGGGCCACTGGATCGAGATGCGCTCGTTGGCGCAGACCGCGTCGGCGCTGGACTCCCTCGCAGCCCTGCTCCCCGACGAGGCCGAGCGCGTCGAGGGCGAGACCGTCGTGAGGGTCGCGCCGTCGGAGCTGTCCGTGGGCGACGTCGTCCTCGTGCGCCCCGGTGGCAGCGTCCCGGCCGACGGGCGCGTGGTCGACGGTCGCGCCGAGATGGACGAGTCGATGGTCACCGGAGAGTCCCGGACGGTGGCCCGCACGACCGGCGACGTGGTGACCGCCGGCACCGTCGCGACCGACTCCGGCCTGCGGGTCGAGGTCACCGCCACCGGCGACGACACCGCGCTCGCCGGCATCCAGCGGCTGGTCGCCGACGCGCAGGCCTCGTCGTCGCGCGCCCAGCGCCTCGCCGACCGCGCTGCCGGCTGGCTGTTCTGGTTCGCGCTGGGAGCCGCCGTGCTCACCGCGATCGCGTGGTCCGCCCTCGGGATGCCGGACGCCGCCGTGATCCGCACCGTCACCGTGCTCGTCATCGCCTGCCCCCACGCCCTGGGCCTGGCCATCCCGCTCGTCGTCTCCATCGCCACCGAGCGCGCCGCCCGCGGCGGCGTCCTGGTCAAGGACCGCTTGGCGCTGGAGAGCATGCGGACCGTGGACACCGTCCTCTTCGACAAGACCGGCACGCTGACCAGGGGCGAGCCGACGGTGTCGGACGTCGTCACGACGGGCGCGCTCGACCGCGACGCCGTGCTGGCGCTCGCGGCGGCCGCCGAGGCGGACAGCGAGCACCCGCTCGCGAGGGCGATCGTGCGGGCCGCCGCCGAGCGCGGTCTGACCGTGCCGCGCGCGAGCGACTTCTCGTCGTCGCCCGCGGTCGGCGTGCTCGCCACGGTCGAGGGCAGCGAGGTGCGCGTCGGCGGGCCGCGGCTGCTGGAGGAGCACGGCGGCGCCGAGGTGCGCGAGGCCGGATCCTGGCACGACGACGGCGCGACCGTCCTGCACGTGCTGCGCGACGGCGTCGTCGTCGGCGGGCTGAAGCTCGCCGACGAGGTGCGACCGGAGTCCGCGGAGGCGGTCGAGGCGCTGCACCGGCGCGGCGTGCAGGTCGTGATGATCACCGGCGACGCCGAGTCCGTGGCCCGGTCGGTCGCGGGCGAGGTGGGCGTCGACCGGTACTTCGCGGGCGTCCGGCCCGAGGACAAGTCGGCGCGCGTCGCCGAGCTGCAGGCCGAGGGGCGCAGGGTCGCGATGGTCGGCGACGGCGTCAACGACGCCCCGGCGCTCGCGCAGGCCGACGTCGGCATCGCGATCGGCGCCGGCACCGACGTCGCCATCGCCTCGGCGGGCGTCATCCTCGCCAGCGACGACCCGCGCTCGGTGCTGTCGGTGATCGAGCTGTCGCGGGCGAGCTACCGCAAGATGAAGCAGAACCTCTGGTGGGCGGCGGGCTACAACCTGCTGTCCGTGCCGCTGGCCGCGGGCGTGCTCGCGCCGGTCGGGTTCGTGCTGCCGATGTCGGTGGGGGCGCTGCTCATGTCGCTGTCCACCGTCGTGGTGGCGCTCAACGCGCAGCTCCTGCGGCGCCTCGACCTGCGGCCCGAGGCGTCGTCCTGAGCCTTTCGAAGGGTCCGCTCCCGGCCGGTGACGCCCGCGAACCGGACGAACGGCGAAAGGTTGCCCGCGTTCATCTGGCGCATCAGGCAGGTGCCTCACCGTCATCACCGTCGGGTAGGCGGCAGAGCCTGCACCTGAGTGCGGCGCCACGCGGCACGCGGGTCCTCCAGCCGAGGTCCGACGGCCCGGCTTCGGCGACGATCTCCGCACCAGCGGTGGTGGAGGTGCTGGTGGGTGCCTGCCTCGCGCTAGCCTGACGGGGTCGAGTTCGGAGGCGGATCGGGTCCGCGTGCTGTCGCGAGGATCGGAGCGGGTGGTTGATGAAACAGTCGTCGAGTCGGCTGTACCGGAACGACAAGCCCCTTCGGGAGATCATCGGCGACGAGATCCGCGCACGGATCTTCGACGGGCGCTACCAACCCGGCGACCGCCTCGTCGAGCGCGAGCTGGCGGAGACGTTCTCGGCGTCCCGGCACCCCGTGCGGGAGGCGCTGCGCACCCTGCAGCGCGAGGGTCTGGTCGAGAGCCTCCCGTCCCGGGGGCTCGTCGTCACCGCGCTGACCCGGCGTCAGGTGATCAACCTCTTCTCGATCCGGGAAGCGCTCGAGGTGCTCGCCGTTCGGGAGGCGACCGTGCAGGTTGCCGCGGGGCGGCCCCACGGGCTGGACCGGATCTTGCAGGACGCGCGGGCGGCGATCGAGCGTGACGACCGGGACGCGGCGCACGCGGCAAACGCCCGGTTCCACGACGAGATCATCGCCCTCACGGACAACGAGCTCCTCCAGGGCGTGCTCGATCCTCTGCTGGGACGGCTGCACTGGCTCTTCCGGCAGATCCTCGACGTCGACGTGGTGGTCGAGGAGCACGAGCGGCTCCGCGACGCGATCGTTTCCGGCGACCCGGAGCGGGCGGCCGCCGTTGCCCGCGCTCACGTCCTCGCCTATCGTGCGCACACCCTCGGCTATCTCTTCGACGACGCCGGAGCGCGCGCCTAGCGTCGTGCCAGGTCCGCCGTCCTTGGCCGATCTCTTCCGCGCGAGCATTGACACCCAGTTGGGATCCCAATATCTTGCCTCTTGGGATCCCAACTTGAGATTCCGGGAACAGACCAGCAACGACGCCGGCTACTGAATCCGAGGACGCCATGACACTCTCCCGCACCGAGAGCGGAGAACCGCTCGCGCACGCACTCGACGAGAAGCCGACCCGGGTGCGCTGGAAGCTCTTCGCGCTCCTGCTCGCCCTCGTGACCCTGAACTACATCGACCGAGGCTCGATCTCCGTCGCCATGCCGATGATTCGCGAAGAGTTCGGCCTCTCCGCGGAGGCGACCGGCCTGCTCCTTTCGGCCTTCTTCTTCGCCTACGCCCTCATGCAGATCCCCGGTGGCCTGCTCATCGACAAGTTCGGCCCGCGCAAGATGGCGACGGCCGCAACGGTGGGCTGGGGCGCGGCGACCGCGGCTTCGGGCCTCGCGGGGAGCTTCGTGAGCCTCTTCGTGGCACGTGCCGCGATCGGCGTCGCCGAGGCCCCGATCATGCCTGCCGGAGGCAAGCTCAACGCCGCGTGGATGCCCCCCCGCGAGCGCGGACGTGGCGCGACGATCCTCGACGCCGGGGCGCCTCTGGGTGCCGGGATCGGCGGCGTCGCCATCGCGTGGCTCATCGCCGTGACGGGCGGCTGGCGGGCCGCCTTCATCGTGGCGGGCATCGCGACCGCGCTGTTCGGCCTGCTCGCGTGGTGGTACATCCGGGACTCCCCCCGTCGGCACCCGAAGGTCAACGCGGCCGAGGCCGCGTACATCGAGGACGCGCTCGCCGAGGAGGACGCCGCGGCTGCTCGGGCAGCCGCGGGCCAAGGGGTATCCGGAAGCGGCAAGGCCCGGCTCCTGCAGTACCTGCGGTTCCGCTCCTTCTGGGCGATGTGCCTGGGCTGGTTCGGCTTCAACGGGGTGTTCTACGGGCTGCTCACGTGGGGACCCCTGTACCTGTCCGAGGCCAAGGGCTTCGACCTCGCCGCGGTCGGCTGGGGCACGTTCGTCATCTTCGGCGCCGGCTTCGTCGGTGAGCTGCTCGGCGGCGCGCTCTCCGACCGGTGGCGGGCGAGCGGAGCCTCCGCGAACCTCGTCATGCGGACGATGCTTGGCGCTGCCGGCGTGATCGTGGTGCTCGGCCTGATCGGTGTGATCTTCATCGACGGCTCGATCGCCGCGGTGGTGCTCCTGTCCGTCGTGCTCTTCTTCCTGCGCTGGGTGGGACTCTTCTGGGCCGTCCCGGCGCAGCTCGGTGGCCGTGCCAACGCCGGTTTCCTGGGCGGCACCATGAACCTGTTCGGCAACATCAACGGCTTCGTCACGCCGATGGCGGTCGGATTCATCGTCGGCGCCACGGGCGGATACGCGTGGGCCCTGGCCTACTTCGTCGGCGCCGGCGCGATCATGCTCGTCTCCGTCCTGTGCCTCGACTACAGCCGCCGCCTGCCGGTCTGATCGGAGGAAACGTGCGCCTGCTCGTAATCAACCCCAACATCAGCGAGTCCGTCACCTCCCTCATCGATGCCGAGGCGCGTCGCGCCGCGTCGCCTGGCACCGTGGTGACCACCCGTACCGCGTCATCGGGGGTGGCCTACATCGAGACGCGGCTCGAGTCGCTCCTCGCCGCGCCGGCGGTCGCCGAGATCGTCGCGGCCGAGGGCGGCGACGCCGACGCGGTCCTCGTGGCGGCGTTCGGCGACCCGGGAATGCCGGGACTGAAGGAGCTCGTCGACGTGCCCGTCGTGGGCATCACCGAGGCGGCCCTTGCGACGGCCTCCCTGTTGGGGGTGCGCTTCTCGATCGTCGCGATCTCCGAGCGCATCACGGCCTGGTACCGCGACTGCGTCGACCGCGCCGGGCTGACGTCCCGGCTCGCCTCGATCCGGTCCCTGCGGGACCCGCTCCGGGGGATCGGGACTGTGCAGGAGGACTTCCGGGAGGACCTGGTCCGCCTCGCCCACGACGTCGTGGAGCACGACGGCGCCGACGTCGTGATTCTCGCGGGCGCGCCGCTGGCCGGCATGGCCCGTGAAGTCGCGCACCGGCTCCCGGTGCCCGTCGTGGACGGGATCTCCGCGGGCGTCGCGCAGGTGGAGGCGCTGGTCCGGCTCGCCCCTGGCACCGCCCGGGCCGGGAGCTGCGCGCGCCCGCCCGCGAAGGACAACGCCGGGCTCTCCCCGGCGCTCGCCGCATGCCTCGCCGCACCTCACACCACTGGAGCCGACCGATGACCTTCGACCTCCTCATCACGGACGCCACCGTCGTCAATGCCGACGGGCGGACCCGCGCGCACGTGGGTGTCACCGACGGCGTGATCACGGCGCTGCTGTCGCCGACCCGCTCGGTGCCGGTCGCGACCCGCACCGTCGACGCCTCGGGCCGGCTGCTGATCCCGGGCGGTGTGGACGGCCACTGCCACGTCGACCAGGTCACCGGCGCATACGCGTCCCTGGACACCTACGAGATCGCGACGACCGGCGCCCTGCATGGGGGGACGACGACGATCATCGACTTCGGCATCCCGGCCGACGCGGCGGAACGCCCCATCGACGCGCTGCACCGCAAGCTGGAGCTGACCGCCAGCGCGCGGTGCGACGTCGGGCTGCACGGTTCGGTCGTCCGGTGGGACGAGACGGTGCCGACTCAGCTCGAGGCGATGGCCGAGCTCGGCGTCCGGTCCGTCAAGCTGTACACCACCAATCGCGGCACGACGATGGCCGACGACGACACGATCCTCCAGGTGATGAAGGAGATGGTCCGCCTCGGCGGCCTGGCGTACGTCCACGCCGAGCACGACGCGATCGTGGTCGACCGCACCGCCGCGTGCGCGGCCGCCGACAACGTCGGCATCGCCGACCTGCACCGCACCCGCCCCGCGCTCTCCGAGGACGCGTCGGTCCGCGAGATCCTGGCGGTGGCGGAGTACACCGGCGCCCCGGTGTACTTCGTGCACCAGACGACGCCCGCCGCGGTGGACGCCGTCGAGGAGGCCCGCGCCCGGGGTCAGGTCGTCTTCTCCGAGACCTGCCCGCACTACCTCCTGCTGGACGAGTCCGTGTACGTGGGTCCGGCGCCGGAGAAGTACGCATGCTGCCCGCCCATGCGCCCGGCCTCGGCGGTCGACGGCCTGCTGGCCCGGCTCGGGCGGGGTGCCGTCGACGTCGTGTCGTCCGACCACTCCTGCTACGACCTGTCCCAGAAGCGCGAGCACCGCCACGACGTGCGGCGCATGCCGCACGGCCTGCCCGGGGTCGAGACCCGGATGCCTGCTGCGTACACGGCGATGGTGACCCGGGCGGGGCTCCCGGTCGAGCGCTTCGTCGAGGCCTTCGCGACCGCCCCGGCGCGGATCAACGGGCTGCCCACGAAGGGCGTCGTCGATGTCGGCTACGACGCCGACCTGGTCCTTCTCGACCCCGGTGAGACGCGGGTCGTCGACGGCGCACGGCTGCACCAGGGCACGGACTTCTCGCCGTTCGACGGGACCGAGCTGCACGGGTGGCCGAGCACTGTGGTCGTGGGCGGGACGGTCGTGCTCGACGACGGGAGGTTCCGCGACCCCGGACCCGTCGGCCGGTACCGGCCGCGGACGGCGTTCCGCGACCCTGCGCGATCGTCGGCCGACCCCGCTCGGGCGGCGACCGCGGCGCCCGTCGACGCGACGCTCGAGGCGGTGGCACGATGACCCGCCCGGCGCGCATCGGGATGATCGTCCCCTCGTCCAACACCTGCCTCGAACCGCAGACTGGCCGGATCCTCGAAGGGCGCGAGGACGTGACCGTGCACTCCACGCGGATCGAGGTGACTCGGATCGCCCTCGATGCCGGGGCCAACACACAGTTCGACCAGCGAACCATGGTGGATGCCGCGCGCCTCCTCCGGACCGCGGAGGTGGACGTCGTCGCGTGGAACGGAACGGCGGGCTCGTGGCTCGGCCCGGATCACGACCGGGAGATGGTGCGGCAGATCACCGATGCGACCGGGGTGCCGGCGACCACGTCGACCCTGGCGTACCTCGACGCCTTCGAGCGCTTCGGGCTGGAACGCGTCGGTCTTGTCACGCCGTACACAGGTGACGTCAACCGGGCAGTCGTTGCCGCCTGGGCGCGTGAGGGGATCGAGGTCGTGGCCGAGAGACACCTCGGCTTGCACGTGAACGAGGAGTTCGCGCGCGTGGCACCCGGGGAACTCGTGCCGCTGTCCCTCGAGGTCGCCGCCGCCGACGGGGTCCAGGCGCTGGTGTACCTGTGCACGAACCTCTACGGTGCGCCCGTCGTGGAGGAGGTCGAGGCGGCGGCGTCGCTGCCGGTACTCGACTCTGTGGCCGTCACGTTGTGGCGGTGTCTCGACATGGTGGGGGCGCCGCTGCTCGACGAGCGGTGGGGGAGCCTGCTCGCTCTCACACGCCGTCGATCTCCAGCCGCACGGTGACCTCGTCGCCGTCGTCGACCCCCTCGGGGCGACGGACGGCGTCCTTGAGCGGCACCAGGTAGCCGCCGTCCTTGGGGAACAGCGACGTGGTGAACGACGTCGACCCGATCCGCCCACGCACGGGGATGACGCCCCAGCCGTACGTCACCAGCGGTGCGACCGCGGCGATCTGCTCCGCCTCGGCGTCGGGCACGGCCACGTAGTAGTACGGCGCCGGCCCGCGCCACTGGAAGACCTCACCGCGCACCTCGAGCTCCATGCGCCCAGGGTGCCGCACACCGCGGACGAACACGGGGTGGGGACCGTATTGAGGGCTCAATACGGTCCCCACCCCGTGTTCGGCGGGACGGTGTCAGTCGCGGCCGGAGGAGCCGAAGGTCTCCATCGCCAGCAGCGGGCGCACGGCGTCCTCCATCGCGCCGGTCGCCACATAGCGCCGCATGTCGTCGTCGGCGAGCGCGTTGCCGAGGGCGGCCATGATCATGCCCTGGTCGAGCGCGAGGTAGCGCTGCGACACCTGCCCGCTGCGGACGGCCACGGCGTCGTAGAAGCCCCCGGGGCCGTAGGCGTCGAAGTCGCGGGCGATCCGGCGCAGGTTCGCGACGGCCTGGCCCGGCGCGTAGCGCAGCGCCAGGAACGACGCGTGCGGCGTGACCACGCCGTCGCCGTACTCGGTGGGGGCCGGGGAGCCCTCGCGGCAGTCGCCGTACGGCTGGTCGACGTCTGTGCGCTCCTGGTCGGAGGTGTAGCCCGCGCCGTCGAGCCCGAGCTGGTCGACGCCGTACTCGCGGTACCCGCCGGCCGGGTTGTTCGAGGGCGAGAAGCCCCAGTACCCGTAGTCGGCCTCCTTCAGCCCGTGCTCGATCTGGCCGCGCACGTACAGCGGGTGGTTGACGCCCCACGACCGCGGGCCCCACTCCTCCTCGGGCACGAACAGCGGCACCATCAGCGCCTCGAACATGCTGCCGCCCCAGGTGGGCACGACGTCCATGCCGCGGTACGGGAGCGTGCCCTCGAAGACGCGGACGCCCAGGTACTCCTTCCACTCCCCGTCCGCGTCGGTCTCGGTCCACGACCAGTCGCAGCTCTCCGCGGGGTAGGCGCGGACCGTGCCGAAGTAGTGCTTCGCCGGGATCTGCCCCGCCGCGATGCCCAGGTACGACGCGATCCGCGGCTCGGTGTTGAGCGCGCCGTAGTGGTGGCCGGTGTACCAGACGTCGGCGCCCATGCCGCAGTAGTCGCCCGCGACGGCGGCGTCGTTCAGCTTCGACTCCCAGAACCCCCCGCGGATCTGGTTCTCCTCGGGGTTGTAGTAGCAGCCGAAGTTCATCTGCTCCCGGATGGCGTCGGCCTGGTCGGCCAGCGACGGCTCGGCGCGGCTCGCCAGCAGGAGGCCGGTCGCCAGCCAGCCGTTGTCCACGCTGGACAGGAACTGCTTGATCTCGTCGCCGCTCCCGGGGAACGTCTCGAGCCGCTCGCCGGTGGCCGGGTCGTACCAGTTGTAGAACATGCCGCTCGGCTCGTGCTTGCGCAGTCCGGCCACGGTGTCGAGCGTGGTCGCCATGCGGTCGCGCGCCTCGGCGGCGCCGATGAGCCCGACGTCGCGGGCGACGACCGTGCTCCACAGGTACGCGCCGATGTTCGTGGGCGACGTGTAGCCCCCGCGGGTGGCGGGGTCCAGGTCGCCGCCGATGTTGTCGTCCGGCAGGCCGGTCCCGTCGACGACGAGGGCCTCGAACGAGTGCCAGGTGTCCTCGGCCCACGTGCGCAGCTGCTTGGTGGGGCCGTGCCGGCCCGCCTCCTGCGCCGGGTCGGTGCCGGCGTCCCGTGCGGGGTCGGCGCTCGCGGCCGCGGGCAGCGTCGCGAGCGCGAGCCCCGTGGCGGCCAGGGCGGTGACGATGGTGCGTCGGGTTGTCATGGTGCGTCCTCACTTCCTCGTGCGGTACGCCCGGAGACTTTCCGGGTGGGAGCGGGCGACGGCGGGCCACCCCAAGCGACCCGCCGTCGCGCGCGGCTTCAGGAGGCGACGGCGGCCGCCACGGGGGCGACGGTCGCCTCGAAGACCGCCTCGGCCTCGGGGCGCGCCTCGGCGCGGGGGAGCACGCCGCGCTGCGCGAGGTCCCCGAGCCAGGCGAGGCTGGGCTTGGGCGTGCGGACGAACGTCTCGCGGTCGACGGCGATGAGGCCGAAGGTCGGCCGGAAGGAGCCCCACTCGTAGTTGTCGAGCAGCGACCAGTGCAGGTAGCCGCGCACGTCGCACCCGTCGTCGATCGCGGACGCCATGCCGCTGAGCGCCCCGGTCGTGTAGTCGATCCGGCGCGCGTCGTCCTGGGTGGCCATGCCGTTCTCCGTGACGATCATCGGCACGCCGCCGGTGACGTCGCGCGTGTGCCGCAGCGCGTGCCCGAGCGCCTCCGGGTAGTACTCCCAGCCCGTGAGGGTGCGCTCGACGTCGTCCGGGAACGGCACCGGGCCGTCCGGGCCGACGATGGTGCGCAGGTACGACTGGACGCCGACGAAGTCGTCGTTCCGCGACTGCTCGAGGAAGAAGTCCTCGCGCCAGTACCCCCACTCGTCGCGCTCGCGCTCGTACCCGGGGACGGCCTGGTAGACCTGGTTCGCCACGGTCCAGCCGGCCTTGACGTGCCCGAGCCCCCGCAGCACGTCCATCGACGCGTGGTGCGCGGCCGCGATGACCTGGGAGGCGTGCGGCGACGGGCCGGGGAAGTTCACGCCGACCTCGGTGTCGATCTTCGCCTCGGACTGGTTGACCATCATGTTGGGCTCGTTGATCGTGACGACCCAGCTCACGTCGTCGAGGATCTGCGCGGCCGTCTCGGTGAAGAACCGGAACCGGTCGACGGCGTCGGGCGCGTACCAGCCGCCCTCCTGGTACTGCCACAGCGGCACGGTGAAGTGGTGGAGGGTCACCACGGGCTCCACGCCGAGCTCGCGGCAGGTGTCGATCATCCGGCGGTAGTGGTCGAGCTGGGCGCGCGAGACCTGGCCCTTGGCCGGCTCGATCCGGGCCCACTCGAGGGAGAAGCGGTAGGCGTTGAGGCCGGCGTCGGCCAGCAGCCGCATGTCCTCGCCGTACCGGTGGTAGGAGTCGCAGGCGTCGCCGGACGGCTCCTGGACGTGCGTGTCGGGGGCGTTCTCCAGCAGCCAGTGCCCGGTGTTCGTGTTGCCGCCCTCGATCTGGTGGCCCGCGGTCGCGGCGCCCCAGAGGAAGTCCCGGGGGGCGGGGGTGGTGTGCGTCATGCGTGCATTCCTTCGGTAGTGCTGTCGGTTCGTGGGTGCCGTCGCGTCACGCGGCGGCGAGGTCGAGGACGGCGTAACCGTGCCCGTCGAGGTGCACGACGTCGCCGTCGAGCTGCAGTCCCCGCGCCTCGAGCGCGCGGGCCGTCGCGGCGCCGGGCACCGTGACGGCGGCGCCGTCCCGGCCGGGGTTGACGACGACGGCGAGGCTCCCGCCGCGCACGTACGCCATCGGGTAGCCGGTGGCGAGCACCTCGACGGGCGCGGCGGCGTCCAGGCGCTCGTCCGTGGTGCGCAGCCGGGCCAGCCGGCGCACGAGGTGCAGGTGCGAGTCCTCGTCGTCGAGCTGGGCGGCCACAGTCGGCCGGTCGGGGTCCGGGTCCTGCGGGAGGTAGCGGGACTCCGCGACGTCCGGCCCGAACGCCCCCGCGGGCAGGTCGCCCCACTGCATCGGGGTCCGTGAGCCGGCGCGGTCGTAGGTCGGGCTCAGCCGGGAGCCCTCGAGCGTCGGCGTGCCGGGCACGTAACGCATGCCGATCTCGTCGCCGTAGTAGATCGACGGCATCGACGGCCAGGTGAGGGTGAGCACGAGGGCGGCCCTCGCCTGCTCGGCGTCGCGCGCGCCCGCCACGAGGCGGGTGAAGTCGTGGTTCGACGTCGGCAGGCCCGTGACGCCGCCGCGCCCGGCGGCGGCGATCGCCCCGGTCGCCTCCTGCCAGGCCTGCACGAAGGTTCTCGCGTCGCCGCGCGCGTCGGCGTCGGCCCAGCTCGGCACGTCGCCCCACTCCGGGTTGATGGTCCCGGCGCCGTTGTTCCACAGGGAGCGCAGCGGCAGGCCGTCATCCTCCCCGCCGAACTGCAGGAAGAAGTCGGCGTGGAAGCCGGCCGGCACGGCCGAGCGCGGGTCGCCCCACTCGCTGACCAGGACCCGTCCCGGGTACGTGGCGTCCAGCCAGTCGCGCGTCTCGCGCCACAGCCGGCCGGTCTCCACGAGGCCCGGGTCGTCCTTGACGAGCGACGCGGCCATGTCCACGCGGAACCCGGCGACGCCGAGGTCGAACCAGTGCGCCATGATCTCGCGCAGCGCGGCCCGGTTGGCCCGCGGGCCCTCGGCGTCGACGGGCTGGCGCCACGGCTCGTCGGGGTGCGGGCGCGCGTACCCGTAGTTGAGCGCGGGCTGCACCGGGAAGAAGTTCGGCCGATAGAAGCCGCCGCGCCGCCCCGTGCCGGGCTGGAACCCCTCGACGGGGACGTCGCTCCACACATACCGGTGGTCGTCCGGGTCGTCGGCCGACGCGAGGAACCACGGGTGCTGGTCGGACGTGTGCCCGGCCACGAGGTCGAGCAGGACGGAGATGCCGCGCCGCCCGGCCTCCTCGGTGAGCCGCGCCATGTCCTCGTTCGTGCCGTACCGGGGCGCGACGGTGAGGAAGTCGGCGACGTCGTAGCCGGCGTCGGCGAAGGGGGAGACGAAGCACGGGCTGAGCCAGATCGCGCCGACGCCGAGCCACTGCAGGTAGTCGAGCCGAGCGGTGACGCCGGCGAGGTCGCCCACCCCGTCGCCGTCGGCGTCCGCGAAGCTCTGCGGGTAGACCTGGTACAGGACCGTGCTCCCGAGGCGGGGCGCCAGGTCCGTGGCGGGAGCGGCGGCCGGCAGGGTCCGGCCGTCGGCAGGTCCGGTCGTCGGGGCGGTCATCGGGCCGCCCCCGTCCCGCCGATCCAGCCGAGCGTCGCGTGCGCGGCGCCCGGCTCCTGGACCAGCCACGCGCCCGTCCGGGCCGGGAGCCGGAGCGGCTCGGCGAGCAGCGGCCGCCCGTCGCGCTCGAGCGTGACCTCGGCGTCCCATGGCGAGGGGTTGAGCGTGTGCACGACGCGCGTCCCGTCCGCCGTGGCCGTCGGCACGACCACCACGCCCGGCACCGACGTCGTCTGCCGCACCAGGGGTTCCGCGCCGAGCTCGGCGAGCAGGCGCTGCCACACGGGCAGCAGGCACGGGATGTCGGCGGCCACGACGAGCACCTGCCCGGCGCCGTGGGCCACCCGCACCACGCACGCCTCGCCGGCCCCCGGGGAGCCCGCGCCGCCCGCGACCCGGGCGAGCACGTCGGCGCCGTCCGGGACGCCGAGCGGCTGGACGAACCCGCCGCGCACCTCGGCCATCTCCAGGCGGTCGTCGGCGGGGACGATCGACGGGAAGAAGCCCACGCGCTCGTCGAGGCGGTCGGCGACCGTGAGGCCGAGGGCGTCCGCGAGCCGGGTCGCCGGCCGGTCGAGCAGGTCGCGCGTCGGCACGGGGCCGTGCAGGAGCAGTCGGCCACCGGCGAGCACCCACGCGACCAGCCGCTCCTGGATCTCGTCGTCCAGGTACGGGGTCGGCGCGAGGGCGAGCACGCGGTCGGTCGGGAGCGCCAGCGGGCCGTCCTGCAGGTTGACGGCGTCGGGCGCGAACCCGCTGACGGCGAGCGCGCGCGTGAGGATCTCGCGCGGGCCCGAGCCGCGGAAGCGGTCGAGCTCGGCGACGAACCGCCGGTCCCGCTCCGAGCGCGGGTAGTGGTACTCCGTCATGTAGTGGTCGGGGACGAAGCCGAGGGTCACGGGCGGCGTCTCGGGCCGCGCGGCGCGCAGCAGGTCGGCCTGGCCGGCGGCCGCCCGCGTCGCGTCCGCGAGGCGCGCGTGGCCGGGCGACTGCCGCCCTTCGGGGTCGAGGGGCGCCGCGAAGCCGTGCCGCTCGCCGGTGAACGCGACGCGGTCGTTGCCGTCGCCCACGGGCTCGAAGAGCCTCGGGTTCCGCCCGCCGGTGAGCAGGTAGTAGTTGACGAGCGTGTTGCCCTGCGCGAGGCAGGTCTGCAGCTTGAGCGGCCCAGCCTCCGGGCCGCTGTTCACGCCGAGCGACTCGCCGTAGTCGCCGCTGCCGACCTCGAACTCCATGCTGCCGGTCGGCTGACCCGGCACGGTGGTGGCCGCGACGAAGGCGTTCGACGCCCAGAAGCCGGGCAGCTTCTCCAGGGTGAGGTCGCCGATGTAGTAGTCGGTGCCGGGGATGACGTCGGTGTCGCCCTCCCACGTCTTGTAGAGCTGCGAGACGCCGAGCGGGAACATGCTGGCGGCGCCGCCCCAGCAGCCGTGGATGTTCACGAGGAACGGCACGTCGACGCCGAGCTCCCGCGCCCACGAGGCGAGGTGCCGGACGTAGCTCGCGTACTTCTCGCGCGTGAAGCGGCCGAGGTCGCGGTGCAGCGCGAGCACGACCTCGTCGTCGGGGGACCGCAGCGCCGGGCCCCAGGCGCCGGTGTCAGCCGGGTCGAGGCCGTAGCGCTCCTTGACGGCCTGCTCGCCCTCGGCCGCCACCAGCCACGCGACGAGGTCGGCGACCGTGCGGTCGGAGAGGTCGGGGGAGTTGGTGACCCACGGCAGCATGCCGATCTCGTTGTCGAGCTGGACGCCGACGACGGTGCCGCCGCGGCTCGGCGTTCGCGCGGCCAGCAGCGGGATCACGGCGTCGTACCAGCCGCGGCAGGCGGCGAGGTAGGCCGGGTGCGTGTAGTCGACGACCGTGACGTCGGGCGTGGCGCCGTCCCACGACGGGGGCACCACCTCGGGGTGGTCGCGGAAGAGGCTGTACGGCAGGCCCTCGTGCTTGAGCTCGGCCATGACGAACGGGCCGGGGCGAGCGACGACGGCGAGCCCGCGCTCCGCGCACAGGTCGAGGAACCGCCCCAGGTCGAGGTGCGGGCGGGTGCGCCCGGTGAGGTCGAACGAGCCGTCGGGCAGCTCGTGCACGATCCAGGGGATGTAGGTCGCGACCGTGTTGATCCCCATCGCGAGCGCCGCGTCGAGGCGGTCTTCCCACTCGGAGACCTCGAGGCGGAAGTAGTGGATCTCGCCGGAGAGGACGAGGTCGTCGTGCAGGGTCGGGACGCTCGGCGCGTGGGACGCGGCCGACGGCGTGGCAGTCAACGGTCTACTCCTTCGTAGGTGCTGAAGTGTGGCGGCGATCACCTGCAGACTTGCATGTAACCGGTACCACGGTCCATAGTGCGTGATGTAACCGGTTACATCAAGCCGGTTCACGCACTCGACGAGGAGGCGAACGCATGGCTGCATCGGGTCGTCCGACCGTCCGCGACATCGCGAAGCACGCCGGCGTGTCTGTCGCCACCGTCTCGCGCGTGACCCGCCAGGACCCCAAGGTGGCACCCCCCACGCGCGAGCGGGTCCAGGCGAGCATCGACGCGCTCGGCTACACGCCGTCGGCGCTCGGGCTGAGCCTCGCCTACCAGCGGTACCACACGCTCGGCATCGTGCTGCCCGGCCTCGGCGGCCCGTACTTCGCGGAGCTGGTCCAGGGCGTCGAGTCGGTCGCGGTCGACGCCGGCATCGCCGTGAACGTCCTCGGCACCCACTTCCGGCCCGACGCCGGCCGGTCCGTGCAGCAGCTCGCCCAGCGCACCGACGCGCTCGTCGTGCAGGGCGGCACCGCCGACGAGGACTTCCTGGCCGAGCTGGCGCAGACGATGCCGATCGTGCTGGTCGCCGCGACGTCCGACCGCCTGACGACGGTCCGCACCGACGGGCGGGCAGCGGCGCGAGAGGTCACGACACACCTCCTCGAGGCGCACGGTTACCGGCGCCTGCGCTTCCTGGGCTCCCCCAACGGGTCGCCCGACCCGACCTCCCGCTACCTCGGGTTCCGGGACGCGCTCGCGGACCACGGCATCGCCGAGGCCGGCGGCCCCCTCGAGTACGGGTTCGAGGCCGAGTACGGGGCGATGGCGGCCCGCGAGCTGCACGCCTCCGGCGACCTCCCCGACGCGCTCGTCTGCGCGAACGACGAGCTGGCCTTCGGCGTGATGGCGACGCTGCCCGGCCTCGGCCGTTCCATCCCGGGAGACATGGCGATCGTCGGCTTCGACGACAACTCCCTCGCCGGTCTCGCCTCTCCCACCCTCACGACCGTGCACCAGCCGACCTTCGAGCTGGGTGCGACGGCGGCGCGGATCGCGCTGGAGGCGACCGGGGAACCGGGCGCCGCCAGGCTCCCGCTGCCACCAGACGACCGGGTCCTCGAGACCCGGGCCGTGATCCGCGAATCCTGCGGCTGTCCCGCCTGACCGACCGACATACCAGTCTTCAACGAGGAAGGTTGTCCATGACCCCCACCACCCGTGGCCGCCGCGCGGCCACCCGACTGATCGCCTGCGCCGGAGCCGCCGCGCTCCTGCTCACGGGCTGCTCCACCGCCGACCAGGGAGGCGGCGCCGGCGCCAGCCGGACCACCGACGACGGCCGCATCGCCTACCTGAACATGGGCAACTTCTCGCCCTCGTCCAACCCCAAGCCGAACTACAACCCGTTCGTGACGACCGCCATCGGCCCCCTGTGGACGATCTACGACCAGCTGTTCGAGATCAACAAGTACGACTGCACCAAGGAGCCGCAGCTCGCCACCGCGTTCGAGTGGACGAGCCCCACGACGATGCGGCTGACCACCCGCGAGGGCGTCACGTGGAACGACGACGAGGCGTTCACCGCGGCCGACGTGGCGTACACCTTCACGCTGCTCAAGGACTACCCCGCGCTCGACACCAA
>NZ_BAAAPM010000003.1:1807933-1869233 GCF_039531145.1 Isoptericola hypogeus
ACGGGCCGGCGTACCCGATCGAGGACAAGATCCTCGAGACCACGATCGTGCCCGAGCACGTGTGGTCCACCGTCGAGGACCCGACGACGTACACGGCCGAGGACGCCGTCGGCACCGGCATGTTCACGGTGAAGTCGCTCAACCCGCAGGCGTTCGTCGTCGAGGCGAACCCGGACTACTGGCAGGCCGACAAGGTCAAGGTCGACGAGCTGCGCTTCAGCAAGGCCGGCGAGGGCCAGGTCGACCAGCTCCGCCTCGCCCGCGGCGAGTACGACCACAACTCGATGTTCATGCCGGACATCGAGGAGGCGTACGTCGCCAAGGACCCGGAGCACAACAAGTACTGGTTCGCCTCGGGCGCGCCCATCTCGCTGTACATGAACCTCACCGAGGCGCCGTTCGACGACGTCGAGTTCCGCCGGGCGATTGCCCAGGGCATGGACAAGGAGCGGCTCACGCAGGAGGCGGGCAACGGCTACGTCGAGCAGGCGAGCCAGACGCTGCTCGTGCTGCCGGGCCAGGAGGACTGGCTCGACCCGTCGATCCCCGACGACGGCGTCGTGCAGTACGACGCGGACGCCGCGGCCGACATGCTCACCGACGCGGGCTACGAGCTCGACGCGGACGGCAAGCGCCTCGGCAAGGACGGCAAGCCGCTGAAGCTCACCTTCACCACCCCGAACGGCTGGTCCGACTGGACCGCGGCCGCGGACTCGGTCAAGGCCGACTTCGCCACGCTCGGCATCACCGTCGACGTCGAGACGCCGGACTACCCCACGGTGGAGCAGAACCGGCTCACCGGGAACTTCGACATGGCGTTCGGCGTGCGCGGCGGCCTGTGCTCGATGTACCAGAGCTTCGCCGAGCCCCTCGACTCGGCCAACACGGCGCCGATCGGCGAGAAGGCCACGACCAACGAGGTCCGCTGGCAGGACGCGAAGACCGACGCGCTGATCGACCAGCTCGCGCTCGCCGAGACCCCCGAGGACCAGAAGCCGATCGTGCACGAGCTGCAGCAGATCATGATCGACCAGGTCCCGTTCGTCCCGCTCTGGTACGGCGGCAAGTGGTTCGAGTACAACACGCGCCACGCGACCGGCTGGCCGAGCGCCGACGACCCGTACGCGGGCTCGGACAACAACCGCCTGATCTACACGTCCCTGGTCCCCGCCGAGGACTGACGCCGACCGGCGGCGGCGCGCCCCGGTCGTCCGGCACGACGGACGGCCCGGGCGCGCCCCGCCCGACCGAGGTGGACCACCATGACCTACTTCGCACGGCGCATCGGATTCTTCGTCCTCACCCTGTGGGGCGCCGTCACCCTCAACTTCCTCATCCCCCGCATGTCCTCGGGCGACCCGGCCCAGGCGATCCTCGAGCAGGTCGCCGTGAAGGACGGGTACGTCGACCCCGCGCAGCTGGAGGCCGTCCGGGCCATGCTCGGCGTCAGCGACGCCTCGCTCTGGTCGCAGTACGTGGACTACCTGCAGAACCTGGCCGCCGGGAACTTCGGGGTCTCGTACACATACTTCCCGTACACGGTCACGGACGTGATCGGTGACGCGCTGCCGTGGACGATCGTCCTGCTCGGCACGACGCTCGTCCTGTCGTTCGTCATCGGGACGCTGCTCGGCGCCTGGGTCGCGTGGCGCCGCAACTCCGGCTTCGACGCGATCGTCACGGTGGGCTCGAGCTTCCTCGGCACGCTGCCGTTCTTCTGGCTGGCGCTGCTGCTGATCTACGTCTTCGCGATCACCCTCGGGTGGCTCCCGTCGTCGGGCGGCTACTCGGGCGCCGTCGAGCCGGGCCCGTCGCCGGAGTTCTTCGTCGACGCGTGGCAGCACTTCCTGCTGCCCGCCGCGGCGATCATGATCACCGGCCCCATCGGCTGGATGCTCGGGATGCGCAACAACATGGTGGCCTCGCTCGGCGAGGACTTCGCCCGGTTCGGGCGCGCGAAGGGCCTCTCGGCCCGCGTGCTGGCCCTCAACTACGGCGCGCGCGTGGCGATCCTGCCGAACATCACCGGCTTCGCGCTGGCGCTCGGCGGCCTGGTCGGCGGCACCGCGCTCGTGGAGCAGGTCTTCAACTACCCCGGGATGGGCCGCCTGCTGCTCGAGGCGGTCAGCAACAAGGACTTCCCGCTGATGCAGACGATCTTCCTGTTCTCCACCGTGGGCGTCCTCGTCGCGAACCTGGGCGCCGACCTGCTCTACGGCGTCCTCGACCCGCGGGCCCGACGGAAGGAGGCGGCATGATGACCGCCGCGACTCTCGACCCCACCACGCGGCCCGTGACTGTCACCCGGGCCCGCGCGCTGCGGGCGCCGCAGTGGTTCGTCATCCTCTGGCGCAACAAGAAGGCGCGCTTCGGGATGATCCTGCTCGCCGCCTTCGTGCTGATGGCCGCGCTCGCGCCCTGGCTGGCGCCCTACGACCCGCGGTACAGCGGGTTCGAGACCGGGCTCCCGCCGTCGGCGGAGCACTGGTTCGGCACCACCGGCCGCGGGTACGACGTCGCGTCCCAGGCGATCTGGGGTGCGCGGACGTCGCTGCTCGTGGGCCTGGTGGCCGGCACCGTGTCGACCGCCATCGCGCTGGCCATCGGCATGACCGCCGGCTACCTGGGCGGCCTCACGGACGAGGTGCTCTCGTTCCTCACCAACCTCGTGCTGGTGGTCCCGACGCTGCCCCTCATGGTCGTCCTGGCCGCGTACATGCCGGGCGGCGGTGGTGTGTGGATGGTCGTCCTCGTCATCGGCATCACCGGCTGGGCGGGCGCCGCGCGCAACAAGCGCGCGCAGATCCTCACCCTGCGCAACCGGGAGTACATCCAGGGCGCCCGCCAGGCGGGCGACGGGATCTTCCACATCATCTTCCGGGAGATCGCGCCCAACATGACGTCGCTCATCGTGGTCGGCTTCATCGCCGCGGTCGGCGGCGCGATCGGGGCCGAGGCCGGGCTGGCGTTCATCGGCATCGGCGACCCGGACACGATCTCCTGGGGCACGATGCTCTACTGGGCGAACTCCGACGGCGCGCTCCTGACCGGCGGCTTCGCCCGCCTGGTCGTGCCCGGCCTGCTCCTCGCCCTCCTGACCACGGCGCTGACCTTCATCAACTTCGGGGTCGACGCGCTGAGCAACCCGCACCTGAGGGAGCAGTGATGGCACTCGTCGAGGTCGAGAACCTGTCCGTCGACTACCGGTCCCGGGACCTACCGTCCGCCCGCGCCGTGCGGGACGTGTCGTTCAGCATCGCCGAGGGCGAGTTCGTCGGCCTGCTCGGCGAGTCCGGGTGCGGCAAGTCGACGCTGGGCAACGCGCTGCTGCGGCTGCTCGACAAGCCCGCGCACCACGCCGGCGGGTCGGTCCGGTTCGACGGCGAGGACCTGTACGCCATGTCGGACCGCGACGTGAACCGGCTGCGCTGGCGCGAGATCGCGACCGTGTTCCAGTCGTCCATGAACGCGCTCAACCCAGTGCTGCGCATCGAGAAGCAGTTCCAGGACACGATGGACGCGCACGGCTGGAGCACGGCGAACGACGGCGACCGCCGGGCGCGGATCCTCGAGGTCCTGGGCGACGTCGAGCTGGACGCCGAGCGGGTCATGCGGTCGTTCCCGCACGAGCTGTCGGGCGGCATGCGGCAGCGCGTGGTGCTCGCGCTCGCGCTGCTGCTGCGCCCGCGGTTCGTGCTGCTGGACGAGCCGACGACCGGCCTGGACGTGCTGGTGCAGCGGTCGATCGTGGAGCTGCTGCGCCGCATCCAGCGCGAGCAGGGCTTCACCGTCCTGTTCATCAGCCACGACCTGGGCACCGTCCTGGAGATCGCCGACCGCGTCATGGTCATGTACGCGGGCGAGATCGTGGAGAGCCGCCCGAGCGCGGAGCTCGCGACGAACCCGCTGCACCCGTACTCCCACGGCCTGCTCGGGTCGTTCGACGACCCGCGCTCCGCGGAGGTGTCCGTCGCCTACATCGCGGGCCGGCCGCCGGCCCTCACCGAGCCGCCGCCCGGGTGCCCGTTCGCACCCCGCTGCCCGTCGCGGATGTCCGCGTGCGACGACGTCGTGCCGGTGCTCGGTCCCGTGATCTCCCGTCGGTCGAGCCTGTCGAGACCCGGGTCGGAGTCGCGGCACGCGCAACCATCGGAGGTTTCGACAGGCTCAACCACCGGGGTGGTGCGCTGCCACCTGTTCACCGAGGTGGGAGCGGCCGAGCGCGCGGCGGGGGGCGAGCTCGTGCCGCCGCGCTTCGCGGAGGTGACGGCGTGGTCCGACGCCCGCGTCCACGACCCGGCCCGCGAGCCGCTGGTCGTCGTCGAGGACCTCGTCAAGACGTACGAGCGCCGACGCGGCCTGCGCAAGGAGACGGTCGAGGCCGTCCGCGGCGTGTCGTTCACGCTCGCCCCCGGCCAGGTCCGCGCCCTCGTCGGGCAGTCGGGGTCGGGCAAGTCGACGATCGCCAAGATCCTCACCCGCACGGAGCGGGCGACGTCCGGGACGCTGCTCGTCGACGGGACCGACCCGGGCACCCTGCGCCGGAAGGCGCTGCGCGCCTACCGCTCCCAGGTGCAGATGGTGTTCCAGGACCCGTTCGCGGCCCTCAACCCCACCAAGACGGTGGGCTACAGCCTCAGCCGGCCGCTGCGGAACTACCTGGGGCTGACCGGCGAGGCGCTGCGGGAGCGGATCCTGGAGCTGCTGGAGTCGGTCGGGCTGTCGCCGGCCGCGTCGTACGTCGACAAGCTGCCGCACCAGCTCTCGGGCGGGCAGCGGCAGCGGGTCGTGGTCGCGCGGGCGATGGCGCCGCGGCCGCGGCTCCTCATCGCCGACGAGCCGATCTCCATGCTGGACGTGTCGATCCGCGCGGAGATCCTCGAGCTGCTCGCGGACACCGTGCGCGACCAGGACGTGGCGATGCTCTACATCACCCACGACCTGCTCAGCGCGCGCCTGCTCGCCGACGACATCATGGTCATGCGCTCGGGCGAGATCGTCGAGCAGGGCCCCACCGTCGAGGTGGTCCGCCAGGCGCAGCACCCGTACACGCGGGCGCTGCTGGACGCCATCCCGAACCCGGTGCGCGGCGCCGCGCCCGTCCCGGCCGCCGTCGACCACGCCGTCGACCACGCCGTCGACCACGCAGGAGCCACGGCCTCATGAAGCGACCGAACATCGTCCTCGTGCTGACCGACGACCATGCGGCCCACGCGATCGGGGCGTACGGGTCGGTGGTCAACACGACGCCGCGGATCGACGCGATCGGGGAGTCCGGCGTCCGGCTGGACCGCTGCTACGTGACGAACTCGCTGTGCACCCCGAGCCGGGCGTCGATCCTCACGGGCACGTACTCGCACGTCAACGGCGTGACCACGCTGTCGACGCCGATCGACGCGAGCCAGCCGACGTTCGTCTCGCAGCTCCGCGACGCCGGCTACCGCACCGCGGTGGTGGGCAAGTGGCACATGGGGCACGGCGAGGGGCACGACCCGCAGGGCTTCGACTACTGGGACGTGCTCGACGACCAGGGGCAGTACTTCGACCCGACCTTCCTGTCGGAGCAGGGGCGCCGCGTCGTGCCCGGCTACGCGACCGACGTCATCACGGACCTGGCGCTCGCGTGGGCCGACGGGCTGGACGGCGACGAGCCGTGGTGCCTGCTGATCTGGCACAAGGCGCCGCACCGGTCGTGGGAACCGCACCCGCGGCACGCCGGCCTGTACTCCGACCCGATCCCCGTCCCGGAGACGTTCGACGACGACTACGCCACCCGGACGTCGTCGTCGCGGCGCGCGGCGATGCGGGTCGCGGACCACCTCACGGCCGCGGACCTCAAGGTCGACCCGCCCGAAGGGCTCTCCTACGACGAGCTGGCGCTGTGGAAGTACCAGCGGTACATGGAGGACTACCTGCGGTGCGTGGCGTCGGTGGACGACAACGTCGGCCGCGTCACGGACTGGCTGCGCGAGCGGGGCGAGCTCGACGACACCCTGCTGATGTACTCCTCGGACCAGGGGTTCTTCCTGGGCGACCACGGCTGGTTCGACAAGCGGTTCATGTACGAGGAGTCGATCCGGATGCCGTTCCTGCTCTCCTACCCGCGGGCGCTGCCGGCGGGCCGGGAGCACGACGGCATCGTGACGAACGTCGACCTGGCGCGCACGATCCTCGACGCGGCCGGCGTCGAGCCGCACCCGCGGATGCAGGGCCGGTCGTTCTGGGCGGACCTGGTGGACGCCGAGGCGGCGACGCCGCCGGCCGAGGGCTTCTACTACCGGTACTGGGAGCACCACGACGGGGTGCACCACGCCCCGGCGCACTACGGCTACCGGGACGAGGCGTACAAGATCCTCTACTTCTACAACGACGGCCTCGGGCTGCCGGGCACCGGCTGGCCGACGTTCGCCGGGGAGTGGGAGCTGTACGACCTGGAGCGCGACCCCGACGAGCTGCGCAACGTCGCCGACGACCCGGGGTACGCCGACGTCCGCGCCCGGCTCGAGGTCGCGCTGTGGAAAGCCCAGCAGGCCGTCGGCGACGAGCCCCACCCGGGCCAGCCCGTCCCGGCGGGCGTGCTGGAGGCGGCGACCTCCGGCCGTTGACGAACACGGGGTTCTGATCGCAATGAGCACTCATTGCGATCAGAACCCCGTGTTCGGCAGGCGGGGCTACCGCGCCGGCACCACGTCCAGCGCGACGAGCGAGCCGGGCTGCGTCAGCTCGGAGGTGGGGACGCCGTCGGCGTCGCGGACGAGACCCGAGGAGTCGGTGACGGCGTAGACCGTGCGACCGTCGGGGCTGACGGCGACGTCGCGGTAGCGGTCCTGGCCGCGCCAGACGCGCTCGCTCGCGACGACCTCGTCCTGGGCTCGGTTCAGCTGCAGGCGGTAGATCGAGCCGTCCTTGAGCGTGGGCACGAGCACCGACCGCTCCCAGCCGGGCACGCCGTGGCCCCGGATCGGGTCATAGGACTCGACGCTCGACGGCGCGACCGTCGGCCAGCAGATGTACGACAGCGCGCCGCACGCCGGGTCGAGGAAGTCATGGCCCTCCTCGACCGTCCCGAACGTGAGGGCGGGCTCGGTGAACGGCTCCGCGAAGCCCGACTCCGGGTACGCGGGCACGGCCTCGGGGACGTCGTAGTCGGAGAACGGGGTGTCGCCGAGCTCTGCCGGGTCCGCCTCCGCCCACGGCCGGTAGGCGTAGGCGGCGTCGTCCTGGTATCCGGCCACCCGCGGCCAGCCGTAGTTGGCGCCGGCGGCGAGCACGTTGACCTCGTCGTCCGTCTTCGGGCCGTGCTCCGACGACAGCAGGGCGCCCTTCGCCGTGAACTCGAGGCCCTGCGGGTTGCGGTGCCCGTAGGTGTAGACGTGCGACCGCACGCCGTCGAGCACGGGGTTGTCGGCCGGGACGCTGCCGTCGGTCTCGAGCCGCAGGGTCTTGCCCTGGTACACCTCGTACCAGTCCCCGGCGGCGACCTCGGCGGCGGTGGGCAGGCGCTGCGCCCAGTTCGGGTTGAGGTACGCGGCGAACTGGTTGGCGCCCTGGTCGCCCAGCGAGACGTAGAGCTTCCCGTCGGGGCCGAGCTGCAGCTTGGCCGCCTGGTGGTCGGTGCCGCCGGGCAGGCCCTCGATGACGGTCTCGGGGTGCACGAGGGTGCGCGCGTGGCGGTCGTACGCGTACCGGACGACCCGCGTGCGGAGCGTCTCGCCGGTGACCCGGTCGGCCTCCTGCGAGTCGTAGGTGTACGACACGTAGGCGGACCCGAACCCGCGCGTCACGAGGGACGGCTCGAGGGCCAGCCCGAGCACGCCGGCCTGGCCGCGGTACGTCGCGTCGTCGAGGGTGGCCAGGATGCGCTTCGCACCGGTCGACGGGTTCACCGCGACGACGTCCAGCCCGGACTTCTCGGTCATCCACAGCTCGCCGCGGGGCCCCCACTCCAGCGCGTAGGGGTTCGCGAGGCCCGTGGCGACGACGTCGGGCGAGCCGAGCGTGAAGGACGGGCGGTCGCGGTCGCCGGACGTCGCGGCGGATGCCGCCGGGCTGACCCCGGCGGCCACGACCGCCGCCACGACGGCGACCGCCGCGGCGCGGCGGCAGGTGCTGGGATGCGCATTCATGCGGGCTCCTCGGAGAGTGGTCGAAGGACACTCGCAAAGTACGCAAAGCCGCCAGTCGGGGCAATAGCGGTCGGTCGCCCGCTCGCCCTCCCGGCGGTGTCAGGCGGCCGGGAGCGTGCCGGTCCGCGCGACCTCGCCGAGCCAGCCCAGGCTCGGCTTGGGCGTGCGCCGGAAGGTGGTGCGGTCGACCGCGACCAGGCCGAACGTCGGCCGGAAGCCGCTCATCCACTCGTAGTTGTCGAGCAGCGACCAGTGCAGGTACCCGTCGACGCGGCACCCGTTCCCGATGGCGCGGGCCATCGCCTCGAGCGCCCCCCGCGTGTAGTCGATGCGCCGGGAGTCGTCCTCGGTCGCCATCCCGTTCTCCGTGACGATCATCGGCACGCCGCCCGTGATGCGGTGCGAGTACTCCAGGGCCTCGCCCAGCGCCTGCGGGTAGTACTCCCAGCCGGTGAGCGTCCGCTCCACGTCGTCGCCGAACGGCACCGGCTCGCCGTCGGGGCCGATGATCGTGCGCAGGTAGGACTGCACGCCGACGAAGTCGTCGTCGCGGGACACCTCGAGGAAGAAGTCCTCGCGCGGGTAGGCGTACGCGTCCCGGGCGGCCTCGGCGCCCGGGGCCGGCTGGAAGACCTGGTTGGCGATCGACCAGCCCGCCCGGACGGGCCCGAGCCCGCGGAGCACCTCGACGGCGCGCCGGTGGGCCTGGGCCTGCACGTCGGACGCCTGTTGGTCCGGAGCCGCCAGCCCCGCCGCGTCGAGGTTCGTGCGCCGGCTCGCGCCGAGCATCATCGACGTGATGTTGGGCTCGTTGATGGTGACCACGTGCCGGACGTCGTCGAGGATCGTCGTGACGGTCTCGACGTACCGCAGGTAGGTGTCGACGGCGTCGTCGGCGAGCCAGCCGCCCCGCTCGGCGAACCAGCGCGGCAGCGTGAAGTGCAGCAGCGTGACCATCGGCGCGACGCCGGCCTCGAGGCAGGTGTCGATCATGCGCCGGTAGTGCGCGAGCTGCGCCCGGGAGACCTCGCCCTCGGCAGGCTCGATGCGCGCCCACTCGACGGAGAACCGGTAGGAGCTCAGCCCGGCGTCGGCGAGCAGCCGCACGTCCTCGGGGTAGCGGTGGTAGCTGTCGAGGGCGTCGCCCGAGCTCTCGGCGCAGAGCGACCCGGGGACGTGCTCCTTGGCCCACCAGTCGCTGTTGACGTTGCCGCCCTCGATCTGGTGGGCGGCGGTGGAGGCGCCCCAGAGGAATCCGGGGGCGACGGGCAGGGTGAGCGGATCGGGCACGGGGGAGACTCCTTGCGGACGGTGCGTCGGGCGGGGGCGTGCCGGCGCGGTGCCGGCGCGGCGCTACTTCAGCCCGGTGGTGGAGATGCCCTGCACGATGTGGCGCTGCAGGAACAGGAAGACGACGAGGATGGGCAGCACGATGACGGTGGCGCCCGCGACCAGCAGGCCGTACTGCACCGTGTTCTGCCCGGTGGAGTACAGGGCGAGCGCCACGGGCAGCGTGTACATGTCGGCCGACTGCACGGCCACGAGCGGCCACAGGAAGTTGTTCCACGACCCGAGGAACGTCAGGATGCCGAGCGTCGCGAGCGCGGGCTTGGCCTGCGGCAGCACGATCCGGAAGAAGGTCCGGAACTCGCCCGCCCCGTCGACGCGGGCGGCGTCGAGCAGCTCGTCGGGGATGTCGAGCATGAACTGCCGCATGAGGAACACGCCGAACGGGGCCGCGAGGAAGGGCAGGATCAGCGCCGCGTAGGTGTTGATGAGGTCCAGGTTGGCCACCAGCACGAACAGGGGCACGAACGTGACCATGCCCGGCACCATGAGCGTGCCCATGACCAGGGCGAACAGCGCCCGCCGGCCGGGGAAGTCGATCTTCGCGAGCGCGTAGCCGACCATCGCGCTGAACAGCACCGACCCGACCGTCACCGCGAGCGCCACGACGACGGAGTTGAGGAAGAACCGGGGGAAGTTCAGCGAGTCGAACAGCGCGGTGTAGTTCGACAGCGTCACCTCCTGGGGGATCAGCGTCGGCGGGAACTGGCGGATCTCGCCCTCGGGCTTCACCGAGGACACGACCATCCACAGCAGCGGGCCGAGCGAGGCGGCGAGCCCGAGGAGCAGCGCGACGTTGAGCACGATCGCGCGCGGCGTGAGGCGCCGCCGGCGGTCCGCGCGCGCCTCGCCCCCGGGAGGTGCGGTGCTCGGGGCGGCGCCGGCCGCCGGGAGGGACGTCGTCGTCATGGGTGCTCCTTTCGCTGCTGGGCCGGGGCGGGCGTCGTCGTGCGCGCCATCAGCTCTTGGGCCGCAGCAGGCGGAACTGGAGGAAGGACAGGATCACGATGGCGACGAACAGCACGTAGCTCATCGCGGCGGACAGGCCGTAGTTGCCGAAGCCGAACTGGTTGAAGATCTCGTAGGCCACCGAGTTCGTGGCGCCGAGCGGCCCGCCCTGCGTCATGACGAACGGCTCCTCGAAGAACTGCAGGTAGCCGATGCCGGTGATGACCGCGCAGAACAGCAGGGTCGGGCGGAGCAGCGGCACGGTGATCGAGCGGAAGGTGCGCACGGCGCCGGCGCCGTCGAGGGACGACGCCTCGTAGAGGTCGCGTGGGATCCCCTGCAGGCCCGCGAGGAGGATGACCATCGAGTACCCCACGTTGCGCCACGTCGCCATGACGATCAGGGACGGCATGGCCCACGCCGGGTCGGTGAGCCAGCGGGGGCCGTCGATGCCGAGCACGCCCAGCGCGGAGTTCACGAGGCCGAAGTCGGGCTGCAGCAGGAACCGCCACACCACGGCCACGGCGACGATCGACGTCACCACCGGCGCGTAGAAGCCGACCCGGAACACGGAGCGGAACCACGTCAGGCCAGAGTTGAGCAGCGTCGCCAGCAGGAGGGCGATCGCCAGCGTCAGCGGCATCGCGACGCCCACGAAGTACAGGGTGTTGCCGGCCGCCTGCAGGAACTTGGGGTCGGTGAGCGCCGCGGCGAAGTTGTCCAGCCCCACGAAGTTCACGGCGAACGGGGTCTTGAGGTCGGCGCCGCGCATGTCGGTGAACGCCATGTAGAGCGACGACACCACCGGCACGAGCATGAACACGGCGAACAGCACCGTGAAGGGGAGCGCGAAGCCCCACGCGGCGAGGCCCCTGCGACGGCGCCGGGTACCCGCCGGACCGCGGCCCTGCCGGGTGGCAGGGCCGCGGCCGGTGGCCGCGTCGGACTCGACGGAGACGGTCATGGCTCAGCGCAGCCCGGTGCCGATCGAGGTGGCCGCGTCCTGCATCTGCTGCGACGCGTCCTCGGGGCTGAGGTCGCCCGAGATCACCTGCTCCAGGACGAGGTCGAACTCGTGCCCGATCTCGGCCCAGGTCGGGATCGCGGGGGTCGACTTCGCCGTCTCGAGCGCCGGGCCGTACACCTCGAGGGACGGGTCGTCGGCGAGCAGCGGGTCGTCCCACGACGCCTGGACGGCCGGGAGGGCGCTGGAGATCTCGAACCAGTCGACCTGGGTCGCCGGGTCGGTCGCGAACTGGATGAACTTCCACGCGGCTTCGGGGTTCTCGGCGTCCGCGAGGACGGCGAGGTTGGAGCCGCCGATGAACGAGGCGGACCTCTCGTCGGCGGGCAGCGGGGTGACGTCGAACTTGTCGGCGAAGTCGTCGCCCGCGGTGGCGAGCAGGTTCGCCCGGTCCCAGGGGCCCGAGACGTACGATCCGAGCTCGCCGTTGATGAAGTTCTGCAGCTTCTCGTCCTCGACGAGCACCTGCGGCGCGAGGCCCTCGGCCATGAACGAGGAGTAGAAGTCGAGCGCCTTGACCTGCGCGTCGTTCGCGAGCGTGAACTCCGTGCCCTCGTCGTTCATGATCTCCCCGCCGGCCTGCCAGTAGAACGGGAAGTACATGAGGTTGGTCGAGTCGCCGCGGGTCTGCAGCGCGATGCCGTAGTCGGCCCCGGCGTCCTGCATCCCGGCGGCGAACGTCTTGAGGTCGTCCCAGGCCTTCGGCTCCTCGACGCCAGCCTTCTCGGCCAGGTCGGTGCGGTAGTAGAGCACGCGGGTCTCGACGTACCAGGGGACGGCGTAGGAGGTGCCGTCGACCTCGGTCGTCTCCCACGCACCGGGGAAGAACGCTCCGGAGTCGATGTTCTCGGGCGTCGGGGCGAGCCCGCCGAGCTCCACGAAGCCGGACATGAGCGTCGTGCCGACCTGCACGACGTCGGGGACCTCGCCCGTGGCGATCGCCGTGGTGATCTTCTCGACGGAGGACTCCCACGGCACGGGGGTGACCTCGACGGTGACGTCGGGGTTGTCGGCCTCGAACTGCTCGGCGAGCTCGGGGAGCCGCTCGCCCTCGACGCCCATGGCCCAGATCTCGACGGTGCCGGTCGCGGGCCCTTCCGAGACGGCGCTGCCGGCGTCCGTGCCGGTCGTGCCGCCGCCTTCGTCGCTGCGCCCGCACGCGGTGAGCGTCAGGGCCAGCGCGAGCGTCGACGCGGTCGCCACGACGGCGAGGCGGGGGGTCTTGTTCACGATCACTCCTTTGTCGATCGGTCCGAAATTTCGAACGCCAGGCTCGAAAAGTCCCCGGGAGACTAGGCTCCCTATGGACCATTGTCAACGCCAGCGCGGCGATCCGCTACGATCCTGCTTTCGGAAACGAGCCCCACACCAGCAAGGAGGCAGCGTGCCAGCGCCGTCCCGTCGTCCCGACGTCCCGCTCGCCGTGGTCGCGGCACAGGCGGGCGTGTCCGTGCCGACCGTGTCCAAGGTGCTCAACGCGCGGCCCGACGTCTCCGGGCCCACCCGGGCGCGCGTCGCCGAGGTCCTCGAGGAGCACGGCTTCGCCGTCCGGCCGCGTCGCGCCAAGGCCACGGGCATGATCGACGTCCGGATCGTCGACTTCGAGGGCACCTGGTCCGAGGCCGTGGTGCGCGGCGCCGTGACCGGGGCGCGCCGGCTCGGACTCGACGTCGTCCTCGCGGTCGAGGCGGACCCGGACGACTGCAGCACGTGGGTCAGGCACGCGCTGAGCCGCGGGACCGACGGCCTGGTGAGCGTCGTGGCCGTGCCCGACGACGACGCGCGCCGTGCGCTCGAGGAGGCGGGGACGCCCCTCGTCGTCGTCGACCCCCGGCAGCCGCCGCCGGCGGGGATGCTCAGCGTCGGCGCCACGAACTTCCAGGGCGGGCTGGAGGCGACGTCGCACCTGCTCTCCCTCGGCCACCGCCGGATCGCGACCATCACCGGCGCGCTCGAGCAGGACAACGCGATCGCCCGCCTCGCGGGCTACCGGGCCGCCCTCATCCGGGCGGGCGCGCACATCGACGACGACCTCGTGCACGTGGGCACCTACGGTGTGACCTCCGGCTACGACGGGGCGCGCCGGCTGATGGCGCTGGAGGACCCGCCCACCGCGATCTTCGCGAGCAGCGACGACACCGCCCTCGGCGCCCTGCGCGCGTTCCGGGAGGCCGGCGTGTCCGTGCCGGGCGACGTCTCGCTCGTCGGCTTCGACGACCTGCCCGTCGCGCCCTGGATCGACCCCCCGCTCACCACCGTGCGCCAGCCCCTCGCCGAGATGGGGGCGACGGCCGTCGACCTCGTCCACCGCGCGCGCACCGCCAGCGGGCACACCCTGCGCACCGAGCTCGCGACCAGCCTCGTCGTCCGCGCGTCGACCGCCGCGCCGCGGGCGTGACCCGGCCGAACACGGGGTGGGGACCGTATTGAGCCCTCGATGCGGTCCCAACCCCGTGCTCGGCGCCGGGGTGGCGGTTCAGGGGTGGGTCGGGTGCTCGTGCGCCGGGTGGGTGTCGGGCTCGACCTGGAAGGTGGAGTGCTCGACGGCGACGTCGAAGTGCGTCGCGACGCACTCCTGCAGCTCGTCGAGGATGCGTCCGGCGTGGCCGTCGGTGAAGCAGCCGGAGTCGACGACGACGTGCGCGGACAGGATCGGCAGGCCGGTGGCGATGAGGGAGGCGTGCACGTCGTGCACGTCGCGCACGTGCTCCACCCGCAGCAGGTGGGCGCGGACCTCGTCCAGGTCGAGCCCGGGCGGCGTGGACTCCAGCAGCACGGAGCCCGCGGAGCGCAGCAGGCGCAGGGCGCGCGGGAGGATGAGGGCGCCGATGAGCAGCGCGGCGACGGCGTCGGCGCCCTGCCACCCCGTGGTGGCGATGACGATCGCCGCGACGATGACGCCGACCGACCCCAGCGCGTCGTTCGCCACCTCGAGGAACGCGGCCCGCAGGTTGAGGTTGGCGTCCCGGCGCCCGGCGAGCACCGCCATCGCCACGAGGTTGCCCACCAGGCCGACGACGCCGAAGACGACCAGCTCGGTGGCGGGGATCTCGGGCGGGTCGGCGAGGCGCAGCACCGCCTCCACCAGCACGTACACCCCGACGGCGAGCAGCACCGCCGCCTGCGCGAGCGCGGCCAGCACCTCGGCCCGCCGGTAGCCCCAGGTGCGCTGCGGCGACGGCGGCCGCAGCGACAGGTGCGCGGCGGACAGCGCCAGGGCGAGGCCGCCCGCGTCCGTGAGCATGTGCGCGGTGTCGACCAGCAGCGCCAGGCTGCCGGTGACGATCGCGCCGACCGCCTGCGCGACCAGGATCGCCGCGGTGATGCCGAACGCAACGGCGAGCCGGCCGCGGTGGTCGGGAGCGGCGTGAGCGTGGCCGTGGTCGTGGCCCACGGTCACCCCTCGCCGTCGTGACGCGCCACGGCCGCGCCCGTGTCGTCGTGCTCGTGGTGGTCGTGGTCGTGCTCGTGGTGGCCGTGCGCGTGGTCGTGGACGAGCTCTCCCTCCCACGCCTCGCGGCCCTCGTGGATCGCGAAGGCCGCGATGACGAACCCGGCGACGGGGTCGAGCCACGCGGCGCCGGTGAGCCAGAACGCGACCAGGCCGGCCAGCGTGGACACGGAGAGCAGGACGCAGATCCGCGTCTCCGCGGCGTCGGCGAGGATCAGCGGGTCGCCGAGCGCGCGGCCGACGCGCAGCTTTGCCGCCGCGAGCAGCGGCATGACGACCAGGGACGCGACCAGCACGACGACCGCGACGGGCGAGGAGTCCGGCGTCTCGGTGGCGACGAGCGAGCGCACCCCCTCGACCGTGACCCACGCCGCGAGCAGGAAGAACGTCACGGCCACGAGCCGCAGCGCCCGTCGCTCCTTGCGGGGGTCGGCCTCGCCGTGCCGCAGGCGGGCGGACAGCCGCATCGCGACGAGGACTCCCGCGAACGACTCGATGCCGGAGTCGATGCCGAACCCGACCACCGAGACCAGGCCCGCGGCCACTCCCGCGCCGATCGCCACCACGCCCTCGACCACGTTGTACGCCACCGTCGCCTGTGCGAGCCGAAGGCCGCGGCGTGTGAGCGCGTGGACGTCGGCGGTCGCGGGTGCCGGGCGGGTGGTCACGCCGCGGCCTCGTCCCCGGCGCCGTCCGCCGTCGTGCCCGGGCGTGCGCCCGTCGACGTCCCCGACGACGCGCCCGTCGCGCACGTGCAGTCGGGCCCGCAGCAGTCGGGGTCGACGACGAGGGCGAGGCGCAGCATGTCGCCGAGAGCGTGCGCGAGGTGCGGGTCGGCCAGCCGGTACTCGGTGCGCCGACCGTCGGGCCGCCCGACCACGAGCCCGCACCCGCGCAGGCACGCGAGCTGGTTGGACATCACCTGGCGGGAGACGCCGAGCGTCTCGGCCAGGTCGGACGGGTACGCGGGCGCGTCGCGCAGGGCGAGCAGGATGCGCGCCCGTGTCCCGTCCGACAGCGCGTGGCCCAGCCGCGCGAGCGCGGCGGTGTGCGTGAGCGTCACGGTCTCCATGACGCCGACAGTACACGTGATGCTGTACTCACAACAGGGCCCCGAGCAGAACAGTGCCGAACAGGCGGTTGACACCGTTATCGCGCCTCAAGGGCGCGGATACCGGTGTCAACCGCCTGTTCGGCGGGGGGCAGGGCGGTGGGGCGGGGGTCAGGCGGCCGGGGCGACCCCGTCGAGCAGGGCGAGGTCCTCGCCGGTCAGCCGCAGCGCGCCGGCGGCGACGTTCTGCTCCAGGTGCGCGACGCTCCCGGTGCCCGGGATCGCCAGGACGTGCGGGCCGCGGTGCAGGGTCCAGGCCAGTCGTACCTGCGCCGTCGTCGCGCCGTGGGCCTCCGCGACGGCCGCGGTCTCCGCGCGGCCCGCCTCGTGGGGCGTGCCGCCCGGGACGGCGCCGGCGACGGCCGCGCCGAGGGAGAAGAACGGGACGAACGCGATGCCGAGCTCGCCGCACCGCTCGAGCAGCCCGTCGTCGTCGCGCTCCGTGAGGCCGTACCGGTTCTGCACGCAGACGACCGGTGTGATCTCCAGGGCCTCGTCCAGCTGTTCGGGAAGGACGTTGGAGACGCCGATGTGCCGGACCAGTCCTGCGGCGCGCAGCTCCGCGAGGGCGCCCACGTGCTCGGCGACCGAGCCGGCCTCCCGCTGCAGGCCGGTGCCCCAGCGCAGGTTCACGACGTCGAGCTGGTCGAGGCCGAGCTGCCGGATGTTCTCCTCGACGTGGCTGCGGAGCTGGTCGGGGCGGGCGTACGGCTCGAAGGCTCCGTCGCGCGAGGCAGAGGCGCCGATCTTCGTGGTGATGACCAGGTCGTCCGGGTACGGCTGGAGGGCCGCGCCGATCAGCTCGTTCGCCGAGCGGGTGGGGAGGAAGTAGAAGGCGGCGGTGTCGACGTGGTTCACGCCGAGCTCGACGGCGCGGCGCAGGACGGCGATCGCGTCGTCGCGGTCGCGCGGCACGGGGTTGCCCAGCGTGCCGACGAGCCGCATCGCGCCGAGGCCGACGCGGTTGACCGTCCGGTCGCCGAGCCGCCAGGTGCCGGCCGCGGCGGCGTCCGGGATGGGTGTGGTCGTGGTGGGTGGGGTCGCGGTGTGCGTGGTCATGCCGCCAGCCTGCGCCGCCGCGGGCGCGCCCTCACCGGGATGGCAGCTTGTTGCCGACCGTGGCAGGTCCCTGCCGCCGGGAGCAGAATCGAGGCATGCAGACCGGTGAGGCCGTCACGATCGTGCGGGGCGACGAGGAGCTCCTCGCGCGCACGGGGCACCTGTTCCAGACCGCGACCGAGATCTCGTGCGCGGCGAACGACCTGGGGACCTGGGTGATCACGCACGGCTCGGCGGAGGTCGGCGCCGCGGCCCAGGCGCGCCGGGGCGACGTCCGGCTCCGCAAGGTCTACCGGCCGGGCGTGCTCCTCGACCCGGTCGCGGCGCGGGGGCTGGCGAGGGCGCGCGACCAGCACGGCGCGCAGATCCGCATCACCACGGACGAGGTCAACGAGACGATCCTGTTCGACCGCCGGCTGGCGATCCTGGCCGGCGACGTGCGGGGCGGTCGGCGCAGCTACGGCGTGGTCACCCAGCCCGAGGCGGTGCAGGGGGTCGCGTCGCTGTTCGAGGCCGTCTGGCGGTCGGCGACCGACCTCGACGTCTTCGACGCCCGGATCGCCGAGATCCGGCAGCTCGCGCCCCAGGTGCTGGACCTGCTCGGGCAGGGCGTCAAGGACGAGACGGCGGCCCGGATGCTGGGCCTCGGCGTGCGCACCTACCGGCGGCGCGTGGCCGAGCTCATGGACGCGCTGGGGGCGGGGTCGCGGTTCCAGGCGGGCGTGCGGGCGCGGGAGCTGGGCTTGGTCTGAGTCGCCCGGCTCGGCAATGCGTTCCCGGGTCGACACCAACGTGTGCCGACCCGGGAACGCAGTTCCGAGGTGCCGAACAGGCGGTTGCCACCGGTATCGGGCGGCGTTTGCCGTCATTGCGGTGTCAACCGCCTGTTCGGCAGCCGGGGTAGGGGGCGGGTCAGTGACGGTCGCCCCGGTACGACAGGCCGAACCCGGCCTCGAACAGCGGGTTCGCGGTGTCGTCGGGGACGTCCTCGAGCTGCGCCTCCACCTCGGCCATGCTGGACGGCAGCTCGAACGGCAGCTCCCCGCCCGGCGCGGCCTTGCCGAGGACGGTGCGCAGCAGCACGTCGTCGCTCACGCCGTAGTTGGCCAGGACGGCGTCGGCGTTCTCCAGCACGTTCCCGAGGATCAGCGGCCGGGAGAGCTGCGGCGACGCGATCGTCGTCGCGCCCGCCTCGTGGGCGGCGACCAGGGCCTGGTAGTCCTCCTCCGTCCCGGTGAAGTCGAGGCCGGTGAGATCCTCGCCGCCCCGCGGGTCGGCCAGGCGCACGACGGCGACGTCCGCATCGGCAGGGTCGTCGACGACGCGAAGCCCCAGCTTCTGGGCGGCCTCCGGCGCGACGCCGTACAGGTACACGGTGCGCGCGCCGCGCTTGCCGACCGTCAGCGGCAGGGTCCGGCCGGAGTTCTCCAGCAGCGTCAGCGAACGCGCCTGCACGACCTCGCCGAGCCGGGCGTGCGCCCGGTTGCCCACGACGCGGTCGGCCCGCTCCGGGTCGACGTACGGGTCCTCGAAGAGCCCGAGCTCGAACTTCTGCGCCAGCACGCGGGTCGCGGCCTCGTCGACGCGGGCCTCGCTCAGGATGCCGTCGTTCACCGCCTGGACGACGTACTCCGGGTGGTCGTCGCCGCCCACGATGTCGACGCCGGCGTTGATGGCGCTCGCGAACCGCTCGGCGCGCGTGAGGTCCTCGACGCCCCACGACATGCCAGCGCCCCACGGGCCGACGAAGAAGCTCGGCGGCCGGTTGTCCTTGCAGGCCTGCGGGCAGTCGCCGGTGATGCCCCAGTCGCTGGTGACGACGCCGTCGAACCCGTAGCCGTCGCGCAGCAGGCCGAGCATGTCCTCGCTGTGCCCGGCGCCGACCTGCTCGACCTGCTTCCCGTCGATCGTGAGGTTCTGCAGGATCGAGTACGTGGGCATGATGCCGCCCGCGCCGGCGTCGAACGCCGCCTCGTACGGGGTGAGGTGCTCGGCGAAGTTGTCGCCCGGGAACGCGGCGAAGCGCCCGTAGTAGTAGTGGCTGTCGTACCCGTCCACCTGGGCGCCGTAGCCGGCCCAGTGCTTGACGACGGTGGACACGCTGTCGTCGTCGAGCCCGTCGTCGCCGCCCTGCAGGCCCTCGACGTACGCGCCGACGTGCCGCTTCGCCAGCTCGCCCGTGGAGCCGAAGGTGCCGTTGATGCGCGTCCAGCGCGGCTCGGTGGCGATGTCCGCCTGCGGCGACAGGGCCTCGGTGAAGCCGACGGCGCGGTACTCGCTCCGGATGACCTCGCCCATCGCCCGGGTGAGGCCCGTCGAGTCGGCGGCGCCCACGCCGATCGCGTCGGGGAAGGCCGAGAAGTCTCCGCTCGCGACCGTCTGCCCTGCCGTGACGGAGAAGCCGCTGCGCGGGTCGGTGCTGAGCTTCAGCGGGATGCCGAACTCCTCGGCCTCGGCGGCGGCCTGCAGGTCGTCGTGCTCGGACGCCAGCGTGGCGGCGTCGGCGCTCAGGCGGGAGATGTAAGTGGTGACGTGCTTGTCGAGCAGCGCGCCGAACGCGTCGCGGTCGTAGGTGCCGCTGCCCGTGAGGCTGCCGTGGACGAGCTGGCCCGCCTTCTGCTCGAGGTCGAGCCGGGAGACGAGGTCGGCCGCGCGGTCCGCGGGGTCCAGCCGCCAGTCCTCGTAGGGCGTGAGCCTCCCGTTGCCGTCCAGGTCGCGGAACCGCAGTCCGCCGACCCGGATGATGTCGGCCGACCGGCTCTCCAGGTGCGGCTGCGCCTGCCTCCCGTGGCTCGTGCCGTGACTGCTCCCGGGGCCGCCGCGGTCCGCCGAGCCGGCGGGGGCCGTGGCGACCAGCGTCGCCATGACCGTCGCGCAGGCGAGGCCGGTCGTGCCGATGCGCCGCAGGCGCGTTGACGTCGTCGTCATCCGAACTCCTTCGTGGTGCTCGTCCCCCGGCGGGCCGGGGCGGGTCACGGCCGTGTGACCCGAGAAACCTACCTATCGGAAGGTTTCTGGACGCAGCCAAGCACTCCGGCCCGCCGACGGCAAGCCGTCGGCGGGCCGGAGCCAATGCTCGGAGAGGTCGAGGCGGTCAGGACAGGGGGCGCACGCGCACGTTGCGGTACGACACGACGTCCTGAGGCGAGCCGTGCGCCTGGAGCCCGACGTAGCCGACGAGCCCGCGGCTGCTGGAGTCGGGGTCGTTCGGCCGGCCGGGGAACGGCAGCCCCGGCACGTTCTCGAACTCGTTGATGACCACGCCGTTGCGGATCACCGTGTAGTGCTGTCCGACGACGCGGATCTCGAGGTCGTTCCACGTGCCCTTCGGCGTCGGCATGGCCTGCGCGAGGTTCAGGTCGGCGAACCCGTAGATCGACCCGGTCTTGCGGGGGTCGTTCCCACCGGTCTCGGGAGAGTCGTTGACCTGGATCTCGTGGCCGCAGTTGACCGCGATCCACGACAGGTTGCCCGTCTCGCTGCCGTTGAACGTCGTCGGGCATCCCTCGACCGGGCCCCACAGCGCGGGGAAGCGCACCTGGACGCCGCTGTTGCCGCGTTGGTCGCCGGGGGCGTCGTCGCGGAACTGGAGCCGCAGCGAGAAGTCCGTGAACTGCTCGTCGGGGTACCACAGGGTGCCGAACCCGCCGTCCGCGCCGACGCGGCTGCGGATCGTCCCGTCGTCGACGAGGTCGAATCCGCCGTCGCCCGCGTAGGCCCAGTCCGCGAAGGACTCCGCCGAACCGTCGAACAGCGACGTGTAGCCGGGCACCTTCCCGACGTCGGAACGCGCAGCCGCGACGACGAGTGCGCGTGCGTCGCGGCGCGACAGCTCGCCGTCGGCGACGAGCCCGTAGCCGACCCGGACGACGTGCGCCACGAACAACCCGTGGTGACGCCACGAGCGTTCGTCGTCGATCACGTCGTTGAGGGTGCAGCCAGAGGCCAGTGCGGCGTTGTCGACGCCGGTGTCGGCGTCGAGGAAGACGACGGTCGGTCGGGCGTCCGGCGCTGGGCAGGACGGCACGGGTGTCGAGGCGGAGGCCGGGGTGGACGCGGTCGGCGCGGCGACGGCCGTGGGCGCGGTGACGCCGAGCGCGGCGACGACGGCCGCGGCCGCAAGGAGGCGGGAGATCGGGGACCTGGTGCGAACTGCGGACGACATCGTTGTCTCCTCGTTTCGGGGTGCGAGGTGTGGCGCGTGAGTTCCCTCGGGCATCGAGCCTATGGCGGCGTGGTGCGCACTTTCAACAGCAGGGCGTCGACTTCTGGCATGTGCCAGACAGAAGCCTGGCGAGCCCGTTCCCGACCGCGCACCCCAGGGCGGCACGCTCCGGGGCGAGACCGCGCTGACCAGCGGCGACGCCTGGGGGATATGCGGTGGCGCGCCCCGGCGGTGCCTGTCAGGATCGCGCCATGCCTGCCCTGCTGCCGCTGACGTTCGCGCCCTTCGCCGCCGCCGGGCAACCAGAGCTCGAGGTCCCCGCCGTCGGCGCGCGGCTGCGGCCGTGGCGCCCCGACGACGCTCCGGCGGTCCGCGCCGTCTACGCCGACGAGGCGATCCGGCGCTGGCACGTGCGCACCTTCGAATCCGACGACGAGGCGTGGGCGACGCTCCAGGCGTGGCGCGACGGCTGGTCGGGCGGCGGGGAGTCGAGCTGGGCGGTCGCCGACGCGGCGTCGGACGCCGTGCTCGGGCGCGTGGCGGCCAAGCTCTTCGACCCGCACGGCGTGGGCGCGATCGCGTACTGGACGTCTCCGGGGGCGCGCGGACGCGGGGTGGCGCCCGCTGCGGTCGACGTCGCGTCGTCGTGGGCGTTCGACGCCGGGTTCCACCGGCTCGAGCTGGTGCACTCGACCGACAACGGGCCGTCGTGCCGGGTCGCGGAGAAGGCCGGGTTCGCCGCGGAGGGCGTGCTGCGCGAGTCGGTGCGGCACCTCGACGGCTGGCACGACATGCACCTGCACGCGCGCTTCGCCGCCGACGGCGGGTGAGCCGGGCTCCGTCGACGTCGGCGCGGTGCCGCGGCCCCGCCACGGGTAGCCCCGCGAAGGCGGGCCGGATGCCGCGCGGGCGTCGGTGGGTCGTGGAAGCATTCCACCGTGACCAGCAGCGACGCCGACCGCCTGCGCGAGCTCGCGCTGCTGCGCCGCGTCCGCGACCGGATGGACCGGGAGTACGCCCAGCCGCTCGACGTCGAGGCGCTGGCGCGGGGCGTGCACCTGTCGGCCGGCCATGTCAGCCGGCAGTTCAAGCAGGCGTTCGGCGAGTCGCCGTACAGCTACCTCATGACGCGGCGCATCGAGCGCGCGATGACGCTGCTGCGCCGAGGCGACCTCAGTGTCACGGACACGTGCTTCGAGGTCGGCTTCTCGTCGCTCGGCACGTTCAGCACCCGCTTCACGGAGCTGGTCGGCATGGCGCCGAGCGAGTACGCCCGGCGGGCCCGGACGGCGGGGGCGGGCGAGCTTCCGTCGTGCGTCACCAAGCAGGTCACCAGACCGATCAGGAATCGAGAAGCGCCGGCCACCGGCGTGCACCTAGCGTGAAATCCATGGACATCACCATTCACACCACGTTCCTCCCGCACACCGACCCGGAGGCCTCGCTGGCCTTCTACCGCGACCTGCTCGGCTTCGAGCTGGTCCAGGACGTCGGCCAGGGCGCCATGCGCTGGCTGACGTTCGTCTCGCCGGCACAGCCCGACGTCCGGCTCGTCCTGACGCCGCCCGCCGCCGACCCGGGCGTCACCGAGGACGAGCGCCGCACCATCGCGGAGCTCATGGCCAAGGGGAGCTACCAGTCGATCATCCTGGGCACGAAGGATCTCGACGGCGTCTTCGAGAAGCTCCAGGCCGCCGACGCCGAGGTCGTCTCCGAGCCCACCGAGCAGCCGTGGGGCGTGCGCGACTGCGCGTTCCGAGACCCGGCGGGCAACATGGTCCGCATCGACGAGGTCAGGTGATCGCCATGGTCGCGACCGAGCAGGCGCGGGCACCGCGCCCGAAGGGCACACCCGGCGCCCTGTCCCTGTGGATGCAGCGCAAGGCCAACGCCTCCACGGCCACCAAGATCCGCCGCAAGGGCGGGCACATGATGGGCATGGACCTGCTGGTCCTGCACACGGTCGGGCGCCGCACCGGCGAGCCGCGGGAGAACCCGCTCGCCTGGTTCGACGACGGCGACGGCGGCCGGCTGGTCGTCGCGTCGGGAGGCGGCAGCCGCCACCCCGGCTGGTACGCCAACCTCGTCGCGCACCCCGAGCGGGCCGCCGTCGAGCTGCACGGGTCCGAGCCCGTGCCGGTGACGCCGCACGTGCTCGACGACGCCGAGCGCGCGCGGGTCTGGTCCCGCATCGCCGCCGAGGCGCCGACGATCGACAAGCACCAGCGCAAGAGCGAGCGCCAGTACCCCGTGGTCCGGCTCACCCCGGTGCAGGCCGGGGCCTGACCGCAGTGTGCGTCCCCGGGCTCCCGCGCATCACGACGCTCACCACCAGGCGCACCACCACCGGCAGCGAAGGAGCAGCGATGAGGTTCCGGTCCACGGTCGAGCCGCCGGAGAAGATGAAGGGCCTCGAGGTCCCGGCGGAGGTCGTCGAGGCCCTCGGCGGCGGCGCCCGGCCGCCGGTGGTCATCACCGTGGGCGGGCACTCGTGGCGCAGCCGCGTCGCGATCATGCGGGGGCGTCACCTCCTCGGCCTCAGCAAGGCCAACCGGGAGGCCGCGGCGCTCGAGGTCGGCGCCGAGGTGGAGGTCGACCTGGTGCTCGACACCGAGCCCCGCGTGATCGTCGAGCCCGAGGACCTCGCCCGCGCGCTGGACGCCGACGCCGGCGCCCGCGCCGCCTATGATGCGTTGCCACCCGGCCGCAAGCGGCGGCACGTGCTCGACGTCGAGGGCGCGAAGCAGCCCGCGACCCGGGCGCGCCGGATCGAGAAGACCCTCGCCGAGCTGCGCACCCCCGCCGGCTGAGCGTGCGCCGCCCTGAGCCCGCCGAGGTCCCGGACCCTGGTCTCGACGGGCTCGACCGGCGAGAGTGGAACCCGATCATCATCGTCCCGAAGGAGAGCCCACAGGTGACCGCCACGGAGTCCCCCACCACCGCGAGCACGACGTCGCACCCCGCCGACGCGCACGACGTCATCCGCGTGCGCGGTGCCCGCGAGAACAACCTGCGCGAGGTCGACGTCGAGATCCCCAAGCGCCGCCTGACCGCGTTCACCGGCGTGTCCGGCTCGGGCAAGAGCTCGCTGGTGTTCGCCACGATCGCCGCCGAGTCGCGGCGCCTCATCGACGAGACGTACTCGACCTTCGTGCAGGGCTTCATGCCGTCGCTCCCGCGGCCTGACGTCGACACCCTCGAGGGCATCACCACCGCGATCATCGTGGACCAGGAGCGCATGGGCGCCAACGTGCGCTCCACGGTCGGCACCGTCACCGACGCGAACGCGATGCTGCGCAACCTGTTCAGCCGCGTGGGCGAGCCGTACGTCGGCCCGCCCACGGCGTTCTCGTTCAACGTCCCGACGTCGACGGCGAGCGGGGTGTTCAGCACGGACAGGGCGGACGGCGCCACCGAGAAGAAGGTCGTCCGCAACCAGGTGTACCTGGGCGGGATGTGCCCCGAGTGCGAGGGCCGCGGCACCGTCTCCGACCTCGACCTGTCCGTCATCGTCGACGAGTCCCGGTCGTTGAACGACGGCGCGATCCTGGTGCCCGGGTACAAGGCGGACGGGTGGATGGTCAAGGGCTTCGCCGAGTCCGGGTTCGTCGACGGCGACAAGCCGGTCCGCGAGTTCACCGAGACCGAGCGCCACGACTTCCTCTACCGCGACAAGGGGAAGGTGAAGGCGCTGGGGATGAACATGACGTACCAGGGCCTCATCCCCAAGCTGCGGGAGTCGATGTTCAGCAAGGCCCCCGAGTCCTTGCAGTCGCACATCCGGGCGTTCGTCGAGCGCGCGGCGGTGTTCGTCCCCTGCCCGGCGTGCGAGGGCACCCGGCTCAACGACTCGGCCCGCTCCGCGAAGGTCAACGGGGCGAGCATCGCGGACGTGTGCCGGATGCAGATCACGGACGCCGCCACCTGGGCGCGGGGCGTGGACGACCCCGGCGTCGCGCCGCTGATCGGGAGCCTGCTGCACCTGTTCGACAAGTTCGTCGAGATCGGGCTGGGCTACCTGTCGCTGGACCGGCCGGCGGGCACGCTGTCCGGGGGCGAGGCGCAGCGCACCAAGATGATCCGGCACCTCGGCTCCGCGCTGACCGACGTCACCTACGTCTTCGACGAGCCCACCATCGGGCTGCACCCGCACGACATCCAGCGGATGAACCGGCTGCTGGTCGACCTCCGCGACAAGGGCAACACCGTGCTCGTCGTCGAGCACAAGCCGGAGGCCATCGCCGTCGCGGACCACGTGATCGACCTCGGCCCGGGCGCCGGGTCGGACGGCGGCACGATCTGCTTCGAGGGCACCGTCGAGGGCCTGCGGGCCGGCGACACCCTCACCGGCCGCCACCTCGACGACCGGGTGAGCGTCAAGGAGTCCGTCCGCGAGCCGGCCGGCGCCCTCGAGATCCGCGGCGCGTCGCAGAACAACCTGCAGGGCGTGGACGTCGACGTCCCCACCGGGGTCCTCACCGTCGTCACCGGCGTCGCGGGATCGGGCAAGAGCTCCCTCATCCACGGCAACCTGGCGGGGCGCGAGGGCGTCGTCGTCGTCGACCAGGGCGCCATCAAGGGGTCGCGGCGGTCCAACCCCGCCACGTACACCGGGCTGCTGGAGCCGATCCGCAAGGCGTTCGCGAAGGCGAACGGCGTGAAGCCGGCCCTGTTCAGCGCCAACTCCGAGGGCGCGTGCCCCACCTGCAAGGGCAACGGGCGCATCTACACCGAGCTCGGGTTCATGGAGACGGTCGAGACGCCGTGCGAGGACTGCGGCGGCAAGCGGTTCATGGCCTCGGTGCTCGAGTACACCCTCGGCGGGAAGAACATCGCCGACGTGTTCGACCTGTCCGTCGCGCAGGCGCACGCCTTCTTCCGGGAGGGCGAGGCGAAGATCCCCGCCGCGCACAAGATCCTCGCGCACCTGGAGGACGTCGGGCTCGGGTACGTGAAGCTCGGCCAGCCGCTCAACACGCTCTCCGGCGGCGAGCGGCAGCGGCTCAAGCTCGCGATGCACATGGGCGAGAAGGGCGGCGTCTACGTGCTCGACGAGCCCACCACCGGCCTGCACCTGGCCGACGTCGCGAACCTGCTCGGCCTCCTGGACCGCCTGGTGGACTCGGGCAAGTCGGTGATCGTCATCGAGCACCACCAGGCCGTGATGGCCCACGCCGACCGGATCATCGACATCGGCCCCGGCGCCGGGCACGACGGCGGCCGCGTGGTCTTCGAGGGCACGCCCGCGGACCTGGTCGCCGCGCGCTCCACCGTCACGGGCGAGCACCTCGCCGACTACGTGGGGGCGTGATGGACCGCTTCGCGGGGCGCGTCGCGTTCGTGACCGGGGCGGCCCACGGCATCGGGGCCGCCGCCGCGCGCCGCCTGCACGCCGAGGGCGCGACCGTCGTGCTGGCCGACGTCGACACGGCCGCGGCCGACGGCGTCGCCCGGTCGCTCGGGGACGCGTCCGGCGACGGCGGGCGCGCGCTGGCCGTCGCCTGCGACATCACCGACGCGGCATCGGTCGATGCGGCCGTGGGCGCGGCCGCCGGGCGGTTCGGCCGGCTCGACGCGCTGGTCAACGTCGCCGGTGGGGCGCGGCCGCATCCCGGTCTGCTCGACGGGATGACCGACGACGACTGGGCCGGGACCGTCGACCTCAACCTCGCGGGCCCGGTGCGCTGCGTCCGGGCGGCGGCGCCGCACCTGGCCCGGCAGGGTGGCGCGATCGTCCTGGTCGGGTCGGTCAACGGGCTGCAGTCGTTCGGCGACGAGGCGTACTCCGCCGCCAAGGCGGGGCTGTCGTCGCTGGCGCAGAACCTCGCCGTCCGGCTGGGCCCCAGCGGCGTGCGGGTCAACGTGGTCGCCCCCGGCACGATCCGCACCCGCGTCTGGGACACCCAGGGCGGCCCGGACAGGCTGGCGCCGCTGTACCCGCTGGGGCGGGTGGGGGAGCCGGAGGACATCGCCGCGGCGATCGCGTACCTGGCGTCCGACGACGCGGCCTGGGTCACCGGCGTCACGCTGCCGGTGGACGGCGGCGTGCTCGCCGGACCGCTCGCCCGGCTGACCCGGCTGGAGGAGGGGGAGACAGGCCAGGAGGCGGCCGGCTGACGCCGGCGGTGAGCTACGCGCGCGCCGTCGCGACGAACGGCGCGGTCCGCACGTAGAGGTCGCGCTCGACGACGTCGACGAGGAAGGCGCCGAGGTCGGCGCGGACGATCTTCGTGGACCGGGTCGAGCGGTGGGCGTCGTGCTCGAGGCGTCCGGCCGCGGGGCCGTCGACCAGGCGCGGGGGCCGCACGAGCGTCCAGTCCAGACCGGAGGCCGCCCACGCGGCGTGCTCGGCGGGCTTGTCCTTGACGACGTCCCCGCCGAGGGTGCGGATGAGCCAGCTGATGGCCTTGTCCTTCCCTGCCTTGCGGTCGCCGGGCACGTCGATCCCGGCGCCGCTGACGCCGACGAAGCGGCGCGGTCCGCCGGCCGTCATGATCTCGACCAGCGAGCGGGCGGTGCGGGTGTGCAGGTCGGGCTGCTTGCCCGTGGGCCCGAGCGCGGAGACGACGGCGTCCGCCCCGGCGAGCAGGTCGGCCAGCGCGACCGGCCCGGTGGAGTCGCCGACCACGACGCGCACCCGGTCGCGCGTCGCCTCCGGGAGCCGGGAGGGGTCGCGCACCAGGACGGCGACGTCGTGCCCGCGGTCGAGGGCGGTGGCGAGGGCGTGGCGGCCGGTGCGGCCGGTGGCGCCGATCAGGGCGAGCTTCACGGGGCGTCCTTCGGGTCGGTGCTGTCGGTCGGGGCGGGCAGCCAGGCGCCGCGCTCGCGGTGGGCGAACTCGGCGAAGTCGATCGGGTCGCGGCCGAGCACCGTGCGCACGTCGCCGGTCAGCCCGGCGGCGAGGCCCAGGCGGGCGGTGGTGTAGATGGCGGTCGTGACCGCGACCATGCCCCACGGCATGCCGAGCTCGCGGCGGGCGTGGCGCGCGTAGCGCGGGATGCCGGGGCGCGGATAGCGGATCGGGCGACCGAGCTCGGCGGTGAGGATCTCGGCGACCTGGGCGTAGGTCAGCGCCCGCGGACCGGTGACGGTCCACGCTCGGCCCGCGTGCCGGCCGGGGTCGAGCAGCGCGGCGGCCGCGACGGCGCCGACGTCGTCCGCGTCGACGAACGCCGTCGCGCCGCGCCCGGCGGGCACCAGGATCTCGTCGCGGTCGCGCACGTCGCTCGCGTGCGTCGTGGTCAGGTTCTGGTGGAAGAACGAGGCGCGCACGAAGGTCCAGGCCAGGCCGGACGCGCGCAGCCACGCCTCGACCGTCGCGTGCGGCACGACCTTGTTCTTCTCCGCGCCCTGCAGGGACAGGAAGGCGACGTGCTCGACACCCGCGTCGCGCGCCGCGGCGACCGCGGGCAGCAGGTCCCGCTTGACGTTGCCGATCGCGGGAGGGCGCACGAGGAACATCGAGCGCACGCCGTCGAACGCCGTTCGCCAGGTCGCGGGGTCGGTGAAGTCGAACGCGACCTCGCGACCGTCCGCCGGGCCCGGCGAGCGCACCGCGAGGCGGAGGTCCGCGCCCGCGGCCTCGAGCTCGCGCACCACGGCGCTGCCCACGTTCCCGCTCGCGCCGGTGACGAGGATCGTCATGCTCGCAGCCCTCCGTCGATGCATGTACCGTACATATATGGAGCCTAGCCGATCCGACCTGGTGACGCTCGACCGCGCCCTGCTGGCGCTGCGCCGGTTCCTCAGCGCCCCGCGCGTGCTCGACGACGACGGGCACCAGGTCGAGCTGTCCACGCTCCTCGTCCTCGACGAGCTGCCGGCCGAAGGGCAGACCGTCCGCGACGTGGCTACCCGTCTCGGCGTCGCCCACTCCACGGCCAGCAGGTTCGTGAGCCGCGCCGAACGAGCGGGCATGACGGCCCGCGCGGCGTCCCCGTCCGACGGCAGGCAGACCCTCGTCGTCCCGACCTCCGCCGGGCTCGAGCTCGCGGCCCGTGCGGTCGCCTTCCGGCTCGACCGCCTTGCCGGGATCGTCGACGACTGGGCGCCGGGCGACGTCCGCGCCCTGGCAGACGGCCTGGCGCGGTTCGCCCGCGCTGACGGCGCGCGGTGACGGCCTCGGCTCGCGCGACGTAGAGGTCGTCGTCCACCGCGCGGGCGACCAGCTGCACCACGGGTCCACGGCCCGGGCGGCGGGCGGGGGAGGAGTCCCGGTTCACAGGTCGACGCGCATCACGGCACGTCGCGCGGTCGGGCGGCTCACCTCGCGAAAGCCCGCGGCCGCGAAGACCGACGCCACCCCCACGTACAGCTCGCCCCACGAGTCGGTGTACCCCGGCTCCACGACCATCGGGTAGCCCTCGACGGCCCGCGCTCCGCGGGAGCGCGCATGGTCGACCGCGGCGGCCGCGAGGGCGGCGCTGATGCCGCGGCGGCGGTACCCCGCGCGGGTGACGAAGCAGACCACGGCCCACACGCCGTCGTCGTCCCTGTCCTCGTCGCGGCCCGACCACGGCACGCGCGCGGTGCGCAGGCGGGCGTACGCGGAGCGGGGCTCGACGGCGCACCAGCCCGCCGGCTCGCCGTCGAGGTAGGCGACGAGCCCGCTCGTCGTGCCGGCGCCGGGCTCACCGCAGTGGGTGTCCCGCCGCAGCGCGGCGGCGCGCTCCTCCCGGGTCGTCCCGCGCCAGCGCGACGCGGGAGTCTGGAACCACCGGCACTGGCAGCGCGCGCCCTCGCCGCGAGGGCCGAGGACGGTCTGGAGGTCGTCCCACGTGGCCTCGTTCGCCGGGCGCACGGCGATGTCAGGGCTCATCGGCCCATCGTGCACCGCGGGGTGACGGCCCGCGCGGGCGTCAGCCTGCCGCGCGGTCGGACGCGAGCATTCCGAACACCAGGGTGTCGGTCCACTCGCCCTTGGACCACCAGTCCTGGCGCAGGTGCCCCTCGCGCCGCATGCCGACCCGCTCGCACAGGCGGGCCGACCGCTCGTTGCGGGCGTCGAGCTGGGCGACGACCCGGTGCATGCGGAAGAACCCGAACGCCAGGTCGAGCACGGCGCGCACGGCCTCGGTCGCGAAGCCCTTCCCGGCGACGTCCGGGTGGAACACCCAGCCGATCTCGCCGCGGGAGACGGTGTCGCCGGTGGTCCACAGCACGACGTCGCCCACGACCCGCCCCTCGTGCTCGACGACCAGCGCCAGCGCCGAGCCCGGCTCGTCGATCCCGGTGCGCACGAGCCGCTTCGCGAGCTGAGTCTCGGCGTCCTCCCGCGTCCACGGTTCCTCGAGCAGGAACCGCGAGACCTCGGGCTCGCCGTAGTACGCGAGCAGGGGTTCGAGGTCCTCCGGCCGGTGGGCACGCAGGACCAGCCGGCCCGTGGTCACCGGCAGGGGAGTCTCGATCGTCACGGGGAGACGGTAACGGCCCGCGCGCGCGTTGTCAGACGCGGGTGCGAAACTTCCGTCGTGCCTCTCGCCGCGCGCGAGCTCAATCGCGCCACCCTCGCCCGGCAGCTGCTCGTGCGCCGGGAGCCCTCCGACGGGCCGGCGGGCACTGCCGACGTGGTGCGCCGGCTCGTCGCTCTCCAGGCCCAGCACCCCGCCTCGCCCTACGTCGCGCTGTGGAACCGGGTGGCGGGCTTCGACCCGGCCGACCTCGACGCGGCGTACGCCGACCGGTCGCTCGTGCGCGGGACGTCGCTGCGCATCACGCTGCACGCGGTGCATGCCGCCGACCACCCCGGCTTCCGCACGGCCATGCAACCCACGCTGCGGGGTGCGCGTCTGGCCGACCGCCGCTTCACGGACACGGGTCTCACGGCCGCCGACGCGGACGCGCTCCAGCCGGGGCTGCTGGCGCAGCTCGACCGGCCCCGCACCGCCGACGAGCTGGTGGCGTGGATCGACGCGATCCACCCCGGCGGCGGCAAGCGCGCGTGGTGGGCGCTGCGCCACTACGGGCCGTTCGTGCACGCCCCGACGGGCGGTCCCTGGTCGTTCCCGGCGCGCGTCGCGTGGCTCCCCGCCCCTGGCCTCGACGCGCCCGGCCTCTCGGACATGGGGCTCGACGGTGAGCCGGACGCCGCGCTGACCCCGCTGGTGCGGCGCTACCTCGAGAGCTTCGGCCCGGCGTCGGTGCTCGACGTCGCGCACTTCCTCACGGTGCAGCGCGCGCGGGCGCGCACCGCCGTCGAGGCGCTGGCCGACGAGCTCGAGGTGCTGGAGGGTCCGGACGGCGCGACGCTCTACGACGTGCCGGGCGCGCCCCGCCCCGCCGCGGACACGCCCGTCCCGCCGCGGCTGCTGGGCATGTGGGACAACGTGCTGCTCGCGCACCTCGACCGCAGCCGGATCGTCCCGCCCGAGCATCGCAAGGTCGTGACCCGCCTCAACGGCGACGTCCTGCCGACGCTCCTCGTCGACGGGTACGTGGCGGGCGTGTGGCGCACGGTCGACGGCCCGGCCGGTCTCCCGCTCGTCGAGGCGCGCGCGTTCACGCCGCTGCCCGAGGACGCCTGGGCGGCGCTGTCCGACGAGGCGGCGTCCCTCCTGGCGCTGTTCGCCGGCCGCGACCCGCACCCGTACCGCCGGTACGACCACTGGTGGGCGAAGCTGCCCGACGGAGCCCAGGTGCGCCTACTGCCGGACCACGTCGGACGGCGGCCCCCGGGCACGGAAATGGGTGGTGACCGGGCGCCCCGGGGAGGACCGTGGACCCATGACCACCCCTCCGGCCACGCCGACGTGGCGCATCGTCGAGCCGCCGATGCCCGCCTCGCTCGAGGATCCTGACGCCTGGGCGTACCACGGGGTGGCGGCGCTCGAGCGCACGGCCGCGCTCGCGGACCTCGGCCACGACGACTTCGCCCCCCGGGCGGTCGACCTGCTGGTCGCCGCGCGGCACCAGGAGCACCTGCGCCGGTACCGGCTCGTCGCCGTCGAGGAGCGCGCGGACGGAGCGCCGGCGGACGGAGCGACTGCAGACGGAGCGACTGCGGAGGGCGTGCCCGACGGCGCGCCCCGCGTCGTCGGGTACGGGAGCCTCTCGCTGCCCGTCACCGACAACCGGCACCTGGCCGTGGTGCGGGTCGTGGTGCTGCCCTCGCACCGCCGCCGCGGGATCGGCGCGGCGCTGGCCGACCGGCTGCGCCGGGTCGCGCTCACGGAGGGCCGCTCGACGCTCTTCGCGGAGGTCGAGTTCGCCGTCGAGCCCGCCGAGGACGCCCTGGACGCGCTCACCCCGCGCGAGGGCGACGGCCGGGTCTCGGCCGACCTGCCCGGCATGCGGTTCGCCCGCCGCGCCGGGCTGGGGCTGGAGATCGTGGCACGCCGCTCGGTGCTCGACCTGCCGCTGCCCGGCGACGTCGTCGAGCGGTTCGCGGCCGAGGCCGCCGCGCGCGCCGGGGCCGACTACCGCGTGCACACGTGGCAGGACCCGGTCCCCGAGGCGTGGGCCGCGCAGCTCGCCGCCCTCGAGCAGCGACTCAGCGAGGACGAGCCGAACGGCGGGCTGGTGCTCGAGGCCGAGCGGTGGGACGCCGCGCGGATCAGGGTCGAGGAGGCGAAGCGGTCGGAGAGCGGGCAGGGCGCGCTGTTCACCGTGGCCGAGCACGTGCCCACCGGCACGCTCGCCGGCATGACGATGCTGGTCTACTCCCACGACCGGCCGGAGATCACCGAGCAGGACAGCACCGTCGTCCTGCCCGAGCACCGCGGGCACCGGCTCGGGATGCTCCTCAAGGCCGTCAACCTGCGCGAGCACGCCCGCGTGCGCCCGGCCACCCGCCGGATCTCGACCTGGAACAACGAGACCAACGCCCCGATGCTGGCGATCAACGACGCGCTGGGCTTCCGGCCGGCGGGCGGGTCCGCCGAGCTGCAGGCACCGCTGGCCGACGTCGTGCCGCTGACGGAACGCTGACCCGCCGTCACGCGGTGTGGCGCACGAGCTCCGGCAGCAGCACGTCCCACGACCCCGGCGGGGGCACCTGATGGCCGACGCCGTCCAGCAGGAGCAGCCGCGCGCCGGGGATCGCGGCCGCGAGCGCCGGCCCGTGCCCGGGAAACAGCGGGTCCTCGGTGCCGTGCACGACGAGCGTCGGCACGACGACGTCCGCGAGCGTCCCCACGAACGGCTCCCCGGGCTCGGCGGCGAAGTGGTTGAGCCCGGCGGCGGGGTCGACGGACCGCGCGACGGCTCGGGCGGCCATGGCGCGGGTGCGGGCCTCGTCGAACGGGCCGCGGCCGGTGAGGGCGCGGTCCTCGGCGACGGCGGCCTCGACGAGCGCGGCGGTGTCCTCGGGGTCGGGCCGGGGGCCGTCCCAGAGCCCGGCGAGCTCGGGGGCCGACGGCGGGAGATCCTCGTCGTCGGGGGCGGAGAGGGCGCGGGTCGTGGAGATCAGCGTGGCCGACGCGATCCGATCGGGATGCTCGAGCGCCAGCTCCTGCGCCATCGCGCCCCCGGCCGACAGCCCGACCAGGTGCGCGGTGCGGGCGCCGACGGCGTCGAGCACGCGCAGCGCGTCCTCGGTGACGTCCCGCCCGGTGTAGTCCGGTTCGCCGCGCGGGCAGGTCGTGGACCGGCCCGTGTCGCGGTGGTCGTACCGCACGACGCGCCGACCGTGCCGGCCGTGGGGGCCGGCGATCGCCGCGCACAGGTCGGCGGGCCACCAGTCCATCGACGACCCGACGCCGCCGATCAGCAGGATCGTCGGGTCGGCCGGGTCGCCGACGGACTGGTAGCACAGCCGGACCCCGTCGGCCTCGGCGAAGAGCTCCGGCCCGAGGGCGTCGCCGGCGGCGGGCCCGATGCCGCGTGTCATGCAGGGTCGGACGCCAGCGGCCCGCAGAACTCATCGGTGGGGATCGGTTCGGCAGGGAATGCCTCGGTTCGGCAGGTGAGAGTGCCGAACCGAGGCGTTCCCTGCCGAACCGATCCGCGTGCTCAGCCGAGGCGCAGCAGGGCCTGCACCGGCAGGTGGTCGCTCGGGGAGCGCCCGCCGGACGTCCACGGGTTGATCGCGGCGGCGAGCACCTCGGCACCCGGCGTGGCGAGCACCCAGTCGATGCGGTCCCCGCCGGGGACGGGCTCGCCGTAGTCCGGGAACGTGCCCGTCTCGGGCGTCAGACGCTCGCCGGCAGCGCGCCAGGTGTCGACGAGGCCGCCGTCGGTGACGAGCGCGTCGTACGGGGCGGAGTCGCCGGCGGCGGCGTTGCAGTCCCCGGTGAAGAGGGCGGGCAGGCCGGCGTCGGCGACCTGGTCCCGCACCACGCGAGCGCCGCGCAGCCGGGCCTCGGCGGACTCGTGGTCGAGGTGGGTGTTCACGTGCAGGAGGTCGGCGCCCGTGCGCTCGTCGCGGAACCGGGCCCAGGTGACGACCCGCGGGTACTCGTGCCCCCACGTCGAGCCGATGACGCGCGGCGTGTCCGAGAGCCAGTACTGGTCCCACCACGTCAGCGTGAGGCGACGCGCGTCGTAGAAGATCGCCGCGTGCTCGCCGGCCGCGCCGCCGTCGCGCCCGTAGCCGACCCACCGGTGGTGCCTCCCCAGCCCGTCGGCGACCGCGCCGAGCTGCTCGAAGCGGGCCTCCTGGACGCCGAGGATCGTCGGCTGCTCGAGCGCGAGCAGCTCGGTGACCAGCGGCGCGCGCTCGGGCCAGTGGTCGGGGTCGCCTGGCGCGGTGCCGTCGTTGGCGCAGCGGACGTTGAGGCTCATCACGTGCAGGAGGTCGCCGTCGTCGGCGGGGCCGATCAGCGGTGTGCGGGTCGTCATGGCCACTACTCTCCCCGACGAGGAGCGGTGCTCCGACGGCGGGTTGGATCGAGTCGGCAGTTGCGGATCGGTGCGGCAGCTCGAGCTGCCGCACCGATCCGAAGCTGCCGCGCTGATCAGCGGCCCGGGTCCGCGGGCCTCAGGCCAGGCGCACCAGCGCCTGCACGGGCACGTGGTCGCTCGGGTAGCGGCCGTCGCGCGTCCACGTGTTGATCGTCGCGGCGAGCACCTCGGTGCCCGGGGTGGCGAGAACCCAGTCGATGCGGTTCCCGCCAGGGACCGGCGCGCCGTAGTTCGGGAACGTGCCCACGTCCGGGGTGAGCTTCCGGTCCGCGTCCCGCCAGGTGTCGAGGAGGCCGCCGTCGGTGACGAGCGCGTCGTACGGTCCGGAGGCGCCCGCCGCGGCGTTGGCGTCGGCGGTGAAGACGGCGGGCAGCCCCGCCGCGGCGATCTGGGCGCGCACGACCTGGGCGCTGCGCACCCGCGCGTTCTCCGACTGGTGGTCGAAGTGCGAGTTGACGTGGAGGAACTCGCGGCCGGTGCGCTCGTCGCGGAACCGCGCCCACGTGACGATCCGCGTGACCGAGTTGCCCCACGTCGCCGAGCCGATGACGTCCGGGGTGTCGGACAGCCAGTACTGGTCCCACCACAGCAGCGTGAGCCGGCGGGCGTCGTAGAAGATCGCGGAGTACTCGCCGCCCGCCCCGCCGTCGCGGCCGTAGCCGGCCATCCGGTAGTGGCGGCCCAGGCCCTCCTCGACCGCGACGAGCTGCTGGAACTCCGCCTCCTGGACGCCGAGGATCGTGGGCTGCTCCAGGGCGAGGAACGCGGTGACGAGCGGCCTGCGGTCGGGCCAGTGGTCCGGCTCGCCGGGCTGCGTGGCGTCCTCGCGGTCGAGGCGGATGTTGAAGCTCATCGCGTGGATCGTCGAGCCCTTGGCGGCGCCGATCAGCGGGTCCTTGCCGGGACGGCGGCCGGTCGCGGTGGCGGCGCTCGCGGCGGGCGCGGAGAGCGCGCCCGCCGCGCCCAGGGCGCCCAGGGTGCCGACGGCGGTCAGTGCGGAGCGGCGGGAGATGCCCGCGGGGGTGTCGGAGCTGCGGTGGTCCATCAGGTCCTCCTCGACAGGGGTGGTTGGCCCGGTCATCACACCGGCGGCGGATGACGGCACGGCGACGCTCAGGTGGCCGACGGGCGACGATGCCGTGACCAGCGCCTTTGCTAGGGTCGGCGCATCGTGTCGAACCCCGCCCCAGGATCGTCGTCCGACGCCGCGCGCCTCGTCGCGTGGGGTCAGGAGCTGCGGGCCGTGCATGCCCGCCTGCGCGACGCGCTCGAGGTCGCCCGCCAGGCGGCGGCGACGTCCGCCGACGACGCGGGGGACACCCCGCCCGACGCCGTCTCCGGCGACCCGCGGCGCGAGCTGCGCCTCTTCTGCCACGGCTTCTGCCAGGCCCTCGAGGGCCACCACCGCGGCGAGGACACCAGCGTCTTCACCGCCCTGCTGGGGCTGCGCCCGGAGCTCGCGGGCGTCGTCGCCGAGCTGAAGCGCGACCACACGATGCTCGACCACCTGCTGGGCGAGCTTGCGCGCGCGGTGGACGCCGACGCGGACCGAGCCACCCTCGAGCGGCACCTGGACGGCATCGACGCCGTCATGGAGACGCACTTCCGGTACGAGGAGAAGCGGCTGGTCGAGGTGCTCGACAGCCCCGGGGTCGCGGCCGCGCTCGCCGGGACCGACCGGCGGACGGCGTTCGGCCCGCTGGCCTGAGGCACCGGAGCAGGACGGCGGCCCCGGATCTGCCCGGCACCTCGAGCTGCCGCCCCGATCCCGAGCTGCCAGTGATCCGGCGCCGGGCGGCCGGTGCCGACGCGTCGTCATCTCGTCGGCGGGGCTCCGCGCCGACGTCGTGCAGACTGGGGCCACCGCCCGCACCACGAGAGGTCTGCCATGCCTGCGCCCGAGACGTCCGCCCGCCCCCCGCTCTCGGCCGTCGGCCGCGCCTTCGCCGTCGTCGCCGTGATCGAGGCGTTCACGTGGGCGGGCCTGCTCGTCGGGATGTTCCTCAAGTACGTCACCGAGACCACCGAGGCCGGGGTGTGGCTGTTCGGGCGGCTGCACGGGGCGGCGTTCGTCGCGTACGTCGTGATCGCGCTGGTCGCGGCCCTGAAGCTGCGCTGGGGCTGGCTGCGCACGCTGGTCGCGCTGGCCGCCGCCGTCCCGCCGCTGACGACGCTGCTCGCCGAGTGGTGGCTGCGCCGCACCGGGCACCTCACCGACCCGGCCGCCCGCGAGCCCGCCGCGTCGGTCGAGCCCGCCCCGGCGGTCGAGCCCGCCCCGGCGGTCGAGCCTGTCGAGACCACGTCCCAGGCCTCGACCCGCTCGACCAGCGTGCGCTGACCTGCCGTTCCCCCGCGCTTCCCCCGGTCGTCATGCCGGAGTCGCGCGGCGTCGCTAGCGTGACGCCCACGACACCACACGTCACCGGGAGCGTCCCATGAGCCCTGCTCGACCCACCCTCCGACGACGGACCGCCGGCGTGGCCTGCCTGACCCTCGCCCTCGCGGGGGTCACGGCCGCCGGCGCCCCGTCCGCCACGGCCGACGCCGACGCCGAGGACGTCGTCGACGTCCAGATCCTTGCCACCAACGACTTCCACGGCCGCATCCAGGCCAACGGCGGCGCGGCCGGCGCCGCGGTGCTGGCCGGCGCCGTGCGGCAGCTGCGCGGCGAGAACCCGAACACCGTGTTCGCGGCGGCGGGCGACCTCATCGGCGCCTCGACGTTCGAGTCCTTCATCCAGCACGACAAGCCGACGATCGACGCCCTCAACGCCGCGGGCCTCGACGTCTCGGCGGTCGGCAACCACGAGCTCGACCAGGGCTACGACGACCTGATGAACCGCGTCCTGGCCCCGTACGACGCCGCGACCAACCCGTTCGGCGGCGCCGAGTGGCAGTACGTGGCGGCCAACCTCAAGGTGCGGGCCACGGGCGAGGACGCCGTCCCGGCGTCCTGGCTCAAGGACTTCGGCGAGGTGCAGGTCGGCTTCGTCGGCGCGGTCACCGAGGAGCTGCCGGCGCTGGTCAGCCCGGCCGGCATCGCCGACCTCGAGGTGCGCAGCATCGTCGAGACGGCCAGCTCGGAGGCCGACGCGCTCAAGGCCGAGGGGGCGGACGTCGTCGTCCTGCTGGTGCACGACGGCGCCGAGTCGACCGACTGCGCGGCGATGCCGACGGCGGGCAACGCGTTCGCGAGCATTGTCAACGGCGTGAGCCCCGAGGTCGACGCGATCGTCTCCGGGCACACGCACCTCGCGTACGACTGCGCGTTCCCCGTGGACGAGTGGGCGGGCGAGGCCGTGACCGAGCGCCCGGTCGTGTCGGCGGGGCAGTACGGCACCAACCTCAACCAGCTCGTGTACTCGGTGGACGCGGCGACGGGCGAGGTCGCGGGGGTGCAGACGGCGGTGCTGCCGCTCGCCGGGAGCTACCCGGCCGACCCCGACGTCGAGAAGCTCGTCGCGGACGCCGTCGCCGAGGCCAACGTGCTGGGCGCCGAGCCCCTCGGGCAGACCGCGGGCGAGCTCGACCGGGCGCAGCGGTGGACGGTGGACGAGGAGACCGGCGAGGACGTGCTCGCGGAGAACCGCGGCGGCGAGTCCACGCTCGGCAACCTCGTGGCCGAGGTGCAGCGCTGGGCCACCGAGGCGCCCGAGTCCGGGGGCGCCCAGATCGCGTTCATGAACCCCGGCGGCCTGCGCGCGGACCTGGTCGGCACGGGCGACGGCGAGTTCCCGCGCACGGTCACGTATCAGCAGGCGGCGACCGTGCAGCCGTTCGCGAACACCCTGGTCAACATGCGGCTCACGGGCGACCAGATCGAGACGGCGCTCGAGCAGCAGTGGCAGCGCGACGCCGACGGCAACGTGCCGAGCCGCCCGTTCCTGCGCCTCGGGGTCTCCGAGGGCTTCACGTACACCTACGACCCGGCCCGCGCCGAGGGCGACCGGATCACCGGCATGTGGCTCGACGACGCCCCGATCGAGGAGGCCGCCTCGTACTCGGTGACGGTCAACTCGTTCCTCGCCACCGGCGGCGACAACTTCCGGGCCTTCGCCGGGGGCGCGGACGCCCGCGACACCGGCAAGGTCGACCTGACGGCGTTCGTCGACTACATGGCGGCCTTCGCCGCCGACCAGCCGCTGCCGGTCGACGCCGCGCAGCACGCGGTCGGCGTCTCCTTCCCGGCGGACGCCCCCGAGGCGTACGCGCCCGGGTCGGCCGTCGCCTTCGACGTCTCGTCGTGGGCCATGACCGGCTCGGCCGACGTCACCGACCCCGAGCTGACCGTGGCGCTCGGCGACGAGGTGCTCGGCTCCGCCGCGGTGGAGAGCGCGATCGGGACGGAGCCGTTCGACGAGGTCGGGACGGCGTCGGTACGGGTCACGTTGCCAGCGGACGTGCCCGAGGGTGCGACGGCGCTGACGCTGAGCGGGGCCGCGACGGGCACCGAGGTCACGGTGCCGATCGAGGTGACGAGGCCCGCGACGGCCGAGCCGACGGTCACGGTCGACGCCCCGGAGACGGTCGTGGCGTGGCTCCAGAGGCCGCGCCTGGACGTGACGGTCTCCTCGCCCGCCGGCACCCCGACCGGCAAGGTCACCGCCGTCGTGCGCGACCGGACGGTGGACCGCGAGCGCCTGCGCGGCGGGGACGCGACGCTGCGCGTCGGGCCGTTCCGGCCCGGAACCGTGGAGGTCGAGGTGCGGTACTCCGGCGACGACGCCACCCGGGCCGCCACGACGACGACCACGATCCGGGTGAAGAGCCTCTGGGAGATCATCTTCGGCGGCCACGGCCACGCGGGCCGCGGCTGACCGACCCCGGACACGGGACGGTCCGGCCCCGCGCTCCCCAAGAGCGCCGGGCCGGGCCGTCCCGCGTCCCGGGGACGGCGTCAGAGGCGACGCCGGGCCAGGAGGACGAGGCCGACGATCCCGCCCAGCAGCCCGAGCGCCAGCAGCGCGCCGCCCGCGACGACGGCGCCGTCGGCGGGGCTGGTCTCGATCTCGGTCCGCATGGTGGTGGTGCCGTCGGCGAGCTCGGAGGTCCCGGAGGCGAGCCGGGAGGCGCCGTCGGCCAGCTCGGCGGAGCCGTCCGTCAGGAGCGAGGCTCCCGACGACAGCAGGGTCGCGCCGTCGGCCAGCTCGACGGATCCCGCGGCGAGGTCGCCCGCGCCGGAGTCGAGCCGCACCGCGCCCGTGCTGAGCCGGCCGGCGCCCGCTGCCGCGTCGGCGGTGCCCGCCTCGATCTTCGCCAGGCCGTCGACGAGCGTGCCCGCGCCCGTCTCGGCGTCGCCCAGCTTGGTGGTGAGCTCCGCGGCGCCGTCGGCGAGCCCGGGCATGCTGCCGGCGAGCCGGGCCGCGCCGTCCGCCGCGCCCGCGTTCCCGGCGGCCAGCCTTGCCGCACCGACGGCCGCGTCGGACGAGCCGTCGGCGACGCGGCCGGCGCCGTCCGCGAGCGTGTCCGCGCCATCGGACAGCTCCCGGGTCCCGGTGAACAGGGCATCGGCTCCGGTTGCGGTCGCGCCGGCCCCGGTCGCGAGCTTCTCAGCTCCGGTTGCGGTCGCGTCGGCCCCGGTCGCGAGGCCGGCTGCTCCGGTTGCGGTCGCGCCGGCCCCGGTCGCGAGCTTCTCGGCTCCGGTTGCGGTCGCGTCGGCCCCGGTCGCCAGACCGGCTGCTCCGGTTGCGGTCGCGCCGGCCCCGGTCGCGAGGCCGTGAGCTCCGTCGCGAAGAGCCGCACTGCTGGTCGTGAGCTCGGTGACGCCCGTGTCGAGCGAGGCGGACCCGGCGGCGAGGCTGCTCGCCCCCAGGCTCGCGGCGAGCGCCCCCGACCGCAGGCGCGTACCGCCGTCGAGCACGGCGGCGACCCCGTCCCGCACCCGTGCCGTGCCCGCGCTCAGGTCGCGCGCGCCCACGTCGAGTGAGTCGGCACCCGTCGCGAGCCGCGCGGCACCGGCGGCAGCGTCCGCAGTGCCGTCCTGGAGTGACGACGCCCCCGCCTTGACGGCCCCCGCCCCGGCGACGAGACCCTTGGTCCCCGAGAACCCGGCAGACAGCTCCTGCGCGCCGTCCAGGCTGGCGCCCGCGCCGGCCGCGACACCGGAGGCGTCCTGCGAGACGGTCTCCGCCCGATCCGTCAGCTCGCGCAGTGCGGCAGCGACCTCGGGGTCGTCGGTCGACCCTGCGAGGGCGGCCAGCGCATCGTGCAGCGACGCCGACCCGGCGGCTACCTGATCGGCCCCGCCGGCAACCTGCTGCAGCCCTCCCGCGAGAGCCTCGCTCGCGCCCGCCGCGCGGCCGAGGCCGTCCGCGACGGCCGCGGCACCGTGGGCGACGCCGGCCGCCCCGTCTGCAACCTTGTCGCTCCCCGCCGCGAGTTCGTCCGCGGCGCCCGCGAGAGACGTCGTGCCGTCGGCGAGCCCCGCGGCCCCGCGGGCTGCACTCGTGGCGCCTGCGGCGAGCGCCTCGCCGGACATGACGAGCCCGTCGAGGCCGTCGGCCAGGGAATCCACGCCGCTGGACAGGCTGGCTGCCCCGTCCGCGAGGTCGCCCGAACCTGCGGTGAGCCTTTCGCCCCCGGCCACCAGGCGGTCGGTCCCTGCGGCGAGGGTGTTGGCGCCGTCGGCGACCTGGCGGTTGCCTGCGGCGAGGTTGTTGGCGCCGTCGGCGACCTGGCGGTTGCCTGCGGCGAGGTTGTTGGCGCCGTCGGCGACCTGGCGGTTGCCTGCGGCGAGGTTGTTGGCGCCGTCGGCGACCTGGCGGTTGCCTGCGGCCAGGGCGCTGGCGCCGTCGGCGACCTGGCGGTTCCCGTCGGCCAGGGCGCCGGCGCCCTCGGTGATCTTCCCGGTACCGGTCGCGAGCACGCGGTTGCCGTCCGCGACGGCGAACGCGCCGCCCGCGACCTGGAGGGTCCCGTCGCCGAGAGCGGCGGCGCCGTCGGCGAGCTTCCCCGTCCCCGCCGCCAGGACCCCGGCGCCGGCGGCGGCGCGCTCGGCCCCGTCGGTCAGCCGGGCGCCGCCGTCGTGCAGTCTCACGGTGCCGTCGTGCAGCCGGACGATGCCGGCGGAGGCCTCGACCGTGCCGGGCTGCAGCCTGTCGACGAGGCCGTCGCGCAGCTCGCCCGCGCCGGACACGAGCCGGGCGGTGCCGGCGGTCAGGTCGTCGGTGCCGTCGACGAGCCGCGTGGTGCCGCCGGAGAGCTCGGTCGCCCCGTCGGAGAGCGCACCGGCCCCGTCGGCCACCTGCGCGCTCCCCTCGGAGAGCTCGCCCGCGCCGTCGCGGACTTCGGCCGCTCCGGCGTCGAGCCGGGTGGCGCCGTCGGCCACCTTGCCGTCGAGCAGGATCAGCACCACGAGCGCGGTGAGCGCCGCGAGCGCCAGGGCGGCGACGGCGGCGATCGTCGAGACCGTCGGTCCGCGCGTCCCGCGCGACACAGGCGTGGTCGAGTTCATCGGAGCCTCATTCGGGTCCGCGTCGCGGGCGACGCAGTGCTGCACGGCCCGCGGCCGTGGCCCGTCGCCGTCGACGGGACTCAGGCCGAGACTACTGATGGAGCCTCAATAGCGGGAGGGGGCGATCACACTTCACCCGTCACGATTGCGCAACGGTGTCCGACGGGCTGCCGTCGGCCGCCCACCGTTCAGCCCCAGCCGATGAGCCGCAGCCGGTCAGTCCCAGCCGCAGGCGTCGTGCACGAGGCCGTAGATCCCGGCGCGCTGCTCGTCGGACATCGGCACGTAGGTCACGGGCTGCAGTGCCCCGTCGACCTCGGCCGTGACCGGCAGGAACGTCCCGCGCTTGTCCTCCGCGACGGCGTGCGGGTCGCACCGCGCCGGCACGACGTCGAGCACGATCAGTCCCTCCTCCTGGCCCGCCAGCTCGTCGCCAGTCCACCAGGCCTCGTCGCCGGCGGGGGAGAGCAGCGTGGTCCCCGTGACCCGCACGAGCCGGACCGGTGGCCCGCCCGGCACCGGCTCGACGGCGAGCGTCACGCGCCCGCCGGGCTCCGTGCCGTCGGACGTGCGGACCCGCGCGGCCTCGACGCCCGTCACGCGGAGCGTGGCGCCCGACGCGATGAGCCGCTCGGCGCACACCTCCGCGTGGACGGCGGCCAGCCGGCCCAACGGATCGGTGACGCCGACCTCGACGTCGGTGCCCTCGCTCGCGGCCGCGTCCTCGCCCGGGGCGACCGTCACCGTGCCGATCGCGACCTCGGTCGTGGCCGCCGCCCTCCCGGTGAGGGGCTCGGGCGGGTCCGCTGCGCAGTCGACGTCGCCCAGCCGGAGCCGGACGTCGCGCCCGGCTCCGGGGGCGAGCGCCCGGGGGCGTGGATCGCCGTCCGGGCTGCTCGGGCCGTACCCCGGCGCGTCGAGCGCCCCGCCGAGCAGGGTGAGCACCTCGTCGGAGCCGTTGACCACGCGCAGGGACGCGGTGCGGTCGGCGTACTGCGTGCGGTCCTGCCGCAGCTCGCCGCCGAGCCGGTCCACGACCTGGGGCGGCACGGTCGGCGCGGACGGCGCGCACCCGGCGACGGCCGTGGCGACGCAGGCGGCGAGCAGGGCGCCGGCGCTGGCCCGCCGTGCGCGGGCACGACGGGCGTGGCCCCGCCGGGCGCGGGCACGACGGGCGTCCGCGCGGGACCCGGCGCCGCGCACGGTCAGCCCTCGCCCGCGGTCGGCGACCCGGACCGGGCGGGCCGGTCGATGACGCGCGTCATGACGAGCGACGTGCGGGTCTTGTCCACGCGCCCGCCGGCGCGGATGGCCTCGACGGTGCGCTCGATGTCCGCCATCCCGCCCGCCATGATCTGCACCATGGCGTCGGCCTCGCCGGTGACCGTGTCCACCCGGACCACCTCGGGGATGGCGGCGAGGTCACGACGCAGCGTGGCGGGCGAGACGTTGCCGCGGCAGAACAGCTCGACGTACGCCTCGACGCCCCAGCCGAGCTCCTCCGGAGAGACGCGCACCGTGAACCCGGCGATCTCGCCGCGCGCGAGCATGAGGTCCACCCGTCGCTTGACCGCGGGGGCGGAGAGCCCGACCGCGTCGCCGATGTCGGCGTAGGTCGCCCGCCCGTCGCGCAGCAGGTGCCCGACGATCTTGCGGTTCACGGTGTCCATGGCCGGTCCATAACCTCGGATTCTTCACCCAGGGCTTCAGATTCGCCAGGTTGGGCGCCATGAGCGCAACGAAACGCGCCTGGTGGGCAACGGCGACGCTCCTAGCGTTCCGGCATGACGGCGATCACCACCCCGACGACGACGTCGGCCACCCTGTCGGCCACCGTGCCCGACGCCCCCGCCCGCACCGCGACCCCGCGCCACTTCCTCATGTGCCCGCCCACGTACTTCGACGTGGTCTACGAGATCAACCCCTGGATGGACCTCGGCGTCCCGGTCGACACGGACCGCGCGCTCGCGCAGTGGGCCGCGCTCAAGGCGGCGTACGAGGCGCACGGGCACACGGTCGAGGTGATCGACCCCGTGCCAGGGCTGCCCGACATGGTCTACGCCGCCAACGGGGGAGTCGTCGTCGGCGGGCGGGCGCTGGCCGCCCGCTTCACGTACCCCGAGCGCCAGCCAGAGGGTGGCGCCTACGAGGCGTGGTTCGCCGCGGCCGCCGCGCACGGGGTCGTCAGCCTCGGCCAGGCCGCGGAGCAGAACGAGGGCGAGGGCGACCTGCTGCTCGCCGGCGACGTCATGCTGGCCGGAACGGGGTTCCGCACCTCCCGGCCGGCGCACGCGGAGGTCGCCGAGCGGCTCGGCGTCGACGTCGTCACGCTCGAGCTCGTCGACCCGCGCTACTACCACCTCGACACGGCCCTCGCCGTCCTCGACGCAGGCGGGACGGCGGCGGGCGGCCCCGCGGGAAGCCATGTCGGCAGCTCCGTCGGCCCGGTGGTCGCATACCTCCCGGAGGCGTTCAGCCCGGCGTCGCGGGCGGTCCTCGCGGAGCGGTTCCCCGACGCCGTCCTCGCCACCCCGCGCGACGCCGCGGTCCTCGGCCTCAACGCCGTCTCGGACGGACGCCACGTCTTTCTCACCGACCGCGCCACCGGGATGCACGACCTGCTGCGCGAGCGCGGCTTCGAGCCCGTCGGCATCGACCTGTCCGAGCTGCTCAAGGGCGGCGGCTCGGTCAAGTGCTGCACCCTCGAGCTGCGCACCGCCCCCGACCGGCCCACGACCGACCCCCGCACGAGCGTGCACACCACGCACCCCACCACGAACGCCGCCCGGGAGGCCCGCGCATGACCACCGTCCCGTTCCTCGACGTCGCCGCGACGGCCCGCTGGGTCGCCCGCCGCGGGCCCGAGGCCGTCATCGGCCGCCTGATCGACGCCCTCGCCGCCGACTTCGCCCGCTGGCCCGAGCTCGACAAGCGCCCCCGCGTCGCGACGCACTCGCGCGACGGCGTCATCGAGCTCATGCCCGCGTCCGACGACGTCACGTACGGCTTCAAGTTCGTCAACGGGCACCCCCGCAACCCGGCCCGCGGGTTCCAGACCGTCACCGCGTTCGGCGTGCTCGCCGACGTGCACACCGGCTACCCGACGTTCCTCGCCGAGATGACGCTGCTCACTGCGCTGCGGACGGCGGCGACGTCGGGGCTCGCGGCCCGCCTGCTCGCCCGCCCGGACTCGCGCACCCTCGCCCTGATCGGCACCGGCTCGCAGTCGGAGTTCCAGGCGCTCGGCATGCGAGCCGCCCTCGGCATCACGCACCTGCGCGCCTGGGACACCGACCCGGCCGCCCGCGCCAAGCTGGTGCGGCACGCCCGCGAGCTGGGCTTCGAGGTGCACGAGGCGACCAGCGCGGCCGACGCCGTGACCGGCGCCGACGTCGTCACCACCTGCACCGCCGACAAGACGAACGCCACGGTGCTCACCCACGAGATGGTCACGACGCTGGCCCACCCGGGCGCGCACGTGAACGCCATCGGCGGCGACTGCCCGGGCAAGACGGAGCTCGACCCGCGCATCCTCGCCGGCGCGGACGTCTTCGTGGAATACGAGCCGCAGACCCGGATCGAGGGGGAGCTGCAGCAGATGCCGGCCGACTTCCCGGTGACCGAGCTGTGGGAGGTCGTGGCCGGCCGCAAGCCCGGGCGCCGCGGAGTCGGGCGGACGCCGCGCGGTGCGGGCACGCCGTTCGAGCGCGGCGTCGGGGAGCGTGCGGCCCTCGACGCCACGACCGTCACCGTCTTCGACTCCGTCGGGTTCGCGGTCGAGGACTGGGCCATGCTGCGGTTCGTGCTCGACGACGTGCCGCCCGAGCTGCTGCAGCACCTCGACCTCATCGCCGAGCCCGCCGACCCCAAAGACCTGTTCTCCCTGGTCCGCGACGCGGGGGCGGTCGGCGGGCGGGGGCACCCCGGCCCCGCGGGTGCCGGCCGCCAGAACGCGGTCGCGGGGGAGCGCCGGGCACTCGACCGGCTCATGGGGCTCAGCGGCCGAGGTCACGGCACGCTCGCGGGTACCGCCCGCCGGGGCTGACGGCGCACCCCCTCCCGGCCCCGAGAGTCGCCTCCCGACCGCTGGCGGTGATGCTCACGGACGCACGCGGGCCCGGTGACCTCGACCTCGGGGCTTGCCCTGGCCCCGCGGGACCCTGCGATCATGTCTGCGGCGCGGACCGGTCCGCGCCCCAGACATGATCGCAGTCGGACGGCACGGGGGGACGCAGCGTGGGCGCGACTGACGGGAGCGCGCGGCCGGGCGACGTCGACGCCGTGATCAACCGGATGCGCGACGCGGCCGCGGCCCGCGGGCACGACGACGGCCCCGGCGCGCCCGGCACGGTCGACGCCGACGTGCTGCGCACCGTCCTCGCGACGCTGCCGCACGACGATCAGCGGCTGCTGTGGGCGCACCACGTGCGCCGCCGGGACGTCGGGACGATCGCGGCCGAGCTGGGCTCCCACGCGCGGGTGGTGGGGCGCCGCCTGCGCCGCGCGGAGCGGCGGCTCGCGGCCGCGTTCGCCGCCGCGCACGCCCGCGCGTGCCCGCCGGGCTGCCTCGAGGTCCGGACGGCGCTGCACGAGTACGCGGGCCACCGGCTCGCGCCGCGCCGCCGCACCGTGCTCGAGGAGCACCTGTTCGGCTGCGACGGGTGCATGCGGGCGTTCATCGACGTGCGGCAGGCGTCGTGGGCGCTGCGCGACGCCGCGCCGCTGCTGCTCACCGGGGCCGTCGCGGCCGGTGCCGGGCCGGTGGTCGTCGGCGCGACCGCCGCGGGGAGCGCGGGCGGCGCGGGGGTCGCGGGCCTGGGGTCTCTGGGTGCGGCGCTCGCCGGCGGCTGGGAGTGGCTGCGCGCGCAGGTGCTGCGGCTCGGCGGGTGGGGCCGGGCGGGCCTCGTCGGCGCCGGCACCGTCGCGGCCGTGGTGGTGGCGTCCTTCGCCGTCGCGCTGGTCACCGGCGGGGCGCCGACCGGCGCTGTGCCTGTGGTCGCCGCGTCGGGCTCGCCCGCGCCGTCGGCGGGGGCGACGAACCCCGAGCCGACGGGACCGGCGGACGACGGGTCCACGGGCGACGGGTCCACGGTCGAAGGGGCGACGGGCAACGGGGCGACGGACGAGGTGGAGCCGGCCCCGTCTGACGCCGGGACGACGGGCCCGTCGACGCTCCCGCCGCAGGACCCGACGACCGACGGCGACCCCGGCCCGGCAGAGCCTGCGCCGACCGACTCGCCCGCGGGCCAGGGAGACACCGGGTTCACAGGCTCCGCGAGCGAGCCGGCGCGGTCGGCCACGCCGGACGAGAGCCCCGCCGCACGCCCGACCACCACGCCCACCGCCGAGCCGGCACCGACCACGACCCCCGGCCCGACGCCGCAGCCCACCACGACGCCGGCGCCCCTGCCCTCGGCAGAACCGACGTCCCCGGTCGAGGCGACGACGCGCAGCGTCACGCTCGCCGTGCCCGCCAGCACGCTGCCACGCCTGTACCTCGTGGTCCCGACGGGGGACGACGCGCGGGTGGTGCGGGTCACCACGTCGGACCCGTGGCTCACCCCGTTCTCCGGCGCTCGCGGCTGGTACGTCGGCGGGCTCGGTCGCGCCGGCAGCGTCGTCGTCGAGGTGGAGGCCGCCGCCGGTGCGGCACCCGGTGCGCGGCTCGAGAGGCTCGGCCGCTGGCACGACTGACCGCCCCCATGGTCAGGAGCTCGTCGTGACAGGACGAGATCCCGCGAGGGGTACGCGAATCGCGTTCTCCCTCGCGGGATCCCGCACCGCCTCACCGTGCGGGGCAGCTCCGCGGTGGGACCGGCACTACCGCGGCGGGTGCGGGTCCCGCGGCCTCAGCGACCGCCGCCGTGCCCGTGGCCACGGCCGTGACCGTGACCGTGTCCGCGGTCGTCGTCCGGCTCGACGCCGTTGATCGCCTCGGTGCTGTAGGCGAGCTGCTGCGCGGCGTGCCCGATGGCGCGGGACATGATGTCGAGCGCCTCCTTGTTCACGTTGTCGAGGTCGTCGCCGGGCCCGTGGTAGTTCTGGTCGAGCTGCTCGCCGGCGACGCCGCCGAAGATCGCCTGCTCGGCCTCGGTCTTGATCGCGTCGGCGCCGGTGAACAGGCCGGACGCCGGGATGCCGTTGTTGATGAACGCCTGGTAGTCCGACCGCCCCGAGAACGGCGAGTCCACCCACGGCTGCTCGGTGTCGTCGAAGTAGTCCGTGAAGATCTCCTCGGCCGCGGCGGAGCCGTCCGGCACGGTCACCGGCGCATCGAACGTCGACTCGTCGGCGTCGTACACCCCGATCGTGTAGTTCGGCGACCCGATCATGTCGAAGTTCAGGTACGCGGCGATCTTCTCGAGCTCCTCCGGGTCGTTCTCCACCAGGTCCGCGACGTAGTGGTTCGACCCCACGAGGCTGAGCTCCTCGGCTCCCCACCACGCGAAGCGGACCTGGTTGTTGATCCTCTTGTCCTTGGCGAGCTGGACGGCCGTCTCGAGGATCGCGGCCGACCCGGTGCCGTTGTCGTTGATGCCCGGGCCCTCGTCGACGCCGTCGAGGTGCGCGCCCAGCATGACGACGTTCTCGTCGTCGCCGCGCCGGGTCTCGGCGAGCACGTTGAACGACTCGGCGTCCGTGGTGGTGGCCTGGAGGTCGAACGTCACCTGCAGCGACGGGTCGGCCTCGTGCGCCGCGAGGATGGCCGCCCCCTCGGTCGCCGTGACGCCCACGGCGGGCGCGTAGCCCTCGTTCGCGCCGCCGAGCGTGCCGTTGAGGGCGCCGTCGGCGTTGTTGTAGATGATGACGCCGGCCGCGCCGGCCTCGCCCGCGGCGAGGGCCTTCGCCCCGAACGGGCAGCTCCCGCGCTGCACGACGGCGATGAGGCCCGTGGCGTCGACGCCGGCCCAGGAGTCCTCGTGCGGTGCCGCGGGGTCGTCGCTGGCGGGGCAGCCGTCCGCGATCGCGGGCTCGACCAGCCCGGCCACGACGCCGTCGTCGGGGGTGGACGTCGAGTAGGTCATGGCGATCGGCTCGAGCTCGACGCCGGGGACCTCGACGGTGAGGTCCTCCAGGTCGAAGAGCGTGACCGGGAAGTACTGCCGCTCGGTCTCGTACCCCGCGCGGCGCAGCACCCGCTCCACGTACTCCGCCGACTCCTCGTACCCCTCGGTGCCGGCGGCCCGGTTGCCGCCGTTCTCGTCGGCGATCTCCTGGAGCTCTTCGAGGTGCTCGAACACGCGCTTGCCGGTGACCTTCTTCGACAGGTACTTGCCGTGGTGCTTGTCCCGGTCCCAGTCCCAGCCCGACCTGCCCGTCTCGACGAGGGGCGCGGCGGTGGCGGCGGGGGCGAGGGATGCCGCGGCCAACAGCCCGGTGACGGCGGTGGTCGCGACGGCAGTGGAGAGCAACTTGGTTCTCACGCTGGACCTCCTGCTCAGGTGCCCCCGCGAGACCCGGGGTCGGGTCGACGGCGCACGTCGCGACGTTGCGGGGTGCGGTTGTTCGCGAGCGTAGGCCTCAGGCGGCGCTCAGGGAACCCCCGGGGGGACGCTGGGTGCGCGCGCTCAGCCGGCGGGGACCTCGCGCTCGAGCAGCATCAGCACCTCGTAGTGGCTGGTCTGCGGAAACATGTCGAGGAGCCGGGCACGGCGGGGGCGCAGCGACGGCATGTGCGCCAGGTCGCCGGCGAGGGTGGTCGCGTTGCAGCTCGAGTAGAGCACGTGCCGCGCGCCGGAGGACTCCAGCCAGCCGGCGAGCTCGGGCCCGATGCCGCGCCGCGGCGGGTTGACCACGACGAGCTCCGGCGCGGCCTCGGCCCCGAGCGCGAACGCCGTCGCGTCCCCGGCGGCGAAACGGACGTCGCGGACGGCGTCGGCCCACCACGCGCCGTCGCGGGTGCCGACGACGGATCCCGCAGGCAGGTGGGCGAGCTCGGCGCGCGTGGTGGCCGCGCTGGCGATCGCCTCGGCGGAGATCTCGATGCCGACCACGGCGCGCCCGGGGGCCGCGCAGTGCAGCGCGAACCCGCCGACGCCGCAGTACAGGTCCCACAGCGACGCGGGCGCGACCTCGTCCACCCACTCCCGCGCCTGGTCGTACAGGGCGGCCGCGACGGCGGTGTTGGTCTGGAAGAAGCTCTGCGGGCGCAGGTGCAGGGTGATCCCGCCGAGCCGCATCGGGAGCGTCTGCCGCTCGGTGAGGACGATCTCGTGGTCGCCCTCCAGCACCGCGGCGTGCGCGGGCTGGACGTTCACGCTGACGACGGCGACCTGCGGCAGCGCGGCGAGCAGCGCCGGCAGGTGCTTGCGCAGCCGCGCGACCGGCTCCTGGCTGCGCAGTACGAAACGCACCATGAGCTCGCCGTCGGGCGACAGCGTGACGAGCACGTGCTTGAGCTCGCCGCGCCAGGCGGACTCGCGCGGCGTCTCGCGGCGGCGTGACCCGCGGGACGGCGACGTCGCGTCGTACGGCGTCAGCCCGGCCCGGGTGACGAGAGCGGCCAGCGGGCCGAACGCGGCTTGCAGCTCCGGCGGGTAGAGCCCGCAGTCGGTGAGGTCGACGCCCTGCCCCGCGAACGGGCCCGACGACGAGCCGAGGATGCCCAGCACCGGGGCGTCCACGGTGCCGGTGACCACCATCTTCGCCTTGTTGCGGAACGCGGACTCGGGCCCGGTGACGGGTGGCAGCCAGTCGATCCGCGCCCCCGGGACGGCGGAGTCGAGCAGCGCCGCGACGTGCTGGGCCTTCTCGGCCACCTGCGTGGGGTACGGCGTGGCCAGCAGGGTGCACGAGTGGCAGCGGCCGGCGTCGAAGTGAGGGCACTGCACCCCACCAGGCTACGGCCGCCGCCACCCGCGACGGTCCGATCAGTGACCGAAGAGCGTCACCCGCACCGGGGTCTCGACGATCGTCGTGCCCGGCACCTCGTCGGCGACGACCTCCGTGTGCACGACGCCCTTGCCGGGGAGCCGGCCCTTCAGCGTGACGTCGTACGTGAGCGTGCCGCCCGGCTGCGGGTCGGTCGACGTGACGACCTTGTCCGTGCCGTCCGGCAGCTCGGCCACCATGTCGCCCGCGCCGGCGGAGTTCTCCGCCCCGACGAGGAACGGCTGCGCGCCCGGGGCCGCCATCGCGCCCGGATAGGTGAACGAGACGTCCTGGGTGCCGTTCACCCCGATCCACGCCTGGAAGGCGCGGGCGTCCTGGGTGCCCCAGACGAAGACGTCCCACTGGATGACGAGCCAGTCGTTCACCCCGTCGGTGAGGACGTTCGTGCGGATGCCCTCGGCCTGCTCGCCGGTCAGGTCCGTCCAGAACGGCGCGAGCACGTCGTTCGGCCGGGCCGGCGACGGCCCGCCGGGGAGCGTGCAGCACTCGTTGTCCTCGGAGGTGCCGCCCCCGGCCACGAGGTACCCGTTGCTGTCGACGCCGAGCTGCGTGTACGTGCGCCCGTTGTACTGGAACGCCGGCACGTTGAAGTTCACGAGCTCCTCGTCGCCGACCGGCGTCGGCGCCCCGCTGAACTGGTCGAGGTCGACGAATCCGGCCGGCGAGCCGTCGGGCACGTCGGCCACGCTCGGGACGCCCAGCTCGGCCGCCTCGAGCTCGCCCGACACGGTCTTCGACCCGCGCAGCGCGCCCTCGCCGGTCGTGGTCGCCGTGACGGACTGCGTGTTGAACGACTCGTTGGTCGCGGTGACGGTGCACGTGACGTCGTCGCGCCACCGGATGGTCTCCGCGTCGCACGACTGCGTCACCGAGACGTTGCCCTGGGTGGGCACGAACGCCACCGGGATGCGGGCGTCGCCGCGCGAGGTCTCGAACGTGACGGAGCCGAACTTCTGCACCCCGCTCGCCGACGTGTCGGTGATGGTGACGTCGATGTCGACGCTCCGGCCCGGCTTCACGACGGCGACCTTCGGGCTGAAGGAGATGCGCGCGCCGTCCGGGGCGTCGGCCGTGGGGTGCACGACGATCGTGCGGCCCGACGTGTTCTGCAGCGTGCGGGTGGTGGTGAGCCGGCCCGGCAGGGTCGGCGCGTTGATCGACGGGATGTTGAGGTCGACGGCGTGCACGGGGTCGTTCGCCAGGGCCGTGTAGTTCTCGGTGGTGTCCGAGATCGTCACGGGCGGGGTCAGCGACTCCTCGACGTCGACGTGGCCTGCCCCCATGTCGAACGGGTCGGCCGGCGTCGTGAGGTCCTCCTTGACGACGTCGTCGCGCGCCTGCGTCATGATGGCGGACTTGATCTGCCCCGGCGTCCAGTCGGGGTGCACGGCCTTGAGCAGCAGGCCGACGCCCGCGATGTGCGGCGACGACATCGACGTGCCCTGGATGGACTGGTAGTACTCCCCGGCCTGGCCGCCCTCCGGCGACAGCGGCGTGGGCGTCATCGCCGCGAGGATCTGCACGCCCGGCGCCGTGACGTCCGGCTTGACGAACGGACCGGCCGGCCCGCGGGAGCTGAACGCCGCCATGACGTCGCCCTGGCCCTCGGCGGGCGCCCCGTCGGTGAACGACCCGGTGACGTCGCCGTGCGCGTCCAGGAAGGCCACCAGCTCCGTGCCGTCGGCGACGTGCAGCGCCGGCAGGAAGTGGTTGTCGGTCGCGACGTCGGCCAGCGTCGGGTTGTACAGGACCATGCCCGCGGCGCCGCCCTGCAGCACGTTGTAGCCCTTGAGCACGCGGGCGTTGGAGCCGCGCTCGCAGACGACGATCACGCCGTCGAACGTCCCGGCGGGCGCCGGGTTCTGGCACAGCGGGTCGGAGTACGGCGCGTCGGCCGCGCTCACCACGGGCAGCGGCTCGGCCACGCCCGACACGATCGAGGCGCCGTCGACCGTGAAGGTGTCTCCGTTGCCGGCGGTCAGGGTGAGCGTGGACGAGAACTCCCGCGTCTGCGTCGACGCGGCGACCGTCGTCAGCCACGGGCTGACGTGGTTCGCCGTCGCGGCCCCCGGGCCGTCGTTGCCCGCCGACGCGGCCACGAAGACGCCCGCGTCGTACGCGCCCAGGAAGGCGAGCTCGACCGGGTCGTCGACCGTGGATCCGCCGGAGATGGAGTAGTTGATGGCGTCCACCTGGTCGACCACGGCCTGCTGGACCGCCGCGACGAGGTCGGACGTGTAGCCGCCGCCCGGCCCGAGCGCCTTGTACTCGATGATCTTCGCGCCGGGAGCGACGCCCTGGATCTTCGCGATCTCGGGGCCGATGGTCTGCACGTCCTCGACGATGCCGCCCGCGCTGGTGCCCGACGTGTGCGAGCCGTGGCCCTCCGCGTCGCGCGCGGTGCCGCGGTACAGGTAGTCACCGGGGTTGAGCTGGTCGTAGAGGTCGGTGAACGAGTACCCGCCGATGAGCTTGTCGTTGCACTCGAACGGGTCGTCCGCCGGCGTGGTCGGGTCCTCGCCGAAGTTGCACTCGACGGCCGGCCCGTCGTACGGCGTGAGGTTCCCGTGGTCGGCGAACGACGGGTGCTCGGGCCAGATGCCGGTGTCGATGTTGCCGAGGACCAGCCCGTCGCCGGCCTCGGCCTCGGTGCCGAGCTCCTCGTACGCGGCCGGGGCGCCGATGTACTCGACGCTCGAGTCGGTGAGCGGCTTCTCCAGCCGGTTCTCCTGCACGGCGACGACGCCGGGCACGTCCAGCAGGGCGCGGATCTGGTCGCCGGGGACGAGCGCGGCGACGCCGCCGTACACCGTCTCGTAGGTCGCGACGACCTCGGTGCCCGGCACCGCGGCCTCGACGTCGGCCGTGATGGACCCCGCCTGATCCTCGACGTAGCCGCGGTACCGGCGGATGTCGGCGTCCTTGCCGCGCAGGGCCTCGCCCGTCACGGACGGGCTGGTCGCGTCGTAGCCGGGCACCGTGCCCGTGTACGACGCCACCGGCTCGACGTCGTACTTGACCATCACCGGGATCTTCTTGCTGGACTCGAGGTTCAGCAGGCGCTTCGGCGTCCTCGCCAGCGCGCTCGACGGCGTCTTGGCGCCCTCGTCGCGCGAGGTGAGGGTCGGCTGCGCGTCCGCGAGGCGCAGGTCGTCGGGGTCGGGGGCGGCGGCGGCCGCGGCCGTCGCCGTGAGGGAGGTGAGGACCAGCGCGACGCCCGAGGTGGCGGCGACGAGCCGGAGTCTGGTCTGGTGTTCTCGCAAGCGCATGGGTGCGCACCCTTCGTCTCGGTCCTTGCGAACGAGACCTCCGAGCCGGTGCCACGACGGTGTGGCGACGCCCGACGCCGGACAGTCATCGGCAACCTACGCCCGATGCGCCGGGAGCACCCCTCGAACCCCCACCCCCACCTCGGCCTTCACCCTGCGCTGCACCTCCGCCTCAGCCGACGGGTCCTGCGCAGCACGAGCCAGTCGGCGCCGAGCGGGTCGGGCTCGCCGGCGGGCGCGGCTCGTCTCCGGGGCGACAGGCCAGGCCGAACATCTCCCGGTTGAGCTCCGCGAGCCCACGCGCGCCGGTGGTGTCCAGCACGACCTGGCGGATGGTCGGGACGGCGCTCATGCCGGGCTGCCCGGCCCGGCGGGGAACTGCTCCGCGATGCCGCGCAGCCTCGCCACGTGGGCCGGCCAGTCGACGCCGTCGGGGATGTTGGAGTTGCCCTGCCGCATGCCCACGGTCGCGTCGACGCCCTCGCGCAGGATGTCGGCGTGCCCGGCGTGCCGGGACAGGTCGACGATGACGTGCACGAGGATCTGGTGCAGCGTCACCGCGCCGTCGCCCCACCAGAAGACGTGACCGGGGGCGTCCAAGGGCAGGGACTCGATCGTCTCGTCGGAGAACGCCCACACCTTGCGGTAGAGGGCGACGACGTCCGCGATGGACTCGTCGGCGGTGGCGTAGAAGTCGACGTTCGGGTCGTCCGGCCACGGGGCCTCCGGAGTCAGCGGCAGCCACGGCACGTCCTCGGGCGTCGGCCAGGGCCGGGAGAACGTCCCGCCGAAGTAGGCGATCTCGGTGCCGGCCGCATGCTTGACCAGGCCGAGGAGGTTGGTACCGGTGGGCGTGCGCGGCAGTCGCACGTCCCGCTCGGACAGGCCCTCGAGCTTCCACAGCAGGTTCTCGCGCGTGCCCTGCAGGTACCGGCGGAGGGTCGTCTTCGGGTCGGGAGGCGTGGCCTCCGGCATCGTCGTCACGCGGGTCAGGTTGCCCTACCCCAACGCCGCCGGGCAACGCCTGACCTCGACGGATGGAGGGTAGGCAAGGCTTACCTTTCCTGCTACTGTGCGTCTTGTCCTGACGTGTTGTCAGGACGTGCGGGAGGCCGTGCCGCCGCACGTCACGATCCAGGAGGTCGTCCCATGACCGTGGTCGCCCAGCTTGCCCCGCTCTCGACGCGGCTGCGCGAGGGCACGCGCGCCGAGCACTCGCAGGCCGAGTCGGAGGGCTTCGTGGAACGCCTCCTGGCCGGACGGCTCGACGTCGCGGCCTACGCGGACCTCGCGGCGCAGCAGCTCGCCGTCTACGCGGCGCTGGAGCGGGCGAGCGCGCGCATGCGGCACGACGACCGCGGTCGCGGCCTCGTCTTCGACGAGCTCACCCGCGTGCCCGCCATCGAGCGCGACCTCGCGCACCTGTACGGCCCGGGCTGGCGCGACGTGGTGCGCGTGCTGCCCGCGACCGAGCGCTACGTCGCCCGGCTGGACGCCGTCGGCGGCGACGTGGCCTGCTATGCCGCGCACGCTTACACCCGCTACCTCGGGGACCTGTCGGGCGGGCAGGTCATCCAGCGGATGATGCAGCGCCACTACGGGCTGACGTCGGCGGGCCTCGAGTTCTACGACTTCCCCGAGATCCCCAAGGCCAAGCCGTTCAAGGATCTCTATCGCGAGCGCCTCGACGCGCTCGACCTCGACGACACCGAGACGGACCTCGCGGTCTCCGAGGCCCAGGAGGCCTTCCGGCTGAACCGGGCGATGTTCGTCGAGCTGGGCGTCGCCCACCCCTGACGGAACCGGCCGGCCCCGGCCGGCTTTCGCCGGCCCCGAGCGGACCGGTCAGCCCTGCCCGGGTGACGCGGGTCACCCGGGCAGACGTCCGTCAATCTCGTGACAAATAAGGTCAGCCTCGCCTAAGTTAGCGTCGCCTAGCCTTAGTTCGGGCCATCCCTGGCTCGGCACCCCCTCGCCGTACGGCGTGTCGTCGCGCCGCACCGCGGGCCTGCGCCCACCAAGGAGAAGACCACCGATGTCCTCGAGCCGACCGGCCCGGCCCGCCCGCAGCCCCCGTGCTGCCGTCACCGCACCGCCCGCCGCGCTGGTCGCCCCGCTGGCCGCCCTGCTGGTCGCCCTCGTGCTGACCGGCTGCACCGCCCTCGCGCAGGGCGGCACCGTGGCCGGGGCCGCCGCGGGGGACACGACGCCACTCGCGGAGCTGGACGTGCTCGACGACCCGAGGTCGTGGACCGGGGAGAGCCTGGCCCGCACCGCCCAGGCGCCCGTCGACCCCGTCGCCGACGACCCGCAGCCACACCTGCCCGTCACGGTGACCGACGCCCAGGGCACCGAGGTCACGGTGACCGACACCAGCCGCATCCTCGCGCTGGACCTGTACGGGTCGCTGTCCCGCACCGTGTACGAGCTGGGCCTCGGCGACCGCGTGGTGGGCCGGGACACGTCCTCCACCTTCGCCGAGATCGCGGACCTCCCGCTCGTCACGGCGAACGGCCACGAGCTCACCGGGGAGGCGATCCTCGAGCTCGCCCCGACCGTCATCCTCACCGACACCACGCTCGGGCCGTGGGACGTCGTCCTGCAGATGCGCGATGCCGGCATCCCCGTCGTCGTGCTCGACCCGCACCGCAGCGTCGAGACGTCCGGCGACCTGACGCGGACCGTCGCCGAGGCGCTCGGCGTCCCCGAGGCCGGCGAGGACCTCGCGCAGCGCAGCCAGGCCGCGGTCGACGACGTCGTCGCGCAGATCGCGCGGATGGCGCCCCAGAAGAAGGCCGACAAGCTGCGCGTCGCGTTCCTGTACGTGCGCGGCCAGGCGGGCGTCTACTACCTGTTCGGCGACGGCTCGGGCGCCGACTCGCTGGTCGAGTCGCTCGGCGCCGTCGACGTCGCCACCGAGATCGGGTGGGAGGGCATGCGGCCGGTCAACGACGAGGGCATCATCGCGGCCCAGCCGGACGTGCTGCTCATGATGTCCAAGGGCCTCGACTCGGTGGGCGGCGTCGACGGGCTGCTCGAGCAGCTCCCCGCGCTCGCGCAGACGCCGGCCGGCTCCCACCGCCGGGTCGTCGCCATGGACGACTCCCAGATCCTGTCGTTCGGGCCCGCCACCGCCGACGTGCTCGACGCCCTCGCCCGGGCGTTCTACGCGCCGGAGAGCCTGGCAGCCGGGAGCCTCGGATGACGGCGACCGTGCCCACTGACGCGCCGGCCGACGGCGGCACCCGCACCGCGCTCCCGGGCGACGACCCGCGTCCGCTGCCGCCCGCCGTCCCGGGCCGCGTGGCGTGGCTGTTCGGCGGGCTGACGGCGGCGCTGGCGGTCCTCGCCGTCGTCTCGGCGGGCTCGGGCCAGCTGCACGTCCCGCCGGACGAGGTGCTCGGCGCGCTCGCCCGCGGCCTGGGCCTCGACCTCGGCCCGGAGCCCTCGCACCCGAACGGTTACGCCGCGCTGTGGACCATCCGGTTCCCCCGCGTGGTGATGGCGATCCTGGTGGGCGCGGCGCTCGCCGCGGCGGGCGCGCTCATGCAGGGCGTGTTCGGCAACCCGCTCGCGGAGCCCGGCGTCGTCGGCGTCTCGTCCGGCGCCGCCGTCGCCGCCTCCGCGACGATCGTCCTCGGCGTCACCGTCGCGGGGCCGTGGACGACGGCGGGGGCGGCGTTCCTCGGCGGCCTCGTCGCGACGTTCGCCGTGTACGCGCTGGCCCGCTCCGGCGGCCGCACCGAGGTGGTCACGCTGGTCCTCACCGGCGTCGCGATCAACGCGGTCTGCGGGGCGGTGCTGGCGCTGTTCACGTTCCTCGGGGACACGCAGGAGCGTGAGCAGATCATCTTCTGGCAGCTCGGGTCGCTCAACGGCACCCGCTGGGCGTACGTCGGGATCGTCGCGCCGCTGGTGCTCGTCGGCCTGGTGGCGTCGGTGCTCATGGCGCGCCGGCTCGACCTCCTCGCGCTCGGGGAGCGGTCGGCCCGGCACCTCGGGGTCGACGTCGAGCGGCTGCGGATCGTGGCGGTCGTCGTGGTCGCGCTGCTCACCGCCGCCGCCGTCGCGTTCTGCGGGATCATCTCGTTCGTCGGGCTCGTCGTGCCGCACCTCGTGCGGATGGCCGTCGGCCCCGGGCACCGCGTGCTCGTGCCGGCCAGCGCGCTCGGCGGGGCGGTGCTGCTGCTCGCCGCCGACCTCGTCGCGCGGACCGCCGTGCCGTACGCCGACCTGCCGATCGGCATGCTGACCGCCCTCGTCGGCGGGCCGTTCTTCCTGTGGCTCGTGCGGCGCACGCGTCGGCAGGCGGGGGGCTGGGCATGAGCGCGAGGAGCCCCCGCGGAGGTACGCCGAGGGACGAGGTGTGCCGGAGCGAGGCACCGCAGGGCTCGTGCGAAGGGAGCCGGGCATGAGCGCGAGGAGCCGAGGCACCGTAGGGCTCGTGCGAACGGATCGCCGCACGGGCGCGCTCCTGCGGGCGCGCGGCGCCACGGTGCGCGTCGACGGCACGACGCTGCTCGACGGTGTCGACCTGGACGTGCTCGCCGGCGAGGTGCTGGTCGTCGTGGGCCCGAACGGCGCGGGCAAGTCGACGCTGCTGTCGGTGCTCGCCGGCGACCGCGCGCCCGACGCCGGCACGGTGACGTTCGACGGCGCGCCGCTGGCGACCGTCCGCCCCGCCGAGCTCGCCCGCCACCGTGGCGTGCTGCTGCAGGAGAACCGGGTCAGCTTCCCGTTCCGGGTGGTCGACGTCGTCCGCATGGGGCGCGCGCCCTGGCGCGGCACCGACGCCGAGGACCGGGACGAGGACGTCGTCGCCCGGGCGCTCGACGACGCGGACGTCACGCGCCTCGCCGCCCGCCGGTACCCCACGCTGTCGGGCGGGGAGAAGTCCCGCGCGACGTTCGCCCGGGTGCTCGCGCAGGAGCCGCGGCTGCTGCTGCTCGACGAGCCCACCGCCGCCCTCGACGTCAAGCACCAGGAGCGTGTGCTCGCCCGCGCCCGGGAGCACGCCCGCGCGGGCGGCGCGGTGGTCGTCGTCCTGCACGACCTGGCGCTCGCCGCGGCCTGGGCCGACCGCGTCCTGGTGCTCGCCGGGGGCCGCGTCGCCGCCGACGGCGCTCCCGCCGCGGTGCTCACGACGGACCTGCTCACCGCCGTCTACGACCACCCCGTCGACGTACTCCCGCACCCCGTCACGGGCGCGCTGCTCGTGCTGCCCCGGCACGCCGCCGGGACGGTCGGTGCGCCGGCCGACCCGACCGCCCCGACCGCCCCGTCGCTCGCCGAGGACCTCGCATGAACCCCATCCACCCTGCCCCGTCGGCCGTGCCTGACCTGTCGGTCGAGCCTGTCGAGACCCGGTTTCGACCCTTCGACAGGCTCAGGACGGCGCAGGCTCAACCGGCGAGGGCCGGGCTCGCGCTGCTGCTGGCGCTGGCGGCCGTGCTGACCGGGGCGCTCGCGCTCGTCGCGCCCGCGCCTTCGGCCCACGGCGCCGCCCGGGTCTCGGTCTCCGGGCCGGACGGCGCGGCGCGCGCCGCCGCCGACGGCCCGACGACGCTCAGCGTCTCCGGCGGCGGCTTCCAGTCGGTGACGAAGGGGTTCGGCGGCATCTACGTGCTGTTCGGCTGGGTCTCCGACCCGTCGGGCGGGTCCTGGCGGCCCAGCGCGGGCGGGGCGACGGGCGAGGACCTGCGCTACGTCCCCGACTCCGAGTCGGCGGACAACGCCGGCTACCAGCGGTTCGTCGCCTACCCCGGGTCGAGCACGGCGTCCGAGGCGAACGGCGGCACGATCGCCGCGGACGGCACCTGGTCGGCGCGCCTCGTCGTGCCTGGCGCCCGGTTCCGGACGCAGGACCGGTCGGGCGCCACGGTGGAGGTGGACTGCACACAGGTGCAGTGCGGCGTCATCACCATCGGCGCGCACGGCGTCGCGAACGCCGCCAACGAGACCTTCACCCCCGTGACGTTCGGGGGCGCCCCGCCGGCGACGGGCGGCGCGACGGGCGACGACGGCACCTCGGCCGACACCGGTGGGTCCGCCGCGCCGGACGACGTCGCGGCCGCCGGCCAGGAGGACGCCGCGGGCTCCGGGACGTCGGCGGGAGCCGACCCCGAGGAGGCGAAGGTCGAGCTGCCCGGCAAGGCCACCGTCGGCGTCGACCAGGCCACCGCGGTGGCGGGCCGGGTGCTGACCTTCGCCGGCCAGGGGTTCGAGCCGGGCGAGCAGGTCGTCGCCACCCTCGACGGCGGCGTGCTCGCCGTCGGGCCGCTCACCGCCGGGAACCACGGCGAGGTCGCGGGGCTGCTCGAGCTGCCCGACGACCTCCGACTCGGCACCCACGTGCTCAAGGTCAGTGGCGCGTCCTCGCGGCGGGAGCCTCAGGTCGAGGTGGTCGTGACCCGCGACCCCGCACAGGCCGAGGCCGCCGACGCCCTGATCGCCTCGGCCGCGGGGACGGGCGGCTCCGCGGGGACCGCCGGGACCTCCGGCCCGCTCGCCTACAGCCCGGCCGAGCTCGCCCTCGGCGGCGCCCTGCTGCTGCTCGTCGTCGTGGTGGTGGCCTCGGCGGTCACGGGTGCCCGACGACGCCGGGTCGCGCGCGCGG